>NZ_JADLQX010000322.1 GCF_015477605.1 Nocardia amamiensis
GGCCGGTCGGCGGGCAGCTCGATCTGATCGGGCAGGTCGCGCAGCTGCTCGGTCCAGTAGGCGATCTGGCGTGCGGCGACGGAGTCCGCGTCGTCCTCGGCGCCGAGCACCTCGCGCTGCCACAGCGCGTAGTCCGCGTATTGCACTTGGAGCGTGGCCCAGGACGGGACCTCGCCACGGGCGCGCTCGGTGTAGGCGAGCACCACGTCACGCAGCAGCGGACGCAGCGAGAAACCGTCCGCGCTGATGTGGTGCA
>NZ_JADLQX010000323.1 GCF_015477605.1 Nocardia amamiensis
GTCGCAGCGCTGTCCAAGGGCCGGTGGCACGCGATGGCGGCAGGAGACGGCGCGAAAGGCCCACGCCTCTACGACTGGGCATGGATCACCCTCGCCGACGACCACGACGCCTCGCCCGGACACCGGTGGCTGCTCGCGCGTCGTAATCGCACCACCGGGAAACTCGCCTATTACCGGTGCTTCTCCACCAAACTGCCACGTCTGGGCACGCTCGCGCGGGTTGCCGGGCGCCGCTGGTCGATCGAGGTCAACTTCC
>NZ_JADLQX010000035.1 GCF_015477605.1 Nocardia amamiensis
CGCCTGGTAATCGCCTTCGTCCTCATCCGCCAGCACTCCGCCGACCACATCTGGACCTGGTCACGATGGCGACGCCGCCGCCAACACCAAGCACGCCTATCCCACTACCGACGGCGCGGACACCCACACACCTGAGTGTCGTTGCAGTATTAGCGCTGGCGCTGCTTGCGGCGGCGCTGCTGATGGCGCCGCTGCTGCACTGCACGCTGCTCGACGCCGATGAGCATCACCATGGAGCCCATCACCACACCCATGACGCCGCAACGCCGATCACCGCCCTGGTGGCCGCGGCTTTGGACGGCACCTCCCATACCCTCGCCGATATCGGAGGACGCCACGGTTCGCCGCACGCCGTCCACTGCGCGGTCGCACCTGCACTACCCGCAGGTGGCGGAAGTTTCGTGCCGCTGCAATTGCTCCTGTTCGTTCTGGTCGCGGTCATGGTTGTCGCGGCTGTGTACCGGGTTGGTCCCGGTGGAGTGCGCGGTCCGCCCGTCGCGGCCGTGCCCATCGTCAGCGGCAGAGTTCTGCTGACGCGCATCTGTATCGCCCGACGCTGATCGGTCAGCGCCAGGCCGACGTGTCGTCCCCGTCGGCCGGTGTGCTGCCCGTGCACGCTCCGCCCTTGTGGCCGGTCTCGATACAGAAAGCGACACTCATGGACAACGTTGTGCTCGGCAGGCGTGCCGAGGTTCCTGCGGCGCTGGGGGGCGCGCCGGACGCGACCCGGCAGCCGCACGCGCTGGTCGGCAACACTCCGGTGTTGTGGGTCGGCGCGCCGCTGGCACCCGCGGGCCGCGGGTTCTGGGCCAAACTCGAGGGGTTCAATCCGGGAGGCATGAAGGATCGTCCCGCCTTGCACATGGTGCGGCGAGCGAGAGATCGCGGCGATCTGGCGCCCGGAGCGCGGATCGTCGAGTCCACCAGCGGCACCCTCGGTATGGGTTTGGCGCTGGCGGGAATGACCTACCACCATCCGGTCACTGTGGTCACCGACCCTGGGCTGGAGCCGATCGTCGCGCGAATGCTCGCGGCTTATGGAACGCGCGTCGACATAGTGACCGAACCGCACGCCACCGGCGGCTGGCAGCAGGCGCGCCGCGATCGAGTCGCGGAACTGCTCGAGCGCGAGCCCGATGCGTGGTGCCCGGACCAGTACCACAATCCGGATAACGTCACCGGCTACGAAGCGCTGGCGATCGAGTTGATCGAGCAGCTCGGTGGGGTCGATGTGCTGGTGTGCGCGGTCGGCACCGGCGGGCATTCGGCTGGCGTGGCGCGGGTACTGCGGCGGTTCAACCCGGACCTGAAGCTGATCGGGGTGGACACCGTGGCGTCCACGATCTTCGGTCAGCCCGCTGGTCCGCGACTGATGCGGGGCCTCGGTTCGAGCATCTATCCGCGCAACGTCGATTACGAGGCCTTCGACGAAATCCATTGGGTCGCGCCATCGGAGGCGGTGTGGGCGTGCCGCACGCTGGCGGCGACCCATCACGCCAGCGGCGGCTGGAGCGTGGGTGCGGTCGCGCTGGTAGCGGGGTGGGCCGCCCGGATGTCCGACCCCGAGTCGCGGATCGCGGCCGTGTTCCCCGACGGGCCGCTCCGCTACTTCGACACCATCTACAACGACGCCTATTGCGAGGAGCACGGTTTGCTCGACGCCGACCCACCGATCGAACCGGTCACCATCACGCACCCGGCCGAGAAGGTGGTGCGGAGCTGGACCCGCTGCGCCACCGTCATCGATCCCCAACAGCTCACCCGCGACAGGAAGCGGTCGTCGTGACGGTAGTCGCGAAGTTCCGCAGCTTCGATCTCGCCGCGCGGCTGCTGATGGTGAACCAGTTCGGCATCAACCTCGGTTTCTACATGCTGATGCCGTACCTGGCCGGGTACCTGGCCGGACCACTCGGCTTGGCGGCCTGGGCGGTCGGGCTCGTGCTGGGTGTGCGGAATTTCTCCCAGCAAGGCATGTTCCTCCTCGGTGGCACACTCGCCGACCGGCTCGGCTACAAACCACTGATCGTCGCCGGATGCCTGCTGCGCACCGGTGGTTTCGCGCTCCTGGTGTTCGCGACTTCCCTGCCGTTGTTGCTGATCGCCTCGGCCGCAACGGGTTTCGCTGGAGCGCTGTTCAACCCCGCGGTGCGCGCCTATCTCGCCGCCGACACCGGAGAACGCCGGTTGGAAGCGTTCGCGGTGTTCAACATCTTCTACCAGGCGGGCATCCTGGCCGGGCCACTGGTCGGCCTCGCGCTGATGGCGTTGGATTTCCGGGTGACCGCGGGCGCGGCAGCCGCGGTGTTCGCGGTGCTGACGGTCGCGCAACTGTTCGCGCTCCCCACTCGGCGCGCCGAGGCCCCGGCAGCGAAGACCACCGTGGTCGAGGATTGGCGCACCGTAATCTCCAACCGGCGGTTCGTGGCTTTCGCGGTGGCGATGATCGGCTCGTATGTGCTGTCGTTCCAGGTCTATCTCGCGCTGCCGCTGCAGGCGGACTACGTGGCAGGCACGCGATCCCAGGCGGTGACCTCGGCGGTGTTCGTGATCTCCGGTGTCGTCGCGGTGGCCGGGCAGTTACGCATCACCGCGTGGTTGCGCTCCCGCTGGAGCACCGGCCGCAGCCTGGTCGTCGGCATGAGTCTGCTGGCGGCGTCGTTCCTGCCGCTGGCTCTCGTGCCCGGACCCCAGCGGTTCGGGGCAGAAGCCGCGATCGCCGCGCTCCTGGTGGCAGCCGCGCTGCTGGCGGTCGGGACGGCAGCGGTCTTTCCGTTCGAGATGGACACCGTGGTGTCCCTGGCCAACGGCAGGCTGGTGGCCACCCATTACGGGTTCTACAACACCGTTGTCGGCGTCGGAATCCTGATCGGCAACCTCGCCACCGGCGCGGTGGTCGGCGCCGCCCACGACGCTGGAGCCGACTGGGCGGTCTGGGTCGGGCTCATAGCCATCGGCGCGCTCGCCGCGCTGGCGTTGCACGGACTCGACCGGTCGGAGCGTGCGGTGGTCAGGGCGTCCGGAGGCGTCGATCCGGATACCGCAACGAGCAGTGAGCGGCACGACCGTGCTCTTGGCCGGACAGTGCCGCCGGTCAGCCCTCCGACAGGCCACCGCGACGACCGGATCACGACATGACGTGGTAGCTGCGGTCGTTGTGGAGCTCGCAGCGCTCGCATAGTGCCAGTGCATGCTCGACCGGTGACGGATCCACGGAAGCCCGCTGTAGGGCCTGGTGGTCGGCCCGGGTCAACCGCCGCTGATCTGGAGGTCTTCATGTCAGCGTTCACACACTCACCACCCCGCAGCAACGCGGCAGGGAGTCCGGTCAGGCATCTTCTGCCGTGTCGTCTAACACCCGCCATTCGACCATGAGCTCGTGTCGGCCGAGCCGGTCGAAGTCGCGGTCGATGATTTCCCGGATTCTGAGTAAAGCTTGTTCGTCCGTAGCCTCGATGCGGACCAGCAGTGCGTCGGCGGCAGCGTGCAGAAGGCAACTGCCCCATGGCTCGAAAACTGCGGTGCCGTCTGTATCGGACCACTGCACGTTCAGCCGGAGTTCGCCATGGGCGGCAGGGCTGCCACCGTGCCTGCGCATGCGATCGCCGCGCGGTGACCCCATTGCTTCCGCGTGCTTGCAGAACTGATGCAGGTACCGGCGGGACTGCTCGGTGATGATGCGCGCTTCCAAGCTCGGCATGGTGTCCTCAGATCCTGGTGATCGAAGCGGGCCATGCCCGGACACGGTAGGGGTCGGGGACGATGGCAATAGTGGCCTCCACGATCGAGTCGATCCGCCAATCTCCGGAGAAGGCGGCTGTGATGTCGGCACGGGTGAGCCGATGCGGGCCCCAGTCTCCTGGCTGCCGATCACTGAAACCGAGCATGAAGTAGCGGCCGCCAGGGCGGATGGCGGAAGCGAGGACTGCGGCAAATCTCGCTCGGGCGGTTGAGTCGAACAGATGGAACAGGCCGCAATCCAGGACCGTATCGAATACCTCGCCGAGTTCGGCTACCCGAAATGCGTCGTGCCGCATGAATCGCACACTCACGCGACGGTCGTGGGCCTTCTTCTCGGCGAGTTGTATTGCTTGCCGCGACAGATCGATGCCGCTCGATTCGTGCCCGAGACGGGCCGCCATGATGGCATGTTCGCCTGTGCCGCAACCGATATCGAGTACGCGGCCGTTGAGCTCGCCAGATTCGGCAAGTGCAACGAACGCCGGCTGCGGGCGGCCGATATCCCATGGCGGGGGAGTGGTGTACAAGTCCTCAGGGCCAGCGAATTGCGGATGTCCGGAGTAGGGGTCGTGGCTCAAATCGAACATTGCCTTCTACCTCCCCTCACGTTGGGTCGCCCTCTATTTTTCGATACACTATGTGTACTGTCAATACATCATGAGCACATGTTGGTGCGTACTGCGCAGCGCACTATTCGCCGTGACGACTGATGGCAGTGGCTCGACGAGGGCAAGTAGAAAGAAACGGAGTTGCCGATACCGATAGCCGTCTCGGCGGATGCGAGCAATCGCATCGACGGCGTCTCCGTTGATTGCCGATGGGCAGCGTCGGGTTCTGTGTCTCATGACCTGAGCAGTAACACGCGGGTAGCGGCGGAGACAGCGGCATCAGCGGACATAGGACAAGACGCTCATCATTCCGGCTTCGCCGTGATACGCGTTGTGGCAGTGCAGCATCCACTGCCCAGGGTTCACTGCGTCGAAGTCGACCTCGACGGTCTGGTTGGGCAGCACGATGGTGGTGTCCTTGCGGGCGCCGGTGCTGTTGCCGTCGACCAGTTGGAAGGTGTGACCGTGCAAGTGCATCGGATGGAACATCATCGTCGTGTTGACGAACCGCAGCCGGACGCGCTGGCCTTCGCGGACGTCGAGCATGGCGTGCTCGTCGAAGGTTTTCCCATTGATGGTCCATTGATAACGTTTGTCGTCGGCGCCCAGGGATACATCGAGGACCGCGTCCGGCGCCTTCGGCGTGAGCAAGACGGATTCATCGGCGCGCAGCCGAGCGGCGGTCAGCGGTGTTTCGTCCAACTCGCGAGCCCGGACGTCAGCTGGCGGGGGATTGCCGCCGCCGGTGCGGATCAATGCCAGGCCACGTCCCTGTTTGCCTTCGGCGGCCGCGATCAACGGGAAGACGCCGTCGCCCAGTTCCACGATGGCGTCATAGCGCTCTCCCATGCTGATCAGCAGGCAGTCTGTCGTGACAGGGTGCACGGGGAACCCGTCGCTGTGAGTCACGTTCAGCTGGTGCCTGCCGACGGCGACTCGGAAAGCGGTGTCCGCGGCAGCGTTGATGATGCGCAGACGCATCCGCTGGCCGGGGCGTGCGGCGAAGGTCATCGGATCGGTGTTGAGACGCCCGTTGATCAGGAAGTACGGATAGGTGACATCGCCCGCGTCGGTACCCAGTGGCGCTGTCGGATCTGGTCCCGAGCCGTGGCCGCCATGCCCACCCGTTGCGCCCCCGGTCATCGGGCCCATGTTCATTCCGGCCATGCCGGTGGCCCGCAACTGGGCGAGCTCTGTGTCCGGGTCGCGGCCGTCGACGCCGTCGAGCCAGTCATCCAGTACGACAACAGCCTCCACGTCGTAGTTGTTGCCGTCGGCGGGATCTTCGACGATCAGTGGCGCGTATAACCCGCGATCCAGCTGTACGCCCACGTGCGGATGAAACCAGTAGGTACCCGCGTCGGGAACTGTGAATTCGTAGCGGAAGCCACCGCCTGAGGCGACTGCCGACTGAGTGAGTTCGGGGACCCCATCCATATCGTCACGCAGCGCCACGCCATGCCAATGGATGCTCGACGGCTGAGGCAGGGCATTGGTGAAGTCCGCTCGCAGAACCTCACCACGAGCGATCCGGATTTCCTGCCCTGGCAGCTTGCCACCGTAGGTCCAGGTCTGCACCTGCAAGCCGCCCAAGTCGACCGTCGTCGGTTCTGCGCTCAACACCACGTCACGAACCGGCGCACTCGCAGCTCGGCGGCGATTCTCGGCGGCGCGAACCGGATCCGAATCCGGCCCGACGATCGCAGCCGGCGCATGGGATCCACTCGAGCACGCGGCGAGCGCGGATACCGCACCACCAGTGACAGCGAGGAAACTCCGCCGAGACATTGCCCTGGAGTGCGCGAGCCGCCTCGACGACATCAATTTCTCCTATGCTGCGCCAACATCCTGTTACCGTTCAACATACCCTACTAGGGTATTAGGTGAGGTTATCGGAACGGAAAGAGCGCGTCGGGCGCCAACATCGGTCAGGAGCGTCGAGACGCCCTCGGGTGGCTGTGCGGTCGAGGCTGCGAATGACTGATACAGGGGGTCCCAATGTGGGCTGGGCGGGCCGTACAACCGGCAGGGGCCGTTCAGCCGAGCGCCCGAACGAGGTGTGTCGGCTGGTGTTAGCTGCCCGCTCACATCTTCGCCGCCTGTGCGGCGGTCTCGATACAGGAAGCGACAAGCATGAATAGGGTTGTGCGGCACACCCACACAGAGATATCCGCGGCCTTCGCGGCCGCGCTGCATGCTGCTCGGCAGCCACACGCTGCGGTAGGAAATACCTCGGTACCGTGGGTCAATCCATGCTGATGCCATACCGTGCAAGCCCCCGCGGCTCGGCGGCGTGGTCGATTGGGCTGGTGCTGGGTTTGCGGAACTTCTCCGCGCAAGGCAAATTCGCGGTCGGCGGCACACGCGCCGCCCGGCTCGGCTCCGAGCCGCTGATCGTCGTCGGCTGTCTGGTACACAACGGCCTCCGGGTCGGCCGCCACCTATCCGATCCGGTGCCGAACGCCGCGCCCCATGCAGGACACTGCGGACGGGCGCCGAGGTCTGGGCGCATCGACGTCGTCGGCGAGACAACGGTGAGATGGCGCTATGGCCCGGAATTGATCCGTCGCTTCGGAGTGGTCCGTCGAGGGCCCCCAGTGGTGCACGCGACGCTTTCAATCCTCCGAAAGAAGGACACCATCACATGAATACAGTTCTCCGGCGACTCCTTCTCGCGACGGGCATCGCTACTGCCGCGACCGTTCTGGCCAGCGGCGCGGCGTCCGCGCACCTCGATGTGGAGGCGCCTACTGCGAAGCAGGGCTCCACATCAACGATCTCGTTCCGCATATCCAATGAATCCGAGCAAGCGAGCACGATAACTTTGAGGGTCGAGCTGCCGGGTCTCAAGACCGCGCGGACCGAACCGATGCCGGGGTGGACCGCGGTCATCGAGAGGGATCCGGCGAAGAAGGCTATAGCAGTGACCTGGACTGCTGAGCCGGGCTCTGGCGTGGGACCTGGCCAGTTTCAAAGGTTCTTCCTCTACGGGGGCCCGCTTCCGAAACAAGACAAGGTGCCTTTCCGTGCAATACAGACCTACAGCGACGGAAAGGTCGAGACCTGGGATCAACCCGTTCCCGACGGCGCGCCTGAACCCGAATATCCGCTGCCCGTTTTGTCGCTTGCTGCGGGCGACGACGAACATTCACATGACTCCGAGCCAGCGGCTCTCGGCGAACCAGGGCACGAGGAAAGCGGCGATTCGGTCGCTCGTTGGCTGGGCGTGACGGGGCTGCTGCTCGGGCTTGTGGGCGCTGGCGCAGGTGTGGCGGCTCTCGCCCGCGGGCGCCGAGTCTAGGCCAGCGGCTCGATCAAACCGCGATAGTCGATCCGAGTAAGTTGCGTGTGCCGGGTTCTCCGAGACCCGGCACACGCAATCTCACGCCCGTCGCAACTGCCCCCGCGCGCGAGATCGTGACCCGTCCCCGAGGCCAAGACCGCCCGGTATAGAACCGGTCAGGTTGTATTAGGCGGACGCCGCTGACAGGAACCCGGCCTCGATCGCGCGATCGCTGCTGCCAGCAAACTTTTCCGAGCGGTCAGATGTGACGTGATCTGGCACAGATGTGCCCCGAATCAATGCAGGCAGGATCGTGTTTCGGCTGGTCGGCCTCCGGGTGTGCGAGTGCACTCCAACACGCGGCACGAAAGTGCGTCACGAACGACCGAGGTGGGCCATGAACCCTTGTCGCGCGAAGCTGTCCCGCACGTGTTGGTGCAGTTGTGGGTCGAGCCGGTCCATACGGTGCTCACGGGGCATGTGCGAGGGGCCCTTCATGGTTGCGCGGCGCCGCAGCCCGGGGGCCCGACCCGCTCACTGGAGGTCTCCGTCGGTTCCGGGTGTCCAGGAGTTCGAAGACGCGGGGTGGTGCCGTGTAGGAAGCCGGCCACTGAAGACATCACCGGCCGGCTCCCGTACTGTCCGCACAGCGCGGACCGGATCGTGCAGATCGACTCCGAGTAGGCGGGGATCACCTGCTGTGCCTAGACATTTGGTACGCCCATGGAACCCCTACTCGGATATACTTCACTACAAAAATATCGAGTAGGGTGGCAGGAATGGCAAGGGACCCGTACCGGCTGATCGGCCGTATTCAACAGGTCGCACATTCCTTCCGTAAGTGGTCCGATCGGATGCTGGCCGAAGCCGCGGACGTCACCACCGCCCAATCCGGGATCCTGGCTGTCATTGCTGACGATCCGGGTTGCTCGCAACGCTATGTCGCCCGGCGGCTGCGCCTCGGCGAATCCGCCCTCGTTGCCGCGGTCGGTCGTCTGGTAGACGCGGGCCTCGTCGAGCGGCGTATCAGCGAAAACGATCCGCGGGCCGCGGCCCTTTTCCTGACACCCCACGGAGCCGAGACCGCGGCTCGTGCCCAACAGGTTTTCGAGGTGATCAACGATCTCGTCCTGGACGCGCTCGGTGAAGACGGCCGCGTCCGGTTCGCCGAACTGCTCGATGCCCTGGACCAGGTCGTTTCCGCTCCCGAGCGCCGGGTCGATGCGAAAGCCGGGAACGGCGGGAATGAACGCCGCCTGCACCGGGGGTACGCGGGGGCCTCGGATCCGGCCGCACAGCGTGTCACCGAGGCATCCGCTGGGAGCCGGTGAATGAGCGCGTGCAGATCACGCGGGTGTCACCGGTCGGACAGGCGCGGGAAACTGCTCGGTCCGACTTCCACCATGTCGCCGAGGGCAAGTGGCGGAACAAACCGGTGCCTTCCCACTGGCACCGGGCCGGTCGGCGGTCGCTCCGGGACGGCCGCCGGCACTGGGCCGTGGTGACCTCGCGGTGCACGATTTACGGACTCACGTTTCATCTTGGAGTGTCATGCTGTATGGACGCCGCGCGGAGCTGACCGTCCTGGGGGAGTTGCTGGAGAGCCGGTGTGGCGCGCTGATCGTGCGGGGCGAGGCCGGTATCGGGAAGTCGGCGCTGCTGGACGCCGCGGCCCGGCAAGTGCAGGCGCGGGTGCTGCGGGTGACCGGGGTGGAGTCCGAGTCCGATCTGCCGTTCGCAGCTCTGCATCTGCTGCTTCGGCCGGTCCTGGATCAGATCGACACGTTGCCGCGGCAGCAGGGCGAGGCGTTGCGCGGTGCGCTCGGCCTCACCGGCTCCACCCGGGGCGACCGGTTCCTCGTCGGACTCGCGACTCTGGGCCTGCTGGTGGAGCTGTCGGCGGCCGGCCCGGTGGTCTGTGTGATCGACGATGCGCAGTGGCTGGACGGCGAGTCGGCGGATGCCCTGCTGTTCGCCGCCCGGCGCCTGCATGCCGAGCCTGTCGTGGTGCTGTTCGCCACGCGGCAAGACGGGTTGCGCGCACCAGGGTTGCCCGAGCTACGAGTGGGCCGGCTCGACGACGGTGCGGCCCGGCGCCTGCTTGCCGAGCACGCCGACGATCTGCCGCCTGCGGTACGCGATCGGTTACTCGCCGAGGCCGAGGGCAATCCGCTCGCGCTGATCGAGATTCCCCGGATGCTCACGCCTGGGCAGCGCCGCGGCGCCCTGGGACCGATGCTGGTCCCATCGGCGGGGCCGGTGACCGATCGGGTATTGATCGGCTTCCGTAACCGGATCTCGGGTCTCTCTCCGGCCACCCGCCTCTGTCTGTTGGTCGCGGCGCTCGCCAACTACGACGAGTTGCCTGTGCTGGAACACGCGGTCGGCAGGCTCGGCGCCGCACTGGCCGACTTAGCCGAAGCCGAGCGCGCGGGGCTGATCCGGGTGCATCCGGAGGGCGTCGAATTCCACCACCCCTTGGTGCGTGCCGCGGTGATCACGGCCTGTGATGTGGTCGCGCGGAAATCCGCGCACCGGGCGCTGGCCGAGGCATCCGATATCGACCGGCGCGCCTGGCATCTGGCCGCACTTACCTTGCAGCCCGACGAGGACGTCGCCGCGCAGCTGGAGGAACTGGCATTGCGGGCGCGACAGCGCGGCGGGCAGGCCGCGGTGTCGGCGGCGCTGGCGCGCGCGGCCGAGCTGTCCGCCGCTCCCGGAGAGGCCGTGCGCCGGTGGACCGCCGCGGCCGAAGCCGCGATCGAGGCAGGCCTGCGGCAGCGAGCGGGCGACCTGGTGGACCGCGCACTGGACCGTGCCCGGACAACGCCACTGACCGGGCCGGTACCGGCCGAACTCGCCTATGTGCGCGCGAAGTTGGCGGTCGAGTCGGGGCGGCCGTTGCGGGGTGTGCGGCTCTTGCTCGAGGCAGTGGAGGCGGCCGACAGTCTGCCGATCAAATTGTCGCTGCTCAGCATGGCGGGCTACTACACCTGGGCCAGTGCCACACACCCGGACCAGCCGGAATTGGCCCGCAGGGTCGAGGAACTGTGCCCGGACGGCGAAGGGCTTCCGGCCTTGGTACGCGCCATCGTTCGCGCGTTCCGCCTGATCCTGGAGGGTGACGAGGTGACCACGGTCGTCTACCCGGCGCCGGGCAGCGTCGGACACCTGCCGCCCGACCTGCGGTTCCTCATCAACTTCCAGGGCCTGGCCCGCGCCGATATCGGGGGCATGCGCGACGGCGCGACCGAGCTCGTCGAAGAGTGCCGGGCGGAAGGGCGGCTGGGGCGAATGCCGCAGGCCATGCTGCTGCTGGCCATTGCTCAACTCCTCGCCGGCCAGCACCGGTCCGCACGCGCGACAGTGACTGCGGGCCTTGCCTTGGCCTCCGATGTCGGCCAGCCCATGTGGCAGGGCTACCTGGCGGGTGTGCACGCCTGGCTGTCCGCGGTGGGTGGTGCGGAAGCGGAATGCGAGGCGATGGCCGAGCAGGCGATCCGCCATGCCGATCCCCACTGGTGGATGCCGGGCGCCTGCTGGGCCGAAACCGCGCGGGTGATGGTCGATTTCGGGCTGGGGCGCTATGCCGCGGTGCTCGAACGGATGGATCTGGCGCTGACCGGCCCCACCCGGCACGCCTTCCTGTGGCGGTACCTGTGGCCGGACTATATCGAGGCTGCCGTGCGGGTCGGAAATCCACAGCACGCCCGGGACCGGCTCAACAGTTACTCGGAGTGGGCCGAGGCCACCGGCCGACCCGGGCAGCTCGCCGTGCTCCATCGGCTCCGCGCGCTGCTCGCCTCCGGCGATGCGGCCGAGGGACTGTACGAGCGGGCCCTGGCATTGCATGCCGAGGGGCCGCAGCCGTTCGACGAAGCACGCACCCGGCTGGTCTACGGGGAGTGGCTGCGCCGCCACCGGCGTCGCGCCGAAGCGCGTATCCACCTGCAGGTGGCCCTGGAAACGTTCGACCGGCTCGGCGCCGCGCCATGGGCCGCCCGGACCGCCACCGAGTTACGCGCCACCGGTGTGGCCGTCCACCCGCCCGGCCCCGGCGACCCGCTGGCGGCCCTCACACCGCAGGAACTGCAAGTGGTGCGACTAGCCGGAGACGGAGCCTCCAACCGTGAGATCGGCGCCCAGCTGTTCTTGAGCCCGCGCACCGTTGCTTCCCATCTGTACAGAGCCTTCCCCAAGCTGGGCATCTCCTCCCGTGCCGAGTTGAGCAAACTCTTGGAATGAGCTGACCGGCGGGATATTCCAGCCCGCCGAGGTGGTGCCGTGGGTGATCCCGGCGCCCGAGGCCGCGCACACTGTTGCTGAGGACTGCCCGGCGCCAGCGACCCCAGCGGTCACCTCGTTCCTCGGCGCGGCACAGAACGGGCGCGGTACTACACGACCGGCAGCGGGCGTCGGTCGAGTCGGTCCGCCGCCGCGAGCTGACGGCTTTCCGTGACGAGAAAGTAGATCAGCAGTGCGCTCATGATGAAATGACCGCCGGCGGTGTAGAGGCCGGGGAAGTAGCCGCCCTTGATGATCGGGAAGACGAAATGGGAGATCCCGTTGAGCAGGCCGGCGCCCAGGGCGTACCACCACAGGAAGAAATTGGATACGCGGATCCGGTAGAGCGCGCCGGCGCCGGCGAAAAAATACAGTGCGCCGAAGCCGAAGACGAACACCAGCAGGAATTCTCGCTCGGGCCAGTCGCGGGGTGAGTCGAACAGCTCGACGATCTCATGTGGGAAGCCGCCGGTGTATTCCTCGGCCATATGGATGAGCTGGAATCCGACCGCGCACAGATAGACGGCGATCACCTTCCGCGATTTCACCGGTCGTGTATAGCTGAAGGTGATCCAGCCGCCGTAGGCCAGCACGCTGGCCGTGGTGAGGATGGCGGCACCCTGGATGGGGAGGGTGAGCAGTGCCCAGGCGCAGAAGCAGATCGCCAGGATCGCCATGACGGCCGCTGAATAGGGTTCGGGTCTTTTGATCATGAGCGGACCATAAACAGCGCGTGCGGTTGCCCGCCTCCGCCGGATGACTGAATCGGAAGAAGGGGTATTTCAGTCATCCGACGGAGGCGGCGGCCGAGTCGCCGGCTCTAACGTCGCCACAGTGAGGTTGATCGAAGCCGCCGCGGTATTCCTGCTGGTGCTGTTGCCGGTAGCCCCGGCGCAGGCGCACGACATCGAGCCCGGGGCCGATCTGCGAGTGACGCAGACCTTCTCGGCCGGTGAGGTCACACTGGTCGTCGCCGGGGTTTCCCAGGTGCCGGCGCCGCTTCCGGTCAGCGCGCACGCGATGCGCCCGATGCGCTTGGAGCTGGAACTACGGTCGATGACCGATGGCAGCAGCTCGACCGGCGTGGTGGACACCGGCCGAGCGCCCGCGGTGCTGCGGATACAGCACGAAGGCCCGCACGAACTGCGGATCAGGTCGGGTGACGAGGTGTCGCTGGTCCCGTTCCGGCTCGTCGTACCCGAGAGCAGCGGCGCGACGATGGTGACCGACGGTGCTTTCCTCGTCGCGGGGCTGCTGCTGGTGGGTTCGGTGCTGGCCGGCCGGGGATCCCGCATCCTCGCCGGCGGCTCGGTTGCGGCAGCCGCGGTCGCCGTGACGGTCACGCTGCTCGCGCCGTACCTGTCGCCGGCCGGTTCCTCCGGAGAACCCGAGCGCGGCCGGCCCTATGCACAAGCCCGGTTCTCGACGACACCGGCCGTGACCGGTGCCGAGTTCACCTTGACCATGCGGTTGTCCGACGGCGCGACCGGCCGGCCGGTGGACGATCTCGCCGTCGACCACGAGGCGATGGCGCATGTGGTGGTAACCAGTGCGGACGGCGCGGTGTTCCGGCACCTGCATCCTTTGCGGATCGCACCGGGTGTGCTGACCGTCGGGCTGACCCTGCCGCGACCGGGGCGCTATCTGGCCTATCTGGAGATCGAGCGGCAGCAGTCGGGCGGGCAGCTGCTCTCCGGCACCTTCGACGTCTCGGGTACGGTCCGGCAGGATACTGCGGATCATTCCCCATCGGACCGGAATATCATTGTGCCCCGGCTATTTCCAGGCGAGCCGCGCGCCGGGAGTCCGGTGACGATCGAGATCGGGACCGAAGGCCCGCACCGGCCCTGGCTGGGCATGCCCGGCCATCTGGTGGTCAGGAGCAGCGACGGCGCGCATCTGGCGCATGTGCACGCGACGGCAGCCGGTGCCGCCCTCCTGCGATTCACCTTCGCCCTGCCCGAGCCCGGCCACTACCTGGCATGGGTCCAGTACATCGTCGGGGACCGCCTGATGACCGAGCCCTTCACCGTGGAGGTGGGCCGATGAAATCCGTGGGTACATGCCTGATCCTGGTAGGAGCGCTGTTCGCAGCCGTATCGTGCGGGTCCGGCGCCGGTTCCACCGTGCAGGCCGCGGGCAGCCGGTACGTCGTCTCGATCCTGGTGGTCGATCCCATCGAGGTGCGAGTCGATTCGGGTGAGGCGCAGGCGGTCACCCTCGCCGCGGCGATGCCGGGAATGGGTCACGCGATGCCGTCCGTCGCGACCGTGCAGGTCGAGGCCGGTCGTTTCGTCGCCGTGGAGAACGTGTTGACGATGGACGGCGAATGGGAACTGTCGATCAACCTGTCCGGTGACCGGGGCACGGAGATCATCACCGTCGGCGTGCCGGTGCGACGGTGAGGTGGCCCAGAGCTGCCTCGGGTTGTGCGGCAACGCCGGCGGCCTCGGAACCACCCGCTCCGAATCCCGGCACCCGGCCGGAAGGTCCAGCTGACCGGAATGCCGGCCCGGTGCGGGCGGAGAATCGCAGCCCGCTCGGCTCGATGTGCCCATGCCTATGCCCATGCCTATGCCGGGTGACTGATGCGGCACCTACGTCATTGAGTCATATGACGGAAGCGGCCGGCCGCGCGATCTCCCTACTGTTTCCAGCCGTACACAGCGGATCCGAACCCGCTCGGGGGCATCGGCTGCCCGTCATCGATTCGATGCGTATGCCGCCGCTCAGGTGGTACAGGCGAACGCCGGCAACCATGTGCCGGACTCACGGTGGACTTGTGTCGACGACTGCCGACACCGGACCGAGGGAGATAAGGGATGTCGAAAACTGTTCTGGTGACAGGTGCGTCGACCGGAATCGGGCGGGCCGCCGCGCTGCTGCTGATGAGCACCCTGGGCCGTGTCCTTCCCCAGTACACCCTCGACGCCGTGCGCCTGCGTGCGCTCGGCCTTTCCTGAACGGACCACACCATGACCCAGCTCGCCGGAGCCGAGGCTCTGACCGCCCTCGATCCTGTTTTCGCCCAGCTCGCCGTCGGAGTGGGCCACAACCTCTGGGGCCTGACGCACCTGACTCCGCGGGAGAAGGTCTTCACCTGTCTCACCGCCGACCTGTGCCACCCTCATCTGGATCTTCCCCTGGCCATGCATGTCCAGATGGCGTCGGCCCATGGGGTCGAACCCGAGGCCATCCGGGAGCTCTTCCGGCATCTGGCCCCGTACGTGGGCTATCCCATCGTGGTTCCCGGCTTCCAGCGTCTGTCCGAACTCGGGCTCCCCGAAGCCACGGACACCGACCCGGTCGCGCCGGTGCCACCCGACGGCGCCCTCGCCCGCGCGGTCGGCGCTCTGCACAACGTGGATTCCGGACTGGCCGCTTTCACGGAGGACCAGTTCGCCCAGCGCTGGGCCCGTCCGCATCTGAGTGTCCGGGAACGGGCGCTCGCCTGCCTGGTCGTGGACATCTTCTACCAGACACTCGGCGAGTCGCTGCACCTGCATGCGGAGCTGGCGCGGGCGGACGGGGCCACCGAGGGCACCTTCCGCGATCTGATCCGTGGCGTGGCCGAATTCGGGCTCGCCCGGGCGTGGGCCGCCGCGAGGGCTCTGCTGCCCGCGACCGAACCGGCCGGCGACCGGTAGGCGAGACCGCACCTGAGCGGGCCGCGTTGTGATCTGCGTCATGACCCGTCACACCGGCCCACGGCAGCTCGTCCAAGGGATGCCAGGTCCCACTGATCGGAAAGCTGAATCATGACATCGAAACCGGCATTCAAAAGAGTGGCCGCGATCGCCGCGGTGCTGGTCGGCGTGCTCACCGCTCTCGTCGTTCCCGTGGCGTACGGACAGCCGCCGACCTCGGACTATCGATCGCAGTACCTGTCGCGGGTGGAGTCCCTTTACGCCGATACCGAGCTCGCTCGTTTTCACTACACCCGAACCGGCACCGGGTCTCCCGTCGTACTCGTCGCGGGTGGTGGGCTGTGGGGGTACTCCTGGCGAGACGTGATCCCGGCACTGGCGGCCGAGCACACCGTCTACGCCGTCGACCTGCCCAGTCAGGGATTCACCGATCTGCATCGCGGTGACTTCGCCTACGACCTGCCCGCGATGTCGCAGGCGCTGGCGAGTTTCCTCGATGCGGTCGGCCTGCGGCGCACCGCCCTGGTGGGCCACTCGTGGGGTGGTGCCTGGAGCCTGTACTTCGCCGAGCAGCACCCCGAGCGCGTCGAACGCCTCGTCCTGCTCGACTCGCCTGGACTCGACGCCGAAAAGGCACCCGTCACACCGTTGTTCACCACACCGCTGGTGGGAGAACTGGCTACGAATCTCACCACCCGGTCGTTCTACGCCGACAGTATCCGCGGTACCTTCCAGAACGATCAGCTGGTCACCGACGAGGTGATCGATGAGCTCTATGCGCCGTTCTCTCGCCCGGCGAACCGTGACGGATTCCTGTCGCTGTGGCGCAATCTGGACTACCGGCTCACCGACGCCGGTCTGGGGCGGGTTACCGCACCCACGCTCGTGCTGTGGGGCGGCGCCGACAGTTGGCTGCCCGCCTCCCAGGCCGGTCGTCTGGCCGAACGCATCCCGAATGCCACCGCAACGGTCCTCCCGGACTGCGGGCACACCGTCCACGAGGACTGCCCTGCGTGGACCAACCCGCTGATCTCCGCATTCCTGCGCTGAACCGCGACGATCACCGGCGAGCGGGCCGCTTGGGGGAGCGAATCGTGTCGACCGCGGAGCGCCACCACGTTCGCTTGCGCGTGTGTCGCGGTCGCCCGCCGGTGCTCGGCGAACCCTGAGGTCAACGAGCGTAGGCCAACAAATGTTGACAAACGCGAACTTGCCTCCTACCTTTGATGACAACAACCGTTGACCTGAAGGAGTAGCCATGAACCGCCACATCGCGGACGTGCTGATCGTCGGAGCCGGACCGGTCGGCCTCACCGCCGCGGTCGTGCTGAAACAACTCGGCCACGACGTCGTGATCGTCGACCGGCAGGCCGAGGGTGCCAACACCTCCCGCGCGGCGGTGGTGCATCCGCACACCTTGGAAATACTGGAGCCCTACGGTGTGGTCCCGGCACTGGTGGACCGTGGTGTGCACACCCCGACTTTCGCGATCCGTGACCGGGACCGGTTGCTGATGGCGGTGCCGTTCAGCGACCTGCCGACCGCTTACCCGTACACGTTGATGATCTCCCAGGCCGATACCGAGAAATTCCTGCTGGACCGGCTCACCGCGCTGGGCGGGAAGGTCACCCGCCCGACCACGGTCACCGGGATAGTGCATGACCCGGATTCGGTCACCGCGACCCTGTCCGAGGGTGAGCCGCTGCGTGCTCGGTATCTACTGGCGGCGGACGGTATGCACAGCCTGGTACGGGAACAGTCGGGTATCGGTTTCACCGGCGGCGCCTATGCCGAATCGTTCACTCTCGCCGATGTCCGCCTCTCCGGTGGAGTGCCCACCGACGAGGTGATCCTGTACTTCTCACCGGCCGGGCTCGTGGTGGTAGCGCCGCTGCCCGACGGTATGTTCCGGATCGTGGCCACCGTGGACGAGGCGCCGCACGACCCGGATACCGCGTTCGTGCAGGGGCTGCTCGACGAGCGCGGTCCGCAGGCGCATCCGGTCGTGGTCGAGGAAGTGGTGTGGGGCTCGCGTTTCCGCGTCCATCACCGCATCGCCGACACCTTCCGGCACGGCCGGGTCCTGCTCGCCGGGGATGCCGGTCATGTGCACTCGCCGGCCGGTGGGCAAGGGATGAACCTCGGTATCGAGGATGCTGTGACTGCCGCGACGACCCTGTCCCGCGTGCTGGCCGGTGAGCCGGAGGCCCTGCTCGACGAATACGCCGAGAGCCGCCACCGCACGGCCGGAGCGGTGGTGTCCATCGCGAGCCGGCTCACCGACCTGGCGACCGCGTCGGCGCGGGTGCGGCCGATGCGCAATACCGTCATGGCGCTGGCGGGTAAGGCCGCGCCCGTGCGGAATCGGCTGGCGTGGCGCCTGTCCGGACTCGACCGCCGCTGACCGGCTCCCACGAACGGAACCCGCCGTGAAAATTGTCAATGAGCACCTCGCCGTCAAAGCGCGCCTGACCACCCCAACCGACAACGGATTCCTCCTGCTGGCCGCCGAGACGGGCGGCTGGGCCGGACCGTTCCCGCTTCCAGCACGATCACGACGCCACGTCTCGTCTCCTCTCGGCCTCCTGTGCGCGCGGCTGGGCAACCGAGCCGATGTCCTCGAGGCGACAGCTTTCCGGGCGGCATTACGGCCTCCCGGCGAGGGCGGCGCACTGCTGCGCCGGGCCGGAGTTCGCCCGGCCCGCTACGACATCGTCGTCCTCGTGCGCACCCGCACAGTCGCCGATCTGGACGCGGTGCAAGCCGACCCGGCCTGGCCGGAACTGATGGCGCTGCTGACCGGTAACGCCCGGCATGTGCACCGGATCGCGGCGAGCAGCCCGGCCCGGATCGCCGATGTCGACCACGATCCGGGTAATTGGTTCCTTTTCAACTACTTTCACTGCGCGGACCAGAACACCGTCTTCGACGTCTGGCGCTACACCGCGGGCTGGTTCCAGCGCAAAACCGCACTGCCCGACTCGGTGCCGATGCGCCCGCTGCACGGCGAGCCCGGCGACTACACCCTCGTCAACCACGCATCCTGGCCCACGGTGCGCGCATTCCTGCCGAGCTTGCTGTTGCGGCCGAGCTTCCGCACCTTCGTGCTGGCCAACTTCGCCGCCAACGAGATCGCCGCCCAGCCGATCATCTACCGGCTGATCAGTTCGACAGCTACCACCGGGAACACGAGGAGCTGAGGTGTACGCGATCCGGCAGTCCGAGTTCGGCGCGCCGGAACAACTGGCGTACGAACTGGTGCCGGACCCGGCACCGGGCCCGCGGCAAGCGCTGATCGAGGTGCGTGCGGCCGGGGTGCACCTGGTCGATACGGTGCTGCGCTCCGGAGACACCCGGGGCTCTGTTTCGCCGCCACGGCTGCCGATGACGCCCGGGCGGGAAGTAGCAGGTGTCGTCACCGGACTGGGCGACGAGGTCGATGAGCGCTGGCTGGGCCGGCGTGTGGTGGTCCACCTCGGCGCCGGTGCCGGAGGTGGCTACGCCGAACTGGCCGTGGCCGATACCGCTGCGCTGCACGAGATACCCGAGGGCGCCGGGTACGAGGCCGCTGTCGCCATGGTCGGCACCGGCCGGATGGCAATGGGGATATTGCATCACGCCCGGCTCGTCCCCGCGGATGTGGTGCTGGTGAACGCGGCCGCAGGCGGGATCGGGAACCTGCTGGTGCAGGCAGCGATACGGGCCGGGGCAACGGTTGCCGGGGCGGCCGGCGGAGAGCGCAAGGTCGAGCGCATCCGGCGGTCCGGCGCGGTGGCCGCGGTAGACTACATCGCCGCGGACTGGCCGCATGCCGTGCGCGCCGCGCTGGGCGATCGTGCGGTGTCTGTGGTTTTCGATGGTGTGGGCGGCGCGGTGGGCCGGGCGGCGTTCGACCTGCTCGGCGCTGGTGGCCGGGTCGTATCGTTCGGGTGGTCGGCGGGGGAGCCATTGCGGTTCACCTCGGCAGAACTGTTCGAACGACAGCTGACCGCCGTCGTGGCCCTGGGCGCGAGTATCACCGGGATTCCCGACGGACTGCGCGGTCTCGAGGAGCGGGCGCTGGCCGAGCTCGCCGCCGGGCGGCTTCTCCCGGCGGTACAGACGTTTTCCTTGTGGGACGCGGCGGCGGCGCATACGGCGCTGGAACAGCGCACCGCCACCGGCAAGGTGGTGCTCGTCCCGTGAAGATCGGTGTCATCCTGCCCTCGATCGAGACCCAGGCCGCTCAGAAACTGGATATCGCCACCGCGGCCCGCCACGCCGAACAGCTCGGGCTGTCCGGGGTGTGGCACGGCGATCACCTCGCCACCGGCGCGCCCACCCTGGACGTCGCCGTCGCGCTGGCCGCCGCTGCCGCCGTGACCGAGCGGATCCACATCGGCACAAGTGTTTTCGTTCCGGCGCTGCGGCCCCTGGCCTGGGCGGCCGAGCAGATCGCCGGCCTCCAGTGCCTCAGCGCGGGCCGGCTGCTGCTCGGCGTCGGATCCGGCGGCGGACCGGCACAGTGGGCGGCGGCAGAAATTCCTTACGAAGAGCGCGGCCCGCGCACCGACACCGCGTTGCGCCTGCTACCCGCACTGCTCTCCGGCGCACGGGTCACGCTCCCGGATGCGCGCGGGCGCGCCGAGCTCGAACTGGCACCGTCCGTGCCGGTCCCGCCGATCTGGGTCGGCAACCACTCCGCACCCGCCCGCCGCCGTGCCGCGCTACTGGGCGACGGCTGGTTTCCGTCATTGATACAGCCCGCGCAGGTGGCAACCGGACTCGCCGAAATCACCGAACTCGCCGCCCGGCACCAGCGACCGGCCCCCACGGTCACCGTCGGCGCCACCGGAGTCCTCGGCGCCGGTACGGACCTGCCCACCCGCGTCGAGATCGCCGCCGGAATCACCGGGGCCTACGGGCGATCACTCGAGGAAACCCTGTCGATCCCGATCACCGGCTCTCTCGCCGAGGCGGCCGAACGCATCGCGGCCTACCAGGGTACCGGTGCCCACCATTTGGTCTTCGGCATCGCGGGCGGTGACTGGCGCAACCAGTGCGAACTACTGGCCCGTGCCCAAGCCGCACTCACCTGAACGGCGGATTCGAGGTAAGCGGAGTCGATGCTCTGCCGGGTCGCCACCAGGTCCGCCAGCTGATCTTGCGCGACGCACTCACGGCAAGTATGCGGCGATATCGTCGTGCGAGGGCGGGGTCCGTCCGTATTCGATCTTGGACACCTTGCTCGGGTCCCACCGGATTCCCGACGACCTGACGCCGGGGTATCGAAACGTATGGAGCGACATCGCCGAGAAGGCCCGCTACACCACTGTGGGAGATGACGAGACGATGATCGGTCAGCTGGACCGGTTGCACGCGGTACATGGCATGCCGCGAGTGACCTTGGAATCGTGCCGTCGACAGCACCGTTCCGGCAAATGTCAACGTTTGTTGTCTACACTTGTTGGCATGAGAAGGTCCTCGACGGAGACCAAAGCCGCCATCCTGTCCGCGGCCCGCGAGCGATTCGCCGCGGACGGCTACGACCGCGCCACCATCCGCTCGATCGCCGCCGACGCGGCCATCGATCCGGCCATGGTGATGCGCTACTACAGCAGCAAGGAGCGGCTGTTCGCCGCGGCGGTCGAATTCGACCTGGAACTGCCGGATCTGGCCGCGATCGAACGTGAACGCATCGGCGCCGCGGTGGTCACCCACTTTCTCGAGCGCTGGGAGCGCGACGAGGCCCTGCTGATCCTGTTGCGCGCCGGGGTGACCAACGACGCGGTGGCCGAACGGATGCGCTCGATCCTGGCCGCGCAGCTGCAGCCGGTGATCGCCCGGGTGAGCGACGATCCCCGCGACGGGCCGGTCCGGGCCGCGCTGGCGGCATCGCAGATGCTGGGCATGGCACTGTGCCGGTACGTACTGGCCTTCCCGCCACTGGTCTCGATGCCACGCGAAGAGGTCATCTCCTGGCTCGCCCCGGTCATCCAGACCGACCTCACAGGTGAACGCCCCGACCCGATGCCGGCTCGCCGCCACGACCTTGCCCGGCAGGGCGGCGCGCAGGGCTGAACAGGCTGTGCCGACGGCGCGGTCGGCCGCGACCTCCATCGTCACGATTCGGCGAACACGGATCCGGCGGCGGCGAGTGTCAGGATCTCCTCGTTGCCGTCGGCCCAGGGGGTGTCATGACGACGGTGTCGATGAGCCAGCTGTCGCCGGTATGGGTCAGGCCGATTCGGTAGGTTCCGCCGAGTGTCCAGCGTGGTGAGCCGAAGCGGTTGGGGGCTACCGGCGGTACCCACTCGCGCGTTCGCTCAGCCACTGTGGCGCGCTGTCGACCGGTTCGAGACCGGCGTGCCGGAGCAGGTCCCGGCCGTGCAGTACCTCGCCCGCCGCGCTGTCGGCAACCCTGATGCGCAGCACATCCGCTCCCGCCCCGCACGAAGTGCCATACCAGGTCGAGGAACGAGCCGCGTTCCGCGCCGCCGCGGAAGGACAGGTAGCCGGGACGAATTCGGCGTGGATGCCGCCATCGGCGTGGGAGGAGCCGGGGCGAAGGGGTGTCAGTGCAGGTCGATGCGGCGGGGGCGGGCGATGCCGAAGTCGAGGCCGTCGCTGATCACGCGTTCGGCTTCGCGTTCGGTGAACCCGTCGATGCCGATGTGGCTGTCGGCGGCCCCACGCAGCACTTGGTGCGCGTCGTCGCGGGTGAGCATCCCGGCGCCGACGAGGCGGCCGATCGAACCAGCGGCCGACAGCAGGGTGTCGTGGCGCTGCCCTCGGGGTGCGGCCACGATCCGCTCGAACTGCGCGACCAGCGCGGCATGCACATAGGCGTCCACGCGAACTTCGGCGAGGTGCACTGTGGTCGGGGGCGGAGGGGGTGGTGGTGTCAGGGCGGTGATCAGCCAGTCGGGCAGGGGAGCCGGAGACCTGTCGTCGAGCAGGCGGTAGGGGGCACCGCCGCGAAGAACCGATCCGGCGGCGACGACGTAACCGCCGGCGCCGCGGGTATCGATGCGCCACCCGAGCCGGCCCGAGCTGTTACCCAATTCCGGTGCCTCGGGGGCGGTGAAGTAGATGTGCTCACCTCCGGACGGTGTGGCGACCCGGTAGGTGTGGATGGGGTAGGGGACACGGTGGGCGGCGGTGAGCCGGGCCAGGACATCGCGGCCGTGGCGGGCGCCTTCCCACTCCGGTGGTGGCGGCTCGCCGTGGCTGGGATCGAGATCGAGAACGAGCAGGCGACTCGGACCGCAGGCGATGCCGATGTTGAACGCCGCCCGCCGCCACGCGCGGGCGATCACCTCGGGGTTGCGGGTGGCCAGGTCCTTCCAGTTGCGTCTGCGCAGGGCGGGTTTCTTGGAGCCCGGGCCGAGGGGAAATACCCAGAAGCCGCGGGCGGCGGCGTCTTGGGCCGCCCGCCTCAGGGTGGTGCGCGCGGCTGATGCGGCACTCATGAACCCAGGGTAGGACGCAGGGCGGACATCCCGGTTCGGCCCGCTGAAGCCGGGTCGATCGGTGAACGGAGAAACTGCGTGAACAGCAGCACCGGCCGACCCGGCATCCGAGGGTGGTTCTCGGTGGCCGGTGAGGTGCGGGTCAGGCGTCAGCGGGGTTGTGGGCCGTCAGGGTGCGATTCCGGTGAGGGAGAGGAATTCCTGCCGGGAACGGGCGTCTTCGCGCAGGGTGCCGAGCAGCGTCGAGGTGACGGTGGTGGTGCCGGCGGCTTGCACCCCGCGGAGGGTCATGCAGGTGTGTTCGGCTTCGATGACCACACCGACGCCTTGGGGTTGCAGGTGTTCGGCGAGCCAGTCGGCGACTTGTTTGGTGAGTCGTTCCTGGACTTGTGGGCGGCGGGAGAAGTGCTCGACGATGCGGGCGAGTTTGGAGAGCCCGAGGATGCGGTCGCCGGGGAGGTAGCCGACGTGGGCGACACCGACGAACGGCAGGAGGTGGTGTTCGCATACCGAGCGCAGCGGGATGCGGCGGGCGAGGACGAGCTCGTCGTAGCCTTCGTCGTTGGGGAAGGTGGTCAGGTCGAACGGGCGTGGGGTGAACAGTTCGGCGTAGGCGCGGGCCATCCGGCCGGGGGTGGCGTGCAGGTGTTCGTCATCGAGCCCGACGCCGAGCGCGGTGAGGAACTCACCGGCGGCCTGTTCGGCGGCGGCAAGGTCGACGGTGTTGACCGGTTCGTGGATGACACGTAGAGCGGGGCGTGACATGAGGCTAGCTCCCGCCGATGCCGAGCGCGGTCAGCAACACCAGCACGACGGTGGCGACGGCGAACACGCCGTGCCCGCCGACGACCGCGACCGGAAAATGCCGTTCGGCAGGCGGATTCCGATCCGTGGCGGTGGTGCGGTCGCGGTAGACCGGCAGCCACCGTGCCAGCATGGTGAATCCGAGCGCCGCGATCGGAACCAGCAGCGCGAACGCGATCCAGGCCAGCGCGTCGGAGTCGGCTACCAGGTACACGATCCAGACGACGAGGCCAGCGACGGCGAGCAGGAAGTGGCCGAACACCACCGGCGGTGGCAAGTGCGTCGTACTCGGTTGCCGACCGCCGCCTTTGGCGATCCAGGTGCCGAGCAGGACGAACCCGCCGACGGCGGTCGACAACCAGGTGATCAATGCCGCGATACCCAAGATGTGCTCCTCACAAGTGCAGATCGGGATTCAGTTCCGGAAGCCGGCGGCCTGGGTGTTTTCATCGGCCACCCGCACGCCGTAGTGGTAGGCCAGTTTTCCGCCGAGATAGCCGTAAACGGCCAGCACGACCACACTCGCCACCGAAAGCGCCAATGGCCCGGCCTGCACCGGACTGTGTGGGTCCTCGCTGGATCGCCGCCACAGGAAATCCGCGATGAAGGCCGCGGTCACGGCCAGATTCAGGCTCATGTGGACCACGCCGGTGCGGAAAGCGGGGGTGCCGGTCGGGATGGCCAGCAGATCCAGGAAACCGACCGACGCGGCGGCCAGTGCGCCGAGCACACCGATCGCGATCAGCCACTGCGCGCCCTCGGCCAGGAACGCCGGGTCCTCGACCACGTGGGAGGCGAGGTCGAATACCAGGCTCGCGACCCACGCGCCGATCGGGACGGTTACCAGGATCGGGTGGAACGGGTGTCCGTACGGCCCCGCCAGCACCGCGCTGACCGGCTGCTTGGCCTGCGGCGGATCGCTGTTCACCACACACCTCCGTTTCGACTCGAATAATACCAAATATTATTGGTGTAATTGGCGCGGAGGTCAAGATGCTCCATGTTGATCGGGTACCAATCGGGCTATGCCTGACATGATCGGCGTTATGATGGTGGGGTGAGCAATGAATCGGCGATCGGTGCCGTTGCCGCCCTCGATGACGAGTTGCGGCGTGGGATGTACCGGTTCATCCGTCAGGCGCGTCGGCCGGTCACCCGTGACGAGGCCGCCGCCGAGGTCGGGATCTCCCGTAAGCTGGCCGCGTTCCACCTCGACAAGCTGGTCGACGCGGGACTGCTACGTGCCCGGTACGAGGCGCCCGGTGGTGTGCGCCGGGTCGGGCGCGCCCCGAAGGTGTATGAGCCCACCGACGCCGATGTGCGAGTGAGCATTCCCGAACGCCGCTACGACGTGCTCGCCGAGATCCTGATGGGCGCCGTGCTCGGTGAGCGTGACGGCGAAACTGCGCGTGAGGCGGCGATGCGAGTCGCGCAGCGCCGCGGCGAGGAACTCGGTGACGCCGAGCGGGAACGGGTCAGACCCGGTCGGCTCGGGGCCGAGCGCGCCCTGACCCTGGTGCAAGGCATGCTGGCCCGGCACGGCTTCGAACCCAGCCGTGCAGCCCCGACGTGCGTGCGGATGCGCAACTGCCCGTTCCACCCGCTGGCGAACACCGCTCCCGAGCTGGTGTGCGGGCTCAACCATGCGTTCTGCTCCGGCATACTCACCGGCCTCGGCGCCGACAGCGTGCAAGCAGTCCTCGCACCACGGGTGGGCGAATGCTGCGTCGAAGTGCGTGCGCCAACCTGACGATGCCTCAGCCGCGCCAGGTTTCGAGGACGCGGTCGACGGTGGGACGGATCCGGGCCCTGGCCTCCGGACGGGAGATGCCGGTCATGAGAAGCTGGTCGTAGTCGGTGTCGCGATGGCGGATCGAGGCGATGACGGCGAGGGTGAGCGCTTCGGGGGACAGAAGCTTGGCGGCGGCTGTGCGGCCCACCCGGCCGCTGCCGCGGACGGCGGCGTGTTCGGCGATCTCGGTGGCGCGGTCGCCGGGGCAGCCGGGAAACAGCCGCCGGATCTCCTCGGACATGCGGGCGCGGTATTCGACGTCCTGGGCTGCGCGGCGGACGCGGTCGCGTTCGCGGCGGCGGGAGCGGGCCTCCTCGTCGGCCAGGCATTGCTGTTCGGCGCGGGTGAGGGCCGCCTCCTCGACAAGGATGCCCAGCCGTTCGTAGCGCTTGCGTCGCCGGTTGAAGGCGACCACCACGGCAGCGAGGGTGCTCTCCTTCTTGGCGCGCCGGCTCAGCGCCGCGTTCCCGGCGGGCAGGAACTCGAGATGGTCGAGGTCCGAACAGGTCAGGCACAGCGGTCCGGCCGCGGAGGTGATCAGATACGGGCCGGTCTCGGCGCATTCGGCGCACGTCCACGGCTCCGCGGCCTCGACCACCGTCAGATCGGGGGTCCGGTTCTGGCGTTGGACGACCTGTTCGCGCCGCGCCGGGCTGAGTTCCGCCGAAAGCCAATGCACCCGGAACACCGCGTCGTCGCCGTTGTCGACGAACTGCAGCGCCTCGCGATCGCGCCCGCTCGACAGATACGCGGCGGTGCTCGCGGTGAGCCCGTGTTCGCGGGCCCATTCGGTCAGCAGTTCCGCCGCCTCGTGCATTCGCCGCCCGTCCACCGCCGTGACTTGCTCCAACGACCGCACCTGTCCCTGCCGCCAGCGATCGACCTGACTGGATCGCACCCACCCCAGAACGGCGAATACATCGACTACCGACACGTATTTGCGTTGGGCCAGCGCCCCTTCCGCAGCCTCGACCACACGCCGCCTCAGCTTGGACACGGGTCCGAACCCTAGCGCATGCCGAGGGGGAACTCGGTGATCGGCCGCCGGTCGAATCGCGACGGTCGGGCATGGTGCGTATCCAGTCGGTGTTCGCCGCACCGGGGGTGAGCCGCGACCGCGATCGGTGGCCGAGCGGATTGCCGACCCCTACACCCCGTAAGCCTTCCGGTTTCGGTGTGGTGGCTTGACGCACTCCCTCGGCGACGATGTGAGACCGCAAGTTTATTGGCGCAGCCGCTGGAATTCCGTGGCGCAGTGCGCCGAGAACACCGTCACCGCGTCACGATGATCGCGAGCCAGTTCCCGCAACCAGCGCTGATTTTCGATCCGTGCCCGGCGTCGAGTGTCCACGTACCACTGAAAGATCCGCGTCCCAATGGGCATTGACGGCTTCGTAGCCATCTGGCCGTGGTAGGTGTATGCGTCCCCTGCGTGCAACAGCCAGCCGGAACCGGTGTCCACGGCGACGCCGACATGACCGCGTGTGTGTCCCGCCAGCGGAACCATCAATATTTCCGGTGGCAGACCCCGCAACTCGCGCACCGCCTGGAAACCGAACCAGCCCTCGTCACGGCTGTCGGACTCCCCGTAGGCCGACCACTTGGGGCCGTGCTCGAATTGCACCGGCCGATACCGGAACTTTTCCCGGCGACCGAACGGTCCTCCGACAGCGTCCAGTTCGGCCTGATGAACGTGCACGGTCGCCTGCGGGAAATCGGCGAGGCCGCCTGCGTGATCGAGATCGAGGTGCGTCACGATGATGTCTCGGACATCATTACGGGAGAACCCCAGTTCCTCGATCTGTCGGACGATCGGGCGGTCGAGAACAGGGTTCGATTGCCGGATGAGTTTCCGGCCCACCCAGACATCCGGCCGCACCATTGCCTGCTCGCCATAGCCGGTGTCGACCAGTGCCAATCCAGCGGAGTGCTCGATCAACAGGCAATGACACGCTCCGTCTGCCTCGCGCAGCACCCCCGGCCGGCCGTCGAACAACCGGCCTCCAAAAGGACGGGTCCCCCCGGCGTCCAAATGATGGACATGCACAGTCCGCTCCAATCCATGCCGCCGTCCGATCGGTACCCTACCCGCGGATCGCCACTACGACAGGCGGGGGGTCCGGAGGCAAGGCATAGCCCGTTGACGCGGCGGGCGCCTGTACTTCCAGCGAGCAGTCCGCGGGCGCTCGTCGTGGACCGCGCCCGGATCGGGCTTCAGCGTTTCGCTGGTCATTCGGCGCGAGGACTTTCGGCCCTACTCGGGGACTCGCCGATCCGGGGATATTCGCCAGGGTCGTATTGGTGATCGCCGGAACGGAAAGCGAGTCGGTGCCGGGTGAGTACTTCCGAATTAGAATCGGCTGAAGCCGCGTCGGTGGTGACAGTGCGGGCGAAGGGTTCGGTCGACTCGACCGATATCGCCAGGGCAGTGCGCTCGATCGAGCGTGTGATGCGATGCCGTGGCATCGACGAGACGGCCAGGGCCAGGTTCACGGGCCCGCCGGCTGTCGCGGGTCCGGTGCTGGCACAGGTGAATATCGATGATCGAGACACGCCGATCCGGGTGCAGGTCGCCGGTCCCCCCGGGTTCATCGCGACATTCGTCGCCGATCGGCTCGACCGGACGCTCACTCGGCTGACCGATGCGTCCGGTCGGCGGATGTGGCCGGATCCGGCACGGCCGCAGCAGGTTTCGGTCACCTCACCGCGCCCTATTGTGCGGCGCAAGGAATGCGAACTTCTGGTCGGTGATCCCGATGCGGCCACTCGTGTGATGGATGCGCGGGATTACGACGCACACCTGTTCACCGACCTCGAGACCGGCGAGGACGCCATTGTCTACTGGGGTGGTCCGCTCGGAGTGCGGTTGGCGCGGCAAAATCGGCTGCAACCGCCGCAGCGTGGGACGACGGTCGCACTGGCGATGAATCCACGCCTCCCACAATGTTTTACCGAGGCCGAGGCAGCACGACGGTTGTGCGGATACGGCCTGCCGTTCCTGTTCTTCACCGATCCCGTCACCGGGCGCGGGAAGTTGCTGCTGCGGCGATACGACGGGGACCTGACCCTGGTGACTCCCGCGCAGAGCGGGTGCGGCTCCGGCCCGAGGCGGGCCGTCCCGTGACCGAGCGAATCACCGAGGGTTCCAGGACCCGTGCGACCGTCGCGCTCGACCGTGCGGAAGCGATGCGACTACTGGCCGGGGTGCCGATCGGGCGAGTGGTCTTCACCCGCAACGCCTTGCCTGCTGTCCGTCCGGTCAATCACCTGGTCGACGACCGCGGCGCGATCATCGTGCGGACCCGGCTCTCGTCCGGGCTCACCACTGCCGTGCGCGGAAACTCCCCCGTGGTGGTCGCTTACGAGGCCGACGAGATCGATCCGGTCCGGCATCTGGGGTGGTCGGTTGTCGTGGTCGGTCTGGCGCACCCGGTCACCGATCCCGCCCGCGCCGCCCACTACGAGCAGTTGCTGCGGCCATGGGTCGACAGCATGACCGACACGGTGATCGCCATCGAACCCGACATCGTCACTGGCATCCGAATCATCGAAAACGAAAGGTAGGCAAAACCGTTGGTGCGTGATCTGACCCAACGCGAACTTCTGGCCGAACTCGAGCCCGTCGCCGAGACATGCGTGCATCGGCACCTCGCGATGGCCAAGGACTGGCATCCGCACGACTACATCCCCTGGGGCCGCGGCCGCGACTTCGCGATGCTCGGCGGGGTCGACTGGGAACCCGGACAGTCCCGGCTGTCGGAAGTCGCCAAGGCGGCGATGATCACCAATCTCCTCACCGAGGACAACCTCCCCTCCTATCACCGGGAGATCTCGGAGAATTTCTCCCGCGACGGCGCCTGGGGCACCTGGGTGGGCCGGTGGACGGCCGAGGAGATGCGGCACAGCACCGTGATTCGTGACTACCTCGTGGTGACCCGCGGTGTCGATCCGGTGGCACTGGAGCAAGCTCGGATGGTCCACATGACCAACGGCTTCTCCTCCGGTATCGCCCCGGCCGAGGTGGACAGCGGTGCGGGCTTCCTGCATTCGGTCGCCTATGTGAGCTTCCAGGAGCTGGCCACCCGCGTGACGCACCGCAATACCGGGAAGGTGTGCGACGATCCGATCGCCGACCGGATGTTGCAGCGCATCGCCGCCGACGAGAACTTGCACATGGTCTTCTACCGAACCATGTGCGGCGCGGCGCTGGATCTGGTGCCCGATCAAGCCATCGAGGCCATCGACACGATCGTGCGGAACTTCCGGATGCCCGGCGCGGGCATGCCGGACTTCCGCCGCAATGGTGTGCTCATGGCCAAGCACGGCGTCTACGACCTGCGACAGCACCTCGAGGAGGTGGTGGCGCCGGTGCTGCGGCAGTGGAATGTCTTCGACCGCGTCGATTTCGGCCCCCGCGGTGAACAGGTCCGGGAGCGCCTCGCGGCCTTCGTCGACGACCTCGAGCGGGTGAAGATCCCGAGGTTCGAAGAGCAGCGCGACCGCGCGTTGGCACGGGAGCGGGCGCGTTCCTGACGTGATCATCGCGTGCGCCGCGGCGAGGGCGAAACTCTAGTAACGCACGATCAGCCGGGAAGCCGCCGGTTCGTGCCGCGGAGCGGGTTGGCGACGGGGAAGGTGATCGCGGGCAGTGTCACCGACATCCGGACCGTCGTGCCCGGTCCGGAGTGGTCGATGTCGAGTTCTTCCGTCAGTGCGCGCATCATGTCGATGCCGCGGCCGCGATAGCCGCGATCGGAGGCGCGCGGTTTCCAGTCGCCCGTGTCGGTGACCACGATCACGACGGTGTCGATATCGCAGGTGGCCGCCAGCAGGACCCGTCCGGCGTCCCCGTTGCGGTAGGCGTGCTCGATGCTGTTGCTGCACGCCTCGTTGGCCGCGGCGACCAGATCGGCAGCCAAGTCGTGCGGCACCGCCGCGGCGGCGAGCCAGCCTTTCAGCGTGCGCCGCAGGACCGCGAGCTCGTCCGCGTGCGCGGGCACGTCCAGTCGCAGCGGTGCCGGCGGCTGGCGGTAGACCACCATGGCCACGTCGTCGTCGTATCCGGCCGCGGGCCGCAGCCGGGAGAGCACCGCGTCGGCGACCTCGCGCGGCAGCCGTCCCGACGTGTCGGCGAGCACCGCGGCGATCTTGGCGAACCCCTCATCGATGTCGACGCCGCGCTGTTCGACCAGTCCGTCGGTGAACAGCACCAGCGTCGAGCCGGGCGCCACGGCCGTTGTGGCCTCCGGGCGGCGCGGCGTGTCGAACGTCGCCAGCGGAACCGAGCGGCCTCCTTCGAGCAGCCTGCCGGTACTGCCGACATCGGCGAGGATCGGTGGCATGTGTCCGGCGCTGCTGTAGCGCACCAACCCGCGCACGGGGTCCAGTACGGCGGCGCACACCGTGGTGCACATGGCGCCCGGGATGCGTGAGGCGACCGTGTCGAGTTCGGCGAGCAGCTGCGCCGGTCCCGCGCCGCGCAGCAGCAGCGCACGAGCCGCGGTCCGCAGCTGGCCCATCACCACTGCGGCGGACAGGCCACGACCCACGCAGTCGCCGACCACCACGCCGATGGTTCCGTCGCGCAACGGCACCACGTCGTACCAGTCACCGCCGATCTCCAGCGGCGGCAGCGCGGGCTCGTAGTGCACCGAGAAGCGCGGCGGAAGCTCGATCGGGCCGAGCATGGCGCGTTGCAGCGTCAGCGACGTGGCGCGCGCCTGGTCGAAGTTGCGCGCCCGCTGGACCGCGAGGCTGAGGTGGCCGATCAACAGGGAGAACAGCGTCCAGTCCGCCGCGCCGATCGCGCGGGGAGCGGCGAAACGCAACCACATGGCGGCATCGCCGGTCTCACCGAGCGGCGCGACGATGCCCTCGGAGCTCTCGGCGCCGTCGGGGATGGCCAGCAGGCTGCGCGGCGGCCTGCGCCTGGCCCGGTCCAGCAGCGCGCGCGACCGGTCGTCGAGGGCAGCGGCGCCGTTGTGCGAAGCACCGTCCGCGCCCGCGCCGGAGACGTACACCTCGGGTGCGGCATTGCGGCTCGGCCACACCGCCACCACCGCGGTCTCCGCGCCCACGGTGCGGCGCAGCTCGTCGAGCCCGACGGCGAGCACCTCGACCACGCTGGTCGCCGCGCCCACCGCGGTCGCCAGCCGGGAGGCCGCCTGATCGCGAGCCTGCGCATCGTGTTCGGCGGTCACATCGCGGATGGTGCCGACGAAGATCCGCTCATTGCCGTCCGGCTTGATCAGCGCGCTGGTGCTGACCGCGAGCCACACGTTCCGCCCGTCGCGATGCCGGATCGGGATGACGAAACGCTGCGCCTCGGTGCCCAGATCGGGGTAGCGCGTGCCCTCCGGACTCGACCACGGATGCGGCAGCGGATAGGGGATGCCAGCGGCGCCGTAGCCGGTCAGCGCGCCGAAGGCGGTGTTGACCTCGATGATGGTGCCGTGCGCGTCGGCGACGAAGAAGCCGTCCTGAAGCGATTCGACCAGCGCGGTGCGGAAGGCGTCCCGGCCTGCGAGATCGTCTGCGCGTGAACGCTGTTGCTCGTACCGGCGGGTGCCGTCGAGATAGCCCCGGGTGGCGATATCCAACGGAACCAGGGTTTGCAACAGGAATTCCAGCGCGTTCTCGGGCACGCGGCTCTCGGACTCGCCGCCTTCCGCGACGTCGTGCCGCTGCTGTTCCTGCTGGACGACCCGGAAGTGATTCTCGGTGAGATCGAGCAGGCTGATGCCCTCCACCAGCGCACGCCTGCCGAGTTCGTACCCTTCGGCGAGACCCGCTTGGCTGGGCGAATGCAGGTGCCGCCGTAGCGCGTCCGCGTAGGCGTCCAGGAAATCGGCCAGCAGGCCGCTCATGTCTGCGCCTCGCCGCCGCGCGGCTCCGCCATGACCGCGTTCCCCGGCGCTCTGCCCGCACCGCGATGCCGGGCGGCCAGCACGAGTGCGTCGTCGGTGTCCTTGGCGTGCCGGGTGAGGATCTCCGCGGTGATCTCGGCGGTGGACTTGGAAAGGTCTATACCGGAGGCTGATTCGGGGACGATGCCGTCGGTGCACATCAGCAGCAGGTCGCCGGGGCGGACGGCCACGGATTGCGGCTGCAGGTTCGCAGGCAGCCGGTAGCCCACGATGCCCGCGGTGAGCAGCACGGTGGCGCGCACGGTCAAACCGGCGGGACCCGCGGTGAGAATGTGGGATTCGACATTGCCGACGCCGAGCCAGCGCACCGTGTCGCCCTCGTCGAACAGGGCCAGCGAGATCGCCGCCCCACGGGTGTCGGCCATCGCGCGGTGACACAGCACCATCAGCACGTCGAGCGGTTCGGCGCGGTTCTCCGCGAGCACCCGTACGGCGCGGTCGGCCGCGTCGGCGGCGGCGGCGCCGTGCCCGAGCCCGTCCATGACGGCGAAAAGGGCTGTGCCCCCGCCGGCGTCGAGGACGACGCCGCGGTCACCGGATACCTGTTGACCGGGCAGTGCGCGACCGGCCACCGCCCACTCGATCCGGCCGATGAGCCCGTCCTCATGCACCGTTGGGCACCCACTTCCACATCTCCACCAGGGTGCCGCGGCCGGGCGCCGAGTCGACGGTGAGCCGGTCCATCAACCGACGGGCGCCGGGCAGGCCGAGCCCGAGACCCCGCCCGGTGGAGTAGCCGTCCTCCAGCGCGCGAGCGATGTCGAGGATGCCGGGCCCCTGATCCTCGGCCTGCACCACCAGCGCTTGGCGCCCTTCTCGGTCATCGACCAGCAAACGGATCTCGCCGCTACCGGCGTAACTGGTGATGTTGCGGGCGATCTCGGAGATCGCCGTGGAGATCATGGTTCGATCGGTGAGCGTGAATCCGAGCTTTGCTGCCAGTTCGCGTCCGGCCTGACGTGCGGTCACGATGTCCCCGGACACCCTGACCGCGATCACCACGTTCTCAGCGGCCACTGTCACGACCGTCTCGCTGGCGACGGGCTGGGGTCTTGCGGTCCAACCAGGCGAGTCCCTCTTCCAGATCGAGAGCGGTGTGCATGTCCTCGAAGGTGAGACCGAGCTGCACCATGGCGAACGCGACTTCTGGTTGCAGGCCGACGATCACCGTTTCGGCGCCGCGCAGCTGCGTCATGTGCGCGATGGTACGCAACGATCTCGCGGCGAACGAATCCATCACGTCGATCGCGGTGACATCGACGATGATGCCGTGTGCCCGATATTTGCTGACCTGCTTCATCAGGTCGTCCTGCAAACGCTCGGTATCGGCGTCGGTCAGCGCGGACTGCACCGACGCGATGAGATACGTGCCCTGTTTGAGAATCGGAACCGGCATGTGCCCGCCTGATCAGCGGCCGTCGCGTTCGGTGAACCGTTCGGTGACACGGGAGACCTCATAGCCCAGCAGGCGCTCCGCCTCCTCGATGCCGCCCTGCAGGTCGCCGACCGCGTTCATCTTCGACAGATCCAAGCCGATGGTCACCAGGGTGAGCGCGATCTCCGAGGACAGGCCGGTGATGATCACGTTCGCACCCATCAGGCCGGACGCGTCGACGGTCTGTACGAGGTGATTGGCCACCGTGGAGTCGATCGCGGGCACACCGGTGATGTCGATGACGACCACCTTCGCGCGATTGGCGCGGATGGCGCGCAGGAGCTGTTCGGTGAGCTGACGGGCGCGCTGCGAGTCGAGCACGCCGATGATCGGCAGAATGAGCAGCTGCTCACGAACCTGCAGCACCGGGGTGGACAGCTCGCGGATGGCTTCCTGCTGTTGCCGGATGACGCGCTCGCGTTCCTGCACGAACGATACGGTCACGGTGTTGGCGATGCGGTTCGCGGCGGGCTCGTACGCGTCCAGGACCGCGTTGAGCAAGTCGAAGTCGGCCTGGTATTTCTCGAACAGCGAGCGTGCCAGCACGTCACGCAGCAGCAGAACGATGCCGATGACCTCATCGGTCTCGACGCCTCTGGGAATGATGCGTTCGGACAGATCGCGCGCGTAGGCCTGCAGCGCCTCGGCGCTACCGGTCTCGAGCACCTCGACGTAGTTGTCGTAGACCGAGGTGGCCTCGGAGAAGATTTCCTCCGGGGTCATGGCGGAAAGCAACTGGGCGTCACCGATGCGGCGGGCCCATTCTTCGCGCAGCGCGGTGCGATTCTGGCGCAGATGTTCGACGAGCTGAGGCAGCAGGTTGTCGATCGTCCCAGCGGGCAGCGAGTCCGCCGAAAGGCCCATGGACACCTCGGACATGGAAATTCCAGCCCCTTTCGACGGTTGAGTCGGGATCTTCGTGCTTCGGCTGCTAGCCGATTCCGAGCCTAGTCATACCCCACCCGGGTCGCCGACGAAACCTGCCGGTTCTTCGCCTGTTGTTCGGATGTGGTGGTCCTCACGGCACCGTAGCGAACCCGCGTTCCAGCGCTGCCAGCGCCTCGTCCAAATACACGGTGAGATCCGCGTCGGCGCGCGCGAGCCAGGCGTCGAACGCGGCTCGGGCCGCCGCGAGCGTGGTCCGCCCGACCGCCAGTGGGATGAGGCCGTCCTCGGGTTCACCGAGCCGTCCCGCGGCGAAGGCGCTCACCGCGCGTTCCCAGGCGTCGTAGTGCGCGCCCGCGGTGGCGGCCAGCGCGGGAACTGTGGCGACCAGTTGCATCCTGGTGCGCAGTTCCGGGACGTCCTCGGCGCGATATCGGTTGGCGTTCACCACGACTCGGCGTACGGCGGTCATCATCGGGACCTCGTCGGCGACGGTGGCGAAGGCCGCGCGCAGTGCGGCCACCTCATCGTCGAACTGGTACCAGAGCACCTCCGCCTTGGTGGGGAAGTATCGGAAGAACGTGCGCCCGCTGATGCCTGCGGCGGCGGCGATCTGCTCGACGGTGGTCTCGTCGAAGCCCTGCTCGGTGAACAGCCGCATGGCGATCAGTTCGAGCTCGCGTTTGGTGGTACCGCGTGGGCGTCCGCGCGTAGTCCGGTTCTGCCGCATCGTCTGATTCTGCTCGGCCGTCACGGCTCTTGATTATGTCAGTGACTGACGATAATCTCGCCGCATGTTGGCGGATCTCACCTGGCCCGAGGCGGGCGAGCGAGCCGCTGCGGGTGCGATCCTCGCCATCGCGGTCGGGGCGACCGAGCAGCACGGCCCGCACCTGCCGCTGTCCACCGACACCGACATCGCCGGGGCGCTGTGCGCACGGCTGGCCGCCGCGCGACCCGATGTGCTTGTCGGGCCGGCGATTCCGTACGGCGCCAGCGGCGAGCACGCGGGTTTCCCCGGCACGCTCTCCATCGGGCAGGCGGCGCTCGAGCTGCTCGTGGTCGAGCTGTGCCGCTCGGCGACCGACACCTTCGACCGCATCCTGCTGGTGAACTGGCACGGCGGCAATGTCGAACCGCTGTGCCGGGCGAAGGATCTTTTGCGCGCCGAGTCCCGCGACGTGCGGGTCTACCTGCCGCGCTTCGACGGCGACCTGCACGCCGGGCGGTCGGAGACCGCGCTCCAGCTGGCGCTCGCGCCGGGTCGGGTGCGTGGCGACCGGGCCGCGGCGGGGGACCAGCGCCCGCTCGCCGAATTGCTGCCTGTGCTGCGCGCCGCGGGCGTACGCGCGGTGAGCGCCAACGGCGTGCTCGGCGACCCGGCGGGCGCGACTGAGACAGAAGGCGCGGCCCTGCTCGATCACCTGGGCACCGACCTGATCGACCGAACCCGGCTCTGGTGGCCGGAGAACTCTGCGGAAAGGACCGGAACATGAATCCGTGGTTCGAGACCGTCGCCGAAGCGCAACGGCGGGCGAAGAAGCGGCTGCCGAAATCGGTGTACGGCGCGTTGATCGCCGGTTCCGAGCGCGGCCAGACCATCGAGGACAACCAGAAGGCGTTCACCGAACTGGGTTTCGCACCGCATGTCGCGGGACCGATCGGCGAGCGCGATCAGTCGACGACTGTACTGGGCCAGCAGCTGTCGATGCCGGTGCTGATCTCTCCGACCGGTGTGCAGGCGGTTCATCCGGACGGTGAGGTGGCCGTCGCGCGTGCCGCGGCCGCACGCGGTATCGCGATGGGGTTGAGCTCGTTCGCCAGCAAGCCGATCGAAGAGGTGGTCGCGGCCAACCCGGCCACCTTCTTCCAGCTGTACTGGTGCGGCGGCAAGGACGAGATCCTGCAGCGGATGGCGCGGGCCAAGGCTGCCGGGGCGGTGGGGTTGATCCTGACGCTGGACTGGTCGTTCTCGCACGGGCGCGATTGGGGCAGCCCGGTCATTCCGGAGAAACTCGACCTGCGCACCATGCTGAAATTCGCACCGCAGACCCTGGCGCGGCCGCGCTGGCTGGCCACCTACGTGCGCTCGGGCCGCATCCCGGACCTGACCGCCCCGAACATGACCGTCGGTGACGGCCCCGCACCCGGCTTCTTCGGCGCCTACGGCGAATGGATGGGCACGTCGGCGCCGGATTGGGCGGACGTGCGGTGGGTCTGCGCGCAATGGGACGGTCCGGTGCTGCTCAAGGGCGTCATGCGGGTCGATGACGCGCTGCGGGCGGTGGACGCCGGTGTGGCGGCGATCTCGGTGTCCAACCACGGCGGCAACAACCTCGACGGCACACCGGCGGCGATTCGCGCGCTGCCGGTGCTCGCCGACGCGGTGGGCTCGCAGATCGAGGTGCTGCTCGACGGCGGCGTCCGCCGCGGTAGCGACGTGGTGAAGGCGGTGGCGCTCGGTGCGCGAGCGGTGCTGATCGGGCGGGCCTACCTGTGGGGGCTGGCCGCGAACGGGCAGGCCGGCGTGGAGAACGTGCTGGACATCCTGCGCGGCGGCATCGATTCGGCGCTGCTGGGCCTGCGCAAGACCCGCATCACTGATTTGGACCGCTCGGACGTGGTGGTGCCCGCCGGTTTCGAACTCGCGCTCGGAGTGCCCGAAACAGCCGGTGCGGCAGGCCATTCGGGCGATCGTACGGAGGCTGCGCCCGCCTGAATCAGCCTTTGGTCGCCGATCGCCGATGATGCGCGAGCAAGGTGTCGTAGATATCGGCCAGGGCGGCCAGCTGCCGGCGATCGAGGACGTCGATCATGTGCCTGCGCACGCTCTGCACGTGCGCGGGCGCGGCGCCGGTCAGCACTTCGGCGCCGCGCGGGGTGAGCCGCGCGGCGGTGCGGCGGGCGTCGTCGGGGATCGGCTCCCGCGCGACCAGGCCGCGCTTCTCCATGCGGGTGATCTGATGCGACAGCCTGCTCTGCGACCACTCGAGTGCGGCCGCCAGATCGGCGAAGGTGAGCAGGTGGTCCGGGGCGTCGGCCAGATAGGCCAGCACCGAGTATTCGACGTAGGTGAGGTTGGACTCCCTGGTGGAATCCCGCCCGACCGCCGCGGCGATGAGATCGCGGGTGCGTACGAAACCCACCCAGGCGCGCATCTCGACCTCATCTAGCCAATGGGGATCGGTCACGGTAGCGCTCCAAACTCTGACGTGATCACAACGACCGTTCGGCCGCGCCGCGTGCGGCGCGCGAACAGTCTTGCGCGCGACCGGGCGATCGGACGCCCGAGCGCCTTTCTCAGAGATGAGAGGTAGCATCACCGGGGTTGAACGTGCAACCTTTCTTGGCCAACTGTCCGAGAAAGGGTTGCCTAACCAGCGGTGCGGCGCGCGGTGGTGGCTAGGCTCGCTGTGCTCGTGACCAGCCCGGCCGCTCATGGCGCCCGGGCCCATCCGAAGGAGTGCGACTGGTGACCGCGCCGGACTTCCGCTATTCAGATCTGCTGCCGATCGGCGCCGACGACACCCCGTATCGATTGCTCACCACCGAGGGAGTCAGCACGTTCGAGCACAACGGGCGCACGTTCCTGCAGGTGGAGCCGGAGGCGCTGCGGCTGCTCACCGAAACGGCGATGCACGACATCAGTCATTTCCTGCGGCCCGCGCACCTGGGCCAGCTGCGCAAGATCATCGACGACCCGGAGTCCAGCGGCAACGATCGCTTCGTCGCGCTGGATCTGCTCAAGAACGTCAACATCTCCGCGGGCGGCATTCTGCCGATGTGCCAGGACACCGGCACAGCGATCGTCATGGGCAAGAAGTCCGAGGGTGTGCTCACCGGTGTCGATGACGCGGAATGGATCAGCCGGGGTGTGTTCGACGCCTACACCAAGCTGAACCTGCGCTATTCGCAGCTCGCGCCGATCACCATGTGGGAGGAGAAGAACACCGGTTCCAACCTGCCCGCTCAGGTCGAGCTGTACTCCACCGCGGGTGATCCGGCGCATCCGTCCTACAAGTTCCTGTTCATGGCCAAGGGCGGCGGTTCGGCGAACAAGTCGTTCCTGTACCAGGAGACCAAGGCCGTGCTGAATCCCACGCGGATGCTGGAGTTCCTGGACGAGAAGATCCGCTCGCTCGGTACCGCGGCCTGCCCGCCCTATCACCTCGCGGTCGTGATCGGCGGCACCAGCGCCGAGTTCGCTTTGAAAACGGCCAAATACGCCTCGGCGCACTATCTGGACAACCTGCCCACCGTGGGATCGCTGTCCGCGCACGCCTTCCGCGACGTGGAACTGGAGGAAGAGGTCTTCAAGCTGACCCAGTCCTTCGGCATCGGAGCGCAATTCGGCGGCAAGTACTTCTGCCACGATGTGCGGGTGGTGCGGCTGCCCCGGCACGGCGCCAGCTGCCCGGTGGCGATCGCGGTGTCGTGCTCGGCGGACCGGCAGGCGTTGGCCAAGATCACCCCGGAGGGTGTGTTCCTGGAGCAGCTCGAGCGCGAGCCCGCGCAGTATCTGCCGGAGCAGACCGACGCCATTCTCGGCGGCGACGTGGTGCAGATCGACCTGAACCGCCCGATGGGCGAGATTCGCGCCGAACTCTCGAAATACCCGGTGAAGACCCGGCTTTCGCTGACCGGGCCGCTGGTGGTGGCGCGCGATATCGCGCACGCCAAAATCAAGGAGCGGCTCGACGCGGGTGAACCGATGCCGGATTACCTGCGCGATATGGCCGTCTACTACGCGGGCCCGGCCAAGACGCCGGAGGGCTACGCGTCCGGTTCGTTCGGCCCGACCACCGCGGGCCGGATGGACTCCTATGTGGACCAGTTCCAGGCCGCGGGCGGCTCGTTCGTCATGCTGGCCAAGGGCAACCGCTCCGCACAGGTGACCAAGGCGTGCAAGGAACACGGCGGCTTCTACCTCGGCTCCATCGGCGGGCCCGCCGCGCGGCTGGCGCTGGACTGTATCAAGTCGGTCGAGGTGCTGGAGTATGCCGAGCTGGGCATGGAAGCGGTGTGGAAGATCGAGGTCGAAGATTTTCCGGCGTTCATCGTCGTGGACGACAAGGGCAACGACTTCTTCGCCGAGACGCAGAAGCCCATCGCGCTGCGTGTGCGCACCCGCTCCAAAGAACGCGTCTGAGCCGACCTTCCGCTCGCAGGCGGCAATCCGCGGACACGGTGATGTCACCCCGATCGCCGGGGTGGCCTCGCCGTCGCACAGGGCACCCTTAGCGCAGTACGTCGTTGATTCCGGTACCGATGCGGCTCGAGGAGTGGCAATGAGTACATCCAGGAACAAGTCCAGGCCGGTGCCGACGTCGGTGTTCGTGTCGGAACCGGCCGCGCGCCGGTTGGCCGACCGCGCCGCGCGCGAGGGAACGACCTGCGCTGTCCTGCTCGATCGGCTGATCCGGGAGGGCGTGGATCAGCTCGACCATCCCGGGATCGTGTTCCGCGGCCCGCTGCACGATCGGCGCGCGGCGCTGGCCGCCGGACCCGACATCTGGGAAGTCGTTGCGCGGCTACGGGAGTTGGACGGCCCGGTGGAGCGCCGCATCGCGGTGCTCAGCGCGAAGTCGGATCTGCACACGAGCAAGATCAAGATCGCATTGGCCTACGCCCGCGCGCACGGCGGCGAGATCCTGGACCGGATCGGACGCAATCGGCAAGCGCTGGAAGCGATTCGCCGCGGTCGGCTCCGAGTAGCCGCGGCGGCGATGCGACGGAGCGTACTGGACGGTCCGGCGCAGGCGTGATTCGGCCGGATTGTCCGGTGCGATAGGTCTTCACATACTGTGGAGCGAAATGTGGAAACGATCACACCCTGTGCACAGTGTCACGTCACGCGCGGACGGCTAGCCGGCGCAGTCCGGTAGCCGTCCGCGGTGCGTCGGCCCTGTTGCCCTTCACGGCGCTTGGGGAGCAAAGTATTTCGTGCGCTGCACGTTCGTCGCTGCTGCGGGTCCACGAAGGCACCGGACGCGATCTCCGCATGGGGATGAAGTGTGAAATTCGGGTCGAACGGAATGCCTCCCGAGGATGGAAAGCCGCTTGCGAATGGCCCGGATGCGCCTTGACGTGATCGTGCAGGCTCCGCGGATTCCTCCGGAAGTACTGGGCATTCCGGCAATTCGGGAGTGATAGCTCCAGTACTTCCACCGTGATCCACAACACTGGAATAGATTGTGGACAGCAGATCTTCCACGTGAGCGAAATATTTGCCGCCTGAGGATAATTGGGCACATATCGGGCATAACAGATCGCTATCATGTGAAGTAGTGCTGTTCGCTGTGGAATTCGCTGAATGTTGTCCACAGTCTTCCTTGGGGATGGCCGGGCGCACCCGAGCCGCCGAGCGGCGGACGGTCGCCATCTCGGTTGCCGTCATGACGTGCCGCGCGCGCGCCGGGAAGGCCGCTAGGGAGTGCGGCGAGGCTTCGCTTCCGGCAAACCGGGGCATACCCGGCATACTCGACCGCGGACGATAGCATCGGCGCATGGTGCTTCGGAATCGTGGTCGGAGTGGGTTGCTGGAGCGACTATCGGTGGCGGTGCTGCCCGCGCTGGTCGCGACCGGCGTTCTGGCGGGGCAGGCGCAGGCCGAGCTGCGCGGCATAGATCAGCGGGAGTCGGTGGGCTCCGCGACCGGGACCGAGGGGCTCGAGCCCGCGTTGGCTCTGGCGTACACGCTCGCCGAACGTGAGGCGCACGCGCAGGGTGTGCCGCTGTCCATCACGTCCGGATACCGCACACCCGCCCAGCAGCAGGCGCTATGGGAGGACGGCGTGGCGACCTACGGCCCGGACGGCGCGCGTCGCTGGGTGCTGCCGCCGGAGGAGTCGACGCACGTCTCCGGAGAGGCGATCGACGTCGGTCCGCGGCAGGGCGCGCAGTGGCTGGAGACGAACGGTCATCGGTGGGGGTTGTGCCGGATGTTCGACAACGAGTGGTGGCATTTCGAACTGGCCACCCTGCCGGGCGCGGACTGCCCGCCGATGAAGCCGGACGCGAGCGTGCGCTAGCCGTACCGGCGATCCAGCCGTCTCCCAGCCACCTGTGTCGCGCGGCGGTGCCGGATGATCAGGTGACCGGCGCGAGTTCGAGCCCGCCCTCGATCGTGGTGGGAACTCGGCGGCGATCGGGGGAGCCGAGCGCGGCGGTCAGATCGGTTCCGTCGTGTTCGGCGAGCAGCTCGCCGCTGTCCCACACCAGCAGCGTCGCGCTGACGGTGTTCTCGGCCGCGGAATGTGCCAGGTCGTAGTGCGCGCAGGCCGGGACGTGCGGATAGGTGATCCACAGGTCGTAGCCGGTCATGAACAGATCGAGGTCGAATTGCACACTCAAGCCGAGCAATTCGCTGCGTCCGTTGTCGTCGACGCCGGCGAACGCCTCGTCCAGCGCGAGCAGGCGCGGCGCCTGCGGATCGGCCGAATCGAGCATGACGTGCGCCGCGGCGAACAGCGGTAGGTGCAGCGACACCGACTGTTCACCACCCGACAGTGCGCTGTGCCGGGCCACGGTGAGCTTGTCCTCGCTGCCGTCGGCGGAGATCAGCGTGAACGAGAACACCCGCCAGCTGCGGTAATCCAGGGTGGCGGCGAGGATCTCGGGATAGGAGCGTTCCGGGTGCGCGGCCCGCGCCGCCCGGATCTCGGCGGCGAAATGTCCCCGGATCGCCGCCAAGTCCTCGGCCGTGAGGGCCGAGGCGTCCCGGTCGAGCAGCTTGCACATGGCCCGCGCGGCGTCGGACAGGTTGTCGGCGAGCAGCCAGTGCACGCCGATGGTGTTGCCCGAGGACATCCGCCGCTGCTTCATCTCCGCGCCCATCCTGGCGATCAGGTCGCGTGCGTCGCCGGTGCGTTCGTGGATCTGCTGTGCCAGGCCGGTCAGCAGCGCGTCCTCCAGGATGCGTCGCTCGGCGTCGGTGAGCAGCAGCTCTTGGTCGCGTCGCGCGGCGTCGACGCGGTCGGCGAACTCGGCGAGCGCCGAGACGCCGTGCTCGTCCTGCACCTGCACGACGGTGAGGCCGTCGGCCGCGTCCCACTGGAGCCGGTAGTCGCGGCCGGAACCGGCGAGCGCGGCGTCGAACTCCTGCAGCGCCGCGGTCACCGCGCTGCGGGTGGACTTGCGTGCCGCCTCGCTCGCCCGTACCGACGCGGTGGCGGCGGCGAGGGCTTCGAACAGCTCGGCGACCTCGTCGGGCAAGACCCCGGGCTGTGCTCGAGGTCCCGCCGCCGAGATCCGGTACAGCAGTTGCTCGGGTGTCGACCACGCGGCGTCGCTGCTGGGCCAGCGCCCGTCGGTGGATGTGCCCAGCAGGGTGAGCAGATCTGGCTGGGCATAGGGCGCAAGGGCTTTCACCTCCGCGAGCACCTCGGTGAGCGCGGTGGCGAGCGATTCGTGCGCCGTGCGGTAGGCGGCCTCGGCGTCGCCGACCGCCTCGATGGCCTCGTTGGCGGCCTTGCGCGCGGCCTTCTGCTCGGCCTTGGTCGCCTCGATCCGCTGCCTGGCCTGCTCCAGCTCGCGATCGATGTCGGCCGCGCCCGCTCCGAGCGCCTCGCGCAGGGTCTCCAGCTTGCGCAGCTGTTCCCGGTAGCCGGACTGCGCGGCCTCCGCCTCCTCCGCGAACGCTTCGGCCAGGTCGGCGGCCTCGGCCAAGCGGTCCTCGGCTTCCCGCTCGCGCTCGCGTTCCCGCTCGTGGTCGCCGCGTAGCCGCAGCAGTCCGGCGCCGGTGTTCTCGAAGTGCCGGATGGCGGCGGCGAGGGCGTCGATCTCGGTGCCCGTGCGCGGGGTGCGGTGCGCCGCGGCGGTGGCACGCAGCTTCTTCTCCACGGCGGACAGGTCCGCGATCGCCTGGTCCAGTTCGCGCTCGGCGTGGGCGGCGGCTTCGGCGCGGGACCGCATCATGCCCGCGGCCTCCGACACCGCACGCAACGCGGTGAGCACCGCGGTCGGACGCGGAAGCCCTTTGGCGGCGGCGGAGATTCGCGCGAGTTCGGCGACGGCGTCCGCTTCCTGCCGCTCCGCGTCGCGCCGGTCGGAGTCCGCGGCGGCGATGGCCGCGGTCAGCTCGGCCGAGCGGATCTCGCGGCGCCTGGCCCGCGCGGTGGCGCCGATGTACTCCGCGTCGGCCTTACGGTGCCTGCCGACCTGCACGCCTTGGCGGAATCCGCCGTTCGCCTCGATCGTCACCGTTGCGTTCGGATCGTCCGCGCCATCGTGCAGGGCGATGGAGGCGAGCACGTCGGCCAGGGCCTGCCGGGGCACGGTGAGCGCGTCCGAATCGTCCTCTACGACCAGCACGTCGGCGAGGGTGCGCCCGGCAGGCCGATCCGCGGCGGGCAGCGGCACCAGAAACTGATCCGACTCGAAGTCCGATGGCAGCGCATCTGCGGGGCAGACCCAGCCGTCGAGCAGGTTCGCGGCATCCAGCGCGGCCTCGATACTTGCTGCGGTCTCAGGCGATACATCGTCGGCGAAGCGCACCAGACGCCACAGCGGGGCGCCGGGCCGTTCGCCGGTGCGGCCGGACCGGGCCGCGAATGCCGGTGGATCGTCGTCGCGCTGGGCCGCGACGCGCTCGCGTTCGGCGGTCAGCTCGCTCATGTGCGCGGCCGCCGTCGCCGCCCGCGCGCGGGCTTCCTGGCGACGGCCGCGGATCTCGTCGAGCAAGGGCTCGGCCCGCTCCGCCAGCACTTCGGCGACAGTGGCCGCGTCCGAACCGGCCTCGGCCACCGCGGAGTTCAGCGCCTCGAACAGACCGGCTCGGACGGAGGAGTAGACCGCACGGTGCTCCTCCCACCACGCGCGCAGCGCGCCGGCGGACTCGGTGCGGGCCAACGTGACCGTCGCCTCGGCGTGCGCGACCTCGGCGGCGGCCGCATCGCGCAGTTCGCGGGCACGCTCGGCGAGCCGCTCGGCCCTGGTGCGTTCGGCGGCCGCGGTGTCGACCGCGCCCAACGCCCTGCGCACCGCGCGGACGTCGGCGTCGCGCTCCTCGGCGTGGCCCCGCACGGCCGTGGTGAGCTGTTCGGCTCGTGCCGTCTCGGGCAGCGGCGTCCACGCGATGCCCGCGTCCTCGGCGGCGCCGCGCAGGTCGTCCTCGCCACGGGCGAGCGCGGCCGCGGCGGTGCGGACCGCGCTGCGCGCACGTTCCGCCTCCGCGGCGCGCTGGTCCAAGGTCTGCTGCGCTTTGAGCGCCTTGTCGGCGTGCACGCCCGCCGAGGTCTCCAGCCGCCGTACCGCGTCGGCCAGGTCTTCGAGCTGCTGCTTGCCTTCGTAAGCGCTGGAACGCCGTAGGTTTTCCCGATCGGCGAGGGCTTGCTCGTAGGCGCGGTCGGCGTCCTCGGCTCGGGTCTCGGCGGCGGCGCGTTCGGTCTCCCTGCGCTCGCGCAGCGTGGTCGCCGCGAACAGCGCGGTGCTCGCGTGCGTGACCGCGTCGAGCCGGGCCCGCACCTGGTCGACGTCCGTTTTCGCCTGGACCGCGAGGTATTTCCGATAGACCTCGACGAAAGTCCTGGTCGCCGTGTCGGCGTTGACCAGCCCCTCGAGGGTGCGGGCCACTTCCTCCATGTCGCTGAACGACCGGGCGGCATCCAGGATCAGTTGCTCGTCGAGCGGGCGCAGGCCGTCGGTGAGCGCCTGGGACAGCCCGCGCGGATCCAGGTTTTTGGCCAGCTGCGGGCGGCGCAGCGTGAGGATCAGGTTGATCAACTGGTCGTAGCGCTGTGCGCCGAGACCGAACATGCGCGCGTCGATGGCGTTGCGGTAGTCCATCGGCCGGTCGACGAGCGAATCGCTGCCGATCTGTTCGGCGAGTTGTTTGCGGGTGAACGGACGGTCGTCCGGGCCGATCAGCGAGAAGTCCACGCCGACGCGGCCGTCGGCGACGAAGTACCAGCGGGTCACCTTGTCCGAGGACCGCGTCGCGCGCATGCCGATGCCGACCGTGACCACTTCCGGGTCGTCCCATCGACCGCGCGCGAACTCCATCCAGACATAGGAGTAGGCCGAGTCCTGCTTGCGGTAGAGCAGGTTCGACTTCATCGTGCGTTCTTCGCCGGCGAACGGGTTGAGCCGGCGGGGTTCGATCCGCCCGTCCAGCACGAACGGGAACAGCACCTCCAGCGCCTTGGTCTTGCCCGACCCGTTCGGCCCGCGCAGCACCAGTCTGCCGTCGGCGAAACAGAATTCCTGGTCGCGGTAGTCCCAGAGATTGACGATTCCGGCGCGGGTGGGAGTGAACCGCACTCCTCCGTGAATGAGCGACATCCGTCAGTTCCCTTCCGTCCCGGTGCCGCCGGGCCCGTAGGTGTCGGCCGCGGTGACGAACAGCTCCGCGGCCCGCTTGGTGCGTACCGTCACGACCGCGCCGCGGTAGCGGGCCAGAGCGGGGAGCACGAGCAGTCCCTCGTCCACCGCCCGCACCAGCCGCAGCCGCTCCAGCAGCGCCACCACCTCCGTGGTGAGACGCGGCACGTCGGCCTGCCACTGCGCGGCGAAGGTGGCGCCATAGCGGTCGGCCAGCGCCTGCATCGTCTCGCGCAGCCACGCCGGGTCGACCAGTGGATACGTGCTCGCCACCGGCTCGTCCTCTTGATCCGGCTCGACATCCGGCGAACGGGTCTCGGCCGGAAGCGAATCCGGCGAATGCGGCTGGGCCAGCGGAGTGAACAAGGTGGATTCGGGGATGGCCGCGTCCAGTTGCCCGGCGAGCGCCCGATCCGGGTGCGGAGCGCCGCCGCGCCGCGGCAGCGGGTTGTCGATGTCCAGCACGCGGTCGGCGATCTCCCCCGCCAGCAGCAGGGCGACTTGGGCCAGCGTGCCCGTCCCGGGGAAACGCGTGTCCGACAGCCGCCCCGAGGTGTCGATCAGCGCGACGCCTTCGGCGCGGCGCTCGGCACGCAGGCCGGTGAACAGCTCCACATCCGCGACGATCCGGTCCTGTACGAGCACCGGACGTTCTTCGGGCGCGAGATCATCGATGTAGACCACCGGTCGTTCGACCAGTGCCCTGCGCACCCGGCGGGCGATCTCGGCGGCGCTCGGGGCGTGCGCGGAAACTCCGGTGCCGGTGGACTCCTCGGCGAACAACCCGCGCACACTGTGCAGGTGCTGCAATGCTCGCGGCGGCCGGAACAGCGCGAAGACCACCGGCCGGTCGATGTCGTAGAGCGCTTCACCCGCCTCCGGATCGCTGGCCCAACCGCCCGCGTCGCCGTCGGCCAAGGTGAGCGCGCCGCGCATGGTCAGCCAGCCGACCGCGTCGACGAACGCGTCCCGATCGGACGCCCGGTCCGTGGCCAGCTCGAGACCGTCCACCCGGGCCGCGTAGGCGGCGACCTGGTCGGCCAGTTCGGACAGCGTGACCTGATCACCCGCGCGTCCCAGCGCGGCGAGCGCCAAGGCCAGATAGGCGTAGCGGCGCCGGTCGAACACGCGCTCGGCAGGCGTGCGGGCCGGCCTGCTCGCGTCGAGACGGTCCAGCACGGGGAACACCCGCGCCGTGGTCTCGGTGACTTCCAGCCGGTAGCCGAACAATTCGGCGAGGTCCTCACGGAGTTCGGTGGCCCAGCGGCGGATCAGGGGCAGGGCGATCCGATCCGGATAGGTGCGGGTCACCAGATGATTGGCCAGGATGACGCGGGCTGCGCGCTGATAGTTGTCCAGCGCGAGCGTGTCGATTGAGCGTCCGTGCATCAGCCACGCTCCCCGGGAATTCGCCGACGCGTCTTGGTCGTCTGCTCGATCTCGAGTGCCCGGTTGTTCAGGTGCAGCAGCCCGCGAGTAGTGCGTACTACGGTCGGGCCGTCGTGCTCGGACACCGTCAGCGTGACCCCGCTGTCCGAACCGGTGCTGCCCGCCACCCGGCCGCGCACCGGAACCCAGGCGGTGGACGCGGCGTCCAACAGGCGCAGCAGCACTTCGGTTTCCCGTTCGTCCAAGACCCGCTCGTGCACGTCGCCGGAGGCCAGCGACCGCGCGGCCTCGGCGCGCGACCGCTGCGCGTCCAACTGGGCCTCGCGCAGCCGCCGGATCCCGGCGTCGTTGCGGTGGATTCGCGCGGGCGCGCCCGCGGACGGGGGCCGCCCGGTCTCGGCGAGCGTGCGCGAAATCTCCAATGGGGGTGCGTCCCACCAGGACCGGACCGCCGGAATCAGGTCGGCGTCCGGGTGCTCCATCGCCAGATGCCGCGGCTTGCCGAGCCCGAACACCGCGTCGAACAGCGCGTGGGCGCTGTCCGTGCTCGGCGCCGCTGTGAACCAGGCAGCCAGATGCCGCAGCGCCGATTCGCGGCTCACCCCACCGCGCCGCGTCTCGGTGACCCGCCGCAGCAGTGAGAGTACCGCGGCGATGGCGCTCATGGTCGCCTCGCGCAGCCGCTCGGCTTCCGTCGCGCCCGCAGCCTCGCCACTGCCGGACGCGACGAACCAGGTCCGCAGTCCGTCCCATCTGGCCTGCCAATCCGACCGGCGTTCGGCGGTGCTCAGCAGCACTCGTTCGTCACAGCGCGCCGCACGAGCGATGAGCTCCTCGATGCCGGTCTCCTCGATCTCCGCGATCGCCGCCGCCAGTCGCGGGGTGAACCGGGCCAAGTCGAGGCTGAACTCCCGCATATGCGCCAGCAGCGCGTCTTTGTGCGCGAGAAACGACTCCGGGGTGATCTCGGTGGTCCGGACCATATCGCCGAGTCCGAGATAGAAGTGCGCGGCGCGGGCGGCCAGCTCCGACAGGGCCGCGTCGAGGCGACGCAAGGTGCGGTAGACCCGCTCGGCGTCGCCGGACCGGTTCGCCTGGGCCAGCGCGTGCAGATCGGCCAGCAGCTCCGGCAGCACCAGACGCGAGAGCGAGGCCTCGTCGAGGCGGGCGCTGAGCACACCGGCGACCGCCCGGTAGGCCTGAAATCCGGCTTGGGAGAACTGGTAGACGTAGTGCCGGTTGCGATACTCGGCCAGGGTCGCGGCGCGGGTTCCGTCGTAGCTGCGCTCCAGCACGCCCCATTGGTGGAGCTGGTCGAGCAGGGAACCGATCTCGGCGGCGGTCAGGCGTGCCGCGGTCGGGCGTTCGGCGGCCGGGGAATGGTCCGGCGCAGGGGATTCGGACGCCACACTGCGCGAATCGTCCGGACTATTACGCCGCTGCGCGCGATCGGCAACCGCCCGATTCGTGACCGGTTGGTTCGTATCGTCCAGATCAGGTGTGCGCAGCGTGCTTCCGTTGCGCTCGATCCACTCCGCGACGTCGTCCGCGTGCAGCAACACCACGTAGGCCGCCCGCGCACTGTCGAAGGCGCGCAGCACCCGCAGGTAGTCCGCGCGGCGCTCGGCGGTGGCGAAGGAGAACAGCCGCAGCCGCTCGTCCCAGCGTTCGCCGGCGCAGCCGTCATCGGAGTCGGTCACCGGGAACAGGGTAATAGCGGGCTGGTCGCCGCCTGCACGACGTTCCGGTGTTCGGCGTGGACGCGTCAGGTTCGTCACCGTTCGCCGAGGCTGCGGGCCAGGTCGGCTCACTCGACGGACAGCGAGCGCAGCTGGTCCAGATACGCGCGGGTACGCGGATCGCCGGGATAGCGCTCGATGATCTCGCGCGCGACTTCGCCTGCGATCCACATCAGCGACGGCAGCGAACGCCGCCTGCCCGCGAATGCGCGCATGCCCTCGGCCACCGCCGTCTCCAGGTCACCGTCGCGGACCGCGACCACGGCCAGCGTCAGGTGCGCCTCGGCGATCCGCATCGGGTTGCGCACCGTCCCGTCGGGGCGGGTGGCGTTCCGGATCACTTCGCGGGCGTAGGATTCGGCGAGCCGATCCTCGCCCGCCACCCGGCAGCAGTCCATCGCGTAGAAGTCGAACTTGTGCGCGTCGATGACGAAATGGTTGTCCAGATTCGCCGGATGTTCGAGTCGCTCCAGGATTGCTCGACCCTCTGCGAGCGCGGACTCCACTTCCCGTGGGTTACCCAGCCGGGCCCAGGCTTTGGCGCACTGGGCGGCCAGTTGCACGCCGACGCGCAGGTCCTGGCTCACTTCCAGCGTCGGCCGCACCGTCTCGATCACGCCACGGTAGTTGCCCTGGGTGAGCGCGAACCAGGCGGCCATTTCCGCTGCCCACGCGGTGATCTCGGCGTTCTCGGCCTCCTGCCCCAGCGAGTGGGCGGCCCGGCGGGTGGCCTCGGCGGCGGTGCGCCGGCCCAGGTCGTAGTCGACGCATCCGACCAGCAGCGCGACCCATCCGGCGAGGACGAGGATTTCGCGGTGCTGGGCCAGAGTCAGGCGACCGTCCAGCAACGAGGTGATCCTGCGCAGCCACGCGGTGCCCTCGGTGTGCAGGTCGTGCGGGTCGGCGTAGGAGTACTCGCAGCACAGCCGCTCGGCGGTGATCCGGACGGCCTCCAGCGTCACCGGGGACACGTCCGAAATGCGGAGTCTGCCGAGGAACTCGAGCGTGTCCATGCCCGTCGCGGAGAGCAATTCGTCGTCCCGGTTCGGTCTGGCCTTGGGAAAGAACGCCGCGGTCACCGTGTCGAAGGTGGCGGCGATGATGGGGGCGTAGAAGTCGTCCGGGCGCGATTCGCCCGATTCCCAACGGCGCCAGTTGCGTAGGAGGGTGCTGTCCGTCGGCAGGTTGTGCGATGACTTTCCGCGCATCACGCGAACCGCGTCGGCTTGCGACCACCCCCTCGCGTCACGCTCGGAACGCATCCGGACAGCCCAGACGGGTCGATCGTCAGTAGCGGCCACGTCTGTAGTATCGCACCAGTTAACGTTTGGTGGCCCCGATAGGGCAGACAGATGTCATCGGGTTGACAGCTCGTTTCGCGGCGCCGCATGGTGCATGCTCGACATCGACGCGGAGAGTTTGCCAGGCGTCTCTACCAGAGCAACTGCAAGTACATCTGCTCTTGCATGAAGCGCAGTAACCCCGTAAAACGGGTGGATCCACTTCAGAGAACAGCGATCCCAATCCAACGGAGGTTCGGGTGGAAGCGTTGATCTATGGATACTTGCGTGACGATCTGGCCGATGGCCACAGCAAAGAGCTGGAGGCGGCGATGAGCAGCCTCGCTCGCGAAGAAGGGCTCTGCTTCGCCGCGACGTTCCATGAATCGACCGGGGGTGACGGGACGGCTTTGGCGGAGCTCACCGCGGAACTCAAGCGCGCCGACGCACACCACGTGGTGGTTCCCTCACTCGATCACTTTGCCGGTCAGACCATTCCGCGCGACATCCTGATCGCGAAACTCGCTCAGGAGGCGGCGGCACGAGTCTGGACCGTGGAGAGCTGACCAGCTCGACCGGATTGCCCGGAATCTCCTAGATCCCCAGCGCCGCAGTATCACCACCATCTTGGCCGCGGCAACACCCGCCGCGAGAGATGCCAGCAGCGCCACGAGGTCGTGCTGGCCGAACAGTGGATACACCTGCCAGTGCAGCAGATAGGCGAACAGCGAGCTATCGGCGAGCACGGCGGCGCAGGCGGCGACGATGCCGGGAACTCGGATCGCGGCCAACCATACCAACGCGAGCAAGCCCGCCATGACCAGCCTTTCCCGATCGGGAACGCCGAAATATCCCGGTACTGTGACCAGTACGACGGCACTGACCGCGACCCGCTGCCACGCCGAACTCGCCTTCGCCGCCGCCCAGCCGAGCGCGAAGAGCCACACCGCCAGCGGTGAGAACGGGATGTCTTTCTGTGGATACAGACCGAACGCCTGGTATCGGAACACGAGACTCACCGCGACGAGCGCCATCGCGAACCAGAACGGGTCGGCCCGTTGCAGGCGGTCCACCCACGGGATCCGGATCAGCAGCGCGGCGGCGAGCATGAAGTAGACGAGCACCTCGAGAAACCACAGGTGCCCGGCGGTCGGGCTGTCGCTGGGACCCAGAATCTTGTTCAGCAGCAGCACGTTCTGCCAGCCGTAGTAATCGCCGCACACCAGAGTGAGCGCGACCCAGGCCGCGGTCGGGACCGCGATCGACGCCACGGTGCGCAGCGTATGGCGCAACCGCTCCGAGCGTGGTGCCGCGGTCACCGCGAAACGCGCGAAGTTGAATCCCGCGACGCCGAGCAGCACGTGTGCCGCACCCCACAGCACGAACACGCCTGCGTGCGATCCCACGATCAGCACGATGCCGATGGCACGCAGCAGCGTTCCGGTGTCCAGCGCACGTCCGAAGCGCCTGCGGCTCTCCGGAAGCCGTTCCAGGTCCGCGACGGAGGTGTTCGGCCAGTCGGCAGGCAGGTGGCCCAGCATGCGTTCCAGCCGCGCCGCGGTGGCCACGTAGGTCAGCGAGTTGCCGCCGAGATCGACGAACGTGCGATCCGGCCGGATCCGCGCGGGGTCGATGCCGAGGGTCGCGGCGTACAGGGCGCGCACGTCATGCACCGGCGGCGTGGGTTCGGCCAGTCCCCGGATAGCCGGGTAGTCGGGTTTGCCGCTGGGTAGCCGCGGGATCCGCTCGACCGGAAGGATCCGGACCGCCGCGGCGGGCAACCCGGCCAGTCGGGCCGCGATCTCGGTGGGATCCGACCGGGCGCTCTCGACCGCGACGATCAAGTGCGCGTCGTCATCGGTGCAGCACGAGGTGAATCCGGCGTCGGCGAGGCCGCGTTCGAGACGCTCCAGATCGATGCGGAGGCCGTAGATCTTGGCGAATCGGCTGCGTCTGCCGACCACCTGATAGAGCCCTTCCGGGGTGCGGCGGGCCAGGTCACCGGTGCGCAGCGCGCCGATGGTGCGGCCGAGGGCGAGTTCCTCCGCGGATCCGGCGTAGCCCATCATCACGTTGGGGCCGTGATAGACCAGCTCACTCGGCCCCTCGGCGTCTTCCTCGATCGGTTCGAGAGTGAATTCGCCGCCGGGGATGGGGATTCCGATGCAGTCGGGATGCTCGGTCGCCAGATGGGCGGGCAGATAGGCCATCCGGGCGGTCGCCTCGGTCTGGCCGTACATGACGACGAAATCCCAGCCGGATCGCCGGCCGAGCGTGGCGTACTCGCGGACCCGATCCGGCGCGAGCCTGCCGCCCGCCTGGGTGACATAGCGCAGGTGCGGCAACGTCATGCGGGGGAAGCCGATGCGGTCGAGCAGGTCGACGGTGTAGGGGACGGCGGCGAACGACGTTGCGCGGCAGTCCCGGAAGGCGTGCCAGAACTCGACGTCCAATACCGACCGGGCGCTGAGGAGCAAGCTCGCACCGCGAAGCAGATGACTGTGCACCACCGAGAGCCCGTAGCAGTAGTACATCGGCAGCGTGGTGGCCGCACAGTCGTCCGGGCCGATCGCCAGGTAGTCGGCGATCGCAGCGGCGTTGGCACGCAGGTTCGTCGCCGAGAGCCGCACCAGCTTCGGCGACCCGGTGGAACCCGACGTGCTCAGCAGCAACGCGAGATCCGGGTGCAGGCTATGCGCGGAGTTCTCCCGGACCACGTGGGCACGGCCCGCCTCGATGACGACGTCCGGATCGTAGGTCGCCCGCAACTCCGCGGTGATCTCTCCGGTCAGCAGCACCACGCATCCGGCGCTGAGTGCGCCGAGATACGCCACGAGCGAGGCGACGTCGTTGCGCGCGGCGAGCGCGACGAGGCGGCGGGCCGGCCCGAGCTCGGTCGCGTAGTCCTCGACGAGCGCGGCGAGCCGAGCGTAGGTGACCCGCTGCGTTGCTTGCGGCATCGGCTCCGCCGCGGCGACGTTCGCCGCGCCCGGTCCAGGGAAGTGGACGGCGACCCGGTCGTCGAAGCTGCGCAGATGCGCGACGATCGGGAGCACGGTCACCGGCGAGAGTGTAGGAGGCGGCCGCTTTCCGGTCCGAAGGCGGCCCCCTGGCGAACTTCCGGTGAATTGGGCGCGCGCCCGCGCGAGCCGAGGCCGCCGCGGACCGGGAGGTCAGAGCCCGAAGCTGCCCGGACCCCGCCTGCGCAGGTACTTTTCGAATTCCGCCGCGATGGCGTCGCCGTCGATCTTGGCCATCGCCTCGTTCACGTCGGCCGCGGCGTCGCCGCGCTCCTCCAGCGAACGCACGTATTCGCTGATCTCGTCGTCGGCCACGGTCATCTCGTTCACCGCGGTCTCCCAGTCCTCGGCCTGTTTGGGCAGCTCGCCCAGCGGGACCTCGATGTCGAGCACCTCCTCGACCCGGTGCAGCAGCGCGATGGTCGCCTTCGGGTTCGGCGGCTGGGAGACGTAGTGCGGAACGGCGGCCCAGAACGACACCGCGGGCACCCCCGCCTTGACACACTGGTCCTGCAGCACACCGGTGATCCCGGTCGGACCCTCGTAGCGGGTCTGCTCCAGGTTGAACCGCTCGGCCGCCTCCTTGCTGTAGGCCGAGCCGGTCACCGGCACCGGTCTGGTGTGCGGGGTGTCGGCCAGCAGCGCGCCCAGTATGACGACGGTCTGCACCCCGAGCTGTTCGATGAACTCCAGCAGGTCGCCGCAGAAGCTGCGCCAGCGCATGTTCGGTTCGATGCCGCGCAGCAGCACCACGTCACGATCGCTGCCCGGCGGCGAGCAGACCGACAGCATCGTCGACGGCCACTGGATTTCCCTGGTCACACCGTCCACCTGGCGTACCGTCGGCCGGTTGACCTGATAGTCGTAGTAGTCCTCGGAGTCGAGTTCGGCCAACGGCTCGGCATCCCAGATCAGTTCCAGATGCTCGACGGCGCCGCTGGCCGCGTCCCCGGCGTCGTTCCAGCCCTCGAAGGCGGCGACCAGTACTGGATCCCGCAACGTCGGCAGTTCCGGATCGGGAGTTTCACTGGCGTTCACTCGGTCAGCCTACGGCGTTCGTCGGCATGGCGTGCCGTATGGCGGTGGGATCGGTGATGTGTTCCCCGCGGCTGGGACGGACCAGGCGGCGGCACCGTGTCGTTCCGCGCGCCCCGGTATCGTCCGGCATCGGCATCACCGTGTCGTACCGCGCACCCGGTATCGTCCGGCATCGGCATCACCGTGTCGTACCGCGCACCCGGCATCGTCCGGCATCGGCATCACCGTGTGGTGCAGGACACCGAGCTTCGACGTGGTGGCCTGGATTGTCCGGCCCGCCCACTACCCTGGAACGCATGTCTGCGCCCATCCCCGCCGAGTTCGACACCACGCTACTCGACACGCTGCGCCGTCGTGTCGTCATCGGCGACGGTGCGATGGCCACGATGCTGCAAGCCACCGATCTGACCCTGGACGATTTCCGCGGGCTGGAGGGCTGCAACGAGATCCTCAACGAAACCCGGCCGGACGTGCTGCGCACGATCCACCGCGCGTATTTCGAGGCGGGCGCCGACGCGGTCGAGACCAACACCTTCGGCTGCAATCTGTCCAACCTCGCGGACTACGACATCGCCGACCGGATCCGCGACCTGTCCGAGCGCGGTACCAGGCTGGCCCGTGAGGTCGCCGACGAGATGGGCCCGTCCTCCGACGGTACGCCGCGGTATGTGCTCGGTTCGATGGGGCCGGGCACCAAGCTCCCGACGCTGGGCCATGCCCCGTTCGCCGCGCTGCGCGACGCCTACACCGAGGCCGCGCTGGGCATGCTCGACGGCGGCGCCGACGCCATCCTCATCGAGACCTGCCAGGACCTGCTGCAGGTGAAGGCGGCGGTGACCGGCAGCAGGCGGGCGATGGCACGGCTGGGCCGCCGGATCCCGATCATCACGCACGTGACGGTGGAGACCACCGGCACCATGCTGGTCGGCAGCGAGATCGGCGCCGCGCTCACGGCGCTCGAGCCGCTCGGCATCGACATGATCGGCCTGAACTGCGCTACCGGTCCGGCCGAGATGAGCGAGCATCTGCGGCATCTGTCCCGGCACGCGCGGGTGCCCGTCTCGGTAATGCCGAACGCCGGACTCCCGGTGCTCGGCGCTGACGGCGCGGTGTATCCGCTCACGCCGGAGGAGCTGGCGGTCGCGCTGCGCGGATTCGTCACGGAATTCGGGCTCGGGCTGGTCGGCGGCTGCTGCGGCACCACCCCCGAGCACATCCGTCAGGTCGCCGCCGCGCTGCGCGAGGTCGAGCCGACGCTGCCGCCGGTCGCCGAGCGTCGCGACCCGGTGCACGAGCCGAGTGTGTCCAGCATGTACACCGCGGTGCCGTTCGAGCAGGACGCCTCGATCCTGATGATCGGTGAGCGCACGAATGCCAACGGCTCCAAAGCATTCCGCGAAGCAATGCTGGCAGGCGACTGGCAGAAGTGCCTGGACATCGCCAAGGACCAGACCCGCGACGGCGCGCACATGCTCGACCTGTGCGTCGACTATGTCGGCCGCGACGGCAGCCAGGACATGGCGGAGCTGGCCGGCCGGCTGGCCACCGCGTCGACGCTGCCGATCATGCTCGACTCCACCGAGACCCCGGTGCTGCAGGCCGGACTGGAACACCTCGGCGGGCGCTGCGCGGTGAACTCGGTGAACTACGAGGACGGCGACGGACCCGAGTCGCGCTTCCAGCAGACCATGCGGCTGGTCGCCGAGCACGGCGCCGCGGTGGTCGCGCTCACCATCGACGAGGAAGGCCAGGCCCGCACTGCAGCGAAGAAGGTGGAGATCGCCGAGCGGCTGATCGCCGACATCACCGGCAACTGGGGCCTGTCGGAGAGCGACATCATCATCGACACGCTCACCTTCACCCTCGGCACCGGGCAGGAGGAGTCGCGCCGCGACGGCCTGGAGACCATCGAGGCCATCCGCGAGCTCAAGCGCCGCCACCCGCGGGTGCAGACCACACTGGGTCTGTCCAACATCTCCTTCGGTCTCAACCCGGCAGCCCGCCAGGTGCTCAACTCGGTGTTCATGCACGAGTGTGTCGAGGCCGGTTTGGACTCCGCGATCGTGCACGCGTCCAAGATCCTGCCGATCAGCCGGATTCCGGACGAACAGCGCGAGGCCGCGCTGGATCTGGTCTACGACCGCCGCGCCGAGGGCTACGACCCGCTGCAGAAGCTGATGGCGCTGTTCGAGGGCGTGTCCACGTCGTCGTCGAAGGCGTCGCGAGCGGAGGAATTGGCCGCACTGCCGCTGTTCGAGCGGCTGGAGCGGCGGATCGTCGACGGCGAGCGGGCTGGGATGGAGGCCGATCTGGACGCGGCCATGACCGAGGTGCCGCCGCTGCAGATCATCAACGAGACCTTGCTGGCGGGGATGAAGACGGTCGGCGAGCTGTTCGGCTCCGGCCAGATGCAGCTGCCGTTCGTGCTGCAGTCCGCCGAGGTGATGAAGGCCGCCGTCGCCTATCTGGAACCGCACATGGAGGCGACCGACGACAGCGGCAAGGGCCGCATCGTGCTGGCCACCGTCAAGGGCGACGTGCACGACATCGGCAAGAACCTGGTCGACATCATCCTGTCCAACAACGGCTACGAGGTGGTCAACCTCGGCATCAAGCAGCCGATCGCCACCATCCTCGATGCCGCGATCGACAAGAAGGCCGACGTCATCGGCATGTCCGGTCTGCTGGTGAAGTCGACCGTGGTGATGAAGGAGAACCTCGAGGAGCTCAACGCCAAAGGCGTGGCCGGGCAGTTCCCGGTGCTGCTCGGCGGTGCGGCGCTCACCCGCTCATACGTGGAGAACGACCTCACCGAGGTGTACGAGGGCGACGTGCACTACGCGCGCGACGCGTTCGAGGGCCTGCGGCTGATGGGCGACATCATGACCCGCAAGCGCGGCGGCGGGCCCGACCCGGACAGCCCGGAGGCCATCGCCGAGCGGGAGAAGGCCGCCGAGCGCAAGGCGCGGCACGAGCGGTCCAAGCGGATCGCCGCGGAACGCAGGGCGGCCGAAGTGCCCGTCGTGGTACCCGAGCGCTCCGACGTCGCGGCGGATCTGCCGGTGCCGGTGCCGCCGTTCTGGGGCACCCGCGTGGTGAAAGGCCTCGCGCTGCACGAGTACTCGGGCCTGCTCGACGAGCGGGCGCTGTTCCTCGGGCAGTGGGGCCTGCGCGGGCAGCGCGGCGGCGACGGCCCCGGCTACGAGGAACTGGTCGAGACCGAGGGCAGGCCGCGTCTGCGCGCCTGGCTGGACCGGCTGAGCACCGAGGGTGTGCTGCAGCACGCCGCGGTGGTGTACGGCTATTTCCCCGCGGTGTCCGAAGGCGACGAGGTCATCGTGCTCACCGAACCGGATCCCGATGCGCCGGAACGGTATCGGTTCACCTTCCCGCGCCAGCAGCGCGACCGGTTCCTGTGCATCGCCGACTTCATCCGGTCGCGGGCCTACGCCAGAGCGACCGGTCAGGTTGACGTCCTGCCGTTCCAGCTGGTCACCATGGGCCAGCCGATCGCCGACTTCGCCAACGAGCTGTTCGCGGGCGACAGCTACCGCGACTACCTCGAGGTGCACGGTATCGGCGTCCAGCTCACCGAGGCGCTGGCCGAGTACTGGCATCGCCGCGTCCGCGAGGAACTCGTCCTCGAGGGCCACGCGGTCGCCGAATCCGACCCGGCCGACGTGCTGGAGTACTTCAAGCTCGGCTACCGCGGCGCACGCTACTCCTTCGGTTACGGCGCCTGCCCCGACCTGGAAGACCGTGCCAAGCTGGTCGACCTGCTCGAGGCCGACCGCATCGGCGTGGTGCTGTCCGAAGAGCTGCAATTGCATCCGGAACAATCCACCGACGCCTTCGTCCTCCTGCATCCGGAGGCGAAGTACTTCAACGCCTGAACGGGTTGTCGAAGTGGCGCTGCCGCGTGTCTTCTCGGAGGACGATCCGGATCGCTGGCGGCAGGTTCTTCGCAACCAGGCGGCTCGGCGTTCCGCATCCACTCGGCTCGGGTCGATCCGCTGAGTGGTGCGTTCGGTAAAACGACTAATTGGTCTGGCGCCAAGGGCCTTCGCTACCTGGTCGGATGACGTGTCCGGCGCGGATTCGCGCACCCGGACGGCGCGTCGCCGGGTGCGGACGCGCGGTGTTGACCTGGGCGCTAGCCCATCTCGGCGCGGGCAGGTGGATGTCTGTCGGGCGGATGTGCCATTGTCGAAGGCGTTGTAACTGCATCCGGAGCAGTCGGCGGATGCGTTCGCGTCTCTGCTCGGTGGTGCAAAACACCTCGGCGCGTACGTCTTCCGGAGGGTTCTCCGGGGCTTGCGCGCTGAGTGCGGAACGGCTCGGCGCGTAAGTAGGAGAGGCACACCACGATGACGGCGGATCGATTGATCGCGGGACGATACCGGCTCACGGATCCGATCGGCACCGGCGCCATGGGTGTGGTCTGGCGAGCCACCGACGTGCGGCTGCAGCGCACCGTGGCGGTCAAGCAGTTGCTGCTCGGTCCGGGACTGTCCGGGTCGGCGGCGCTGGAGGCGAAGCTGCGCGCCATGCGCGAGGGCCGGATCGCGGCGCGCCTGCATCATCCGAACGCCATCACCGTCTTCGACGTCGCCGAGGAAGACGGCCAGCCGTGGCTGGTCATGGAATACCTGGACGCGCCGAGCCTGGCGGCCAAACTGTCGGGCAGCCGCACCCTGCCTCCGTTGGAGGTCGCCAAGATCGGCGCACAGGCCGCGAGCGCTCTGGCCGCCGCCCACGATGCCGGCATCATGCACCGCGACGTCAAACCGGCCAACCTACTGGTCGCCGACGACGGCACGGTGAAGATCACCGATTTCGGCATCTCGCGCGCGGTCGGCGACGTGACGGTCACGGCCACCGGCTTTCTCGCCGGGACACCCGCCTACCTGTCGCCGGAGGTGGCGCGCGGGGAGAATCCGGAACCGGCCTCCGACGTCTTCGCTCTCGGTTCCACGCTGTACGCCGCGGTCCAGGGCAGCCCGCCCTTCGGCGAGGGCGACAACCCGCTGGCGCTGCTACACGCGGTGGCCAGAGCGGAGATCCCGCCGCCGGAGTCCGCGGGTCCGCTCGCTCCGGTGCTGATGCGCTTGCTCGCTCCGACCATCGATGCCCGGCCGACCATGCACGAGGCGAAGGAGGCCCTGGAAGCCGTTGCCGCAGGCCGCAATCCGGAGCTGCCCGCGCCGGTGACCAAGGTGATGCCCGCACCGGGCGCGGCCGCGACGACCGTTCTGCCGCAGCGGACCGTGACTACGCCGACCGAGAAGTCGAGCGACACCGACGCCACCGCGGTGGTGCCCGCCGCGGTCATGGGCCCGCCCGCGCCGCAGCCGGTTGCCGCCCAGCGCCCTCCGATCCTGTCGCAAGGGCGCATGGCCGCGACCCTGCCGGGTGTTCTGGTCGGGTCCAACCGCGGCCGGATGCTCGCCATTGCCGCCGCGGCGGTAGTAGGGGTACTGGTCCTGGCTGGAATTATCGCGACGGTGAGCGCCGGCGACCGCGACGGAGCCGGCGCCACACCGACATCGGCGGTGGTGCCTCCCGGTGTGGCCGCCGAGAATTCGCTGCCGTCGGCCGATGCGGCCGCGCCGGGCCCGCAACAGGCCCCGGCGCAAGCCCCGGCACAGGCTTCGGCACCTGCCGCCGCCGCGCCCACATCCGGACCCGCATCCGCGTCCGGGGCCGCGCCGACGGCCACCTCCGCGGCCGCGCCGCCCCAGCCCGCCCCTGCCACTACGCCCCCGGCGACCCCCACCCCCGGACCGAGTTCCGCTGCACCCACGCCGACGCCCTCGCCCCAGACCACGACGACGCCCGCCACGTCGACCACGGCCGGCCCGACCACGACCGGAACGACCACCCAGTCCGGCCCGCCGACACCGGACCGGATCGCCTCCTTCATCCAGGGCTACTACGGCATGCTGCCCAGCAACGTTTCCGGCGCCTGGACTCAGCTGTCGCCCGGCTACCAGGCGCAGACCGGCTACGACTCGTATGTGAACTTCTGGGGCACGATCCGTGCGGTACGCGTGGGCTCGGTCACGCAGAACGGCGCGAATCGGGCGGTGGTCGCACTGACCTATACCCTGAAGAACGGCACGACGACCTCGGAGAACCGATGGATCGAGGTCGCCGGGGACAGTGCCAAGCTGCAAATCGCCGCATCGGGCACCTGACAGAGGAGAGACACCGAACGTGACAGCGCCACTGGCCGGAGTGCTCTGGGACATGGACGGCACGCTGCTCGATTCGGAAAAACTCTGGGACATCGCCGTGCGCGAACTGGCGCGCGAGCACGGCCACGAGATGACCGACGCGATCCGGCACGCGCTGATCGGCGCGTCCGGCCCGAACGCGCTGCGGATCATGTTCACCGGTCTGGGCATCGAACCCACCCCGTCGTCGTTGCGGGCGGCGGGGGAGTTCCTGGAGCGGCGGGTGACGGAGTTGATGACCGGCCCCATCCCGTGGCGGCCGGGGGCGAAGGACGCGCTGGCCATGGTCCGGGAGGCCGGTCTGCCGAGCGCGCTGGTCACCAATACCAAGCGGTCGCTCACGGAATTCGGGCTCGACACCCTCGGCCGCGACTTCTTCGATGTCTCGGTGTGCGGCGACGAGGTGGCGCACGGCAAGCCGGAGCCGCATGTCTACCTGCGCGCCGCCGAGCTGCTCGGCCTGGATCCGAGCCACTGTGTGGCGGTGGAGGATTCGGGTACCGGTGCGCGCGCTGCACAAGCCGCCGGCTGCGCGCTGATCGTGGTTCCGTGCGAGATTCCGGTGCCGTCGGCGCGAGGGAGGGTATTCCGCGACTCGCTGGTCGGGCTGACGGTCGGCGACCTCGAAAGCGCGCTGCGCGTGCGCGTTTGAATCACAGCCGCAGCGGCCACGAGCAACCGGGCCGATCTCGATTCACCGAGAGTTACTGTGCCGCAACGCGAGTGCGCGCAGATCATACGTGTGACCGTGATCACCGGCAATCTCGCCGAATCTCGGGCGTGTCGGCGGGCGCTGCACCAAAATGACGCCATGGCAGCGTTGGGCGTACTCGACGAGATCGTAGATACCGCACGGTTTCCTCTGGCGGATCCGGACGGTCCCGGTCTGCGTGACGTGGTGCGTCGAGCTCGCGCGGACCTGGCCGACAGCGGATGCACCGTGTTGCGCGGTTTCATCCGGCCGGAGCTGACCGACACTCTGCGGGCGCAGGGGGAGCAGATGGCCCCGCACGCGTACTACGAGGTGGAACGGGTCAACGCGTACAATATTCCGCTGGATGCCGAGCTGCCGCAGAACCATCCGGGCCGGATCGTGCTGGAGCGCGGCAATGCCTTCGTGCCGCGCGACCGCATCCCCGCCGACGCGCTGATCCACCGGCTCTACACCGACGAGCTGTTCCAGCGATTCGTCGCCGACTGCTTCGGCCTGCCCGAGCTGCACGAGTTCGCCGATCCCCTGGCGGGACTGTGCCTCAACGTCGTCGCGCCGGGCATGTCGCATCCCTGGCATTTCGACACCAACGAATTCACCGTCTCCATGCTGACCCAGCCGGCCGAGAGCGGTGGCGTCTTCGAATACTGCCCCAACATCCGCACGCCCGAGGCGGAAAACCTCGATGACGTGCGGGCGGTGCTGACCGGCTCCGGTGAGCGTTTCGTCCAGGGGCTCGAACTGCGCCCGGGCGACTTGCAATTGTTCCGCGGGCGCTTCTCGTTACACCGCGTCTCACCCGTCAGCGGTGCGCGCCAGCGCCATTCGGCCATCTTCGCCTACACCGATCGCCCTGGAATGGTCGGCACGGTGGAGCGTACTCGGCAGCTATTCGGCCGCGTGTTACCCGACCACCTAGCCGCCGCGGCCGACGCTGTCCGGGGCGATCGACTGCTCGACTGAGCCGAACGGCTCGACTGACCGAGCTCGACCCGAGAGGACCGACAGTGCCAGTGCCGTTAGACACCACCGGGAAAGCGTCTTTCGACGACATCTATGACCGCCCCGATCCGCGCGCGTACTACGCGCGCATGTCCGATCTGGACTATCGCATTCCGGAGCTGGCGAAGCCGGTCTTCCAACAGCAGATCCGGGAGTATCGCGCCTCCGCCAGGGTCACCACGCCGACGGTGCTCGACATCGGCTGCTCCTACGGCGTGAACGCCGCGCTGCTGCGCTTAGACACGACCATGCAGGACTTGGCCGAGCATTACGCCGATGCCGAGTCCGACCGAGCCGGTCTGATTCGGCGCGACCGCGACCGGGTGGCGGCCGGCACCGGACCGGCCGACGTCCGTTTCCTCGGCATGGACGCCGCCCGCCCCGCGCTCGAGTACGCGCACGAGGCCGGGCTGGTCCACGACGTGGTGCACGCCGACCTGGAATCCGGCGAGCCGACCGACGACCAGCGAGCGCTGCTGGCCACCGCCGACCTGGTGGTCTCCACCGGCTGTGTCGGATACGTCACCGAAAAGACGCTGACTCGCGTGGCCACCGCACACCCGCGCAGGCGGCCGTGGATGGCACACTTCGTGTTGCGCATGTTCGACTTCGCTCCGATCGCGGCGGAACTCGCCGCGCTCGGCTACCGGACCGAACAGGCGCCGGGGCTGTACGAGCAGCGCAGGTTCGCCTCCGAGGCCGAGCAGGCGCGAGTGCTGAACACCCTGTCCGCCAATGGGATCGACACCACCGGCCGGGAAGACCAGGGGTGGCTGTATGCCACGCTGTACGTGTCCAGGCCGCTGCCGAAACATCACGCCGACACCGAGGATCCGCATTGACCGAACGCACGTTCGCCGCCGAGGACCAGCTACCCAGGGTGCCCCTGCCGACGCTGGAGGACAGCTGCGGCCGGTTCCTGCAGTGGTGTGAGCCGCTGCTGACCGCCGACGAACTCGCCGCCACTCGCGCCGCGGTCGAGGACCTGCTGCGCGCCGACGGGCCGGGCCGCGTCCTGCACGCGGCGCTCGCTGAATACGACGCGACACCGGGGGTGGGCAGCTGGCTGGATCTGTTCTGGCCGTCGCGGTATCTGGGCCGGCGGGACCGGATCGCGCTGAACGCGAACTTCTTCTTCCTGTTCCGGGACGACACGCCGCTGGCCGCCTCCACGGCCGCGACCCAGGTGGATCGTGCCGCAGGCATCATCTCCGCCGCGGTCGACTACAAGCTGGCCCTCGACCAAGAGGCCGTCCCGCCGGTGACCCAGCGCGGTCAGCAGCTGTCGATGTGGCAGAACAAGTACCTGTTCTCCGAGACCAGGATTCCCGGTGCCGAGCAGGACTCGGTGCGCGTCCCCTACAGCGACGAGTGGCCGGGCCCCTCGGACGCCCGGCACATCATGGTGTTCTTCCGCGGCAGCATGTTCCGGATGGACGTGATCGGACCGGACGGGGCGCCCTACTCGCCGGAAGATCTCGCCGATGGGCTGCGCGCGGTCCTGAAAGCGGGCGCGCGCCCGGCCCGCACGGACAGCGCCGTGGGCCATCTGACGACCAAGGCTCGCGCGGAATGGGCGGCGAGCAGGCAGCGGCTGCTGGCGGAGCCCGCGAACGTCGCCGCGCTGGACACCATCGAGACCGCGCTGTTCGCCATCTGCCTCGAGGACTTCGCGCCGCGGGACGAATTGCACGCCTGTGATCAGCTGCTGCACGGGGACAGCGCGAACCGGTGGTTCGACAAGTCGGTGTCGTTCATCGTCTTCGGCGACGGGCAGGCGGGCATCAACGTCGAGCATTGCGGGCTGGACGGCACCACCATCCTGTCGTTCGTGGATACCCTGCTGGAAACTCCGGTGGCCGGGCATGCCACCCGCTCCGGCGCGCAGGCGCAAGGGCTGCCCCCGGTCGAGCCGATCGAGTTCGTCCTCGACGCGGCGCAGCGCGCCGATATCGCCGCGGCGGGCGCCGACTTCGCCCGCTATGCCGCCGAGAACGCCACCCAGACGGTGTCCTTCCCGGATTTCGGCACCACCCGCGCCAAACAGCTGGGCATCTCACCGGACGCGTTCGCGCAGCTGAGCTACCAGCTCGCCCACCGGCGCAGTAAGGGACTCACCGGCGCGACCTACGAGTCCATCGCGACCAGGCAGTACCGCAACGGCCGCACCGAGGCCATGCGGGTGATCACCCCGGAGATGGTCGCCTTCGTGGACACGATGCAGGACCCGTCCGCCGACGCCGCGGCGAAGCTGGCCGCGGCACGCACGGCGGCGGCCGCGCACGTCGAGCGGGCCAAGCAGTGCCAGGCAGGGGACGCGCCCGAGCAGCACCTGTGGGAGCTGCAGTGGATCCAGCGCCGCCGCGGTGCGGAACTGGGCGTCACCGATCAGATCCCGCTCTACGACAGCCCCGGCTGGACCATCATGCGGGACGACTACCTGAGCACCAGCTCGGCGCCGTCGGTGAACATCCGCTACTTCGGTTTCGGCTCCACCAGTTCCCGGTGCATCGGCGTCGCCTACGTCCTGCTTCCGGACCGCTGGAATCTCTACCTCGCCACGCCGACGCCGGTCGCAGACCAGATGTACGCCTTCGCCGACCACCTGCGCACGGCGGTGGCGGATCTGACGGCCCTGCTCTCCGGAAACTAGTCGCGTACCGCCCGGCTCTCGCGCACCCCGAGTGCGTGAGAGCCGGGCGGTCGCCTTTCGCGGCCATCGTGGGCCGGAGCAACAGGCCCGCATCCGGGTCTGAAACAATGGCTCATCGTGAAGAACTTCGAATCCCTGTTCGCCGAGCTGCAGGATCGTGCGGTCAACCGCCCCGAGGGGTCCGGAACCGTTGCGGCGCTGGACGCAGGCGTGCACACCCAGGGTAAGAAGGTGCTCGAGGAGGCCGGTGAGGTGTGGCTGGCCGCCGAACACGAGAGCGACGAGTCGCTCGCCGAGGAGATCTCCCAGCTGCTGTACTGGGTGCAGGTGCTGATGGTGGGTCGTGGGCTGAAGCTCGAGGACGTGTACCGACATCTGTGACGGCCGTCCGATTCCCGGTTTCTCCTCCCGAAAGGACTCCCCATGCTGCGCGTCGCAGTCCCCAACAAAGGCGCCCTGTCCGAATCCGCCGTCTCGATCCTCGCCGAGGCCGGTTACCGCAAGCGCACCGACTCGCGTGACCTGACCGTGCTGGACCCGGCCAATCAGGTCGAGTTCTTCTTCCTGCGGCCCAAGGACATCGCGATCTACGTCGGTTCCGGCGAACTCGATCTCGGCATCACCGGGCGTGACCTCGCCCTGGATTCCGGCGCACCCGTGCAGGAACGGCTCGCCCTCGGCTTCGGCCGCTCCACCTTCCGCTACGCCGCCCCCGCCGGGCGGGAGTGGAAGGTCGAAGACCTCCACGACAAGCGCATCGCGACCTCCTACCCGAACCTGGTGCTGAGCGATCTGCGCCGCCGCGGCATCGAGGCCGAGGTGATCCGTCTGGACGGCGCCGTGGAGATCTCCATCCAGCTCGGCGTAGCCGACGCCATCGCCGACGTGGTCGGCTCCGGGCGCACCCTGCGCCAGCACAACCTGGTCGCGTTCGGGGAATCGCTGTGCGATTCCGAGGGCGTGCTCGTCGAACGCAAGGACGCCGATCAGAGCGACCGGGCCCGCAACCAGCTCGTCGCCCGCGTCCAGGGCGTGGTCTTCGCCCAGCAGTACGTGATGCTGGACTACGACTGCCCCAAGGATCTGCTCGACGAGGCGTTCGTCATCACCCCCGGCCTGGAGTCGCCGACCGTGGCTCCCCTGGCCGACACCGGCTGGGTCGCCGTGCGCGCGCTCGTACCGCGCAAACAGAGCAACGAGCTGATGGACAAGCTGGCCGATCTGGGTGCGAAAGCCATCCTGGCCACCGACATTCGCTCCTGCCGGGCATTCTGAGCGCCGGTTCGTCCGCGTGATCGCCTCATACTGAGCACCGGTGTGCACTGCGACCAGGTGCTGCTGGGGACCCAAGCGAAAACGACACGGTCGCCGCAACCTCTCACATTGAGAGTGTTGCGACGACCGCGTGAACCCAAGGGAGACGGGGCTTTCTCGGGTTTACGAGATCATGCGCCGGAACCGAACGCTCAAGCGCCAGAGTGCGTTACGGACGTGGGTCGGTCCCCAGTACTTCACCCGGTGCCACAGGCCGGGGTCCTCGTACTCGGCATACCTGCCGTTGAACGTCGGCATCGTGCTCATCCTCTCGGGCATTCGTCGGAACTGACCTTCCGAGTGTCGCCGACTTCGGTGTAGTCGAACGGACGCCCTTGCAGCTTCCCATAGACGTGCACCCTGTGCCGCCAGTCGCCCCTCTCACACTCCGCGCTGACGCTGACCTCATGACCCGAGCGGGAAGGGATCTTGGAGTCCACCTGGAGCGCCCACCGCACCCACTGGCCGGTCTGGTAGTGCTCCAGGCTCAGCTCCAACGTGTGCGACTCCGGAGGTACATGACAGAAGACCTTCGCGTCGGTGGAGATGACCGGATGCAGCAGGGTCGGCTTGCCGAAGTAGGTGGTGAAGTCGCACGACTTGGCCGTGACCGGCGTCGGTGCGGCAGCCACTGGCCCGGCACCTGCGAGGGCGACAGCACTCGCAACGCTGAGGATGGTCGCCAATCGAAACATGATGTTGTTCATCAGGATTCCCCTTTTTCGCCTGAGCGACGACGACGCTCAGTACTCCCTTGATGTGTCCGGCTTCATGCGTCCGGCGCTGATCAGCGTTTGGCATGCCGCTTCCTTACGGGGACACTCGGTGGCACGGCAGTCTCGATGCTGCTGCATGGTCACGTGAGCTTCTTCGACGCTGAGCGGCCGCTGAGGGGCCGCGTGAGGCCACCCGGAAGGACACTGTCGGCTCGCCCTCCACTCGGCCTGCACGCGGTCCACGATCTCTTGGACGCTGGTCCCCCGTTCCGAAGCGTCGTCTTCTTGCCACCAATTGAAACCCATTGCGGCATCAATCCTTATCTGAATTTCGGGTTGGGAGTCACCGGAGTCGGAGGAGTCGGCACCCCGGCTCCGGGACGTTTCTGTGGTCTCCGCCCATTCGCGGAGGGCCACGAGGTAGTCCGTCAACACGTCGACAGGTAAGCCACTCCAGGGCATAACTGGCCCGACGAATGGTGTTCGCTGTGGTAGGTGGTTGGTGTGATGCATCGAGCCCCCTGGTCGTAGACAATTTCGTCTGATCTAGACGATATTGTCTGAGCATACGAGGGTCGATACGATTTGTTGAGTGTTTGAGTGAAAGGACGAGGTCGTGAGCGAGACGCCGGAGGTGTTGAGGCGGCTACGCGGGGAGTTGTCGCAGGGTGAATTCGGTGCGCGGGTCGGATTGCCGCAGCGCACAATCTCGCGGTTGGAAGATGGTTCGGCGAAGTTGACCTTGGAAGACGCCGTTCGAATCGCCGACGTTTGCGAAATCTCGCTCACGGAGCTGGCCGGTCGTCGGACCGCCGAGTTGGACCTGTCCGGCGATTGGTGGGCGGCGTGGCAGACCGTCAAAGACGGCATACCGCGCGTCGACATCCATGAGCTTCAGGTGACACAGGAAGGCGCGTTCCTTCAGTTCTTCGGTGACCGTGCTCGATCGGTTGAGGAGGGCTCCTACGCCTGGCGCGGAGAAATGCGGCTGTCGGATTCCGACGTGCTGATGGGTTGGTATCGCGCCACCGACGGCGCAGTCCGCTCGAAAGGTGTCATGTATATGGCGCTGCACCCGCACGGTACGCACATGATCGGCGGCTGGGTCGGTCTCAGCTACCAAGGTCCGGCGGTCCGAGGCTGGGCCGGAATAGCCCGTGACCGCGACTATCTGGAAATCATCATGAGTGCCATCGCCGAGCAGCGTGTACGAGACTGGCTTACATGGCCTCTGACCAACTCGTAGACGTATCCATCTCCGCCGATGACGCCGATTGGCTGGCGGAGTTCACTCGCCGACTCGTCGAGGACAAGCTCGCGGCGTGTGGCAACCTGATTCCCGGCGTCCGATCTGTATACCGCTGGGAAGGCGCAATCCAGGACGACCAGCAGACGCTCGTCATCCTTCACACTCGTGCCGACCTTGTGCCCGCGATCATAGAGCGGGCCAACATCGATCACCCAGACACCACGCCTCAGGTGCTTGCAGTCCCCGTGCTCGACGCGCATCCCGGCTACCGGCAATGGGTCATCGACTCGACCAGCTGACGTCGCACAGAAGCCCCCGTACACTCGGCGGATTCCTTGGGTTCACGCAATCGACGTCTTCACTCTGGGACATTCGTCCTGTCCGGGGCGCCGGTTACGGACCTTGAAGCGCTGGCCCAGGTGGACATCTACCTTGACGAGACGGCTAGCGAGGTGCCGAAGCTATAGAGGAGCTATGGCAGTGCTTCTGCTGCAAGGTGATCCGTATTCGGAGCTTCTTCGTTCCTGCCAGCGCGAAGCGTTCCACCTCGAAGTCCGCGACTGAGGTTCACCCCGAGGAGTGGACACCGAGTTAGCAGGATCGTTGGTTCTGCTGGTAAGGATGTTCGTTATGCCTCCTCGCAAGCGTCGGTCGTTTACGGCCGAGTACAAGGTTGAGGCTGCTCAC
>NZ_JADLQX010000324.1 GCF_015477605.1 Nocardia amamiensis
TCACTGAAAATGCCTCTCGATTCCTGCATGATCCTGGCCTCGACAACCACGATCATCCCAGGTCGAAAGGCATTTTCCCTATCTCACACACCGACTGTGACCAGCACCCCATCCACGGATCCAGGCTAATACTGCAACTGCACTCGGTTTGATGGGATCGTGGTCGGACTTGACTTTTACGTAACGTCAATTTTTAGCGTCTTGTGTATGTCGAAGAATCCGGTCAAGCAGACGCGAACGGTGACCATGCACCTGG
>NZ_JADLQX010000325.1 GCF_015477605.1 Nocardia amamiensis
ACCGATGTATATTGCGACCCGGCGTCCGAATGATGAATCGTGGACCCGGTCCACGGCCGCCCCTGACGCCGCCGCAGCGCGGCGGCCTGACGGATCGCCGATTCCACGAACGCGGTCTGTTTGCTGGTTGAGCATTCCCAGCCCACGATCCGCCCGGCGTAGGCATCGATGACGAACGCGGTGTAGACGAACCCGCCACCGGCCAGCCGCACGTAGGTGAAATCGGCGACGACCAGCAGATTCGGGGCCGGAACC
>NZ_JADLQX010000326.1 GCF_015477605.1 Nocardia amamiensis
CTCCCGGCTGATGCACCGGCTCGGCCGCCGACCACCGATCGAATACGAAGACGACTACTATTCCACCTGCTCCGAACAACCTGCCGGAGACAGATAACGCGGTGCGCACGGAACCCGGGGAGATTCACTTAGCCTGGATCCGTGGATGGGGTGCTGGTCACAGTCGGTGTGTGAGATAGGGAAAATGCCTTTCGACCTGGGATGATCGTGGTTGTCGAGGCCAGGATCATGCAGGAATCGAGAGGCATTTTCAGT
>NZ_JADLQX010000327.1 GCF_015477605.1 Nocardia amamiensis
TTCGAGCCGGGTTTGCCCCGATCGACCGGGTTCGGGCCGGTCAGATCGCCCCCCTTTTCGCCCGCACGCTCGCCGCGTCGGCCACCGCCCTGGACCAATCGATCAGCCCGGCAGAACCCAGCTCGTCTAGCACCGCCCGATGCAGCCGCCGCCACACCCCAGCGTTCGTCCATACCGTGAACCGGCGATGCGCCGTGGGCACGCTCACCCCGAACGACGGCGGCAGCAACCGCCACGCACAACCGCTGCTCAGCA
>NZ_JADLQX010000328.1 GCF_015477605.1 Nocardia amamiensis
TCTCGGGGCGATCTTGCAGCCGTGCGCGGTCAGCGCACGGCAGATCGGAGCGACCCCGAACCGAGCCCGATGCTCGGCGATGAACGCGCAGACTACTTCTGTCGCGGGTCGCTCGCCCGCGCGAAGACACTCGTTGCCGCCGAAAGGATTTCGATCGTCTGCTCCAGCTCGGCGATCTTGCGCTTCTGCTCGCGGATTATCCGCTGCGCCTCGCTCGACACGCCGTCGGACTCACCTTCGTCCACCTCGGTTTGT
>NZ_JADLQX010000329.1 GCF_015477605.1 Nocardia amamiensis
GCATCGAGCTGGGCGAGATCGAGTCGGCGCTCACGGCGCTGGAATCGGTGGCGCAGGCGGTGGTCGTGGTGCGCACCGATGAGCGGACCGGCGACCAGCTGGTGGCCTATCTGGTGGCGGACCCGGACCGGGTGGTGGACGTCGAGTCGGTCAAGGCCGAGCTCGGCGCGCGGCTGCCCGGGTACATGGTGCCCACGGCCTATGTGGTGCTGGACGAGTTCCCGCTGAACGCCTCGGGCAAGCTGGACCGCAAGG
>NZ_JADLQX010000330.1 GCF_015477605.1 Nocardia amamiensis
GGTTCCGGCCCCGAATCTGCTGGTCGTCGCCGATTTCACCTACGTGCGGCTGGCCGGTGGCGGGTTCGTCTACACCGCGTTCGTCATCGATGCCTACGCCGGGCGGATCGTGGGCTGGGAATGCTCATCCAGCAAACAGACCGCGTTCGTGGAATCGGCGATCCGTCAGGCCGCCGCGCTGCGGCGGCGTCAGGGGCGGCCGTGGACCGGGTCCACGATTCATCATTCGGACGCCGGGTCGCAATATACATCGGT
>NZ_JADLQX010000331.1 GCF_015477605.1 Nocardia amamiensis
AACCCGGATTGCGCCCGCGCCACGTTCGCCGAGCAGGTACCCGGCCTGACCACGGCGCATGCCCGACGGACCCCATTGCTACGCAGCATGCTCGAGCGGATCGCGTTGGCGGTGGGTGGCCGCCCCGGCCAGCGGTTGACCCGCCACTTGTCGGTGACGGTATCCAGGATGACTCTGCTGCGGTTGATCCGGGCACTGCCGATGCCCGAACCCGGCCCGGTGACCGCGCTCGGCGTCGATGACTTCGCCTTCCGC
>NZ_JADLQX010000332.1 GCF_015477605.1 Nocardia amamiensis
CGCTCCATCGCCAGCTCGGCGTTCTCACGCCGCAACCGCAACAGCTCCTCGCGTTCGGACTCGCTGAGCTGGTCACCGGCTGCTCCGTCGCGCTGCTGCCGGTCGCGGGCCACCCAGGTCGTCAGCGCGCCCTCGTTGACCCCCCAGCTCACGGGCAACCTGCGCGACCGGCCGCCCGGTCACACGCACGATCCGCACCGCGCCCCCACGGAACCCCCGATCGAACTTGCGTCTCTTCTCCGCCATCCAGCCTTT
>NZ_JADLQX010000333.1 GCF_015477605.1 Nocardia amamiensis
GGAGTTGGCTGCTCCCATCGCTCGATGGTGATGGGAGCCTGTATTGGCGAGGAGAACGTTCGACGTGGTCGATATCGTCGAGATCTTGGTTCACTGGCATGCGGGTCGTTCGCAGAGCCAGATCGCGGCCAGCCTCGGGCTGGACCGCAAAACAGTGAAGAAGTATGTGGACCCGGCGATCGCGGCCGGGTTGTCACCGGGCGGGCCGCAGCGCTCGCCCGCGGAGTGGAGCGAGCTGGTGCGGCAGTGGTTTCC
>NZ_JADLQX010000036.1 GCF_015477605.1 Nocardia amamiensis
CAGTACAACGGCTTCGACACCGCCCTCCCGTTCGGTGGCTACAAACAATCCGGGTGGGGCCGTGAACTCGGCAGCGCCGCACTCGATCTGTACACCCAGACGAAGGCAGTCAACATCGCGTTGTAAGCCCCGTCGGACGGGCGGACTTCTACTTCCGCTCGTCCGCTTGGGCAGGCGCGCGATAGCGGTGCGTCTGATGCCATGCATCCAGCTGACATTTTTGGAGATTTCGGAATGCGCCCAGGCCATGTTCCAGCTGATCGCCATGGGCTGCGCGGGATCGCGTCGAGCGCCGTCGCCGCCGTGCGCCATTCCCCGGGCAGGCAGCCGTGAGTGGCACGCGGCCGCCGAGGCGAATCCGGCGCATCACGATCCAATCGGGCGCCCTGAAACTGGCATTTCGCGCCTCGGATGAGCATGCCAGGAGCGTCTCGGAGGCGCTGGCGCGTACCTATCCGCACCTCGACCTGGTCGTCACCGTCGATGACGAGGTGGACGAGCAGCTGCCGCAGCTGCCGTGCGCCGCGCTCTGGGAGTAGGGCCGTAGCCCTCGTGATGACAACCATGGTTCTGACAATTTCATCATTTTATGCTTGACAGATGCTTTCCTCGTATCTGATGATTTCATCAGTAATGGACGTGGAGGTAGCTGTGACGAGCATCGACAAGGGTGTCGGCACCGGGCGGACGGTCCGGGTCGGCGGGCGCGAGATTTTCTTCAGCGAGGCCGGGTCCGGTCCCGCGGTGGTGTTGCTGCACGGTGGCGGGCCGGGGGCGACCGGGCTGTCCAACTACTCCCGCAATATCGACGCGCTGGCGCGGCGTTTCCGGGTGATCGTGCCGGACATGCCCGGCTACGGGCGGTCGACGAAGTGGGTCGATCAGTCCGATCCGTTCGGCTACCTCGCGCGGGCGGTCGCGGGCCTACTGGACGAACTCGGCATCGCCTCGGCGCATATGGTCGGCAACTCCTACGGCGGTGCGGCGGCGCTGCGGCTGGCGATGGAGCGGCCCGAGAAGGCGGGCCGGATGATTCTGATGGGACCGGGTGGTGTCGGCACCACACGCGCGCTGCCCACCAAGGGCCTGCAGGAGTTGCTGAACTATTACCCGGGCAGCGGACCGAGCCGGGAGAAGATCATCCGGTTCATCCGCGAATACCTGGTGTTCGACGGCTCGGCGGTGCCCGACGAGCTGATCGAGGAACGCTACCGGGCCAGCATCGATCCCGAGGTGATCGCGAATCCGCCGCTGCGCCGCCCGCGTGCGCTGCGCACCCTGTGGCGGATGGATTTCACCCGCGACGCGCGCCTGCGCGAGGTCGCGCATCCCACGCTGGTGATCTGGGGTGCCGCGGACAAGGTCAACCGTCCCGAGGGCGGTCCCATGCTCGCCGACGCGATGCCCAACTGCGACCTGTACCTGTCGGCCAACACCGGCCACTGGGTGCAGTGGGAGCGCGCGGACCTGTTCAACACGCTGGCCACCGAGTTCCTCCAGGCGGACTCGTGAACGGCTTCCTGCGGCCCGACACCGACGATTCGGTATTCGGCGCGGTTCACCTCGGTTACATCGCGGTGGAGTCGCAGCGGCTGACCGACTGGCGGCGGTTCGGTGCCGACGCCATCGGCCTGCACGTGGACGAGCTCCGCGCGGATGTCCTGCGCTTCCGTCTCGACGACCGCGCCTGCCGCTTCCTCATCCAACGCGGCCCGGCGGAGGATGTCACGGCGTTGGGCTGGCAGGTCGACGATCACGAGACCTTCGACCGCATCATCGCCCGTGTGGCCGATCGCAGGGTGCCGATCATCGAGGCAACACCGGACGAGGCGGCGCTGCGCGGTGTGGAGCGATTGTGGCGGTTCCCGGGGCCCAAGGGCATCGCGCAGGAGATCTTCACCGTGCCGGTGACCACGCCGGAGCCGTTGCGGATGCTCAGCTCCGGCTGGGTCACCGGCGAGGCCGGCATGGGACACGTGGCGATCGTGTCGCGGGAGCCGGAAGCGATGCGCGGGTACTACCACACGGTCTTCGACTCGCGTCTGACGGACTACATCGACGAGAACGTCTCCGGACTGAAGATGAAGATCCGATTCTTGCGCGTCGATCAACGCCATCACTCGATCGCCATCGCCGATATCCGGGGCATCAAGATCGATCCGATTCGCACTCGGGTGCAGCACATCAACATTCAGTCCGCGACCCTGGACGACATGCTGGCCGCCTACGGCCGGGTGACCGATCTGGGTTTCCGCATGGCGTGGTCGGTCGGCCAGCACACCAATGATCGGGAGCTGTCCTTCTACTGCGTGACACCGTCCGGTTTCGAGCTGGAGGTGGGCTGGAATCCGGTGGTGATCGGTCCCGAACTCGAATCCACCTGGGAGCCGGCCACATATCAGGGCATCAGCATCTGGGGGCACAGCACGGTCGGGGAGACGGTGCTGGACAAGTTCGCCCAGTTCCGCCAAGCGCTGCGGGCCATGCGGACGCCGGAGACCACCGTTCCCGAACTAGCGGGAGGACTGTCACGATGACAACCACGGATTTCGACGTCGTGATCGTCGGCCTCGGCCCGACCGGCCTGACCGTGGCCAATCTGCTCGGCCGGCGTGGGGTGAGCGCGCTCGTGCTGGAACGCGAGCCGGAGTACTACGGGCTGGCGCGTGCGGTCTACACCGACGACGAAGGCATGCGCGTCTTCCAAACCGCCGGTGCGGCAGACGAACTCGCCGCCGACATGAACCTCGACTGCACCGTGCAGTGGGTGCGCGGTGATGGCCGGGTGCTGGCGCAGTTCAACCAGACCGACCGTCCGCTGGGGTGGCCGGTGGCCAACTTCCTGTACCAGCCGTATCTGGAGAACACCCTCGAACACGCGCTGCTCCGTTACCCCCACGTCAGTGTCCGCCGCGGACGCGAGGTGGTGGCCTTCGATCAGGACGACGCCGGTGTGAGCGTCGAGCACGCCGAATGCCTGGGCACCGGGTACGGCAAGCGTCCACCGGATACCGACCTGCGCACGGCCGAGCGGGTACGGGCGAAGTTCCTGGTCGGCTGCGACGGCGGTCGCAGCGTGGTACGCACCCAGCTCGGCATCGATATGACCGGCACCAGCTTTCCGGAACGGTGGCTGGTGGTGGACCTGAAAGCCAAGGACGGTGTCGATGCGTTCCGGCACCTGCCGTATTTCGATTTCGTCTGCGATCCGGAGCTGCCGATCGTGTCCTGCCCGCAGCCGGACCGGCATCACCGCTTCGAGTTCATGCTGACCGACGAGCAGACCAAGGAGGAGATGGAGGACGCGGACAACGTCCGCCGCCACATCGCCCGGTTCGTCGACCCGGACGAGGTCGAGGTGCTGCGCAAACTCGTCTACACCTTCAATGCCGTCGTCGCCGACCGCTGGCGCGACGGCCGCGTCCTGATCGCCGGTGACGCCGCGCACATGACGCCGCAGTTCATCGGGCAAGGCATGAACTCCGGCGTGCGGGACGCGGACAACCTGTCCTGGAAACTGACCACGATCATCAAAAACGGTGCTTCGCTGCACATTCTGGACACCTACGAGTCCGAGCGGCGACCGCACGCCAAGGCGATGATCGACCTGTCGGTGTTGAACAAGTCCCTCGTCTCCATCGACAACAAGCTGGTCGCGGCCGCCAGGAACATCGCGCTCGTCACCGCGTTGCGGGTGCCCGGACTGGGCGGCTGGATTCGCGGCGCCAAGATGAAACCGTCGCCGCGCTTCCGTCGCGGCGCATATCTGGGCCTGCCCCGGCGCGGACTGCGTGGCGTCGAGGGCACACTCGCCCCGCAGCCGGACGTGCGCACCTACGACGGTCGTCATCGCCGATTCGATGACGCCCTCGGCGTGGGATTCGCGCTGCTCGGCTACGGAGTCGACCCGAGGTCTGCGCTCAATGCGGACGACTTGGCGGCGTTGCGGGCGCTGGGCACGCGGTTCGTCAGCGTCTACCCGCTCGGCGGGCGACCGCAGGGCAAGCCGGGAGATGGCCGGACCGCCGGAGATGATTTCGCCGATATCGAAGACCACACCGGCGCACTGTCCCGATGGTTCGCCAAGGCGGGTGTCGGTGCCGGAGGGCTACTGCTGCTGCGCCCGGATCGGTTCGTCTTCGGAACCGCCGGCCCCGGTCACGGCGGCGCGCTGATCGCCGAACTGTTGCGTCGGCTCAGCGGTTCCGCCGTTTGCCCCACCATCTCGGGCGCAACGTACTCCGATTCGGTACCGGAATCCGGCCACGACCTCGAGGAGGCTCGATGACCCTGCCGCCGAACTCGGCGGCGGGCCTACAGCTGCGGCTGTGGCGGAAGCGGCGTCGAGGCCAGCTTCTGCGCCGCCCGTTTGGTCATCCCGAACATGCGCAGCACATGAAAAGTCATCTCGTCCGACAGCGCCCCGGCGTCGGCGTCCGGCCGGGCGTCCAGCATCTGCAACAGGCCCAGCAGCGACCCGCCCGCGGCCATGACCGCCATGTCCGGATCCATCGGCTCGAACCGGCCCGCCTCCTGCGCGGCGATGATGTCGCGACGTGCGCGCGGCGCCAGCCCCTCGTCGCGCAGCAGCACCGACATGCCGGAATTCAGCAGCACCCGAACCATTTCCGGCACCTGCCGCTGCAACCGGCCGGTCATGCGGTAACTCACCGCGAACACCTCGGCCGGATCGTCGTACAACGCCACGATGGCGTCGCGCATCTCGCTGTAGACCTGCAGCGCCGAACGGATCGCCTCGTCGAACAACTGCTCTTTCGACTGGAAGTGGTTGTAGAAGGTGCCGAAACCGACGTCGGCGGCATCGGTGATCTCCTGAATGCTCACCGCGGAACGACCCTCCGACAGGAACTTCCGCGCGGCGCCGAGCAGCGCGTTGCGGGTGCGTTCCCGGCGCCGGTCGATGCGGTTGCGCACGGCGGGTTCTGCCATCGGTCCTCCGATCCTGCGATATCGTCACCAGAATCGTATCTGAGGAAACCATCAGATAAGATCGCGATTTCTATACGCCCGGTGTGTCGTGCGCTACACCCCGCTGAATTCCACCCTGGTGGTCAGTTGTGCCCGGCCGCCGATCATGGGGTGACTCCACCGCTCTGCGTTTTCCTTCTCGATTCCGAAAGTGAGGACTTCTGTGCCCGAATCACGCTCGCACTCTCGCGTGCGGATGAACCGCCGCCGCGTGCTCGGCGGCGCCGTCGCGGGAACGCTCGGTGTCGCCGCGACGGCCGCGACGATGCCGATCGCCCAGGCCGCTCCAGCTCGCACCCAGCAACCCGCGCCGTCGGGCGCCTACCGGATCGACCTGCACGCGCATTTCCTGCCGCCGGACTACCGTGCGGCCCTGCTCGACCACGGCCATGTCACGATCGGCGGATACCCGACACCGGACTGGTCACCGGAGCAAGCGCTGGCGTTCATGGACTATTACGGGATTCAGGCCCAGGCGTTGTCGGTGTCCGACCCGGGCGTGTCCTTCCTGCGCGGGAAGGAAGCCAACGACATGGCTCGCTACTGCAACACCTACGCCGGGAACCTGTTCAAAACCCATGCCAAGCGTTTCGGCGCCTTCGCGGTGCTGCCGATGCCCGATATCCCCGCTTCCATCGCGGAAGCGATCTACGCGCTGGACGAGCTGCACCTCGACGGCGTGGTCCTGCTGTCGGCCTACGACGGCGTGTATCTCGGCGACCCGCGCTTCGAGCCGCTGATGATCGCGTTGAATCAGCGCAACGCCTACGTCTTCGTCCACCCGGCCGCCATCCCGTCCGATGCCAAGCCGAAGCTCCCGCTGCCGGACTTCCTGGAGGAATTCACCTTCGACACGACCCGCGCCGCGACATTGATGATGGCCACCGGCATGACCCAGCGTTATCCGAACATCCGATTCCAGCTGTCACACGCGGGTGGCACTCTGCCGTTCCTGTCCCACCGCATCAGCGTCGCCTCGCAAACCGTGCTCGGCGAACTGTGGCCCGACGACCTGCCCAGGCCGTCGATCCTCGACACGCGCCGCCAGATCGCGAACTTCTACTACGACACCGCACTCAGCGGGTCGGCCGCCGCGATGGCCAGCGTGCTCGCGGTGAGCACCCGCGACCACGTCGTCTTCGGTTCGGACTGGCCTTTCAGCGCCCTCACCCTCCCGCAGACCGGCACACATGATCCGGCTCCCGGGCTCAGCGACATCTTCGACGCCGACGAGCGCATGGAGGTCGAACGGCACAACCCGCTGCGGCAACTGCCCCGGCTGGCCGATGCGGTGAACGCGTGAGCAGCCGCTGCACGCCGCCGGCCGCGGGGACCACGGCCCCGCCGGAGCGGCCGTGCCGACGAAACCCCCGAATCCACATCCTGTCGGCAATAGGTCGACCGGCGAGCGGCAACGCCGCGTTTCGGCGCGATGCTCGAGCACAGTCAGTTCTGCGCGACCGCGGCCTCCGCCGCGGCACGGGCGCGAGACAGCCCCTCGCGCACCGGGATTCGTCCCAGATACATCTCGGCGAAGATCGGGTCGATGGCGCGCAAGGCGGCAGGAAAACCAGGGCCGCCGCCCGAGGGGATACGCGGACCGCGCAGCACGTCGAAAAACGGGGAGACGTCGACGCCCTTCCCGGCCCAATAATCGCGGTAGGCACCTTGCTCGGAGACAACGGCGGGAATAGTGGCGCCGTCGCGGGCCAGATACCGGTTGCCCGCACCGCTGCCGAGCCAGGCGAGCACCCGCCGGACGGCATCCGGGTGCCGAGTCGCGGCGTTGCCGGCGACACCGATCGCGTTGTTGGTGCTCACTCGCCCGGACGGCCCTTGCGGCAGCGGCGCCACGCCCCACCCGAAAGGGGCCTGCTGGGCGATCTGCGCGAGGTTGAACGTCCCGGACTGCAGCAACGCCAGTTTGCCTTGCAAGAAGGCGTTCTTCGCGAAATCCGGGTTGGTGTTGGTGTCGGCGGGTGCGGGCGTTAGCCGGTCGGCGATCAACCGCAGCAGATAGTCGAAGGCCGCGACACCCTGCGGGCTGTCGAAGACGAAGTGATCGCGCTGATCCTGGAACCGTGCTCCGGCCGAGCCCAGGTACGGCAGCTCGATGGACTGGAAGTCGTGGCCCGCGTTGTAGGCCCACGGTGCGACCGTGGCCAGTCGGCGCAGCAGCGAGCGGAACGTGTCGTCGTCGCCCGGGCTCCACCGCAGGGCGGAAAGTTCGGCGGGATCGATGTGTGCCGCCGCGAGCAGGTCGCGGTTGTAGTACACCGCCGTTCCGCCGTCCACGAATTGCGGTACCGCCCAGAGCGTTCCGTGTCGTGTGTACTGCGCGATCGCCGACGGGTCCCAGGAATTCGCGGCTTCGGCACCGAGTGCCGCGCCGATGTCGATCAACCGTCCGGCGTCGGCGTAGTCCTCGTACAGGTTGGTCCAGAACAGGTCGTCGGCGGTGCCGCCGGCCACGTCCAGCCGCAGCTTCTGCTGATACGACGACCACGGCACGACGGTGATCCGGACTTCGACATCCGGATTGCTTCGCTTGAACTCCGTCAGCGAGGTGCGGTAGCGGGAGACGAACGACTCGTCCCAGATCCGCAGACTCACCACGGTGCGGCCGGACCCATCGGCACGACCGAGCCACAGTACGGCCGCGACGAGCACAACCGCCGCGATCCCGATCGCGAGCACGGCGCGGGTCGAGGTCTTCATTTCATCCCCGTCCACGCGATCGAGCGCAGCACTTGCTTCTGGAAGATCACGAACAGCAGTGTCAGCGGGGCGATGGCCAGGGTCGTCGCCGCCATCACCAGGGTCCACTGCGCGTTGTACCGGGTCTGCAGATTCGCGGTCGCGACGGTCAGCACCTGCCACCGCTCGCCGCTGCTCGCGACCAGCGGCCACATGAAGTTGTTCCACTGCGAGACGATCGTGATGAGCGTCAGCGTCGCCAGGACCGGACGGCTCATCGGCACCATCACGTGCACGATGACATCCAGGGTGTTCGCGCCGTCGAGCCGCGCCGCGCCGATCAACTCCTCCGGAATCGCCCGGAAGTACTGGCGCAGCAGGAAGATCGCGTACGGCGAGCCGAAGGCGAACGGCAGCACCAGCGCCCAGAAGGTGTTGAGCCAGCCGAGTTTCGCGAACATCAGATACAGCGGAATGAGCGTCACCATGGGCGGCACCATCATCGTGCCCAGATAGACCCAGAACAGCGCTTCCCGGCCGGGAAACTCGGTGCGCGCGAACGCGTAAGCCGCCAGCACCGAGGTGATCAGCTGGCCGCCGGTGACGAACACCGTCAGCAGCGCGGTCACCAGCACCGCCCGGCCGAGCCCATGGTCCAGCGCGGTCCGGAAGTTGTCCGCGGTCACCGGATTCGGCAGGGCCAGTGGCGATCCGGTGGCGAATTGGCCGGGCGTGGTCACCGCGGTGAGCGCGCTGAGCACCAGTGGCGCCACGGTGAGCACCGCTCCGGCCAGCAGTACCGCGTACGCCGCGGCCGAACGCAGGCGATCAGAACTCATAGGTGGTCCGGTTCCGGAAGTACCGGTGCTGTGCGATGGTGATCGCGACCAGCACCGCGAACACGACGAGCGCCATGACCGCGGCCCGGCCCGGCCGCGCGGCGTCGAATGCCTCGGAAAACATCCGCATCGCGACCACATCCGTGCGATCGCCGGGTCCACCCTTGGTCAACGCGTAGACGGTGTCGAAGGTCTGGAAGGCGGTCAGCACGCCGGTGACGAGGACGAAGAACATGGTCGGCCGCAGCAGCGGCAGGACCAGCCAGCGGATCCGGTGCCAACCGGTGGCCCCGTCCAGGGCGCCCGCGTCCAGGATCTCGCGGGGAATCGCCCGGATCCCGGCCAGGAAGAACAGCGCCACGTACCCGAAGTTCGCCCATACGCTCACGGCGGCCACCGACGGCAGCGCCAGCGCCGGATCGGACAGCCATTCGATGCGGCGGCCGAGCACAGCGTTCAACGCGCCGCCGGTCGGCGCGAACATCCACTGCCACACCACACCCACCGCCACCGGCGCACACATCCACGGCAGCGCGTACATCACCCGTAGACCGTGCACACCGCGCCGGGCCAGCAGTGCCGCTACCGCGAATCCCAGCACGGTCTGCATCGGCACGACGATCGCCGTCAACGCCGAGGTCACCAGCAGGGCGTGGCCGAAGGCCGGATCCCGCAGCACCGAGCGCCAGTTCCGCAGACCCACGAACTCCATGGGTCCCAGCAGATTCCAGCTGTGCACACTGAGCCAGGCCACCACCAGGATCGGCAACAACAGGAAGGCCCCGATTCCGATCAGGCTCGGCAGCAGCAGTACATAACTCGTCACGGCACGACGAGCCCCACGCCGTCTCATGTCCTGCGACGCTACCGTCCCTTCCGGCACCGCACGGGGACGGGCGTCGAGGGGGACCGCGCGGTCAGTCGGTGGGACCGCCCGCTACGTAGATCACCTGTCCGGAAACGAAACCCGCGCCCTCGCTCACCAGGAACGACGCGGTGTGCGCGATGTCATCGGGACGGCCGACGCGCTGCACCGGGATCTGCGCGGCGGCGGCCTTCTGGAAGTCCTCGAAGGAGACGCCGACGCGGGCGGCGGTGGCCGCGGTCATGTCCGTGACGATGAATCCGGGCGCGATGGCATTCGCGGTGACGCCGAACTTGCCCAGCTCGAACGCCAAGGTCTTGGTGAAGCCCTGGAGACCGGCCTTGGCCGCCGAGTAGTTGACTTGGCCGCGGTTGCCGAGCGCCGAAGTGCTCGACATGTTGACGATGCGCCCCCACTTCTGCTCGACCATGTACTTCTGCACCGCGCGGGTGAGCAGGAAGGCGCCGCGCAAGTGCACGTTCAGCACCGCGTCCCAGTCGTCGACGCTCATCTTGAACAGCAAGTTGTCGCGCAGGATACCGGCGTTGTTGACCACGACGGTCGGCGCGCCGAGCTCGTTCTCCAGCTGCTGGACCGCCGCGGCGACCGACTCCTCGTTCGACACGTCGGCCCCCACGGCGACGGCCTGCCCGCCTGCCTCGGTGATCGCTCGGACGGTGTCGGCGCAGGCGGCCGAATCCAAATCCAGCACGCCGACGCGAAGCCCGTCCGCCGCCAATCGCTTGGCGATCGCCGCGCCGATTCCGCGCGCGGCGCCGGACACTACTGCAACTCGCTCGCCCATGAGCGCATCCCTTCGTCGATCGGATGTCGGATTCAGTCATACCGCACCGGGTGGGCGATGACGGTGATCACCGGGGTGGCGTTCTCCGCCGGGCGAATTCCGGCACCCTCGAGCGGAAGGCTTGCTCAGTCGTCGGCTTCGATGTTTCGATCGGCACGTGACCGACCAGACCGAAGTTCCTCGCATTGTCAGCGCCAGCCGTGAAATCGCCGCGGGTGCGGCAGAAATCTTCGAGCTCATCGCCGATCCTTCCGAGCAGCCACGCTGGGACGGCAACGACAACCTCTCGGAGGCCGCGCCGGGGCAGCGGGTGCGGGCGGCAGGAGAGGTGTTCAGCACGACCCTGACCAATGGGGCCGTGCGCGACAACCACGTGGTGGAGTTCGCAGAGGGCCGCCGCATCGCTTGGCGTCCGTCCGAACCGGGCAAGCAGCCGCCCGGCCATCTGTGGCGCTGGGAACTGAAACCGGTGGACGACGCTCGGACCCTGGTCACCCACACCTATGACTGGACTTCGCTGACCGACGAGAAGCGTCAGGTCCGCGCCCGCGCGACCACCTCCGACAAACTGCTGGCATCCGTCGTCCGGCTCGCCGATCTCGCCGAGAACCGGGCGATTTCGTCGCGGCAGTAAGCCATGCCGTCGCGGGGTCGTGGGGAGGCCCCGCGCACAGCGGTATGCGCCGCTCAGCACACCGCTGAGCGGGCTCGATGTCGCCGTCTATCGCGCGACAACCGGAATGTCCGACGCTGCGCTACCTTCCGCCGGATACGCAACGTCAGATGCAGAAGCTGAGACCGACCGACCCCAACGGGACGGTGAGGCATACCACTACCGGCCCCAACGCGTCGGTGGTCGGTGCGGGTGAGGCCGGAGCGGCCGATGCTGCCGGAGCGAACAGGGCGCCGACGGACAGTGTGATGGCGGTTGCGGCAATCGCCTGAGCGGCTTTCGTAAACATGATGACGTTCCTCGGCTGAGCGATTTTCCCGACCCGAGCCAGTGGTGACTCTTCTCCGATCATCCGCCGATGCGCTGGCGTAAACAAGGCCGCGTATTGGTGCGAACCCGCTCTTGGCAACTCTCCAGCGATGGGCTTTGTGGCTGACCGGGGGCGGTATTCACAAAATTCGCTGACGTGGCGAATCCATAGCAGTCATCCGTGCGGGTAAATTAATTAGCCATTTGTAAAATTACCGGCTACCGTGTGCTGGTGCCCGCTCACCGCACTCCGGATCCCGGCAATCGCGTCCGCGATGCCGAACGCACCAAACGCTGCCTGCTGGAAGCCGCCTTGGAGGAGTTCGCCGCACGCGGCTACGCGGGCGCTCGGGTGGGCGACATCGCCGAGCGCGCTGGCGTCAACAAACAGCTGATCACCTACTACTTCGGCGGCAAAGAAGGTCTTTACCAGGCGATGCGGCAGCGGTGGCTGGAGCGGGAGTCCACCATCAGCGACCCCGCGCTGCCGCTGACGGAGGTGGTCACCAACTATCTGCGCGACGCGCTGCACGACCCGCGCGGCGTTCGTTTGCTCATGTGGCGGGCACTGTCGGATGCCGACCCATCCATCGACCAGCCGCTGACCGCGGACGACATCGCCGACACCAGGCGCCGCCAAGAGCGCGGCGAGATCGCCGCCGATCTCGACCCGGCCGCCCTTCTCCTCGCTTTGCTCGGGATGGTCGTCGTGCCGGTGCTGCTCTCCGCCCAGGTCCACGAGTTGTTCGGCATGGATGCGCGATCGGCGGAGTTCGAGCGGCATTACGGCGAACAGTTGCGCCGCATTCTCGCCCACCTCGGCAATTCCCGTTCCGAAGGAGAAACGTCATGACCTACCTGGTCACCGGTGTCCGCGGCATTGTCGGTCGCGCGGTCGTCGATCAGCTGCTCGCGGCCGGAAAGCCGGTCAGGGCGGCCAGTTCGCAACCTGACCGCGCGAGCGCCCCCGACGGTGTCGAACTGGTCGGACTCGACCCGACCGATCCGCGATCGGTCGCCGCCGCGCTCGACGGGGTGGACAAGGTCTTCTGCTACGCCGCGCACGAAGGCCTGGACACCTTCGTCGACGCCGCGAAGTCGGCCGGTGTCGCACACATCGTGCTGCTGTCCTCGATCGCGGCGGTCAGTGACCAGAACCCGATCGGCGCAAGGCATCTCGCGGTGGAGAATCCGCTGCGCGAGTCGGGGCTGCCGCTGACCATCCTGCGGCCCGGTGCCTTCGCGGCCAACGCCCGCACCTGGTTTCCCAGCATCAAATCCGAGCGCGTGGTCCGGGTGCCTTTCCCGGGTCTGCAGCTGACGCCGATCCACGAAGCCGACATCGCCGCCGCGGCCATCACCGCACTAGACGTCCCCGGCCACGCGGGCCAGACCTACCCGCTCACCGGACCCGAGTCCGTCTCGCACCGTGATCAGGTCGACGCCATCGCCGCCGCCCTCGGCGAGCGCGTCGACCTGGTCGAGCTGACCTACGAGGAGGCCGCCGACTTCTACTACCGCCCGGTGCTGGATCTGTGGGCCGCATCCGGAACCGAACCGAGCCCGGTCGGCCCCACCTCCGAATCGGTGACCGGCGCCCCCGCCCGCACGTTCGCGCAGTGGGCCGTCGACCACGTGGACGACTACCGCTGACGGCGCCGCGGCAGGCGAAGGCCGCCGGACTTCGACAGGCTTGTGCAGGTCCGCCCGCGATGGCCGCGGTCAGGCCGCGCGGGGCGGCTCCGGGTGTACGAGCGCCGCCGCAGCTGCGACGGTCGACGACGGCCGCGGTCGCGCGTGCGGTGCGCATGGGCGGGTATCGCTCATGCTGGACACTCCATTTCGCCGCTGCATCCGGGACGACCGAAGGAGGGCACCATGTCGGCGCAGCACCGCAGATATCTCATCGTTCTGGAGCCGGGAGCCATCGGAGGCGGCGCCGCTCCGAAGGCCGTTCGGCGGGATTTCTTCGAGTGGCTGGAAACAACCGATGCCAAGGTCGACCAGGACGGCGGCGCCAATCGGCTGGTCGTCAACGCTTCGCTGGAAGTAGCCGAACGAATCAGAGACCTCGACTACGTCCTCCGGGTCGAGCCGTACGCGTAGCGAACCCGACGGCCGGCTGCCGCGGGTTCTCATACCTCCCCATCGAAGAATCAGTCCTCGTGCACGGTGACGACCACCGCTATGTCGCCGTAGGGCGCCGCACCCAGGGCCAACCTGTGCGCCAGGCGTGCCAGGCCGACTCGCTTCGCGTATTTCGTGCGGATGCCTGCCTGCACCTTGTCGAACAGTGGGCCGGTACGCACCGATTCGGCGGTGCCGTAATGCTGCCGTGATCCCAGGGCGGGGCTGCCTCGCCAGTCGCCGGCCTGCACGATGACTCGCCAGTCGTGAGCCAGGTGTTGCGCTTCGGCCGACTGTGATGAGACCGGGAATGCCAGCCGCCCGTAGCCGGCCGATACCACCAAATGCTTGACGGTTCCCGAGCGCTGAGGGGCGGTCGGGTAAGTCACCAGCACGGTATGCGCATCCCACCACAGTATTCCGGGGTCCCACTCGCGCGGTCGCTCCGGCACCGCGTGTGCGCGGCGCGCGGCTCGAGCCGCGATATCACCGCTGACGACATGGCCCGGAACTCCGCTGCCGACTAAGGAACTGCTGTTCGCCTGGTATGTCAATGCAGGAACCTCCGGGACAGGGGTGCTCCGTGGACGCATTCCGTTCGCCGCCATCACTGGGAGCATCGCGGCGCCGTTCTCCGGCTCCGGCGCGGATGTTGGAACGCGCCGCTTCTCTACACCTTGATCCAGAAAATCTAGAAATCCATAGATTTCGTATACCACTCGGGGAGATGGAAGCAAGGACCAGCGCTCGCCGGGGAGTGTCGCGGCAGTGACTCGGATATTACGAAACTCATATTGACCTGACACTGAGCAGATGTACTATCTATCTCATACAATATGAGATTGATAGGAGTTGGCCATGTACTTGATCACCGGCGCGACCGGCAATATCGGCCGCCCGCTCGTCAGCACTTTGCTTTCCGCCGGAACGAGAGTCCGCGCGGTCTCCCGGCAGCCCGTCGCCGACTTTTCCGAAGGAGTTGAGGTCGTGCCCTTCGACGAGGTGAGCGGCGCCTTTCGGGGAGTCGAAAGCCTCTTCGTCCACCCGCGGGCAAGCAAAGATCAGGTCGGCGAACTGCTGGAGCTCGCAGCCGCATTCGGTGTCGGGCGGGTGGTCGTCATGTCGGCCTGCAACGCCGACGACGAACCCGCTCATCAGCCGTCGCGGTACAACGGTGACCGCAACACGGAGGTGGAGCAAGCCGTCGTCGCCAGCGGACTGCCGTGGGTGAGCGTGCGACCGAGTTCCTTCGCCTTGAACACCGTGGCGATGTGGCGCAAGCAGGTGGCCGGTGGGGACACCGTGTTCGGCCCGTACGCGTCCTTCGCCGAGGCGGTCATCCACGAACAGGATGTCGCGGACGTCATCGCACGCGCCATGTCCGACGACGGCCTGCTCGGCCGCCGCATAACGATCACCGGTCCCGAGGCGCTGAGCTCGGCGCGGATGGTCGCCGTCATCGGTGAGGTGATCGGCAGACCGCTTCGCTACCAGCAGGTTCCGGCGGAAACAGCCGCGCGCGCAATGATCGAGCACGGTCTCGGCGAGCGGTTCGTGCTCGCGCTCATGGACCGCTACGCCCGCGAACTCGACCGAACGCCGACGGTCACCGACGAGGTCGACGCGATTCTCGGACGCCCGGCGCGCTCATACGCGACCTGGGTCGCTGATCACCAGGAGGAGTGGTCGTGACCATACCTCCGCACTCACACGTTCGAGCGTCGCTTCCCGGCGCACCGCACAAATCAGAAGGAATATCCATGCGTCTCATCGTTTTCGGAGCAAACGGTCCCACCGGGCGGCTGTTGACCGCCCAGGCCCTCGCGGCCGGGCATGACGTCGTCGCCGTCACTCGCAATCCTCGGAATTTCCCACTCGAGCACGACCGGCTCACGACGTTCGAGGGCGACGTCCACGTCCAGGAGACGGTCGAGACCGCGATCGCGGGCAGCGACGTGGTGTTGTCGGCACTCGGTGTGCCCTATAGCAAGCAACCGATCACGACGTATTCGGCCGGTGTCGCCAATATCGTCGCCGCCATGCGCAGGCACGGGGTACGCCGCATCGCGGTGGTCTCGTCCAGCGCCGTGGATCCGAAACCGTACGCGGACGCGGGCTTCCTGTTCAATCGTGTCCTGCAGCCGTACCTCACGCGGGTCGTGGGCAAGACCCTCTACGACGATATGCGTGCGATGGAATCCCTGCTCACCGCGACCGAACTCGACTGGACGGTCGTGCGCCCCAGCGGCCTGTACACCTCCTCGCTCGTCACCGACTACACAGTCGTGGAAGGCCACGCCGAGGGCCGGTTCACCTCCCGGGCGGACCTTGCCGCCTGCCTGCTCCGGCTCGCCGGCGACGACCGATACATACAGAAGATCGTCAGCGTCGTCACCATGTCGGGCAATCCCGGCCTGCTGCGACTGATCCGTACCGAGGCGCTCGGTAAGCACTGAGCGCTCGAGCGATATCCGGTTCCACTTAGTGGTTGCGTATAATACGGAAACCATACGAAGAGTCGTAAAGGTGACTTGAATGAGTTCCGTAGTGGATCCGGCCGCGGCTCGGCGACACCGGCGGCTGGTGACGTCGGTCAAAGAGGCGCTACGCGATCTGAATACGCAGCTGGCACTGCTGAACCGTCGGTTCGGCAACAAGGTGGAACTGAAAGACGTCGACTGGACCTGCCTGGATCTGGTCAACCGGCACGGGCCGCTGACCCCGACGGCGTTGGCGGCGCGGGCCGGTCTGCACCCGGCGACGTTGACCGGCATTCTCGACCGACTGCAGCGTGGCGGGTGGGTGGTGCGGGAGCGCGATCTCGAGGGCGCCGATCGGCGCGCGGTCACCGTGCGAGCGCTCCACGACCGAAACTCGGAGCTCTACCGCGTATTCGCTGGAATGAACGGCCGGATGGACGCCATCTGCGACGGCTACACCGATGCCGAACTCGAACTCATCGCGGAATTCCTCCGGCGTACCGCGACCGCCGGCCACGAGTCCGCCGACGAGCTTGCCTGACCGCAAACCCTCGAATTCGAGCGTTTCAGGTAATCCAGCCGCACTGGTGGGGCGGCAGCCCGCTCGGCCTATGCCTGAACCGGGCAATACTCACCCGCCGCAGGGTCGATCAGCGCGCCGATGAGAGGCGCCAGTCGCTGCAGGTCTTCCAGGTGTGTGGCGCTGAGCCGGGCGAGGATTTCCTTGCCCGCCTCGGTCAGGGTGAGACGGACGACCCGACGGTCCTTGCCCTGGCCCCGGTTGCGGGCGACGAGGCCGAGTTGCTCGGTGCGATCGATCAGTTGCACCACGCTGTGGTGCCGGGTGTCCAGATATCCAGCGACTTCTCCCACGCTGGGCCCGTCCGGACCGGGATGCCCGCCGATCGCCAGCAGCAGTTGGTGCTGAGTGTCGGTGAGTCCCACTACGGCTGCCCGCCGCTCACTCCCGCGCAAGAACTGGCGAAGGCCGGCTCGGAACGTCAGCAGCCTCGAATACTCCTGGTTGGTGAGATCTTCCGGCGATGACGTGGACCCCTGTGTCATACAGTGATAATATCACAGAGTGATATATATTCGAGGTGGCGATAGAGATCGGAGTCGCGTTCCACCGTGACCGATCGCAGGCCGCCCCGGCTCGAAAGTCTCGATTCGCACACTTAGTCCGAAGGGTGGAAAACCATGACTAGTGAGACTGTGAGCATGGCCCGGCATCCCGACATCGTGGAGTTGCGGGAGAAGTACGAGCTCGCCTCGGAGGCGCCGGCTGCTCAGGTGGTTGCCGGCTTGATGTTCCTGACCGGGCTCTACATCGCGATTTCTCCGTGGGTAGTCGGATTCAACGGATTCCCGACTTTGACCGGGAACAATCTCATCGTCGGTATCGCCCTCGCGATGCTGGCTCTCGGGTTCGCCTCGGTGTACGGACGGACCCACGGCATCGTCTGGGCTGCTCCGCTGATCGGCGTGTGGACGATCGTCGCTCCCTGGATCGTCAGCGGCAATGTCGACACCGCATCGACGATCTGGAGCAACTGCGTGGCCGGCGCGGTCGCCGTACTGCTCGGTCTGGGCTCGATGCTCCTCGGGATGAGGCGGACCGAAGGATTTCAGGGCCGGGCACCTGGCGCGGGTGCACGTCGAACCTGACCGTCTTGCAGGCTTCCGCAGCGGGATGGTGCGGGCAGTCGGGTAACCAAGTCCACCACGCGAAACCCGAGAGCTGGAAGCCTCTGCTCGACACCGGTCGTTTGCGAGACGCCCTGCGCGGCGAGGTGTTCTGCAGAGCCTCAACGGGACGCGCTCGCAGCGACCGGCTGCGAGCGGGCAACGGGAGCCTCCTTCGCCGTCGGCGCCGGTCTCGGGGACCGTCTCGAGTTTCGAGATCGGTCTGCTGTGGCCGGTCTGATCCGCGCCGCGGTGACGTGCTGGGGTTGCCGTTCGCCTTCGAAGGGCTGGCTATCGGGCGCCGGCTGCCAGCCAGTCGTCGAAGGTTGTCGGGGCGATGCGGGCGTTCTGGCCGGGCAGCAACACATTGCCGGCCATCGACTCGTCAAGGGGACCCGACCACGTGGGCACCAGCTTCACCTCCCGGCCGAGAACGTCGTTGGTGCGGCGGGCCATGTCGACCAGGTCTTGCGGCTCAGGGCCGGCGACGTCGACGTAGCGGCCCTGCGGCTGCCCTGTGGCGACCTCGGCCAAGACCTGCGCTATGTCGTCGGGTGCGATCGGCTGAATGAGCAGCGGGGCGATGGTGGCGACGCCATCACGCTCGGTCCAGCTGGTAGCCAACGCCGCAAAGTCGTGAAATTGCGTGGCAGGCACAATCGTCCACGGCACCCGGCCCTCCTCGACGAGGCGCTCTTGCTCGCGCTTGCCCCAGTAGTGGGCAGTACCGCCTTCGATCCGGTGGATTCCGACGATCGACAGCAGCACATGGTGACGCACGCCAGCGCGCTCCTCGGCGGCGAGAAGATTTCTCGTGGTGGCGCCGAAAAAGGCGCGAGTCTCGGCCGGGCTGATCGGCGGCGAGCTGATGGCGTCGACAACCGCGTCAACCCCTTCCAGCGCCGCGTCCAAACCCTGACCGGTAACCAAATCAACGCCGAGAGAGCGGCTGATGCGTACCACCGCGTGCCCCTCCCGCTCCAGGAACGAGGCAGTGCGGGCACCGATATTGCCGGTCGCACCGGCTACAGCGATTCGCATGGTGAGCCTCCTTCGGAGGGAGTGGTGACAGTGCGTAACGAGTCGCTCACGCCCGACTGTATCGGCCGCGGTCGCCAGTGTGGCTGGGTAGGCAGTGTGTCGCTGCGGACCCGCCGTGGGACGATCAGCGGAAGGCGTCGGCGTGGGCCGTGGCCCATTCTCCGAACGTGCGCGGCGCGCGGCCGATGACCTCTTGGACCGTTGGGCGGACGATGGATTCGTCGATGGCTCCGTTTACGTAGAAGTCGAAGAACGCGTCCACGTACTCCACGGGAGTGGTTCGGAGCATGTCGGCGCGTGCCTCGTCATCGGTGAGGCCCTGGCAGGTGAGGTCGCGGCCGGTGGCCTCGGCCAGGATCGCGACCTGCTCGGCGGGTGTGAGCGGCTCCGGGCCGGTGGGCCAGAGGATTTCGCCTTGATGACTGTTTGCGCGCAGTACCGTGGCGGCAACCGCGCCGAGGTCCTGCGGATCCAGAGCGGCCGTGCGAACCTCGGGAAACGGCGCGCGAATCACGTCCCCGTCGCGCAGCTGGGGGAGCCAGCGCAGGGCATTGGACGCGAAGGCGCAGGGCCGCAGGATGGTCCATGCCGCACCGCATTCGGTGGCCTCCTGCTCGGAGGCCATCATGTAGCGGGTGATGGCGTTGGAGGTGTCGCCGGTACCCGCGGAAACACCCGAGAGCTGCACGATGTGCTCGACGCCCGCCTTTGCGGCCGCCTGCGCGACCCCTGGATAGCCGGGCAGCAGGAACAGCGCGCGCACCCCGTCGAAACTCAGCGTCTCGGGCGATGTGAGATCGCCCGCCATGGCTTCCACCCCTTCGGGCACAACGGCGCGCTGGGGATCGCGCATCAGCGCCCGCACCGGTGCTCCGGCCGCGGCCAGGGCCTGCACAACTTCCGCGCCGACATTGCCGGTCGCTCCTGTCACGAGGATCATTCCGCCAATCTTCGCAGCCCTCAGCTGATTTCACGCCTACCGTTGCATGTTCCTGCAGCAGACTGTGCAACCTCTGCTCTTCATCGGTGCGGCGATTCGGCCCGGTGCAGGTTTATGCAGCCAATCGTGCAGCTTGTCCTCTTCCGCTCGTGATCGGCGGGCGGGGAGCATGTGCGGTATGGATCGCCTGGATGTCATCGACACCTGCACACGCATGGCCTGGCATGCCGACCATCGGGAATGGGACGAACTCGCCGACGTTTTCGCCAACCAGGTACGACTGGACTACACCAGTCTCAACGGCGGGGAACCGGTCACGCTCGCTCCGGCGCAGATCGCCGCCGCGTGGCAGGACACTCTCGGCGGGTTCGAGGCCACCCAGCATCTGCTCGGCAATCACCTGGTCACCATCGACGGCGACAGGGCGGTGTGCACCGCCTCCTTCCAGGCCACCCACCGCAGGTCCGAGGCGTTCGGCGCGTCGCTGTGGACACTGGGCGGCACCTACCGTTTCGATCTCGTGCGTTCCGGCGGCGACTGGAGGATCAGCGGTGTGGTGATGACGGCGGTGTGGGGCGACGGGAATCGAGGACTGCTGCCGTGAGAACCGTCGCCGACCGCGTCCTCACCCAGCGGCGGTAGGGCTGACAAGGAAGCCGGACATGGAGATTCGTCAATTCAAGGCAGCCGATCGATCGGAGCTTCGGGAGTTGTTCGCTCGGGCGGGTGCAGGCTCGCCCGTCGCCGCCCTGTGGGGTGATCCGGAATCCGAGGCGTCGATCTACCTCGATCCATACCTGGATCTGGAACCCGAGTCCGTGTTCCTGGCGGTCGCGGGAGGCAAGCTGGTCGGATACCTGACGGGCTGTCTGGACAGCTCGAAGTTTCCCAGTGAGGCCGAGCGGATCGAGCGGGCGATCCGCACCTACCGATTGTTCGTCCGCCCGACGCCGGCCAGGTTCTTCGGCCGCGCCATGGTCGACACCCTCGCGGCGGCGATCAGCCGTCAGCCGACCGCGGGTGATTTCCAAGACTCGCGGTGGCCAGCGCATCTGCACATCGCAGTGGCGCCCGACGCGCGCGGCACCGGCGCGGCCGCCGCTCTCATGGACCGGTGGTTCGCGCGGCTCAACGAGAACGGCTCGCCCGGCTGTCATTTGCAGACCCAGGTCGAAAACACACGAGCGCTTCGGTTCTTCGCCCGGATGGGGTTCACTCCGATCGGTCCGACCCCGCTGATTCCCGGAATGCGCTACCAGGGCGAGCGAGTTCACCAGCAGGCCATGGTCCGCCCGGGCGAGCAGAGATAAGGTCGCACGATCCCCTGTGGGTCAGAGCCAGTGGCGTTCCTTGGCCAGCAGGGCGGCCTGGAATCGGGTGCGCGCGCCGAGCCGGTCCATCAGCTCGGCGACATGGGTCCGGAACTTGCGTACCGAGACATTGAGTGCGCGTGCCGCCGATTCGTCGGTGTCATGGCAGGTCAGCGCCTGCAGGACGCGGTGCTCGAAGGGTGAGACCGGCAGTTCGTCCACGTTGTGGCCGCGTTCCCAGATGCCGTCGAACACCTCCGCGAGTATCTGGACCACACCGGTACGGCGGATTTGCAGCAGACCGGCTGCCGGTTCGGAGAGATCGGCCGGTACAAAGGCGACCGACCGGTTGACCACCGTCAGCGGCCAGACCGGTTCCGCCGTGACCCTATGCATTTCGCCGAGGGCATGCCGGCGTCGCGCGTGGGCCGCCTGCCGGGGATCCGTCAAGGCGTGCGCGGGGAACAGGATGCGGCTGCTCAGTCCGGCCATCAGCAGGCGCCCGTGCCGAGTGGGGACGTGCCCGTGCAGCGCATGGGTTCGCAGGGACGACAACTCACCGGGATGATCGATCAGCAGCGCGTTGATGCGCCGCGCGGCCTCCGGTCCGTTCGACAGCTGCTCGATCATGCCCGTGGGCAAGCCGGTGCGCTGCTCCTCGGTCAACTCCCGCAGGGCGTCCCAGGCGGCGGCGAGTCCGTCGAACTGCCTTTGCGCCTGCGTGATTCGCCGCCGCACCAGCAGATCGACCGCGGCCGCCGGTGGTACCGCGGTCAGGTTCTCGTCCACCAAACCCAGAGTGCGCAACTCGGTGATCACGTTCCGCGCGCCGGAGTCGACCTGGCTCGCGCCGCCCGCATGCGAGGTGCTGCCGGGGCGGGTGCGCAGCAGATGACGGTACACCCGCTCCTGTTCGGTGGACAGCCCCAGGCTGGCGAGACTCATGCTACGTGCCTGGCGCACGGCCGATTCGGATGTCTTGTCGGTACTGCCATGGTGCAACCACCCCGGATGGCGATGAGGGAAGAGTTTGCGTATAATATACGCAAAGAGTATGTCATACGCAATTGGATCGAGGGGAGCGGACATGGCCGATGAGCCACCGCGCGTTGCTCGACTGCTGTGGTCGGGAGATCAACGCTCGGGCCGCGGCCGCCGACCGGCATTGAGCCTGGACCGTATCGTCGGTGCGGCCATCGCCATCGCCGATGCGGAAGGCATCGGAGCGCTCTCGATGCAACGGGTCGCCAATCAGCTCGACGCCGCGACCATGTCGCTGTATCGGCACGTGGCCAGCAAAGACGAACTCGTAGCGCTGATGCTCGACACCACGATGGCCGGCCCACCCGAGCTTCCCCGCGGCGACTGGCGTGCGGCACTGGAGCATTGGGCTCGCCGGACCCGCGATTTGTACCTGCGTCACCCCTGGGTGCTGGCGATCGGCGCGAGCAACCGCTGGATGGGCCCGAACGAGGCCGCGTGGGGTGAGGCCGCGATGGCGGCGCTGCTCGATGCCGGGCTGGCGCCGCACGGCATCGCCGACATCGTCCTGTCCATCAATGCTTTCGTCGGCGGCGTCGCCCGCCTGGAAATCGATCCGACCCGGGGCCGTGAGGCGGCTGGGCACGTCGGCCCGGTCCTCGATCCTGCGATGATCCACCAGTACGGGCAGCCGGAGCGCTACCCGGCCTTGCTGGCCATGCTCACCGCAGGTCCTGCCGGCGACCGCGACATCCGTGCGGTCGCCGAGGGCGTGTTCGAGTTCGGGCTCGCCAAACTGCTCGACGGCATTGCCATACATCTCACTGCTTGATCCACGCCCGCTGAACGGGCATGGATCTGGACACGATCGCCATACTTGTTGAGCGAGAAAGCGGTCCAATCGATCGCGAGCCCGATGAGATGACCATTCATTCGGCCGTCGCTACCCGGCATTCTTCCCGCAGCCGGTCGCAGCGCTCACTACACATCAGGTAAGAGGACTCGAGGTCGAGCGAACAAGTACGTCAGAATACGAAACATTGAATTGCTCATTGCGAGGTAGAACTATCCGGAGCCTCCGATCATCCGCAGTTCGAACCGCTGCCGACGCATAGTGAAATCCCGATACCGAACTCAGTCTGCCGGTGGGCCTAAATATCGCAGAAACCCGGTACACGGTGAGTTGCCGTGACATAGCCAGCGAGATCTATAACAATGCCGCCCATGACGGTGGCGGCGAGCGGCGGATTGCTGGTTCGGCGGCCTGATGAGGCGCCCGAGGCGATATCGCGCGGGATATTTCGGCCCGACATCGAGGGCTTGCGAGCAGTCGCCGTACTGGCCGTCGTGCTTTTTCATACGAACCTGCCCGGGGTCGGGGGCGGATTCGTTGGTGTCGACGTATTTTTCGTTATTTCCGGCTTTCTCGTCACCGGAATCCTCTGGCGGGAGGCGGCTGCCACCGGCGCTGTCGGGCTGGTCCGGTTCTATGGCGCGCGGGCCCGCCGTCTGCTGCCCGCGGCGGGTGTCGTGCTGGTTGCCACCGCGGTCGGCGCGGCCGTACTGTTGCCGCCGCTGCAAGCCCGCCAGGTCCTCGGCGACGCGATCGCCGGCGCTTTGTACGCCGGGAACTATCGGTTCGCGCTGCACGGCACCGACTACCTTGCCGGCGATACGCTTCCGTCGCCGTTTCAGCACTTCTGGTCGCTCGGTGTGGAGGAGCAGTTCTATCTGCTGTGGCCCGCTCTGATCGCTGTCACGGCCTGGTTCGCGCGGCGGCGCCGGATCGGATCGGCCGCTGTGTTCCCGTATCTGAGCGTTCTTGCGGCGGTCGCCGCGCTCTCCTTGGCGATCTCGCTGATCTGGACCCGCACGCTGCCACCGTGGGCGTACTTCTCGCTGCCGGCGCGGGCCTGGGAGTTGGGCACCGGCGGCATGATCGCGTTGTCGGCCGGCGCGTGGTCCCGGCTGCCGAAATCGGTCGCCGCCCCTGCCGGATGGATCGGCCTGGTCCTGATCGTCGCGGCGTGTACCCAGCTGAACGGGAGCACACCGTATCCGGGCACCGCGGCCCTGCTGCCCGTCCTCGGTACCGCACTGGTGATCGTATCCGGTTGTGTAGAAACACGATTCGGGGTTGGTCGCGGACTGACGCTGCGTCCGATGCGTGCGGTCGGCCGGGTGTCGTACTCCTGGTATCTGTGGCACTGGCCGGTATTACTGCTCGCGCCGCGCGTGCTCGGTCACCAGCTCGGCTGGAGTGGCTCGATCGGCGCGGTCATGATGGCGGGCGGACTCGCCATGCTCACGTTGTGGCTGGTCGAGAATCCGGTCCGCTTCGCCGCCCCGTTGCGAAGGTCGGCCGCACGCAGCCTCGCCTGTGGCGGCGCGATCACCGCGGTCGCCGCTTGTCTGGCACTGATGCTGCTCGTGCTCATTCCCGTACCGGTCGGCCGTGGCGCGGCGGCCCCGGCCCTCACGCTCGCCACGCCGGCCACTTCCGGCGGCGACGCGCGCGACGCGGCGGTCCGGCAGTTGACCGACCAGACGCAGGCCGCAGTTGCTGCCTCGGCCGAAATCCGAGCTGTCCCTTCGAATCTCACCCCGTCGCTCGCCGACGCGCCCGGCGACAAGGCAGGGGTGTTCCTCGACGGCTGCGTGCGGTCGTGGCGCGACGTGGGACAGGCCGAGTGCGCGTCCGGCGATCCGGACTCGGCCACGACGGTGGCCTTGGTCGGCGATTCCCATGCGGCGATGTGGCATCCGGCGTTCGAGCCGATCGCCGCCCAGCGGCACTGGCGGCTGGAGACCATGGCCAAGGTCACCTGCCCGTTGCTCGGCCTGCCCATCAGCAGCCCTTATCTGGGCCGGGAGTACACCGAATGCGAGCAGTGGCGCGACCAGGTCCTGACCCGGCTGCGGGCCGAACGCCCCCGGCTGATCGTGGTGAGCATGTCCCGGCGCTACGGCGCCGACTTCGGTTTCGTCTCCTACGACCAGGCCTGGATCGACAGCCTGAACCGTCTGGTCGGCCAGCTGCGAGCGACCGGAGCGGCGGTCCTCGTACTCGGGGCGATCCCCGATCCGCACACCACCGTGCCTGCGTGCCTGTCCGACCATATCGACAATGCCGCGGCATGCACGCCGGCACGTCCGGTCGCGGTCGATGACGCGGGTATCGCGGCCGAGCAGGCCGCAGCCACCGCAGGCGGCGGCCAGTATGCCGATCTGACCTCGCTGTTCTGCACCACCACCCGCTGCCCCCTCATCATCGGTGACAACCTGGTGTACCGCGACGACAATCACCTCACCGTCAGCTACGCCAGAACACTCGGACCGGTCATCGCCGCACTCGCCGACCGTGCGCTCGCCGACGGCTGAGCCGACGACCAGCACCGCCGCAGCCAGGGGCCGCTCGAAAGCACATCACCTGGATTGGGCATTCATCGCCGTAGCAGACCACTACTCGAGCCGGCGACCAGTGCCTCATCCGGAGCTGCCGACGGCGCACCGCCGGACGCCACGACACTTGCGTGCCGAGCCGCGGCCAGGCGCGCGAGCGCGGCCTCGGTGAAGACCGACAACCCGAGGTCGGGGTTGTATCCGTGAATCTCCTTGACGTCGAGCTCGGCCAGGAAATACAGGATCTCCGTCGAGATGACCTGCCCCGGGACCAGCACCGGGAAGCCGGGCGGGTAGGGGACGACGAAGGTGGCCGACACCAGGGGTTTCCCCTTGGCGAGCCGCCGCCCGGCGTCGCCGAGCAAGACGTGTTCGCGGTCGGACTCCTCGTACCCGGCGTAGAAGGCCGATCGCATGTCGCCGAACGAGCTGGCGCCGTCGGGACGAAACGCGCTGTCGAACTCGCTGAAGTCGGGCAGCGCAGGCAGATCCTTGGTGATCTCGTCGACCCGGCGCTGCTGCAGGGCGCGATCGGCCTTGCCGTGCCCGCCCCGGCTGCTCTCGAAGTCGGTGGCCACCCGCCGCAGCACGTCGAGCAGGTAGTGCACGCTCGACCAGGTGACGCCGATCGTGAAGATCAAGAGCACACTGTTGATCGAGGTCTTGTTGATCTGGATGCCGAACCGGTCCATCAGGATCTTCTCGCGGAAGTCGTACCCGTTCATGCCGGTCTTGCCGATGAACAGGGTGACCCGGGTCGGGTCGAGCACGAACTGATCGGACCGCCACGCCTCGTTCCACTCTGCCAGGCCACCCTGCCTGACCTGCCGGTACGACCTGACTTCGGACGCACGGAACTCGTCGGGCACCAGGTCGTCCTCGTCGAGGATGCGGAACCATTTGCCGATCAGCCGGTCTTTGCGGACGCGGTGCCGGAACACCAGCGCCATGTCGTAGACGTGCCGGACCAGCTGGAAGCCCTCGATGTCGACCTGCCGACGCGCCAAGTCCAGCGATGCCAGGAGTTGCTGGTTCGGCGACGTCGAGGTGTGGGTCAGAAACGCCTCGGCGAACGCCTCGCGGACGAGAGGTTTGAAATCCTGGTCGCGGACATGGATCATCGACGCCTGCCGAAGCGCGGACAGCGACTTGTGAGTGGAATGCGTCGCATACACGCGTACCCGCGCCCGCCCGGGGTCGGGCAGCAGCCGGTGGTCGCTCCACTCGGCACGGTCGACTCCCTGCATCGACGCACGCCACTTGCGGTACTCCTCGGCGTATCCGGGCGACGACAACGCCGATTCGAGTTGCTGGGCGGCAACCATCGCGGTCCGCTGTCGTGCCCACGGCACCGCGGTTGCGAAGGCGTACCACGCCTCGTCCCAGAGGAAGCAGATGTCCGGCTTGATCGCCAGGACCTCCTCCATCACACGCCGGGGGTTGTAGACGATGCCGTCGAACGTGCAGTTGGTCAGCAGCAGCATGCGCACCCGGTCCAGTTGCCCGGCCGCCTCGAGGTCGAGCAGCGCCTTCTTGATGGTGTGCAGGGACACGGCTCCGTAGATCGCGAACGGCTCGAGCGGGTAGGCGTCCAGATACATCGGATACGCCCCGGCGAGCACCAGGCCGTAGTGGTGCGACTTATGGCAATTGCGGTCGATCAGAACGATGTCGCCCGGCCGGGTCAGAGCCTGCACAACAATCTTGTTCGCGGTGGATGTCCCGTTGGTCACGAAGTACGTCTGATCGGCACACCAGGTCTCGGCGGCTTTGTCCATCGCCGCCCTGATCGTGCCGTGTGGGTCCAGCAGCGAGTCCAGCCCGCCGGAGGTGGACGACGTCTCGGCCATGAAGATGTTGCGGCCGTAGAACTCGCCCATGTCCTGCAGCGACTTGGAGTTGAAGATGCTGGCGCCGCGCGCGACGGGAAGGGCGTGGAATTGGCCGACCGGCGCGGCCGCATAGGTACGCAGGGCGTCGAAAAACGGTGTGGCGAACCGGCTCCGGACGCCGGCGAGCACCGTGCTGTACAGGTCGGTGACGTCGTTGAGCCGATAGAACGTGCGATCGTAGACGTCCGCCTCGTCCTCGGTCTCCGCGGCGATCGACTCGTCGGTGAGCAGATACAGGTCGATGTGCGGCCGCAGCTCCCTGATCCACTCGCCACATTCGATCCAGTCGTCGGCGCGGTCGGTGACGACCACGTCGTCGTTCGCCCCGAGCAACGTGGTCATCAACGGCACCCGGTCGCGGGAACGAAGCGGCAGGTCATGCCGGATGATCGCCGCCTGAATCTCGCCGTTCAACGCGACGGCGGTGATGGCGTCCTCGATGCTCGCCACGACGAGCAGCTCGAACTGAACATCGTCGGACGGGTCGCGCAGCGCCCGCAAGCTCTCCGCCAAGCCCTCGGGAGCCTCGGGCGGGGAATCGTCGCCGAGCAGAACGGTGTAGAACTGCTGCTGTTTGGCCCGCGCCACGAGTTCCTGGTCGGCCAACGGCGCGGATGTGTCGAACACGGCCGCGCGGTCGCCGTACTCGGAGAGCAGGCGCACGGCCAGCGACACTTCCTCGGTGAGCCGCACCGTTGCAAGATCGGCGAGATATCCGCGAAACGCCGCTACTCTCGCCGCGCCCGGGTACAACCAGTACCGCTCGTAGGCGGCTAAACGATCGAGCAGGCGCCGCACCCGGGCGGCTTCGTGGCTGGTGTCCAGCCCGGCACCGTTGACATCGGCGAGCCGGCGACACGCGTCGTCGAGCAGATTCCACGTGTCGATTCGCGAGTACGACGGGTTCGCGACCGCCGCCAGCGCGGAAACAGAAAGCCCTTTCGGGCGCTCGCCGTCTCGGTGCATGTCGTCCGTCTCGCCCCCGATCAGTGGGCGAAGTGATCTGTCGAACGCGACAGCTCACCCTGGAACATTCATCCCTGCGAATATTGTGCCCCGCCGAAGATCAAATTCCTAGCCGGTGTTCCGGAAGTCGTGCGGGCGGCTGCTCATCGAGCCTGGTCGGGCTGGTGTCGGTCCTAACGGTGCCGGAAAGACCACCTTGTTCAACTGCCTGACCGGTCGCGGCAAACCCGATTCGGGCACGGTCACGTGAGGTAGCCGACCACCCGGCCGCCGGGTTACCGTTCGGCGCACCCTCGAACGCATCGAGCTTGCCAGTGCCCTGGCCTGCCTGCCGCGCCTGCTGATCGTGGACGAGCCGATCAACGGTCTCAGCCACGGCGAGGTCGCCGAGTTCGCCGCGCTCGTCCGCGCGGGTCTTCGGCTACCTCCCGATCCTGAAGGACGACTCCATCAGCAGGCGGGCGGGCTCTCCGGCGCCCAGCAGCAGATGCTCGCGCTCGGGCGCGCTGATGATGCGGCCGCGGTTGCTGCTGCTCGGCGAGCCGTCGCTCGGTCTGTCGCCTGGTCACCCAGGAGTTGTCCGCCATCATCGCCGCCATCAACAAAGAGGAGAGCACCACCGTGGTGGTCGTCGAGCAGAATGCGCACCTCGCGCTGGCCATCGCCGATCGGGCGCATGTGCTCGAGACGGGCCGGGTGGTGCTGTCGGGCACTCCGGCGCAGATCAATGCCGACGAACAGAACGCTCGCTCCTACCTCGGATGCCAGGTCTGACGCATGAACCAACTACTCGAGTTCGGCGCACTGTTCGCGGCGGCCTACGCGGCACCGTTCCAGCTGGCGCCGTACGTGGACTATCGGCTGGCAGCCCTGCCATCAGTCCGAGGGACGCGCGTTCGCCAGATAGGTCCGCCAGGAACGGCCCGACGCGACGGTGGCGGTGCTCTATCAGAACGACGACTTCGGCAAGGACCTGGTCGACAGCTTCCGCGCGGCGGTGGCAGGCAGCGGGGTGGATCGTAGCCGAGCAGAGCTACAGCGAAGCCCTGGTGGCACCGGCGAGTACTCGCCTGAACTGTGGCGGTCTGGTTAAGGCAGGCGCATCTGCTGAAATGCGTTCACCAATTGTGCTTTGGTATCAGCTCTGACTTTGCTTCTGTGAGGAGGTCGCACTGGAGCGACGAGCAATGCGCCCACCAGTCAGGGTAGGTCACAGGGTCCCGAACGACGTCGTGTAATCCCCGTGCGTGAGCAACTACGCGGTCCCGCAAAGCGTCTGAGCAGACAAGCTCGACACCCTTCTCTGCTAGCCAGACGCTTTCGACGAGTCGCTTCAGATCGGTAGGGGTACCTCCGCGCTCTCGGGTATCGAGTTCTCCCTGCAGTCGCTGTGCTGCCTCGAAGTAGTCGATGATCGCTGACTTCAACTCATCTCTGCGGGCAAGGCGACTCTCCGCGAGAAACTTGAGCTTCGCTGCGCGCGCCGAACTCCGTTGCACCATAACCGTTGCCGATGCGCCAAGCCCCGCGCCGAGTAGCGGCAGCAGGCCCGTAACCAACGTTGAAACGATCCCTGTCGACATGACTTCAGCGTACGAGCCGACGGAGATGGTGCACGCCGGCCTCGCCGCTACACGCTGTTCCCGCGCAATGGTGCCAACTTGTCTGTTTCTTATAACAACTGCGCAAAATCGCTTCCTCATACGACGTACAGCAGGAGAGAGTGCCAGGGCAAGGTTTGGGTTTCGACGGCTCAGGCGGAGTGCCCACCTCCTCGTAGTCGAACGACTACCTCTCACCGAGCGTGATCTGGTCGGGGATCGCACCAATATCAATATGATCCAGTCCGACTGCCCCTTGTCGAGCAGTTCGATCGGTGTGGACCCTGACGGGGGTTGAAGATCGTGAACAGGTGGAATGAGGTACTGCGGCGCGTTCATGAGCTGAACGCCGCGGTCAAACCGAATGACGCGCAAGCAGCACTCACTCAGCTCATCGCCCAGTGCTCTGACGAGGAACTGGTACTGCTGGGTTCCCGAATCGAATCCGCCATCACCACTTTCCTGCCGAAACGCCAGCGCCGACTGAACGAAGTGCTGCGCGAGCGCAGGGAACGAAGGACGGCACCCGCCGAGGTGCTCGCGGTCGAGCAGAGACCGGAAGCGGAGGTGCCAGCTACCGACGAGCCCTCCACCCAGCGGGCTTCATCTCCCTCCATCAATTCCCGCCTCAGCCGTATCGAGCATCTGAATCGGGCAGTTCAGCCGAGGCTCGCCGAGGCCGAGTTTCGTGAATTGCTGCAATCACTCGACCCGGCCGAGCTCTCACGTCATGTGCGGGAATTACGTGTGTCGATTGCCAGCTTTCTACCAAAGCGGCAACGGCTACTGACGGAAATCTTGGATGCCGGGTTGCGGGAGGCCGACCGAGAGATCGAGAGCGACGGTGTCGTGGTCGGTCCCGAACTGCTTCGAACGCCAGTGCCCGCGAGCCGAACCCGGATGCCGGCTCACGTGGTACCGGCGCCCGGGACCGCACGGCCCCGGCCCGGTCCTCCTGCTACGGATGGGCGCGCCGTGAGCGGCGTGACTCGGCAACGTGTGCCGCTCGCCTACTCGAAGAACCGTCTCAGTGAGGAACTGGAGGACTTGGGTAACCGGCACATCTTTCAATGGGCGACCTGCTATCGGGATGTGCTCTCGCGCTACTTCGACGATTTTCTGGTGGAGCTGGGATCCTGCGACCGGCCCGGCCCTTGGCTCAACCTCATGAAGGCCAGCCTGAGTCACCATGCGGCGGAGATCTTCCGGCGTGGGTACGTCTATCAGACCGAAAACAATGTCGTGCGCCCGCACTACGCCATCACCAAGTCCTTGACCGGCCTGCAGCGGTTCCTGGACCTCCCGCTGGAGTTCTATTCGGCACGTCTGGCCGAGGCTCATCATGCAAGTGCTGCCAGGAGCCTTCGGCAACTGTGCTCAGCGATGGCCTCGGGCATTCTCATCGGCTACTCCAACACGAAATTCGATCAAATCGGCAGCAATGTCCTGCCCCGGTTCTCCGGAGCCTGGGTGCACGTGCTGCCGTTTCTCACCTCGGAGGACCTCCGAGAACTGATGGGCAATCTGCAGGCCGGGCTGCTCCTGGACGGCATACATGATTCGGTGTTACCGTTCGCGCGCGCATTGGACCTGCTGCTCACCAAGGATCCCGACGCAGCGCCGCTCCCCGCGCTGTCCCAGTACTCCGACAGCAACCGGCGGCTCGAGATCTCACTCCAGCTTCCCCCGAAAGCGGCGGGCAGCCGACGCATCGAGGTCCTGTGCTACCTGGACGAGCGGCACGTCGACCGTCTCCTCATCGAGGAGGCGGCCGGGCGAGCGGTGGGCGTAGTAATCGCTCCATTGCGGGCGGACCTGCGCATCGAGCTGCTGGCGATCGAACGGTTGTCCGACATCGTCGTGCCCACCGGCGGCCTGGGGGAGGAGCCGCAGACGCGGCTGGTCGCGCTGCTGGAAGACCTTCTCTACGAAACGAATTCGGCATCTGGCAACCGGCCGATCGATTTCAACTACGCTGCGGAATTCCCGTTGGAAAGCCCGTTTCTCTCCCGCTACAGCCACGTATACCGCACCAGCGTGCGCAGGCTCATGCAATCCTTCGAGCGCCGAAACGGCGTGCGGCTGTGGTGCAGCGTCCGTCGTAGCGGAAAGACGACCGCCTGTTCGTACGACCTCGGATCGACCTCCGCCCAGTCGGTGGTCGTGGCTCAGACCTGCGACCCCACCGGGCAAATCGCCGATGGCGGCGCGTTTTATCGCAAAATCCAACAAGCCCTCGATTCCGGCCGCAGGCTGCAGCATGATTTCGTGGAGGTCGCAGTAACGGAGTGCCTCGTGGCCCAGCCGGACGTGCGAGTCATCCTGGTGCTCGACGAATACGAGACGCTCTTCGGCGCCCTCCGGACGGCCATGGAAAAGGATCCCGGCATTCGTTACACAGTCGTTCAACCCCTGCTGAACCAGTTGGTCTCGTTCACCAGGGACAACCTTCTGATCTTCGTAGGTCAGCGACCCGACGCGCACTGGATCCTGACCGACCAGAATCAGTTGAGCCCCGTTGTCATCCATGATCCGTTTCCGCTGTTCGATCATGGACCCGCCTCCCGCTCCGTGAGCGAGTTCGACGAGTTGGTGCGGAAGATCATGAGCGGGCATGTGGACCTAGACCCGGAGTTCATCGACCGGGTTTACGCCGAGACCGGCGGTCATCCGTTCCTGACCGGTAAGCTGCTGGTCTCATTCTGGGCGTGGTTGATCGAGAACCAGCGACCGGCGTCCAGTCTCGCCCCAGCACGACCTCAGTTGTTCATGGAGTTCACCGAATCCTGCCTGGGGCACAGGTCCATCGCACAGAACTACCTCTACGAGATGTTCCGGAAGGCCGCTGCCGACCACTTGTCTCCCGTCGGGCGAGAGAAAGAGCCGTGGCTGCATGCCGTGTACTCGGTGCTGCGCAATCTCGTCTTGTCGTCGCCGGAGTCGTTCTCCGTTCCACACCATCAATTCGTCGAGCTTGCCGAACGGACCGGAGATCTGGTGAGCCCGGAAGACCTCCTTTCGACTGCGAGTCGGGCCAACTTCCTGGTTCACCAGGACGGTATGGTCCGTCCGCGCATCCCCCTGCTCGGACGAATCGCGGCAGCTGTCCGGGCAACGTAGGGAAAGGCATGCGCGCAACCGATCCAGGTCCGGCCCGAGTGGCTGAGACCATCATCCGCCTACATTCCGAGGCAGACGCCCCACTGAACGCCTATTGGCTGAGCTTGGTGGGTGACCGCGACGAGTACGCAGCACAGTTGGGCGGCTTGCTCAGCGAGCACGGCTTGGGCGTGCTGATCGTCCGGAACAACGGCTTCACTAACGCGAATGCTCTGATGGTCGACCTAGTCGAGCTGTTGGAGCACAACCGTGCGGTATTTCTCACGAGCCTGCAGCAGCCGCGAGCGGCGGCCCCACGAATGGGCATCGTCTTGCTCGCACGGCGGGAGCTGGCGATGGGCCAGGCATATTCGCCGGTGACCTGGCCGGAGTGGGTTCCCGGCGTGGGTAATCGAGAGACCACATGCTTCATTACAGACGTAACCCGGCGCATCGAAGTACCGCTGAGCGCCGAGGAGATCGACCTCGCCCGTATCCATCGGGCCTTGTTCGCGGTGGAAGAGGCGATGGTGCGGCGGTTGCTGCACGTACACCGCCGTTCACCCGACGCGCAGCACGCTTTCTTTCAAAGCATCAGGAGGCGTTCGGATCCCAGTTGGACCGCCTTTCTCGCGGGTGCGCGGGAGGCGATCAGCGGCTTCCGGACTCCGCAGGCCTACCGACCAGAGGTACGGGCCGGGAAGTCGGTTGTCTCCAGACTCTGGGGGCTGAGCATGGATACTCCGCCCGCACGGCTGGCCACGGTGCAGACCGAACTCGCCGCGGCGCTCCACGTGGCGGATGACGCGGTGTGGTCGGACCGGTGGGAGGGGCTGATGACCGTCTTGGCCCGCCCGACCGTACCGCCGAACTCTCCTGCAACGCGATTGTGCCGCTGCATCCTGTCGACGGTGCCGACCGCCTGCCAATTCATCACGTGCGCCGCGCACGCCGGCGAGTATTACCAATTCCCGGTGAATTTGCTGACGGCCGTCGTCGACGACCTGCACTGGACGTTGACGCACATCGAGACCTCATTGATCCACCTATCCGACGACCGTGCCACTCGGGCGCTGTCCTGATCTGCGATTGCGGAGTGAACCATGAGTCCATCTGACGAGGGGGTGTTACTGGTCGACTGGGAGAATCTGACCGGGGCGATAATCGGCAGGGGAAAGCTCGTCGAACGGACGCAGGTCGATGACCTGTGGAAATTCGCCAGTCGTCGATGCGGCGACCAACTTCACCATGCGCATATGGCGGCCGCCAGATTCGACCCGACCATCATCCTCGCCATGCGCGAGAGCATGATCAAGGCCGAACAGGTACGCAGTACCAAGGAGCAGGCGGACATCCTGCTCACCGTGCTCGCCATGGACTACCTGCACGCAGGGATCGGTCACTTCTTCCTGGTCACGGGCGATCAGGACTTCATTCCGCTGATCTCCCGGATTCGTGGGGCTGGTCGTAAAGTCACCGTGATCTATGGCGACAGGGCCAGGCTCAGCCGCGAGCTGCAGCGGGTATTGACCGGTCCTGGGCTCGACTCGGTGGATATCGCCGAGGTGACGAAGCTCCGCGAACGTAAGGCCGACACCGGATGCCGATCCATGCTCGGCCTGCTCGAGCTGCAGCGCCGCGGTTACATCTTGGGGGGCAAGGAAAAAGGGGAACGCACCGCTGTGCTGAACGAGTGGGGGATACTGGAGAACGTCGATGAAACGCAGTACTGGTCACTGATCAGCACGGCTACCGAGAAGGTCACCCGACCCGACGCGGCATTTCCCGACAACGGCAAGTGGAGCCCGAGATCTGCTGTCCGTACCTACCTGAAGCTCGGCTCGGAAGACCTGGCCGATATCACTGCCGTCGACCAGGCGATCAGGTGGATTTCCTCCAGTACTCGAGGCTTGACGATGTCGGGGCTGCGAGTCGGGCCCTTTCGCACCGACGACGGTAGTTTGCTGGAGCGTGCCCTGGACGCGCTGCTGGCGATACGCCTGATCCGAAAGGCGGCCGACGGGACGCTTTCGCTCGTCGGCCCTCCACTACAGCTCGGCTATCTCGAGCAGCTTTGGCGCGTCTTCGCCGGCGTGACCGCCGAGTGCTACCGAAGGAGCAGCGCGACAATCCCTTTCAACCAATTGGAGCCATTGCTGGCACGCAAAGGCGTTGGCCAAGGGAAAGATCAGCGTGCCGCGAGCCGGATAAAGGAGGCGGTGAACTACGCCAAAGCCGCCGGAGTGGTCGATGTTGTCGCAGTCGACGGCCGCCGCCACGTGCTGGCACCGCATTCTCCGCTGTCCCAGTCATTCGAGCAGGCATACCACGCGTTCTACGCCGCATACCACGACCGGTTGGGCGAACAGCTCAGCGAGGACGAGGTCATAGCTCTCATGGAGGCGCAGGACGAGACGAGAGCTGTACCTTACTTCGGTTACGAGCTGCGGGACCGGCAGCGCTTCCTGCGTGTCCTCGCGCAGTCGCAGCTCTTGACATGGCGGGACAAGCAGATCGTCGTCACCCGGTCCGGCTGGGGCGATGCCGGCCTGGCCCTCTACCGATGAGCGGACGACTGCCGAGGCGTTCCCGTTCCCGCGGGCCACGCCTCGGCCTGATCGCGATCGCGGTGATGACTGCCATCGGCGCCGCTCTGTGGTTCGCGCTGCGCGGACCGGACGCCCGGGCGGGAGCGATCGCCGGAGCGCTGTCGGCGCTCGCCTCGACCACCGCGGCACTGACCGCGTTGCACCTTTCCCGCGCGGCGCTGAGTAGGACGGACCAACAGCTCGCGCACGCGCGACTCGTGACGATGCTCAGCCGTCATCCGTTGTTGCTTCCGGTACACCAGTCGGTGTCGTTCCCGGATTCGGCAGGGAATCTCGCCGCCCATCCGCCGACCACGGATCGGTTCAAGCTGAGCCCGCCGCGCCCGGGATCCTACGCATTCGTCGCGGACACCAATGACACGTTCCTGGTCCCGATCGAGAACCTGGGTGAGGGACCTGCGCTCCAAGTGCGAGGGACGCTGTGGCACCACAGTGGCAGGCACGGTCCGCTGGCGGGGCCCACGATGGTCGGCTCGGGCCGGGTGGCTGTCTTCATCGCCCGGGTGAGCGCCGAGACACTCGAACTGCCGCCGAAGTTTCGCGAAGCCATCCGGTCTGCCGGTTCGCCGAAGACGTGTGACCTATTCTGGCTGGAGACGTCCTATGCTGACGTGTTCGCCAACTCCCTTGGCGGAGAGGCGCTTTTCGACTCCAGGGGCGTCGGCGGATGGCAGGCCGCAAGTGGGGAGGGCCCCGTTGACAAACTTGGGTTCGCCCGTATCCTAGGTTCCAGGGGAGCGGTGGATGGTCAGATGTGAGCATCAGTAGCAACTGATCCGAACCAGCTCGATACCCGGCCCCGGCCGATTCGGCCGGGGCTTTCGCATGCTTTGGCAATCGGGCACAGGTTCAAGTCTCCCCCACCGATCCTGACGCTCATCATCATGCCTGGTCAAAGGCGCGTTTTGTCGAAGCCTGGCGCTGAATGAATTCCAACGCCGACGAAGTGACCGTTTCGGCGACTGCCTCATCGATGCTGGCGAACTGGCCGACGATGAGGCGGTCGAGCGATACATGTTGCCGCCGCTGCCTTCATTGCGGCGATCCGGTGGTCTGCCAATGATCATCGCACGTCGGCTGGGGCGAACTCCCTAGTGGGGCGTCGGGTTCCGACCAGCAGGAGGACGCTCGCGAGCAGGAAGATCGGCCAGGGCGTGAAAGTGAGGATCACCGCGTCGACCACGGTCCAGATCATCAGTGTCCACGCGATGAACGGCGGTGGCGTGATGCCGCGGCGGTCCAGCCACAGCACGGTCAGGCCGACCAAGATGAGTGGTATGCCGAAGCTTTCCAGCGACAGCCAGAGCGCGCTGTTCGCCGGGCTCATCGCGGCGAGGTCCTCGCTGCGCAAAGCCCCGCTGAACCACGCGTCGGCGTGATGCCAGGCGCCTTCCACCGTCAGGGCGCCGATCGTGTGCGCGGCTCCGCAGAACACGATGAGCCCACCAGCCCATTTGATCATGTGAACTCCCCATTTCCGTTTGCGGAGCCGTGTGGCTCCATCGGGTTGTCTCCGCGACCGTGCTCGCGCGACACGGGATCCCTCGCCGCGTAGATCGCCGCCTCGGGCTCTTATATACGGTGGCGTATAGCAATGAGGCTAGCGCTGATATACGGTGCCGTATATATGGATAGGGCGTGAGAGGAGCCACAACGTCGGCGTGGCCCGCACTCCATGTCAGGCATAGAGCGAGCAGGGACTGCAACACTGACCGCTAGCGGCGTGGAGGAGGTCCGCATCGAGGTTCTGGCCGAGGCGCTCGGCGTGACCAAGGGCGATTCTGCGGTCACTTCGCCGATCGCAATGCACTGCTGGAAGCGATGCTGGTGACGAAGTCCAACCGTGGAACGTGATGCAGGTCATTGCCCCGGATGGCGTGGTTGGGCATTGTCGTCAATTCGTTTTTAGAAAGAACCTGGTGGAGATCCCCGAATGGCCGACCACAATTTTGCTTACGACCTCACACTGGACGAGGCACGACGGCGCAGCGCCGTCCTCGCGGCGCTCGGTGACGACTGGGATCCGGTCGCGGTGCTCGCCGAGGAAGATCTCGCGTACGACATGCTGTACTCGAATCTCGACGATGAGCAGCAGCGAATCTACGAGGAACTCGTCCGGGCCGGGATCCTGCCGGATCGGGCGACGCGCTATATCGCCGACTGATCGCACCGCCGAGACGAACCGCGACTGGTGCTCGGCAGTAGGGCCGTCGCCATGCAATCGGGTGTGGGAATGCCTGCGCGCGACCAGAATTGAGCGATGTTCAGGTGGTTGAGTGCCGTCGGTGCACGAGCGCGTAGAGCGGTGGGGGCGGCGGTAGGCAAGGGCAACCGGGCCGCGTGGGGCCGGAGAGTCAGCCGTACTCCGCTGTTCCCGGCCGTGTTCGGCGCGCTCGTCACCGGACTGGGTATCGCCTTCGTCGCCTATGCGTTCCTACGGTGGATCACGCCGGTGGATTCGTCGAGAGAAGCCGCGGAGATCGACGTCACCCGGCTCGCGTTGACAGTGGTCGCCGGGGTGGGTGGTGTCGTCGCGCTGGTGATCGCCTACCGGCGGCAACGCGACCTGGAACAGAGCAGATTCGTCGAACGTTTCGGCGCGGCCGCCGCGCAACTCGGGGCGACCGATGTCGCGGTCCGCATCGCCGGTGTGTACGCGATGGCCGGTGTCGCCGACGAGTCCGACGGCCAACGCCGGCAGCAGTGCATCGACGTCCTGTGCGGGTATCTGCGTCTGCCCTACACTCCCGATCTCGGCGGCAATCATCAAACCAAACGCGTGCAGAAACGCCCCATCGGCGCCGACGACGGTGAGGACGAGAACCATTTCGAATACCGGCAAAACGACCGGGAGGTCCGAGCCACCATCGTCCGTGTCATCGCCGACCACCTCCGTGCCGACGCCGAATACAATTGGTCGGCAAGTAACTTCGACTTCCGCACCGCCCACCTCGAAAACGCCGACTTCAGTTCCAGCACCTTCGCTGGTGTGGCTCGTTTCGGCGGGGCCACGTTCACGGGCGCCACCACATTCAACTTCGTCACCTTCGACGGTAACGCCGACTTCCACTCGGCCACCTTCAGCGGCGCGACCGAATTCCGGCTGGCTTCCTTCAGCGACGAGGCCGACTTCCGGGAGGCCACGTTCACCGGTGCGGCCTCGTTCGCTAAGGCCCGCTTCGCCCGCGTCGTCAGTTTCGATCAGTGCGTGTTCGCGAGCACCGCGATGTTCGACGGGGCCTGTTTCACCAGCATCGTCCGGTTCCGCAGGGCCACGTTCACAGGCGTCGCCAGATTCAGGGCCGCGTTCCAGGGTGTCGCCTGGTTCAGCGGCGCCACTTTCAAAGCTTCTGCGGCCTTCGCCGAGGCCACCTTCCACAACGCTGCCCGATTCAACGAAATCACTATCGCCGGTAGAGCGGATTTCACCGAGGTCACCTTCACCGGTGCCGCCTTCTTCACCGATGCCATCATCACCGGAGTCGCCTCCTTCCGCCCGGCCGCCTTCGGCGCGGACGCCACGTTCAGGGGGGCCACGTTCCACAATGTCGCCGACTTCAGCACGGCGACCGTCACCGGCGATGCCGACTTCACCGAAACAACCTTCGGCGGCGACGCCGGATTCAGTGAGGCAACCTTCATTGGAGACACCGCGTTCCACGGGGCCGAGTTCGGCAAGGAAACCAGGTTCCGCGGTTGCCGTTTCGGTGGCGCCGCCGAATTCCACAGTGCCACCTTCGGCACCGGTGCCGTGTTCGAGGATGTGGGGTTCGGCTCTCGTGCCGACTTCACCGGCGTCGATTTCGGCACCGCCACTGTGGTGTTCAACAACCCGCGCCGATGGGGTCCACCACCACCGGTGTTCGATTGGACTGACGACGGCACCGGCAAGCCTCCGAACGTGGAACCAGCGGTCTGGCCGCCAGCGGTGGCGGGTGGGTCGTAAAGTTTTGAGCCGCTGGCGGATTACAAATCCCCGCCCCGGCTGGCCCGAAGCGGCGTGGCGATAGCACGGTTCGCTGCGATTGACGCGCGGTTGGGCAGGGATGTTGCGGTGGTTCGTCATGGTTTGGCAGCATGGTTGCCGATATGCCGCTGGTTTCCGATGTCGCTCGTGACAGTCTCGAGGGCTTGTCCGTCGGTGATGCGCTGGGTGCTCAGTTCTTCGTGCCGGGCCGTTCGCTACCCGATCTGCTCGCCGGCCGAGCGCCGGCGGCTCCGTGGGAATGGACCGATGACACGGAAATGGCCTGCTCTGTGTACGCACAGATCCGCGGCTACGGCCAGATCGATCGCGACGGGCTGGCGGCAGCCTTCGCCGACCGTTGCGAGCCCTACCGCGGCTACAGTGGCGGCACCGTCGCTGTGCTGCACGAGATTCGCGACGGACGGCCTTGGGCCGACGCGGCGGGCGCCTTGTTCGACGGGCGCGGCTCCTGGGGCAACGGTGCTGCGATGCGGGTCGCTCCACTCGGAGCGTATTTCGCCGGAAACCTGGACCGTGCGGCGTCCCAAGCCGCATTGTCGGCTGAGGTGACGCATCGGCATCCGGAAGCGATTGTGGCCGCCATGGCGGTTGCCGTCGCGGCGAGCCACGCCGCGGCCACCCACGGAAGACATTGCCCGCCTGAGGAACTGCTGCACGTTGTGGAGCCGTACCTGGTCGAGGGCCGGACCGCCGGCGGTGTCCGTCGAGCCCGGCGGTTGCTGGGCCGATCGGTGGCCGAAGCGGCATACGAACTCGGTAACGGCGCGCAAGTCAGCGCCCAGGACACGGTGCCGTTCACCCTCTGGGCGGCCGCGACCTTCCTCGACGACTATCCCGCCGCCGTTACCGCATGTGTCGAGGCCGGCGGCGATGCCGACACCACGGCCGCGATCGTCGGCGGGATCGTGGCAGCGCGCACAGGCATCGGCACACGAAGCGGCGTACGCGGGATACCGCCGCAGTGGTTATCGGCGCGAGAGCCACTGCCGACCTGGGCGACGGATTGCGACACCCAGCAGTACTTCGACGACAGCCACAGCTCGAACCTGCGGTAAAGCCGCATACCGGGATCTCTCCCCAGCCGATCCCGACGCTCCTCGTCAAGCCTGGTCAAGGGTCTTCTTCGCGTAGTAAAGCTCAACGGCCGGGCTTGCGGCGGCGAAGTTCGGCGGAGTCGTGTTCGGCGGTGTATTGCTCGCGCCAGCGCTCGATGAGGGGGACCAGTTCGTCGGTCATGTAGGTGTAGAAGTCTTGCATTTCGTGGAGGCGCGTGGCGGTGGCGGTGTCTGGCGTGGCGGCGTCGATGCCTTCTTGGGCGGCGTCGCGCATGGTGGCCAGCATCGTGTTCTGTTGCGACATCAATGCTGCCCAAGCTCCTGCGCGGAAGCGGTAATGGTCGCGGCGGCTGCCGGGGGCGGGTACGCGTTCGATCAGGCCGACGGGGATGAGTTGTTTGATTGCGGTCGAGACCGCGCCGGAGCTGATCGACAGCTCTGCGCACAGGTCCGCGGCGGTCATCGTGTCTTGTTCGGTGTAGAGCAACGCGGTCATCACGCGTGCGGTAGTGCGTTGCATCCCACCGCCGTCGGACAGCGTCAAGGCCAGCTTCTCCGCGGCGGCCCGCAATCGCTCATTGGTTCCCACGGGCTCAAGCTTAGCAAACCTCAAAGGTTCTGAATATTTACAAATCTCTGAAACTTCGTTAGCGTTGATGCATGGTGAATGTGATCGAGTTGCAAGGGCTCACCAAGACCTACGGCGCGCGCCGCGGGCTGGTAGATCTGTCTCTGGAGGTCCGCCGAGGTGAGGTCTTCGGTTATCTCGGCCCGAACGGTGCCGGCAAGTCGACAACCATCCGGCTGCTGTTGGACCTGATCCGGCCCACGGCGGGCAGTGCTCGCGTGCTCGGTCTCGATCCTCGTCGGGACGCGATGCGGCTGCACGCGGAGATCGGTTATCTCGCAGGAGACTTCGTTGTTCCTGGACGGCAACGGGTGGGCGCGATGTTGCGGTTCCTCGCAGCGCTGCGCGGTGGGGTCGCGCCGCAGCGGATCGACGCATTGTGTGAGCGCCTGGAATTGGATCAGGACGCGCAGGTCAGCAGCCTGTCCAAGGGGAACAGGCAAAAGCTAGGCTTGGTTCAGGCGTTCATGCACATCCCGCAGCTGCTGATCCTGGACGAGCCGACCTCGGGTCTGGATCCGCTGGGCCAGCAAATCTTTCTGGACATGGTCGCCGAGGCCTCCGACAACGGGCAGACGGTGTTCATGTCCAGCCACATCATGAGCGAAGTGGAGGCCGTCGCCGACCGGGTCGGCATCATCCGTGAGGGTCGACTGGTCGCACTGAACACTGTGTCCGGGCTACGGGCCAATGCCGTGCGCGATGTAGAGGTCACTTTCGCCGAGCCGGTGACCAGTCGCCGAGTTCGCCGCCCTGCCCGCTGTCCGGGATGTCCAGGTGGACGGCACCATCCTGCGTTGCCAGGTCACCGGAAGCCCGGACGCACTGCTGCGCAGGATCGCCACCCACCGCGTGACGGGGCTGCTGGTCACCGAACCCGCGCTCGAGGACCTGTTCCACGGCTACTACACCGGAGAATCCGATGCTGCCTGACATCTACACCCAGACCCTGGTCGACAACCGTCGATCGCTGATCGCCTGGTCGGTCGGCACGGCCGCGGTCGGCCTGATGTATGCCGGGTTCTACCCCCAAGTGTCCGAAGGCGGTATGGCCGAAGCGGTGAGCAGCTACCCGGAGGCGATGCGTGAGGCATTACGGTTGAACGATATGACCTCCGCCGCAGGCTATCTCGGCTCCAGTGTGTTCGGGCTGCTGCTGCCGCTGCTGGCGATGTTCTTCGGAGTGACCTTCGGTGCGCGTGCCATCGCCGGCGAGGAAGAGTCCGGGTACCTGGATCTGCTGCTGGCGTATCCGGTCAGCCGCACCGGGCTGGTACTGCAACGATTCGCTGCCTTGGCTACCGGCGCCGTGGCGATCGGGGCAGTGGTATTGCTGGGGATGGTGGCGATTCGCTCGTCCGCCGATCTCGATTCGGTCAGCATCGGCGAGTTCGCGGCTCAAAGTGTGAACCTGACGTTGCTGGCGATCGTTTTCGGCGCCTTGGCCATCGGTGTCGGCGCCGTGACCGGGAAACGCGGCCCCGTTCTGGCCGGAACCGCGGGTATCGGAGTGCTCGCCTACGCCGCCAACAGCCTCGCCGGTGTCATCGGCGCCGACTGGCTGAAATATCTCTCGCCCTTCCACTACTACATCGGCGGAGAACCGCTCCGTAACGGTATCCAATGGACCGACGCCGCAGTCCTGGTCGCGATCTCGTTGGTCCTGATCGGCTCCGGACTCATCCGCTTCAACCAGCGCGACGTGACCAACTGACCCCACGCGAGGGCGCCACCGCACCGTGGCGCCCTCGCCGCCTTCCGATGACGACGTCAGGTCATGTCGGCGAAGCGTTCGACCTCTTCGATGTGGCCGGACACGATCAGCTGGTCGCCTTCGGCGACGACGGTGTCGGCGGTGGCGTAGGTGAATTGGCCGCCGCGGTGTTTGATCGCGACCACGGTGATGTCGAAGTGCTGTCGCAGTGCGCTGGCGGTGAGTGTTTTTCCGATCGCGGCCTTCGGTGCGACGGTCTTGGCCATGGCGTAGTCGGTGTCGAACTCGATGTAGTCGATCATCCGGCCGGCCACCAGATGCGCGACCCGTTCGCCCATGTCGTGTTCGGGCAGTACGACATGGTGGGCGCCGACGCGTTCGAGGATCTGACCGTGTTGTCGGCTGACGGCTTTGGCCCAGATCCTGGGGATCTGGAATTCCGAAAGAAGTGACGTGGTCAGGATGCTGGCTTCCATATTGCTGCCGATCCCGACCACCGCGTGGGGAAAGTCGGGCACCCCCAGCTGTTGGAGCGCCTCCATGTCCGTGGTGTCAGCCACCGCGACGTGAGTGAGTTCGTCGGAATAACGCTGGACCAGACGCGGATCGGAGTCGATGGCCAGCACCTCCGAACCGTGGGTGACCAGTTCGCGGGCCAGCGCGCTCCCGAAGCGGCCCAACCCGATCACCACCACTCGTGTTCCCTGTTTGCGTGACGTTCTATCCGACAATGGGTCGCTCCTCCGGTAGCTCGTAGCGTCGGCGGCGCTCCCGCAGCGCCAACGCGGTAGCGAGAGTGATCGGGCCCAGGCGTCCGACGAACATGAGCACGATCAGAACGATAAGCCCCGGATTCGGGATATCAGCGGTGATCCCCGTCGACAACCCCACTGTGCCGAAGGCCGACACGACTTCGAACAGCACCACATCCAGGTCCATGCCGGTGATCGTCAGCAGCGTGATCGTTCCCGAGACGACCGCCCCGATACCGAGTAGCGCCACTGTCACCGCCTGCCGCTGTACGGGGGCCGCCAGCCGCCGCCCCATCACGTGCACGGTCGGCTCGCCTCGCACCTCGGCGATGATGACGAACGCCAGCAGCGCGAAGGTGGTCACCTTGATCCCGCCCGCGGTGCCCGCGCTGCCGCCACCGACGAACATCAAGATATCGTTGATCAACAGCGTCGAGGAGTGCATCGCGCCGACATCCAGGGAGTTGAAGCCCGCGGTGCGCGGGGACAATCCGTGGAATCCGCCCACCAGGAACTTGTGGGCGGTGTTCAACGGCCCCAGAGTGTCCGGGTTGGACCATTCGAACGCGATCACCGCCACTATCCCGATCACGCCCAGCAAGAAGTAGGTGATCAGCGTGATCCTGGTGTGCAGCGACCACCGGCGCGGCATCGAAGCACCGGACTGGCGGCGCAGGGATCTGGTGACCTCGAACACCACCGGGAATCCCAGCCCGCCGATGACCAAGGCGACCGTGATCGGAGCGATGATCCACGGATCTGTCGCGTACCCGACCAGACTGTCCTCGTAGAGTGCGAATCCCGCGTTGTTGTAGGCCGATATCGCATGGAACACACCGAGATACACGCCCCGCCAGCCGGTCTCGTCGTATCCGATCAGGAATCGCAGCGTGAGCGCGACCGCGGTGACCGCTTCGACCAGCAGGCTCATCCGGATCACCCCGACCACGACCCGGCGGCTTTCACCCAGCCGCAACGTCTTGGTCTCCGACTGCGCGATCAGCTGCATCCGCAGCCCCATCCGCCTGGCCACCAGCAACCCGAGTAGCGACGCCAGCGTCATGATGCCCAGGCCACCGACCTGGATCAGGCCCAGGATGACCAGTTCCCCGAACATCGACCAGTGACTCTCGGTATCCACCACCACCAGACCTGTGACACACACCGCCGACACCGCCGTGAACAACGCCGTGACCGCCCCCGTCGCCGTCCGAGACTCCGCAGCCGCAGGCAACATCAGCAGCACGGTGCCGATCACCGTCACCGCACCGAAACCGAACACCACCAACCGGGCAGGATGCCTCGCACTCGGTAGCAGGCGCCCGACGGCGACGGCGACACTCGACCACAGGGGGCGCCATCCGCCGGAACGGTGCGCGGTCTCGCGTGGGCTGTCCACCTGATGTCCTCGGGTTGGGGTGGTCTGTGGGCGGCATTCGCCTTGTCGGGCAACGTTCCGCAAATTACTGCCGTTCTCCGGCTGACGCAATCGCCCCAGCTCCGGCTGAGCCGGGATACCCCGCAGAGGCGGGTTCCACCTGCTACCGTTACCGCCGGAGTGCCGGGAAGTCTGGTCGGCGTATCGAGAACCGCTCGCTCGCCGACCAGGAGCCCCGCTATGGCCGCACACACGATCGTCATCGGTTACGGCAGCACCGGGCGTAGCGCCGCCCATGCCGTGTCCGACGGCGGACTCGGATCCGACCTCGTCGTCGTGGACACCGACACCGCACGCACCACCGAAGCCCGCCGCGACGGCGCCACCACCGTGCTCGGTGACGGACACGACCTCACCGTGCTCCATCAGGCAGGGGTCGCCCACGCCGAGCGCATCGCCGTGGCCGTATCCGACGACCACTCCGGCGTGCGCATCACCTCCGCTGTCCGCGGCCTCAACAACGACGCATCGATCTGCACCCTGCTGCGGCGCTCGGGATGGAAATCGATCGCTGAATACCTTGGTGCCGATCAAGTCGTGGTCACAGGCGAACTCACCGGCCGACTGCTCGGGCTGAGCGTGCGCCGCCCCGACCTGCCCGCCCAGTTCGATCGTGCCCTGCGATCTCACTCCGAGCTGGTGGTGGCCGAACGCGCTGTCCGCAGCAGCGAGATCGGACAGTGCCTCAGCCTGTGCGGACCCCTCGTCCTGGCCGTCGCGCGGGGCGGCCGGATCCACTGGCGCGACGACCCTGGCGAGGCGCGGCTGCGAGCATCCGATCGGCTGCTCGTACTCCGGGCGTCATCGCCCCTGTGGTAGCCCTCCCGACCGTGGAGCTGGCTCCCATCGCCGCCACCGTCACAGCGGCGTTGCGTGCCTTAGCTTCCGGAACGCCGGAACACCGTTGGAGATCACCTCCGCACCGGTCAGCGCTGTGCAGGTATTGCGTGTATTTCACGGAAGGGAGGGTAGGTGCACGGTCGATGGCAGAGGATGAAGCACCCTCATACGGTCCGGGAGGGCGCGGGTCTACGGGGCGGTAACCGTCAGTGCGAGAGGGCAGATCATGATCCCGGCCACGCGCGCGGTGATCACGGCATCGCGCCCGGCGACAGATTGCTGGTTCTCGGCGATCCCGAACAAGGGCTGGCACTGGTGAAACTCCAAGTGCCGCTGCGGAATCTGCAAGGCTCCTCCGAACTGCTCCAACAGATCCGCAACCACTCGAGAAGCGACGCAACCGGCAGGAAGGCCGACAATGCATGAGACCGCACCCGACACGCGGCGCGCGGCGCCCTGGCACCTCTGGGGCGTCGGCGCCCTGTTCGTCCTGCTGAATCTCGGCGGTGCCTACGACTACGTGATGGCGCTCAGCGAGAACGCTGACTACTTCCGATCGCAGAACTACAACAACGAGCAGATCCAGTACTTCACCGATTATCCAGCCCTACCGGCCATCTTCTGGTCCATCGGAGTCTGGGGCGGATTGCTCGCCGCGATCCTGCTGCTGCTGCGCACCCGGTGGACACTGCCAATCGCGATGACCGGGCTGGCCGGCCAAGTGATCCTCGACATCCTCACCTTCGGTTTCCGCGACCGTTGGCAGATCCTCGGACCGCGCTTGGCCTTGTTCGATCTCGGGGTGCTCCTGCTGACAGCAGGATTCGTCTTCTACTGCCGGACACTGGTGTCCCGGCGAATCCTGCGCTGAGGACCAGGCTCCCGCCGACTGCCCAAGACATGGGGCCCTGTTGTTGAAGTGGGCGTCGCGCGTTCCGTGCCACGCACCGATACCTGAGCATCTGTTAATCGCCTGTTCGTGGGCTTGGTGATCGCGTCAGGAACCGGGTCATCTGCGGGATCGCCTCGACAGGATGTTGTGCGCGTATGGCCTCGCCGATCGGCTCGAACCGCCAGCTCGCCCCGGTCCGTGACACTTTGCCCATCACCAGGCCGGTGTGGGAAGTATCGGCGCTGAGGTCATGGCGGGCGATCTCGTCGCCGGAGACCGTGTCGACCACGCGGCAGAACGCGTTCTCGATCTGGTCGAAGGTTTGGCCGGTGTAGGAGGTGACAAGGAAAATGATGGTGGTGATCTGCGGTGGAATCCGGGTCAGATCGACGGTGATCACCTCGTTGTCGCCTTTACCCTCCCCGGTGGTGCTGTCCCCGAAATGTCGCACCGAGCCGTCTCGCGAATTGAGCTGCTGGTGATAGACGACATCGGCGATGCGGTCCTCGGCGAACAACAATGCCGCCGCATTCAGGTCGATGTCCTTGGTGTTGGAGCCGAAGAGGCTGCGTCGCACCGGATCCCATCCCAGAGCCATGCGTAGGTGCTCGAGTCGGGCCGCATTGTGGTCGCTCAATGTCATGAACACGGTTCCTTTCGTTACGACATCTCGAAGCGTTGTCCCGTTCCGAGCATCACGGCAGGCGCTGCGGCGTGAAAGGCCGCGTGGGTGTAACGCGAGGATGTCGAGGTCGCGTTGGGACTGGACGCTGCAGCGCGTCGAGTGATCGCGAGCGCAAGGACCGGTGGCGACTTCCGGCGGGCGGCCGCAGCGCCCCCGTGCGGTGAAGTTGTCGAACGAGATCGGCGTCGCGGAGCGTGTGGCGAGGCCGGGATCGACCGCATCGCCGCTGGTGACGTCCACGCTCGGGATGCCACCGAAATCCGAACCCGGCTTTGGTGCCCGCCAGCGTGCGTCGACACAAGCGATGGGGGAATGGTTTGCGGGTGGTTGTGGCTCGAGGGCTCATGGTCGTGACCGTCGCCGTCGTACCGCGATTTGCGTGAGCACCGTGAGCTCCTGATCGTCGGATGGCCCGACCCGCGGTCATGGGGGTCGGGTTGCCGACCAGACTTCCCGGCGCACCACTTGCAAAGATGCCGTAAAGCCGCGCTCGAGGCAAATGGCATTCCGTCGGCGGAGTCCGCGTTGCACGGCGGGTGACCAGCCGTGCTGGTGATGGGGTGCGGGTGCACAGCGGTGCTCGGAAAGATGGCGAGAATCGGCAGGTTTCACCACCTGTGGTAAGAGAACTGTCATGTCATGGCCGACTCTTGTTCACCACCGAACGAACCACTCCTGGGTGACCACACAGGATCCCGGGTGGCGGAACCGGGCGCGATGACCGGCAGATCGCCTCAGGCGGCGACTGCGCCTGCGGGTTCCCGCGACGCTGCCGCATCCTCGTCGGAGCGGGGCGAGTCGGTCGCTTATCGTGCGGATCTGGACGGGCTGCGGGGTGTCGCGATCGGTTTGGTGGTGATATTCCACGTCTGGTTCGGCCGGGTCTCCGGCGGTGTAGACGTGTTTTTGGTGTTGTCCGGATTCTTCTTCACCGGGTTGCTGTTGCGTCGCGCCGAGTCGACGGGGTCGGCGGGGGTGGAGGCCACGCTGCGCCGTACGGTGCGGCGGTTGTTGCCGGCGATGGTTGTCGTCCTCGCTGCGGTTGTCGTGGCGACCGTGGTCATGCGGCCGTATACGCAGTGGTCGGAGCTGTCGGCGCAGACGCTGGCGTCGTTGTTGTATTGCCAGAATTGGCGTTTGGCGTTGACGTGGTCGGATTATCTGGCGGCGGATCCGTCGGTGAGCCCGTTGCAGCATTTGTGGTCGATGTCGGTGCAGGGCCAGTTCTACCTCGCCGCCGTCGCGACCGTCGGCGTGGTGGTTTGGACGATTCGCCGTAGCGGGCGGTCTGCTGTGCTGCGGCCTGTGCTCGCGGTGATAGTCGGGGTGCTGGCTGTGGTGTCGTTCTGGTATGCCTGGCGCGGCGCGCAGACCCACCAGGGGTGGAACTATTACGACAGCCTCGCTCGCTGCTGGGAGTTGCTGGCCGGCGCCTTGCTCGCCGCCATGGCGCCGTTGCTGTCACCGCCGCGCGTGACCCGTGCCGTCCTGGCCGCCGGGGGAGCGCTGGGGGTGGTGGGCTGTGGATGGCTCATTCTCGACGGGGCAAACCGATTCCCCGGCCCGGCCGCCCTGTTGCCGGTCGGTGCCGCAGCCGCGGTGATCGTGGCGGGCAACAATCTCCCTCTCGACCAGCGGCCGTGGCCGAACCGGATGCTGGCGACGAGCACCGCGCGCTGGTTCGGCGATATCGCCTATCCCTTGTATTTGTGGCATTGGCCGATCCTGATCTTCTATCTCGCCGAACGCGGCCAACCCCATGCCGGACTTGCCGACGGCATCGTCGTTGTCGGCGCATCGATCGCGCTGGCCTGGATCACGCACCGATGGGTGGAAGAACCACTACGGCTACGGGCACAGCCGCGCGCTGAGGCGGCGGCGCCCGTGGCGGCACCGGTGGTGCGGCGTGGGGCCGTAGTGGCGGTGGCAACGCTGGCCGCCGCTGTGGTGGCGTCGACCGGCGGCTGGCTGACGGTGGTGGCCCGGATCAACCCTCCGCACGCGGTCGGCGCGTTGGATCCAAGGCTGTATCCGGGGGCGGAAGCGTTGGTTTCCGGAGCGACCGTGCCGCAAATGCGGATGCGGCCTACTCTGTTCGAAGCTCCTGGCGAGTTGCCGCCACCGACCCTGGACGGATGCATCGCGGACTGGGACACCCGCGAAATGATCACCTGTACCTACGGCGACTTGGACGCCGATCGCACACTAGCGGTGGTCGGCAGCTCCCATGCCGAACACTGGTTACCCGCGTTGCAGACGCTGGCCGCCGAACACTCCTTCCGGATTCAGGTGTATCTGAAGATGGGCTGCCCCCTCACCCTCGCCGAGGACGCGATGTACAAGGGCGAGCCCATCCCGGACTGCCGGGATTGGTCGCGAGAAGTAATCGACCGGCTCGGCGGCGATCGCCCGGACTGGGTGTTCACCACCGGCACCCGGCCACGCGATGACATCGGTGACGAAACCCCACCTGAGTACCTTGATGTGTGGTCGGCGCTGTCCGAGCGCGCCCTGAACGTGATCGCGATCCGCGACACGCCATGGCTGCGGCGGGAAAAGGTCCGCTACATGGCAATCGACTGCCTCGCCAAAGGCGGAGACCGCATCAGCTGCGGAATGCGCCGCCAAGACGCGCTGGACGAGGTGAACCCGGCGCTCGAACCGGCGTCCAGCTACCCGAACGTCTTTCCGATCGACCTCAGCGACGCCGTCTGCGAACCCACCGTGTGCGCGGTCGTCGAAGGCAACATCCTGATCTACCACGACGAACACCACTTCACGGTCAGCTACTCCCGTTCCCTGGCCGATGCCCTCGGCCACCAACTACAACCACTGCTCGGCTGGTGGTAGAACCTGACCCCGGTCCGGTCGATCGGCACGATCGGCCGCTTGACGCTTGTCGGCCCCGGGTGCCGCCACGGGCGGCGCGGCTAGCGCGTTGGCAGCAGGGTGTCTGCGGGATGCGCCCGGGGGGAGGAGTGGCCGTCGTGATGGAAACTCAGCGCGGCCATGGGCCGCTGCCCGGACCACGATCCTCGACCGCGTCGACAGACAACGCTGAACGAAGTGCGCATCCGAGTGGTGCCCGCACTGCCTAAGGGACTCGGTCGGTTTGCGCCCGCGGGTGTCTATACGGCATCTTTACGGGTGGAGCGCCGGGAAGTCTGGTCGGCAAACCCGGCCCGGATGCGGGTTCGGGCGGACCAGTGATGGGCGCACATCATGCTGAATCGAGCGATAGCCACACGGCGCGGAACCTCCGCCTCGACGCCGTTGCGCGACTTCTCCGACTCCGGCCGACCAGCGAAGGATGCGCACGTGCGCGCTGCCCGCGGTCCGGCATTCGCTGATCCAGACGCACTAGGACTGCCGCGCCGCTGTATTGGGCACGCGCCAACGCGCAGGCTGATCGAAGCTGAGGGTTGCCGGCGTGCCGCGCGTCACCGACGTCCGGCCGCAAGAATATGCGAAAGGCGAAGCTCGAAGTGACTGTTCCGGAGTCCCGCCTACGCTTGTTCTCGCGTGGTTCCTGGTCGGAGGCGCGGCGGGTCGCGGCGATCTTGCGGACCGAGACCGCTGGTGGTGTCCTGCTGATCGCGGCTGCGGCCGTCGGCCTGGTCTGGGCGAACACGCCGTGGTCGGGTGCGTATGAGACGTTGCGCAACTTCCAGCTCGGCCCCGAGAGCCTGCATTTGCGTCTTCCGCTCGAGGCGTGGGCGGCCGATGGGCTGCTGGCGGTGTTCTTCTTCGTGGTCGGGCTCGAACTCAAACGGGAGTTCGTGGCCGGTGATCTGCGGGATCCGCGCCGTGCGGCACTGCCTGTGGTGGCAGCGGTCGGGGGAATGGCGGGCCCCGCCCTGATCTTTATTGCCTTCAACCTGCGCAATGGTGATGCGCTCAACGGGTGGGCGATTCCGACGGCCACCGACATCGCGTTCGCGCTCGCGGTCCTCGCGGTCGTCAGCTCGCATCTACCGACGGCGTTACGCACCTTCCTGCTCACCCTCGCAGTCGTCGACGATCTGCTGGCGGTGACTGTGATCGCGATCTTCTACACCGACGAACTGCACCTGCCCTACCTCGGACTCGCCGCCATCCCCCTGGCCGCCTTCGCCGTGGCGGTGCAGCGCAGAATTCGCTCGCTGTGGATCCTGGTACCTCTGGCTCTGCTGACCTGGTGGCTGGTCCACCAGTCCGGCGTCCACGCCACCGTCGCCGGGGTACTGCTCGGCTTCACCGTTCCGGTTCTCCGCAAACCCGGTGACAACGATGCGCGAAACCCAGCACACCACGGCCTCGCCGAGCAATTCGAGCACCGCCTGCGACCGATCTCGGCCGGTGTCGCGGTGCCGGTGTTCGCGTTCCTGGCAGCAGGAGTCACCATCGGGGGGCTGAACGGGCTGGTCGAATCTCTCACCGACCGGATCACACTCGGCATTGCCGTCGGGCTCGTAGGCGGAAAAGTGTTCGGCATCCTCGCCACCACCTATCTGACCGCGAAACTCACCCGCGCCGAACTCGATGACGACCTGCGCTGGATCGACGTGGGCGGGGTCGCGCTGCTGGGCGGTATCGGATTCACCGTGTCCCTGCTCATCGGCGAACTCGCCTTCGCGCAGGACCCATTGCGGGAGGACCACGTCCGCATCGGGGTACTCATCGGCACTCTGTCCGCCGCATTCTTGGCCGCTGTGGTGTTGCGGCTGCGTAACCGGACCTATCGGCGCATCGCCGAAGCAGACACCCGCGACGACGACAACGACGGAATACCCGACGTCTACCAGCACCACCGATAGCACCGTGCGCACGCTCGGCTGGCGAACGCGACGTCGGAATGTCGTTGATCGCGCGAGAGGGGGCCAAGCGTGTGCATGGCGTGGCTGTATTGTTGCGTGGGCGAGGCGATCATTGTCGGCACGGAGCGAAGAGCACTGGGATGCGGCTGGCTTGCAGCACCGCGTGACTGACGGAGCCGAGCGCGGCGCCCGCGACTCGCCGCGCCCTCGACTGCCGAGTACGACCAACTGCGCGCGCTCAGGGGGGTATGCGCCATCGCTGAGGAGTGTCGGTCGGGCTGACTGTCATGTCTGCGCGGACGGTTCGTCCTCGGAGCGGCCATCTAGATGCGATGGCCCGCTTGGTCGGAATCTGTACAGCGCGACGAGTCCGAGGGCGCTGCCAATGGCAAGGGCAAGCGCCGCGATGCCTGGCGTGGCGCTGTGCGCCGGGTCTTCGCCGTGCCAGTTCCGCACTGCGTAGGGCGACACCGAAACCACCGTGGGGAGATAGAGCGCGGCGATTGCCAGCACGCCGCTCGACGCCTCGCTTGGGCGCGCCACACCGCAGCAGTAGCCCGCGGTCAGTGCGATCACGATACTGATCGCGACGAAACCCACGCTGCTGGCGCCTGTCGAGCCAGTTATGGCGAAGATCGCGATGCCCGCGATGAGCGTGATGGCGACGGCCGTCGAGGGGGCCCGGTTGCCTGCGGCTATGCCGACTGCGGCCAGCATGATCAACAGAGCTACAGCCCAGGCAGGGCGGGGAGCGTAACCGACCGCGTCCGCTGCGGCCGTGAGGCATACGGCCAAGTACACGCCGACGCCGTCGCGCCAAGGCAGCAGCATGGCCGCTGCGGTCGCACTGATGATCGTCGCGGCCACGACGATCCCGATATCCACCACGTGACTGTCGTCAGGTGCCTTGCTGAACTGCCGGCCGAGCCACTCGGTGGCCGTTAGCACTACCACTGCCAGCACGCTCGCCGCGAAGATCGGCGCCAACGGCAGCTCGCCGTCCATTCGTGGTGGCTCGGGCTCCCGGATCGGAGCCATGTGACGGAGTGTGCTGGTGATCAGCAGTGCCGCGGTCGCCACAATCAACCAGCGCGGCGGGGCCTCCGATGCTGCGTACAGATTCGGGTCGATACCCAGGGATCGCGCCAGACCGCCGAACGCGAAGAAACCGATGCCACCCAGCGCAAACCCTGCGGCGGGCAATGCCCGATGCAGTACCACCGCCCCGAGCGCGCCGAGCACCACTGCGGCACACACGGCGTCGAGGTAGTTCTGTGTGGTCAGCAGATCAGCGGAAGATACTTGCGGTGCGGCGAGGTGGTTGATCACCTGAGCCACTGAGCCCGTCGCCGCCGTCGCCCACCCGAGCACGGGCCGGCTGGTGGTGGTTATCACGACCGCGACGATCACCGCGACGATCACCGCGAGTGCGGCGCTGCGGGGCACGTTGTTGAGTAGACCCGTGAGCTGGTACGACGTCGCCGTGGGCCGAGCGCGGACGGCAACCGGGAGGAACAGCGTGACGCCGGCGACCGCCGCTGCGACGAAGGCCGTCGCCGCATCGATGACCTCGCCGGTTCTGCTCACGGTTGCCCGAGGCGCTCGTGATCGCACCACGACTCAATGATTGCCGCGAATTGTCCGCATACGGCAACTGAAGCAGAACATCTACGCAATGTCTTGAACGTTGGCAATGCTCGGCAGGGGGCCGGTTCCCGATCTTGCCCACGCTGCTCCGACAGGCCTGAACGGATCCGGCACGCCGAGCGCGGGATTGCTCGCGGCCATTGCCGGACCGTCCATCGAAAGCCCGCGGTGACGGCCGCAGCGGCGTATCTTTCTTCTCAGGTGCGCCGGGAAGTCTGGTCGGCATGTCGGATTCGCTGACCTTGGAAGGGCTTCCATGTCCACTGCAGCGGCGCTGTCCGCGCGCGCCATCGATACCCACGCGGCCGTCTTGATCGAGCATCTGTCCAAGCGCTTCGGCCGCACTGTCGCGGTCGACGACCTCACCCTGACCGTCGATTCCGGCGAGGTGTTCGGGTTCCTCGGGCCCAACGGGGCGGGGAAGTCGACCACCATCCGGCTGCTTCTCGGGCTGATCCGCCCTACCGCCGGCACAGTGCGGGTGTTCGGTGCCGACGCCGACGACGTGCGACGTGCGCACCACCACCTCGCCTACGTGCCCGCCGACGTGGCCTTGTGGCCGTCGTTGACCGGCGCCGAGACACTCGAACTGCTCGCCCGGGTAGGCCGGGGCACCGACTTGGCGTACCGCGCCGAGTTGATCGACCGTTTCGCCCTCGACGTGGACAAACCGGCCAAGACCTACTCGACCGGCAACAGGCAGAAAGTCGCTTTGGTCGCGGCGTTCGCTTCTCGGGCGCCGCTGCTGGTCCTGGACGAGCCGACCAGCGGGCTGGACCCGTTGATGGAACGCGAGTTCCGGCAGTGCGTCGCGGAGGCCCGGGATCGCGGGCAGACGGTGTTTTTGAGTTCGCACATGCTCGGCGAGGTCGAGGCGTTGTGCGATCGGGTCGCGATCCTGCGTTCCGGTCGGCTCGTCGAGATCGCAACCCTGGCTGAGCTGCGTCGGCTGCACCGCACCATCGTGGAGGTCGCCTACCAGGGCGAGGCGCCGACGCTGAGCGATGTGGACGGTGTCGAGGCCGTCGAAGCGCTCGACGAAGGACGGATGCGGTTCACACTGTCCGGGCCTGCGGCACCGGCGCTGCGCGCGCTCGCCGCGGCACAGGTGACGACGCTGTCCTCACGCGAGCCCACCCTCGAGGAGATCTTCCTCGACTACTACGGGCAGGCACGGCGATGACCGCTACCAAGGCCGGCCCGGAGCGGGTGAACGTCTCCGCGCCGGGGCGGGCGGCGGCCCGGCTCATCCTGCGCCAGGCACGGCGCGGGGCGGCGATCGTCGCGCTCACCGCCACCGGCCTGTCGGCTCTCGTCGCGGCCCAGTACCGCACCACCTTCGCCGACAGCATCGACGCCGATGCCATGCGCGCACTGGCCGAGAACCCGGCCGTGCGCATCCTGTTCGGCGCTCCGCTCGCCCTCGACGATCCCGGTGGGTTCACCGTCTGGCGCACCGGTACCCCCGTCCTGGTGCTGTGCGGCGTATGGGCGCTGCTGGCTGCCACCCGACTCACCCGCGGCGAGGAGGACGCCGGGCACTGGGACCTGCTGCTCGGCGGCAGGCTGCGCCGGGCGGACCTGCTCGTGCGCTGTGTCGGCACGCTGTGGCTGGCCTCCATCGTGATCGCACTCGGGGTCGGGGCCGGGCTGGTCGTGACCGGCACCGACCGCACTGGAGCGGTCCTGCACGCGGTATCCGTGTTCGGCACGACCGCCGCCTTCGCGGGCGTGGGATTGCTTGCCGCGCAACTGCTGCCGTCGCGGGCAGCGGCCACCGGGCTCGCCTCGGCTGTGCTCGGGGTGTGCCTGCTGCTGCGGATGCTCTCCGACGGTGTCGCCGCGCTCGCCTGGACCGCGTGGCTGACCCCGTTCGGCATCGCCGCGCGTGTCGCACCGTACGCGGAGAACAGGGTCGAGCCGTTGTTCGTCCTGCTGGTGTTCGCCGTTGCGCCAGCCGTGTGCGCGCTCGTCGCCGTCGGCGGACGTGACCTCGGCGGTGCCGTGATCACCCTGTCCGACACCCGCGCAGCCCGGACCCGTCTACTCGGATCAGTGACCGGTTTCGCTGTGCGGCGTGCTCTTGCGCCCACCACCGGCTGGGCGGTAGGGATCGCCGCCTACTTCTTGCTGATTGGTGCGTTGATCTCCTCGATCCTCGAATTCTTCGAGAAAAACCCGCGTTTCGCCGAGCTCGCCGCGGCGGCGGGTTTCGGGGGCCTCGGGTCGGCTACCGGATTCGCCGCGGCGCTGTTCGCACTGCTCGCCATCCCGTCCGGGCTCTACACCGCCACCCGGATCACAGCCATCGCCGCCGATGAGAAGGCGCGCCGCTGGACAGCCCTGCACGCTCTGCCGCTGTCGCGGTACCGCTCGGCGGGAACCGAAATCGCAATCACCGCCGCGGGTCTCGGAGCTCTGCTGCTCACCGCCGCGGTCGCGATGTGGGCTGGTGCGGTGCTCACCGATGCGCCGCTCGGCCTGGGTGACGCCCTCACCGGTGCCGCCAACGTCGCCCCGGTGGCCCTGCTCGCGCTCGGCGCCGCGGTACTGGCACTGGGCTGGTACCCCGATGCCGTCGGCGTGATCGGCGCGGTGCCCGTCGCCGGAGGATTCCTCCTCGACGTCATAGCCCAGAGCACCGGCGCACCGGCCTGGGTCCGCGAGATCTCCCCGTTCGCCCACCTCGCCGCCGTACCCGACGCCGCACCGGACTGGCCCGCGACCGCCGCGCTCACCACCATCACCGCCGCCATGGCAGCGATCGGACTGTACGGCTACGCCCACCGCGACCTGAGAGGCTGACGGTACGGTAATCAGTTCAGTCTGTCGCACCGCGACTGCAGGCACATGGGGTAGAGGTGTGGGGACCGGAGCTCGGGGGACGGTTCGACCCGCGCAATATCACGCACCCGATGATGATGAGCATGCTCGACGGGCTCAGCGAGTCCGACTCCGCGACCGACGCCGAGTTCGGACGCGTCCTCGCCGCCTACGGCGGGGTGTTCGTGGCAGCCTCACTGCTGTGGGGCACGGCAATCGATGGTTTCCGCCCCGACCGCTGGGCGTCACCGGCGCGCTCCTCATCTGCCTGGCCGGTGTTGCCGCCATCAGGTACGCACCCCGCGCCGCCTGAATCTCGACCGCGGCCGATGTCCGGGACTGCGCAGTCGGACCCCGCTGCGGGCTGCCGATCGGTTGTGATGATCGCGCGGAAGACACGATCTCATCGTCACCGATATGAACGGGGTTTCCCGACAGTCCGGTGCCCGAGGCGGCAGTGGCACAAGGCGTGTGGAAATCGTTTCTGCGATCCAGGTCGGCTCGGGTGTACTGACGATATGACGATCACACCTCCCGTGGTGCGTGCCGCTGGTCCCGTCGATCTGTCGGCGGTGCTGGAGTTGGCGGTCGCGTTCTACTCCGAGGACGGTTTCACCACCGGCGAAGGCGAATTGCGTGACAACCTCGCGATGTTGCTGGCATCGTCCGCGGCGCGGATCGCCGTGGCGCATTCCGCGGATCAGTTGCTCGGCTTCGCTATCACCACCACCGGTTTCGGCTTGGAGAACGGACTGGTCGCCGAACTCCAGGATCTGTTCGTCGTGCCCGCCGCGCGCCGCCGCGGGGTGGGCGGCCGGCTCATCGAGGACAGCGTGGGGTGGGCGCACGAGCGAGGTTGCCGGTCTCTGGAGTTGGTCATCGCGCCGAACGGCGGCGAGGTCGGGCACTTGTTCGCCTACTACCTCGCGCGCGGATTCCAGGACGAGGGCCGTCGCCTGATCAGCAGGCGGCTGTGATTCGACCGGTCCTCAGATCGACCTTCCGCCAGATCTACGGTGGGTACCCCGCCGGACTCATGGAGCACCCGGCACGCCTTGTTGAACACCCGCCATTTACGAAACGTTTGTCAGATACCGTGCCGGAGAAGCCGACCTGGGTGTGACTCGCAGCGTTTGATGGCGCTGTTCTCGCACTATCGGATGGCGCGGATTGCACCGACCACCGGTGTCTCTGAGCCGAAGCGCGGTAGTTATTACATAGGTGGGGGCCAGTTGTGGTTCGGCCGCTCTTCTTGCCGGTCGGTGTCATGGTTGAGTAGTTGCCTGACAGCAGTGGCGACTCGTCATCGAGCCGGTTAGGTTGGCTACGGTCTGTCGCGGGACGAGGGGAGTTGCCTGTGCGGCGTTCGGTGGGGCCGATGTCCCGGATATCTATTCTGGTTCTCGCGCTGAGTCTTTCGGGCGGGTACGCGGCCGCCGACAGCGGCAGTTACAACCTCGAATTCGGTCCGACACCGCTGGCCCGCATAGCCGATCCGAGTGAATCCCTACCGGCCCCCGCGGCCATCGCGGATCAGAGTCTGGCCTGGAAGCCGTGTCGCGAAACAGGGCTTCAGGACCTCCTGAATGGCGAGGTAGCGGCGGCGGCGCGTACGGCGCTGCTCGACGGGTTGCAGTGCGCGAGCGTGCAGACGCCGCTGGATTGGTCGGATCCCGCAGCAGGGCCGACCGTGAGTTTCGAGATTTCGCGACTGCCGGGACGAGGCATGAGACGTCCCCTGCTGACGAGTCCCGGAGGCCCCGGCGCCGGCACCCTGCTCAATCCCATCCAGTGGGCCACCGCTATTCCGAAGCTACGTGACTCCTATGACCTCATCGGATTCGACCCGCGCGGCACAAGCCTGTCGAGCACCGCGGCCGACTGTAACGTGAACAGTTCCGGCGATCCGCAGCTGCTGGCGACCGGCCGCAACGACGGCGCCGACATCCTCGATTTCTCGCCGGCGTCGGTGCACCGACAGCTGTCGCAGGCCAAAGCATGGATCCAGTCTTGCGTGCAGCGGTCGGCGCGGACGCCGACCGGCAGGACTGTTCTCGGTGCTGTGGACTACTGGCAGACGGTGCGGGACCTGGATCTGGTGCGGTCGCTGCTGGGCGCCCCGACGTGGAGCTACCTCGGCGCCTCCCAGGGGACCGCGCTCGGGCTGGAGTTGGCGCGCACGTTCCCCGGCAATATCGACCGGCTAGTGCTCGACTCGATCGTCGATCCGGCCCGCTCCCTCGCCGACGCGCACCGAGACCGCGTTCTGCACCAGCAGCGGACAATCGAGGATGCGTTCGCCCCCTGGCTCGCCACCCGCGGCACACCCTTCGGAGACAGTCGTGAGGCCGTCCTCGCCGCGCTCACGCGGATGCGTGCCGACCTGACGGCCCACCCCCTCGCGCTGCCCCTCGATCGAACCTTCAGCGGAAACGACTTGAACACAGTCCTCTTCGGTGTCGGCAACGGACCGTATGAGGCATTGGAGTGGAAGTTGCTCACCCTGCGCGCCGCGATGGATAGCCCGTCTCTCGCCGCGCGGCTGAACGCAGCCGTGACCTTTCGCCTACCGCCACTCACCGACGAGCTCAATGGGGACCTCGTCCAGGCCGGCTCCCGAGTCGGCTGGTGGACCGCACGCAACTGCAACGACGCCGGCTGGAGCCACGACCTCGACGAGATCGTCACCACCGCACAACAACTCGCGGCCCAAGCACCGCTGACCTACCTCGGCATGGGTTTCACCGCGGCCTGCGCCTTCTGGCCCGAACCACACCACGACCCGAACCCAGCACCTCTCGATCACATCACATCAGCCCTGCTGATCAGCAACGAGAAGGATCCGGTTACACCGATCTCCGGAGCTCGAGCTGCACACGCCGCTATCCCGGATTCCCGGCTCATCACAGTCCCCGGCACACAGCATCACCTGGTCCTGCCACAAACCATGCCCAACGGCCTACCCGGCTCGATCCCCACCACCAGCACCTGCGCCACCTCCGCAGTCATCGAATACCTCATGCACGGCCAACTCCCGGACACCGATACAACCTGTCGAGCCGACCGATAACGACTCGTTCATCGAGCGGCGCTGGGAACCCGCGTAGCGAATCAAGGCAGCGGCAGTGGACCTACCAATGGTGTCGTGGTAACGATCGTTCGCGAGACACTTTGCGCGGCAGCGCGTTTCCGCAGGCGGGATGTGTAAAGCAGCCCGTGTACGCGGCAACGACAATCTGTCGAGGGTTCGCCTGCGCAGCGAATCCTGCACAGCGCCACGGGCCAGCATGAGATGGCGCTCGACCGGCAGTGGGCAGATGCCGGATCGCGCCGACCATGCGACCGCGCTGTTCGCGGCGGGAGCGGGGGTTTCCTTCGAAGATCTGGAACAAGTGCTCAGCCCGGAGCCACTCGGTGTGGTGCTCGGCTTGGCGGTCGGCAAGACCGCGCGGGAAGTTGAAGTCTGGTCGGCAGTCAGCTGGCCGACATCAACGAAGGCGTCGACGCACAGCATCCGGTGGAAGCGGCGCCCGTGCCTGGGACGGTTCTCGAACTGACTGTCCGCGGCGTCCCTCCGACCGCCCAAACCTGAACTGCCAATCGGTACCACGCCGTAATCCGCTCGATATCGACAATATCGAGCAGGCGGGCGACCGCCGTGCCGCCGCCTTCACCCGCGCCGCCCCACCAGGCCGGCCTGCCGCGACGTGACGCCTGATCGGTCAATGACCAATGCTGTTGTCGCCGGCTTCGACCAGGCCGCTCTCGTAGGCGAAGACGACGATCTGGGCGCGGTCGCGTAGGCCGAGTTTCGTGAGGATGCTCGAGACGTGGGACTTGACCGTCGCGGCTCCGATGAACAGTTGCGCGGCGATCTCGGCGTTGCTGGCTCCACGCGCGACGGCGACCATGACGTCGCGTTCCCGGTCGCTGAGCCGTTGCAGGCGGCTTGTCACGGCGGTGTCTATGGTGAGACGGCGTGCGAACCGGCCGATCAAGCGGCGAGTGATCGAGGGTGCGAGCAGTGCACCACCGTCGGCCACGGTTCGCACAGCTGCGGCCAGTTGGTCGGCGGGCATGTCTTTGAGCACGAAGGCGCTGGCACCGGCCCGCAGCGCCCGGTAGACGTATTCGTCGGGGTCGAATGTGGTCAAGATCAGCACCCGGACGTCCCAATCCGCCTCAGCCATAATTCTGGCGGTCGCTTCGAGTCCATCCATTTCGGGCATGCGGATGTCCATCAGGATCACGTCCGGACGATGCCGGTGCGCCGCCTCGATCGCCTCGAGTCCGGTTCCGGCCTCGGCCACCACTTCGATGTCGGGGTGGATCCGCAGCACCATCGTGAAGCCGGTGCGGACCAGGGCCTGATCGTCGACGACGATGACGCGGACACTCATGCCGGGATATGCCCCGGCGCGAATGGGTTCTCGGAATTCACGGCTGCGGCCCTCCAATGGGTAGCTGGGCGAGCACTCGGAAACCGCCGCCGGGTCGCGGGCCCGTCTGGAGGCTGCCACCCAACAGTAGGGCCCGTTCGCGCATACCGATGATCCCGTGACCGGCCGGGCGCTTGTCGATACTCGGCCCCGGTCGTGTCGCGCGGCCGTCATCGAGTACTTCTATCGTGATGCCCTGACCACACTGCGTGCCGCGTAGGTGCACTTCGGTCCGGGTCCGCGGGCCGCTGTGCTTGAGCACGTTGGTCAGCGCTTCCTGCACGATGCGATACGCCGACAGTTCCACGCGAGCCGCCAAGGGGGTACGAACGTTCTCGGTCGTGATCGAGATATCGAGGCCCGCTCGGCGCACCTCCTCGACGAGACCGGGAAGGTCGGCAAGGCCGGGTTGCGGACCGAGCCCGTCATGATCGAGGTCCGGCCGCAGCACTCCCAGCAGATGGCGCAGTTCGTCCAGCGCTTGACGCCCGGCGTCCTCGACCGCGGCCATCGCCTGGTGGGCCGCCTCGGGGTCGTGGGTGGCCACGACCTTGGCGGCCCCGGCTTGCACCGTCATCATGCTCACTCGGTGAGCGACCACATCGTGGAGTTCGCGGGCGATGCGGGTACGTTCCTCGGTGCGGATCCGGCGTTCCTCGTCGGCTTGTTCCCGGCGCAGCCGCTCGGCGCGTTCGGCGCGCAGACGCAACCGGCGGCCGACGTACCACGCCAGTTCCATGGCGACGAGGCCGGTGACGATCTCCGCCCAGGTGGCGTGCGCGAGCAGGCCATCGACGGTGACCACGACAAAGCCACCCCCGACACCGACATAGCCCCGTCTCAGCTCGCCGGAGTAGCGCCCCGTGCTGTACAGCGCGACGATCGCCATGCCGCCGAAGTCGGAATTCTCCGAAATCAACGCCACGACCAGCCAGGACAGCAGCGTCACCGCCAGGACCGGCACGGGTGCGCTGCGGCGCCAGTACAGCGCCGCGCTCGCCACAGCGGAAACCAGCAGCACGGCGACGGGTACCGAACCGGTTGATCGGAGGGCGATCGCGTCTCCGGGCGCGTCCACGACGTGCACGGCCAGCAGGAACATCGTGACCGCGAGGCTGGCGTCCGAGATGCGTGGCCAGCGGGTGAACGGGCCCCGGAATCGCTTCGACGTGCCATGCGGCGCAGGCGAGGACCGGAGCGCGGTGCGGTCTGTCATCGCCCCGGGACCCGGTGGCCGTTGCGAGATGAGTCGATGCGCACCAGGCAACGGTAGGCCACACCGGGACGGGCAGTCATCACGCTCCGTGCGGATACCGCCTCCGCCGCCAGGAGGAGGACTGCGGCCCGGCAACCCGACGCGCGGGGGGAAGCGAATCCTCTTGCGGCGGGCGACCGCGCAGGTGCCTGCCGCCCACGATGGAACCCGTTGTCCACCAAGCGCCTTCGGAACAACCGGCGGCCATCGCCCAGGAGCCCGTGATCATGAACCGACTAACCCGCCGCATCGGCGACATCAGTGCCCGCCGCCCCTGGGCAATCATCGCTGCCTGGGTGGCCACTGTCGCCCTCGTGTTGACACTGGCCGGGACTGCGGGCGGCCCGTTCATCGACGACTTCGTCGCGCCGGGCAGCCAGAGCGAGCAGGCAATGGAACTGCTCGAGCAACGCTTCCCCGAAGCGGCCGACGGCAGTGCCATGGCGGTTTTCGCCGCGCCGCCGGGGGAGCGGCTCGACGGTTACCGCTCCGCCGTCGATGCCGCGGGTGTCCTGGTCGCCGACGTGGAGCACGTCGCCGCGGTGACCGACCCGTTCGCCACGGGCACAATTTCTCCCGACGGGCGGATCGGCTACGCCGAAATCACCTTCGATCTGCCGTCGACCGATCTGGGGCCGAAAGTACTGGACGCGCTTTTCGCGGCGATGGCACCGGCACGGGACGCCGGTGTCACGGCGGAACTCGGTGGCGACGCGGCGTTCATCAACGCCGATACCGAGACCTCGGGTGCGGAGGCCGCTGGTGTGCTGGCCGCGCTGATCGTGCTGGTCGTCGCGTTCGGCAGCATCGTGGCCGCACTACTTCCGATAGCGCTGGCCGTGATCACGGTTGCCGCCGGAGTCGGTGGCATCGTGGTACTGGCCGCCGCCCTGGACGTCTCCTCGGCGGCACCGACGATCGGCGCGATGATCGGCCTCGGTGTCGGCATCGATTACGCCCTGTTCATCGTGGCCCGCTACCGCGAGAACCGCGCCGCTGGCCAGCACAACGCGGCAGCGCTGTCCAACGCGATGGGAACCGCGGGCTCCGCCGTGCTGTTCGCGGCCGGCACCGTCGTCGTGGCCATGACAGCCCTCGTGCTGACCGGTGTCGGATTCCTGACCTCGATCGGTCTCAGCACCTCGCTGGTGGTGCTGATTGCCGTCACGACCGCGCTCACGTTGTTGCCTGCGCTGCTGTCACTGCTCGGCGACCACATCGACGCCGGGCGCCTGCTTGGCCGCGATCGCCCAGCCCTGCAGCCGACGGGCACGGCGTGGTGGCGCTTCGCGCATCGGATCGCCGCGCGGCCGTGGCCGTATCTGATCGTCGCCGCAGTGGTGCTGATGGCATTGGCAGCCCCGGCTTTCAGCATGCGCACGGGCTTCCCGGACGCCGGTGACGACTCGACGAGCACCACGCACCGCCGCGCCTACGACCTGCTTGCCGACGGTTTCGGGCCGGGCTTCAACGGCCCGCTGTTGCTTGTCGCCGATCTGCGCAGCCCGGGAGTCGATGCCGGGCACATTCCTGCGCTGGCCGAGCGCATCGCCGCCGACGACGGGATCGTGGCCGTGGGCGTGCCCCGGACCTCGTCCGCCGGTGACACGGTCGTGCTGTCGGCGATACCCGCCACCGGTCCCGCGGACGCGGCGACGGCGGAAACCCTGCGGCGCGTCCGCGACCTTCTGCCGGACAACGTCGCCGTCTCGGGCCTGACAGCGATGACCGACGATCTCACCGAACGGCTGGACGAAGCCCTGCCGGTCTTCGTCGCCGCGATCCTGGCCGCGTCGTTTCTGCTGCTGATGGTGGTGTTCGGCTCCCTCGCGATACCGCTGAAGGCGGCGGTGATGAACCTGCTGTCGATCGGCGGGGCCTACGGCATCGTGGTCGCGGTGTTCCAGTGGGGCTGGTTCGCCGCCGTATTCGGTCTGGAGCGGACCTATCCGATCCCCTCACCGATGCCGACGATGTTCTTCGCCATTCTCTTCGGCCTGTCCATGGACTACGAGGTGTTCCTGCTCTCACGTATCCGCGAGGAATTCGACGCCACCGGCGACAATGCCGAGTCGGTCGCACGGGGGTTGGCGGGTACGGGCCGCGTGATCACCTCCGCCGCACTGATCATGACCGCGGTGTTCCTCGGCTTCGTCGCGAGCCCATCGCCGCTGGTGAAGATGATGGGTCTGGGTCTGGCCGTCGCCATCGTGCTGGACGCGACGATCGTCCGGATGGTGCTGGTACCCGCCACCATGGCAGTGCTGGGCCGGGCCAACTGGTGGATGCCCCACTGGCTCGGCTCGTTCCTCCCGCGAGCGCGCAAGCACGATATCGAGCCGCCGACCGGGACTGCGCCGATTCCAGCCACCGAGCGCGGCTGATTCTCCCGCCGCGCAAGCGCTCTCCCCGTGTCATCCGAACCGCGCGGTCAATCGCTCGACCACCCGTACGAAGGAAACGAATGAAAGCGATCGTTCAAGACGAATACGGTGCACCGGACGATGTCCTGGAACTCCGTGACATCGATCCTCCGGCGCCGGAGGACAGTTCGGTGCTGGTCCGGGTGGACGCGACATCGGTAAACCCCGCCGACTGGCACTTGATCAGAGGCGTTCCATACATCGCCCGTCTGCAGCTGGGGCTGCGGCGCCCGCACCATACGGTGCCCGGCTGCGATGTGGCGGGGCAGGTGGAAGCGGTCGGTGCGAACGTCACCGGATTTCGGCCCGGAGACGAGGTATTCGGAAGCCCGTTCCTCCGCGGCTTCGGTACCTTCGCCGAATACGTCTGCGTCCCAGCAGATCTCCTGACACACAAACCGGAGAACCTCTCCTTCGAGCAGGCCGCGGCGGTACCATTGGCCGCGACGACGGCCCTACAGGGACTACGTGATCACGGACGGATCGGTCCAGGGAAGCATGTGCTGATCGTCGGCGCGGCGGGCGGTGTCGGCACATTCGCCGTGCAGCTCGCCGAGCACTGGGGCGCCGAGGTGACCGGTGTGTGCGGCACGGGAAATGCCGACCTGGTCCGATCCCTCGGCGCGGACCACGTCATCGACTACACCCGAGTAGATTTCACCCGCGGCGCGCGACGCTATGACGTCGTCTTCCAATTGTCGGGAACCCGCGCCCCATCGGACTACCTGCGTGTACTCACACCCGGCGGCACGCTGGTGCTGGCCGGCGGTGACTCCGACGGCCGCTGGATCGGCGCTGTGGATCGCCTGCTCGCCGCTCGCCTGCTGGCTCCATTCGTGAGCCAGCGCTTGACGAGCCTCACGGTCGCTCCGAGCACGGCAGATCTGGCGCTGCTCCGGGATGTCATCGAGGCGGGCGAGGTGACCCCCGTCATCGACCGCAGCTACCGCTTGGACGAACTGCCCGCTGCCATCCGCTACCTGGAGCAGGGCCACGCGCGCGGCAAGATCGTCATCGTGCCGTGAAGCAGCTCGAGTACCCGTGCGTGCCTTGCCGCCGGGGATACGACCAAGCGCCTCGCGGCGCACTCCGCACATGCCGAGTTCAGGGCGTTCGCAGGAACGCGGACACGGTCTCGGGTGCACCGATGAATTCCGGGCGGATCCGTCGTCGATACCTCTGGATACACCGACAGCGGTGGGTCGGAACAGAAGCAATCGATCCGGACAGTGATTCGGCGGGGTAAGTGGGAGGCGCAGTGAGCGGTACCAGAGTGTTGGTGGCAGGAGCGAGCATTGCAGGGCCCGCGCTGGCCCACTGGTTGCACCGGCGGGGAGCCGTGGTGACCGTGGTGGAGCGGGCCGCCGAACTGCGTCCCGGTGGCCAGGCCGTGGACGCGCGTGGAGTGACCAAGGAAGTCATCCGGCGGATGGGGCTGGACCCGGCGGTACGCGCGGCCTGCACCCAGACCATCGGCGCGCACACCGTGGACGTGGACGGGAACGTTCTGGAGACCTTCCGCGTGGACGACGACGGCGGCGACGGATTCATCGCGGAGATCGAGATCCTGCGCGGTGACTTGTCGCAGGTGCTCTACGAGGACACCCGTGACGATGTCGAATATATCTTCGGCGACCGGATCGCCGAGCTCTCCCAGGACGCGGACGGGGTCGAGGTGGTCTTCGACAGCGGTAACCGGCGGCGTTTCGAACTGGTGGTCGGAGCCGACGGGCTGCATTCGGCGCTGCGCACAATGGTTTTCGGGCCGCACGAGCAGTTCGTCCGCCACCTCGGGCACGTGCTGGCCTTCTACAGCGTGCCCAACGAGTTCGGGCTCGACAAATGGCTGATCGAGTACCAGGAGTCCGGACGCTCGGCCGGACTACGGCCGATACAGGACGCCACCCGGGCGATGGCCATGTTCTCCTTCCCCGCGGCCGACGTCGATGTCGATTACCGCGATATCGAGGCCCAGAAGCGGCTGCTGCGTGAGCGGATGGACGGCCTGGGCTGGTTGACCCCGCGCATCCTCGCGCATCTGGACGATACCCCGGACTTCTATCTCGACCAGGTCGCCCAGGTCGTGATGGATCGCTGGTCGCGTGGGCGAGTGGGGCTGCTCGGCGACGCGGCGTTCAGCTCCTCCCCGATGTCGGGCCAGGGCACTGGGCTGGCCCTGGTCGGCGCCTGCGTGCTGGCCGGCGAGCTGGCTGCTGCCGAGTGGAATCCAGAGATCGGTTTCGCCCGCTACGAGGCGCGGATGCGCTCGTTCGTCGAGGCCAATCAGGAGATCGCCCAATTGAACGCCCGCAGCCGCGACCTCCCCGGGTCCGATGCCGAGCCGGGCCCCGATTTCACCGGAGAGTGGTTCGCCGAGCTGGTCGAGCGCGCGATCAATGGGGTCGAACTGCCCGACTACGCGGGGCTGCCGGACTCCGGAGTCCTGGCCGGACCGCCGACTGCCTCATCGGCCAAGCCGTAGGTGTCACATAGCGTGTCGAACGGGACAAACACTTTAGTAGGACACCGTCGCACTGCGCCCGCCCATGCCGCGTCTGGTCTGGGTCTTGGCGGCATCGTGGGTTATGAATGCTTCCGACGGCGACGAGCACGGACACCGGGTACTTCGGATGGTCGGTAAGGGGTCGAAGATCGTGTTGGTGCCGTTGCCGCCGGCGATCGGACGGGCGATCGACCGTGCCGTCGAGGCTCGGCAGATCGGGCCGATTCTGTTGAATTCGCGGGGTCGGCGGATGGATCGGCATTGCGCGACTCGCCGGTTGCGGTGTTCGGCCGCGGTGGCGGTGGTGCGGTTACCTCGGATGCATCCGCATATGCTGCGCCATATTGTCCCCGCTTAGTTTGCGTGTTGCGATAAGCCCGAAAGGGGCGGGCGGCCTCTGTGTTTGGCTGTTGCGCCGGGGCGTGTGGCGTTTCTACTGTCGGCGTCCATGATCCTGAGCTTCTACTCGTCGCAGGGCTGGGAGTCCTGGGACGTCGAGCATCGGCCGGTGATTCCGGAGGGCATGCCGGTGCTGGTCGATGTCGATTTGTTGTTCGAGAACGGGCCGGGCGCGGCGCGGCCGACCGTGGTGGTGAATCAGTGGCTGCGGTTGCTGCCGGCCAGCGGCGCGCCGTCGCCGAACACGTGGGAGGCGTATGCGCGAGCGGTGCGGGATTGGATGGTGTTCCTCGCCGAACACGGTGTGAGCCTGTTCGATTCGCGGGACCGGTTGAAGCTCGCGCTGAGCCGGTACGCCGAGCATCGAGCTACCGGGCCGCTGCCGCGGCGGCTCGCGGCGACCACGTGGGGCCAGCACATGAGCATCCTGTCGCTGTTCTACAAGTGGGCGATCGAAGAGGGCCTGGCGGCTGCGGAGCCGTTCACCTACCGGACCGCTCGAGCGTTGTTCGGCGGCACCGGTCGTGAGGTGAAAGTAAATCTGGCGGTGCGCCGGACACCGAAACCGCACGTGACGATCAAGTACTTGGAGCCGGACTTCGCCGCACTGTTCCTGGCCGGGCTGCGGGGTCTGGCACCCGATGGTGTCCTCGACACCGGATACCACGGCCGCGAGCTGGCCCGCAACGGCGCGATCGGAGAACTGGCACTCTTGATTGGGTTGCGGCTGCAAGAGTTCACCCACCTGCTGACCTACGAAATCCCCGCTCTGCCAGCGGAACCCACTGTTGTTCCGATCCCGTTCCCGGTCGCGTCAGGGATCACGAAGGGCCGCAAGTTCCGCATCACCTGGATCTCCTACGAGGCGCTGGCGGCACTGCATCGATACATAGACCTCGACCGAGCGATGACCGCCGAGGGCTCGGTCTGGCGGCCACGGCGCGGCGAGCCGCTGCTGGTCACCGAGCCCGACGCGCGCGGCGGCCGGATCAATGGCGTCCGTCGGGCCTGGGAGACATTGACACCGCAGGAGCGGCTTCGACTGGTGGCACCCGGCGGCGGTTCCTGTCTGATCGCATTGCGCAGCGATGGCGGCCCGTTCACTGCCTGGGCGACGGTGTTCGAACGCACCTCCGATCGTTTGCGGGCCCGGTTCGAGCCGCGGTTCCCGCATGTTCATCCGCACCGGCTGCGGCATTTTCTCTCCGCTTAGTTGTCGTGTTGCGATAGCTGCTGATCCTGTTGCAGTGCTGGATGTTTGGTGTTGTGTCGAGTCGTGTGGTGTTTCTACTGTCACCGCTCGTGATTCTGAACTTCTTCTCCGCGCAAGGCTGG
>NZ_JADLQX010000334.1 GCF_015477605.1 Nocardia amamiensis
AGTTTTCACAGACGACGCGACAAACCGCCTACAAGCTCTTTACGCCCAGTAATTCCGGACAACGCTCGCACCCTACGTATTACCGCGGCTGCTGGCACGTAGTTGGCCGGTGCTTCTTCTACAGGTAGCGTCACTTGCGCTTCGTCCCTGTCGAAAGAGGTTTACAACCCGAAGGCCGTCATCCCTCACGCGGCGTCGCTGCATCAGGCTTTCGCCCATTGTGCAATATTCCCCACTGCTGCCTCCCGTAGGAGT
>NZ_JADLQX010000335.1 GCF_015477605.1 Nocardia amamiensis
GCGGTGCCCGACAAGGGCCTCGGCTACGGCCTGCTGCGGCAGCTGAATCCGGAGACCGCGCCGAGCCTCGGCTCGTCCGGCCAGATCAGCTTCAACTACCTGGGCCGGATGTCGGCCGGGGAGATCCCCGAGCAGCTCGCCGAGATCGGCTGGGTGCCGGTGGCCGACCTGGGTCAGCTGGATGTCGACATGGACCTCGACATGCCCGCCAACGCGACGATCGATATCAACGCGATCGTCACCGAGGGCGCCGAC
>NZ_JADLQX010000336.1 GCF_015477605.1 Nocardia amamiensis
AGATCATGATGGCGCCGGTTTCGGTTTGCCACCAGGTGTCCACGATCGGGGTGTTGTCGGCGCCGATGACGTGCCGGTACCAGCGCCAGGCTTCGGGGTTGATGGGTTCGCCGACGGTGCCGAGCAGCCGGAGGCTGGACAGGTCGTGGGCGTCGGGGATCTCGCGGCCCCATTTCATGAAGGTGCGGATGAGGGTGGGGGCGGTGTAGTAGATGGTGACGCCGTACTTTTCGATGATCTGCCAGTGGCGGTGCT
>NZ_JADLQX010000337.1 GCF_015477605.1 Nocardia amamiensis
TGTTCGAGGCGCAGGTCGCGCGCACGCCGGACAGTCCCGCGGTGACGTTCGAGGGGACGAGTCTGTCCTATGCCGAGTTCGCCGGGCGGGTGCACCGCCTGGCGCGCTGGCTCAAGAGCAATGGCGTCGGCCCGGAATCGTATGTGGCCCTCGGTATGCGGCGCTCGATCGACCTGGTGGTCGGCATGTACGCGGTGAACGCCGCGGGCGGCGCGTACGTGCCGTTGGACCCGGACCATCCGGCCGAGCGGATCG
>NZ_JADLQX010000338.1 GCF_015477605.1 Nocardia amamiensis
GGACCGCCGCGCTGGAAGCGGTGGCCCGCCATGCCAATTCGACCGGCGCGGGTGGGCACACCCCGTCCGACTTCGCGTTGGTGCGCAGCACTCAGCGGGACATCGACCGCTGGGAGCGGCGCTTCGGGGCGCTGGCCGACGTCTGGCCGCTCTCGGCGCTGCAAGCCGGTCTGTTGTTCCACGCCCGCCTTGCGGCGAGCTCGGTGGACGTCTACACCGCGCAGGCGGTGCTGACCCTCACCGGACGGGTGGACG
>NZ_JADLQX010000339.1 GCF_015477605.1 Nocardia amamiensis
GCGTCATCGAGAAGTTGCCGGTCGAGGTGTCCGCCGAGGTCACCAAGGCCCTGCTCACCACGGTTCCGGCGCTGTTCCACGGCGGCGTGAACGACGGCCTGCTCACCGCGCTGGCACTGGCCACCGCCAAGTGGCGGGCGCGCCGGGTGGCCGCTCGCGGCGACGAGTCGCTGCTGATCCGCTTGGAGGGTCACGGCCGCGAAGAAGACGTGGTGGCGGGTGCGGACCTGTCGCGAACCGTCGGCTGGTTCACCG
>NZ_JADLQX010000340.1 GCF_015477605.1 Nocardia amamiensis
CGGCAAGAGTCCCAACATCGTCTTCGCCGACGCGGATCTCGACCTCGCGGTGACCGGCTCGGTCAACGCGTGGCTGTTCAACCACGGCCAATGCTGCGTCGCGGGCACCCGGATGTTCGTGCAGGACGCGATCTTCGAACAGTTCACCCAGGCGGTCGCCGACGCGGCCGGCCAAGTGAAGATCGGCCCCGGCCTCGACCCCGACACTCAGCTCGGCCCGCTGGTCTCCCAGGAGCAGTTCGATCGCGTCACCGG
>NZ_JADLQX010000341.1 GCF_015477605.1 Nocardia amamiensis
CGGCAAGAGTCCCAACATCGTCTTCGCCGACGCGGATCTCGACCTCGCGGTGACCGGCTCGGTCAACGCGTGGCTGTTCAACCACGGCCAATGCTGCGTCGCGGGCACCCGGATGTTCGTGCAGGACACGATCTTCGAACAGTTCACCCAGGCGGTCGCCGACGCGGCCGGCCAAGTGAAGATCGGCCCCGGCCTCGACCCCGACACTCAGCTCGGCCCGCTGGTCTCCCAGGAGCAGTTCGATCGCGTCACCGG
>NZ_JADLQX010000342.1 GCF_015477605.1 Nocardia amamiensis
GCGGTGCCCGACAAGGGCCTCGGCTACGGCCTGCTGCGGCAGCTGAATCCGGAGACCGCGCCGAGCCTCGGCTCGTCCGGCCAGATCAGCTTCAACTACCTGGGCCGGATGTCGGCCGGGGAGATCCTCGAGCAGCTCGCCGAGATCGGCTGGGTGCCGGTGGCCGACCTGGGTCAGCTGGATGTCGACATGGACCTCGACATGCCCGCCAACGCGACGATCGATATCAACGCGATCGTCACCGAGGGCGCCGAC
>NZ_JADLQX010000343.1 GCF_015477605.1 Nocardia amamiensis
TCCGCTGGATCACCGGCGAATACGGCATCGGCGCGGACGACGTCGTGCTGTTCAAGACCCCCGCGACCTTCGACGTCTCGGTCTGGGAGCTGTTCGGTCCGCTGAGTACCGGCGGCCGCATCGTGGTAGCGAGCCCGGACGGGCACCGCGACCCGCAGTACCTGGCCGAGGTGATCGCGGCCGAGCGGGTCACCATGACCTCGTTCGTGCCGTCCATGCTGACCGTCTTCGCCGGCGGCATCGACCCGGCCGACG
>NZ_JADLQX010000037.1 GCF_015477605.1 Nocardia amamiensis
GGACACCGGCCGAGTACGCTGCGGCCTGCACCCACACCCACCACCCGGTGGACTGTCGGATCAACTGACAACAGACGAAACAACCCGGGCTCTACTACCGGGTGGTCGCGTTATCGGGGACTGGCCAGGAGGATAATCTCCAGCAACACTTTAGCGGCTACGGCGTTCAGCTCAGGCGGGCCGCCCGGGGCGAAGACTGTGAGGTCCTTCGTGCAGCTTCGGGCAGCGTCATCATGAGCGTTGCCGCGATCAGAGCGCACGGCGCACGTCCTCGACTACGGTCGCCAACTGGCGGCTGTCCGTTGATGATCCGCATCTCGTTCTGCACCGATCGCGAGCCCCGTGCGTTCGGGCGTGGCTATCCCTCCGCCGAGAACCAAAGACCGATGCGCTGGGGCGAGTAGTCGTGAACGATAGCGGCGCGGGCGGCAAAGGCCCAGGAACAGCTCGGGCGCCAAGAGGGTCAGTAGAGAGCTGACCGTGGAGATCGAAGGGCATGGTTCCTCCAGGCCTGCCGATTCTCCCGCCTTCTATGAAAGCCGACTCCCGGTGATTTCGCTACCACCTGTGCGCGAAGGTGCGCCTGAGCATCAGCAGACTTGAATTCGCGACAGCCAGCCGGACGATTTCGCTCTCTGCTCGCATCAACGGAAGAAGTAGTTGCTGCGCAATAGAATTCGCTGCACCTGACGATCAGCTATTTCGCCGCATCCGTTGGAAATTCGGCGGGTTCCACTGGAACCTCAATCTGAGAAGAGTGCGGCTGGCTGAGCTTAGTTACCACCGGTCGATCCACCAGCTCGCCGTCGCTCCCGCGCTCGGCGTAGTGCTCGGAGATCCAGATTGTTCGATGCTTCCCCAACGATGGATACCATTGACGCCGGTAGTGGCCCCGAACACGCCATTTCAGCGCCTCCAGATTTACCGCTGCCCGAGGTTCACTGTCATGGTGACCGACGGGTTTCGCGGTGTACCGCACCACCACAGCAGGACGAGGCCGACGCGCACCGCCGAGGGACGGCACACGCCGTGTCCCTGGCCCCGTCGGTGCTGCCGCCAACAGCCGCGTCAAACGCCCCAGCTCCTCCACGCCCTTCGTGGTCCCATAGGAGTCCGCCACTCCGGTTTCCCGGTCGATCCTCACCATCGACCACATACTCTTGTTCAGGTTCGGATTACGTAGACGTCGACACAGCGTAGCTATCGGAATCCGTACGATATCCACGTATGTGCCGGTATCCCGCCACGCCAGCAGCACCCCATGCGTTGTCTCCACATCCCCTACCGCGAGCAGCACGCCGCACGTCGACGGCAGCGCCATGTCCCATCCGGCGCACCGCGCGGCGTCAGACAGGATCGCCTGTCCTGCAAGCCCATCTGCGAAGTACAAATCATGGTCGCCATCCGGGTCGACCAATACCCGACCGGCGGTGGCGACTGCCTGCGCCCAGTAAAGCATCGACCAGTTCTGGGCCAACAACGTCATGTACGGACCTGGTGCGACCACCCCGTAGCTGCGCGCCGCATCCGACAGCAATCTGCCGATCCGAGCCCCATCCGAGTCCAGGTAGATACGGCTCTGCTTTTCCAACAACAGCGCAGGAGCGAGCACATCCAACTCATTCCGCGCCCGCCGCGTTATTACCTCCACCACTTGCGGCATCGACTCGGCGGTGAGCATCGCGGAGGTGATGCTATCGACAGGAACCGTCAACAGCTTGGCGTTGACCACCGCCTTCACCGGCCACGGCGTCCGGTCCTCGACACCGTGGCGCCTGGCCAAGGTATACGCCACACGGGCAACCGGCTTTCCGGCGGCGAACTCGTCCCGCACAGTCTGCCGTTTGACCAACTGCGGCGCTCCTCGACCTCGAACACCGCGCTCCCTACTTGGGAGTGCCTGCTCCGACACCGCTGTATCCAACGACAACGACGGCAACCCCGGCAACGCCTTCCGCAGTTCTGCCAGCATGTCCAACCAATGCGGTTGGTCGAACAGATCCTGGCGCCCATCCACGACGTCCGCCCTCTGATGCTCCGAGCCGCCCCGGATGATCACCTCGGCGAACACGGCTGCCCGAGCCGACTCCGCCTGACCGACACTCACCATCGTTCGTTACCCAGTCCTTCGACGTTCCCCCCACATAAAACCATCTACCGTCACCTCGGACCTGCCTGAGCGCGAAACTACCTTGCGGCTCATACCAGCTGAAAATTTCACTGCCTACCAGTGCACAGACCGAACTTCGCTGGATTTTCGGCGATCGCTGCCGGAACCCTCTGACGGTGTCGGGCGCGTCCCCGTGCACCCGCCTCAGCCTTCCCACGGGCACGGAGTCCATCTCACCACCCAGACTGCATCCTCAGAACCCGCAAACTACATCCAAACTCTGCAACACCCGAAGCTATCCCCGCACACCGCAAACAATCTGCGAACAAGACGACCAAACTTAAGGTGAGCCCTACTATCACAATCCGTCACACCTCATGCTCTCTGGTCGCGGAAACATCACGGCCACTTCGCAGTCGGGGCGCGTACGGTGGATTGTGTGATGTCACTGGCGAAGCTCGGCAGTGGCGACGGCTACACCTATTATCTCCGCTCGATCGCCACGCAGGACGTGAACGACCGCGGCCCGCAGGACCTTTCGACCTACTACAGCGAGCGCGGCGAATCCCCTGGCCGCTGGCTGGGTTCCGGCCTGCCGAACGTCGGTATCGAGGCCGGTGAGGTGGTGACCGAAGCGCAGATGCGGGCGTTGTTCGGTCACGGCCTGCACCCGAACGCCGAGGCGATGATCACCGCCGAAGTACAAGCCCTCGCCGCGGATGGCATCTCGCGTCGCACCGCGCGGGCGCACGCAGTACGGCTGGTCCGGCTGGGTGCCCCCTTCACCAAACACGCGGTGGCGGAGTACTCCTACCGCTACGAGCGGACTCGGGCGTATGCCGCCTACAACGCCGAGCACGGCCGCGTCGACTACGCCCCGATCCCCGCTGAGGAGCGCAGCCGCATCGCCACCGAGGTCGCCCAGCGCATGTTCGCCGAGGAATACGGCCGCCCACCCCGCGACGACCGGGAGCTGTCGGGCTGGGTGGCCCGCGCCAGCCGAGCGACCTCGAAGCGGGTCGCCGGGTTCGACCTCACGTTCTCGCCGGTCAAGTCGGTGTCGACGTTGTGGGCGCTGGCCCCACGTGAGGTGTCGGAAAAGATCGAGGCCGCCGTGGATGCCGCCCTGCGCGACGCGCTGGTCTATCTCGAGGAGCACGCGGTGTTCACCCGGGTCGGTCGGCACAGCCGCCGCCAGGTCGACGTCGTCGGTGGTCTGATCGCCACCACGTTTCAGCACCGCGATAGTCGCGCGGGTGACCCGAATCTGCACGTCCACGTGGTGGTTTCGAACGCGGTCAAACGCCATGACGGGCAGTGGGGTGCACTCGACGGCAGGATGATCTATCAGCACAACGTCGCCGCGTCCGAGCTGTTCAATACCCGGTTGGAGCACTACCTTGAGCAGTCGGTCGGTGTGCAGTTCGCTGAACGTCACAGCAGCGGCCGTCGGCGGCGTGGGAAGCGGCTGGTGCGGGAGATCGTCGGCGTCGAGGAGCGCTTGGCCGAGGAATGGTCGAAGCGATCGGCTGCGGTGGATGCCGAGCTGACCACCCGCACGACGCGGTTTCAGGCCGAGCGTGGCCGCGAACCGACACCGGGTGAGCTGCACGACCTCGCTCAAGAATCCACATTGAAGACCCGCGGCCACAAGGTGGCGGCCCGTTCGCGTGCTGAGCAGCGCGCTGATTGGCGCCGCGACGCCGTGCAGCTGCTCGGCGGTGAGAGCGCGGTTGATGCGATGGTCGCGACCGCACTGGGACAGCCGATCCCGCAGCGGGAGGTCACTAACGCCGCGTGGGTGGCCGCGACTGCCGCGAGAGTGGTGGAGGTCGTGTCCGATTCCCGGGCGACCTGGCAGTTCCGCCACATTCGCGCCGAAGCCACCCGCCAGCTGCGCGGCAGCATCAACCCGGCCGACTGGCACACCCTGATCACCCAGGTCACCGACGCCGCCTTGAGCGAGCCGCGGTCGATCCCGCGCGGCACACCAGAGGCCGAGGACATCGCACCCAGCGTCGAGGCATTGACCCGCCGCGACGGGTCCAGTGTGTTCACCACCTCCGGCTCCCAGCTCTACACCAGCCCACAGATTCTCGCGGCCGAGGGACGCCTGATCGCGGCGAGCCTGCTCAGGGGCGGGCGCACTATCCCGGCGGCCGCGGTGGATGCCGCGATCATCGAGCACGCCGCCAACAACAACGGTCAGATGCTCAACGACGGCCAAGTGCAGTTGCTGCGCGAGTTCGCCACCTCCGGACGCCGGTTACACGTCGCGATCGCCCCAGCGGGGACCGGGAAGACCACCGCCATGGCCGCGCTGGTGCGCGCCTGGACCGCCGAAGGTGGCACCTTGCTCGGGCTGGCGCCGGAAGGACCGGCCGCCGGTGTCCTCGGCAGCGAGATCGGCGCGGACTCCAAGACCGTGGACATGCTCGTCACCGTGATCAACGACATCCGGTCGGGCGAGCGGGCCCTCGACGATGCACCGGACTGGGTGCGGGCGATCGGACCCCGCACCCTCGTCGTACTGGACGAGGCCGCGAAAACACCCACTCTGAAACTGGATGCGGCCGTGTCCTGGCTGATCGAACGCGGGGCCAGCGTGCGCGCGGTCGGTGATGACCGGCAACTGTCCTCCGTGCAGGCCGGGGGCGTGATCCGCGACATTGTCCACCACGCCGGAGCTGCCACCCTCACCAGCGTGGTCCGCTTCGACAACCCGAGCGAGCGCGCCGCCAGCCTCGCCCTACGCCACGGCGATACGGCCGCGATCGCGTTCTACACCGACCACGGCCGCGTCCACGTCGGCACCCTCGGCGCCGTAGTGCACGCCGCGTACCGGGCGTGGCGGGTCGACTACGCCCAAGGCCGCGACGTCGCGCTGCTGGCACCGACCAACGAGCTGGTGCGCCAGCTCAACGCCCTCGCCCGCGACGAACGCCTCCGCCGCGAAGGCCTGCACGGACCGGAAACGCTGCTGTCGGACGGGCTTTCGGCCTCGGTCGGGGACATCATCACGACCAAGGAGAACAACTATCGGCTGCGGATATCGCAAACCGATCACGTCCGCAACGGCTACCGCTGGAAGGTCCGTGCCGTCCACTCGGACGGGCGGATCACCGCCAGCCACATCGGATCCGGCCGCAAAGTCACCCTACCCACCGACTACGTACGTGAATGCGTCGAACTCGGCTACGCCCGCACGCTCAACTCCGCGCAAGGCCTGACCACCGACACCTGCCACGGCGTGCTGACCGGCAGCGAGGACTGCTTCCAGCTGTATGTACTGGCCTCCCGCGCCCGCGCCGGCGGACACCTCTACCTCGCCACCGCGGGCGATGGCCAGGACGCTCCCGCCGAGACGTGGAACGCGCTGCACCCACCGACCGCGATCGACCTGCTCACCCAAATCCTCGGCCGCGACGGAAGCCAAGTCTCCGCGACCACCCAGACCCGCCAGGCCGCCGACCCCCAACGCCAACTCGCCGGAGCCATCGACGCCTACCTCGAGGCACTCGCCACGGTCGCAGACACACACCTCGGCACCGAGCACCACACCGCCGTCACCGCAGCCGCCGAACGACTCATGCCCGGTCTCACCGACGAGGCGGCGTGGCCGGTGCTGCGCCAGCACCTGGCCATAGTCGCCCTGACCGGGCGCGACCCGATCACCGCGCTCACCGACGCCGTCACCGCGCGCGAACTCGACACCGCCGACGACAAAGCCGCCGTACTCGTGTGGCGCATAGGCCACCACACCATCGGCGGCCCGCTGGGATGGATCCCGGTGATCCCAGCCGTCCTGCGCAACGACACCAACTACGGTCAGCACCTTCAATACCGCGCCGACCAGATCAAGGACCTGGCCACCCAGATTCACGACACCGCCCGCGGCTGGACGCCCGAGACCGCACCGGTGTGGGCGCAACAGCTGGCCGAGCACGACCCGAACCTCACAGCCTCCCTCGCGATCTGGCGCGCCGCGCACGCGATCCCCGACCACGACCGACGCCCAACCGGCCCAGTGCAATACCCAATCGACGAACGCCACACCCAGCTACAGCTGGATGCCGCGGTGCGGTCCTGTCTCGGCGACCTCGACACCAACACCCGCCGCTGGGCAGCCCTCGCCCAAGATATCGACGAACGGATCACCACAGACCCGTACTGGCCGCAGCTGGCCGAGGAACTGTCCCACGCCGTCGCCACTGGGTTGGACATACCGACCGCTGTCCGCACCGCGGCGGCGCAGCGTCCGTTGCCGGACGAGCAGCCCGCGGCCGCGCTGCGCTGGCGGCTGGTAGAAACCCTCGAAGAAGCCCAGCGGCGCAACACCGACCAGCTCACCCGCGCCGTCTCTGAGGTCCAGGTCGACCGGTGGCGGAGGATGAGCGACGCCGAACTGGAAGACGAGATCCATTCCGCTCAACTCGAATTCGATCTCGACCCAATCCTGGACATGGGTCTCATCATCGAACGCGGCCAGCGACATGAGCGCGGCAACGACGCCGACGTTGTACGCCGCGCTCACGCAGAACTCGATCAACAGGCGCTGGCGATCCGTGCCGCACGCGAAGCACAGGCCGCGGTCGTGGCCGCTGAACACGCAGTCTCCATCGCCCATCAGAAGCAGGCGACCATGCAGGACAGCCCACCCAAGATCCCGTGGTGGCGCACCGGCACTGATACCGCGCGCGCCCTCCGCGCGGAGCACGCTTCCCGCGTCGAGCACCTGCGCCGAGCCGTCAGCGATGCCGAGCACGATCTGCTTGCCGCCCGCGATGCCGCGCGCCGCTCCCGGGCCGCGGTGCCCCTCGCGGAGGACGTATGGGACTCGACACTTCACCGTGCTGACAACCATGCCGCGCGCGCCGCCGAGCTGGCCGCCGCGGAGCAGAGCGACAGCGCCTTTGCGCATCAGCTGGCGCAGGCGGAACGACGCTGGCTTCGCGAGGAGCGTCAACTCGACGACGCGCTCACTGAACAGCAGCGCCGCGCGCAGCTGACCCCGGAGCAACGCGACCTCGAAGACCGCGCCCGCCGCTATCTCGACCTCAATGCGCCCGACGAACCGGAGTTGGCGCAGGCTCCCGCCGCTGCCGAAACCCAGGCGAGCCGCGAGGAGCCCTTCGACGCACCGGAATTCGGTCCTGACTACGGTTACAGTCACGAATACGACCAAGGGCTGTAGCACAGTTGCACCAGCGCCGAGCAGACCAGATTTGTCAACACGTGCTGGTGCCGCCGATTGCTCGCCGTTCAACACCGAATGCGTGGTCAAGCCCGCCGCTCGGAAAGTCTTGCTATGGCGCGGTAGTCACCGCCGGATGAGGGCAAGCACATCGTCTCGAAGCCGTGCCATGGCGTGTTCGTCCGGTGCCTCGACATTCAGGCGAAGCAGAGGCTCGGTGTTGGAGGCTCTGAGGTTGAACCACGCGCCGCCAGGAAGCTGGACGGTGAGCCCATCGAGTCGATCGATCTCGGCATCGGCGAACTCCTGCTCGACAGCGGCCAGCACCCTGGCGCCGTCGCTTGCCGTGGAATTGATCTCCCCGGATGCGACGTAGCGGTGGTATCGGGAGATCAGCCGGGAAAGTGGTTGATCCGTGCTGCCGAGAGCAGCCAAGACGTGGAGCGCGGCGAGCATTCCCGTATCAGCGTTCCAAAAATCGCGGAAGTAATAGTGGCCGGAATGCTCACCACCGAAGATGGCGTCACGTTCGGCCATCAGGCTTTTGACGTGTGTGTGCCCTACTCTCGTCCGTGCGGGTTGCCCGCCGTGTTCGGCGATGATCTCTGGCACCGCGCGGGAGGTAATCGCGGTGTAAACGATCGTTGAGCCCGGAGCCTTTCGCAGTTCTCGGCTAGCGATGAGCGCGATGATCGATGATGGCGAGACGGGTGTACCGGTTTCGTCGACGACGAAGCAGCGGTCGGCATCGCCATCGAAGGCCAGTCCGATATCCGCGCCGACGCGTCGAACTTCTGTCTGAAGATCAACCAGGTTGGCGGGGTCGAGCGGGTTCGCCTCATGGTTGGGAAAGGTGCCGTCGAGCTCGAAGTACATCGGTACTAGCTCCACCGGCAATCCATCGAAGACGATCGGAACCATCTTCCCCGCCATGCCGTTGCCCGCGTCCACCACTGCCTTGAGAGGTCGGATGCCGGACAGATCGACCAGTTCCCTGAGGTACGCGGCGTAGCGGTAGGGCAGGTCGTCGCGCTTGACGATTCGGCCTGTCGATCCCGTGTACGACGGGATGCCGTGGTGGATCATGCCTCGGATGTCATCGAGTCCGCTGCCCCGCCCGACGGGCACGGCCCGAGGGCGGCACAGTTTGATGCCGTTGTACTGGGCGGGATTGTGGCTGGCGGTGATCACCGCGCCAGCGACATCGAGCTGTCCTGCGGCGAAGTAGACGAGGTCGGTCGAACCCAGCCCGAGATCGATCGCATCCTGGCCCTGGCCGGTCACGCCATCGATCAACGCCGCAGCGTACGACTCCGATGACGGCCTCATGTCCCGCACGACCGCGACCGTTGTACTGACCACCCGTGCGAATGCTGCTCCGATCTGCCGGACAAGGTCTTCGTCGAGGTCGACGTCGACGAGCCCCCGCACGTCGTACGCCTTGAAGATTCTGGACAGCTCACGTCCCATCACTACTCCCTCGTCTGCACGGCGTCGCCGAACGAACACCATGACACGACACATCCGCATCAGGCAGCCCGACTCCCCGCCGACTGGCGGCACAGCCTGACCAATTCTTTGGCCAATTCCGCGTAGGCCGTTGTCCCGGCGAGAAACGCCCTGGTCGGCTTATGGTTGTTGCCATCGAAACTCTGCAAAAATCCGACATGTCGCACTCCTCATCACCGTTCGATGCCACCGCCGCTCTGGCTTGCGCACCAGCGTCGAACGGTGCGACGAGTCGGCACAGTGTTTCGGCGTTGCCTGTGCGTTGCCTATTCAGGGGGTGGTGTCATGCTGGTGACAGGACAGATGCTCAGGGATGCACGTGTGGCCGCGGATGTCTCGCTGCGCGAGATGTCGAAGAGGATCATGCTCGATAAGGGGTACCTGAGCCGGGTCGAAACGGGACCGGCCGGGAAAGCCGTCCCCGATTGGATCATCGACCGATACGAGGAGCAACTCGGAGTGGACATACGCCGTCGTACCCTGCTCGGTGGTCTGGCCGGTGCCGTCGTGCCCGGCCCGGTCACCGATGCTGTCCGGCGCATGTTCGAAGACGACGTCATGCCGATCGGCATCGATGCCTGGACAGCACGCATGGAGCAGCACGCCGCCGACTGCATGACTGTCGGTGCAGCCGAGATGCAGTCACGCATCGCAGCAGATCTGATCGTTCTGCGCCCGCAGTTGCTGTCTCGCCAGATGTGGGCCATCGCCGCCCGCCTCATGGTTCTGCACGGCGCCCCGCTGTCCGACGTGGTCGACAGCCAGGCAACCGCGCGCTGGTATCAGGCAGCGGTGAGCGCCGCCGACCGATCCGACGACACATCCACCCAGGTATGGGTGCGCGGACGCTCAGCGCTGAACATGGCCCATCCGAGCGCAGCCCTGTCCGTCTGCAAGGAGTTGGCGCAGGCAGGCAGCCAGATATCCCAAGCTCCGACGGTGGGTCGGCTGATGTCACTCATCTCGCTGGCCAACGTCCACGCTCTCAGCGGCGACGAATCAGCCACCCGGACTGCGCTCGAAGACGCACAACGTGTCTTCGACTCGGTGGGCACTACCGACGAGGTTTCCGACTGGGCGATGCCGGAGTGGCGGATGAACGTCGACATCTCGCTGGTGCTGGCTCGACTCGGCGACCAGACCGCCGACCGGGCTCAGCAAGAGGCCGAGCGGACCATGCCCAATCGATTCGCCCGCTACGCCACTCACCTCGAAATCCACCGAGGACTGGCACTCGCCAAGTCCGGCGACCGGGCCGAAGGCATCGCTCACGCACGCCGAGCGTTGAATGACCTGTCGGCCGATCGCCACAGCGTCGCACTACGCCGCCTGGTCGCCGAAGTCGCCGCCTGCTGACAGGCAACGATAAGGCAACGCCAAACTCATTCCGCCTCTTTGCTTTTCGCCATAGCGTCGAAGACACCCGACGCCGGGTCGATGCCGGTCCCACATCCCGGCACACCGACCAGCGGTGAGCCGCGGTTGGTGGCGAAAGCCCCCGGCGTCGGGATTTTCCGACGGCGAGAGGCGAATCAATGGCCGTGCATAGCGGCAACGAGACAGAGGCAACTCCACGACAGATCTACCACTCCATGCTCGCCTGGTGTGACCAACTGGGCATGACAGAGCACGCCGCACGGATGCGTGCCGCAGGACCACCTTCACCTCAAGAGCGCGACGCCAACCCCGGCCCGGTCGAAGTCCAGGTGCGCCACACCTCGGCCGATGCGCCGTCTGCGCAGCTCGGCGAAGCATGCGACACCGAAGAGGTCCTGAACGAAGCCAAGCCCCCGGTCTTGCCGGACGGCAGGTCGAACATGAGCAGCGCTGTTCGCGCCGAGCCGGGCGGCTTCTGGGAGACGGATCTCAGCAAGGAGATGTCCGCGCCAGCACCGCCGAATCCTGACCGCGTCGAATTCGGCAAGACGGCCTGTCTCACGGATGTCGCTCCACGAAAAGGAGCCAGCGGCACGGGCGTCTACGGCGTTCCACAGCGACGCAGGAAGGACGCGCCATGACGTCAAACCAACGCACCATGCTGATCGAAAGGACTGGCGCCGAAGTCGTGCTTCCAGACTATCGATCGGTGGCGGATGCTATCCGAAACGCGTTCCGCGACAGACCATCTGACACGTTCCTCATCCGCCAGGCCCGCGCCTTCGGCCAACTTCACTTGAATCGCGCACTCTTTCCAACCCGAAGCGACAGCATCGACCGCCGCCGATCGGAAGTGGCTTCAATGGTGGACAACTGGGTCGCCTTGGCCATCCCTTCGCGGCCGGGCACCAGCAGCCCGCGAAGGTCGCTCGGTGCCCTGCTCGATGACATGGCTGCAGCTGAGGTCGAAGCCGACCGGCTGCGGCTGGGCTCGGAATCAGTCGGCGCCGTGCACCAAGCATGGACAGCACTTGGCGAACTCGCCAACCGGTGGACCGATCTCGTCGAGCAGATCACCAACTCCCAACCGTGGCGCTGGTTCGCAGATGAGGCGCAGAACAATTGACACGTTCTCAGCTGTCACGGTCATCTACGTGCTGGTCGGGGCAAGTGTCATCGGCACAGGTGGCTGGTTACTGCTGCATTCGCGCTCACAGCGCAGCGGCAAGCTGACCGTCGCCACCATCAGAGACCGGCTCTCCCACGACGCGCCACACCGTCCACTGTCGGTGGCCCAGGCCCGCGAGCAACTGGTCCACCACCGCGAATGCGACCGCCGACACTGCGCCCGACGTCGGGCAATCGACCGAACCCTCGACGCCGCAGAACGTCATCGGCCGCGCGCCACCGCGTCCGCACCCACCGAACCACTGCCGCGAATCACCGATTGAAAGGCGCTTGCCATGAGCGACCGCGAGCAAGTATCCAGCCTGTCCCGCGCCAGGCGGCAACTGCCGCTCCTCACCGTTGCGCAACAGGAACTGCTACGACCAGACCTGCGCGAAGTCATCGAATACCGGAAATCTGGACTGAGCGTCAACCACATCATCGGCTGCCCGCTCGACTGCGGATACTGCATCCGGCACGTCTTCGACAACTTCGAGATGAAGACACCACGCGCCCTCATGACCGACGCCGACGCCGCGGCCATGCTGCTCGCACACCCATACTTCCGGCCCCACATCACCCCGATCCAGCTGTTCAACCGGGCCACCGACCCCATGCTGCCGCCGGTCAAGCCGCACACGTTCGAGATGCTCAGACTGCTGGACCAGCAAGCGCTGACCAACCACGTCCTGGTCATCACCCGCTGGCGCATCGAACCCGCCGACTGCGACATCCTCAACTCGATCAGCAACCTTCGACTCACCGTCCTCGTCACACACTCCGGCATCGACGACGATCGCATCGAGCCCGTCGACTCGAACATCGCCGCCACATCCCTGCGCACCGCCTACCAGCACGCCGACAAATACCGGGTCGTGTTGTACTGGCGACCGATCGTCCCGGCGCTCAACGACACCGACGACCACCTCCAACACGCGTTCGAACTGAGCCACTACGCGCACGCGACCGTCTTCACCGGACTGTTCTTCAAAGACGAAATCCGGGACTACTACCAGTCGCACGGACTGCCCGAACCGTACCTGGAAGGCGCGCGCCGCAAAGTGTTCCCCGCAGACATCGAACACCGCATCCTGAATGCGGCAGCCGAACACGGCACCGGATCGCCACTGTTTCGCAAGACCAGCTGCGCCGTCGCCTACGCCCATGGCGTCGCCGACTACAACGGCCACTACGGTATCCGCGAGTTGTGCGATATCTGCCCCACCGCCCAGATCCAGCGCTGCGCCGACGACTGGCACCGCCCCGACACCCAGCAGGCAGCCACATTCGCCGAGCAACTCGGGGGCAGTCTAGTGGAGGTCAACGACCGCGCAATCGTGGTCAGCGGCCTATCGGAGCAGCCGCGCTACCTCATGCAACACAACCTGCGCTACCAGGTCCACGACGTCACCAAACCGCACCACCCCCACCGCCACGGTCGCGCCGACCTCGGCTGGCCCGAGAGCAAGGAGAAGCAGTGATCGCCATCCCGAACGCACTGCGCGGCAACAACCTCGCCGTTGTCGACGTCGAGGGCAACGGCCAGACACCACCCGAAATCATCGAGATCGCCATCCTCCCCGTCTCCGGCGACACCGCCAGCCATACCGACCTCCGGTCATGGCTCATCCGCCCACAACACCCGATCACCCCGATCGTCACCCGCAAAGTCCACGGCATCACCAACAACGACGTCGACAACTGCCCCCGATGGGCAGACGTCGCACCGGAGATCGACGCCGCACTGGCACAACGCACCCTCGTAGCCCACAACGCCGGCATCGAACAACGAGTCCTCGCCGCACACCTGCCGTACTGGACGCCACCCATGGTGCTGGACACTCTCCGACTCGCGAAGAAAGCCTGGCCCGGCCTGCCCGGGTACAGCCTCGACAAACTCATCGACCATGCCCACCTCGACGTCTCCGCACTGGCGGAACAGGGATACCACCGTGCAGGCTACGACGCCTGGGCCGCCTGGCTGCTGCTGTGCAAACTCATCGACGACACCGACCTGGACTGGACCAGTCTTGTCGACGCAGCCGCACCCAAAGAGTTCGTGCCGACACCCGAGCCTGAAGGAGGACTCTGGTGAGCCAACCACGACCCGAAGTGGTGCGACCAGTCACTGTCGCGATCACCGGAACCCACTCCACGGGAAAGACGACCTTCCTGACTCGACTCGCCGACGAGCTCAGACGCGACCGAGTGAATGTCGCCGTCGTCAGCGACCTCGGCGCCCAAGCCCAGCAACTCGGCCTGCCAATCCTGTACAACCACACCTGGGCATCCACACTGTGGGTCATCACCCGCGGCATCAGCAACGAAATCCAATCATGGGCAACCGCCAACGTCGTACTAATCGACCGTGCCGTACCTGACGCCCTCGGCTACTACGAAGCAGCGCTCGACTACCGCGACCACCGCGCCGACCCGCACCGCATCCAGCAACTTGAGCACCTCATCGCCAAACATGTCCACAACTACGACCTCGTCCTGCGCACAGTGCTGGACAACCGACTGCCGCTCGGTCTGGCAAAACCGCGAGACACCGACATGGGATTCCGCGCACTCGCCGACCAGCACATCGAGAAGGTACTCACCCGACTGGACATCGAGCACTCCCCGCTGCAAGCGAACATGCACGACCGCGCCGTCGCAGAGACCCTGACGTTCATCGAAGAACGGCTAACCTGGCAACCGGACTGAAGTCCGGGTGATCTGGCACTGCCGACAACGGTACACCGTTGTCGGCAGTGCCCGTCCTCTCGGCCGCGACATCGAGTTGTACAAGGCCGCGTACCTCACCACCGACCAGACCGCGCACGGACTACGAGAAGTGGGAGGCGACCCACAATGTTTGATCCGTTCGCCAACACGCGCCCCGCCGGGGTGACGGCGATGACCGAGCGCCTCAAGTGCACTGATGAACCCGTCAAGTCGCCGATCGAGACCGGCCCGGGCCGAATCGATCTGCACCCTCGATCGCTGGAACTGACCCGTGACCGCGACCAGGCGCGCAAACGCCGCGCCACGAACCTCGGCATAGAACATCGAGCGTGACGCTTACATTCGTGTTTTACATGTAAAGCAAAGGTAGACTTGTCTTGTCCGGTTGGTTAGGCGAGCTTGCCACTCGTAACCGCAGTCCGAGCATTGCCACCAGTAGTTGTCGGACGAGCCAGCATTGATATCTGATGGTGTTACAGCGCCATTCAGTTTCGGATGCCACTGCGCGGCCAGTTCGGGAGCGCGTTCGGTCAAAGAATTTCCGGGCTTGACTCGGCGGAGTTTCGCACCAGTCCGTCTGGATCCGCACGGCCTACATCCAGCATTCGCAGGGCGTGAGTCCCATTCGTGTCCACAGTCTGGGCACAACCAAAACACGGAACGGTGGCTGGACGGACTGATGTCCGTCGGGACCACATCAGTGTTTCTGGTCGGGTGCCAGAGAAGCAGTAGATCTGGACGCATATCAACAATTGTGTTGCCCGGCTGCGGCTTACGATCTCGACCACGCTTTACGGAGGAGCAGGCGCGGCATCCGTGACCCTGGAGCGCCCGAGCCCAGATGAACGTCTCCCACTGCCGGCCACAATCGGGACATTCCCACCAGGCCCGATCGGTGCTGTTGGCCTTGACATTCTCCGGTCGCAGCGCGCCGTTCAGTTCGTCACACCACTGCTCGGCGAGTAGCGGATGCGTTTCTCTGAGCGATTTTCCCGGGGTCGGCCGCCGACGGGCTAAGCCGCTCTTCTTGTAGGCACAGGGAGGGCACCCACGCCCGTTTTTGACCCGCGCCGCAACCGTCGCGGGCCATTCGTGTGCGCAATGGGGGCACAGCCACCACACCTTACGGCTGTATCCGGGGTTGACCTGACTGGGAGTGAGATCACCGTTCCTTCTCGGATGCCATGTTGTGGCCAGCTCGGCATGAAGCTCGCCGAATGACTGTCCTGACGGGGGTGTGCGCCGTGCAATCGCTCGCCGGCGAACAGCGCAGGGCCGACATCCGGTACGTCGTGGACGTATCTTCCATCGGTGTCCGCAGTCTGGGCACCGCCAATGGACTTCGGTCGCAGTACCCAGCTTCAAGTCGTACAACGTCAATGACCCGTTGCGCTCAACGTCCCAGATCCGCAATAGGTCGGGCCGAAGATCCGCAGCGGACCGGCCAGGACTCGGTGTGCGGTTCGCGGCTGCACCCCGTTGGCGCGCGCAGCGGGGGCATCCGCTCCCACCTGTTGTGCGGCATTTCGGACTTGTCTTCCACTCGTGGCTGCATGTCGCACACACCCACCACACAGGTTCTCTGCTCCCCGGATTCGTTTGTTCGGGGATAATGTCACCATTGTGCTCGGTGTCCCATTCCTTGGCGAGGTCAGGAAAGGCAGTGGCGAGGCTTCGTTTATGATGCCTATAGATCACACTGTCGGCCTCGGCCGTGGCCCATGGATTCGGATCTTCCTGATACGCAGCGGATTTCGATGGCCGGAAGCCGAGGTCGATCAGTTTCTGCAGAACAAGCAGCGCGGTATGCTTCGTCGTCGATCCGGCAGGCATCTGGACGTCGTGCAAATCTAGCAGTTGCAAGGGTTCCTGCCTGACCCGGATGACAGTCCATCCAGCCGCAGAGAGCGCATCGCTCTGCGTGCGATCTCGCACCGCGGCTTCCGGAGTTCCGTGATATCTGGCTCCGTCAAATTCGATGACCACTCGATAGTCTGGCATCACGATGTCGGCGTTGACAGGTGGGCGGCCGGAAACCGTGATCCGCGGGAAATCATGATCGACGAGACATCCGGCGGCCTCGAGCTCGTAGCGAAGCCGGATTTCCTGCTCGGACACGCCCCATAGCGTGCACTTCGGGCAGCTCCTTCCCCCGGCAGCTGTTCGGTTGCTGATGGTCGACTCCCACACGTGGCCTCGCGGCTTGCACTTCCACCACACGCTCTCGGCGCTGCCCGATCGGTAGTCCTCGGGGCGCCGATCGTTCTTCGTCGGGTGCCATTCGGCTGCGACCGAGGGGTACAGATCCGCCAGGGACTGTCCTTCTTCAGGCATGTCACGGCAGTGCGGACAACCAGTCTTGTAAGAGCCGGTGCGGGTGTATACGCGCGCCTCCCATTCGTGGCCACGCCGCGGGCAGACCCACCATGCTTTGATGTCACTGCCCGGCTTCAGTTCTTCGGGCCGACGGTTGTTCTTTGTCGGATGCCACTGGGCGGCGATGTCAGGGAATAGTTCGGCGAACGACTGTCCCGGCTTTGGTACATCACGTGCTGCAATGCGGGTGATGTAGCTGCACGGGCGACAACCGCTGCCCTGCTTGGTTCGGGTCAGTGGGGCCGCCGGCCACTCGTGTCCGCACCGGGAGCAGCGCCACCAGACCGGCTTGTGTGAGCCAGGCTTGAGCTGCTGAGGGAAGAGGCCCGCATTTTTCGTCGGGTGCCACTCCGGCATGAGGTTCGGGTGCAGATCTGCGAGCGATTGACCTTGCCGAGGAAGGCCTTTCCTCCGGTGGTTGCACTCAGGGCATTTCGTTTGCTTCCCGGAGGTCCGATTAGCGATGGCAGCTTCCCATACGTGACCACAGTCAGCACACAACCACCACGCCTTGTCGCGACTGGCTCGGCTCACATCTGACGGAGTCGTGTCACCGTTCTTCGTCGGATGCCACTGCGCGGCTACATCGGGCCGGACCTCCTGCAACGACTCACCGGGCAGAGGTCGGCGAAGTTTGACGCCGGCGCGCCGGTAGGAGCACGGAGGGCACCCGCTGAAGGGCTTTGCCGTCCGTACCCGCGGTGCCATGGGATATTCGTGACCGCATTCGGGACACACCCACCAGACCTTCTCCCGGTAGTTCGGCCGGACCGCATCTGGATGTACGTCACCGTTCTGCTTGGGGTGCCACTGCTGGGCGATATCTGGAAACAACTCTGCCAGTGACCTGCCCAGCTCAGGAACACGTCCTGGACCCATAACAATCCTTCCTACAGTCGCTGCAGCAAGGATAAGAAGGGTCACCGACACGAACCTCCTGGATGCGGCAGGGCGCTCAACGCGGTCGGTGTCTGTGATCGCGGCACCGATCGGTTGAAAACCGAGCATAGGTTGGACTGCTGCGCCAACGTTGTCCGATCCCCACGCCAGATGGTCTACCCACGTCGGCCTGTCTGGATCGTTGGACGCTTATGACGGAGACCAAGTTCTCTCACCTACAGCCTCAGGCGTTGGCAGGGCTTGCGCCCGGCCGAAGATCGTTCGGGCTCTCACGACCGCCGGGCACCCGTACCACGACGACCAGGCACGGTTCTCGCTCATCGCGCCGCTGGACTTCCTCGATCCAAACACTGTCAAACAGATTTGCCGCCCCTTCTGAACCGACTGTCTTGTCCAGGACCAGCAGGACAGCGAAAGAGGGCCCAGTGTTCTGATATTCGGCCGCCTGAGCTACATACTGCCTCAGACCTTCTCGACTCGCGTCCTTCTCCTCTATTTTGCATTCAACATTTATCTGTGCAGCCGGGAAAGCGAAGAGGATATCCACGCGTCCGCCAGCTTTATCGATCACCTCGGAGTGAACTATCCGAAGGAGCGGTGTGCCGTACACGAAGCTGAGATAGTGCTGATGAAACAGAGCCTCGTCGACCTTCTGCTTCTTTCCATCCTTATCGCGCAGGCGAAGGTGTTCCGTGTAACCTCCACCCATTTTGCGACCGACGTCGTAGGAGTAGTACATGAAGTTGATCGTTACGTCCAGCAGTGCGAGAAAAGACTCGGCGACACCCGCCGCGGACCAGTCGCTTGAGCGCGACAGTCGTTCGGCAAGCGACCTCATGAGCCTGCTGTACTTGGGATCAGCGGTAGAAGCAGCGAGATCATCGGTGTCTCGCAATGCGCTCTCTAGTGCATCCAGAACCATTTCACCGTTATTAGCGACAATCGCGGGGAAGTCTTGGGGGAGCTGGCGCGCGAGTCGATGCCAGCGTCGAGCTTTTCCCGGGTCGGGCTCCTCGACCGTTGCTGCCGAATCCCGCTGGCCGAGTCGGGCTCTCAGAGCGGCATCGAGCATTTGGGCCCCAGGGGCGTCTCGCAACTCGTCGTCGTGCGCCAGCGCGTACCTCAGTATCCGGAGTCGATTCTCGTCCTGCAAGAACACGTCTTCGATAACTGGTGAGACGAGGGTTTCCACAGCCCTTTGAGCAGGTGTATCGGCGAGGACGGTGAGGGTGTGATGCGCCGTGTATGCGCTCACGAGCGTCGTCAAAATGGCGTGTCCGTGGTCGTACCAGGGGTCGTTCCGCCCCATGTGCCGTGCAGCATCGTCCAGCACGGTAGTGAGCTTTGCCCATGACGCAATATCGTCCTGACGTGCGCGACTCCACGACGGGGTATTGGTCCGCATTCGCCATGCCCGATACCGCTGGAGGTTCTCGTGCAGGACAGCTGCTGCTGTCGAGACCCGCTCCGGGCGTCGGGTGCCGACAGACCTAGCAACCCTTCGATCGCGGCCAGGTAGATCGTGGCGTCCAGTCGGCCGGAGTCCGTCTCGGTGAGCACAAGCAGCTGACTTCGAACGTCTGACATACGGGCGGCGATGGCTTGATAATCGTGTTGTTCGAGCGCGCTGCGTAGGTCCGATAAGGCCAGCTCAAATGCAGCGTCGCGAAAGGTGTGGCCGTACGGTAGGCACCGCTCCAGGGCTTGACGCATGCCTACCCCGGGGAGGTGAGCATCGAGAACGCCTAGCAGCCGCGGGATCCTGACCGCGAACTCTTCCGGCAGTGCGGCCACGTCCTCAGTTACCTCGTCCAGCTTGCCTGCAAGCTGGGCCACCGTCGTGACTTTTGCCAGTGACAGCTGCAGCAGGCATTCGGCAGATTCGGCTCCGATTAGCGCAATGGCGGGATCTTCCGTCACCTCGCCTGCAGCGGTGATTCTGGCGAGAAGCGCCCTCGTCACGGGCTTTCCGAGCAATCGGGCCAGATGAGGCCGGGCCGCAAGCGAATCGGCTGCTTCAGCGAAGGCTGCATGTCGCGTCGACGTGGCCAGTCCGGCGACAATCGTGTCAGCAAGCGCGGGGGTGAGCCCGATGTCAGTGTCCCGTCCGGCGGCGGTGACTAGATATCCAAGAAAGGGCCCCGTGATGAAGTAATCGGCTTGAGCGACTATCTCTTCAAGACCACCTAAATCCTCGATAGTTGGCCCGGACGTGCGCTCGGCGGCAGGTGTCTCACGTGCCCACGCCTCGATTCGCTCGTCCATGGGATGCATTGCCCCTCCCCCCATCACAGCTCCGCATATGACGTGACCACCGCTCAGAACAATTCTCGCCCATGCCGCCCCGTGAGGATGCGATCTTCCGGAAAGATCGTCCAGATCGGCTCCTCGATCGAGGTGATGATGACCTGCATACCGGGGACATTTGCAGCTGTGTCGTATAGAGCGGCCAGCACTTGATATTTCACTTCCGGGGTCAATTCGTCCGCGGTCGGAGCGTCTACAAGTAGCAAGCCCGGGTGGGACATGATTCCACGGCGACGCCCGATGTTGATCATCCCGACAACCGTCGCAATTCGCATTCGGAGACGGTCCACAGGGCTGAACTTCCTGAATGAGTGCCGTGCCCCAGATTTTACGGCGTTGAGGCGCCCCGAAAGGTCGAAGCTGACACTCGTCAAGTTCGTGACGCCCAATCGGCGGGCGATCCGAACAATCTCGTCGTTCAATTCTGCGAAGAGCGCACGACTGTTCGCGTCGACCAACTCTTTGAGGACAACGGTGGTGGCCGTCAGCACTTGCTTCTCGTCGATCGCGTCATCGAGCATACTCGCCTGTTCCGCGTTGACGGCGTCAATGGCGGTCACTAGCGCCGTCGACGCCGCGCCTCCACGCTCGCCGGTGACGACCGCGATGGCACCCTGCAACTGCTGAAATTCCTGTTTGCACTTTTCGTAGCGGGCGAACCAACTCCCGGATCGCGCCGCATGCAGCTTTTCACTGGCTTGTTCGTAGCGAACGCGCGCCTTGGCAAGTGAGCCCGTGGACGTGTCGGCCGCAGCGGCACACCGTCTTTCCACGAGCAGAGAGGCTTCGACGCGTGCTTCGATCTGCGCGATGGCGTCGGCCGCGGCCTGCGAATCGACGGTGACCTCGGGTAGCGGGTTCACGCACACCGAGCAGCGATGGTCGGCGTTCTCAGCGGTGCGCCGCGTGTCATCAATCGCGTGATCGCAGCGCGGGCATACTTCCGGATCGAGCGCTCCCAGCAGCAAGCGTGCAGCGCCACTCTGCTTGGCATGGCGCTCCTCGCGTTGATCCCGTTGCCTCGCCTTGCGCGCCGCCGCGAGCTGATCAATCGCCTCGTTGTGTCGTTCTTGGCATGCCGCCAACTCCTCCCCGGCACGAGCAGCAGCATCGACGAGCTCTCCCATGTCTGGACGCTCTGCCTCAGCCACTCGCAATCGCCGCTCGGACTCGATCAACGCCTCGCGCAAGGGAACGATCATGTCGTGACGACTCCGCGCATCGTCACCGGCACGGCGTACTGCGCGATTCGCCTCCTGCGTCGCAAGTCTCGTCAACGACGAGGTCCGACTGAATTCAGGCGCGAACGGCACATCCAGGAACAGCTGCATCAGCTTCACCGGAAGCTGACCGATAACCGTGGGGCCCAGCAGGATGCCGTCGCTGGCGGAGTTGAGTGCAATTGCATAGAAGTAGCTGGCCCAGCCGTGTACGCGTTCAGCGCCGTCGCGTTCGCCATCGGTGTTGGCCGGTGCGCCTTGCTCCACAGTCCAGACCGACATTGGCTGTAGCCCAAGACGTTCCATCATGAACCGCCCAATCAGAGTGCGGACTCCACTTGACCCAGCGCTCGCGATCATATGCACGTTCGGGTGGTCCTCGTCCCGGCCTTCGAGTGCGAGCAGATCCTCCATGGCGTTGGCCGTCAACAGTTTGACGCTCGGACGTCCCGGCTGTCCGAACAGCAGCCGGATCGAAGCGGCCACACCACCTACCTCGACGTCAGCGCGGACGTAGTGGAACCACCCCTTCGTCTCTGGCCTGCTGAAGCCGTCGAAACCTTCCCCCCGTAGGGCGAAACTCAGTGCCCAGAGCAGGCTCGACTTGCCAGCCGAGTTGATCTTGCTAGCGATTACCCATGGTCCCCGGCCCAGCCGCATATCGACCGTGAACGGACCGTCATTGCTGTCGGTGCCCGACTTCTCACCGTCACAGTACAAACGATGCACGACCAGTTCGCGTTTGGTTGGCAGTGGGCCTGTCAGCTCCAGACCGTGGTCGGTGAGAATTTCACCCACCCGTTCGGGATCGGCGCTGTCCCCCAGCCGCTCGGCGATTCGCTCGTGCAACTCCTGTTCGGTAGGGACCTGCATGTTCGAGGTCATGCCACTTCCCCCTCGGAGACAGCGATCCGTAGTTTCGCCAGCCGCTTTCGCGTCTGGTCGGCGATCGAAGGAATGATCTCCCCCACTGGAGTCGAGGCGTAGTCTCGCTGCAGATACTGACGTTTGCGGAGGGCCAGCCCGGTGTGGCCGGTGGCGTCGGCAAGAGCTCGCACCAGCACCGCACGGTCGGTGTACCAGGCCAGCTCTGGATACTCGGCCGTCGCCCGCTCAGCGATCTGGCGCCCCTTCTGGGTCAGGTAGTAGTTGTCCTGGATTACCTTGCCGGTCACGTTCCGTCTGGTCTCAATCACCAGCAATCGTGGCGCGACCAGGACGCTTAGGGCGCGGTCCAGGTGCTCGAACGCTCCGAAGAGATACCGGAGCATCGGGATCGCGCAGATCTCGGGTTCTTCCGAATCGAGGATAGAGCTGGCGATTTCCAGCACGCGCGCATCCTGCTCGCGTTCGTAGTCGTTCAGCAGCTCGTCGGCAAGGTAGTCGGGGTTCCGCAGCCAGAAGTCGAGCTTCTGCAGGCGGCTCTCGGAACGGAGCACCGCCACCGCGTTGGCGGGTGCCCCTTTTGCTGATATCTCATCGAGCGGGTCCGCGGTGCCCGCTATCAGAAGCAGTAGCCGAATCGCGTCGGCAAACCGATCCCCTCCATCATCCCCTGGCACCGTCTTACCGTAGCGAGCCGTGACACCGCACGCGAGCGATTCCGCCACGTTCGATTCACCGCATGCGCCGAGATGCAGCATCAAGCGACTCCGCCCCGCTCCAGTACACCGACCGTTCACTAGACCTGGCGAGCAAGATTGTCCGCGCCTGAATGGAAATCGCACCCGTGGCCCAGCATTGAACCCTGCTGGAGCGCACGGTGGACGGCCAGTCGGGCCTAGTTGCACTGCTCGGCGGCACCATCTTCGGACATTGCCGACGGTCCGAGTACTCGTATCTGCGCGATCCGGCATCTGGAGAAACTGCAGGGCTGGACGACAAGCTGTACCGGACAGTGATCCGCAAGGTCTTCCAGCGGATGGGTCGCCGCCCGGGCGTCAGGCGACGTGGAAGGACTCTCCCCGTCGACCTGTTATAGCTTTTCACCCGACGACCAGCAGTTGCTGCTGGCGGAGCACGTGTGCGTAGTGGTCGACTCCCCCTCCGGACACCGTTTTGTCATGCATCCTCCGCAAATTTGCAGGCGACGCTCCTGTGTCCACCGAATCGGGAACGGTCCATAGGGCTTTGGCGGAGCTGATCAAGTTCGATGCAGTTGGCGGACCCAAGTGGGTGATCACGTGGTCCGGTTGGCGATTCAAGCCGCCTGGATGCAGTGCGGGAACCGGGTGGATGGGGTTGGAGCGGGCTCAGCGTGTGGTGGTCGCCGGGACGTCGAAGTAGTGGCCTTGGCCGAGGTCGTCGATGAGACCAGGCTGGACGGGCCTCCAGCTGAGGAGGTCCCGGGTCAGCGTGCTCGAGGCGGGGTTGTCGGCCTTGGCGTGGGCGCTGAGGAAGCCGAAGTGGGCGTCGGCCTGCGTCACCGGGATGCTGACCACGGGCACGTTCAGCCCGCGGCCGATGGCCTCGGCGATCTCCCGGAAGGAGATCCCCTGGTCGTCGACTGCGTGCAGCCGTGACCCTGCTGCGCCGATTCCAGCGCCAGGCGGGCCGCGTCCAGCGTGTGCACGGCGGGCCAGCGGTTGTCCCCGTCGCCGACGTAGGCGGCGACGCCCTTGGACCGGGCGATGGAGATCAAGCTCGGGATGAAGCCGTTGTGGTCGAGCGTGCTGTGCACGGTTGGAGCAAGCCGGACGACGGACGAGCGGATGCCGCGCTCCGTGAGTGCGACCACCGCGTTGTCGCCGTCGATCCGCGGCCCCGCTTCGATCACGTCCGCTTCGGTGGCGGCGTTTTCCAGTCCCGCGAAGGCGAGCAGCATGGTTCCCGACGTGGTCACCAGAGGCTTGCCGGTGCCGGCGAGCGCGTCCCCGAGCGTGTCGATGGCGCGCAGATCCGCTGCGACCGCGCTGTCGAAGTCGCCGGCGAACATGGTGTCGTGCTTGAAGGCCAGGTGGATGACGCCGTCGGCCGCGACGGCGGCTGTGGCGAGGCCCTCGAGATCGTCAGGTCGCCTCGGTGCACCGCATTCGCGCGACGGCGCAGGCCAGCAGGTGACGCCGGGGTCCGGCAACCGCTGTGAGGGAAAGTCACGACCCGCTCATCCGGGCGCCGGGGTGGGGAGGTGCTTTCTCCGTGGACTTGGGTATCCGGTCGATGTCCTGCGCGGGCTTCGCGCCGTGGTACCTGGATGGAGCAGCAGCATGACCCACACCGGTCTATCCCCCACCGCCGGGCAGATCGCCCAGAGCAGCGTGTTCGCACGTCTCGCCCGCGCCGGCTATGTCATGTCCGGCCTCCTCCACGTACTCATTGGCTACATCGCCATCCGGCTCGCGTTCGGCGGCGGGGGCAACGCCGATCAATCCGGGGCCATGGCGGAACTGGCCGATAAACCGGGTGGCGAGTTCACCCTGTGGATGGGCGTGGTCGCGTTCGTGCTGATGGCGCTCTGGCGACTGGCGGAGGCCGTCTTCGGCAGCGCGTCCAAGCCGGGCGCCGACAGACGGAAGTCCGAAGTGTCCGATCGCGCCAAAGCACTCGCGCTGTCCGTCGTCTATCTCGCGTTCGCGATCACCGCGTTCCGTTTCGCACAGGGCAGTGGACAGTCGAGCAGTAGCCAGAGTGTGGGGCTCACCGCACGCCTGATGCAGCACACGGCGGGCACGATCGTGCTCGTCGCTGCTGGGCTGGTCCTCATCGCGATCGGCGGCTACCACGTGCACAAAGGAGCCAGCCAGAATTTCCTCGACGATCTTCGCGGGGTCCCGAGCGCCTTCGTGCGGCGGCTGGGCACTGTGGGATACATCGCCAAAGGACTGGCCGTCGCCGCGGTCGGGGTTGCTGGTGATCCTCGCCGCGATCGAATCCGATCCGAACAAGTCCGCAGGCCTGGACGGAGCCGTGAAAACGCTCGGCGCGCAACCCTTCGGCATGGCCCTGCTCCTGATCTCCGGATCGGGCATCATCACCTACGGGCTCTACAGCTTCGTCATGGCCCGCAGCGCCAAGATGTAGCGCCGACCGGCTACCGCACCGCGGTCAGAAGCCCGGATTGCCGCCACAGGGTCGAGTTCCTCAGGGAGATCCGGGACCGATCGGCCGTAGGGACGCGGCCAGCTCGCCGGGGACTGAGGATCTGTACCGACCAGCCGTGGCCGGCCGGCCACCGGGCGGGATCGGCTCGCTCGTCGTCGTAGAACAACTCGCCGCGCGGGAATCGGCCTCGGATGGCGAACTTGGCTCGTCATCGGTGGCACATCTCGCCGCCGCACGCCCTCGGCCGGGGGCACTACGGGACCTCCGAGTTCTGATATGGAACGAATCCGCGGTCGGGCAGGGGCGCCGGAGGCCGGGTGTGGCGCGACGACGTCGCCTGAAATCCCTCTCTGCGGCCAGCCTGGGACTGGCGGAGCCGTAATCTACCGCTGAGGGCGGTATGCTCGGCGGTATGGCTGGACGGAAGACGTCGGTGTCGTTCGACGACGAGACCCTGGAAATCCTCGCCCGGCGCGCCGAGGAGGAGGGCCTGGATCGCTCCGCCTATCTCGCGCAGCTGGTGCGCCGCGATGATCTGCGCCGCCGCATCGCCGCCGACAGCGCCACGCTGAACGCTGCCGGGTACACGCCGGACCGGGCGACCACGCTGACCGCGGGCCTCATCGCCCAGCGTCGCGCGGCCGGCTGATGGCCGCTCCGCGATTCGGCGAGGTCTGGCACGCCCCGTCGGGCTCGGTGCTGCCGGGCGGCATGCTGTGCCTGATCGTCAGCTCCGACGACTACAACCGGATCCGGCGCCAGTACATCATCGTCGAAGTGGTCTCCGACCCGCTGTCGGGCGACGCCATCATCTGCGAACTGGGCCCGGTCGGTGTCGCCCTTACCGGCGCACCGTTCACTGTCGGCCCGCAATGGTTCGCCGGGGCCGACGAACCGGTCGCCGTCGTCGACGAAGAGATCGCGCGCCAAGCCGCAGACCAGATCCGCGCCATCCTCGGCCCCTGAGCGGCGTGCGGGCAAGTAGGGGTGCATTCCAGCCAGCAGACGAGCACCGGCGCAACCTCCTCCCATATCCGGTCGACCCACTGCGCCAACAGCTTCGGCCCATATCAGTTGCGGGAGAAGCTGATCTCGCTGGCCGTGACGAATGTGCTGCGGGGCCGCAAGATCCCCGTGTACGGCGACGGGTTGCAGAGCCGTGACTGGTTGCATGTCCTGGATCACTGCGATGCGGTGCACGGGGTGGTGCACGCGGAGCTCGGGCCGATCCCGAAGGCGGCTGCGACCGATCCCGGGCTGCTGTCGATCTTCGATATCTCGGCGCGTCACGAGGTGACCAACCTCGATATCGCCCGCATGGTGGTGACCGAGCTGGGGCTGGACCCAGCCGAGTGGATCCAGCACATCGAGGATCGCCCGAATCACGACCGCCGCTACGTGATCAATCCGGAGAAGCTCGCGACTGGCGGGAACGGATCATCGCCGACAAGGGCGAACTCGGGTTCGACTGGAGTCGAGTCGGTGCGGATTCGCCGCGAGGCTGAGGCAGTCCCCTGAGCGTTGGCTATGAAGGCGGTGTAGCCCTTCGTGTCGCGCCACGGTCGGCCGTTGCTGGCGGCGAACCACGCCCGGACCTCGTCACGTACCTGGGTGAGGATCGCGTCGTGGTGCGGCTTCTGGGACGCCACGGCTCGAGTCGCGGCAGCCGCACCGACTATGTCAGCGCGCTCATCAGGCGACCGGAACCCTGGCAGCCCAGTAGGCGAGCTGGCGGTAACCGCTTTCCTGGTGCAGCAGTTTCGCGCCCAGGTACGTTCCGGCAACGATCTGCACGGCCTCGTCACGAATCTGGTTGATCGGCCATGGATTGGTGCCGATGGTTTCGTAATCGAGGACCAGCACCTGAGTCTGCGGGGACACGGCGCTGGGTTCGACGCGGTTGAGCATCTCGAACCCCTCCCAATGGCTGCCGTTGCGGCGCAGCCGGTACTTCGGGGCCAAGACCGCCGTGAGAATGAACGCCAGCCCGGAGAGGGAATTGGTGCCGCGCCGGGCGGACTTGTCGAACTTTTTACCCAGCCACGGCATCAGCCCGAGCGTGCCGGTGACGACCTTGCCCAGCATGATGATCACCCGGCCGGTTCGTTCCAGATCATCGGTCGGATTCAGGAAACCGACCAGCTTGCCCTCCGTCTGCCCGTCGATGTCAGCGGCATCTCCGGCCGCGAACAGCTGCGCCAATTCCAGCTCGGCCGCCTGATTCGGCAACTGGGCGCCAAGGCGTGCGAACCACGCCCACGCCGCGTCCTGAGCGGCCTGAGGATCGGTTTCGGCCAGCGTGCGCAGTCGATCAACTCGCTCGGCTACAGCGGACGACCTTGTCGATGTGGTCATGACCTGCCCTTTCCAACAATATGGTATTCCTACACCCATTAGGGAATCATCATTCCGGTAGAGAATCAAGTATCCTTTCCGGTGTGACCAGACCCAAAGCGTGGGCCGAGCGCCGCAGACAAGCGCTGAGAGAAGAGATCCTCGAGGCGGCCTTCGAGGTGTTCGCTGAACGCGGCTACCACGACGCTGGGGTCGCTGAGATCGCCGAACGGGTCGGTATCGGTCACTCGACCTTCTACCGACAGTTCCAGTCCAAACGTGAAATTCTCGACGCCGTCATCGACAGCGTGATCGAGCGATCGAAGGCGGTGCTGGTCGCCGAGAACGCCCCTGAGGCCGCTCGAACGCTCGTCGAATACCGAGCTCAGGTGGACCGCATTGCCGCCGCGCTCGGGGATATCACCGCCGACCTGCGCGTCGTGCGCTTGCTGCTCATCGAAAGCCTTAGCGTGGACGTGGAACTCGAACTGCGCATCTTCGGCATCTTCGACCTCGCCGCCACACTCACCGCCGCCTACTTCGACCACGGCCGCGAACAGGGCTACCTGCGAACCGATTTGGATACCGCCGCCACCGCCCGCGCCGTCGTCGGCATGATCTTCGGGACCGCTCTGACAGGAATGAACCCGGCGTTCGATCAGGACACGCGCAATCGCACGATCACCGCGGGCGTCGAGCTGATGTTCAGCGGCATCACCGGGCATCCCGACACGAAAACACCATGACCACTAAATGACGCAGAACGGCCGTTTCCGGTTCCACGGCGACGAACTCCAGTCGGTACCGTTCGGGATTGGCCTAGGTATACCCCAGGTCAGCACACCGCCAGCCGGATGAACACCGACGGTCGGCACATCGTACGGTGGCTGGTCGACAGCCCCGGCTACGCGGGACACCGATCGGGACCTTGCCGCTGTGCGGGTCTTCGCCGTAATCGTCACCGCGGCCGAGGAATTGATCGATCAGCACATCGCCTCAGCCCGCCGGCGCGAGCATCTGCGGGCGGACGGGACCATTCGGTATCGACCCGAGATGAACCGAGCTACCGATCGGGACGAGACGGCCGGTCGAGTAGCGCCTGGCGCCGTACTTTGCCGGCGTCGTCGCGCAGCGCATGCTCGGTGTAGGTGAAGGTGCGCGGTATCTTGTACCGTGCCAGCCGTTGGCCGGCGAAGGCGCGCAACTCGTCGCCGGTGAGGTCTTGGCGGTCGTGTCGATCAGCGCGTTGCACCACTGGGGCGGTGCTCGCATCGAGTGAGAGGATCCGCAGTTTCAGCCCCTCGGAGGCTCGGTTGGGGTTCGGGTGCGGTGGACCGTCGACCACCATTTACCCGTATGGTGAGCGTGCCAAAGCCCTGATCGCGACCCGCCCTTCCGGTTTGGTGCTGACCTACTGGAGCTCACGTCACGGAGCAACCGAACCTATCGCGCAGTCGCGCGGACAAAGTCGACGACAACTGCGGCGAGTTCTTCGCCCTTGTCCTCCTGGAGGAAGTGCGCTGCGGAGGTGATGGTCACCGGTGGATGTCCAGCGGCACCAGGGATTTTCGAGCGCAACACCTTATCTCCGCCGCGGGTGATCGGATCAGAGTCCGAGAAAGCGCACAGGAATGGGCGCTCGAAGGTCTCCAAGACAGCCCACGCGGCCCTGTTGGCGGGTGCGGCGGGATCCTCCGGACTGACCGGAACCAGCAGCGGGAACTGGCGGGCGCCCTGCTTGTAGGTGTCATCGGGAAACGGAGCGTCGTAGGCGGCGACCACCTCGGGTGTGAGGTCGGTCAGGCAGGCACCGTTGACGATCTTCCCGGCTTGAAAGTTGGGCGTCTCCTGGCTGAAGCGCTGCCAAGCCAGGAACGCATCGCCGGGATGGCGGTCACCGGTCGGCAGAAACGTGTTCGCGGCGACGACCCTTGCGAAACGCTCGCAATGTTCACCAACCAGACGCAGCCCGATCAATCCGCCCCAGTCCTGGCACACCAGGGTGATCCCGTCGAGGCCGATCGCCTCGACCGCAGCCCAGGTCCACTCGACGTGCGCCTGGTAGGTGTAGTCGTCACGGTCGGCCGGCTTGTCGCTGCGGCCGAAACCGACCAGGTCGATCGCGATCGCCCGCAGGCCGGCCGCCACCAGGACCGGGATCATCCGCCGATACAGATACGACCAGGACGGTTCGCCGTGCAGCAGCAGCACGACCTCACCATCGGCGGGGCCTTCGTCCAGGTAGTGCACCCGCAGCAGGGTCCCGTCACCGGCCGCCACCTCGACGTAGTGCGGTTCGAACGGGAAGCCGGGTAGCCCTGCGAACCGCTCGTCGGGCGTCCTCAATATCCGCATGGCCCAATCCTTTTCGCCGAGAAGTGCTAGCTGCCGTTGCTGTGGACGCGACTCGGTTCGACGAGAACCGCTGCGCGACGTTCCGCTGTCGGTCAGCACCCGCCGGACTCGCTCCGCGGGCGCTGATCTCGATCTCGGTCCGAAGCTCCATCATGTCAGGCGACTCCCGCCGCTGGTGCGGGCGTACGCGCCCCGGCGGCCGATGCCTTGCGGATCGCTCGTACGAGCAGGAAGCCCAGGGCGTAGTGCGTCGTGATCGCGGCGACGACGATCGCGCTGCCGTTCGAGAAGATTCCGTCGTCGGCGAGCCAGAGCCACATGACCCAGTCGGCGGTCGCGCTCGCGAGCTGGTAGAAGGCGAGGCCCCTCGCGACCCCCAGGTGCGGGTCCTTGCGCAGGACGCAGGCAACCCAGGCCTGCGCGAAGAGGGCGAGGCCGAGCAGCTTGGTCAGCCACTGTCCGTCCGCGGTCAGCACCCAGCCGGTCACGTTCTCGACCTGGTCGGGCGGGGTAAGGACGGCGACGAGCGTTGGACACGAGCTGCGGGGCGGCGGCGATCCGGTAGCCGGATCAATGAGCTGCGAGACCACCTCACTGGAGGAGGCAACAACCACCAGTCGATGGAAGCACTCGAATTCACGCCAGCTCAGCGCTGCACGAAGTCCGTGTCCCCGTGCGTAGCAGCCCGACCATGCTCTTGCCGCAGCCGGCCAACGGGTACTCGGCGATCTGCCAGGAGGTGGGCCGCGGTTGCGGACCGCGGCCACCCGCGGGAGCTGCTGACGGGCTGCGGCGGAAGGATCACAGATGACCCGGCGGCCGGTGACCGCGCTGGTCGCGCACGGCGTCGACGGTGCTCAACCACCTCTAGTCCCACACCGGTGGCTCTGATCGGGCGTGTGGGTGGAATGTGGCCGCGGTGGGCGCGGAGTGCCGATTGTCGGCAAGGTGTGCGGGCGCTCAGCCGGTTGAGCCAAATGGGTCAGGATGGCCAACGCTGATGCCGACGGGGAATCGAGTGGGGCTGTGCAGGTGACGAGGGTCAGATCAGACCGGCAACACCGAGGCCGAGCAGGGCGAAGCCGAGTGGTTCCAGCCACGACAGGCCGACCAGGACGACGCCACCGCCCAGTAGTCCGGCGGCGATCAGGATCGGGGCCAGGCAGCAGGTCAGGCACAGCAGCCGGTGTCGTGACCAAGAAGTCAACCAAACCGACTCCGAGACACCCGGGAACATCAGGGGTGAACATCACTGTCCGAGTATCGGCGCTGCGCCGGTGAGGTCGACTCGATTCTCGAACTTCTGCACCATCGCGGCGCTGTAGGCGGGGACGCGATGAACGCACCGCCCGCGGGTTCTCCGCGAGCGCTTGCGATCTGATCAGTGCGCTGGACCCGTCCGCTGATCCGACCTGACCGGTACCAGCGCGGACGCATACCAGTCATCTGACGGATGCGACGGCTACAACGATCTTCGTAGCGTCGGGACCATGGCAAAGCGGTCCGAACCCCGCTCAGCGACCGTCCTGGTGACCGGTGCCTCCACAGTCGCGGTTGATGAGCACGCTCGGGCGCGTCGTCCCCGAGTACACCCTCGATGCCCTGCGCCTGCGCGCGCTGGGTCTGTCCTGAACGGAGCAGTCATGACCCAGCTCGCCGGAGCCGACGCGCTCGCCGCCCTCGACCCCGTCTTCGCCCAGCTCGCCGTCGGCGCGGGCGAGAACCTGTGGGGCCTGACGCATCTGACGATGCGCGAGAAAGCCTTCGTCTGTTTGACTTCCGACCTGTGCCACCCGCACCTGGACCTGCCCCTGACCATGCATGTGCAGATGGCCCTCGCCAACGGTGTCGAACCCGAGGCCATCAGGGAGCTCTACCGTCACCTGGCCCCCTATGTGGGGTACCCCGTCGTCGTCTCGGCCTTTCAGCGCTTGCGCGAACTCGGCCTGCCGGGCCACAGGACGCCGATCCCGTCGCGCCGGTGCCGCTGACCGATGCGCTGGTCCGCGCCGTCCGCGTACTGGAGGATGTGGACCCCGGACTGGCCGCCTTCACCGAGGACCAATTGGCCCAGCGCTGGGCCCGCCCGCACCTCAGCGTCCGGGAACGGGCAATCGCGTGCCTGACCGTGGATGTCTTCTACCAGACGCTGGGCGAATCGATGCGCCTGCACGCCGAGCTGGCCAGGACAGCCGGGGCCACCGAGGAGACCTTCCGCGATCTGCTTCGCGGCCTGGCCGAGTTCGGGCTCGCCCGGGTCTGGGCCGCCGCACGTGAACTCCTTTCCTGAACCAATCGCCGGCTACCGGCAGCCGGTCTGCAGCCGTGGAGATGATCCGAATGCGAACCAAAGTGTCGTTCACCGTCGTCGGCGTCCGGTGCGTCGGCTACCTCTACCTGCCCGCCGAGTCCGGACCGGTGCCGTGCGTGGTGCTGTGCCACGGTTACAGCGGAACGATGGACCGGCTCTTCGACTACGCCGAGCGGTTCGCCGCCGCGGGCTTCGCGGCGCTGGTCTTCGATTACCGCGGCTTCGGCGAGAGTGACGGCGAACCCCGCCAGGTGCCCGATATCGACGCCCAGCTTGCCGATATCGCGGCCGCCGTGGTCTTCGCCCGAGAACATCAACGGGTCGATCCCGGCAGGGTGCTGCTGTGGGGCAACTCGCTGGGCGGCGCACACGCCATCACCGTGGCCGCGAGTGATCCCCGCGTCGCAGGCGTCGTGGCGCAGATCCCGTTCAACGGATTCCCGAAGAAGGTCGAGGGCCGGTCGACCGCGGACACGCTGAAGCTGCTCAGCGCGATCATCAGGGACGCCCTCCGCGGCAAGCTGGGCCTTCGCCCCTACTACATCCCCATGGTGGGCCACCCCGGAGAGCTCGCCGTCACTGCGAGTCCCGAGGCCGAACAGCACATCCAGGCTCTGACCGGTGGTGGCCAAAGCACATCGTGGCGCAACATTGTAGCCCCCAGAGGCCTACTGCAGATGATGCGCTACCACCCCGCTGAGGCCGCCGCGCGCCTCTCCTGCCCGCTGCTGGTCTGCGTCGCCGCCGAGGACCGAGAAACACCCCTGGAAAATAGCCGCGAGCTGGCCGACCGAGCCCTGCACGGCGAACTCCGCGTATATCCGGGCACCCATTTCACCTTCTACACCAACCCCGAGTTCCGCGACCGTGTGGTCGCCGACCAGGTCGACTTCTACCGCCGCACATCCACGACTGCGTGATGGGCTGTGCATGAGCGCTGCACATGCCGCATCACGAACCTAGAAAACCTACAACAACTATTTTGGTTGGAGCACAATATGATTCCCGAGCAAACCGATGTGCTCATCGTCGGCGGCGGTCCCACCGGACTGCTGCTGGCCGGTGACCTGGCCCGCGCTGGGGTGGCGGTCACCCTGGTGGAACGGCATCAGCACGGGTCGGACCTGACACGTGCCTTCGGCGTACACGCCCGGACCCTCGAACAGTTCGACGCGCGCGGGATCGCCGACGAGGTGGTGGCCGCGGGCGCGAAAGTAGGCAGCCTCAGACTGTTCGGGTCGGTGAGCATAAACCTGGCAGAGCTGCTCGACAGCCGATTCCCGTACCTGCTCATCGTTCCGCAGACCCACGTCGAGGAAGTATTGCGCCGCCGGGCAACGGAACTGGGCGCGAACCTGGTACCGGGAGCCGCGCTGACCGGGTTCACGCAGAGCTCCGAAGGAGTGGAAGCGACTGTCCAGCACCAAGGTTCGACACAGCGCGTAGACGCCGAGTACCTGGTCGGTGCTGACGGCTACCACAGCCGCGTCCGGGAAGTTCTGGGCCTGGAATTCCCGGGCAGGTCGGTGCTGAAGTCGATCATGCTGGCCGATGTCCGGCTCGCCGTTCCGCCGCAGGATGTGCTGGCCGTCAACGGGGTCGGGGACTGCTTCGCCTTCATCGCCCCGTTCGGTGACGGCTGGTACCGCATCTTCGCCTGGAATCGCCGCAATCAGCTACCCGACACCGAACCCGTGGAATTGGACGAGCTGCGGGAGGTGGCCCGCCGCGCACTCGGCTCCGATTACGGGATGCGCGACCCGCGCTGGATGTCGCGATTCCACAGCGACGAACGACAGGTCGAGTCGTATCGCGTCGGCCGGGTGTTCCTGGCCGGTGACGCCGCGCACGTGCACTCGCCCGCAGGTGGCCAAGGCATGAACACCGGACTGCAGGACGCGGCCAATCTGGGCTGGAAACTCGCTGCGGCCATTCAGGGTTGGGCCCCGGACGGGTTGCTGGACAGCTATCACGCCGAGCGGCACCCGGTAGGACGGGAAGTGCTGCGCAGCAGCGGCGCAATCATTCGCGCCGCCATGCTGGAATCGCGGATCGGTCAGCTGGCCCGTAATGTCGTCGCGGGAAAGGCACTCGAACTGCCGCCGGTCGCGCGCAAGGCGGCGGGGTCGATCTCGGGTATCGGGTTCGCCTACCCGGGCCCCGACGGTGCGCATCGCCTCGTCGGCAGTCGGGTCGGCGATACTCCGCTGCAGGGCACTCCCGTGCGGCTGTACGAGGCGCTGCGAGGCGGCCGGTTTGTGCTGGTCACCAATGCTGAAGTGGCGGAGGTGGGGTGGGCCGACCGGGTGCGTGTCGTCAGCCCCGCTGATCCGGCGCATCCGGCGATGCTGGTCCGCCCGGACGGCTATGCGGCCTGGGCCAGCGACCGTCACGACGTGGCCGAATCCAAGGCCGCATTGGATTATTGGACCTGACCTGCGGCCCCGTCCCACCGTGCGGAGCTGACCGTCCAATTCGACGCCGAGAATGCCGTCCCACTCACGCTAATCTCAACCGTGCCGTATTTCGTGCGGCACGAGGGATAGGCGTTGCTGGATGGGTTCCATGCTGTACGGCCGACAAGCGGAGCAGGCGGCCATAGACGAGCTGCTGAAGGGCCGGTCCGGCGCTTTGGTGATCCGTGGCGAGGCGGGCGTCGGCAAGTCGGCTCTCCTGGAGTGCGCGGCCGCAACGGCGGGGGCACGGGTATTGCGGGTGGCCGGTGTCGAGTCCGAGGCCGATCTGCCGTTCGCCGCGCTGCATCGACTGCTACGCCCGGTGCTCGATCAGATGGAGACACTGCCGCCGCAGCAGGCGAATGCGTTGCGCGCCGCACTAGGTCTGGGTGACATCGTGCACGGCGACCGTTTCCTCGTCGGGCTGGCGACGCTCGGCCTGCTGGTGGAGCTGTCGACGGCGTGCCCGGTGGTGTGCCTGGTCGACGACACCCAGTGGCTTGACGGCGAGTCCTCCGACGCACTGCTGTTCGCCGCACGCCGCCTTCATGCCGAGCCCGTCGTCATGCTGTTCGCTTCGAGGGACGGCTGGTGCTCCGGGGATGATTGCATCGCAAGGGATTTGCCCGAGTTGCGACCGGGTGGCCTGGACGACGGGTCCGCCCGCAAGCTCCTCAACGAAGGGGCTGCGGACCTGCCGCCCGCCGTCCGTGACCAGATCCTCGCCGAGGCGATGGGCAATCCGCTCGCCCTGATCGAACTGCCCCGCATGCTCACCCCCGAGCAACGCAAGGGCGCGCTGGTCCTGTCGCCGTTCTCTCCGAGTGCGGCGCAGCCTGTGACGGACAGGGTGTTGACGGGGTTCCGCGCGCGGATCTCAGCACTTCCGGAGGTCACTCGTTCCTGCATGCTGGTGGCGGCGATGGAGAACATCGACGAGTTGGACGTGCTCGCGCACGCGATCAGTCTGCTCGGCGCTTCGCTGGAGGATTTCGCGGTGGCCGAGCGGGCGGGCCTGGTGGGGATGGGTCCGGACGGTGTCGCCTTCCGGCATCCGCTGGTGCGTACCGCGGTGCTGCTGGCCTGCGACATCGCCAGCCGGGTGGCCGCGCACCGGGCGCTTGCCGCGGCGGTCGACATCGACCGGCGTGCCTGGCATCTCGCTGCCGTCGCCCTCCGGCCCGACGAGGAATTGGCCGGGAAGCTCGAAAGCCTGGCGCTGAGCGCGCGGCAGCGCGGTGGGCAGGCGGCAGTGTCGGCCACGTACGCTCGTGCGGCCGAGCTGTCCACAGATCCTGCTGAGGCCGTCCGACGGTGGACGGCCGCGGCCGAGGCCGCGACCGAAGCCGGACTGTGGCAACGCGCGGGTGAACTGGTGGACAGGGCACGGGACCGGGCCGAGGCGGCGACACCGGCGGGCGACGTCCTGGCACAGCTCGCCTACGTACGCGCGAAGCTGGAACTCTGGTCCGCTCGGCCAATGGCGGCCGTGCGGCTCATGCACGAAGGGGCCGAGGCGGCGGACGACATGCTGGCCAGGCTGTCGCTGATCGCGCTGGCGGGCTACTACGCCTGGGCAAGCGCCACCCACCCGGATCAGCTCGCGCTGGCCCGCCGCTCCGAGGAGATGTGCCCGGACGGTGCGGGGCTGCCCGCCATGGTGCGTGCGGCCAACCGCGCGCTGCGCCTGCTCGTCGAGGGCAAGCCCGCGACCGCGGCCGACTTCGTGATTCCGGCCGGTCACGTACCGTCCGAATTGCGTTACCTCATCGCGTTTCAGGACCTGGCGCGCGCCGGAGCATACGGCATGCTCGATCGCGCGACCGGACTCGTCGAGGAATGCCGGGCCGAGGGTCGGCTGGGACGCATGCCCCAGGCTATGACGCTGCTCGCCGTCGCCCAGCTCCTGAACGGACGGCACCGAGCCGCGCGGGCCACGGCAACCGCGGGTATGACCTTGGCATCCGACGTGGGCCAGCCGATGTGGCGTGGCTACCTGGCGGGCGTGCACTCCTGGCTATCCGCGGTCGCCGGCGCGGAGGACGAGTGTATTGCCTTGGCGGAGCAGGCGATTCGGGACGCGGACCACCGTGCGTGGATGCCGGCGGCCTGCTGGGCCGAGTACGCACGGGTGGTCCTCGACCTCGGGCTGGGCCGCTACGAGGCGGTGCTCGGCCGGTTGGACCGGGCGATGACCGGTCCAACCCGCCACGCCTTCCTGTGGTGGTATTCGTGGCCGGACTACATCGAAGCCGCTGTTCGGCAGGGCGATTCGTCACGGGGCCGCGATCGGCTGGGGCCCCTTGCGGACTGGGTCGACAGCACGGGCCAGGCGGCGGCGCTCGCCATTCTGCACCGGGCTCGTGCGCTGTTGGCACCGGACAGCGCGGCTGGTGAGTTGTTCGAGCGGTCCCTCGCGTTGCACTCCGAACACAGCCAACCCTTCGACGAGGCACGGACCCAGCTGGTATATGGAGAGTGGTTGCGTCGCAACAGGCGTCGCGCTGAGGCACGCCCGCAACTACAAGCCGCCATGGAGACCTTCCACCGGCTCGGCGCGGCCGTCTGGTCGGACCGCGCCGCCGCCGAACTGCGCGCGACCGGGCTTTCCGTGCCCGACCGCTCCCGTGCCGGAGATCCGCTGGGCGTGCTGACATCGCAGGAACTTCAGGTAGTTCGGCTGGCCGCCACGGGCGCATCCAACCGAGAAATAGGCGCGCAGCTGTTCGTGAGCCCGCGCACGGTCGCCTATCACCTGTACAAGGCGTTCCCCAAGCTGGGTGTCGCCTCGCGCGCGGAGCTGGCCAAACTGCTGTCGTGACGCTACAGCCGGCTGAGCTCGTTCCGAATCAGTCACCGCGACCGGCGTGACATCCGCTGGATACGGCTCCCATCACGCAGCGATCGAATGCGAGCGTGGCGCTGCGCAACAGCGTCGGACTGGCACAGCTGGTCGACGACCTCGGCTATCACCGGTACTGGGTGCCCGAGCACCACGGAATGTCGGGCGTGGCCAGCGCGGCACCGGCACGCCGCTCGACGCCTTCTCCGCCAGCCAGACGCCGGCCCATCCCGGCGAAACGAGCCGACCAGCAGCACTCTCACCTGTCGGCGCTCACGTTATTCCCGGCTGGTCTGCTCGAGTAATCGGACAGGTGGTGGGTCCTGGTTGATGTTCTACCCGATGGCCTCCTTCGGTGGCTGGCCTGTGGTGGCGGGCCGTTTGTTGGGTCGGCAGGACGGTCCGTTCATGAACACTTGATGAGGGACTGCTGCACGATCGGGTGACAGATTCGATCACGCGGCCTGACTGGCCGGTGGGGTCATGATGGTCTCGTATCCGACCGGCGTCAAACGGCCGAGGGTAGCTTGGCGTCGGCGGCGGTGGTAGGTCCGTTCGATCCGGGTGACGATCGCGATGCGCAATTCCTCACGGCTGCATCTGGATCGGCGGTCGAGGACATTCTTCTGCAGCAGCGCGAAGAAACTCTCCATGGCGGCATTGTCGCCGGCCGCGCCGACACGGCCCATCGACCCGGCCATGCCGTGACGAGTCAGGGCTCGCATGAATTTCCTGCTGCGAAATTGCGATCCGCGGTCGGTGTGCAGAATGCAACCGGCCACCTCGCCACGGCGAGCCACCGCATTGTTGAGCGCGTGCACCGCCAGCGCCGATTTCATGTGTGAGTCGATGGAGTAGCCGACGATCCGGTTGGAATAGACGTCCTTGACCGCACAAATGTAGAGCTTGCCCTCGCAGGTCTGGTGCTCGCTGATATCGGCCAGCCACAACCGATTCGGAGCCTCAGCGGTGAAGTTGCGTTGGACCAGATCATCGTGGACCGGCGGGCCGGCCTTGCCCTTTCCGCGTCGCTTCTTGCCGAACGCACTCCACCAGCCCTGGGCCGAACAGATCCGCCATGCAGTGCGGTCGGCCATCGGTTCACCGGCGGCGCGGGCCTCGTCGGCGAGAAATCGGTACCCGAATCCGGGATCGTCGCGATGGGCGTCGAACAGCTCGTTGGCCCGATACGCCTGGTCGAGTTCGGCGGCAGTGACCGGTTCGGCCAGCCATCGGTAGTACGGCTGACGGGCCAGTTTCAGCACCCGGCACGTCACCGTGACGGGGATCCCGTCGTCGGCCAGCTCGCGGACGAGGGGGTAGATCATTTTCCCGGCAGGTTCGCCTGCGCGAAATAAGCGGCGGCCGTTTGAGGACCTCGTTCTCCTGCTCCAGCAACCGGATTCGCCGTTTCGCCGCCCGCAGCTCGGCCGACTCGCTCGTGCTGGTGCCCGGTTTGGTTCCCTCGTCGACATCGGTCTGACGCATCCATTTCGACAGCGTCATCGGGTGGATCCCGAAATCGGCGGCGATCTGCTCCAGCGTCACACCATCATCGCGATTGCGAGCCACACGCACGACATCGCCGCGGAACTCACGGGGATAGGGCTTCGGCACTCGACAGTGACGCCACCGTGGGCGACGGTGCGGCGAGCGTGCTGCGGACAGAATCGTCGTCGATGGCGATGCTGGTTGTCCTGGAATCGCTGACTCCGCTGGAGCGCGCGGTCTTCGTACTCAACGAGGTCTTCGCCTACCCGCACACCGAGATCGCCGATATGGTCGACCGCTCCCCCGCCGCAGTGCGCCAGATCGCCCATCGCGCCCGCGCCCACGTACAAGCGCGCAGACCACGCACCCAGGTGGACCCACTGATCCGCCAGGAAGTGACCGAGCGCTTCGTCGACGCCGCGATGGGCGGAAACCCCGCCAAGCTGACCCGGGTGAACGATCCGAATCCGACTCGCTGACCGCGGATCGCTGTGCATGCGGCCGCGCGTGCACAGGAACGTCGCTCAGTTCTCTCGGGTCGGCGCTGACCACATGTACTGTGACCGGGCCCGCTCTGCGAATACGGCATCTACTTCCACCGAGAGGGAATCGGTCTCGATGTCCACACTTGTACTCAATGTCCGCTTCACTGCGAAGCGAGGTCACCGCCTCGCCTTGTTCGACAGCGGCGGACAGGAGCTGATGCGTCTGGGACACATCCGCGCCCGCCTGCCGCTCGAGGATTCTCGGTGACGTTGTCCTGATTCGAAAGCGCCGGCGAGTGCGCAGGTGACAGCACCCGGTGCAGCGCAAGGGAGCCGGGCTGGGCGGGAATCGGGCCGACTCCGGGTGCTACCTCGACCCGGTCACCGCCGCCTCGAGTCGACAGTAGCCACACCCGAGTCGCGCGATTGCTCGCCGTACCGCTCGTGGTATGAGACCCACCGTCCGAGAGGAAATGAGTCAGAAACGCCGGATGCGATCTATTCCGCTGCCCGGAGGGTCAGAGAACGGCTCTGGCCCATAATGCCGAGACGGGGCACGTTCCGGCGGGTTCGGCGGGCGCAGCCTCACTGCGGACCAGCCGATCGCGCAAAGCGGGTTCGAAGTTCATCACTTCGGCTGCGCGTTCGGTCACGGTAGCCGAATCACGCTCCCGTGTGGCTACTTCAGCAAGTCGAATTATCGCAGCTCAGAGCACCTTTCGCCATTTCAAGGTCACAATCGGCTCACCTGGCGTGATTGGCCGAGGTCAACTGGACAGACCCCCCAGCTGCTGTCGGGGCCGATACCGTATGTCGAGGTGGAAGGCCTGGTGGAGATTCGCTTTGTCGGCTTGGGCGCCCGCGGCGAGGACGGCTGCGATGTCGCCGAGGGAGTCGATGAGCTTGCGGATCTCGGTTTCTGTCAGTTGGGGGCTGGTGGGCAGTGCTGGCTTGCCAGCCGTCTTGGGATCGGTGCCGGGTTCTGCTCGGGCCGGTGTGCTGACGGGCAGGGAATGTCCTCGCGGTTGAGTTCGTGGGCGATGGCCTTGTCGCCTCGGCCTGCGATATAGTCGCGGAAGATTCGTTGGACCACAGACCGGCACGATCGCGTCGGCGCTCAGTACAACAGCGGCCCAAGCGCTTTTGCGCACAGTGCAGCCGCATCCACATGCGCCAGGATCGCTGGGGTGCGGGTGGAAGGCCCCGCCAGGCACAGAGCGCCGCGCACCACACCCTCCGCATCAATGATCGGCAGTGCGACGCAACTCAGTTCGGCCTGGAGCTCGTCGGTCTGGGTGGCGACACCATCGCGGCGCACCGCCTCCAATTGGACGTGGAGGGCGGTGTGACGGACCACGGTTGCGGGCGTGAGGCGGGGGAGCCGGGCGGGCAGCGCTTCGAGCGCGCCGGGGTTGTGGGTGAGCAGCAGTTTGCCTGCCGCGGAGGCGTGCGGGTGCCGGACGAGTTCACGCTCGGCCCGCACCGGATGGTCGGGGTCGGCGTCGATGATATGCAGGGTGGTCCCGCGGAACCCGATCACATGCACGCCGAACCGCACGGTCGCGCGGAACGCTTCGATCGCCGAGCGGGCCGCGAACGGCATGCTCGGGCGGGCGGCGGCGGTGACCAGCCCGTCGAGCCGCGCGCCGAGGCCGAAGCCGCGCAGATCGGACGTGCGCACCAGGTACTCCTCGGCCACCAAGGCGTTGAGCAGTCGGTAGGCGGTGGCCGCGGGCATGTGCAGGGCGGCGGCGATCTCCTTGGCCCCCACGCCGAGTCCGAGGGTGGCGACCGCTTCGAGGATGAGCAGCGAATTGGAGACGGTGCTCGGATGGTGCCGGGAGGGGTCACGCAAGGGGCTCATCGGAACGCGGCCACCTGTGCCAGATCGGAGCGCTGCGTCTCGTCGTAGATGCCGACCGCGGCCAGTCGCCGGGGCCGGAGGACCGCTAGGTAGCCGGTGTAGAGGGCCGCCGCCACCATGATGAGGCCGTACACCAGGATCACCCTGTTGCCGTCGCGCACAGTCGAGATCGCCGCATTGCCGGCGAGGAACAGCAGCAACGCCGAGGTGAGCGCGCCGAGCACCCCTATTCGCGCGCTGCCTTCCCCGATGCGCCGCAACAAGACCGGCGCCGATACGCACACGGCGAAATAGCTGCCGAGATACCCGCACGCGCTGAGGGTGAGGAACGCGCGCAGCCCGTCCTCCGGCGTCGCCCCCACGGCCAGCACCACCACAGGCACCACCGCCACCACCGCGAGCGCGGCGAGCGCCGCGTGCGAGGGTGTGCGAAAGCGTGGGTGCACGTGACCGAAGGTGCGCGGCGCGACCCCTTCGCGGCCCATGCAGAACAGCACCCGCACCAGCGCGTTCATCGAGGCAAGCGTGCAGGCGAAGAAGGATGCGGCGATGCCGAGATCCAGGAACGCGGCCAGCACACGGGAACCGTCGGAGACGAGCAGTTCGACCAGCGGCGTGGAGCTGTCGCGTACCGACGGCGGCGCGTGCCGTAGCGCGATCGCCAGGATCGGCACAGCGGTGAGGTAGATCGCTGCCGACAGCCTCGGCGTCGAGGTGACCGCGCGGGGGATCGAGCGAAATGGTTGCTGTGCTTCCCCGCTGAGCGTCGTGGAGCTTTCGAAACCGACGAACGCGCTCACCGCGACGACCACGCCGACGGCCAGGAGTTGCAGGTCGCCGTCGAAGGTGAACGCCGAAGTCACCGGGGCGTCGGTGTGGTGGGTCGTCAGCAGTACCAGCAGCACCGCGGCGATGATCACGATCGACACGCACTCCACCCCGAGGGTCGTCCACGCCGACATCCGGATGCCCCGGATGAGGACCAGGCCCCCGGCCAGCGCCGCCACCACCGCGACCGCACCCACCGTCACGGCGGACACCTCGCGAGCGAGGCCCACGCTTGCCGCCACATGCGCGAGGTAGGCGCCGACGGCGATGAGCCCGGCGATGGACACCGCCCCGTAGCCGACGATCGCCGACCATCCCGTTGGCACCGCAGCTTTCGGCCCGAGCCCCCTCGCGACGTAGGTATAGAGCCCGCCCACCGACGCCATCCGCTGCGCCATCGGCCGGATGCATGCCGAGACGAGCACCGTGAGGACCGCGGCGCACACGAACGCGACCAGCGCTCCGCCGCCTCCTGCCGTCGCGAGCACGAGTGCAGGCGTCACTCCCGCGGTACCGGCGGGCGCGACGGCGGCCACCGACTGAGCCAGCACGGGCGCGAACGGCAACCGTCGCCGGTCCAGACCGCGGACCGGTGACTGCTCGGCGATCAGCTGCCGCTGCTGCGCGTCGGGCATTGTGCTCCGTTCTCTTCGGACGACGCTGCCTGTCAGCACCGCATCGACGAATATCACAAGCGCACTCGATAAATGTTTCCGGCGCGTTACGCCGGGTGGGAATTTCCGCCGCTCGATTTCTCGCGAGAGATTCGACAAGCGTTCGCAACCCGTCATATCCGCTCGGTACCTTTTGCCGACGTGAGCAAACTCATTTCCCGGGTCGAATCCCGCGGTCCCTGCTCACAGCCGAATTTCCGATGTCCGTATGGAGCCGCAGATGTCCGTTCTCGACGCCGACAAATCCCGGAATCAAGGGAGTCAACCTCACGAGGAAACCAGCGACTACCTGGCTAGACGCCAGCTGAAGCGTGGCAGCGCCGGCTGGATGCTGCTGGCCGGGCTCGGCGTGAGTTATGTGATCTCCGGCGACTATTCCGGCTGGAACTTCGGGCTGGAACAAGGCGGCTTCGGCGGCCTGGCCATCGCTACCGTGATCATCGCCGCCATGTATCTGGCGATGGTGCTCGGCATGGCCGAAATGAGCTCGGCGCTGCCCGCCGCCGGCGGCGGGTACACCTTCGCGCGGCGCGCACTCGGCCCGTGGGGCGGATTCGCCACCGGCAGCGCCATTCTCATCGAATACGCCATCGCGCCCGCCGCGATTGCCACGTTCATCGGCGCCTATGTGGAGTCGCTCGGGCTGTTCGGCATCCAGGACGGCTGGTGGGTGTATCTGGCGGTCTACGCGGTATTCATCGGCATCCACCTCAGCGGTGTCGGTGAGGCGTTGAAGGTGATGTTCGTGATCGCCGCGGTCGCGCTCGTCGGCCTGGTCGTGTTCGTCGTCGCCGCGATCGGCAAGTTCGAGCTGGCCAACCTGACGAACATCCCGGTCTCCGACGCTGCGGGCGCCTCGAGCGTGCTTCCGCATGGCTATCTCGGCATTTGGGCGGCGATCCCGTTCGCGATCTGGTTCTTCCTCGCGGTGGAGGGCGTGCCGCTGGCAGCGGAGGAAACGAAGGATCCCGAACGCAATGTCCCGCGCGGCATCGTCGCGGCGATGGGCGTGCTGCTCGTGGCCTGCGCGCTCGTGCTGGTGCTCACGACCGGCGCGGGCGGGGCCGAGGCCATGCAGTCCTCGGGCAACCCGCTGGTCGAGGCCCTCGGCGACAGCGGGGCGGCCACGGTGGTCAACTACATCGGCCTGGCCGGTCTGATCGCCAGCTTCTTCTCCATCATCTACGCCTACTCCCGCCAGCTGTTCGCACTCTCGCGGGCCGGATACCTGCCGACGTCGCTGTCGGTCACCAATTCTCGTAAGGCTCCGGTCCTCGCGCTGATCGTGCCCGGCGTGATCGGTTTCGGGCTCACCTTCACCGGCCGCGGCGCCATGCTGCTGAACATGGCCGTGTTCGGCGCTGCGCTCAGCTATGTGCTGATGATGGCCAGCCATATTCTGCTGCGCCGCCGCGAGCCGGAGATGCCGCGGCCCTACCGCACCCCGGGCGGCATCGTCACCACCGGTTTCGCCCTGGTCGTCGCCGCATTCGCGGTGGTCGCCACCTTCCTGGTCGACACCATGGCCGCACTGTGCTGCCTGGCGGTGTTCGCCGCCTTCCTGGCCTACTTCGGTCTCTTCAGCCGCCACCGGCTGGTCGCCAACTCGCCCGACGAGGAGTTCGCGGTGCTGGCCCGCGCCGAGGAGGAACTCGAATGACCCACCACCACCAGAGCGTCTCCGGCCGGAACTACAGTTTCGGGTCGCTCGTGGAGGTGATGGCCAAGGCGACACCGCTGCGCTCCGGCGACCAGCTCGCCGGCTGCGCGGCAGAGTCCGACGCCGAACGCGCCGCCGCCTCCTGGGTGCTGGCCGACCTCTCGCTGAGCGTGTTCCTGGACGAACAGGTGGTGCCGTATGAGACCGACGCAGTGACCCGGCTGATCATCGACGGCCACGACCGGGCGGCCTTCGCACCGATCGCGCATCTCACCGTCGGCGACTTGCGCGACTGGCTACTGGCCACTGCGGCGGCCCCCGACGCCGCGGCCACCCTCTCGGGAATCGCCGCGGGTCTGACGCCGGAGATGGTGGCGGCCGTCTCGAAGATCATGCGCAACCAGGATCTGATCGCGGTCGCCAAAGCGACGACGGTGACCTCGGCGTTCCGCACGACCATCGGCCTGCCCGGCCGCATAGCCACTCGCCTGCAACCCAACCATCCCACCGACGACCCGCGCGGCATCGCCGCCGCGACCCTCGACGGGCTGCTCATGGGCTGCGGCGACGCGGTCATCGGCATCAATCCCGCCACCGATTCGCCCAGGGCGACAGCGGATCTGCTGTATCTGCTCGACGACATCCGCACCCGCTTCGGCATCCCGATGCAGTCCTGCGTGCTCTCGCACGTGACGACGACGATGGAATTGATCGACAAGAACGTCCCGGTCGATCTGATGTTCCAGTCAATCGCGGGCACCGAGGGGGCCAACGCGAGCTTCGGTGTCACTCTGCCGATGCTGGCCGAGGCGAACGAGGCGGCCCGGTCGCTGGGCCGGGGCACGGTCGGTGACAACGTGATGTATCTGGAAACCGGTCAAGGGTCGGCGCTGTCGGCCGGTTCCCACCTGGGCACCGGCGGGCTGCCGGTGGATCAGCAGACGCTGGAGGCGCGGGCCTACGCGGTGGCCCGCGTGCTCGACCCGCTGCTGGTGAACACCGTCGTCGGGTTCATCGGCCCTGAGTACCTCTACGACGGCAAGCAGATCATCCGGGCAGGGCTCGAGGACCACTTCTGTGGAAAGTTGCTCGGCCTGCCGATGGGTGTGGACGTCTGCTACACCAATCACGCTGAGGCCGATCAGGACGATATGGACACTCTGCTCACCCTGTTGGGCACGGCGGGGTGTGCGTTCGTCATCGCGGTTCCCGGCGCCGACGACGTCATGCTCGGCTATCAGAGCTTGTCCTTCCATGACGCGCTGTACGTGCGCCAGGTGCTGGGGCTGCGGGCCGCACCCGAGTTCGAGACCTGGTTGCACGGGCTCGGGATGGCCGACGACTCAGGCCGCATTCTGCCGGTTGATGCGGCCGTCTCGCCGCTACTCGCCCTCACCGCTCGCTGACCAGGAGGTTCCATTGGAGATCGACAAATCCGCCGACTCCCCGCAGGACGTGTGGGCTCCGCTGCGTCGTACGACCCAGGCCAGGATCGGGCTGGGTCGCACCGGTAACGCCTTGCCCACCAAGCGGGTGCTGGAGTTCAGCGCCGCGCACGCCGGCGCCCGCGACGCCGTGCACCTGCCGTTCGACGTCGCCTCGTTCGCCGAGCGGATCACCGGTCTGGGCCTCGGCGCCCCCGCCGTCGTGCGCAGCAACGCGAGCGACCGCGGCGAATATCTGCGCCGGCCCGATCTGGGCCGCACCCCGGCCGACCTGTCACCGCTGTCCCATAGCGGCGCCGATGTTGGCATCGTCATGGCCGATGGGCTGTCCCCGCGCGCACTCGACGAACACGGCCAAGGCCTGCTGCAGGCCCTGACCGACGAATTGCGGCCGCACTACAGCCTCGCCCCGCCGGTGCTGGCCGTGCAGGCACGGGTCGCGCTGGGCGACCACATCGGCGCGGCCCTCGGCGTGCGCACCCTGATCATGCTGATCGGCGAGCGGCCCGGTCTCTCGGTCGCCGACAGCCTCGGCATCTACCTCACCCACCTGCCGCAGCCGGGCCGCACCGATGCCGACCGCAACTGCATCTCCAACATCCACCCACCCGCAGGACTCGACTACCGCCGGGCTGCGGCCATCACCGCCGCGCTGGTGGCGGGGGCACGCAGGCTCGGCCGCTCCGGCGTCGCACTCAAGGACACCGCGAGCGACGACCTGGCAGGGACGGAATTCATCGAGCTGCTGTGACGCTATGAGCCGTCAAGCAGTACCGACGAGAACGCCGGGACCCGGCAGGTCGATGCTCGGCCAATGCCATGACCGACTACCCCGACCCGGGGATGAGACGGCATGGTTCGAGCGCCGGTCATGGGGGCGTTCGGCGACTGCTACGACAACGCCGTCATCGAATCATTTTGGGGCAGAATGCAAACCGAGCTACTGAACCGGCAACGGTGGAAAACTCGGATCGAGCTGGCCAACGCGATCTTCGAATACCTCGAGATCTTCCACAACCGTCAGCGCCGACATTCGGCCCTCGGCATGCGCACCCCGATCGAATACGAGAGGATGCAGCAGTCCATCCAACCGTGGCCTAGAGTCAAGTCTCCCGACTCCGCGGAAACCGGGGTACATCAAAGTCTCCGAACTCACCGGGGCGATTCAGTCCTGTAGTGATCACGCGGTTGCGACCGGTCCTGGCGACGGCTACGTCCGTGCTGGTCGATTCGGACGCTACGCCAATGACGTGCCGCGCTGGGCGATTTCGCGGGTGTGTCTGTTATGCGAGCCGGGTTATCTCCACGACGACTTCGAGGTCGGTCGAGCCGCTGCCGGAGAAGATGCCCTTCAGCGGCGGCACGTCGGCATAGTCGCGGCCGACGCCGATGGAGGCGTGCTGTTCGCCGATGGCGATGTTGTTCGTCGGGTCGTAACCCCACCAGCCACCGGTCCACGCCTCGATCCAGGCGTGCGACTGACCGGCCACGGTCCGGCCGATCTCCACCGCGGGCTGCGGGTGCAGGTAGCCCGACACGTAGCGGCTCGGAATGCCCATACTGCGCAACAGCACCAGGGTCAGGTGTGCGTAATCCTGGCAGACGCCTTGCCGTTCGGCGAACGCCTGCACCGCCGAGGTTTGCACCGAGGTGGTGCCGGCGATGTAATCCATCTCGCTGTACACCCATTCGGCGGCGCGCACGACGGCTTTCGCGGGCTCCACGCCGCGCGCGAGCTGCCGCGCGACCGAGGCCAGCCGCCGATCCCGCGGCACATACCCGGTGGGCGCGAGCAGTTCATCGAACCGGTCGGAGACGACGTCGTTGTGCAGTTCCGCCCAGGACAACTCGTCGGCGGGACCGGCGAACGGCTCGGTCTCCACCACCGAGGAGCCGGTGACCTCCAGTTCGGTGTGCGGGGCGTGTAGATCGAACGCCGTCACCGCGGTACCCCAGTAGTCGGTGTAGCGGTAGGACCGCGTCGACGGCACGGTTTCGACCCGGTTCAGGATCACGTTCTGCCGGCTGTCGGCGCGCGGCGTCAGCCGGGCCTCGTTGAACGACCGGGTGACCGGGGCGTCGTAGACATATCCGGTGGTGTGCACCACTCGCATCCGCCAGCTCACACTTCCTCCGCCCGCCGATCGTGGCTGCTGCGCAGATCCGTCCACGCCACCCAGGGGGCGGCGTGGAAGTACTGCATCGAAATGGCCTCGCTCACCTCGCGGCACGTCATCTGGAGCAGCAGCAGCCGGGTCTGCAAATCCTCGAGCAGGATTCCGGGCGGCAGGAACTCCAGTTCACTGCGGCCGCGGCCGAGCAGCCGCTGCGCCTCGTGCCGGGCGGCGAAGCGGCTGTTGGGGCGCTGATCCAGTTCCCGCAGGCATTTCTCGGCCACTCGCAGCGAGTGGAACACCGAGCGCGGGAAAAGCCGGTCCAGCAGGATGAATTCGGCGACCAGATTGGCATCCAGCGCGCCGCGATGGGTGCGCAGATAACTGTCGTGCGCGCCGGCCGAGCGCAGCACCGTGACCCAGGCGGGCGAGGACGTGCGGTCACCGGCACGCGACAGCAGCAGCCGCACCGTCATGTCCACACGTTCGATGGATCGGCCGAGCAGCAGGAAGCGGTAGCCGTCGTCGCGGCTGAGCGTGGAATCGGACAGGCCGGCGAACATGGCGGCCCGGCCCTTGATGTAGTGGAAGAACTCGTGCGGGCCCAGCGCCCGCGCCGCCGTCTCGGCCGCGGCCAGGCCGTTGTAGGTGGCGTTGAGGCATTCCCACATCTCGCTGGACGTGACTTCGCGTGCGCCGCGGGCGTTTTCGCGGGCCTTCGCGATCGAGTCGATAATGGAGCCGCCGTGTTCCTGGCTGAACGCGACCAGATTCGTCACCGACCAGACGTCGAGCTCCTGCCCGTCCGCCGGTTCGATGCCCAGGACCCGCAACAGCACGCGCGAGGTGCGGTCCGGGTCGACGGTGGCGTCCTCCAGCAGCTGATGGACGGCGACGTCCAGGATCCTGGCGGTATCGTCGGCACGTTCGACGTAGCGGCCGATCCAATAGAGGGATTCGGCATTGCGGGCCAGCATATTTCGCTCACCGACTCTCTCACCCTTGCTGTTGTTGCTGTTGTTGCTGTTGTTGCTGGTTTGCCTGGTTGGCGGTGAGTTCCCGGCCCAGCTCCCGTTGCTGCGCTTCGGCGGGCTCGCCGACCAGCTCCACGCCCGCCAGCTCGCGTGCCGCCGCCGAGGTGCGCGGTGCGAGCACCCAGGTGTCCTTGCTGCCGCCGCCCTGGCTGGAATTCACCACCAGCGATCCCTCCGGCAGTGCCACCCGGGTCAGCCCGCCGGGCAGCACCCACACCCCGTCGCCGTCGTTGACCGCGAAGGGCCGCAGGTCGACGTGGCGCGGCAGCAGCTCGTTGCCGATCTTGGTGGGCACCGTGGACAACTGCACCACGGGCTGCGCGATCCACCCCCGCGGATTCGCCCGGATCTTGCGGCGAGTGGCCGCCAGCTCCTTCGCGGTGGCGTCCGGGCCGATCACGATGCCGTAGCCGCCGGAACCCTCCACCGGCTTGATCACCAGCTCGCCGATGCGATCGAGCACCTGCTCACGCTCCTCCGGCAGCCAGCAGCGCAGCGTGTCGACATTCGGCAGGATCGGCTTCTCACCCAGGTAGTACTCGATGATCGTCGGCACATAGGTGTAGGTGAGCTTGTCGTCGCCGACGCCGTTGCCGACCGCATTGGCGATGACCACATTGCCGGCGCGGGCGGCGTTGACGATGCCCGCGACCCCGAGCACCGAATCCGGCCGCAGATGCATCGGGTCCAGGAACGCGTCGTCGATGCGGCGGTAGATGACGTCGACCTGCCGCTCCCCCGCCGTCGTCCGCATGTACACCACGTTGTCGCGGCAGAACAGGTCGCGGCCCTCCACCAGCTCCACACCCATCTGCCGGGCCAGCAGGGAATGTTCGAAGTAGGCGGAGTTGTGGACGCCCGGGGTCAGCACCACCACCGTCGGGTCGGCCTCGTTCGGCGCGGCGGCCGAGCGCAGGGCCCGCAGCAGGTGACTCGGATAGTCGCCGACGGCGTGCACGCGGTGGGAGAAGAACAGATCCGGGAAGACCCGCGCCATCGTGCGCCGGTTCTCCATCACATACGACACGCCCGATGGAGAGCGCAGATTGTCCTCCAGCACCCGGAACTCACCGCGCTCGTCGCGGATCAGATCGATACCGGCGACATGGATCCGCACCCCGTTCGGCGGCACGATACCGGCGGCCTCGCGGTGGAAGTGCTGACAGGAGGTGACCAACCGCTTCGGGATCACTCGGTCGCGCAGGATGGTCTGTTCGCCGTACACGTCGGCGAGGAACAGCTCGAGCGCCGTCACCCGCTGGGCGATACCGCGCTCGAGTTTGCTCCACTCCGCCGCCGCGATCACCCGCGGCACCAGATCGAGCGGGAAGGGCCGCTCCTGGCCCGACAGCGAGAACGTGATGCCCTGGTCGATGAACGCGCGGCCGAGCGCCTCGGCCCGGCCCGCCAAATCCGCCACATCGATCGGGGCCAGCGCGGAGAATATGCCGCGATAGGGGGTGCGCACCCGGCCCGTGGCGTCGAACATCTCGTCGTAGGCCCCGTCGTAGCGGCCGGGACGATAATCCTCGAACACTCCCGCACGACTGCCGCGCACTCCAGCGGACGACGGCGGCGTGGGCACGGCGGCGGTGGGAGTCATTCGAACAGCGTGCAACACGCAGCGGCACACACTGTGAGGCTCATGTAAATTTCTTGCGCCACGCTGGGCCCGCTGCCGGACGATTTCCGGTCGTACCGGCCCGCCCGGCAGTCTCGATCGTCGGCGCAGCGCTACACCTTCCGTGCCCCGGATCGTCGCGAGCGCGCCCGCAGACTTTGCACCGAGCAATACCCACCACCTAGCGAAGGAACACGAGGAACAGGCGTCGCCAACATCAAGTCCCAGCTGAAGCGGATCCGTACCAACGAGGCGGCGCGGCAGCGCAACCAGTCGGTCAAGTCCGCGCTGCGCACTTCGATCCGCAAGTTCCGCGAGGCCGCCACGGCGGGCGAGAAGGACCAGGCGCTGGAGCTGCTGCGCGTCGCGAGCCGCAGCCTGGACAAGGCCGCCTCCAAGGGTGCCATCCACGCCAACCAGGCCGCGAACAAGAAGTCGGCGCTCTCGCTGGCCTACAACAAGCTGGGCTGAGCTCCCCCGCCTCTCCGGGACTTCAGCGGACCCATGCGCCGCACGTGTGACCTTGAGCAAGCGTTCGAGGCCGTCGGCATGGTTGGCGTCGTGAACGTCAACGACGCCGTCGAAAATTTGTGGTGAGCAGCCAGGCTCGGTGCGAACTCATCACCGTGCCGTTCGGCATACGCGACCAGAAGCTTCGCGATGTATCGCTGCTCCTCTTCCGTCGGCTCCTCAGAGGGCGTTGGCGGATGCGGCCTGTTCGGCAGCTCTACCCCAAACCGCGCCGAATGCCAGCGTGTTTGCTGATGTAGCGACACCAGCTCGTGCAGCTCGACAGTCCCAAATCCGGAAAACTCCGCATGATCGATGAAGTCCAGCACCGAGTCCAACGAGTGCCTGCCGAGGATCCGGAGCAGGGGCTCTTTGTCTTTGTCAACGCGCCCCTCAACTCGGCCCGCAGGCTCGACCGCGAATGGATCACGCTGGCCAGCGTCGTACCGCATCCTTTCGGGGCCGCGAACCGGTAGGCGCGTGGCCACGTGTAGCGCCCCGATAAGGTGCCCATCACCATTTTCAGGATTTCTGGGTATGCGTCGCCTGGGAGCAACGCTCTCCCGTGGTGTTTGCATGGCGAGCTGCAGCAGGGCGACGGCGGGCGCAGCGGTGACCGCCAGTCGGGCTGTGCTGGAGGAGATCTGGCGAATCCGGAAGGGGCGGGGTACGCATCGGAGCTCAACCGCCGTCGGCCTGCTCTTTTGATGCTGCTTACCGCAGTCATACTCTACGAGCGGGTCCTGGCTGATCTCGGGCAGGCGAAGCCTTAGGTGCTGGCCGATTAGATCGAGGACGTGACAATCCACGACGCCAATGCACCAAGACATCGCAGCCGTTGCCATCGGCAAAGCCATTGTGTGGCGTGCTCAGGCGGTCAACCTGTCGGAGCATGGACTACTGCGGCGGCGGAAGCTCCTGCGTTCGTCCGGTGCTGGTATTCGAAGGGTCAATGCGGTCAAGCAGCAGTGGCCGCGCGAACGACTACTCGTTCGCCTTCTTGTACGCCTCGATGATGTCCGCCTGAATCCGTCCGCGGCTAAAAACCTCGTAGCCGTTCTGGCGGGCCCACTCACGGATCGCCTGGGTCTGCTCGCGACTTGTCGCCGGCCGGGCCACGCTCTTGCCCTTGGGGATCCGCCCGACCTTGCGTGCATCCGGTGTCCACTGCTCGAAGAACCCGCGGAGCGCGCTGGCGTTGAGAACAGACAGGTCGATCTAATAGGTCGTGCCGTCGAGTCCGAAAACGACGGTCTCCTCGGCCTTGACTTACGGTATTCGGGCCGAGCCGACCGAAGGATGTTCACGAGGTCGGTCGGGATTTCCATGTTCTCTGGTTCAGCGGTGTGTGGTGAGCATTCGGGGCGGTACTGCTGTGGAATGAGTGCGGTAGAACTCGAGGTGGGCTCGGGCCGTTCGGTCCCAGCTGAACAGGGCGGCGAGGGCTTTGCCGTGCTCGGTGCGGCACGGGTCGGGAACCAACGCTCGCGCGAGTTCTGCGGCCAGCTCGGCGGGAGTGGCCGCGTAGCTGATAGCCTCGCCGAATACCTCGCGCAGCACCGGGAGATCGCGTGCAACGACTGGGACTCCGGCGGCAAGGGCTTCCATGGCGGCGAGCCCGAATCCCTCTTTGGTGGAGAAGAACGGGAGGAGGGTCGATGCCGCCACGAGTGCGGGGAGTTCGGTGTGTGGGACGGTGCCGAGGATGGTGGGGCGGATGTCGAGTTCGGTTGCGCGAGCATTGAACTGGTACCGGTAGTCGCGGTAGTCGAAGAGTGTTTCGCCGCCTGCGAAGACGAGGTGCAGGTCTGGATGGTCGTGCCGTAGCAGGGCGAACGCCTCGAGCAGGTCGATGCTGCCTTTGCGGGGTTCGATGCCGCCGACGGCCACGATGTATCGTCCGAGTCGGCGTCGCCAGGCGGCGCGGGCATCCGTGGCGTCGGGAGAGTCATCTGCGGCGGACGCGAAGCGGTCGTATTCGACGCCATTGGGAATCACGGTGGGGCGCAGACCCCAACCGGCCTGAACCTCGGCCGCGACGGCGGCCGACACGCAGATGTGTGCGTAAGGCTCGACGATGGCGCGTTCATGGCAGCGGGCGAGTTCGGGGGTGGTGAAGTTGTCGAGGTGGTGGATGGTGCGGATGCGGCAGTCGACGGCGTTGGCGCTGATGCAGTCCTGTGCGTGCACGATGTCGTAGTCCTCGGGAGTGAACGCCTGCCGCAGTACGTCTATGGAGCGCATGATTCGCGTCCCGACCTGTTCGCCGTCGGCACTGGTGAAGGGAACGACGCGAACTGTCACGGAGGAATCCACGGGGCGGAAGAAGGCGGCATCCCCGCCACGTCCGAGCGTCCATACGGTGACATCCGCGCCGAGCCGGGCGAGCGACTCGGCGAGATTGAGCGTATGCACGACCCCTCCACGGGGTTTGGTGGAGTACGTGAGAAGTGCGATCCGCATCAGTAGCCGCTCTTTTCGGTCATCAAGTTGTGGTAGGCGTCGACACGGCGTTCGTCCAGGTGCCGCAGGACGCGCCGGGCTCGCTCGACCTCGGCATCGATGTCGAGGTCCGCCACCGCGAGGCCGCCCTTGGACCAGGTTTTGGCGAGGATGTCACCGCCGGGGCCGACCACTTTGGCTTGGCCGAGGAAACGCAGGTTGCCAGTGATTCCGGTTTGATTGGACGATGCGAGAACAACCTGGTTCTCGGCGGCGCGGGCCTGGTCGTACAGGTCGAAGAGGCGGGATTGCCGATCGTTGGGCAGCCGGGAGGCGCGATCGGTGACGCTGGCTGGCCAGGCCGACAGCGCCGCGATGGTGCGGGCACCGTCGAGAGCGAGAGCTCGCGCGGATTCCGGGAACGTCTTATCGTAGTCGATGAGCATGCCGATCCGGCCGACCGGGGTATCAAAAGCCGCGAAGCGATCTCCAGCCGCATACGCGAGGTGTTCGCCGGCCGGCTGGTGTACTTTGCGGTGGCGGCCGAGCACCCCGTCGCCGGTGAGGCACACTGCGGCGTTGTAGCGGGCACCGTCTGCATGTTCGGCATAGCCGACGCAGATCGTCATATCCCCGGCCAACCGGCACAACAGCCGGAACTCGGGTCCATCGGGGTCGATGGCCTCAGGCCCGGCGGCTGGATCCGGGTTGCGGAGGTCTCCGATGTAGCCGCCGAGGCTCGCATCGGGTAGCACGAGCAGGTCGACGCCGTCCTGGGTGAGCCGGTCGATGATACCGGCGATCTTGTCCAGAGCGCGGGCGATGTCTGCGCCGAAATGTGCTGCGATAGCGGCTATTCGGGTGACGGTCATGGGGTCCGCCTCAGGCCGCCGCGGTGGTGCGGGCGATGGCGGTGATCTGCCCGGAGAGGTGCTCGGCGTCGCGGGCGATGGCGGCGAAGCGGCCCGAGCCCCAGGTGTGCAGCCAGGGCAGCCCGAGAAAGTACAGCCCGGGCGTGGTCGTGACGCCGCGGTTGTGGCACGGGTGACCCTCACCGTCGAAGACGCCGACGCGCAGCCACCGGTAGTTGGTGCGGAACCCGACCGACCACACTATCGACGTGATATTGCTTGCCGACAGATCGAGTTCGGTGATCTCACGCTGCGGACGCCACACCGGGCGGTACCGCGGTTCGGTGGGCGCGGCGATACCAGCACGGGCGATATAGGTGTCGATGGAGTCCTTGATGCTCTCGGCGACGGCGTCGGCGGCATCGAGGTCCCGCTCCAGCGACGGCGCGAAGTACGCTGTGCCGTCGGCGACATCGACCATCCTGCCGTAGAGCGCCATCCCCTCGACCGCGAATTGGCGCAGGTCGATATCGCGGCCGCCGTCTCGACCGGTGACGTAGTGGTTGGTGTTCTCCCGCTTGCCCAGTCCACCCGGCTGATCTTCGATCGGGATGTCGTAGTGGCCCATGTCCTCCAGCCATGCGACGCAATCGCGGCCCCTGTAGAAGCGGGCGACCCGGGGCGCGGTCCCGACCGCGAGATGTACCCGCCGACCCTCCAGATGGAGGTCCTCGGCGATCTGTGCTCCTGATTGGCCGGTACCGACGATGAGGACGGCGCCGTCGGGCAGGTCCGCAGGGCTGCGGTATTCGGCGGAGTGGAGTTGCTGGATCGAGCTCGGCATCCGCTCGGCGAAGCGGGGCACGATCGGCGTGTGGTAACCGCCTACTGCGACCACCACCTGATCGGAATGCAGTGGGCCCGAGGTTGTCTGGATGTCGAAGCCGCCGTCGACCGATACCGTGACCGCGGTGACGGCGACGTGTTCGCGAACCGGCGGATCGAAAGTGTCGGCATAGGCGCGGACCCATGTGTAGACCTCATCGCGTTTCATGAAGCCGTGCGGGTCGGGTCCGTTGTAACGGTAACCGGGCAGCACGCACTGCCAGTTGGGAGTGACGAGAGTGAAGTTGTCCCAGCGGGTGTCGCGCCACTCATGGGCGATGGTGTCGCGCTCGAGGACGACATGGTCGATGCCGCGAGTGGTCAGATGCCAGCTGATCGAGAGCCCGGCCTGTCCCGCGCCTATCACGACGACGTCACGGTGTTCCACGGTGGTACCCGAGTCTGTCTGGGGGTCATGGTTTTCCTCCGGCCTTTGCCGCCTCGACCGACGGCGGAGTCATCGACAGCACGCGTACCGTGCCCGGTGATGTCCGGGCCTGTGCTGCGCTTGCTTGGATGGCGTCCAGGGTCTGCATGGCGGAGGTGCAGTAGAAGCCGAACTTCTCGCGCACCCGCTCGGCCGCGCTGTTCAAAGCGCTCGATGCACGGGTCAGGAAGTCGTCGATCGGATAGTCGACGCCGGTGGCCAGATGATCATGGATCACCAGCGAGGGCGAATAGCAGGACTGGACATTGCCGTCCGGCCAGCGGATGTCGAATGTCACCTCAGGCATGGATCGCCTCCAGCTCTTCGGGCACCGCGGGCTGCCCGACCACGCCATGGCGGGCGACGACGCTGTGGTAGAGCTCGGGGCGTCGGTCGCGCAGGTTGTACATGCCGCCGCCGCGTGCCAATTCGAGTGCGTGATCGACGTCGACGGTCGCGGTGGCGAGACCGGGTTCGGTACCGGTGGTGGCGAGCAGGTCGCCGCCGGGGCCGACGATCTTGGCGCTGCACACGAAGCGCAACGAGCCGAACGTCCCGGCCTGGTTCGACGCGACCCACACCACCTGGTTCTCGACTGCGCGAGCGCGGTCGAAGATATCGAAGCGCTGGGTCCAGCGGTCGTCTTCGAGTCGTTCGGTGGTGGCGGTGCGGGCGGTGGGCCAGGCCGAGAGCGAGGTGATGATCTCCGCGCCGTCCAGTGCCAGCGCTCGTGCGGCTTCGGGGAATGCCTTGTCGTAGCAGATCTGCATGCCCATGCGGCCGACCGGTGTGTCGAAGGCGCGATATTCGGATCCGGCAGCGTAGCAGAGGTTTTCGCCGAGCGGCTGATGTACCTTGCGGTAGGAGCCCAGAACCCCGTCGCCGGTGAGTGTCGCGGCGGCGTTGTAGCGGAGATCGCCATCGGTTTCGCAAAATCCGAGAGTGACGACGAGTTCACCCGCCATCGCCGCGATGCGGCGCAGTTCCGGGCCGTCGAGGGTGAGCGCCGGCGGCAGACTGCGTAGACGGCGCTGCTTGGCCTCCTCGCTCTCCCCACCGCCGCCCAGGCTGGGCAGATAGCCGCCCAGGCAGGCCTCGGGCAGCACCAGTAATCGGCTACCGCGTTGCTGCGCCTGTTCGATCAGCGAGCCGATGGTGGCGTAGCACGCCTCCATGTCGCGGCCGAATTCGGCGGCCGCCACGGAGATCGATAGTTCGGTCATGAGTGTCCCAATCCGGTTACCGCGCTGTCGAGCGCGTGAGTGACTTCTCCGTCAGGCCAACGCAGCCGCACGCCGGGAGTCGCGCTGAGCACGCCACACACGGCGGTCGTCGCCGGGCCTACCGGGTTGACGGGGGTGCCGGGGCGATCGGCGGTGAGCATCGCGAAGCCGGGGAAGCAGGTGATCCAGTCGGCCAACTCGGCGCCCGGCGGGCGCGGGATGCGCGCCACATCGAGTTCGACCCCGACACCGCTGGCCTCGGCGAGCATGCCCGCGGTCCCGGCGATGCCGGCCATGCTGACATCCTTCGCGGCCTTCGGACCGGTGTCCGAGACGAACCGGCCCAGTGCCCGCAATTCCGTGCCGCTCCGGTGTGACGACGAATCCCATTGTCGCCCGGTATATCCAGACCGCCAGCCGCCGCCCAGATCAGCGGTCAGCCAGAGCTCGTCGCCGACCTCGCCGCCCCCTCCGGGCACCGGCCGGGCGGTACGGCCGAGCGCGGTGACCGACAGCGCCGCCGGGACACCCAACTGAGTGTGGCCACCCAGCACCGGCACCTCCCAGATACGGCTGGCGGCACCCAGGCCCCGGAGCACCCGGGTCAGCAGCGACCGGGTGGGCGCGGCGACCGCGTCGAGAAGGCCGATCGGTTCTGCACCCATCGCGGCGAGATCGTTGAGGTTGACCAGGGCCGCACACCATCCGGCCCATTCCGGGTCCCGTTCGACCATGGAGGGCAGGATCGCGTCGCACGCGGCGACCAGGTTGCAGCCCGGGACCGGTGCGCCGTCATCGCCTCGGAATCCGGCGCCGCCCAGTGTCATCGGTGTATCGCCCAACTCGGACAGCGCTTGCCCGAGCATTGCCTTGGTGGTTCGCGCCAGCCGCTCGATTCGGTCGATCGGCCAGCGCATCTTCATGTGCGGTGTATCTGCCACGGTGGTTTCGGCGAGCGCTGTCCACCCGAGCTGGGAGAACAGCGACCGGTAGCGGGTTTGCACGGTGGCCTCGAACCGAAGAACGTTATGGGTTTCGGCATAAGCGCACGCCGCTTGCACGAGCGCGCGGCCCACACCACGGGTGCGACGCCCGCAGTCCACCACCAATCGACTGCCGGTCCACCACCCGAGGTCTTCGGCGGTGGCCGGTGCCAGGCGCACTCCGCCCAGCAGGGCTCCGTCCGGGGCGATCGCGACCAGGATCTGGGCCCGGGGGTCGTCGTCGATGTCGTCGGCGTCGCTGCCTGCGAACAAGCCCTGCTCTGTAACGAAGTTCTGTCGGCGCAATGCGCGATAGACAGCGACATGTCGGGTATCGGCGAGCTGGATGAGGAATCCGCGTGCGGGGTCGGCCGGGGAGGAATATCCGGAAAGGACGCAGTAATCCGGCGATGAAGCACCTACCCCGGACAGTTCGTCGATCCAGGATCGGGGTGCGGCAGTCGGTTCGGTCGTCGTCATCTCAGCCTCCCGCGGTCTGCAGCACACTGCACGCCCCACACGCCGCGCATCCGGCCTTCTGGTCCGTGCCGAGCATGTCGGCCCGACGTAGCTCCGCTGCCACTCGCCGGGTCACGTCCTCGAGGACCGCCGCGGTCGGCGGGATCGCACCGTCGACGTCGACGGCCAGGGTTCCCGCGAGCGGCCGGAACGGCACCACGAACGGATACACGCCCATGGTGATGAGTTCCGCCGCACCCGAGACCAATTCGTCTGGGTCTTCGCCCAGACCGACGAGTAGATAGGTGGAGACCTGGTTACGGCCGAACACTCGCACTGCTTCGGCCCAGGCTGCCCGGTAGTCGGACAGCGGCACGGTGGACTTTCCCGGCATCCATCGAGCACGCACTCGGTCGTCGAGCGACTCGACGTGGATGCCGATCGCATCGGCTCCCGCGTCGCGTAGCTCGCTCAAAGTCGCCAGGTCGCCGGGGGGCTCGCACTGCACCTGGATCGGAAGGGTCGGCACCGCTTGCTTGACGGCTCGCACACAGCGGGCGAGGTGCCTTGCACCACGGTCTTTTCCGGCCGAGGTGCCGGTGGTCATCACCAGCTGCCGGATACCGTCGAGCCGCACTGCAGCCTCGGCGACTTCGGCGAGCTGATCCGGTCGCTTGACGGCGATCGTGCTGCCGGACGCGAGAGATGCCTCGACCGAACAGAATCGGCACCGTTGGTCTTCGCCGTAGCGGATGCAGGTCTGCACCACCGTGGTCGCCAGCACATCCTTTCCGTGCAGTCTGGCGATCTGCTCGTACGCCACGCCGTCGGCCGTGCGCAGGTCGTAGAAACGGGGTCGGCGCACCGGTTCGACGGTCACGCCGAGATCGGTGCCCTCGTAGAGCAGCCGATCGGCACGAATCGTGTATGGGCTCTCCGGGCGGAGGGGGATGGCAGCGCCGGCACCCCCGAACAGCACATGACCGTCGTCACTGGGGCCGGCACCGGAACGGCGCTGCACCGGCACATCGACGCGGATGCCCAAGAGTGCGAGATCTACTCGCGTGGATACCTCGGTCATGACGGTCGGCCTACAGTTGGTAGGTGGAGTTGATGATGGCGCCCTTGCGGGCGTAGTGGATCAGCGCGTCCTGCACGTCCAGGGGATGCGCCGGGATCACACCTTCGATGAGGTCCTCCTCGCGGGCACCGTGCAAGGCGAGACCGAACCGGCAGGCGAACACCTTCCCGCCCTCCTTGATGAAGGTGGCGAGGGCCTCGTTGATGTTCTGCTCACCGGGGAACCCGCTGTCGCCGGTGGTCGGAAAGCCGCGGGTGGCAAGGCAGTTGATCGCGCCGGGACCGTAGAAGTAGATGGCGGATTCGAAACCTTTGCGAAGTGCGCGCGTCGCCTGCAGGATGGCCACGAAACTCACCGACGATTCATGGGCGATGCCGTGAACCAGCGTGAAATAGGTTTCCCCTGCCTCCGCCTGATAGTCGGGAAAGATCTTGGTGCCGCCGTAGATACTGGTGCCCTTCGGCAGGGCCGGGTGCGGGATTTCGGCGAGCGATTTCGCGATGTTCTCCTCGATCGCCTTGTCGATCTCAGAGGTCGATGTGGTGGGTGCCGACATGGTTCGTCTCCTGGGCGTGGTCGGTGGGAATTCGGTGATTGGCAGTGCGCCCGCTGGTGTCCGGGTGGTCACCGATGGACCAAGTTCACGCTCGGCGTGTTTCCGGTTGGTCATCTGGGGAAAAATTGGAGGTTTCCGGATGCTCACCACGCACGTTTGTGAATGGGCTCACCAATCCCACTGTGACACAACATAATTGGTTACACCGCCAGCGTATCGCGGTGCCGCATGCGTTGGTGCGAAGTCGATGCGGTGTAATAGTCGTCCTGAATTTTTCGGTTTTCTGTTAATCGCATCGACCCAGTGCCCCTCGATTCGAAACTTAGACGAAACCGTTACTGGGCTGTAGCGATCGCTGACGGACTCGACCTGACCGGCAACCGGTAGCTACCCGGTCGCCACCTCCGTAGAGCTGGCCGAAGCCGTCGGGCGCGGGGTTATGGTGCTCGACACCCGGCACGTGCCGAGCACATGCCGGAATCCATTGGCCGGCTCGGTCAACATTCCGATGCACGAATTCGAGAGAACCGGCTCGCCGATATTCGATGGCGGCGTGCGCGTGCCCGAACGCTGATGGGGTAGGAATGAACCGTCCTGGACTGGTTGGAGGCTCCCGTTTTAGCAAGGGAGACTGTCAGTCATGGGTGCACCACGGAAGTTCGACGAGGAGACTCGTGCTCGAGCAGTACGGATGTACCAGGACCGGATCCGCGAGCACGGCGAGTCGATGGCCGCGGTTGTGGACGGCCAACCGGCGCGTCTACGGGATACACAAACTCTGGCACGCCGCCTGCCGCGCCGGCCACAACCTCGGCCGCGACCAGCCCGCGCGGCACCCGGACCTGATCGGGCGGTCCTGGTCGCAACCGGTTCGGCCGGATCAGTGGTGGGTCGCCGATTTCACTTACTGCCCGACACTGGCCGGGTTCTGCTACACCGCGTTGTGCATCGACGTGTACTCACGCCGAATCCTCGGCTGGCGGGTGATGACCAGTAAGACCATGTCTCACATGGCTGATTTTGCTTTCGCCAGCTTCTTGAAGCAGGTGAGCGTGGCCGCCAACGTCAGGAAGCCCAGATAGTGAGTTCCTTTGCGGTCGTAGCGGATTGTGAGCCGGTGG
>NZ_JADLQX010000344.1 GCF_015477605.1 Nocardia amamiensis
GACGCCGCCGCGAGCTCGTCGCGGGTCCGCGTCCGTCCCGGATTCCGCTGTCGCTGGCGCAGCAGCGGATGTGGTTCCTCAACCGGTTCGACAACCAGACCGCGGTGAACAACATCCCGCTCGCGGTGCGGCTCACCGGAACCCTGGACACCGATGCCCTGCGTCAGGCTGTCGCCGACGTGGTCGACCGGCACGAGGTGCTGCGCACCGTCTACCCGGAGACCGCCGACGGTCAAGGCGTGCAGGTGGTGCTGC
>NZ_JADLQX010000345.1 GCF_015477605.1 Nocardia amamiensis
GCTCCTACGGCGCCGCGGACTTCGTGTCCTGGTACGACGGCCACCCCGACGTGCCGCGCAGCTGGCCGCTGGACGCGGAGAAGGTCGCCGTCCTCGGCGTCGGCAACGTCGCCCTGGACGTGGCCCGTGTGCTGGCCAAGACCGGCGACGAGCTGCTGCCCACGGAGATCCCGCCGAACGTCTACCAGGGGTTGAAGGCCAACAAGGCCGTCGAGGTGCACGTCTTCGGCCGCCGCGGTCCCGCCCAGGCCAAGT
>NZ_JADLQX010000346.1 GCF_015477605.1 Nocardia amamiensis
CCACCAGCCGCGCACCGACCTGCAACGGCCAGAAGAACTCCCACACCGACACGTCGAACGTCGCCGGGGTCTTCTGCAACACCACGTCGTAGGCCGCCAAGCCGTACTCGGCGTGCATCCACACCAGGCGGTTGACGATCGCCGCGTGCGACACCGCCACACCCTTCGGGCGGCCGGTCGAACCGGAAGTGAAGATCACGTACGCGGTGTTGGCCGGGCGCAGCGGCTTGTGCCGATCGGCGTCGGTCAGCGGCT
>NZ_JADLQX010000347.1 GCF_015477605.1 Nocardia amamiensis
CTGGCCGCTCTCGGCGCTGCAAGCCGGTCTGTTGTTCCACGCCCGCCTTGCGGCGAGCTCGGTGGACGTCTACACCGCGCAGGCGGTGCTGACCCTCACCGGACGGGTGGACGCCGCCCGGTTGCGTGCGGCGGCACAGGCTTTGGTGGACCGCTACGAGAACCTGCGGACCGCGTTCGTCACCGACCGCGACGGCAACCCGGTGCAGATCGTGCTGGAAGGCGTCCGGGTGGCGTGGGCCGAGCACGACCGGAC
>NZ_JADLQX010000348.1 GCF_015477605.1 Nocardia amamiensis
GGCACGTAAGTAAAGTCGGTGACCCACTTGCGATTTGGCTCGGCTGCGGTGAAGTCGCGGTCGACCAGGTCCGGGGCGCGGCGATGACCGGCGCCTTTCCCTGCGATCGTGGTGCGGTGTTTGCCGCCGCGGACCACGCCCGACAGGCCTTCGTCACGCATGAGTCGGTCGACGGTGCCGATCCCGATCTGGTGGCCTTGGCGGCGCAGATACGGGGCCATCTTGCGGCGCCCATACATTCCTTCGGGCGTGCCG
>NZ_JADLQX010000349.1 GCF_015477605.1 Nocardia amamiensis
CCACCCAATCCGACAGCCTACGCAGCTCCAGCGCCTCACCGCCGAACACCACGTAACGCAGCGCCAGCGGCGCGGCGTCGGGCGCGGCGTTCCGGTCCGCCTCGGCCAGCTGGTAGAACGCGGACGGCGTCTGGTTGAGCACCGTGACGCGTTCGGCGCGCAGCAGTTCCAGGAACTGCTCCGGCGAGCGCGAGGTGTAGTAGTCGACCACCACGAGGGTGCCGCCGAACAGCAGCGGTCCCCACAGCTCCCATA
>NZ_JADLQX010000350.1 GCF_015477605.1 Nocardia amamiensis
TCCCTACCTTGGAGGGGAAACTGTATTTGGCTTCGGTGGAGGACCGGTTCTCCGGGCGTCTGCTCGGCTACGCCACCAGCGCGAATCATGATGCCGAACTGGCCTGTGCCGCATTGAAAATGGCCGCCGCCACCCGGGGTGGGTTCGACGCGATCGACGGGGTTGTCTTCCACTCTGATCGCGGCAGCGAATACACCGCCGCGGCCACGAATGCCCTGTGCCGGCACCTCGGTGTGGTGCAGTCGATGGGCCGTG
>NZ_JADLQX010000351.1 GCF_015477605.1 Nocardia amamiensis
GCGTCATCGAGAAGTTGCCGGTCGAGGTGTCCGCCGAGGTCACCAAGGCCCTGCTCACCACGGTTCCGGCGCTGTTCCACGGCGGCGTGAACGACGGCCTGCTCACCGCGCTGGCACTGGCCACCGCGAAGTGGCGGGCGCGCCGGGTGGCCGCTCGCGGCGACGAGTCGCTGCTGATCCGCTTGGAGGGTCACGGCCGCGAAGAAGACGTGGTGGCGGGTGCGGACCTGTCGCGAACCGTCGGCTGGTTCACCG
>NZ_JADLQX010000352.1 GCF_015477605.1 Nocardia amamiensis
AGTTTTCACAGACGACGCGACAAACCGCCTACAAGCTCTTTACGCCCAGTAATTCCGGACAACGCTCGCACCCTACGTATTACCGCGGCTGCTGGCACGTAGTTGGCCGGTGCTTCTTCTACAGGTACCGTCACTTGCGCTTCGTCCCTGTCGAAAGAGGTTTACAACCCGAAGGCCGTCATCCCTCACGCGGCGTCGCTGCATCAGGCTTTCGCCCATTGTGCAATATTCCCCACTGCTGCCTCCCGTAGGAGT
>NZ_JADLQX010000353.1 GCF_015477605.1 Nocardia amamiensis
CCCGGCTGATGCACCGGCTCGGCCGCCGACCACCGATCGAATACGAAGACGACTACTATTCCACCTGCTCCGAACAACCTGCCGGAGACAGATAACGCGGTGCGCACGGAACCCGGGGAGATTCAAATGATCCGCGGCACCGGATTTGGTGCGGCGGCAGTTCACCGCCATCGCCCAGGACGTGCTGTGGGTCGGCGATGTCACCGAAATCCCTACCTTGGAGGGGAAACTGTATTTGGCTTCGGTGGAGGACCG
>NZ_JADLQX010000038.1 GCF_015477605.1 Nocardia amamiensis
CCCCACACCAGCGATCGTAAACGGTCACAGTGCGTAGCCGCCCAGACAACCGAACCCGTCCACCCACCGGCACGGTTAATGTGCCCGGCCCGCCACGCACACCAACCCCTTGGAATCATTCATCTAGAGGTCGATGACCAGGGAGTCGCCCGCCGCTCGGGACACGCAGGCGAGCATGTGATCGCCGCGTTCGGCGCCGGGCAGGATGTGGTCCCGGTGATCGATCTGCCCGGCCAGCACGCCGATCTTGCAGGTGCCGCAGAAACCCTGCTGGCAGGAGTAGACCGCTCCGGGAACCGCGCGCCGGATCGCGGTGAGCGCGGTTTCGTCGGCACCGACCCGGATGGTGCGGCCGGTGCGGGCCAGGATGAGATCGAATTCCCGGCCGTCGATGACCGGCGGCGCGGAGAAGCGCTCGGTGTGCAGCGACCCGGTCGGATTGATCGCGAACATGCTGCGCTGGGCAGCGGCCAGTACCGGCGGCGGACCGCACACGTACACGGCCGCACCCGGTTCCGCTCGCTTCAGCAGTTCCGCGATATCCGGCACGCCGCATTCGTCGTCGGGACGAATCTCGGCGACCGGCAGTTCATCGACAAACGGCATCGAATCCCGCGTCCGTCCCAGATACACCAGGTGGCCGCGTGCCCCGGCCGCCTGCACCATCGGCAGGATCGGTGTGATGCCGATGCCGCCCGCGATGAACAGGTATGACGGGGCATCCACGAATGGGAACGCATTGCGTGGCCCGCGCGCCCGCAACAATTCGCCGGGCCGCACGGCGTAATGCATCTCGATCGACCCCCCACCGCCATCGATGATGCGCCGCACCGCGATTCGATAGCGGAACGGGTCGTTCGGATCGCCGCACAGCGAATACTGTCGCTGCTTGCCGGACGGGAGGAACACATCGAGATGCGCTCCCGGCCGCCACTGCGGCAGCGGCCCGCCATCCGCCCGGCGCAGCGTGAAGCTGATCACGTCGACTGCCTCCGCGTGCACTCGGTCGACCACCAGATCGAGATCGAATCCGTAATGCCGCACCGGTTTCGATCTCGACAGCAGCGGCGCGGCCGGACCGGAGACGAAGACGTGCTTATAAGCATCGATCACCGTGCCGAGCATGCGCAGGCTCGGCGGCGGCGTGAATTCCGCTGCGACCATGACGTTTCCCATCAGTGCTCGGCCGCCCGGGCGGCGGGCGAGTGCGCGAGATACCGCAGCGCGGTATCCATCGAACCCAGCTGCGATGGATGAAAGCTCGGCCGGAGATATCTCGGCATCTCGGTGAAAAACACTGTCCAACTCGGGATCACACCGCGCCGGGTCGCGCTGACGAACTGCCGGATCCACGACCGGCCCTTGTGCTCCGACGGATCCCTCTTGTACAAGTACGCCGTCGACACGATGAACAGCGGCAGCAGTGTAGCGGTGGCCAGGATCGCGGTACGCGCCCGGCGCGCGTAACTCCCGTCGACGTACTGGAACGCGTCGAACACGACGCTGCGATGCTCGACCTCTTCCGCGCCGTGCCAGCGGACCAGGTCCAGCATGGCCGGATGCATGCCCTGTTCCGCCAGGATGTTCGCGTTCAGCAGCCATTCGCCGATCACCGCGGTGAAATGTTCCATGCCGGCGAACAGGCCGAGGCGCTCCTTCAGCCATTCCTCGCCGGCACGGCCGGTGAGCCCGTGGCCGCCGAGGATGCGGTCGACCAGCCAGGCGACCTTCGACACGTAGGAATCGACATCCAGGCCGATCGACTGCAGATGCTTGCGCGCGCCCTCGTGACTGCTGGCATGCATGGACTCCTGGCCGATGAAACCCTGCACCTCCTCCCGCAGCCGCTCGTCGTCGATATGCGGGAGGGCCTCCGCCAGACACTGCGCCATGGCGCGCTCGCCCTCGGGCAGCACCAGATGCATCACGTTGACGATGTGGGTCGCCAGCACCTCGCCGGGGATGTAGTGCATCGGAACCGAGGCGAAGTCGAACCGGACGTCGCGGGCATTGATCGCGTGCGCCTCGTCGCGGTAGGGGCGCTCCGTCGTAGCAGCTTTCTCAGCCATGGAACGGACAGTACACCGCAACAAATTCTATTGCAATGTGTCCGCAACATTTGATTGCCATATGTTGCAGAGCCCTCGAAAACTGCTACGCTTCGAGGCGTGATAGCCGAGCCGACCAGCCCCGTCAGCCCGAAAAGCGAGGACGACAGCATCGAATCGCGGATCCTCGACGCGGCCCTGGTCCAGTTCGAGAAGGTCGGCGTCAAGAAGACGACCATCGAGGATGTCGCCCGTCAGGCGGGCGTCGATCGCGTCACCGTCTACCGGCGCGTCGGCTCACGCGACGACCTGGTGCGAGCAGTGGTCAGCCGCGAGGTCGGCGCCGTCCTCGCCGAAGTGGCGCAGATCCCCGACCGGCACGACAACATCGCCGACCTGGTCGCCGACATCTTCGTCACCGTCCTCACTCGGTGGCGCAACCACTCGCTGGTCCACCGGATGCTGACGATCGAGCCCGACCGCATGATCACCAAGCTCACCACCGAGGGCGCGACGACATTCGCGATGTCCGTGGCGACCGCGGCTGCCGCCCTCGAACGCGCTGTCGAGCGCGAGTTGCTCCCCGAGACACCGGACGTGATGGCCCGCGCGGAAGTCGTCTGCCGCGTCGTCCACTCCCTGATCCTCGCCCCGGACGGCGGCATGCGGCTCGACTCCGACTCGGAGATGGACGATTTCGCGCGAAAGTACCTTCTGCCGATCATCGTCTGCTGAAGCAGTCGGCCCAGCTCGCGTTGTCCCGACCCGCTACGGGACTGCCTTCGTTGAAGCAGATTCCCGCGGCAGTAGCCGGCGACCCGGGCCGGACAGAATGACCCACCTCGGCGGAGGCGGGTAATCCGGCCGAGGCGGTGGGGCGACTCATGTCGTTGTCTGCACGACCGGAGGCCAGTCCTGGGGCTCCACATTTCCCGGCTGATGGGACAGCAAGGTTTCATCCCAATCGAACGTCGGCGGTGGCGGACCCCACTGACGTGGGTTTCGGAAAGATACCGGGTCGGTGCCGAACTCGGTCCTACCGAACGTTGCCCTGTCTCGGAATGCCACTCCCGTGAAGTTGGTGGAGCTGGAGAAACTCGCTCGTGAGAACTCTACTGAGCCGGAGAACGTCGTCGCCGAGAAGTCCGCCTCGCCGGAGAACGCCGCCATAGAGAAGTCGGCCTCGCCGGAGAACCTCGCCCCTTGGAACTCCGCCCTGCCCGAGAACCTCGCCGACAGAAACCGCGCCTCGCCGCAGAAGCTCGCCTGTGAGAACTCCGCTGTGATGGCGAAACTCGCGAACCCGAAGTCTGCCGAGCTGGAGAATGTCGCCTTCGGGAAAATTCCTGAGCCGTCGAACTTCGCCTTCGAGAAGTCCGCATCGCCGGAGAATGTCGTCGCCGAGAAGTCGGCCGGGCCGGAGAACCTCGCCACCTCGAAGTTCGCCGGGCCGAAAACCGTCTCAGTGAACCTCACTATTCCGGAGAACTTCGCTCCCCCGAACAGCGCCTCGCCGGTGAACGTCGCTTTCGTGAAGCTTGCCTCGCCGGTGAATCTCGCCAACACGAAGAGCGCCATGCCGGTGAAGGTCGCCTGCGTGAAGTCCGCCGCGATGTCGAACCTCGCCTGCCTGAACCAGGTATCGCCGGAGAAGGTCGCTCCCGGGAACGACGCGGTACTGGTGAACTTCGACTCCCGGAAGTTCGCGGTACCGGAAAACGTTGCCCCCTCGAACACCGACCAGCCTATCGTCGCGCCCAAGAACGACACGTCGCCGGAGAACGTTGTCTCCTCGAACCACGCCGCGCCGGAGAACGTCGCTCCCGCGAACTCTGTCGTACCGGAGAACCTCGCCTGGTCGAACCGGGCGGTGCCGCGGAATTGAGCTCCGTAGAAGTTGGCGGATTCCAGCTGAGCGGTGCGGAAGTCGAAGTCGTTTGTTGTCCAGTCGTATTCGGCATCGGGACGCAGATGGTCGGCGATCACGCGGACGATGGTTTTCCGGACTTCGCGGTCGTTCTGCCGGTATTCGGTGTGCTCCTCCTGCTCGACATCGGCTGCCCCACTGCTGGTGCGCTGCACCACCGTTTTCGTCACCAGCTTGGCGCGGCCGCTGCCGCCGTGCGTGGCGTCGTAGGGAAGTCGCAGATACCCGCACAGGACGTCGATGCACTGCTGGCGGTTGAGTCCGCTCGATTCGTCGGCGACACCGGCCATCGCGTATACCCCGGCCATGCGGATCGCGACATCGGCCGAGCCCAGCTGCGCCGCGGCCGCGCCGAAGCGTTCGGTGAAGCGGTTCTGCTCCAGGTCGCGTTGACGGCGGTAGGCCACCACCAGCGCTACCGCGCCACCGACCCCACCCACGATGGTCAACGCCAGCTTCGTGATGTCGATCGGGGCTGCCGCGTTCTTATTGGTGGCGATCACCTGTGACAGCACCCACTGCGCGATCGCCGCGATACCGACGCCGACGACCAGCGCCAGCGCGACCGAGGTGAACAGCGGGACCCTGCCGACGCGCCGACCGAGACCCACCATCGAACGTTTCGTCTGCGTACCCGCCGCACGCACCCACCCGAACACTGCTCGATTGTGAGCCGTTCAGCTGCGCGAGGCGACCCGAACGGACGATCCAAGCCCGTTGGCCTGCAGACCTGTGGGCGCCTACGCCGCCACAGCGAACTGGACGCCACAACCTGATCCAGCACCCCTGGCTCCGAAGCGTTCCCCGCGTATCACTGGAACTCTTCCAGCAGCAACACGCCGAGCAGTCCAATTCAAAGTGACTGTCGCCCAGGCATTTACGTACGCCTACGATAGTTTTCGGCAGTCGGACGCCGGCATACGACGAACTTCGTATACCACTCTTGACGCAACCTGATCTCCGGGAACCGTTGGTGCACAATGCTGGAATGGAGGCTGTGCCAGGGGGAGACGCCAAACGCATCCACGATCTCGCGCTGCAGATCATCACCGAGAAGGAGCCGGTCCGGGTCTGGCCGCTGCTGATGGAACGATTGACCGCCGATCTCCCATGCGACTTGGCGGTTCTCATCGACCTGAACTGGCGGGCAGGAACCGGCCATGCGCTCACCGGATCGCCGGACTGGCTACACGAGGCACCGCTCGACGCACTGATCCATGCGCATATGCGTTCTCATCCTTTGCTGCGGCATTACGCGCAGACGCAGGACAATACTCCGCTGACGATGGATGAGGTGGCCGACGACCGCTGGTGGAAGGGCGAGGCATACCGGGCGGGAAAGGATGCCATCGGTATCGACCGGCAACTGGCGTTGCCATTGAGCTCCGAACCCGGCCGAATCCGCGGCGTCATCATGAGCCGCAGCGGTCACGGATTCAGCGACCGCGATCTCGAGTACGCCGTGCTCGCCCGTTCGCTGCTCGACAAAGTCGAAGCGCACGAGGCGGCAGCTTTCGCCCACCACACGACGCTCGCCGATCCGGCGGAGTACAAGATCACTCCCCGGGAGTCGGCGGTGCTGGCGCTGCTGTGCGAAGGTCTTACCGCTCACGCCATCGGCACCCGGCTCGGGATCAAAGCGGCGACGGCCACGAAACATACCGAGAACCTCTACCGCAAGCTCGGTGTGCACGACCGCATCGCGGCACTGCGAAAGGCGCAGTCCCTCAACCTCATTCCTCCACCCTCCGGACAGTAGACGGCCATGTCGTGCCGCCGTCCGCGCGCGGGCGCCCGCGCCGTCACGGCGGACCGGGTCGATCATGGTTGTCGGTGCTGCATGTTAGCTTGCGCGGCATGACAGACAGGCGCAGCACGGGGTCGCGTTGACGCGGCGGGTCATCGAGTCGGTGCAGCGGGATCCCGGCCGGTCGATGTTCGAGCCCGTCGCGTGGGTCGGCCACACACCGTGGGGGGAGGGAGAGCCCCGGCCGATGCCGGAGGACGCGTTGGCGGGGGTGATGTTCCCGTCGGGGCGCCCGCTGTCGCCGAGTCTGCGAGAGTGGCTGGCGTTCGACGCGGGCCTGTTCGAGCGCTACGGATGGTTCGCCTCGGACGGCGGCTTCGCGCCCCGCCCGCTGGACCGGCTGGTCGACGACGAGCTGGGGCAGCCGTGGGGCGGGACGTATGAGCCGCTGGCCGAGCGGTTCCCGGAATGCTTCCTGCTACCGGGCGGGTCGGACTCCCGGCGCGTGCTGGCGGTGGGTGAGCCCGACTCGGAGGGTGAGTACCCGGTGCTGGCCCTCGACGTCGACGACATGCCGTACGCGGGGCTGATGTACCCGGGCTTCGACGTCTACGCGGCTGAGGCGGCGGGGTTGGTCCACTGCGAGTTCGAGACCTACACGGACCTGGCCGGGGACCCGGTTTACGGGCGGCGCATGCGCGAGCACGCCGTGCGCAGTTTCGCGGGCCAGTTGTGCGCGGAGTACCCCTTCTGATCCGTGTCGCCTATCCACGACACCAAACGCGCCACCGGCCCGTGCGAATGGCATCCGGCTCGGTCCCCGCCAAAACCGCTGCGGAGGAATAGCATGTGCGCTCCGCCTACATCGTGAGGGACGACGCCGAGATCCGCCCGTTCCCCCGCTCCGCGACCCATGGAATCAGGCTGTGAGCGGCATCCGCATCGCCACAGTGGTCCCGCTGTCCCCGGTAGTCACATTCACCTCGGGAATCACCGCGCGGATGATCGCGAGCCCGCGGCCGCGCACGGACGTCGCCTGCGGGTCGGGCGGCTTCCAGCGACCGTGATCGGCGACCGCGACGTTCAGCTCCGCGCCGGTGCACGAGGCGCGCAGGCGCACGGTGCCGCCGTCGCCGCGATGTCCGTGCTCGACCGCGTTCGCGCACGCCTCCCCGACCGCGAGCAGCACGTCGTAGATCCGGTCGGCGTCGATGCCGCATCGCTCCAGCCAGTCCTGAAAGGTGTGCCGGACTTTGGCCAAACGATCGGCGGTGGCCGGAAACTCCAGCTCCAACGGTCTGGGCGGCGTTCGAAGCCGAAGTGAGCGGAACGTGGTCACCTCGCTGCCTCCCTGCAACGTCGATATCGATTGCTCTCTAGCTCGTAGCAATACCCATTCGTTCACCGCGCAAGCCCGATCGAACGCGATCAGGCGCCCGATAGTGGTGTCCGTCTCCGTATTTCGGCGCGGCGATTAGGCCGGTCACAATCGGGTAGGTTGACTTCGGAGAACGCTTACAGCCTTGTCGCGCCCCGGCGTGACGAGGCTCGATGCTGCAGAGGTGGGAAAGTGACGAATTGCGAGCTGGGGTGTCAGCTGTGAGCGGCGCGGGCGCGTCCAAGGTTCTCGACCTACAGGTGCGCGAGCGCGGCGAGGTCGTCGTCGTCATTGTGCACGGCGAGGTCGACATGGCTTCGGCGCCGCAGCTTGGCGCCGCCTTGGAAGAGGCTCAGCGGGGCGGAAAGCCGCTGGTCGTCGACATGTCGGAGGTCGACTTCCTCGGCTCGGCGGGACTGAGCGTGCTGCTCGTCGCTTCCGAAGCGCAGCAGGCACGACTGCGCGTCGTTGCCTCCGACGCGGTGCGCCGCCCGATCGAACTCACCGCGCTCGATGAGCTGCTTTCGGTGTTCCCCTCGCTGGACGCCGCGCTCGCAGCGGACGGGAGCAGCACCGCGAGCTGATCGCGCCCAATGGGCGCTGGTCGGCCGAGGTCCGTCCGAAGCGCCGCGCATGACCGGGGTGCAGGCGGAGGAACGCCTAACGCTGCCGTGGCAACCGTACGACCTGCACGAAGAACTCGTCGATCTGCTTGATCGCGGCGACGAACTGGTCGAGATCCACCGGCTTGGTCACGTACGCATTGGCGTGCAGTTTGTAGCTGCGCAGAATGTCCTCCTCGGCCGCCGAGGTGGTCAGCACGACGACCGGGATGTGCGTCAGCTCCGGATCGGCCTTGATCTTCTCCAGCACCTGCCTGCCGTCGTACTTCGGCAGGTTCAGGTCTAGCAGGATCAGATCGGGTCTCGGCGCGTTCGCGAACGGCCCCTGCCGGTACAGGAAGTCGAGCGCCTCCTGCCCGTCGTGCGCGACGTGCAGTGTGTTGCCGATCTTGTTGTCCTCGAACGCCTCCCGCGTCATCAACTCGTCGCCTGGATCGTCCTCGACGAGCAGGATGTCGACCGGCTGGCCGGGAATGGTCATACGCTGCTGGCTCCTTCGGTGCGTGAGCTGGACTCCGTGCTCGCGGATTCGACGGGTTGGAGGGTGAAACAGAGACGGGTGCCGTCGCGGTGGTCTGTATCGATCCAGATTCTGCCGCCGTGATATTCGACGATCTTCTTGCAGAGAGCCAATCCGATTCCCGTGCCGGTGTATTCGTCGCGGCCGTGCAGACGCTGGAAGATGACGAACACCTTCTCGGCGAACTCCGGTGCGATGCCGATGCCGTTGTCGGTCACCGAGAACTGCCAGCCCCCGGGCTCTTCCGTGGCGCGCTCGCAGTCGATGCGCACGACCGGACAGACGTCGGGCTTACGGAACTTGACGGCGTTGCCGATCAGGTTCTGCCACAACATCGCCAGCAGGGTCGGCTCGCCGAGGATCTCGGGCAGTTCGTCCGGCAGTTCGATGGTGGCGCCGCTGTCCTCGATCGCTGACGACAGGTTGGTGAGTGCCGCGTGCAACGGCTGGTCGAGCCGGGTCGGCTCGATCCCCTCGCTGATCCGGCCGACGCGGGAGAACGTCAGCAGGTCGTTGATGAGAACCTGCATGCGCTTGGCTCCGTCCACCGCGAAGTCGATGTATTGCTTGCCGCGTTCGTCCAGCTGCGAGCCATAGCGCTTCTCCAACAGCTGGCAGAACGAGGCGACCTTGCGCAGCGGCTCCTGCAAGTCGTGCGACGCGACGTAGGCGAACTGCTCCAGCTCCGCGTTCGAGCGGCGCAGCTCCTCGGCCTGGGAGTCGAGGTCGGCCTTCTGCTGCTCCAGCAGCGCCTGCTGCGCGCGGGAAGCACCGAGTTCGGCGACGATTCGGCGTCGCATGTCCTCCACCGACTCGGCGACCAGGGAGAGGTCGGCGGGACCGTGGGCGTCGATGCGATGGTCGAAATCGCCGTCGGCGACCCGTTTCGACGACTCGGTGAGGTGGCCGAGCGGGCGCGCGACCAACCGCCGGATCAGCACCGTCAACACGACGCCGGTCAGCAGGATGGTGGCGATCAAGCCGGAGAGCACCACGTTGCGCACCGTGCGGGCGCGCGCGAGTTCCTCGTTGCCCTGCACGACCTCGGCCGCGATGTTTTCGCGCTGCGCAGCGGAGGCGGCACGCACGCGATCGAAGACAGCTTTGCCGCGCAACGCCGCCGAGGTTTCGACCGGACGGCTGGTGTCCGCGGTCACGGTCGCGGCCAGCGGGTCGGCGTACTCGTCGCGCCACTGCTGCGCCGCCCGCTCCACCGCCTCGACATCGGCGATCCGGTCCGGCCGGTCGGCGAGCAGCTCGCGCAGCCGGGCCGCAGCGCGCTCTTGTTCCCGTTTGCCTTCGTCGTACGGCTCGAGGAACCGCGAGTCGGCGGCGATGGCGTAGCCGCGCAGTCCGGTCTCCTGGTTCACCAGCGCGCTTTCCAGGCGGTACGCCTCGGCTGCCGCGGGCATGGTCTGGCTCAGCAGCCGATCGGTGACCCGATTGGTGTGCGCGATGACCTGCCCGCCCGCGATCGCGCCGACAATCACCAGCAGGACCATCACGGCGAGCACGAGCTGGAACCACCCCTGTGCGGTCAGCCTGCCGACGGTTGTTCTCGTCATCGGTCCGGCCTCCCGTCCGCTCGCCAGCGCAGATATAAAATCGCCAGGTCATCGTCCAAACCGCCCGCGGCGCCGCCCAACTCCTCGACCCGGCGGATCAGCTCGTCGACGAACAGTTCGGTCCGTTCGGCGGGAACCGTGCCCGCCAGTTCGAGCAGGCCCTCTTCACCGAGCCGCTGCGCACCCGCGCCGACGCGGCCCTCGAAGAGGCCGTCGGTGAACAGCATCAAGCCCGCGTCGCCCGGGAGATCGATCTCGTGACTCGGCCATTGGGCGCGCCCGGGCAGGAATCCGAGCGCGGGTCCGCCCGGTACCTCGAGCCAGTGCAACTCGTCGCCGCGCCGGCGCAGCATGCCGGGGTGCCCGGCGCGCCAGACGCGCACCCGGCGCGTCCGCGGGTCGAGCACCAGGCTGGTCGCGGTCGCGAAGGTCTGCCGATCGGTCCGCTCGGCGAGCAGCACCTGCTCCAGCAGACGCAACTGCCGCATGCCGGTGGCACCGCTGAGAACCAGTGTGCGCCAAGCTAATCGCAACGCGACGCCGGTGGCGGCGGCGTCGGGTCCATGCCCGGACACGTCCCCGATGACGGCGTGCACGACGCCGTCCTCGCCCTGGACCACATCGTAGAAATCGCCGCCGAGCAGCGAATGCGCGCGACCCGGGCGGTACCGCGAAACCACGTCGACGGTCGGGTCCGGTCCGAGCAGCGGTGTCGGCAGCAAGCCACGCTCCAACCGCGCGTTCTCCTGCGCCCGCATCTGGCTGGCCTGAAGTGCGGCGCTGGTGCGTTCGGCGTGTTTGCGCTGTATCGCGTAACGCACCGCGCGTACGAACACTTCCGGTTCGACCCTGCCCTTCACCAGGTAGTCCTGCGCACCGGAGGCGACCGCCTCGAGGCCGGTTCGCTCTTGGTCGAGGCCGGTCATCACCACGACGGCGACCCGATCGTTGTACGCGCGGATCCGGTTCAGCGCCTCCAAGCCCTGCGCGTCGGAGAGGTGCAGATCGAGCAGCACGCAGTCGGGAACCGAGACGCGCAGCCGCTCGCCCGCCTCGGCCAGCGTCCGCACCCACTCCAGGCGCAGCCCCTGCGCGACGTCGGCGACGAGCTCCTCGACCAGCAACGCATCGCCGGGGTCGTCCTCGACCAACAGCATCGTCGGTTCCCGGTCCAGCCCCCCCGAATCGACAGCAACATCAGCATCGTGGGTGCGCAACAACACCACGGCCTCCGATCACGACAAACTGGCGTCACCCAGAAGGCACGCCGACATACTCAGCGGCCGGTTGCTGGACCGAGAGGCAGCAGTGATCGTATCCGATCTTGTGTGCGTGTCGCGCACTCGCCTGCAAACCGGTCAACGACAACACCGTCGTAGCCCTTTCCCAGCAGGAACCCCTCCCCGCTGGAGCGCTCCGACGCCCGCCCCTCGCCGGTCCCCGGGTCACCCATGTGGGAATCACCGAGTCGGTAGTATCGGGGCCTGCCTGCGCACTATCCTCGACTGGTTGCAAGCCTGCGGAATTTGCTCTTCGATGGCAGGATCCAGTCAGGCCCAGAACTGTTTCATCAGGTCACCGTAGAGTTCTGTGACGAAGGCCAGGTGTTCCGTCATCAAGACCGCCGCAAGAACGCGCACCACTTCAGCCACGCCGGGCTGCGGTGCGGAGTTTGCAGAATCGGCTATTCGACGGTCATCTCCCCCATTTCAGACCAGTCGGTGGCATCGATGGTCTGACTGATAATGCGCGGGGTCTGCGCCAGGGCCGCGGGAAGTTCGGCCATTGCGGCCTTGAAGTGGGGGCTGCCGACGTGTGCACTGCCGGCGGCCTCGTCTCGGAATGCCTCCACCAGGACAAATTCGGTCGGGTCGTCGACACTGCGAGACCAGTCGAACCAGAGGTTGCCCTCCTCGGCTCGGGTAGCGGCGGTGAACGGGCCGACGACGTCGAGCCATTCGTCCGCCATTTCGGGCTTGGTCTTGAATTTGACGACGATGAAGATCATCACGCGCCTCCTACGGCTGGCCGGGCTGCCGCGACACAGGCCGACTCCCACTGGTGTCGGCCTGTGATCGTCGCGCACATCCCATTGTCGGACGGTCAGTAGATGTTGGAGGGGCGAACGAGGCCTCCAGCCAGATCACCGAATCCTTGTGCGACGATCGCGCCCGGATTCACATGCATCAGGGACTTCGAACTGCACGGCATTGTGACTATCGAACCACACCGACAGATCGATGCAGGCCATCTCTGAGCCATGGAGCGCTGCAGCGATTGTCCCACCGGCGACACGCGTCAACCAATCCCTCCGAACCAACACGGCAACACCGCGGTTCGTCAGTTACGCCCTTCGACACCAACCACCTATTGTCTCTGTACTGTGGTTATCAAGGCGACGTCGGGCCTCTATTCGTATGATCGAACACAGAAGCGACCGTTGTGGATGTGGGTCTTGCCAGGGGTCGCTGTGCTGCTACTTGCTTGCGTCGGTCAAGCGGGGGTGTCCTCGGCGCAGAACCTGGACGCGATCCGAGAAATCGCGGCTCCTCCCACCTATGCCGGAACCGTGGACAACAGCGCCGACTGTAAGCGGCAGTACCAGACCCGCGGCTTCGAACCGGAACCTGCTGGTGCCGAGCGCTATCCGTTGTTCCTCTACTTCGTCGGCACCAATATCGGCAAAGATGCCGAAACCGACCGCCGCGAGAACGCGCCGGCAGCGAACGCCGTGACCGAGTCGATGGCCCGCCGCGGCTTCGTCGCGCTCACGGTCGAGTACGACAACAGCCTGCTGGCATTGTTCAGCGATCACGGCAATCAAACCCGCTGCCTGTTCGCGAAGCAGGAGCCCCGCAGCCTGCTCAACGTCGCCTGCGCGCTCGGTAATGTCGACTGCGAGTCGGGTATTGCGGCCTGGGGCCACAGCCAGGGCGGCGCTGTCGCCCACCTTGCTCCGAATCACGATCCACGGGTGCGCGCTGTATGGGCTACTGGCTACGGAGGCGACGTGTGGTCGGTACTGCCGAAGAACCGCCTGCGCGTTCTCGCCGGCGAGAAAGAGGACAACGGCAAGGCCGGCGTGCTCAACAAGGCCGCCGGTTTCACCCTGGCCGAATGCCCTGACGATGGCCGCAGTCAATGCCTGCGCGGCGACGGCAGTGGCTGGGTGATCGTACCGAAATCCGACGTCGAGACCAGTGCCGATCACTGCTGGTTCTACCGGCGCTCATGCTCGGACTACGAGGGCTTTCTCGAGCCGAGTTGGATCGATCGGAAGTCGACAAAGCCCTATGCGATCGAGTCCAACGCCGACTGGCTGGCCCGAACCGCGCGCACGCCATTGTGAAATTGCGGTCGGTCCTCGCCCACCGGCACGGTGGGCATGGATGACGACCGCGGCGCTCGGATTCGGTGCCAGACTGCTGGTGGCCGCCGCGGGCGCCGGTCAGTCGCCGTCGTGCCCGGCGAGCTGCCGCCCGAACAGCGTGGCCGCGTCGACGATGCCGCCCAATGGTCCTTCATACTTCCAGGCGTTCTCGAAGACTTCGTCGGGCTCGACGGCCTCGGTGAGCGGGAGCGCGTGTCGCAGCATGATCTGCTCATCCATCACGACGAGCCCGCCGATAGTGCCCGTGCTGCCGACCTTGTTGAGCACGGCCAGGAGATCCACCTTGTCGGCCCTGGCGAACGGCCTGTCGATCTGGATCCAGTCCTCGCCCGCCCGCCTGATCACCACGTCCGGGGCATCCCAGTCCTCTTCGGCGTCCTCGATCTCGAGGCTGATCTTGTCGGGCTTAATGCACGCCGTAGCTGTTCTCGGAAATGCGCTCGACCAGAGCGTCCCACTCGCAGCTGTTTCCACGCGTTTTCCTCCCCAGGCCGCGAGCTTTTCCGGATACAAAGTGTAACAGGATCCGCTGCGGCGGAAGGGAATACGTCCAATCTATACGCTGCTGCACGACCGGCTGGCCGCCGCCTGCGTTTCCTGGCTGCGAGCATGGTCTAGGAGTGCCCCCGGCTATCACGTCCGGAGATGACCGACGTGCCGCTGGATCGCCGGCCTGTGATGGCCCGTGTGCGAGTTCGCCGCCTCGCCTGCCCGAGATTATTGTGCTGCAACGAATTTTGACGAGCAGGTGCCCGGCGCTCTCGAACGCTGCAAGCGATGCACCACGCGCCTGACCACACAGCTCGTCCGGGAACTGGCAAGACGAGCTGTCCAACCGTTCTTGCGTTCCGAAACCCGCAAGCAGGCCGACACATACTCCCGCGCCCGCCCTCGCGGCTCGGTCCGAGTGAACCGCTCTCCGATCCGCGACATCAACGAATCCTCGGTAACAGCGCTATCCAACACCACGCGACAGGACTGCAGCAACGAGTCACGCGAGTGCAGTTGCAGTAAAAGCTGGGCGGTAGAGAGCAGGTACCGGGCGCCGGTCCGCTCAGCGCTGGCGCCAGCTCAGCGGACCCGGCAGGTCCACACTGTTCTTCTTGCTTCTGGAGTTCCACGACCACGGGCCGATCTTGATACTCCACGAGGACAGACCCGACTGTGTGAAGTTGAGTTTCAGCGGCCCAAAGGATTTGCGCTGACGATATCTGATGGGCATGAGAAACCTCCCTGACTCACCCCAGGATAGCCGATCAGGGTTATCCCTAAGGGCGTCGCCGGTCAGAAGTGACCGAACACCGAACCACCGGCTTACGGATTGGAGCTCTCCGTAATAGCGGGGGAACCTCAAGTCGCGGACGGGGCCATCCCCCCGCGTGTGCGGGGCCGACTCACTGATCCATTGCTGGCGTTGCGTTCACCTGGTGGGTGGATGGACGGTGGTAATGCCGGTGAAGAACAGGTCGATGCCGCTGAGGAATTGTTCGGTATCTGGACTGGCGGGCTGGTGTGCTACGGGACGTAAACGATGCGGTCGTCGGTTTGGGCGTTCCACGTCTCGCTGACCTGAGCGAGGGGCACGGGACGGGCCCGCACGTCGATCGCGTCGGTGTGCACCGCGACGGCGAGTTCGGGCAGCTCCGCGAGGAAGTCGCGGGCCGGTACCGAGCCGATTCCGCTGCCGCAGATCTGCAGCCGCGACGCGCGCAGCAGCGAGGAGTCGACGGGAATCGTCTGACCGGCGACGGATCCGATCTGGATCCAGTCCAGCGGAGCGCTGCGGTCGCGGCGGGCGGTGATCATCGCGGTCATCGCTCGGGTGGACGGTTCTCCCCACACGTAGTCGATGACGATGTCGACGTCGGCGGCGCGGTCGGCCCGCTCGAAGGTCACCGTTTCGTCCGCGCCGAGGTCGTGCAGCGCGGCGAGCCGGGAAGCGTTGCGTCCGGCGGCGATCACGTATGCGGCACCGAACCGTTTGGCGATCTGCACCGCCATCCGGCCGGCGCTGCCGGTGGCGCCGAGGACGAGGACGCGTTGCCCCTCCCGGAACGCGATGCGGCGGCGCAGCGCGACCCAGGACGACATTGCCGGGTTCATCGCGGCGGCGATGCGCACCGGGTCGGCGTCGTCCGGCAGTAGCACGCTGCGGCGGAGGTCGATCACCGTCTGTTCGGCGAGCGTGCCCAGGTCGCTGTCGTCCAGCGCCGCGTACCTGAGATTTCCGTGCTGGTCGCGTACGACGGCGTCGACGCCGGGAACGAACGGGACCGTGCCGGTGCTGCTGTAGTGCGTGCCGTTCGCCCGAGCCCTGACCAGTTGGTGCAAACCTGCCGCGAGAACGTCCACGACCATCTCGTTCTCCCCCTGGGCGACCGGGGCGGGGTACTCGCTGTACCGCGGCGGAGCGTCGAAGCTAGTGACAACAGCGGCGTGCATGGCAACTCCTCGCATTTGATTGGTATTACAAACTATGTTGATTTTGGTTTGTAATACAAACCATGTCAAGTAGAATCTCGGCATGGGATCCGACGACGCGCTCGAGGACGCTCTCGTCCGAACGTCATTCCGGGTGATGGCCCTGCTCACCCGCATCGGTTCGGAGCACGATCTGTCCCTCACCCAACTGCGGCTGCTCGGTCTGCTACGCGACCGCCGACCGCGCATGACCGATCTGGCGGCGTTCCTGGGGCTGGACAAGTCCACGATGTCCGGCCTCGTCGAACGGGCAGAACGCCGAGGCCTCGTAGCACGAGGCAAGTCGCCGCAGGATCGCCGGGTGGTCGACGTGTTCATCACTCCGATGGGCAGCGAACTCGCGCGACGGGTGCAGGAGGAGATCCGTGCGGCCCTCGCGCCCTATACCGACCGTCTAGCTGCGGACGACCGCCAGGTGCTCACACAACTGCTCGACTCCCTTTCGGGAACGCCAACGGGGGACGACGGGAAAGAAGGGTCGACGAACGCACTGTGAGCCAAGATCAACGCACCGACCCCGATACGGGAACGTCGAGCAGGCACCACCGGCGATCACGGGCCAGGATCGGTGATCGGTGACGGGCCGACCTCGGAAATAGGCAATAGCTTGTGCGCCACCTCATCTGGCACAAGACAGCGGACCTAGTGTCGGGAGCGGGAGAGACCGCCGGAGTCCGGTTGGGCAGCTCCAGCACGGGAATCGCGATCCCTCAGACGTCATACGTACCGGCGATGACCAGGCGTTTTGCAGTTGCCCATGTTTTGCGTGTCCTGCCGCGGGCACTAACCTACGGCAAACCGGACCAGAATCGTCACGCCACCGCTATCCGCCGATGACCAGCAGTTTTCGGTGTTGCAGCAGGTTGGCGTACTGGTCTATATCCCCTCGCGACAGGATCACCCACGCCGCCTGACGATTCCGCCATCCAACCCGTGCACGCGAACGCCGCCCTATGGGACACAAAGAACCGCGACACGCGCGTTTGCTAGACAATAGCCATTGCTCTGGATTCGTCGGCGTGTCTTGTTGGCGACACGCCGCGACGGTCGGATGCGTGCATAGCTATCCCTGGGTTGCCACGTTGCTGACAAACGTGCTCCGCGGGGAGATTAGTGGCCGCGAGCCAAGTCGCTTCCAATGGCACACCGGAGCGCTCCGACGTCACGCAGCCGATTCAACGAGGTTCCCTGTGCGACCATCGAAGCCGATGCCGTCAGCCTGGCCCGCTCCCAGGCGCCACTACCGGAGGCCCGGCATGAGTGACAACACCGGACACTCGCATGACTGGACCGACGAGGAACTCGCCTACATCGACGAAGTCCAGCAACGACTCTCCGGCCCCCTCTCCGAACGCCAACTGGCCGTGCTGCGCCGATGGTGGCAAGGCGGCTACGCCACAGACCAATGAAAGACCGTGAGCCCAGCGTACCGCTCGAACAACCCCGCGCCCGGCACACCGAAGCACCCCATGGGAACGAACACCAGCAGTCGAACCAACCCTTCCACCATATGCCCCGACGCTCCAGGGCACGCCACACGGGACCGCGAACTCACCCCGCCGCAGCGTGATACAGCTCGCGATGCTCCGCCCACGGACGCTGCCGCTCCTCCGGACTCATCGCCAGCAACTCCCGCAACTTCCCCCACGCCACCTCATCGGTCGGCGTATACACCTGCATCCACGCATGCGGCACCGACGGCAACGACATACTCGTCAAAAACATCTCCAACTCCCCCACCGCCAGATTCCGCACCTGCTTCGTCCGGCTCACCGGAACCGCCACATCATTCAACGCCCACAACGACGCGAAACTCGCACTCTCCGAACACAACTCGGCGATGAACTCATCCCAGCCCGGATCCCCCAAATTCTTCGCATACGCCCCACGCAAATAGCCCACCATCCGACGCAGATCATCCCAATTGTGATGGTAGGTATTGCAGCATTCCGGCGTGAGGAAGACCCGGCGCGCCACATTCCGCTCCCCGAGCAGAAACCCCGGGCACAACGCCTCATACGACTTGTTGTGCGCCAGAACGTCATACCGCGCACTCAACACCACACCCGGCAACGGCTCCAGATGATCCAAAATCAGCTGCAACTCCTCCGGCAACGCCGTCCCCGCATGCGCCACCGGCACTGTCGGCACATCCGCCAACCGATACAAATGCGCCTTCTCCGCCGCATCCAACGACAACGTCCGAGCCACCGCATTCAACACCTGAACACTCACATTAATCTCGCGACCTTGTTCAAGCCATGTGTACCAGGTGATGCCGATCCCAGCCAGCTGTGCGACCTCTTCGCGACGAAGACCGGGAGTCCGCCTGCGCGGGCCCGGCGGGAGTCCCACGTCTTGCGGTGCGATCCGGGCACGCCGGGATTTCAGGAATGCTCCCAGTTCGGCGCGCCGGGCCTTGCGCACGGCCTGAACATCGGCCACTTCGGTCATCCTGTGATCTTCCCGTACCGAGCTAAAGGTATCCAGGTGCTGTCAGTACCAGTTTTGGTGGCCGCTCGCGGCGGCTGAGCGTGGGGTTCCGTCCGCCTTCGACTGCGGCGATCGGAGTTACCCCGCCGGTGGAGTGGGTAGCGCGAGAACATGGTGGCGACAATGTTCCGCGACCGGCGCGACGCGGGCCGAGTGCTGGCCGGGCTTCTCGACGAGTACCGTGGCGGGGACGACGTGGTCGTGCTGGCCCTCCCCCGCGGTGGCGTACCTGTCGCGTACGAGGTGGCCGTGCGCCTGGGCGCACCACTGGACGTCTTCGTGGTGCGCAAACTCGGCGTACCCGACTTCCCCGAACTCGCCATGGGGGCGATCGCCAGTGGCGGCGTCATCGTGACGAACGACGACGTGCTGCGCGCGGAACAGATCGATCCGCGCGATTTCCAGCGCGTCGCCGAGCAGGAGGGCCGGGAGCTACGCCGACGTGAGAAGGCCTATCGCGAGGGCCGCCCGGTGGCGGACGTCGCGGGCAAGACGGTGATCCTGGTGGACGACGGGATGGCCACGGGGGCGACGATGCGCGCCGTGCTGGAAGCCGTGCGGCAGCTGGATCCGGCACGGATCGTCGTGGCCGTTCCCGCCGCGCCCGCGTCCAGCTGTCAGGAGCTGAGCCATATCGTCGACCATGTGGTGTGCGCGACCACGCCCGCTCCGTTCTACGCGGTCGGTGCTGCGTACTGGGAGTTCGGCCAGACCAGCGACGACGAGGTCAAAGAGTTGCTGCGGAAAGCGGCAGCCGCGCCGGCAGAGGCGCACAACGAGGATCGGGCGTCGATCGCGCGCCGCACGCTGGTCCAGGCGCCGCACGGCATGCCTCCGGACGATGCGCTGTTCGAGTGGGTCGGCGACGCCCGCCTCGTGTTGCTCGGCGAAGCCTCGCACGGAACACACGAGTTCTACTCCGCCCGCGCGGAAATGACGAAGCGGCTGATCGAGGACAAAGGGTTCCAGGCGGTCGTGTTCGAAGCGGACTGGCCGGACGCCTACCGGGTCAACCGGTACGTGCTCGGCCGCGGTGACGACGGCTCCGCCGAGCAGGCTCTGCGTGGGTTCGAGCGTTTCCCGACCTGGATGTGGCGCAACACCGTGGTGTCGGATTTCGTCGACTGGCTACGCGAGCACAACGCGCGCATCGCCGCGCCACCGGAGCGGACCGGTTTCTACGGGATGGACCTCTACAGCCTGTATCGCTCCGCCGAGGACGTGATCCGCTACCTCGACAAGGTCGATGCCGACGCCGCGCGCCGGGCACGCGAACGCTACTCGTGCTTCGAGCAGCACGGCACCGAGGGGCAGGAATACGGGTACTCGGCCGCGTTCGGCTCGAGTTCGCCGTGCGAGCAGGAGGCGGTGGCCCAGTTGGCCGACCTCCAGCGGCACGCGACCGAGCATGCGAAACGAGACGGGCTGGTCGCCGAGGACGAACAGTTCTTCGCCGAGCAGAACGCCCGCCTGGTGCGTTCGGCGGAGGAGTATTACCGCACGATGTTCGGTGGCCGGGTCTCGTCGTGGAACCTGCGCGATCAGCACATGGTCGAGACGATCGAGGCGCTCGGCGACCATCTCGGCAGGCATCGCGGGGTACCCGCCAAAATGGTCGTCTGGGCGCACAATTCCCATCTCGGTGATGCCCGCGCTACGGAAGTCGCGTCGGTTGGCGAGTGGAATGTCGGGCAATTGCTCCGCGAGCGCTACCCCGACAAGTGCCGGATCCTCGGATTCACTACCCACACGGGTACGGTGACCGCGGCCGACGACTGGGGCGAGCCCGCCGACTGCAAACGAGTGCGTCCGGCACTGGACGGCAGCGTCGAGAAGTTCTTCCACGATCTTCGTGCGGGCGATTTCTGGACGAGTTTCGAGGATCCCGAACTGGTCCAGGCGCTGCGATCGGCGATGCTCGAGCGCGCCATCGGCGTCGTCTACCGGCCCCGGACCGAGCGGCGCAGCCATTACTTCCGGGCACGGATAGCCGACCAGTTCGATGCCGTGATCCACATCGATCGGACCACCGCGCTGGAACCGCTCGAACGCACCTCGCAGTGGGAGTCCGGCGAGCTACCCGAGACCTATCCGTACGCCGTCTGAGTGATCGATCTGGCGCGCAACGGTTCTCGTGCTACGGCCGACCTGCCCGGATGGCCGGCACCGAGCCGGCGTTGGCGGTCCCGTCGATGCGTCGGCCGAGCGGCATCTGTGGTTCCGGAGGACCTGGCTGGGGCGGAGCGAATCGCAGAATCCCCGAGAAACCCGGAAATCCACCGGGTATCGGGACTTGGATCTCGGGGAAACCGGGGATGCCACCCGATGACGGCTCCGCGCGGGCGGGCGCGGCCGCAGCGAGCGCTGCGACGGTAGCCAGGGCGAGGGCTCCGAAGGCTGCGCCCAAATGTCGTAGTGCGCGTTGCTCAGGCCGACCATCGACGCTCAATGCCATGATGCGGTCCTCCGATCTCCGTCGGCAGGCCCGATGCGACCCGTCCGGGTCTCGCGGGAATATCACCGAGCCGCGAATGAATTTCGAAACACCACGGTGTCGTCGGGCCAGCGGATCCGGAGAGTCATGTTTCTGCACGCACTCGAATGCGCAAAGCCGGACACTCGCATTTCGCGATAACGAAACGATAACCGGAAATATGTATCCGTCAGGGACTTGCCCGCCTGCCGTCATTACAGCGGACATGTCGCGGCGGCCGGTCGCAACCGGCCGCCGATGGCGTCAGATCAGGCTTTGGCCTGGGTTGAGGAGCGAGCCGGGTTGGCCTGGGCGGCGGCCTTGGGGTCGCGCTCGTTCCGCTTCGCCCGCACGCCCGCCTCGACGCGATCACCGAGATCCTTGTCGACGTTGCGCCAGTACTCGAATGCCCGGTCCAGCACCGGCGCGGTGACGCCGTTGAGCAGGTGTCCGACGATGTTGTTCACCAGCCGCTGACGTGCCGCATCGTCGAGCACTTCGCGGACCATGGTGCCCGCCTGGCCCCAGTCGTCGTCGTCCTTGCGCAAGGTGTAGGCCTCGCGCACCATCTCGCCGTCGGTGTACCAGGTGGGAATCGGCCCCGCGACCGCGGGATCGGCGTGCGGACCGCCCTTGGAGTTCGGCACGTACACCGGGTCGCCCGGATTGTGATGGCGCATCGCGCCGTCCTTGCTGTACGAACGCACCGTGGTGGCATGGGCCGTATTGACCGGCAACTCTTTGTAATTGGCGCCGATGCGGTAACGGTGGGCGTCGGGGTAGGAGAACCACCTCGCCAGCAGCATCTTGTCGGGGCTCGGGCCGGTACCCGGCACCGAACTGCTCGGCTCGAACGCCGCCTGCTCGATCTCGGTGTGGTAGTCAGCCGGGTTACGGTCGAGCGTCATCCTGCCGACCTCGATCAATGGATAGTCGCCGTGCGGCCACACCTTGGTCAGGTCGAAGGGGTTGAAGCGGTAGGTCTTGGCCTCCTCGAACGGCATGATCTGCATCTTCAGCGTCCAGCTCGGGTAGTTGCCGCCCTCGATCGCCTCCCAGAGATCGCGGAGATGGTAATCGGTGTCCATCGAGGCCATCTGGTCGGCTTCGTCCTGGGTGAAGAATTCGATGCCCTGATCGGTCTTGAAGTGGTACTTGACCCAGAACCGCTGCCCGGAGGCGTTGAACCACAGGTACGTGTGACTGGAATAGCCGTTCATGTGCCGCCAGGTGCGCGGAACACCGCGGTCGCCCATCAGCCAGGTCACCTGGTGGGCGGATTCCGGTGACAGGGTCCAGAAGTCCCACTGCATGTCGTGGTCACGCAGATTGTTGTCGGCTCGGCGCTTCTGGGAGCGGATGAAATCTTGGAACTTCATCGGGTCGCGGACGAAGAAGATCGGCGTGTTGTTGCCGACCATGTCGAAGTTGCCCTGCTCGGTGTAGAACTTCAGCGCAAACCCACGCGGATCCCGCCAGGTGTCGGGGCTGCCGCGCTCGCCTGCGACCGTGGAGAAGCGGGCCAGCATCGGCGTCTTCTTGCCGGGTTGGAACAGGTCGGCCATCGTGTAGGCGCTCACGTCGTTGGTGACCTCGAAGGTGCCGAAAGCCCCGCCGCCCTTGGCATGAGGCTGACGCTCGGGCACCCGCTCCCGGTTGAATGCCGCCATCTTCTCGATCAGGTAGGCGTCGTTCAGCAGGATGGGGCCATCGGGACCGATCGTCAGCGAATGCTCGTCGCTCGGAACCGGGATACCGGCGTCATCGGTGGTGTAGTTCGGAATAGACATCTCTCTCCTCTTCTACGAACCGCGGGCGGGAGCCCGACGGCGAACCGTCAGGACGAAGGGCACCGAGGACCGGATCCCGACCCGATACGTCGGGGTGGCACGAAGCGGAGACAGCGTGATCGCTCGACTTCCCAGGTGCCCACTCCCCAAACTACGCCGACCGGGGCTTACGCCGAGAGATCCACCCGAATCGCCGCATGTCGGCCGCAGGTTCCTACGGTTGAGCCAACGGCGAAACGACGTGCGATGCGGGCTGACCGGGATTCCGGCTCTGGTTGGGTAAATTGCCCCGCGATGTCCAGCATCCATTCGACGTCCGATACGACCGCGGTGACCGACCCCGCGGCACTTGCCGTCTCGATGGTCGGGTGCCGGTATCGGTCCTGCGACTACTACGAGGTCGGACGCGAGAAGATTCGCGAATACGCCCGTGCGGTGCGCAATAACCACCCGGCCCACTGGTCGGAGGACGCGGCCGCCGCCCTCGGCTACGACAGCCTGCTCGCGCCGCCGACCTTCGGCGCGGTCCCCGGCTATCTGGCCTATGCCGAAGTGCTCGACACGATCCTCCCTGGTTACGACCTGAGCCGGATGATCCATACCGATCAGATGGTCGAACTGCACCGCCCGCTCTTGGCCGGCGACCGGATCGGCTTCGAGGTCTGCCTCGACTCGTTCCGGCACGCCTTCGGCGGCGACCTCATGGTGCTGCGCCAGACGATCCTGGACCAGGAGGATCGGCCCGTCGTCACCTCGCGCACCAGCATGGTCGGGCGCGCCGACGGCACGCTGCCGGATTCGCTCGACGCGGTCGTGATGCACGGCGCACGACCAGAGGCACGCAGGGCGCACCGGCCCGCGGACCCGCGGTATGTCGGTCCGGTCACCGAGCCCCTGCGCGAAGCGCGGACCGTCCCGGCGAGCGAGCACGCGCGGCGCTTCGACACCGTGGTTTCCGGGGAAGAGCTTCCGCCGCGCATGCTCACCATCAGCCGCGGCGACCTGGTCAACTACGCCGGCGTCGCGGGTGACCCGAACCCGATCCACTGGAGCGACGAGATCGCCGCGCGAATGGGGCAGGAAACCATTGTCGCCCAAGGCATGTTGACCATCGGCCTGAGCGTGGACTTGATCACCACATGGCTGGGCGACCCCGGCGCCCTGCGCGCCTACAACGTGCGACTGACCAGCCCGGTCCATGTCGGCGCCACAGGCGGCCGGATCCAGTTCCGGGGCCGGGTCAAGCACCTGGACGCGGGCGCTCGAACCGCCACGGTGGCGATCACCGCCGAGCACGACGGGCACAAGATCTTCGGCCGCGCGACGGCCGAGGTCGCCCTCGCGTGATCGCACGTCTCGTCCGCCCCCACCGGAATCCGTGTGTTTGGTCCGGAGAAGCCGGGGCACGTTGGAGACGGAGCGCGGTCGCCCCTCGATCGGCGGACGCGTAACCGGTACCCGATGAGCGGGCAGCAGGCCCGCTCGCACCCGAAAGGACCTATCTGTCGTGGTTGTGCTTCTTGCTGTGATCGGCTCGGCTTCCCTGGCCGTCATCGCGGTCCATGCCACGGTCGTCGCACGCAGCTTGGCCGAACTCCGCTCCCCGCGCCGTAACAGCGCGCAGGTGCGCGGCGAACAGGACGCCCGGCTCACGCGCACATCGGTCTGATTCCCGGCTCGCCGATCTTGCCCTTCGATGCCAGGGGCCGGGCATCGTCGTGCCGGCGCTGCTACAGACCTACTTCTGGTCCGGCTGACGTTTCTGCGCGTCACGAAGGCGGACGTTGTCGGCCTGCAGCCGGTCATTGTCGGCGTGCAGGTCGGCGTTCGCGTCCTCCAGGTCGAGGATGCGCCGGATGCCGACCAGGTTCACGCCCGTGGCGACCAGGTCGGTGATCCGCCGCAGGCGGGCCAGATCATTACCGCTGTAGCGGCGCGTGCCGCCGTCACTCCGCGCGGGCGTCAGCAAGCCATGGCGCTCGTACAGGCGCAGCGTCTGCACTCCGATGCCCGCCAGCCCAGCGGCCACCGAGATCCCGTACACCGCTTGACCGGGATCCGGCAGATGCCCCGAGTCGCCCCGCTCCTGCGCCATCCATCCTCACTTCTGTTGCGAACTAGATTTCCTAGTTTAGTGCCTTGAACTCAACTCAACCCAGTGCTATAAAAAATCTATGCCAGATGGCAGAGGTTATCTGGCCCCTACTACGGAGAATGGAGTGAGTTGGAGGTGGCGACCATGCTGATGCGTACCGATCCCTTCCGCGATCTGGACCGTTTGACGCAGCAGGTGTTCGGCACGAAGGCGCATCCCGCGGTGATGCCGATGGACGCCTGGCGCGCGGGCGAGGAGTTCGTGGTCGAGTTCGACCTGCCCGGTATCGACCCGGATTCCCTGGACCTGGACATCGAACGCAACGTGGTGACGGTGCGAGCGCGCCGCCCCGAACTCGACACCGGCCGGGAGATGATCGCCGCCGAGCGTTCCCGCGGTGTGTTCAGCCGGCAGCTGTTCCTCGGCGAGAATCTGGACACCGACAACATCCGGGCCGACTACACCGATGGCGTCCTCCGTCTGACGATTCCGGTCGCGGAGAAGGCCAAGCCACGCAAGATCGAGATCGCTCGTGGCGACGGGCACAAGGCGATCCACGCCTGACCGCGCCGGGATCTGCGCGCCGAGCGCGAAGGTGAGGTGATGCCGAATTCGGTGATGGGAACAAATTTGCGACCAGTGTCGCGTCACCCTTCGTGCGGGTCCGGAGAACCGGGCCCGCACGCGGCACACGAAAGGCGTTACAGCACAGGGCTATCCTTGCGCACGGAACACCTGATGGAGCATCCGATCATGGCACCGACCCACCCACGCGACACCCTGCCACGGCCGACCGAATCCGAGCCGGCGCGCCCGGCCGAAGCGCCGGTCGTCTGGCCGGATCCCAGCCCCCTCGATGCCTGGTGGCAGCGGGTCATGCACTCCGACCGGCCCCACCGCAGTGTCGCGTGACCGCGGCCAGGACCACTCGCGTGACCGACCGGCACACCTATCCCAGCACCTCGGCCGAACTCTGGCGCCGCGGCACGGTCGTGTGGTTCAACGTCGAGAAGGGCTTCGGATTCCTCCAGCCCGCGGACGACCCGACGCCGGTTTTCGTCGAGTACACCAGCATCGAGACCACGGGCTACAAATCGCTCAGCGCGGGTCAGCCGGTCATCTTCACCGCCACCATGCGCAAGCGCGGCCCGGAAGCGACCGCGGTGCGGCCACTGCTTCCCGACACCGCGGACGTCCGGCCGACCGGGGACGCCTGATCTATCGGCCAGATCGCCGGTCCCATGCGTGCACGGGACCGGCGGTCTCGGTGGCGCGAGACGATCATGCACTCTCTCGACACCTGGAGCTATCGCCCGGCAAGCAGGACAATGGGAGAACAAGCGGCGGTGGATCAGGGGGTGCTGCGGGCACGCCGTCGTCACAGAAGCTCCCAAGCTGCGGCCTGGACCCTTGTCCGAGCAGGAGGCGACAAATGTCGATAGCCACCGCACCCATGCCCGTCGAGCGATACGCATTCTCCTCGACCGACTCCGCCGAGATCACCGACTACATCGACCGCATGTACGCCGGCAACCGCACCCGGTTCCTCGAGGTCTCACCGGATGCCACATTCACCGTCACGGGCGTCTCAACCGACACGATGGCCACGGACCGGGTCCGTGGCGCGATCGGTTACGCCACCGACTCCGAACCCTTCGACTACCTGGTGTTCGAACATCTGATCGCGGGCCGGTACCTGCTGCGCGGCGGTGAGGAACTGCTGATGCGCCCCGGCGACGTCGCGGTGGTCCCGATGGGGGTCGGGCTGTCGTTCGAAGTACACGATCTCGACATGTCCCTGCTCCGGCTGCCGATGGACCGTGTCACCGCGATGGCGGAGGAGCAGGTCGGCACGCCCGCCGGAGGCGTGCGGTTCCAATCCACGCAGCCGGTCTCGTACGCGAGGGGACGGTACTGGCGTGATCTGGTCGCCGCGGTGCACCGCGAACTCATGGATCCCGAATCGCCGATGGGAAATCCCTTGGTCGCCGAGCAGGCGACCGCCGGGATTGCCGCTGCCGCGCTGACCACCTTCCCGAACACGGCGATGACGGTCGACTACGTACGCGAGCCCGGCCACCTCACGCCGATGGCCTTGCGTCGCGCGACCGACTACATCAACGCCAATGCCGATCAGCCCCTGACCCTGACCGACATCGCCGAGGCCGCCGGTGTCACCGCGCGTGCCCTCCAGCACCATTTCCGCCGGCATTACGACACCACGCCACTGGGCTACCTCCGCCGGGTGCGCCTCGAGCGCGCGCACGAGGATCTGTCCGCTGCCGAGCCCGGAGACGGGCGGACCGTGGCCGCCATCGCCGAACGGTGGGGCTTCGCCCACCCGGCCCGCTTCGCCGCCGCCTACACCGCCCGCTACGGTCAGCCGCCCAGCTACACCTTGCACTCCTGACTGCCCAGCGGACACCTTCGAGATCGCCAGGCCTCAGGTCACCGCGGGGTATGGCGCGGAGGGGTTCGTGCACATCTCGACCCGCGCCACCGGAATCGCGTGGCCGCTGTTTCGGCACGGCGATAGCGGTCATGCTGCACGCGCGGAGTGAATCGTGCCTCCGTGGCCACGCTGACATACGACGTGGTCGAACCCCGGGAAGGGAGGACACATGGCCTTGCGAGACGTGATCGCCCAGCTCCACCAGGACATCACCACCGCCGAGGACGCCGGCGACGAAGCGACCGCAGCGCGGCTGCGCGCGGAGATGGCCGAAGCCATTGAAGCCGCTCGGCGCGGCGACAAGGACGAGGAATAGCGCGCGCCGCGCCGCCCCGGTTTCCGGCGGGTTTGCCAGGGCAACCAGTCAGCATGGAATCCGACAAGGCGACCCGCGAGACACCTGCTTCCGAGCCCGCGTCAACCAGCGCTTCTTCGTCCGCTGTGGTCCGCGAGGACGATCTGCGCCGATTGCTGACCATGAGCGAGCCGAGCGCCCGGCTCGTCCTAGAAGAGGGACGCGTCCGGATCGAGCAGGGTTCCGAGGCCGAGCCGCTCGGCATGCTCATCGTGACCCGCGCCGATCTCGCCGACCGTCTCGGACACGATCCCACCACCACCGCGCTGACCGAGCAGGCCACCGAACTGAACAATGAAATCCGCCTCCGCGGCGCCTGAAGCAGACGTCATCGGCGCACGCCGGGGGCGGGCGGACTCATCCCGGTCAGCCGCGTGACCATTCGTGCCCCCAGTAACTGTCTGCGGTGATCTCCTCGGCGCTGTAGGTGGATTCGTCGACGAGTACGCCTTCGGTGCCGTATTCGAGATCCCAGCCGCCGGGAGTACGGACGTAGAAGGAGATCATCTTGTCATTGGTGTGCCGGCCCAGCGTCGACGACAGCGGGTAGCCCGCTCGCATGACGCGGTCGAGGGCCCGGCCCACCGCGTCGAGCTGGTCGACCTCGACCATGATGTGCACCAGTCCCGGGCCGTCGGGGCGGGTGCCCGGGATCAGCGCGAGGCTGTGGTGGCGCTGGTTGACGCCCAGGAATCGAACCCGAACGGGCCCCACGCCGGGCGGAGTGGGCACCCGGAACGAACCACGCGGCAGGAAGCCGAGCACGTCGCAATAGAAGCGGTTCGCCTCCTCGAGGTCTGGCACCGGGAGAACGACATGGCCCAGACCCAGCCCCTCGGTGACGAAACGATTCCCGTGGGCGGTGACGACCGGGCTGTGGTCGAGCACCGGGCCGTGGAAGACCTCGACGGCGAACCCGGCGGGATCGGTGAAGGTGAAGGCTTCCTCCACGCGCAGCGCCTCTACTTGCTCCCGCGTGAGCGGCGTGACGGCGACGCCCGCCTGCTCCAGCGTTTCGCGCACCCGGGCGAGCGCGCGATAGTCCCGCACTTCCCAGCCGACGGCCAGCACGCGATCCTGGTCGGCGGGGACGAGTTCGAAGCGGTAGGCGTGCTCATCCATGCGCAGGTACACGCTGTGCGGATTCGGTCCCGTGGCTTGCGCGAAGCCCATCACATCGAAAGCGAAGGCGCGCCAGGCCGCCACATCGGCGATGGCGACTCGGACGTAGCCGAGCGAGGCGATGTCAGCCATGTGTTCGTCGTACTCCTCAGGAATAGGTGACTTGCACCGTGTCGGTGACCGGGACCGCCTGGCAGGCCAGCACGTAACCCTCGGCCAGATCGGCGTCGTCGAGAACTTCGTTGTGCCGCATCTCGACCTGTCCCGAGACGATCCGGCAGGTGCAGGCGCTGCACGCGCCCTCGCGACACGAGTAAGGCGCCGCCAGGCCGTTGGCCAGCAGGACGTCGAGCAGGACTCGCTGCCGAGGCCACGGGAATTCGTATGTCTGCCCGTCCAGTTCGACTTCGACCGCGGCGCTCTCGCCGGAATCGGTGCGCTCCGGCGCGGCGGTCTCGAACGGGTTGCCGCTCAGCGACACGAATTTCTCGACGTGCACACGCTTGCGGTCGGCGCCCAGCCCGATCAGCGCGTCGGAGGCGGCGTCCATGAAGGGCCCCGGGCCGCAGATGAACGCCTCGCGATCACACCACGGCCTGGCCAGGGCCGCCAGATGCGCGCGGGTGGGCAGTCCCTGCACGGTCTCCAGCCAGTGCACCACGAGCAAACGGTCCGGATGCCGGGCGGACAGATCGGCGAGCTCGGCGGCGAAGATGACCGACTGCTCGTCGCGGTTGGCGTAGATCAGCGTGCAGTGCCCGGAACCAGCCGACAGCACCGATTTCAGAATCGACAGCACCGGGGTGATTCCGCTGCCCGCGGCGACCAACAGCACGTCGTCGTCGAGCGATGCGGGAGTGAAGACCCCGGCCGGCGGTAGAGCGTCGATGGCCATGCCCGCGATGGCGTTGTCGCACAACCAGTTCGATCCATAACCGCCGGGCGTCCGCTTGACCGTGACCTTCAGCGGCACATTCTCGTGCGGCGCGCTGGAAAGGGAGTAACAGCGGCTCACCGAACCGGTCAGGTCGCTCGGTATCCGGAGGGTCAGGAACTGGCCCGGGCGGTACTCGACGGCCTTCGCCTGCTCCGAGGCGGGAGCCAGCTCCAGCGACACCGCGTCGCGGGTTTCCCGGATCACGTGCGCAACGCGGAGAGTGAGGATTCCGCCTGGTCGGCTCTCCGTGGTGTTCACGGCACATCCCCGTCACGCGTGCTGACCCCGAGAGCGCCGACCGCGACGGCGGCATCGATGCTGTCGCGCAGAGCGATACAGGTCCGCACCCGGGCACCGTCCGCCCCGGCCAACTCGGCGCACGCCGCCATCGCGACGGCGCTCCATTGCACACTGGTGTGCTCCACGCTGAACTTCTCGACCAGCACGCAGGTGCCGCAGGCCCGGCACGCAATCCGTTCCATGGCCATCCACTCAGGATCCGGCGGCGGCGCGCTGCTCGGCCAGATTGTGAGCGACCTCCGCCTCCCACGCCGTGACCGCTCGGGTGGTGTCGACCTCGAACTCGAACCGGTCGGTCATCTTCGGGTCGATATCGGCCACGTCGGTGTAGAACTGCTCGTACCAGCGGCGGAGCTGGTAGACGGGACCGTCCTCCTCGCACAGCAGCGGATTGTCGATGCGGGTCTTGCGCTTCCAGATCGCGGCGTCCTGTTCGAAGCCGCGGCCGAGACCACTGGCGAATTTCGCCGCGATCTCCTCGGCCTGCTCCGGTGGCAGGCCGAGGGGCTTCCGCACGATCGCGCCGTACTGCAGCACGAATTTCGTCGGCGATACCGGATAGTGGCAGTTGATCAGAATGCCCTCGACCGTCAAACCCGCACTCTCGCTGCGCAGCTGGTCGATCATGTAGGAGGGGCCGTAGTACGAGGCATCCGAGTGCAGCACGTTCTTGCCGCCCAAAGCCTTCGCCGTCTCCCCCATCATGTCCTCGCGCGACACCGACGTCATGTACTGGCTGGCGACGTGGCCCTCGAAGACGTTCTTGAAGTAGGTGGGGAAGCCGAAGTGCACGTAGAAGAAATGGGCCATGTCCACCACGTTGTCGATCACCTCGCGGCAGTTGGCGCCGTCGATCACCATGGTGTTCCAGGTCCAGTCGGTCCACTCGTCGCTGAAGACGCCGTCGATGCGCGGGATGGTGACCTGCTCCGGCGGCGGGTTGCCTTCCGGGTCGTTCCACACGAACAGTTGCTTGTTCTGCTCCAGCGTCGCCCAGGACCGGGTGCGCGCCCGCGGCGGCACCCGGCGACCGTAAGGGATGCCGGTGCAACGGCCGTTGCCGCCCCAGCGCCAGTCGTGGAACGGGCAGGCGATCGAGTCCCCTTTGATCCGGCCGTCACCCAGGTTCCCGCCCATGTGCCTGCAGTAGGCGTCCAGCACGTTCAGTTGTCCGGAGGCGTCGGCGAAGACCACCAGTTCGGTGCCGAAGATCGCCACGGTGTGCGGTTTCCCGTCCCGGAAGTCCTCCGCGCGACCCAGGCAGTGCCAGCCGCGCGCGTACCGCGCGGGCGGAGCGCCCGCGTCGATCACTCGAACCTCGGTGTCGGTAGTCATCGGTTCCTCCACGATTCGCCCACGTTTGTCCTCTCGATAGTTCGGTTGCCGATCCCGGCGCGGAAATGCGCAGTCCCACTGGCCGGGAGGCGCTTCAGGCTTCGTCGAACCGCCCGAACGCGGAGCGGTAGAACAGCAGCGGCCCGGCCTCGCGGTGTTCCGACAGTGCGGTGACCCGCGCGATCACGATGGTGTGGTCACCGCCGTCGACCTCCTGCTCGAGTTCGCCGTCCAGCCACGCCATGGTTCCCGCCAGCCGCGGCGATCCGTTCGGTGACGGCACCCAGTCGACCCCGGCGAACTTGTCCGCGCCGCTGCGCGCCAGCTGCCGGCAGATGTCTTGCTGGTCGTGGGCCAGGATGTTGACGCAGAACCGGCCCACCGCGCGTATGCGCGGCCACGACGTAGACGTGCGGGCGGGGCAGAAGCACACCGCGGGCGGCTCCAGCGACAGCGCGGAGAACGATTGGCAGGTGAATCCGATCGGCCCGTCCGCGGACCGCGCCGTGATCACCGTGACTCCGGTGCAGAAGCGGCCCAGTACGGCCTTGAAGTCGCGTACATCCAGCGGGGATCCGTCCATCGCAAGCACCGGTTCCATCGGGCCTCCTATTTCGATCAGGTATATACCTGATCGCTATGACAGCAGGCACCTGCCGAAGGGCGTCAAGATCGGGGTCCGGTCAACGGGATGGAGATCGGTAGAAGCTACGTAGTTCTCCCGATTCATCCCGGTCGCGCACCCGTCAGTGTGAAAGGAGACACAAACGGCCGAGCACGTCATGCCTGGTCGACGTAGACCGAATGTGACCGACGGAGGTTCAGATGACCGTCACCCTGCTGCCCGACGCGCAGGCGCGCACCAGCCGGGTCCCCCACCACGCCCGCCCCCGAGCCGCCGGAGCCGGCGCCGCCGAGGTGCCGGTGTCGATGATCGAACGGATGACCCTGATCCTGGACGCGTTCGATGCCGCCACCCCGACACTGACCCTGCTCGGCCTGGTGGAGCGCACCGGCCTGCCACGGTCGACAGTCCACCGGATTCTCGACCAGATGATCCGGCTGCGCTGGCTGGCCCACACGTCCGGCGGTTACCGGCTCGGCATGCGTACCCTCGAACTGGGCGGGCTCACCGCGGACCACAACGAGATCCGCGACGCCGTGAGCCCGCTGCTGCACGAGTTGTGCCAGCGCACCGGCATGGTCGGGCATCTGGCGGTGCTCGACGGTCATGAGGTCGTGTACTTGGACAAGGCCGGTGGCCGCCTGGCCGCGATGCTGCCGACCCGGCTCGGCGGCCGCATGCCCGCGCACTGCACCGCGCTCGGGAAGGCGATGCTGGCCTGCCTGGAGCCGAGTATCGCCGAAGCGGCGTTCCGTTCCCGGCTGCCGCGACTGACCGCGCACACCATCACCGAGCCCGAGGCACTGCATCGCACCTTGGCCCAGATCCGGCTGCGCCAAGGCGTGGCGCTGGACCGTCAGGAATCGCTGGACGGAATCGGCTGTGTCGCAGCGCCGTTGCGCGTCCGTGGCACCGCGCCTGCGGCACTGTCGCTGTCCGGGCGCGTCGACGCGATGAGCTTCGACAAGCTGGCGCGGGTGCTGCTCGAAATCTCCCATGAGGCCGGTCGGGCGCTCGTCCCACGCCGCGCCCGCTGGCGATAGTTCGAGGCGGAATATGCCCGGGCGGTACAGTCCGACGATGACCGATGGCGTGACACCCGCGGTGCCCGATCTGCCGACCACCGCGTGGGCCGTGCTCGGAATGCTCTCGCACGCCGACGAACTCTCCGGCTACGACCTGAAGAAATGGGCCGACTGGAGTCTGCAGTTCTTCTACTGGAGCCCGTCGTTCAGCCAGATCTACGCCGAACTCAAACGTCTGGAGAAGCACGGCTACGCCACCTCCCGGACAGTCACGCAGGAGGACGGCGTCCGCGGCAAGCGGATGTACGCCATCACGCCGGAAGGCCGTGCCGCCGCTGCGGCCTGGGTCAACCACGCCCCGGTCGAGGCGCCGGTGCTCAAGCACAGCGTGATGCTGCGGGCCTGGCTCGGCAATCTCGCCGAGCCCGACCGGCTCCGTGAGATCCTCACCGAGCACATCGGCTACGCCGAGCAGATGCGCAAGCGCGCCGAGGCGGACGCCCAGGGCGCCGGGGCCAATCCGGACTGGGCCTATCCGGAACTCGTGCTGCGCTGGTGCGTACGGCACTACGAGGCCGAGCGCGATTTCGCCCGGGACTTGCTCGCCGACATCGATCGCCTCACTGAGTGAGACCCCGCCTGGCTGTTCCCGCACCAACATATTTCGATTAGGCATATGAAGGTGGCGGACAATGACCGGTGAACTGGACACGGTGCCTGCCGCGGTGGCGGCGATCGCGAGCGGCGGCATGGCGCTCGTCGTGGACGACGAGGACCGCGAGAACGAAGGCGACCTGGTGCTGGCCGCGGAGAAAGCGACCCCGGCGAACATCGGGTTCCTGGTGCGGCACACCAGCGGCGTTTTGTGCGTGCCCATGGCCGGTGCCGACCTGGACCGGCTCGACCTACCGCCGATGACAGCCGTCAACCAGGATCCGAAGGGCACCGCGTACACGGTCTCGGTGGACGCCGCGGTGGGCATAGACACCGGCATATCGGCCGCCGACCGCGCCCACACCATGCGCCTGCTCGCCGATCCCGGCACCACACCGCAGGACCTCACCCGTCCCGGCCACGTGTTCCCGCTGCGGGCACACCCGTTCGGCGTATTGGGGCGGCAGGGGCATACCGAGGCCGCGGTCGACCTGGCGCGGCTGGCGGGCCTGCGCCCGGCCGGAGTCATCGCCGAAGTGGTGCGCGACGACGGGTCGATGGCCCGGCTGCCCGAACTGCTGACCATGGCCCGGGCGCACGGGATTCCGATAATCTCCATCGCCGACCTGATCGACTATCGCCAGCGGCTCGAGTCGAGTGTTCTCCGTGTCGTCGAAACCCGGCTGCCCACTCGCTTCGGTGAATTCCGGCTCATCGGCTACCGGGACGCGGCCGGCAACGCCGAACATCTCGCGCTGGTTCTCGGTACGCCCGGAGCCCGGAATGTACTCACCCGGGTGCACTCGGAGTGCCTCACCGGCGACGCGTTCGGTTCGCTGCGCTGCGATTGCGGCGAGCAACTGGACGCCGCCCTGCAGGTCGTGGCCGCCGAGGGCCGCGGCGTCGTGGTGTACCTGCGCGGACAGGAAGGACGCGGCGTCGGACTGCTGAACAAGTTGCGCGCTTACGAGCTGCAGGATGCGGGCGCCGACACGGTCGACGCGAACCTCCGGCTCGGGTTGCCCGTCGACGCTCGCCGCTACGGCGCGGCCGCGCGGATTCTGACCGACCTGGGCGTGCGGTCGGTCCGGCTGCTGAGCAACAATCCGGCCAAGCAGGCCGGGCTGACCGAGTGCGGCATCGCCGTCGAACGGCGAATCCCTTTGCAGGCCATGCCCACCGAGCACAACGTGCGCTATCTGCGTGCCAAGCGTGACCGCATGCGCCACCAGCTGACCGAGGTCGACGCCGCGGTCGCCATCCGATGAGAACTGGCGGTTCCGGAGCCGAATTTGTCCAGAATGCTCTTCCGCACGACGCCCGGTACCTAGGGTTGACATCCATGGCGCGGCGTCCAATCGGCAATCTCCCTGCCGAGGTCACCAGCTTCGTCGGGCGCCGGGAAGAACTCGCCGCCGCGAAGCGGCTGCTGCCGACGACACGGGTGCTGACCCTGCTCGGTCCGGGTGGCGTCGGCAAGACACGGTTGTCCCGCCAGATCGGCGCCGCGGTCGCGCGCGCGTTCCCGGACGGCGTGTGGCTGGTGGAGTTGGCCGACGTCCACGACCCCGATCTGGTCACGGTGACCGTCGCGGAAGTGCTGGCGTTGCGTGACGACACGGCCGACCCACTACCCCGGCTGACCGAGTTCCTCGCCGACAAGCGGCTGCTGTTGATCTTGGACAACTGCGAGCACCTGGTCGAGGCCTGCGCGGAGCTGGTCGACCGGATCGTGGCGGGCACCCCTGGCGTGCGGGTGCTGGCGACCAGCCGGGAGGTGCTGGGGGTGCAGGGCGAGCAGGTCATGCCGGTCGCGCCGCTGCCGCTACCGGACGACGCCTCCGCGGACAGCGATGCCATGCGGCTGCTCGCCGAGCGGGCCGGGGCCGCCAACCCCGGCTTTGCGGCGACTGCCGCCAATCGCGGTGCGCTGGCGGCGATCTGCCGCAGGCTCGACGGCATTCCGCTCGCGCTGGAACTGGCCGCGCTGCGGTTTCGCATGTTCACGCCGGAACAGATCCTTACTCGGCTCGACGACACCATGGGTCTGCTGAGTGCCGGACCACGCCTCGCGCCGCAGCGGCAGCAGACCATCGAAGGCGCGATCCGCTGGAGCTACGATCTGTGCACCCCGGCCGAGCAGCGGTTGTGGGAGCAGCTGTCGGTCTTCGCAGGCGGCTTCGATTACGAGGCAGCCGAGGCCGTGTGCGTGGTCGACTCCGGCAGGCGGACGCTCGTCGACGCGCTGACCGGCCTGGTCGACAAATCGGTGCTGAGCCTGCGCTACGAGGGCGACGCGGGCCGCTATTCGATGCTGGAGCCGATCCGGCAGTTCGCCTGCGATCGGCTGGCCGAGCGGGGCGACGAGCCCGCGGTGCGGGCGCGCCACCACGACCACTACCGGCGGCTGGCGCTGCGTGGACGGACGGCGTACGGGAGTTCCGACGACGTCGCCTGGTTCGGTGAACTCGACCGCGAGCACGCGAATCTGCGCGCCGCCCTGCAGTTCGCCCTCACCAGCACACCGCAGTCGGCTATGGAGATGGCCACGGTGCTGCGGCCGTTCTGGGAACACAACCGATTCCTGACCGAGGGATATCGCTGGCTGACCGATGCCCTGGCGAAGTCGAACGAACCGACGGAGCTTCGTGCGCGTGCGCTGTCCTCGGCGGCCTCGCTCGCGGCGCTGCTGTCGGATCGTGGATCCGCTCGCCAGTTGGTGGACGAATGCGTCACCCTGGCACGCAAACTCAATGCCCCGGACATCATCGCGGAGGCGATGCTGGACTCGGCGCTGCTGGCCTTCAACGACGACGACACCGCCCGTGCCCTCGAATCGGCCGAGACCGCAGTGCACCTGGCAGCGGAGTGCGGGCACCACACCATCGAGATGGACAGCCTCGCCTTCGCGTTCGTGTGCGCGCTGGTGCTCGGCGACGCGCGCTCGACCGTCTTCGCCGAGCGGCTGGTGCACGTGACCGCCGAACGGCGACCGCATCTGCTCGGCGGGCTGGCGCAGTGGTCGATGGGCCTGGATCACTGGCGTCGTGGCGATCAGAAAGCCGCTACCGACTATCTCGCCCGGTCGGTCGAAATGTTCAGCCTGTTCGACCGATGCGTCTGGCTGGCCTCGGCGTTCGAGGGACTGGCGTGGACGGCGGTCGCGTGCGGCGACTTCGAACGGGCCGCGCGCCTGCTCGGCGCCGCGGAGATTCTCGCGCGTAGCACGGTACGCCTGGCACACGCCATCACCGGCGTGCTGGGTGACAAGATGCGCAACCAGGTGCGGGAAGCGCTGGGCGAGAAGGCATTCCAGCAGATATTCGACAGCGGCGCGGCGCTGCCGCTGGACGAGGCGATCGACTACGCGCTGGGTCGCACACCCGCTGCGGCGCAACCGGTGCGGCCGCCCGCCGCGGAGCCCGAGGCGGCGGCGGACGTCCTTACTCGCCGGGAGAAGGACGTCGCCCGGCTGGTGGCGGCCGGCCACAGCAACAAACGCATCGCCGCCGACCTGGTCATCTCGGTGCGCACCGCCGAAACCCATGTCGAGCACATTCTCACCAAGCTGGGCTTCACCTCCCGGACCCAGATCGCGGGGTGGGTCCGGGATCACGGTGTCTGACCGGTGGCCGCGTTCAGAGCCCGGCGGTGAGGAAGTCGACGACGGCGCGTTCGAACGCCGACTTGCGCTCGATCTGCACCCAATGTCCGCACCGGGCGAAGATGCGCAGGTCAGCGCCCGGAATCTGCCGTGACGGCAACAGCGACGCCTCGACCGGTGTCACCCGATCGTCGCGGCCCCACAGGATCTGCGTCTCCTGGCGCAGGCCGCGCAGCCGGGCCCACAACGGAACCGGTTCGGCGAGAGCGGGATCGGCGAAGGTCGCGTAGGCGTCGCGCAGCGCGGCGATGGCGGCCGGGTCCGAGGCGGCGATCAGCCGGGCCTCGATCAGCTCCTCGGTCAGGGTCGCCGGATCCGACACCATGGTGCGCAGCCAGGACAGCAGGCGCTCCCTGGTGGGATCGGCGCTGAACTCCAGCAGCCGCGTGATCCCGTCGGACGGTTCCGGCCCCAGCACATTCACCCCGACGCCGCCGGGCGCCATCAGCACCAGCCGATCGACCCGGTCCGGATGTTCCAGGGCCAGCAGCGTCGCGACCGCGCCGCCCATCGAATTGCCCAGCAGGTGCACGCGTTCCAGGCCGAGGTCATCGACCAAACCCAGCACCGCCTCGGCTGAGATGCGCAGGTAGTTGCGTTCGTACACCTCCGGACGGCCGCTGCCGCCGAAGCCCGGCTGATCCACGATCAGGCAGCGGAAACGCTCCGCGAGCGCCGGCAGATTCGCGCCGAAGTTGGCCCAGCCCGAGACGCCGGGCCCGGATCCGTGCAGCAGCACCAGCGGTGCGCCCGACCCCGCCTCGTGGTATCGCACTGTCAGCCCAGCCGTAGTGCTCCAGCGTGTGGTGTTCTCCGCGGTGAGCGTCATCAGATCATCCGATCCGTGACCGGCAGCCCGAATGCGTCCCGGCCGTAGAGCACGAGCGCGCGTTCGACGTCGTTGATGACGTGCACGCTGCCCGCGTGCGCGTCGCGCCAATGCCGTTCGATCGGATTGGGTTTGCGGATCGAATGGCCACCGGAGTTGTCGAAGAGCAGGTCGATGGCCTCGATGGCGCGTTCGGTGCCGCGCACCTGGTCGCGGCGGCTGCGCACCCGCAGTTCGAAGGGGATCTCCTCGCCCGCTTCGGCATAGCGCAACTGCTCGCCGATATTGCGCTCCATCTGCAGGATGGCCGCGTCGATCTCGGAGGCGGCGCGGGCGACCCGGACGTGCGCGAACGGATCTTCGGCCGCTTTCTGCCCGCCATAGGAGATCCGCACCCGTTCCCGCATGCGCTCGATGTGCGCTTCGTAGGCACCCTGGGCGGCGCCGATGATCGGTGCGGTAATGGTGTTGGAGAACACCGCGCCGAACGAGATCCGGTACAGCGGTGCGGTATTGACCTCCTGACCGGGCCCGCGCAATTCCGCTTGCGCACTGGCGCTGTAGGTCCGGTAGGCGGGTACGAACGCGTTCTCGATCACGATGTCGTTGCTGCCGGTGCCGGACAGACCCGACACGTGCCACACGTCCTCGATACGGTAGTCGGTGCGCGGCACCAGAACGGTCAGATACTCCGCTTCTCCTTCGTCGTTCGCCACGACCGCGCCGAGGAAGGCCCAGCGGGCATGATCACATCCGGACGAGAAGCTCCAGCGACCGCTGATCTCGAACCCGCCCTCGACGGGCACGAGTTTGCCGGTCGGCGCGTACGACGACGAGACCAGGGTGTCCGGATCGGCGCTCCACACGTCCTCCTGCGCTCGCAGCGGGAACAGTGCAAGCTGCCACGGATGCGCGCCCAGCACCGACGACACCCAGGCGGTGGACGGGCATGCGGTGGCGATGGCGCGGATCACCGCGTAGAACGCGGCCGGCGAGGATTCGTCGCCGCCGAAGCGGGACGGCTGCAGCATGCGGAACACACCGGCCTCGACCAGCTCCCGGATGCTCTGCTCGGGCACGCTGCGCCGCAGGTCGGTGTCGGCGGCTCGGTCCCGGATGGCGGGCAGCAGATCCCGTACCCGATCGAGCACCTTGTTGGTCATACCGGTAGTCCTCCTCGTAGTGCTTGCGTTTCGACGCTAGGTCGCTGCGCCGCCGTCGGATCCGATTCATCCCGATGATCGGAACCCACCGTGGAGCTCAGGTGTCACGGGCGGCGGCGATACCCGCGCGGCGGCCGAAGAAGGTGCCGTCGCCGAGCGAGGTGCCGCTGATATAGCCCTCGCCGTGCAGGTTGCTCGCGGCGCGGCCCGCGGCGAACAGTCCGGGGATCGCGGCGCCATCGATATCGAGCACCGCACCGTCGAGGGTGGTGTGCAGCCCGCCGAGAGTGAAGACGGAGGCGCCGGTACCGCGGCGATCGCCGGACTCCGACGGCGGCCGCACCCCCGCCCGCACATCGATCGCGGCGAGCGGTGGTGTGAGCGGCCGCACCCAGCGCGCCGCTTTCGCGAACTCGGGGTCCACGCCGTCGGAAGCGGAGGCGTTGTATCGGCGGACGGTATCGGCCAGCGCGGCCGCCGGGACGCCCATGAGCTCGGCGAGTTCCTCGACGGTCTCGGCCACGTGCGTGGGCCGCACACCCCACCGCTGCTGTTGCGGCACCTCGTCGTAGGCGCGTTCGTCCAGCACGACCCAGGTGTCCATGCCCGGCCCGAACAGCGCAGCCTGACCGATTCGACCAGGGTAGGTGTCCTCGTTGACGAACCGCTGCCCACGCCCGTTCACCACTATGCCGCGTGCGGCGAGGCCGGGGACGAGCGAGATGCCCACCTGCCCCGTGGCCATGTGCCGCACGGCCGCGCCGATCGCCTGCGCCATCCGGATGCCGCTGCCGTCGTCGGTGCCCGCGCTGACTTTGGTGTGCCCCAGCAGTTTCGGCGCGTGCGCGGCCAGCATGGCGTCGTTGTCGACGAATCCACCGGTCGTCAGCACGACGCCGCGGCGGGCCCGCACGGCCAGCTCGGTGCCGTACCGCCGAGCCATCGCGCCGACGACCGCGCCGTCGTCCGCGACGATCAGGCAGGTCGCGCGAGTGTCGAAAAGCGCCGTCGCACCGGCGGATCGAGCGGCCTCGGCAAGGCAGTCCATGAGGAGCTTGCCGCCGAAGTCGTGGGCGGCCGGGCGATGTCCGCGGGGCGCGGGCGCGGCGAGTTCGGAGAACGGCCAGCTGTTCTCCCCGAGCCACATGAGACCGTCATCGGTGGGCGGCACCCAGGCAGGCGCATCCCATAACGTGGGCTTGAACGGAACGCCGCGGGCGGCGAGCCAGTGGAAATGCGCGACGCTGTCCGCGCTGTAGCGAGTGATCTTGTCCGGGTCGGCGCCCGGGCCGAGCGCGGCCGACAGAAACGCGGCCATGGCCGCCGGGTCGTCGTCGAATCCGCATGCCTGCTGGATCGGTGTGCCGCCGCCGAGATAGATCTCGCCGCCCGACAGGGCCGACGCACCGCCGGGACCACCCATCCGATCCAGCACCAGCACCTGCGCGCCCGCCCGCGCCGCCTCGAACGCCGCCGCGGCCCCGGCGCATCCGTAGCCGACCACCAGCACATCGGTCTCGATGTCGTAGGCGCGCACCTCGGCGGCATCCCGGGGCGCGACCGAAATACGACCACTCATGGCAACGACCTTCCCCGGCGTCCGGAGGTTTCCGGTCGCCTGTCTTGATGAGCGACCCCCCGGTCCCGTTCATCGGGACTGCGGGCCGTCGGGGGGTCGCGGGCTGGCGATGGTTGTGAACGGCGTCACGTCTGCGTGGACGCCAGCGAGGAGGAAGAATTGATGCGGGTCCTGGTCACCGGAATTTCCGATCCGACCGGTCGCGCGGTGGCGCGCATGTTGCTGGCCGCCGGCTACGACGTGGTCGGGCTGGACCGCGAGCGGCACCGGTACGTGGACCCCCGGGTCCAGGTGATCACCGGTGATCCGGCCGATCCACCGATCTGCGCCCAGGCCGTCGCCGGTTGCGCGACGGTGGTGCACCTGGGCGGTTCGCTCGCCGCGATCGCGGTGGCGGCCCGGGATGCCGGAGCGCGGCTCGTGGTTCCCGTGGTCGCGAGCCGGGATTCGGCCGCCGCGGATGTCGTGCGATCCAGCGGCGCGAAGGCCCTGATCGTGCGCACCGCTCCGGTCGCGGGCAGGCGCGTCGAGCCGGACAGTTGGCGAATCCTGGCACCGCTGCTGGGTTCCCGCCGGTCGGGCGGGTTCCAGGTGCTGCACACTGACGACTTCGAACGATTCCTGGTGGTTGCCGCGGTGTCGCCGCGTACCGGCGTTGTCGAACTGGCCGCGCCCGGCACGGTTTCCGGCGAGGACGCGCGCCGCATCGCCGAGGCGGCGGGCAGGCGAACGGCCGGCTGGGTGTCGCGTGTCCGGCCGGTACCGCTGGTGGATGCGACGGCGGCGCACGACGAGTGGGGATTCCGCTGCGGTTGGACCGCCTCCGAAGTAGCTGCCGATATCGTCCGGGGACTGGTGGGCCGCAGGTTCGACGGCGACGACTTCGCCGCCCAGCCCGGCGCGATCCCGTTGCCTGGCTACGTGATACCCGCTCGGGCGAGCACGTCCGACGGCCATTCCCTTGTGTCGGTGGCGCCGGAAGGACTCGAAGGCGAATTCGATGATCGCGTCGACCCGGCCTACCCGGTACACACCGCGACGAATACCTCCGAGGCGCTGCCCGGACCCCTGACGCCGCTGACCGTCGATCTGCAGGCGGGCGCGATCCGCCTGGCGAACGCGGCGATGGGCCGGATGATCGCGCTGGACGGAATAGCGCTGGAGCACTGGACCAGTCGCGTCACCACCGTGCTCGGGCATCACATCTACATCAACGCGTCCATCGGCGTCCTGGCCGCGGAGAACATGCCCGGATGGGACGAGCAGAGCATCCGCCGCGACGTGTACGGCAACATCCCGGCCGAGATCTCGCTGACCCCGCATGGCAAGCCGCCCACCCCGACCGGTTTCGCCAGTACCCGCGCCACCTGGCGCGCGGCGGGCCGGGTATTGCGCACGGCGCTGAGGTATCGCGAGACCACCGAAGGGATCAACGCCGCCGCGCATCAGGAATCCCTGGGCGCAGCGGTGATACGCGAGCTCACCGACGAGCAGTTGCACGCCAGAGCGCTGCTGTGGCGCGACCGGCTGAATCAGTCCTGGGCGGCCGCGTCCATCGGCGTCATGATGACCGGCGCGGCGACGGCCATCCACTCCCGCGGCAAGGATTCCGCGGCCGTGCCGATCGATCTGGAGCGGCTGGAGTCGGCCCGGACCATGCTCGCCGTGGAGCGGCTCGCCGAATTGTGCCGCGGCGACACCGCGCTGCACGGCGCGGCGCACGGGGGCGATGTCGCGGCGGCTCGAGTGATCTCCTCGCCCTTCGCCGCCGCGCTGGACGAGGAGCTGCGGAAGATCGGGCATCGCGGACCGGGCGAATGCGAGCTGATCAACCCGACTTTCGCCGACCGGCCCGAACTGCTGGTGATCGCCGCCGCGCGAGCCGCCGAGCTGCCCGCGCCCAAGCGGGAGCCGGTCGACCCGGCGCCGAGCCGCACCGCGCGGATGGCGGCGGGAGCGACGATGGCGCGCGAACGCGTCCGCGACGCCGTCGTCCGGTACACCCATTGCCTGCGCCTGGCCGTGCGCGAACGCGCGGAACGGCTGATCCGGGCGGGGTGGCTCCAGGCACCGGAGGACGCCTGCTTCTTGACGCTCGACGAAATCCTGTGGGCTCCTGCCGATATGGCCGAGCGCGTGGCACGACGGCGGGCCGAGCTGGCCCGGCTGCGGGGCGTGCGGATGCCGGATGTGATCGCGGGTGAGTGGGAACCGCTGCCCGACGCGGGTGCACTGGCACCGGGCGACAGCCTGACCGGCATCGGGGTGTGCCCCGGCGTGGTGGAAGGCACCGTGAAGCGAGTGCTGTCCCTCGACGACGACATCGAGCCGGGCGACATCCTCGTGGCTTCGGTCACCGACACCGGGCACACCGCGATGTTCGCCTACGCCGCCGCGGTGGTCACCGACATCGGCGGCTCGGCTTCGCACGCGGCCATCGTGGCCCGGGAATTCGGCATCCCCTGCGTCGTCGACACCAAGACCGCCAGCACCAGCCTGGCCGACGGGCAGCGGGTGCGCGTGGACGGGTCGGCCGGCACGGTCACGCTGCTCGCCGACGCCTGAGTTCGGGCCGGGATCAGCCGGCCCATCTGCCGGTTCGGCGTCGCCGGGCCGCGACCCAATGGAAGGAATGATCCAGTGACGATTTCGCGTGCTGTTCGCGGTGCGGTGGCCGGTGTCGCCGCCGCATTGATCGCCGTGTTCCCGTCCACCACCACGGCATTCGCGGGCCCTGGGCTCGTCCATACCGTGCACAACCGTTCCATGGAGCTATCGGCGGCGCCGAATGCCCGGGATATCGGCGACTATCCCACCCAAGGCAACGGCAAGCTGCGCACGGGCGTCGTCTTTCGCACCGAGGCCATGGACAAGATCACCGCCGCCGACCAGCAGAAGCTGGTGACGCTGGGCATCACCAAGGTGATCGACTTCCGCAGCCCGACCGAATCACAAGCCAACCCGGACAAGCTCCCGGCCTCGATTCCCGTGCAGGCGCGTCCGGTGTACGACCCGGCCAACGACTTCTACGTCATGGTGGGCAAGGCAGTGCAGGGCGGGCCCGCCGTGCAGCAGCAGATGTTCGGTGACGGCAAGGCCGCCGAGATCATGCGCGCCTACTACCGCTGGTTCGTCACCGACGCCACGGCTCGCGCACAGTTCGGCGCCGCCATCCGGGATGTCGCGAACGCCACCGGACCGGTGCTGTACCACTGCACGGCGGGCAAAGACCGCACCGGCTGGATGACCGCGATCCTGATGACCGCGCTCGGCGTGCCGAAGGGGCAGGTGTACAAGGACTATCTGGAATCGAACGACAACCTGGCCGCGGGCAACAAGGCGCTGATGGATGGCCTGGTGGCCAGAGGGCTGGTCACCGATCCCGCCCTGTTCGATCCGATCCTCGGCGTGCGCAGCGACTTCCTCGACGCTGCCTTCGACCAGGCCGGCGCGTCATTCGGGTCGTTCGACCGGTTCGTCTCCGACGGACTCGGTGTCGACGGTGCGACCCTGGACGCGCTGAAATCCAAGCTGCTGCCACGGTAGTCGCGAAAAAGGGCGGGTCGGTCAACCGTAATCCACCGACCCGCTCACTCATCTCAGCCCCGCGCGTCAACTATCGGGCACCGATCAAGCATTGAACGATCCGTCGGTGCTGTGGCCGCCAGTCGAACCGAACGGCATGCGATCAGGAGAAGATAGCGTGCACCTGGTCGACTGCTTCAGGCCCGTAGCCAACCGTGCCCACGGGCACCGCACCGTCGATTGCCTCGATGACGCGTCCGGCCCAAACGGGCCCGAACCCCCCGCACAGCTCGATCAGTTGCACACCCTCGCCCACCAGGCGGCGCGCGACCTCGATGCCTTCCTCGGGCCTCTCCACCCCCACGAGGACAGTGCGGCACTTACCGGTGTCCACGACGCTGACATCGCCGCCCGCGGCGCTGCCGGCCGCTGTGTAGATGAATCCCCAGTGCAGCAACGCCATGCGTGGTGAACCTCCCTCAAACCGTCGAAGCCACAAGCCAAACAGATCTCGGGCGAGAACGTCCAGGATCGGAGGTGAACCCGTGTGTGATCCGCACCTCCCTGACTCCGCCCGCTTCGCGATCCACTATGTAGGCGCGATGAGCACCTCGCGCAGTCGTGCCAGCTCCGCGGTGGTCAGCCCGCTGGTCAGCAACCACCCGGCCGCACCGCCGTGCGCGGCGGACAGGTTCGCGAGGAAACTCCGCATCACTTCGGCTTCGACGCCGAGAATGCCGGTGCTGACCGGGGGCAGGCCCTCATAGGACGGCAAGGCGTCGAGCCGGTCGCGGATTCGCCGCATGCGTTCACCGGTCAGCGCGTAGTCGGCCGCGATCGCCTCCGGCGGCACGCCGACCGCGTCCAGCAGCACCGCGGCGAGCACACCGGTGCGATCCTTGCCTGCGGCGCAATGGAACAGCACCGAATGGCGGCCCGCGTCGAGGACGAGCCGTACGGCCGCCACGATGGAATCGGCGCTGCCCGCCAGCAGCTTGTCGTACAGGTCGGCCAGATCGACCCGGCTCGAGTCCGGCACCAGATCGCGTGCCGCGAGCGAGGATCGCGGCGACTTCCGCACCGGCAGGCAGACTCGCGCCACCTCTGCGGTGGCGAGCAGTCCGTAGCCCTCGCGCTCCACCTCGTCGGGCAGCCGCAGGTCGATCAGCGTGCGCAGACCGATCGGGCCGAGCAGTTTCGCCAGATCGGACCGGGTGAGGTGCTGTGGAGTGCTGGAACGATAGACCACCCCGAAACGCGTTGTACGGCCATCCTGTACCGGCAGCCCGCCCAGGTCGCGCACGTTGTCGATCTGAGCGAACTCGACCCAGCGGCCGTCCGGCACTGTCGACTCCCCCGCGGTGTCAGTGGGCACGGCCGGCCGCCGCCTCGTCGGCGCGGCTGAGGCCGCACAGTCCGATCAGGTCCTCGTGCAGCTCGAACCATACGGTGTGGTAGCTGTCGAGCACGGGCCGGGCGACCCAGGAGTGGTCCCCGGCGGCGATCCGCTCGATCGCATGCGCGAACCGGGCCGCGTACCGCGCCAAACGCGGTGCGACCGCACCGATCCGCCGCAGCAGCGGCTGCACGGTGCCATGCAGTTCGGTGAGCCGGGCCAATACGGCGCCGTCGTAGCCGGCGTCGGCGTGATCGTTGACGGTGTCGGGACCCTTCATCTGCCACGCGGTCACGATGTTCTTCAGATCGCCGTTGAAAGCGCAGAACTCGGCGTAGACGGAGGCGATCGCGGCCCGGTCGGCTTCCCGTCGTTCCGTCGCGAGCAGCCCGCCCAGGTACTGTCGGCCTTCGGCCGTGAGGCGCACACCGATCGGCGTCGCGGCGCAGAGGCCCTCGGCCACCAGCTCTTCGCACCGGGCGGCGACGGTCTCCGCCGAGGCCCCGAGGCCGGTGGCGAGCGCATCGTGGGTGGCACGGCCCTTGATGCCGATCAGCCGCAGCAGATCGAGGTCGGGAACATTCGTCACCGTGGCGAGTTCCGCGTGTGCCTGGGTGGCGGCGGCGGTCGCACGCGCGTCCAGCCACGCCGCCAACCCATCCGCGTCGGTGCCCGCCCAGTCGGCCAGCCGGCCGACCTCCGCGAAGGTGCTCGCGTCGACGGGTTTGCCTTCGACCCGGCCCGGCCACACTGTGCCCGCGCCGCCGTCGACAGTGACGATTCGACCGGCCAGCCCTTCGACCACACCGGGGCCGCAGCCGACCACACAAGGCCTGCCGATTTCCCGGCTGACCAGCGCGGCGTGCGACGTGACGCCACCCAGTCCGGTGACGATCGCCCGGGCGGCGATCATGCCGTGCAGATCATCCGGGCTGGTGGTCGGACGCACCAGGATCACGTCCTCACCCGCCTCCGCGCGGCGCTCCGCCTCGTACGGATCGCTCACGACGACACCCGCGGCCAGTCCGGGACAGGCGGATTCGCCGCGGGCCAGCGGCGTCCCCGTGTACGCGCCGGTCGCGGGACGCAGTACGGCCCGCACCTGATCGGAAGTGACCCGTTCCAGCGCCTCCTCCGCGCTTATGAGTCCCTCGTCGGCCATCGCCACCGCGGCGCGGACCGCCGCCAGCGCCGAACGCTTCGCGGGACGGGACTGCAACAGCCACAAGGCGCCGGATTCGACGGTGAATTCGATGTCCTGGATATCGCGGCCATCGCGTTCCAACAGCTCCGCCGCGGCGACGAGTCGACCGTGCGCCTGCGGCAGCAGAGTGGCCAGGTCGTCGAGTGGCCGCGGGGTCGTCCGGCCCGAGACCACGTCCTCGCCCTGTCCTCCGACCAGCCATTCGCCGAACATCGCCCGTTCGCCGGTGTTGGGGTCGCGGCTGAACAGCACACCGGTGCCGGACTTCTCGTCGAGATTTCCGAATACCATCGCCTGTATCGTGACCGCGGTACCCGACGGTCCGGACACCCCGCGATTACGCCGGTACGTCTGCGCCCGCGGCGAATCCCAGGACCGGAACACCGCGCTGATGGCAGCACGCAACTGCTCCCACGGGTCCTCGGGCACCGCACCGGCGGGATCACCCAGCACGGTTTCGCGGTATTGAGCGCGGAAGCGCTCCCAAGTATCGGCCGCATAGGTGGAGTTGCCGCGCTCGGCGGCCAGGGCTCGCGCCACGGCCTCGTTCATGCCGAGATTCAGCACCGTGTCCATCATTCCCGGCATGCTCACCGCGGCACCCGAGCGCACCGACATCAGCAGCGGACGGGGGCCGGATCCGAAGGTCCGTCCGGTGCCGCGTTCGAGCGTGGCGATGCCCGCGCGGACCGCGCGCCAGACGTCTTCGCCGATCACCCCGTGGGCCGAGAAGTCGGCCCAGGCGTCGATGGTGATCACGAACGCGGGCGGCACCGAAAGACCGAGGGCTCGCATCCGGTTGATGCTCCACGCCTTCCCGCCGATGCGTTCTCGGGACAGCGAACAGGTGCCGTCGAGTTCGACGACCCGCGCCGCGCCCGCCGCCCCGTCGTTTCGCTCCACTAGCTCTGCTCCGGCGGTCATATCACTCCTTAGCAATCACTGAACAGCCTGCGCCGCAGCGCGATTCGGACTTCCGATCCGGACTGTGTCCTGCCGGGCGCGAACCGCGGCGCGGCACACCTGTCGCCCGATTCGAGCCTGCCGTGCTATCGGTCACCTGCCGTAGCCGTGGTCCCGCTGAGCAGGATCAGCGCGCGGCAATCCGAACGGGGGTCCGCAGACGTAACACCGGCGGCAACGCCAGGGCCCGGAGCGTATGGGGAAGCGAATCTTCCCGGTCAGCGGGATATGTGGCAGTGATCGGGCGGCATCGAGCGACTCGTACGGCAGGATCGCGGCATGGATCGACGGCGCGAGGCCACCAGCGAGCTCGCGACGATTCCCGCGGTGGTGGCCGACCGGGCACGGCGGCACGGTGCGCGCGTTGCGGTGGTGACGCCCGAGGAGCAGCTCACCTACGCCGAGCTGGCCGCGGAAGCACAGCGCGTCACGCGGGCGATGATGTGGCTGGGAGTGCGGCCGGCGGACCGCGTGGCGATCTGGGCACCCAACGGCGCACGATGGGTGATCGCCGCGCTCGGCGTGCTCGGTGCGGGGGCGACGCTCGTCCCGATCGGCACACGGCTACGCGGTCCCGAGGCGGCCGAAATCCTCGCTCGCAGCCGGTGTCGCCTGCTGTTCACCGTGCGCGAGTTCCTCGGCACCGACTACCCGCGCATGCTGCGGGAATCGGGACACGCGCTGCCGGAGCTGCGAACCACGGTGCTCCTCGACGAGGACTCCTCATGGTCTGGGTTTCTCGCTGTCGGCATCGGAGTACCCGTTGCGGAGGCCGCGTCGCGGAGCGCGTCCGTAGACCCCGGCACGGTCTCCGACATCGTGTTCACCTCCGGCACCACGGGTGTCCCGAAGGGCGTGCCGGCCACCCACCGGCAGACGATCGAGACGTTCACGCGCTGGGCTGATGCGGTCACCCTCTCCGGCGACGACAGGTACCTGCTGGTCAACCCGTTCTCCCACACCTTCGGCTACAAGGCGGGGGTCATCGCGTGCCTGCTGCGCGGGGCCACCATGGTGCCGGTGGACCGATTCGATCCGGAGCAGGTGCTTCGCCTCGTCGAGCGCGAGCGGGCCACCGTGCTGACCGGGCCGCCGACGCTCTTCCACGACTTGCTCGACCATGATCGGCGGGAAGCCCACGATCTGAGTTCGCTGCGTCTGGTGGGCACCGGTGGTTCGAGCGTGCCGACCGGGTTGGTGGAGCGGATCCGTTGTGACCTCGGTGCCGAAAAGGTGTTCACCGCATACGGACTGACCGAATCGAACGGCGTCGTCACGGTGTGCCCGCCCGACGCGCCCGTCGACCGCATCGCGGGCACGGTCGGACAGGCGCTGCCGGGTGTGCAGGTTCGCATCGTTGACGCGGCCGGTCGTCCCGTGCCGGCCGGTGCGTCCGGTGAGATCGTCGTTCGTGGTCCCACCGTGATGCACGGCTACCTCGATGATCCCGGCGCGACGGCGGCCGCCATCGATTCCGGCGGCTGGCTGCACACCGGTGACATCGGCGCCCTGGACGCCGACGGCTACCTGCGCATCACCGATCGCCTCGCGGACATGTTCATCGTCGGCGGCTTCAACGCCTACCCGGCCGAGATCGAGCGAATCCTGCTCGACCACCCCGCTGTTCGCGAAGCGGCGGTGGTGGGCGTCCCCGATTCCCGGCTCGGTGAGGTGGGCTGCGCCTTCGTAGTCCGCAGCGGCCCCGCCGACATCGACGCGGCGGAGATCATCGCATGGGCCCGTCCCCGCATGGCCGGATACAAGATCCCGCGTCGCGTCGAGTTCGTGGCGGCCTTACCCCGCAACGCCAATGGAAAGGTTCTCAAACGCATTTTGCGTGGCCGATCCTGAGCACCTGTGCCACCTCTCCGAGAGCCGCTGCGGGCCGCATCGCTCGGTGAACACCGACCGGCATCGTCGAATCCGAACCACGGTAGTTCGCGTGGAAACCGGAAACCCGGCCCTTCGCGAATGCGCTGAGCCGGGTCTCCAGCTGGAGTTCGTGATCAAGGGTTTGGGACGTGCCCGAAGTACCCCGTGGTGGTGACGTTGCCGGGCACTGGCGCCGACAGCCGTGCTAGGCGACTTCGTTCTTCATCTGAGCAGTGAGAATCTTCTGATATCCGGCACCGAAAAGCCGTGGCAGCCAATCGATCACGTGCGCGTCCCGACCGACCAAGATCTTCGCCTTGTTCTTGCGGATGCCGTTCACGATGACCCGGGCGGCGTGCTCGGGCGTGGTCTTGGCCAAGCGGTCGAAGTTGGCGGCCAGCGCGTCACGATCGCGATCCCCGCCCGCACGCGCCTTCCAGGCGATCTCGGTCTTGATCATGCCGGGGTGCACGCTGCTGACGCCCACCGCGTGCCCGGCGATGGTCATCTCCTGCCGCAGCGCGTCGGTGAAAGCCCGGATGGCGAATTTGGTCGCGCTGTAGGCGCCCTGACTGGGGCAGGCGGCCAAGCCGAACATGCTCGACACGTTCGCGATGTGCCCGTCACCGGAGGCGATGACGTGCGGCAGGAACGCCTTGGTGCCGTATGCGACGCCCCAGAAGTTGATGCCGACGATCCATTCGAAGTCCGCCCAGCTGAGTTCCTCGACGTTCGCGGTGAGCGAGACGCCGGCATTGTTGACGACCAGGTTCACCCCGCCGAAGTCGCCCGCCACCTCGTCGGCGTGGCGATAGACCGCGTCCCGATCGGTCACGTCGAGCTGGTAGGCGCGGGCTCGCGCGCCCTCCTTCTCGCACAACGCCGCGGTCTCCGCGACGTTGTCCATGGCGCGGCCGGACAGCGCCAGCCTTGCGCCGCGGCGGGCCAGCTCCACCGCCAATGCCCGGCCGATACCGGCGCCGGCGCCGGTGATCACCGCGGTCCTGCCCTCGAAGTTCTGCACGGTTGATTCCTTGTCTCACATGGCGGTCGGCCCGCCGGGTTGCCCTGCCGGACCTTTGTCACAGGGACGTGTAGCCGCCGTCGGCCACGAATTCCGAGCCGGTGCTGAAGCTCGACTCGTCGCTGATCAGGAACAGCACCAGATTCGCCAGTTCCGCCGGGCGGCCGGGCCTGCGAATGAGCTGACTAGCCGACATGCCTTGGGAGCGTGCCGAATCGGCGGTCATCTCGGTGGCGACCACCCCGGGATGCACCGAGTTGACCCGGATGTCGTCGGCGGCGAACTCCTGCGCCGCGGTCTTGGTCATGCCGCGCACCGCCCACTTCGACGCGGTGTAGCCGAGGATGTCGGAGAAGGCGATGAGTCCGCCGATCGAGGAGATGTTGACGATGGAGCCGCCTCCGGCCCGGCGCATCGACCCCAGTACCGTTTTCATACCGAGGAACACCCCGACCTGGTTGACGTCGATCACCTTGCGGAAGTCGGCTTCCGACAGCTTCTCGATCGGGTCGACATGCACGATGCCCGCGTTGTTGACCAAACCCGAGACCGGCCCGAACACCTTCTCGGTGTATGCGACCACGTCGTTCCATGCCGCCTCGTCGGTGACGTCGAGCGGGACGAAGGTCGCGGCGTCGCCCAGCTCGGAAGCCAGCGCGACGCCTTCGTCCACCAGAACATCCGTGACCACGACCGTGGCGCCCTCCGCGACCAGCCGGCGAGTGAACGCAGCGCCCATGCCGCGGGCGCCGCCCGTCACGATGACGTTCTTACCGTCGACCCGTCCCATCAGCGCGTTCCTTCGCCGTCCACCGGGCTCGCTAGCGTTTTCGCGGTCACGCCGGGCTCGCTGGCGATGTGATCGGCCGCGATGTAGCCGAACACCATGGCCGGTCCGATGGTCGCGCCCGCACCGGCGTAGTCGTTGCCCATCACGGAGGCCGAGTTGTTGCCCGCCGCGTACAGGCCGGTGATCGGGCGGCCCTCGGTGTCGAGGACGCGGGCGTGCTCGTCGGTGACCAGGCCGCCCTTGGTGCCCAGATCGCCCGGCACCATCTCGACCGCGTAGAACGGACCGCGCTCGATCGGGGCGAGACACGGATTCGGCCGCACGGTCGGGTCGCCGTAGTAGCGGTCGTACGCGGACTCGCCGCGCCGGAAGTCCTCGTCGCGACCGGCACGAGCGAAGCGGTTGAACCGCTGCACCGTCGCGGTCAGCGTCGCGGGCGAGACGCCGATCTTCGCCGCGAGTTCGGCGAGGGTGTCGGCCTGCTCGATGATCCCGGCATCGAAGTACTTCTGCGGGAGGGGCCGTCTGGGGAAGTTCCCCAAGAACAGGTACCGATCCCGGAAGCGCTGATCCATGATGAAATACGACGGAATGTGGCCGATGCCGGTCGCTTCCTGCTCGTACATCGTGTGCACCACGTTCACATACGGAGCGGACTCGTTGACGAACCGCTCACCGGCGTGGTTCACCATGATCCCGCCGGGCTGGGAACGCTCGGCCAAGCAGAAGAACGGCGGCCCGTCGGGGTTGCGCACGGACGGCCCCCACCAGGCGTCATCCATGAGATCGACGGCCGCACCGGCCTTCTGGCCCGCGACGATGCCCTCTCCGACATTCTCGGTGGCGCCCACCGTCCACTCCGTGGACTGTGGCCCGCTCAGGTACTGCTCGCGCATCTCCAGGTTGTGCTCGAAGCCGCCGGCCGCCAGCACGACGCCGCGGCGGGCCCTGATCACCACCGGAGTCCCGTCGCGCTCGGCGCGCACGCCGACCACCGCGTTCCCCTCCGTGATCACTTCGGTCAGCGGCGTATTCAGCCATACCGGCACCCCGGCGTCGCGCAGCGACAACCACAGCCGAGCCACGAGCGCCTTGCCCAGGCTGAGGGGCAGCCGCCCCCGCAGCTTGTTACCTACCGCCTGCACACCGACCTTGATGGCGGTCCGCTTTCCCGCCCAGGTGCGGGCGATCATGTTCAGATCATGGAAGTCGCTGACGGTGAAGGCGATTCCTTTCGGCCCGGACATGGTCGGCTGGTTGATCTTGTGCAGATCGGCTCCCAGCAGCCGTCCGTCGAGCGGCGCGGGCTCGATGCTGCGCCCTTGGGAAAGACCGCCGGGAAACTCCGGGTGATAGTCGGAATAGCCGCGGTCGTAGCGGAATTCCCAATACTTGCTGCGGGCGCCGAGGTAGCGCATCATCTCCGGACCGCGATCGAGGAACGCCCGCTGTTTGGCCTCCGGAACCCGCTCGCCGACCACCGCTTCGATATAGGTGCGGGCCAGTTCCGGACTGTCGGGCACGCCTTCGCGCTGCAGCACCGGATTGTTGGGGATCCAGATACCACCGCCCGACCGTGCGGTGGAACCGCCGAAGGATCGGCTCTTCTCGATCACCGTCACCGACAGCCCGCGATAGGCGGCCGTCAGGGCAGCGGTCATGCCCGCGGCGCCGGAACCGACGACCACCACGTCGAATTCGAATTCCTGAGTCATCGCATCGCTTCCGTCAGTAGCCGCAACCGGTGAGCATGCCCCCGTCGACGACGAATTCGCCTCCGGTGCAGTAGCTGGCGGCGTCCGACGCCAGGAACACCGCCACATGAGAGACCTCCGCGGGCTGCCCCCAGCGCGGAATCGGCAGACTCGCGAAGAACTCGTCGCCGTCGACACCGGACGCGCCGGACACCCCCGCGGTCATGGGCGTGGCGATGCCGCCAGGATGCAGCGAATTGACCCGGATGCCCAAGTGCCCCAGCTCGCGGGCAGCCGACTTCGTGATGCCGCGAATCGCGAACTTGCTCGCGCTGTACGCGGACAGACCGGCGGCGCCGACGAAGCCTTCCACGGAGGAAACGTTGACCACCGATCCGCCTCCGGTCTCGGCGAGCACGGGCGCGGCGGTCTTGATGCCGAGCCAGGTGCCGGTGACGTTCACATTCATGATCGCGGTGAAGTCGGCCAGGCCCATCTCGGCGATCGGAACGAATCGCAGGATGCCCGCGTTGTTCACGACCGCGTCGAGCCGCCCGTACTGGGTGACCGCCGCGGACACCGCGGCGGACCAATCGGCTTCACTGGTCACGTCGTGGTGCACGTATCGCGCGGCCGCACCCAGCTCGGCGGCCAGCGCCATCCCCTCGTGATCGAGCACGTCGCCGAACACCACTCGCGCGCCCTCGGCGACGAACTGCCGCACATGCGCGGCGCCCATCCCGCATGCTCCGCCGGTGACCAGCGCCACCTTGCCGTCGAGTTGTCCCACCGATTCCCGTCCTCTCTGACCGTCGCTCGGCACCGACGCTAGGACCGCCATCGGCGCCCGGCACCGGACGGTCCCGGCCAGCGGGACGGGCTCCTGACGTTGGTGGTTCCAGTGGTCATATTTCGATTAGGCATACAGCTTCCGCCCGTCCCACGCCGGGACGAGCCACCCCGACGAAACCGGACCCGCCCCGGACCGGGCGCCCGAGAAGGAGACCGGATGAAGTTCTCGATGATCTTCGAGGCCCAGCTGGCCAACCCGTCACGCGAGCACGAGCACCAGGTGCTGCGCGACTGCGTCGAGCAGGCGGTGCTCGCCGACCAGATGGGATTCGACACCGTCTGGGCGGTCGAGCACCACGGCCTGAAGTGGTATGCGCACATGAGCGCCCCGGAGGTCTTCCTGACCTGGGTGGCCGCCAAGACCGAGCGGATCCGCATCGGGCACGGCGTGGTGTGCATGCCGTTCAACTTCAACCACCCGGTGCGGGCGGCCGAACGCGCCGCGATGCTGGACGTGCTGTCCGGTGGGCGGCTGAATCTCGGCGCGGGCCGCGGCGCGACCCCGGTCGAGACCTCCATGTGCGGTGTCGACCCCGAACGCACCTACCAGGAGGTCGAGGAGTCGCTGCGGATGATCGGCAAGGCGTGGCAGGACCCGGAAGCCGAATTCGAGTACCACGGTGAACTGCTGCAGGTCTCGCCGCATTCGCTGCTGCCGCGGCCGGTGCAGTTGCCGCATCCGCCGCTGTTCATGGCCTGCACCAAGAAGGACACGCTGAAGATGGCCGCCGACTACGGAATCGGCGCTCTGGTCCTTGGTTTCGCCGGTGTGGAGGAGATCGCGGAACTGCGCCGCACCTATGACGAGGCGATAGCCGCCCGAACCGGTGAGCGTTTCGTGTCGAGCGTCGTGAACGATCACTTCGCGGCACTGTGCCCCACCATCGTCCTCGACGATCGAGAGAAGGCCCAGCAGATCGGCGCCCGCGGGCAGCGTTTCTTCGCCCAGTCCATCAAGCACTATTACGGTGCGGGCCCGGCCCCCGACGAGGCCGTCGATCCGAACGTGGACGAGGTCGCCGCGATCAAGCAGGCCGCCGAAGACCACGTGGCTTACCTGCACGAGGCCAAGATCCCCGTGAAAGCCGGTGCCACCTCGGTCTTCAATGCCGACCATGCCTACGGCAGCCCCGAGGACGCCATCGCCTACGTCGAGCGTCTGCAAGCCGCGGGCGCCGACGAGATCCTCTGCCTCATCCAGATGGGCACCGTGCCGCAGGACGCCTGCCTGGAGACCATCCGGCACTGGGGCGAGAAGGTCATCCCCCACTTCCGCAACAGCTGACCCGGCGACCACCGAAACATCAAGGAGTTCATCATGGTTGACCTGAATGGAAAGGTCGCCCTGATCACCGGCGCCGCCCGCGGACAGGGCGCCGCCGAAGCGCGGTTGTTCGTCGAGCGCGGCGCGCGCGTGGTGATCACCGACGTGCTGACCGCCGAAGGACAGGAGCTGGCCGCATCGCTCGGCGACGCAGCACGATTCGTCCGGCACGACGTCAGCAGCGGCGAAGACTGGGAGGCCGCCGTCGCGGCGGCGGTCTCGGCCTTCGGCACGCTGGACGTCCTGGTCAACAACGCCGCGATCTACACTGCCCGGCCGCTCACCGAGACCTCGCCCGAGGAACTCGAGCGGATCCTGCGCGTGAACCTGGTCGGCCCGTTCCGCGGCATCCAGGCGGTGGCCGGGCCGATGACGCGGGCAGGCGGTGGCTCGATCGTCAACATCTCCTCGCAGGCGGGCCTGGAAGGGCTCATGGGTCACGCTGCCTACGGCTCCTCGAAATGGGGGCTGCGCGGTCTGACCAAAACGGCGGCGCTCGAACTGGGGCCTGCTGGAATCCGCGTCAATTCGGTCCATCCGGGCCCTATCGCGACACCGATGGTCCCGTACCTGACCACCGGTCCGGGCAGTTTCCCGACTCTGCCGCTGCAGCGCACCGGCGTACCGGAAGAGGTCGCCGAACTGGTCGCGTTCCTGGCCTCGGACGCCTCGGCCTACATCACCGGCGCCGAGGTGGCGATCGACGGCGGCCTGGCCGCGGGCAAGTTCCTGCCGCCGGACACCCACCAGTAGCCGAAGGGAGCACGACGCGATGCCGCTGACACCCCAGGCAAAAGTAATCGTCGATGCCGCCAGTGCCGCGTTTCCCGGACTGGGCACCGAAGTGCTCGATGCCACCGAGGCGCGGCGGCTGCTCGCGGACCGTCCCGCTCCGGCCGTCGACCCGATTCCCGTCGCGGATGTGCGGGAGCGGTGGATTCCCGGACCGCATGGCGCACCCGAGGTCCGGGTTCGGATCTACCGCCCCGCGTCCGCTGCCACCCCGGCTCCAATCGTGATCTTCTGCCACGGCGGTGGATTCGTGATCTGCAGCCTCGACAGCCACGACCAGTTCTGCCGGGTCATGGCCAACGGGACGGATGCGATCGTCGTGTCGGTGGACTACCGGCAAGCTCCCGAACACCGGTTCCCCGCGGCGGCCGAGGACGCGTACGCGGCGCTGCGCTGGGTCGCCGACCACGCCGAATCGCTCGGCGGCGACCCGGCCTGTGTCGTCGTGGCCGGGGACAGCGCGGGCGGCAACCTCGCCACGGTCATGGCGCTGATGGCACGCGATCGCGGCGGGCCACGGATCGCCCGGCAACTGCTGCTTTATCCCATGCTCGACCCAGCCTGCGCCACCGACTCCTACCGCGAGAATGCCGAGGGATACTTCACTACCGCCGCGCATTTGCGGTGGTACTGGAGCCAATACCTGGACTCGCACGACGGCACCGACCCGTACGCGAACCCACTGTGCGCCGACTTGTCCGGACTGCCGCCCGCACACATCGTGACCGCCGAATTCGACCCGTTGCGCGACGAGGGCGAAAGCTACGGGCAGCGCCTGACGCAAGCCGGTGTCGCTGTCGAAATCCACCGCTACAAAGGTATGTTCCACGGCTTCATGAGCATGGCAGGCAATCTGCCCGAGGCGGCGCAAGCCAACGCCGCCGCCTTCTCGGTAGTACGCGCCGCATACGCCGAGCGCCGTCCCTGAACCCGTCATTACGAAACGTTATGGAGCACAATGACAATCCAGCGGATCGGCGCCGCCTACCCCACCGACGATCTAGCTACGACCGTGGCGCTGTTGTCCGCCGTCTTCGGCGCCGAACCGACCGTCGTCGACGGCGACCGCTGGGCCCAGTTCGACGCCGGCGGCGTGCGCGTCATGCTCGCGGGCACCGACCGCGACGACGACACCCCGTTCCTCGCGATCAAGGTCGACGACCTGGATCAAACCCTGAAGGGTCTGCGCGCCAAGGGTTTCGAGGTGGGACCACCGATCACCGGACCGCATGAAGGCCGCGCGGTCCTGCGGCCTACCCCCGGTTCCCGATGGCATATCGCCATCTACGAACCCATCGAGGTCTGAGCCCCTTGGGGTCGGCCCGGCGATAGGTGTCAGGTCGCGCGGCGGGCGCGGGCGCGCCGTTTGCCTTCGTGCATCGCCTGGACCCGGGCCACCGGAATGGTGTGGCCCTCCGCGACCAGATCCGCCGGAAGCCGTTGCGGGGCGGGCATGGCCGCGGCCCACGGGTCCGTATCCGCCAGGAGGTCCGGTGCTGTGTGGACGGTGAAATCCGCGGGCACCACATCATCGAGGTCCGACCATGCCAGCGGGAACGACACCGAGGCACCGGGACGTATGCGGGGACTGTATGCCGCGACAACTGTCGCACCGCCGGCGCGGGTCGAGTCGAGGAACACCTTGCCCTCACGATCGTCTCTGATGAACGCGGTGGTGGCGAGGCCGGGATCGATGCGCTCGGCTCGGGCCGCGATCGCGCGAGTGGCCGCGGCGGCGTCCTCGACCGAGGTGCCCGACTCGATCGGAACGAACACGTGCACGCCCTTGGCGCCGCTGGTCTTCACCGCGCCCGCCAGGCCTTCGTTCGCCAGCGCGCCGCGAATCAGCTTCGCCGCCTCCGCCGCGTGCCGGAAGGTCTGCCCGGGTGACGGGTCGAGGTCGAGCACCAGATGCGTCGGCCCGACAGCGTGGTCGGCGGGTATGAGCGTCGGGTGGTACTCCACGGCCCGCTGGTTGCCGAACCACAGCAGCGTCCGCACGTCGTCGCACAGCGCGTAGGAGATCTCACGACGCGAACTCTCGGCCCACACTGTCACCCGCCGAACCCACTCCGGGGTGTACTTCGGCAAGTTCTTCTGCATGAACGGGTCCTGCCCCGGCCGGACCCGCACCACCGACAATGGCCGGTCCCGCAATACCCGCACAAGACGCTCCCCGACCGCCTCGAGATAGTCCAGCAAGTCGCGCTTGGTCGCCTCAGCCCCATCGAACAGCGGCTGATCGAGGTTGGTCAAAGACACCCCGTGGCGGACCTCTTCGCTGCCCATCGGCCTACCATGCCCGCCCGGTGCACCGGGGTCAACCGGGCACGCCACTCGAGTCGCTCCCGTCGTGGCGGCCCGGTACGACGTCGGATCGGGCCGCACCCGCAGCCGGTGTGTGCGTTCCGGGCTACCGCGCAAGGCATGGTCTTTCACACAGGGGCGATCCCTACCAGGCGGTATGCCTCTCGAATCGCATCGATTCTGTCTTTCTTGTCGGAGTCACCACCGAAGTAGGTTTGGGCGACATCCACGATGGACTGCAGCGCTTCGGCAAACGTCGCACGCGGGGTCAGGCGGGCCATTGCCAGATAGGTCAGCACTGCGACGTCCCGCACGCTGAACACCCGCTCGCCGTTCTTCGACATGGTGAGCAGGTTGTGTACTGCCTTGTTGTGGATGTTGCTGTTGCGGTGCACCCATCCGTTGTCGTTGGTGGGACCGGGACGCACACCAGGGCCGAGCGCGCGGAATTGGTCCATGTGGCTGGGATGTCCGGTGCGTGCCGGGTCCGCGAAGTCGCGCAGTGGGCGCCCGTCGTCGCGCAGACCGGCACCGAGTTCCCAGTTCCACGTTCCCACGTCTTCCGGGTCCGGCGCGTTATACCAGTTGTTGATGATGATGCCGGCGATGTCGGCGAACGACTCGTTCAAGGCACCGGACTGCGTCGCGTACACCAGATTCGACGTCGACGCGATCACGCCATGCGTGAGTTCGTGGCCGATGATGTCGAGATGGCGGGAAAGGCTGACCAGCCGGCCATTCCGCGGTATCTGTCCGTACCACATCTTGTCCTTCCACCAGAAGGCATTGAGCAGGCCGGGCGGCTCCTCCATGCTCGATGCGGTGGCGTTGACCAACGACACGAGATCCATCCCTCGGTCATCGATGCCGTCTCGTTGCAGAACGACCTTGTAGAAGTCTTGAACACGAGAAGCGTTGAGATGGGCCGAGACAGCGGCACGGTGTGCCGTACCGAAGTCGCTGCTGTCCGCCTGCACCGGCAGATTGGGCACGGGTGGATTGCTGTCGAGATCCGCGAACTCGAGATCGTAGGTCCGCACCGCGCGCAGCGGGTCATCCAGCTGACAGGCCGTTCCAGCGGGAGAGGCCAGTTTTCCGAGGAAAGTCTGCTTCACCCCGTCCTCGTCGGTTCCCTTGCACCGGGTCGGGCGCGGAAGTGCCGTCGGGACGGCACTGTAGCAGTACAGGATTTCGCCGTCGTGTGCGTCGATGAGGTAATCGAAGCTCGGTGGGATCGGCCGACGCCCCAATCCGTGGCCCTCGGTGGCCCCGGGTTCGATGTCCGTGCTTTCCGCCGACGGCGGAGGTTCTGCAGGAATGCCGGGAAAGAACCATGCCAGGTGCCATGATCCCGCGTCCTCGTCCTTGTAGAAGTTGAGCCTGCCGCTCACGCCTGCCTCAGCGGGAATGTCCACGCCGGTGTACTGCGCCAGCCGCTCCAATGCCTCGGAACGGCTGAGCGACTCGACCGGGTCCACACCGGAAACCTCGTCGAGCCGGGCGTTCACGCTCACCAGCTCCCGGGACTCGTTGAGTTCCACCACAGCACCGGCTCCGAAGACGGGGATGCTCCGGGCGGTCTGCGCGAAACGCACTTGCCGGGTTCCCAGCCTCCGCAGATCTTGTTCGCTCTCCAGAATCAAGCTCGGAACCCGCTCGGCACGGTCGGGTTCGACGAGTGACTCCAGCGCCGGGCGGCTGTCGCGACGAAGGATTTCGTCGAGATAAAACCGCGCGGCCGCCTCGTTGCTCGTGAAAGGCAATGCAGGCGCGTCGAATTCAGGCGCGTCGGCACCGGCAGGGAACGACTCCCTGGAACGCGCGGAGACGTCCGGCCCGGTTACCGGATCGTCGGCGACGTGGTAGTGCAGAGATTCCAATGCTGACATTCTCAGTACTCTTTCTGTCCGTTATTCTCATCGGGAAGTGGCGCCGGACCCGAAGCGGCGCTGGTATTCAGCGGCGAGGCTGCCGCCGACCATTGCGACCAGCTGCCCCACGATCGGGTGCACGATCAATCCCGTCACAGCGCCCGCGAGCTCCGGGACGTTCCTCATGAACCAATTGCGGACGTAGTCCATGGTCGACAGATCCGGCTCCGGTGCGGTGACCGCCTCCTCCAGCTCATCGAGGCGTTCGCGGGCCTGATCCTTGACGGCGGTGTCACCGGGCAGTTGGGTACGCAGTCGGGCGAATTCGCTTCGCAGCTCGGCGATGTCGGCCGCAGTCACCTGCGTGACGTCTCGTCCGGCTTCGATGCGGCTCACCGTGTTGTCCGAGCCGACGGTGAACTGCCCGGAAACGCCGCCGCCCACGTTGACGTTGTAACGATCCCCTGGTGTGTCGGTCATCGGAGTTCCTCAATCTGGGTTCGGCGCGGGGTTTGGCCAGTCCCAAGGCGGTGGCTGCGGCACAGTCGGCGGTGGCTGCGGCACAGTCGGCGGTGGCTGCGGCACAGTCGGCGGTGGCTGCGGCACAGTCGGCGGTGGCTGCGGCACAGTCGGCGGTGGCTGCGGCACAGTCG
>NZ_JADLQX010000354.1 GCF_015477605.1 Nocardia amamiensis
CGCGGTAGCGTCGATGCGCGGCGGGCGGATCGAGTTCACCATCGCAGCGGATCTGCACCAGCGAGTGAATGCATTCGCCCGCGAGCATGACGCGACCTCGTTCATGGTCGTGCATGCGGCGGTGGCGGTGCTGCTGGCGCGGTTGTCGGGCAGTGACGACATCGCCGTGGGCACCCCCATCGCCGGTCGCGGTGAACATGAGCTCGACGATCTGGTCGGGATGTTCGTCAACACTCTGGTGTTACGCACCCGGGT
>NZ_JADLQX010000355.1 GCF_015477605.1 Nocardia amamiensis
AACCCGGATTGCGCCCGCGCCACGTTCGCCGAGCAGGTACCCGGCCTGACCACGGCGCATGCCCGACGGACCCCATTGCTACGCAGCATGCTCGAGCGGATCGCGTTGGCGGTGGGTGGCCGCCCCGCCCAGCGGTTGACCCGCCACTTGTCGGTGACGGTATCCAGGATGACTCTGCTGCGGTTGATCCGGGCACTGCCGATGCCCGAACCCGGCCCGGTGACCGCGCTCGGCGTCGATGACTTCGCCTTCCGC
>NZ_JADLQX010000356.1 GCF_015477605.1 Nocardia amamiensis
TCAGCTCGATGCTGGACTCGGCCATCACCAGCAGCGTCATCGGGTAGTGCGTGGCGTCGTTGACGCCGACACCGTTCACCGACATGCCGTCGATCGAGCTGGCGGCCGCGATCGCTTCCTTGTCCATTGGATACGACTCGAACACCATCAGCGTGTCGAACAGCGACCCGGTGCCCGCCACCCGCTGGATCTCGGTGAGCCCAACGTAGTGGTGCTCGAGCAGGTCGGCCTGTTCGCGTTGCAGCCGCTCCAGCA
>NZ_JADLQX010000357.1 GCF_015477605.1 Nocardia amamiensis
TCGGCGGCGAGTACACGGCGATCAACTCGGCGATAGACGAGATCATGCCGTCGAAATATCGAGGCCGGGTCGACATAGCGATCAACGGCACCTACTGGGGCGGCGCGGCGTTGGGCGCGGTGGCCAGCCTGTTCCTGTACAACGAGAACTTCATCCCGACCCACTGGGGATGGCGGATCGGCTTCTTCATCGGGCCGGTCCTCGGGCTCGTCATCATCTTCCTGCGCAGGCACATCCCGGAAAGCCCGCGCTGGC
>NZ_JADLQX010000358.1 GCF_015477605.1 Nocardia amamiensis
GGAACTCGTCCAGCACCACATAGGCCGTGGGCACCATGTACCCGGGCAGCCGCGCGCCGAGCTCGGCCTTGACCGACTCGACGTCCACCACCCGATCCGGGTCCGCCACCAGATAGGCCACCAGCTGGTCGCCGGTCCGCTCATCGGTGCGCACCACGACCACCGCCTGCGCCACCGATTCCAGCGCCGTGAGCGCCGACTCGATCTCGCCCAGCTCGATGCGCAGGCCGCGCACCTTGACCTGGAAGTCGGTGC
>NZ_JADLQX010000359.1 GCF_015477605.1 Nocardia amamiensis
GAGCAGTGGCATTTGGTCATCACCACCCACCACATCCTGCTGGACGGCTGGTCGATGCCGCTGCTCATGCGGGACATGCTGGTGCTGTACGCGGTGCGCGGCGACCAGACCGCGCTGCCGCGGGTGGTCTCCTACCGCAACTTCCTCGGCTGGCTGGCCGGGCGCGACCGGGACGCTTCGCTGCGCGCCTGGGCGACGGCGCTGGACGGCGTCACCGAGCCCACGCAGCTCGCGCCGCAGGCCAGGGGCACGGAG
>NZ_JADLQX010000360.1 GCF_015477605.1 Nocardia amamiensis
CCGAAGCCGAGCGGACCGTCGACGAGATCGAAGCGCGCCTGCGCAGCCAAGGAGTCGAGCTTCCTCCGGTCGACGACCGCAAAGCCCTGGAGATCGTCGACTCGAATCGACTCTCCTACTTCCAAATCGCCCGGATCTTCTTCGGCCGTTATCCTTCTCGTTCCTTTCTCGGATTCACGATGATGGTCACGCAGGCATTCCTGTACAACGCCATCTTCTTTACGCAGGCGATGGTCCTGACGTACTTCTATGACG
>NZ_JADLQX010000361.1 GCF_015477605.1 Nocardia amamiensis
AGCACCGCCACTGGCAGATCATCGAAAAGTACGGCGTCACCATCTACTACACCGCCCCCACCCTCATCCGCACCTTCATGAAATGGGGCCGCGAGATCCCCGACGCCCACGACCTGTCCAGCCTCCGACTGCTCGGCACCGTCGGCGAACCCATCAACCCCGAAGCCTGGCGCTGGTACCGGCACGTCATCGGCGCCGACAACACCCCGATCGTGGACACCTGGTGGCAAACCGAAACCGGCGCCATCATGATCT
>NZ_JADLQX010000362.1 GCF_015477605.1 Nocardia amamiensis
TTCGGAGTCTCGCAGCGGTCGGTGGGGACCTGGTGGCGTAAGTACCAGGCTGGTGGTCGGGAATCGCTGGCCGCTCCGGTCAAGTCGCGTACCGGGCGGGGCGAGGCGATCAGTGCCGAAGACCGCGTGGTGCTGTTCACCGCGATGGCCGACTACACCCCTGAGGAGCTGTTGATCGGCGGCCCGCTGTGGACCCGCGCCCTGGTCGCCGAGCTGATCCGCATGGTCGTCGGCGTCGTCATGACCGAGCAGGGC
>NZ_JADLQX010000363.1 GCF_015477605.1 Nocardia amamiensis
TGGCTCCGTTCCTCGTGCGGGCCGCGGAGGACATCGAACAGCGGTTGCTCGACCAGGCGAAGGCATCGGAGCGCGCCCTGCTCGCCGCCTTCCAGTCGGTCTCCCGGCAGCGTCGGGCGGTCGCCGCTGTCGGCGACGACATCGTGCTGACCAACAAATCGGCTCTCGATCTGCTCAGTCCGGCCGATTACGCCGTGCTGCGGATGCTGACCGACGATCTGGACCGCGGCGCTCATACCACCGACGTCACCCTCG
>NZ_JADLQX010000039.1 GCF_015477605.1 Nocardia amamiensis
ACCGCCCCCAACTCCACGCGATCCGACAACCCGGTCCAAGGATGCATGCCCGATACAAGATCACATCACCAACATGTGTCACCACGACCGCGACGAACCACTTGCCTTGTCAAGCAACGGCATTGGCACACGGCGTGGTGGTGGTTGTCTCCGACGCGCGTCTCGTAGCGCGCCACGGAGCCCATCGGCTGGATGCGCCGGACCAGTCCGGCGGCGGTCAGCGCGCGCAGCACGTCGTACACGGCCTGGTGGGACACGGCACCGAGAGTCTCGCGCACCTGAGCGAGGATCGAGTCCGTGTCGGAGTGCGGATGGTCGTGCACCGCGGTCAGCACCGCCAACCGTGGTGCCGTCACTCGCAGGGCCGCCCCGCGCAGCATGCGCTCGAAGTCCGAAGTCGTGGGCACAGTCGTAGTGTGCCGCCTTTTCTGGAATCGATCAAGTCTCTGCACAAATGCAATCTTGCAAATGTTGACATCGCCTGCTGTTGACAACATATGATGTCAGAACTCCGCGCAGCCTGATCAACTCGATGCAGACGTCATCGCGAGAGCTGTGGGCATGCAGGCGCTTGAACCGATTCAGCAACGACCGTGGCAAGGGAGTAAGGGTGAGGGCGAAACCACCCGCGCTGGGATATCTCCGCAAGGATGTGTCCGGCGTGTCCCAGACCTGGGATGAGGCGCAGCTACAGAGCTTGGCGAAGCGGCTGGGCTACGAGTTGTCCAAAACCGTGACCTTCGGCGCCGCCACCGACGAGCCGGTGGGCCGATTGATCGACGTCGTCCGAACCTGCGCGGTGGATGCGGTCATTTCACCAGGGCTGCACCACTTCGACGGGGCGGTACCCGAGGAACTGGTGGAGGTGTGCGACCTGATCACCGTGGCACCGCAGCAGACCTTCTCGCGAACGGTCCTGAAGAAGCTCTGGGCCTAGGTCGCATTCCCTGCCGCACGCCGCGCGGTCGACCTGGAATTCCTTGTACCGCAGGGCCTTCCGCTCTGGACCAAGTGTGACCACAGACCTGCACCGCGTTGCGCCGACATGGAGCACGCCACGATCACGCGGTCGCTCATTTTGCGCTCCAGACCTGACGGACAATCAGGTCAATCGTCGATAAGGGGATGCTCCTCACCCCATTTGAGCATCGCGTACAAGACGTCGCTGAGGCTCTCGCCCTCCTCGGTGAGCTGGTAGACGACGCGGGGCGGCACCTCGGCGTACACGGTCCGGGTAAGGATCCGCTGGTGTTCCAGTGCACGCAGGCGATCGGTGAGGGTCTTGGCGCTGGGGGAGCCCAGGGCGGTACGCAGGTCGCCGAAGCGTTTCGGGCCGGAGAGCAACTCCCGGACGATCAGCGTCGTCCACTTCCCGTCGAGGACCTTCAGCGTGCGCTCGACGCCGCACCCGCGCGGTGCGCAATCGAGCAGCCGTTCGACCTGCACATCCCCAATAGTTTCCATCCTGACACTATATAACTTTCTGGGTATTGGTTCACTGTGAAAACTAATGTCGCTGGCATGAAGAAACAAACCGTGATCGTTCATGGCGCGACTGGCGAACAAGGAGCCGCTATCGTCCGTGGCCTCCTGAGCGCGGGACACCGCGTGCGGGGCATCGTCCGCCGCGTCTCCGGCTCCCGGCTGCACCCGGATGCCGAGCCGGTTCAGGCGGACCTACTCGAACCCGGATCGCTCGCCGCGGCGTATTCCGGCACCGACGCCGTAATCGTCCAGTTGCCACTGGTTTTCGCCGCCGAACCGGCTATCCGGCAGGCCGAAGCGGTGCTGGCCGGGCTCCGGGACGCGGGGGTGCGGCGGGCGGTCTTCAATACGGGCACGATGCTGCCGACCGCGCCCGTGGGGGTGCCCTTCGTGGATGCCCGCGTACTGGTGTCGGCCGAACTGCGCCACAGCGTCGAGGTAGCGACCGTCGTCGGGCCCGCCCGCACCTACATGGACAACCTCGCCGCCCCCTGGTCCGCTCCACTGGTACGTGCCGGCGAGGTCGCCTACCCGCTTCCGCGCGACCTGCCCGTCCCGTGGGTCGCGCTGGACGACCTGGGGACCGCCGTCGCCGCCCTGGTCACCTCGACAGCTCCTGCGCCATTCCAGATCGTGGCGGGTCCGCAGGCCCTGACCGGAGACCAGATCGCCACCGAGCTCGCCGCGGTCCTGGGTCACCCCGTGCGGTGGAACGCCATAACTCCCGCCGCCTATCAGGAGATGCTGGCCCCGCATCTAGGGGCCGAGGTCGCCGAGGGTGTCGCCGCGGCATACACACCACCGCCCCCGGGAACGCCTCCGCCTCCGCAACCCGACCCCTCGGTGGTGACGACCGGCGCGACCACGCTGCGGGACTGGGCGGCGCGCCAGACCTGGCCCGCTTACGCCGCAAGGCCCGTTCTTCGTCCTTGACCCGGGAATAAGGGCTGGTCCGAGAATTGTGTGGCCCGCCCGCCGCCGCGGCGGGCGGGCCACTTCCCCGTTGCCGAGCGAACGCCGCCACGTTCACCGGGCACGGCCATCGTACGCAATGGCGAGGCCGAATTGGGGAAGGCACGCAAGATACCGCGGGTCGATCCGATCGCGTTCGGCCGCAACTCGATCCACCTGCGCATCGAGACCGGCGTGTTGCCATCCGCTCTCGGCGTGTCGAGTTCGGGACCATGCCGTTATAGCCTGGCCCTCGACTGTTCAGGCCTTTGTCAACGTCGCGGAGTTTGATCGGGTTATGGGGTAGCTGAAATGCGGCTGCCGGAGGGGTGATTGGGGCCCGACCATGGACAAGCGCAACGAGGTTGGTGATCGGGGGCACGACCCGGACGATCATAAGTATCGGATGCGGATCAGCCGGTTGGCCATCGACAAGCTCGGAATAAAACTCTACGACCGGGTTTCGGCGGTGCTCGCAGAATTGATCGCCAATTCCTACGACGCCGATGCCACGCTGGTGGAGGTGTCGCTTCCGTGGGGTGTGACGTTGGCGGGCACGGTTCGTGCCGCGGAGGAACCGCAGTACGAGATCGCGGTCACCGACAACGGCCACGGTATGACCGCAGCGGAGGTGAACGAGCATTATCTGATGGTCGGTTCCGACCGCCGGATGCGGATGGGCTCGGATTTGTCACGCGAGCAGAAGCGCCCTGTGATGGGCCGCAAGGGCATCGGAAAGCTGGCCGCCTTCGGCATCTGCCGGACAATCGAGGTGATTACGGCGGGCGGCGGCGCCGCGGACCGGACATCGCACGGTTGGCCGGTGTCGCATATCGTGATGGATCTGCACGATATGCTGTCGGACACCGAACGCGACTACTATCCGGCGGTCGGTGCACGGGACGGAACTTTCGCTCCGCATCGCGGCACCACAGTGATCCTGCGGGATTTCTTCCGCAAGCGGGTGAATTCCGGTCCTGAACTGAACCGGCAGTTGGCGGCCAGGTTCGGGATCGAGCGTCCGGACGGGCGCGTAGAGGTCCGCAACAGCGCTGTCGCGGATTCGGCGGAGAGTTTCATCCTGAGCGATCTTCCGATCGACGTGATGGAGGAAACCAGGATCGACGTGCGGAACCGACCGGTCGACGTCGGGCACCAGTTCCTTCCGGTCGCGGGATGGGTCGCCTACTCCAAGCAGCCGGTGATCGACGCCGCACGTATCCTCGTCGCGCACAAGGACCGGGCCGCACTGGAAGATCACGCCCATGTCGAGAGCATCGTGCGCCCTGCCTCGTTGTCGTCGCTGGACAGCGACACTCGCATCGATCGCCACACCTGGCGGGAATTGCTGGACTCGACATTACGGGCGCACCGCGACTTCCTCGAACGTGTCTACGCGATGCGCGGCGAGGAGGACGATACCCAGACGAGTGGAGCCCGAGCCGGTTGACACCGAACAGTGTCCGGGACGTGTCAGCACTATGGGGCCGGGTATGTGGCGTCCCCGGCCCCGCTCGGTCAGCTCGCGCTGCCGCTTCCGGCTTGGAGCACGGCTGTCAAGAGGTCGGCGAGAACGGTGAGGATTTCCACAATTACTCCATTTTGTCCGGAAACAGGAAAGCCAGGAGTCTGTACGCCGCGGTTGTACCTCGCGTGAACGCAACTTGAACAATAAGAGTCGAATTCGACGGGCTGCAGATCGAATTTTGTCGATCGCGGCCGCAATTCCGCGATAGCGACGGGGAATTCGCCGCGTGCGTCAGGATCGGCGTGCCGTAGCCGGCCACATCATTTTCCATGGCGCTGGTCGACCGGATCTCGGCCGCCGACGCCGGAGGTGAACTCGCGCCATCGCCATGGTCCGCCGGCATCGGCGGCCAGCGGTGGGGTGTCTTCTCCTGCCCCCGCGCGCAAACCGGCGAGCAACTCTTGCAACGCTTCGACCGCGGTGTAGCGCGGCGTCCACCCCAGCTCGGCCCGGGCCCGTCCGGTGTCCAAGATCGGTAGACGCATTACCGCGTCGAACAACGCCGGCGCCGCAGGCAGCAACCGCGCGTGCCATCCCACAGCGAGCATTCCGCGCATCAACGGAGGCGGCACCGACACCGCGCGGGCGTCGAACAGCTCGGCCAAGCGCGATCGGTCGAGCACCGGTTCCGCGGCCAGATTGAACGGACCATGGGCGTCGGTCGTGACTGCGCGCGCATAGGCGCGGCCGATATCGTGGCTGTGCGCCGCCTGGAACCGCAGGCCGCGCGGAATCGGCAAGATCGGAGTGAGTCCGGGCCGAACAAGAGGATTCGGCAGCAATGGACCAGCAAACAGTCGGCGCTGCTGACTGGCAGTTTCCCGTCGGAAAATGAACGCTGGTCGCATCCGAACTGTTCGGCGATCCGGGTACTCGGCCTCGAATCGATCCAGCAAACGCTCGACATAGGCTTTCTCACGCATATAAGCCGCAGGAGGCCACCCGTCGGTGGGCCAGCTCTCCGGCACCGGCTCGTCATCGCGGCAAGGGGAGTAGGCACCGACCGACGAGGCGTACACCAAGGCGGGCACCTGCGCCGCCGCTACCGCTCGCAGCACGCGTTCCGTGCCGCCGACATTCGCACGCCAGGTGACCATGGGCTGATGTGTGGGCTGGAACAGCCATGCCAGGTGAACCACCACGTCGGCGCCGTGGAAGTGGGATTCCAGGTCGTCGGTGCGCACATCCGCGCGCACCCATTCGACGCCGTCGCGAATTTTACCCGGCACGCGCCGCGCGATCCCCACGATCGAGCCGACCCCCGCTTCGTCCGACAAAGCCTCCAGAACGCTGGTTCCGACGTTCCCGGTGGCACCGACGACGACAACTCGCATTGTCCGCTCCTTCACTCGGCGGCGGGATCTGTAAGCGACTTACCCCAGGTCTCGGCAACGACACCCGAGCCATTCGGTCGGTGGCTCATCGTCAGCTGCCGGTATCGCTGCGTCACCGATGGCAATCGGGGTACGCCTCCGAATAGGGAGTTACCGAGCCAGGAGGAGCTATGGAACGCGGAAGCAGCAAACACGGTCCGCAACGTGACGACGAACTGGCCCGCGAGTTGGAGGGCACTTTGCGCGGCAACCGGTCCAGCCGGGCGGAGGAATGGCGCGAGCCGGAGCCGCCGGCCGATGACGACACGCTCATCAACGAACGAGTACAACGAACGGAACGTCCGCCGGAGACCGTCGAGCCGGAATGACGCCCGCGAGGTCGAGCGGTGGTCAGGACTCAGCCGAGTCGAGCCGCGAGCCGGGATCGCCGAAAGTGGCGGCGGACAACTGGTCGATCTTCCGCTCGATCCGCTCGATGTCCGCCGCGTCCGCCCGGAAGAGAAGGTGTTTCGCGCCGAGCAGCAGGATCGCTTGGAAGACGAGTTGCAGCCATTCGCTCTGCCAGTTCTCGAATGTGCTGGCGAAAAAGTGCGCCCAGAATCCCGGCCACTCGAAGGGCTGCCCATGGACCTGCTGAAGGCGGTGATAGTCGTTGAATTGGCTGACGAACTGTCCGATCCATGAACCCGCGAAGAGCAGAACCAGCAGGTAGACCGCTCCCCAGCGTCGCAAATGAGACATACGCCAGCGATACCCAGGGGGAGTCGCCACATGCCGCTGTATCGGTCGTTGCGGCGGGTGACTTATTCGGTGCGGAACCGCGCATCCACCGCCACGTCCGGACACCGCTGCCCGAGCGGATGGCATCGCAGGACCGAACCACCCGCCGTGGGCAGCGACTGATCAGATGCCCGACTTCGCGAGGCGCGCGGCCAGCAGTTCCTTGCCTAGGCGCCCACCTTTTCGGCTATCGGCCTGCGCTTTGCGGAAGAACTCCACGAGCTCGCTGTCTCCGTCGCGTTCCGCATCCTGGATGAACGTGTCCAGACGCAACGCGTTCTCCAGGGACGCCTCGACGAACCAGATCAGGTTGTAGTCCTTGTCGCGAGTCCCGGTGATGGTCCCGGTTTCTCTCTGCTCGGCCATATCCACTCCTCACCTCGTCGGCTTGCATATCCGCTCGATCGCCTACCCCGGCTGACGGCGACCAAACCGTCGCCGGCCCTGGGGACATGCGCAGCGCGGGATTGCTGCACGGTCGCCCTGCTCACCCGCAGGTGACCTTGCGGCCGGTCGCCATCGTGGCGGCGGCCGCGAACCGTAGGTGAAATCGAGTCCGGTTTCAAGGACTTGACGTAGATCACAATTTGAGGTTGAGTTCAGTTTCAATCGCGGCCCCGACCTCGGTCGGAGCCCGAATCCGAACCATGACATCACGACTCGAGGAGCCGCATGGCGTCACAGATCGGCCTATGCATCGTGACGGCGAGATGTTCGGGGTATCGCGCTCGCCCCGGTCATCGCGTGCCCGACCGCCGGGGGAGTGGCCGAGGTGCGTGATTTCTCCGCCGCAGTGGAATTCGAAGGAGCGACCATGCCCAAAGTTTCGCCGGAGACGGCTCGGCACACCTTCCGTGCTCTCGAACCGATTCACGGGATGATCTACTTCAGCCCGTACGGGCAAGAGTGCTATGCCGAAATCGGCTTGAAACAGCGTGGCATGACATACTTCGCACCGCGTTCGGCGCCGATGGGACCGGTCCCCGCGGAAGTCACGATCGCGACGTTCTTCAATTTCAATCCTGTGGCTGTCCATGCGGCGCTGCCCGCGGCCTGGCAAATCGCGAGCCCTGCTGATGTTCTCGCAGCGAGGTACGAGGCCGCCGACCGGTCGCTGCGCCGAGCATGGGGCGAGGACGTCGACAGCGGAGCGGTTCGCGAGGCTGCCGACCTTGCGCGCCGTGCCGCGGAACGCGCATGCGAGCGGCCGCAAGGACGTCCGCTCTTCGCCGGACACGCGCAACTGCCGTGGCCGAGCACTCCACACATGGTCCTGTGGCACGCGCAGACCTTGCTGCGCGAGTTCCGCGGAGACGGCCACGTCGCGCTGCTCTTCACCGAAGGTCTCGACGGCCTCGAGGCGCTGATCACACACAGCGCGACCGGGATCATCAGCCCGGAAGTCCTCCGCGTGACCCGGTACTGGAGTGAACAGGAGTGGGCTGCGGGAGTCGAGCGGTTGCGTTCTCGCGGATGGCTTCTCGATGGCCCCGGCCTCGCCCTCAGCGCGGAGGGGAGCCGGCGCAGGCAATCGATCGAACTCCGGACCGACGAGCTCGCCGTGTACCCGTACGAAGAACTCGGCGAGGAGGGATGTTCGCGTCTGCGCGAGCTGGGTCTGCCCCTGACGAAGGCGGTTGTGCAAGCTGATCTGGGTTTCCCGGCCGAGCTGGTCGCACGGCACACGCGTGCCCAGTGACCGATGTGCCGAGACGTGGCAAAGGAAATGCGGATGAAAGTCGATATCGCAGCGTGGGAAGCCCTCGGATCTCGTCATATCGCGACCAACGGGATCGAACTACAAATTGTCGAACACGGGAAGGGACCGGCGGTAGTCCTCTGCCACGGATTTCCCGAACTCGCATTCTCATGGCGCCACCAGGTTTTCGCGCTCGCAGAGGCGGGGTACCGCGTTGTCGCCCCGGATATGCGCGGTTACGGAGGTAGCTCGCGACCCTCCGCGATCGAGGCATACGACGTGCTGACCATCTGCGGCGATCTGGTGGGATTGTTGAACGCCCTCGACATAGACGATGCGGTATTCGTCGGACACGACTGGGGTGCCGCGGTGGTCTGGCAAATGGCGCTGGTGCATCCGGACCGAGTGCGGGCCGTAGCTGGACTCAGCGTTCCGCCGGCATCGCGCGCACCGGTACCACCGTTGAGCATTCTCCGTTCTCGGCTGGGAGATTCGTTTTATATGTCCTGGTTTCAGAAGCCAGGTGTCGCCGACTCCGTCCTTGCGCAGGACGTGCGATGGACTCTCCTGAATGACGAAGCGCTCTCGCCGGAGTCCATGGCGCAGCGGCCGAGCGGAGAGCTACCGAGCCGCCCGTGGTTGCCGGAGGACGAACTACAGGTGTTCATCGACGCGTTCGAGCGAACAGGCTTCAGCGGAGGACTCAATTACTACCGCAACATCGACCGGAATTGGGCCCTTGCGGCCCCGTTCGACGGCCACGTCATCACCCAGCCGGCACTCTTTCTGACCGGCTCCGACGATCCGGTACGCCAGTTCATGCCGGCTGACGCCTTGGAATCGCTGCTCACAGACCTGTGGGGACACATCGTGGTGGCGGGCGCAGGCCATTGGATTCAGCAGGAGCGACCAGAGGTGGTCAACGACGCGCTCGTGAAGTTCCTCGGTCGCGTATCCGAAATTTCTCGAACGTGAGGTTCGAGGGCACCAAGAAGAAGGAAAGAGATGAGGAAAACGATTGCAGCAGCGACGCTGCTCGTCTCCGCGCTCGGCGTGACAGCCGGGACGGCATCGGCCGCACCGGACCAGGCCGGTGCGGTGGGATACAAGCTATCGGTCGGCGAGAAATCCACAGTGATCGATCTCGAGGCCGGATCGCTCGCCGTCGAAGATGGGGCATTGAAGATCAAGGCGCCTGGCGGCATGGTCCTGGCCGGTACGGAATTGTCTTTCCGGGTGGATGATTTCGTCTTCCCGATCGCCGCCGACCTCCAGGGCCGCACTGCTACCTTGACGCCGCAGTTCGATCTCGAGCACGCGGCCTACAAGCCGGTGGCGCTGCCCTACGAAGACCAGGCTCCCTGGAGGACCCAGTACGACCGGGAACAAGCCGCTTGGGCGCGCTTGTCCTCGACGATCCTGATGGGTGCGACGATCGGTACCGCCGTTGGTGGCATCGGCGGCGCGGCGGTCGGCTGCGTGCTGGGTGGCATCGCTGGGGCAACCGTCGCTTCCGCGGCGATTATCGGCTTGTTCGGAGCCTTGATTCCGGCAGCCGCCATCGGATGCCTGGGTGGAATCATGGCTGTCGGTCCGCTCGGGGCGATCGCGGGCCAGCTGCTCATCACGGCTCCGGTCGCGATCATGGCGGCTGTCCAGTACTTCACGACGATCAACCAGCCGATGCCGGCTCCGGCTCCGGCTCCGGCGAAGTGATGCCGAGTCGCACGTCGTCGATTCGGTGAGGCGATTGTCCTGCCCGGTCGGTTCCAATCGGCCGGGCAGGGCGATCCCGAAATTTGAAGCTGGGGTCAGATTCGACTAACGTCGATATGGTTGCGACCCCATGCTCGAGCATGCCGGGAGTGGTCTCGGCCCAGTGGTCGCCACCGTCTCGGAGCGTGAATGCAGATCGACGACGCGTGTGCGACGATCACTGCGAGCATCCGGGGCAGACAGGGAGGGTATGCATGGCTAGGACGGTCGAGAACGAAGCGGCATTGGGCGAGATTCCCTCGCTTGTCGATACCTCCGTCCTCCGGGAACCTCCGCTCACTGCCCGCGGTCTTCGAACCCGGGCGGCGCTGGTGGCGGCCGCCCGAGTGGTGTTCGAACGCGACGGCTACCTCGACGCGCGGCTGTCGGATATCACAACCGAGGCGAAATGCTCCACGGGTAGCTTCTATACGTATTTCTCGAGCAAGGAAGAAATCCTCCAGGCGGTGCTCGAAGCATCCCAGGACGACATGCTGCATCCGGGAATGCCGCGTCTGGATGCCGACGAGGCGTCGCCGGTGGCGGTGATCGAGGCGAGCAACCGCGCCTACTTCGAGGCGTACAAGCGAAACGCGAAGTTGATGCTGATCCTTGATCAGGTGGCCGCGATCGATCCGAAGTTTCGCGAAATGCGCCGCCGCCGCGGACGCGCGTTCGCCGACCGTAACGCTCGCTCCATCAGGGATCTGCAGGAACGCGGCCTCGCCGACCGCGAACTCGATCCGCATACCGCGTCACGCGCGCTGTCGGGCATGGTCGGCCGGATGGCGTACTACGCGTTCGCCCTGGAAGAGGAAGCGTCGCTCGACGAGCTCGTTCGAACAGCCACGCGGCTATGGGCGAATGCGCTGAAACTCGACGAGGCCGCCAGCTGAGCCTGCGGGTGGGGACCGCACTGTACGTGCCGGACTCGCCGGAGGCGGCATACCGAGCGGCCGCTGCTACCACGACCTACCTGCATCTCGCATAGACAGCGGCGGGCTGTCGCGATGACTGCCGCGCCGTCGTCCACCGCGATGTGACTCACGTCATACGAACCGAATCGGTGGTGGTCTTGACCACTACGCGGGCGATCCAGCATGGTGTCGAGAGCTAAATAAGCGCTCAGTAAGTTGCGCGGAGGTGGCAGCCAGGGCATGGCCACGGCGCTCGAAAGGATTCACCGATGAAGAGGTTCGAAGGCAAGACCGCGATCGTGACCGGCGCCAGCCGGGGCATAGGTCTCGGCATCGCGCGGCGGCTGGTCGATGAGGGCGCGAATGTCGTGATCACCGCCCGCAAGCAGGAGGCTCTGGACGCAGCGGTCGAAGCGCTGGGCGGCCCGGGGCGGGCGCTGGCGGTGGCCGGCCGCGCGGACGACGTCGCCCATCAGGCCGAGACCGTCGCGCGTGCGATCGATACCTTCGGTGGCGCCGACCTCCTGGTCAACAACACCGGCATCAACCCGGCTTTCGGCCCGATGATCGAGCTGGACCTCGACGCCGCTCGCAAGATCGTGGAGGTCAACTGCCTGGCCGCGCTGTCGTGGGTGCAGCAGGCCTACCGGGCGTGGATGAAGGACTACGGTGGCGCGGTCGTGAACGTGTCGTCGGTCGCCGGTCTCAAGCCCGCGCCGGGTATCGGCTTCTACGGTTCGAGCAAGGCGATGCTCACGCACATCACCCAGGAACTCGCGGTCGAACTCGGCCCGAACCTGCGGGTCAATGCCGTGGCTCCGGCGGTGGTGAAGACGAAGTTCGCCACCGCTCTCTACGAAGGCAGGGAGGACGAGATCGCCGCGGCCTATCCGCTGAAGCGGCTCGGCGTGCCCGAGGACATCGGCAGTGTGGTCGCGTTTCTGCTGTCCGAGGACGCGAGCTGGCTGACCGGCCAGCTGCTGGTCGTCGACGGTGGCATCACCCTGACCGGCGGGGTGTGACATGACGTCGATGAAGGCATGGCGGGTACATGAGCTGGGCGAGCCGAGTGCGGTGCTGCGGCTGGAAGAGGTCGAGCGCCCGGAGCCCGGCCCGCGACAAGTTGTCGTGCGGGTCGCTGGTGCGGCGGCGAACTTTCCCGATGTGTTGATGTGCCGCGGTCTCTACCAGGTGAAGCCACCGTTGCCGTTCACGCCCGGTGTCGAATTGTGTGGCGAAGTGGTGGCGGTCGGCGCCGAGGTTGCCGAGATCGCCGTCGGTGAGCGTGTACTCGGGGGTGCGGTGCTCCCGCATGGTGGTTTCGCGGAATTCGCGATCATGGATGCGGCCCAGACCTTCCCGGCGCCGCGGTCGTTGGACGATGCGGAGGCGGCTTCGCTGTTCATCGGTTATCAGACCGGGTGGTTCGGTTTGCATCGGCGCGCGGGACTGAAGGCCGGAGAGACACTGCTGGTGCATGCTGCCGCCGGTGGCGTCGGCAGCGCGGCCGTCCAACTGGGCAAGGCCGCAGGTGCCCGCGTGATCGGTGTCGTCGGCGGAGCCGAGAAAGCCTCATATGCCGAAGAATTGGGTGCCGACGTGGTCATCGACCGGCACCGGGACGATTTCGTCCAGGTCGTGAAGGAGCTGACGAACGGCCGCGGGGCCGACGTGATATACGACCCGGTCGGCGGTGATGTCTATCAGCGCTCCACGAAATGCATCGCGTTCGAAGGCCGGATCGTGGTTGTCGGATTCGCCGGTGGCGACATCCAAACCGCCGCGCTGAACCACGCGCTGGTGAAGAACTACTCGATCGTCGGCCTGCACTGGGGGCTGTACAACACCTACGACCCGGCTTCGGTGTCCGAATGTCATCGCGCACTGACCACCCGCGCCGCCGAGGGGCTGATCCGGCCCTTGGTGAGCGAACGACTGCCACTGGACCAGATCGCCGACGGAGTACAGCGACTCGCCGACGGCAAGACCGTCGGCCGCGTCGTCTACGCCCCGTAAGCCTGCCTCTACCTGAAATACCCTCCCCGAGGAGCACAAGATGAACAATGAGACCCAGCGGATCGCCATCGTCACCGGCGCGGCACGAGGCATCGGAGCCGCCGTGGCCCGCCGCCTCGCGCGCGACGGCATGGCCGTAGCCGTGCTCGACCTCGACGAAACCGCCTGCAAGACAGTCGTCGAGCAGATCGAATCGGCGGGTGGCCGCGCGCTGGCGGTCGGAGTCGATGTTGCCGACGAAGCCGCGGTGACCCAGGCGGTCGAGCGGGTCGCCGCCGAACTCGGCCCGCCGACCGTGCTGGTCAACAACGCCGGGATCACCCGCGACAATCTGCTGTTCAAGATGAGCGTCGAGGACTGGGACGCGGTCATGAACGTGCATCTGCGCGGTTCGTTCCTGCTGGCCCGCGCCGCGCAAGCGCACATGATCGACCAGAAGTGGGGGCGGATCGTCAACCTCTCCAGCACATCGGCGCTGGGCAACCGCGGTCAGGCGAACTACGCCGCGGCCAAGGCCGGATTGCAGGGATTCACCAAGACCCTCGCGATCGAGCTGGGCAAGTACGGGGTCACCGCGAACGCCATCGCCCCGGGCTTCATCGAAACGGAGATGACCGTTGCGACCGCGGAGCGTATGGGCATCCCCTTCGAGGAGTTCACCAAAGCAGTCGCGGCTCAGACTCCGGTTGCCCGGACCGGCACGCCTGACGACATCGCGCACGCCGTCTCTTTCTTGGCCAGCGAAGGTGCTGGATTCGTGTCCGGCCAGGTGATCTACGTGGCCGGCGGCCCGCGGAACTGATACGGAAGGAACAGGAGCAATGCGAGTATTCCAGGGCCTGACCGAGCTGGAGGCCGCGGTCGGTACCCACCTCGGATTCAGCGGCTGGCACACCGTCACGCAAGAGCAGATCGACCAGTTCGCCGAAGCGACAGGCGATCACCAGTGGATCCACGTGGACCCGGAGAAGGCCGCCGCGGGACCGTTCGGCAAGACCGTCGCGCACGGGTTCCTCACGCTGTCGCTGGTGCCGATGCTGACCCAGCAGGTCTACACCGTGCAGGGACTGTCCATGGGCGTCAACTACGGCACCGACAAAGTGCGTTTCCCCGCACCGGTCCCGGTCGGATCCCGGATCCGGGCAGGAGTGGAGTTGCTCTCCTTGACCGCGGGTGCTTCGGGCTGGCGGGCGGTTTCTCGAGTGACGATCGAGATCGAAGGCTCGAACAAGCCTGCCTGCGTGGCCGATTCCGTCGCGGTGTTGGTGCCCTGATGCCCGCCGAGCAGGACTCTTCGGACTTACCCGGTCTCGACCTGCACCGTCTGGCAGCATGGCTCGCCGACGCCTCCCCAGGCCTGGTCGCGGGCCCGCTGCACGGACGATTGATCGCCGGCGGTAAGTCGAATCTGACTTATGAGGTCACCGACGGGACATCGAACTGGATCGTGCGGCGTCCGCCGCTCGGCCATGTGCTGGCGACCGCGCACGACATGGGGCGGGAATACCGCGTCATGAGCGCTCTGGCCGACACCGATGTTCCGGTCCCCATCACATATGCCCTGTGCTCGGACGCCGAGGTCATCGGTGCGCCGTTCTACGTCATGGAACGCGTCGTCGGCACCCCGTACCGCTCGTCGGACGAACTGGCGGCCCTGGGCGTGGACCGGACCCGTGTGATCGCGACCGGAATGATCGACACGCTCGCCGATCTCCACGCGGTCGACCCCGCCGCCGTCGGACTCGGCGATTTCGGCCGCCCAGAGGGGTTCCTCGAAAGGCAGGTCCGGCGTTGGCAGAATCAGTTGGACGCGTCGCGAAGCCGAGACCTTCCCTCGGCGGCGAAACTGCACGATCTGCTTGCCCGGGACCAACCGGAGCAATCGCCCACCGGGGTCGTGCACGGCGATTACCGGCTCGACAACGTTCTCGTCGACTCGGGCGACCGAGTGGCCGCGGTCATCGACTGGGAGATGGCGACCATCGGTGATCCGCTCACCGATGTCGCGTTGCTCATGGTCTACTTGCGTTCCGGCGAGCTGGGCATTCCTGTGGTCACCAATGTCGCGTCGGCACCGGGATTCCTTGGTGAATCCGAGTTGCTGGAGCGGTACGCGCAGCGAAGCCACCGCGACTTGAGCCGGATCGGGTTCTACCTCGGACTGGCCGCGTTCAAGCTCGCCGTGATCAGTGAGGGCATCCATTACCGCCATATCCACGGCAAGACCGTGGGTCCTGGCTTCGAGCACCTGGGAGATGCCGTCGAACCGCTCCTGCAGGCCGGAATCGGGTATCTGACGGAGGACTATCGCTGAGGATCGACGACGCGGTCCGCGATGATGGGCACCTGATCGGTTCAATGAACTCCTATCTTCCCAGAATTGAAGTTGACGCCAGTTTCAATTATGGTTCGAGTTGGATCCATACCGGCTAGACCAAGAGGAGCGGGCTCGGATGATCGACGTCGCCTGTCCGACGACGTGCTGTACGGGTACCCCGACCTCATCGAGGCAGCCGTGATCAGCCTGTCCGGCGAGTCCCGCGGCGAGGAGCCATCGCAATGATGCCTCGCGTCGCTGGAGCGATACCGGAACCGGACAGCGCATAGGTCATCCGCGATGCCACCGCCGCAGCAGTGCGGAACCATCATTGAGCGAAGGAGCCCGATGTTCGAGCTTTCCGATACAGGCCGCAAATACCAGGAGGACCTGCTCGCCTTCATGGACGAGCACGTCTACCCCGCGGAGCCGGTCTACGAAGCGCAGATGCAGGAATCCGGTGATCCGCATTTCCACCCGCCGATCCTGGAGGAGCTCAAGACCGAGGCGAGGAAGCGCGGTCTGTGGAATCTGTTTCACCCACACCCGGAGTGGGGGCCCGGCCTGACCAACCTGGAATACGCGCCGCTGGCCGAAATCATGGGCCGCAGCGCGCACCTTGCTCCCGAAGCGACCAACTGCAATGCCCCGGATACCGGCAACATGGAAGTGCTCACCCTTTTCGGCACTGCCGAGCACAAGGAGACGTGGCTTCAGCCGCTGCTGGACGGCACGATCGCGTCGGCGTTCGGGATGACCGAGCCGGAAGTCGCCAGTTCCGACGCCACCAATATCCAGTTGCGGATGGAGCGAGACGGGGACGAGTACGTCCTCAACGGCAGGAAATGGTGGACTTCCAACGCTCTGCACAAGAACTGCAAGGTGCTCATCGTGATGGGCAAAACCGATCCCGCGGCGCCACCGCATCGCCAGCAGAGCATGATGGTCGTCCCGATCGATACGCCCGGGGTCACCGTCCTGCGTAACCTTCCGGTATTCGGCTACCAGGACCGGGAAGGGCACGCCGAGGTCCTGTTCGAGAACGTCCGGGTGCCGCGAACGGCACTGCTGGCCGGCGAGGGTGACGGGTTCATGATCAGCCAGGCACGGCTGGGACCCGGCCGGATCCACCACTGCATGCGGTCGATCGGAATGGCCGAACGCGCGCTGGATCTGATGATCGATCGCGCGCAGGCGCGCACGACTTTCGGTGAGCCGGTGGCCAACCGCGCCAATATCCAGGACTGGATCGCCGAGTCGCGCATCGAGATCGAAATGGCCCGCCTGCTCACCCTGAAGGCGGCATACCTGATGGACACCGTGGGAAACCGCAACGCGCGCATCGAGATTGCCGCGATCAAGGTGGCGGCGCCACAGGTCGCCCTGAAGGTGATCGACCGGGCGATACAGGTGCACGGCGGCGGTGGCGTTTCCGACGATTTCCCGTTGGCGAGTATGTATGCCCACCAACGGACTTTGCGTCTGGCCGACGGCCCCGACGAGGTGCACAAGCGCACGATCGCGCAGATGGAATTGCGACGCCGGGACCCCTCTTGGGGCCGGAGCGCGTAACCACTGGCAACGAGAGGAAACACGTGACCAAGACCCAACAGGTGCGGCTTGCCAAAAGGCCCTCCGGGAAAATCGACGCGGATACCTGGAGTCTGACGACCGAAGAGCTTCCCGCCATCACGGCCGGACAGATTCTGGTGAAGATCGACTACATCTCGCTCGACCCGGCCATGCGTGGCTGGTTGAACGATGTGCGTTCGTATGTGCCGCCGGTGGGCATCGGAGAGGTCATGCGATCACTGGACATCGCGACCGTTGTCGAGTCCACGCATCCGGACTTCGCGGTCGGGGACACCGTGAGCGGCACGTTCGGAGTGACCGAGTACGCGATCAGCGACGGCCGGAATGTGCAGCGGGTCGACCTCGGCGTCGCAGCGGGGCCGACCTGGCTCAGCACCCTCGGAATGCCTGGGATGACCGCGTATTTCGGGCTGCTCGAGGTCGGCAAGCTGCGCGCCGGGGACACTGTCGTGGTGTCCGCGGCGGCCGGTGCGGTCGGCAGCGTCGCGGGCCAGATCGCCAAGGCCAAGGGTGCGACGGTCATCGGCATCGCGGGCGGCGAGGAGAAATGCCGTGTGCTGACCGAAGAGCTCGGGTTCGACGCGGCGATCGACTACCGCAACGAGGACGTCCTGCGACGGCTGCGCGAAGTCGCCCCCGACGGGATCGATGTGTACTTCGACAATGTCGGCGGGGACATCCTCGATGCCGCGCTCGCCAATCTCCGGCGCGGCGCCCGGGTGGTGATCTGCGGTGCGATATCGGCGTACAACGCGGACAAGCTGCCGCCGGGGCCTTCCCGGTACATGTCCCTGCTGGTCTTCCGGGCATCAATGACGGGGTTCGTGGTGTTCGACTATGCCGATCGATACGGTGAGGCGATCAGCCAGATGTCCGAGTGGCTGGCCGGCGGCCGCATCAAGAGCATGGAACACATCGTCGAGGGCGGGATCCCGCGGTTCGCCGAGACGCTCGACATGCTGTTCACGGGAGCGAACACGGGAAAGCTCGTACTCGCTCTGTGACAAGGGCCGCCCGCGGGCCGACCGTGGGCGAGCTCGTACTGACGACATCGCGGTGCAGAATGACGGCAAAGTCCGTTTTCTGCGCCGCGATGTTTTTTGGCAGGACCCGCCCTCGAGGGGAAGTCGACTAACTCCGTCGACGTGCGCCGACGATGCGCAGGGCGAGGTCCGCATAGAAGTTCGCGATGTCCTCGGGAGACCAGGAGCCGTCCTCGTGATACCAGCGAGCGATATCGATGCCGAGTGACAAAAGCGCGGTAGCGGCCATATGCGGATCGGCCGTATCGAAGACGCCGGTCTCGGTACCACGTGCTATCAGGGTGCGGAGCTCGCCGTGGATATCGCGGCGCAGATCTTTGATCTCCTGCTGATGCGGCGCGTCGAGGGCGGCGATCTCGTAGTTCACGACGCGGGCGACGACATGGGCCTTGGCGTGGTGTTCAGCGAAGTCGTACATGACCGCGAGCAATTGACCGATCGGGTCGTCGGCCGAGCCGACGGCGGCACGCACGAGATCCAGCGTGGCCTGGTGACCGGTCTTCGAGATCTGATAGAGCAGTTCTTCCTTGGAACGGTGGTGCACGTAGATGGCCGCGGTGCTCAAACCGGCGAGAGAAGTGATATCGCGCGTCGTCGACCCGTGGAAGCCTCGTTGCGCGAAGGCAATGGCGGCGGCCTCGAGTAGTCGGGCACGGGTTTCGTCCGCGCGTGGGCGGTCCTCGGCATCGGTCACTCGCATAGTCTCTCACCTGTGCGCGTGGTGTTCGGTGGCCGCGGCGCCTGCGCACCTGGCCTGAACACCGACAACATAGGGAGCCGGCGATGTCACAGGACATCGCCGGCTCGTTCGAGATCGGTCAGGATGTGACGGATGCGGAGGCATGCCCGCCGGTCGTCACGGGCTGCTCGCGCGAAACGGTTTCCGGTAGGACCCAGGCGCTGCCGAGCGTGCACAGCGCCATGATCATCATGAAGGCGGAGACCGATGCGGTCGATCCCGTCGCCGCGAGCAGCGAGGCCATGAGGAATGGCGTGCCACCACTGACCAGGATCGCGGCCAGCTGGTAGGCCAGCGTTATGCCCGAATAGCGGATTCGAGGCTCGAATAGTTCAGCGAGGTACGCCGCTAGCGGGCCGTACACCAGTCCCGAGCCGATGCCGCTGCCGACCGTGGTCGCGATCAGGATCGCAGCGAGCGAGCCGGTGTTCACCAGCCAGAAGAAGGGGAATGCCCAGAGTGCCATGACCGCCGCGCCGGCGAGCATCAAAGGACGGCGACCCACGCGGTCGGACCACGAACCGGACAGATAGATGACGGGCACGCTGACGGCGGAGGAGATCAGGGAGACCGCCAGCAAGCCGTTGCGGCCCAGCCCGAGTTCCCGGACACCGTAATCGAGTACACCCGCGATGCTGATGTAGAAGACGGCGTTCGTTCCGAACAGCAGGCCGGCGCCGAGCAGAACCTTCTTCGAATGCTTCTTCACCACTTCGAGAATCGGCGCTTGCGCGATCGCGTTCGAGGCATCGTCGGCACGCTTCTGGAGCTGGCGGAATTCCGGCGAGTCCTCGATGCGGAGTTGGATGAACAAGACCACCACGAACAGGATGGCGCTGGCCAGGAACGGGATGCGCCAACCCCAGGCCAGGAAGTCGGCCTTCTCGACGAGTGCGCCGACCAGAAGGAACGCGCCCGTGCCGAGCAGCAGGCCAGACGGCACGCCCATCTGGCCGAAGGTGCCCGCTTGGCCTCTTCGGTTCGGCTTGGTGGTTTCGGTGAGCAGCAGGGTGACCCCGCCCCACTGGCCACCAACGGCGATGCCCTGAAGGAACCGCAGGGCAACGAGCAGTATCGGCGCGGCCACCCCGATCGAGCCCGCGGTCGGCAGCATGCCGATCGCACAGGTGGCCGCCGCGACCAGGATCAGGCAGGAGACCAGTGCCGGCTTGCGGCCGTAGGTGTCGCCGATGTGCCCGAACAGCAGGCCGCCCAGCGGTCGGGCGATGAAGCCCGCCCAGAATGTGCTGAACGACAGCAACGTGCCTACCAGCGGTGACGCATTGGGAAAGAACAGCTTGCCGAATACCAGGGCAGCAGCCGTTCCGTAGATGAAGAAGTCGTACCACTCGATCGAACTTCCCACCAGGGCAGCGGCCATGAGGCGCCGTAATTTCTTTTGATCCGGTGTGCCGGAATCCGTGTTCGGAGTCATACCTAATCTCCATGTCGGGGACGAAGCCGATGTGACGCTGGCCACGCTCGGTGCGCGGCACGTTACTTGAACTTGAATTCGAATTCAACTACGCGAGCAGCGAGGCTGCGCAAACTTCGAGCATCAGACAGAGCGGTCTGTTCGCTCGTGCTGTCAAGGTCGACAATTTGCCCTGGTAACGCGCGCCTGCTCAACCACGACGTCCTTGGTGGCACATGGCTTCGTCGGGGGGCCTGTCCGTCTGCTGATTGATGATGGAATGGGGATAGGACGTGGCTTTCCGCGAATTCTTCGCGCGACATCGCATTGCTTCGGCTGTTGTCGCGCCGGCCGTGTTGGGGGTGACGGCGGTCGTCGCCGCCTCATGGGCACTGACATCGACACCGCACACCGAGGACACGCAGCTCAAGGCATCCGTCACGGAGTGCCACGACATGGTGACCATCTCGGTGGCCGGTCGCAACGACACTCCGGTCGCGGGGACCACGAAGATGCTTGTCGATGCCAACGGCAACGCATTGCCCGCCGCGCTGTCCGGTGACCACAGCAGCGAGTGGGTCGATCCGGTGGTCAACGCGCCGGCCGGCGCCGTCGATCCTGGCTCATATGCCGCTGTCTACATCGCGTACCCGGCGAACATGGCCAGCTACGAAGACGCCGTCACCACCGGTGTCGCGAATACCGAACAGGTGATGCGGGAGATCGCGCAGGCATGTCCCGACACCAAGTTCTCCATCGTCGGGTACAGCGAGGGCGCCGACGTCGTCCGCCGCGTCGCGATGGAGATCGGACATCAGGAGCCCGGCCAGGACGGCGAATACGGGATCGTGGATCCGGCTGATGTCGTCGGTGTCGTCATCCTCGCCGACTCGGGGCGCTCGGCGGGGGACGGGCCGTTCCCCGGTGCAGAGGACCCGTTCGGCAGTCCCGACGGCTTCGACCAGCGGTACCAGAACGGCGCGAAGCCCGTACCCGGTCAGGGTGCGCTCCCGGGGACCAGCGGTGACTTCGGTGCGCTGAACGGCAAGATCGCGTCGTTCTGCTCCGATGGCGATTTGACCTGCTCGGCGCCGGAGAACATTTCCCTGCTGCAGTTGGTGGTCAACGTGGGCAGGCAGTTGAATGTCGACGCACTCGAGGAAGACGGTCTCACCCCGGCGACCGGGCAGGACGTCGCTGTTGTCCTCAGCCGCATCGCGCTCGCGGCGTTCGCGGACATCCAGTCGCAGCCGAACTGGATGCAGAGCGACGAGACGTTTCTCGAGGTCCTGCTGAGGGTGTCGGACCCGGCGTACAAGCCGGGCGAGCCGCCGAAAACTCCCGCGAAGGCGGAGTCGATCGCGACCAACGAGATGTCGCCGCTGGCCTACCTGCCGCAGAAGGTGCTGAACGAGATCATCGGCCTCATCCTCACGAACCAGAACACGATCCCCGTGATCATGAGCGACCCGTATCAGCTCACGCTGGGCCCGAACCACACCGGTCACCACTTCGACTACTGGCACGACTCCGATCCCGCGAACGGCAAGCCGCTGACCTCTGCCGAGTACGCGGCTGCCTGGCTGACCCACCTGGCGCAGCGGGCGCAGGCGGGAGAGCCCGTCGACACGACAGCCAAGCCGGAACCGGCGGACCTCGCCGCCGCGTACAAGGCGGCGGCGACCTCCTCGGCGGCACCGACATCCTCGGCACCGACCTCCTCGGCGGCGCCGACGAGCCAACCGGCCAAGAACCCGAGCGCGTCACCGACCACCAGCGCGGCCCCCACGAAGGCCGAGGTCAGCGGCGCGCCGACCAGCCCGGTCCCGACGACATCGGTGCCGTCGTCCCAAACGCCTAGCACGACGGTCACGGCTCCGGTGGCGCCATCACCGGCTTCCTCTTCGGTCGCGGCGCCCACCACGACCACGGGGCCGACTACCACGACAACGGAACCGGTGGCTCCGACCACCACGAGCGCCAGCCCTAGGCAGTGAGTTAGCCGCCGCACCGGATCGATGAGATCGCGAGCGTCCTGCGAGGCGGACGCTCGCGATCCGCGGCTGTTCACCTGAAGTCGCGCCCCGGGCCTGCGGTGCCGGTCAGCTGGGCGCGAATTCTTGCTGGAACCAGCGGAGAATCTCTGGAATGGCGATCTTGGCTGTGGCGGAGTGGTCCACGTCGCCGAGGTTGTGCAGCGTGACGTCGTCGCTGCGCAGGGCACGGAGGCAGTGCTCGGCGTTGGAGTAGGGCACGGCGTGGTCACCGCTGGCGGCGTAGAGGTGGACAGGCACCTCCGGAATCCAGTCACAGGTGCCATCGCTGTCCGCGAGCGCCCTCGCGGCAGCGCCGGTGGGATTCGCGGCCCACTCGACGAAGCGAGGGGTCAGCAGTCGCACCGGGGTGATCGCCAACGAGGTCACGATCGTGATCTCGTTCTTGGTGCCGTCGAAGAGCTGCTCGACCCGGTCGGCGTAGGGCTGCTGGAAGGCCTCGGCCGGATCGTCGTAGAGATCGTGGATGCGATTCATCGATGTGATCCAGTAGGCGATGAACAGGACCGCGGCACCCGGGGTGACGCGCCCGTCGAGCGCCGCGGGCGCCTGAACGTGACGCAGGTCGTATGGACCGCTGACCGGGGCCACTGCGGCGACCCCGAAGCTCGGGACCGCGCCCGCCTGGAGCGCCTTGCCCAACGCCATCGCGGCGTGACCGCCCTGCGAGAAGCCGGTCAGCAGCACGTTCGGATCCAACTCACGACGGTGCCGCGCGGCCAGTGCAGCAGTGGCGCGTAGCAGGTCGGCGGAGGCACTGACTTCGGACGGCGCATGGGTGTACGGATGCCGCCCCGGGCCGTTGCCCAATCCCAAATAATCCGGTGCGACCGCCGCATAGCCCGCGGCCGCGAACATCACCGTACGGAGCCGGTCGGGCAGGTTGCGGGAATCGATGGACGGTGCGTCAGTCTTCAGCACCATCGTGCCGTGCCCGTAGCTGACCACCCGCAATCGGCGCGAATCACTGCGGGGCAGCACCACCAACCCGCTGGCAGTGGTCGGTTCGCCTTGCGGGGTGATCGTCCGGTACTCGACGCGAAACGCGTCGACACCGTTACGGACGGGAGTATTGATCCCTCCGTCGTTCAACAGCGCCGCAGTCTGTTCGGCTGGCAAACCGAGCAGGGGAGTGGTCGACACAATCTCGCCCCGCTCCTGCGGCGGCAGATGTTCGGGGCTCCCGCATCCGGCGACGGCACCCAATAGGACGAGGACCGCGACCAGACAGCGCCTCGGACCGTCCATAGTCGATCCTTCCGATGCTCGTCAGTCGGTTCGACTCCATCATCGCGCTTTCATCGGACTATGGGATCGGGAAGGTGGGTCGGCAACCGGCCCGGGCTATACGCGCCCATTTCGCCGACTTGAGCGTCCGTCCAATTATGTTCCGGTACCTCGAGTTCGGGTGCGGTCGGGAATTCTGGTCCAAGCGACTCGTGTCAGCAATCCGCGAGGAAACTTCTATGGCAGGGTGGTCGCCTATGAAGACAATCCTGATCACGGGGGCAACATCGGGTATCGGTCTCGAATCCGCTCAGCAACTGGCCGCGGACGGGAACCGGCTTGTCTTGGTCGGACGGAATCCGGAGAAGCTCGCCGATACGGCGAAGCTGGTCCGGTCCGCGGGGGCAGCGGACGTCGACACGCTGGAGTGCGATTTCGCCTCGCAGTCGTCGGTCCGGCAGCTGGCGAAAGCGGTTCTGGCCGCGTATGACCGGCTGGATGTGCTGGCCAACAACGCCGGCGGCTACCACAAGACTCGAATCGAAACCGAGGATGGCATCGAGGCCACGTTCGCGGTCAATCATCTCGGGGGTTACCTGCTCACCGAACTGCTCACCGATTTGATGGTGCGCAGCGCCCCGTCGCGCATTGTGTTCACCTCGTCGGTCATGCATTTCGGTGCCACCATGGATTTCGCGGATCTCGGCTTCCGGCAGGGATATTCGGGAGAGAAGGCCTACAGCCGCTCCAAGCTGGCGAATGTGCTCTACGCCCGCGCGCTGGCACGGCGCCTGGCGGGCACCGGAGTGACGGTCAATGCCTTCCACCCGGGCGCGGTGGCGACCGGAATCTGGGACTCGATGCCGTGGTTCGGGCAGCCCTTGGTCGCGGTCGCCAAGCGCTTGTTCATGATCACGGCCGCCGAGGGCGGCCGGGCACTCAGCTACCTGGCCGCCGATCCTGAAGTCGCCGCGGTCAGCGGCCACTACTTCCAGAAGAACCGCGTCAAGACTCCGTCGCGCCTGGCGCAGGATGACGCGGTCGGACAGCAGCTGTGCGACGTCAGCGCGGCCTTGGCCGGGCTGGCCGGGTAGCGGCAGCAGTCTCACAGTCCACGACACCGTTGTCGACGAGCATTACACAACCTTCGTCGCCGACTGAAGCAGAAAGCAGGGGACCATGCTTCGTACTCGTTTCGAGTCGATCGGCTCGTACACACCGACGACTGTCCGTTCTACCGAGGATCTGATCGCCGAGCTCGCGGTGCCGAGGTCGTTGGACCTGGAGCGCATCACCGGGATCAGGAATCGGCGCGTCTACGACTCTGCTCCGGACCGGTATGAGTCATCCTTCGAACTGGCGTTGCGGGCGATCGAGGACTGTCTTCAGCACTCCGACTACGCGGCCGACGAGCTGGACGTCGTCATCTCGGCCTCCATCACGCGCACCTGCGGTAAAGAGATCTTCTGTTACGCACCATCATTCGCGCTGATGCTGGGCAACGCCATCGGCGCGAACACGGCACAGCATTTCGATGTGTCGAACGCCTGTGCCGGCATGATCACCGGTGTGATGGTCCTGGACCGCATGATCAAGGCCGGTGTGGTGCGCAACGGCCTGGTGGTCAGCGGCGAGCAGATCACGCCGATCGCCGAGACGGCTCTGCGCGAGATCAGCCAGCCCTACGACCCGCAATTCGCGGCGTTGACGGTGGGGGACGGGGCGGTCGCGGTCGTGCTCGACAACCGCGGCGACGACCGCGACGAGATCCACTACGTCGAACTCATGACCGCGGCCGAGGGCGCCGAGCACTGCATCGGCATGCCCAGCGACCGCGGCAGCGGGATCGCGATGTACACCGACAACCGCGCCATGCAGAACGAAGCCCGCTACCAACAGGCCATCGACCGTATGGCCGACTTTCTGGCCGATACCGGACGCACCTGGGAGAGCGAGAAATACGACTACTGGATCCATCACCAATTCAGCGCGCCCGCCATCGAGTACATCTCGGATCTGACCGAACGGCATTTCGGCACGCCGATGCCGCAAGCTCTCAACGTGCTGCACGACTTCGGCAACACCGCTTCGACCTCGCATTTCCTGGTGCTGCACGAGCATCTGAGACAGGAAAAGATCCCCAGCGGGTCGAAGATTCTGATGATCCCGGCGGCGTCGGGAATCGTCTCCGGATATCTCGCCGCGACCATCTCCCGTTTGGAGGCATGAGCATGGCAACGACGATCATCTCGGCCGCGACGAACTGCGACCTCGACACCGGCAGCTACTTCGAGCTGGCCGCCCGGGCGGCGCGCACCTGTGTGGAGCGCTCCGATGTCGGCCTCGACGAGATCGGAATGCTCATCAACGCGGGCGTTTTCCGGGACAGCAACATCTCCGAGCCCGCGGTGGCGGCGCTCATTCAGAAGCGGATCGGCCTCGGCCTCGCCTACGAGTCCGGGCGGGCGCCGACTTTCTCCTTCGACCTGATGCAGGGCGCCACCGGCCTGCTGCACGCCATCGTGGCCGCCGAATCCTTCCTCGCCACCGGCGCGGTGGAATACGCGTTGCTCGTCGCGGGCGATGCCCACCCCTCGACCATGCGGGACGTCGCTGATTTCCCGTACGGCACCGGTGGCGCCGCTCTACTGCTCGGAAATTCTCCTACTGCACGCGGTTTCGGCCGGATTCACACCTGCCACACCACCAGCTCGGACGAGCCGATCGCCTGGGTGGCGCTGGGCGAGGCCGGGACCAACGGGCGTTCTGTCATCTCTGTCCGTGCCGGAGCGGACGACCCGGTGGATCTGGCCGCAACGGTCGTACAACCCTGTCTGGACGAGGAAGGAATCGATGGCGGCGATTTCGCCGAGGGGAGCGCGGTGCTGCTGGCCCCAGCCCAGGCCCTCCGATTCCGTTCCCGCTTGGCGGATGCACTCGCCATCCCGTCGCGGTCGGTCGTCGGCTTCGACTCCTCGAACGGAGATCCATACACCGCCGCCCCGGTGCACGCCTACCTGAACGCGCTGAATACCGGCCTGCTCGACACTGCGCGCACCGTGATCTTCCTGGCCGCTGACGGGACGTCGGCGGCGTGTCTCGCTTACCATCCGCAGGTGGTATCGCCGACCAGGCTGGCGTGTAGGTGAAACGCGAACGCTGATAGTCGTGCTCTCGTCGAACTGATTGGATGGAGCGCGCTGATCGGTAGCGCGGCGGCTACCCGCTACGGGCCCGCGACCGGGTTCAGGCAGCTGGCCGGTGGATCGACGAGGAAGCAGATGGCCGGGCCGCGGGTGGGGCGGTAGGCAGCGGGGACTCCGCCCGCGGCCACGATCTGAGCGTAGGTGCCGACCGCGTCGGTGGGATGCCGGGTCAGCGTCGGGTCGGTACGCACGTTGACCGTGTAGAGACCGAACCGCGGTGTGTAGCTGCCCCATTCGTAGTTGTCGGTGATACTCCAGTAGTTGTAGCCCATAACGTCGATGCCGTCGGCCTCAGCCCGCTGGATCCAGTAGACGGTATCGCGGAAATGATCACTGCGGGTGTAGCCGTCGCCGCGCGGAAGACCGTTTTCAGTGGGCATTCCGTTCTCGACAATGTAGATCGGCTTGTTCGGGAAGCGGCGCGAATAGTGTTGCAGCGCATAGTAGATGCCTTCCGTTCGCAACGGCAGCTCCCAAATGCGCGGCCCCGGCAGATTCGGCATCGCCGACCCGCTGGCCCGCACGATGGAATCGAGCAGCGCCTGCGCCGGATCGTAGGCGAAGTAGTAGTCGACGCCCACGTAATCGAGACGGTCCGCGATGCGGTCGACGACCGCGCCGTTGACTTGGGCTTCCGAGCCGGCGACATAGCCGACGTTGCTTGTCACCTGGGCGCCGGGCTGCACCTGGTGGATGTAGTCGTAGATGGCGTTGTGCGCGTGCGCGATCCGCTCCTCCATCTGGGCCGCATCGGCTGCGCCCCTGCGGATCTCGTGCACGATGTAGGCGACCGGCTCGTTCACGGTGACCCACAGCGGATCGTGCGATGCGTAGCGGTCGACGACCCTGCGCATGTTGGCCAGCCAGTCGCCGACCATGCCGGGACTGCGCCAGCCGCCGCGGTCTACGGCCCAGCCCGGGTAAACCCAGTGGTCCAGCGTGATCATCGGCCGCATGCCGGCCTGCTCGATACTGGCGATGACCGCGTCGTAGAAACGGAACGCGCCCTCGTCCCAGACCCCAGGCGCGGGCTGGAGCCGGGCCCATTCGATTCCGATTCGGAACACCCGTACGCCCAAGTCGGCCGCCAGGCGGATGTCCGAGGCGTAGCGGTCGTAGAAGTCGACCGAATCGCGCAGTTCGTCGTATTCCGGGTTCGCGGCGATGTAGCGCGTCCAATTGCTGTCGGGCGCATGGCCTTCGGACTGGAATCCAGAGGCAGCGACACCCCAGAGGAATCCCGGGTCGAGTGGCGGCAAGCCGGCGGCAGGCCGTATCGGTGGCATTGCCGGGGACTGTGCGCAGAGCAGTAGGGTCGACGCCGCGGCGGCGAGCGCGGCCAGGACGTACCGATGGAACCTGGATCGCATCGACTCAGGGTAACTGGATACTCGCTTCCACACCGTAGAAATCAGCGTGTCGCCGGGTGCACGGTCCCAGTGCGACACGTTCGTTCGCTCTGATCACCGGCTTACCCCGCGCTGACCGCCGCCACCTGCTGTTCTTCGCTTCCGGCGGAACGCGAGTCGCGGCGGAAGCGGCCGGGGGCTACGCCGAATTCGCGGCGAAAGGCGTTGGCGAAGCCGAATTCCGAGGCGTATCCGACTTGGGTGGCAATGGCGGCGAGCGGCGCGTCGGTGTCGCGCAGCAGCCGGGCCCCGCTGCTGAGCCGCCACCACGTCAGATACGCCATGGGTGACTGTCCGACCATAGCGGTGAACTTGCGCGCGAAAGCTGTTTTCGACAAACCGATCTCGGCGCCGAGGTCGCGCACTGTCCACCGGCGAGCCGGATCGGTGTGGATGTGCGTGAGCGCCGCGGCGAGCAGCGGGTCGGTCAATGCCGCGGGCCAGCCCCGGTCGGGCTGGCGGGTGGCCTCCTCGTCCAGCCAGGCGCGCAGGAGGTACACCAGCAGCAGGTCCATCAGAGCAGGTAGCGCCGAGTAGCCGCCGGGCCGGGGATCGGCCAGCTCCGCGCCGAGGAGGTCGACCGCGGCTCGCAGATCATGGTGGCCCGACGACGCACGCAGGTGCACGACGTCGGGCAGGGTGCGCAGAAACGGATGCGCTTGTCCGCGATGGAGCCGGTAGGCGCCGCAGAGCAGGTGTGCGCGGATGGCGGCCGGGTTGCCGGGGCCTTCGTCCGATCCGCCGGGCGGCTCCGGCGGCAGCTCATCGATGCCTCGATCGGGGCGGTCACTCATGCCGTGCACCGAGCCGTGCGGCAGGAACACGACATCACCCGCGTGCAAAGGGATGGGTTCGCCCGCTGGCGGGGTGAGCCAGCACGAACCGTGCAGCAGCACATGGAATCCGGCACCGGGGTAGGGGCCGAACCGGTTGCCCCACGCTCCGCTGCGTCGCGTGCGGGTGAATTTCGCCCGGCCGGTGCGCACGGTCGCGATCACCTCACTGAAGACATCCACGATCCCGAGCTTACGAGAAGCGGCCACGCCGTGGTCTTTTCACGTATTTTCCAGGGTCACTGAAGCATGGATGCGACTGTCCGGAGTTCATAGCGTTGGTGTCGCTGCACAACTTCGGGTGCAGCGCGAGGAAAGCGAGCAGACGTATGAGTACCGCAAAGACAGGCGAGAACATCTCGGTGGACACCATCGAGCTCGGGGACGTCCACATCACGCGCGTCGTGGAATGGCATGCTCCGATCGCGCCGGCAATGGCCGTGTTCCCGGACAGCACCGAGCAGATGTGGCGGTCCAATCAGGACTGGCTGGCGCCGCATTTCTGGGATCCGGAGACCATGTTTTTCAAGGCGTACATGCAAACCTGGGTGCTGCGCAGCGGGGGCCGCACCATCCTCGTCGACACCGGCGTCGGCAATGACAAAGAACGCCCGTATATGCGAGTGTGGTCGCATCTCGACACCGACTTCTTGAGCCGGCTCGCGGCTGCCGGTGTCGAGCCGGAGGACGTGGACGTCGTCGTCAACACCCATGTGCACGCCGACCACGTCGGCTGGAACACCCGCTTGGTCGATCGCGAATGGGTACCGACATTCCCGAACGCGGAATACCTGATCGCCCGAGCGGACTTCGAGTTCTGGAACCCGGTCAACGGACACCCCAAGCGTGGCTCGCTGGGTGGCATCAGCGGCGCGCTCGGCAACCAGAACATGTTCGAAGACAGCGTGCTGCCGGTACACGAGCACGGCAAGGCGGTTCTGTGGGAAGACTCCTACCGCATCGACGACAACTTGGTGCTGGAACCCGCACCCGGCCATACGCCCGGCTCGGCCGTGCTTCTCCTGGAGTCGCGAGGTGACCGGGCTATGTTCATCGGCGATCTCATGCACACTCCGCTGCAGTTCGTGGAACCGGAGTGCGAGGCATGCCTGAGCGAAGACGAGCCGGCGGCCGCACGGCAGCGACGCCGTTTTCTGGAACGAGCCGCCGACACCAACGCCTTGGTGCTTCCCGCGCACCTGCCCGGCCCGGGTGGCGCGCTGGTGCGCCGCGACGGCAGCGCCTTCGCGATCGAACGTTGGGCACCGTTCAGTCCTTTTGGTTTGTGACGCTCGGCTTCTGGTTGGCGGCAGGATTCGTCGATGGAACCGTCCGCTGGGCGGGCTCGCCGTGATACTCGTGCACGACCCGTCACAAGACGGCCTGGCGGGTTACGCGCAGAAGGGAAATCTCATGACAACCGGGCTGCCCGCATTCCCCGCCCCGAACGAGGACCTGCTCGACACCTGCCTCCGGCTCCGCGAGATCGCGCCCGTGGTCGAGGTGGAGTTCCCCGGCGGCGTACCCGCCTATCTCGCCCTGACGTACGACGCCGTACGCGAGATCCTCGCCGGGGACAACAAGACGTTCGCCCGGGAACCGAAGCACTGGCCTGCCCTGTACGACGGTTCCATCCCGGAGGACTGGCCCCTGCGTGCCGTCGTCCAGGGCGAGCACCTGTCCACCAAGGACGGCGACGACCATCGGCGGCTCCGCGGCCTGATCAGCAAGGCGTTCACCCCCGGCCGGGTGCAGGCGCTGGAGCCGCGGATTCAACAGATCATCGACCGACTGCTGGACGACGTGGTGGCCGAGGGTGACGGCGTCGACCTGGTACCGACCTTCACCGAAGCGCTGCCGATGGCGGTGATCTGCGAACTGTTCGGCGTGCCGGAGCCGGAACGGGATCGGCTGCGGCGTTGGACCTCGACGCTCCTGGCGCACACGACTCCTCCCGAGGAGGCGTTCGCGACGCAGAACGCGCTCATGGCGTATTTGTACGAACTGGCGGAGCGCAAGCAGCGCGAGCCCGGCGACGACCTCACCACAGGTCTGGTCCAGGCCCGCGACCAGGACGACAAGCTCACGTCCGAAGAGCTGGTCGCCGTCCTGTGGATCATGCTGGTCGCCGGCCACGAGACCACGGTCCACCTGCTCGGCTACGCCATCCTGGCGTTGTCCGAGCACCCCGATCAGCTCGCGCTGGCCAAGGCCGACGACCTGTGGGCCGACGTGGTCGAAGAGACCGTGCGATACCGTCATTCGGTGATGATGACCAGTTGGCGGTTCACACTGACCGACGTGACCATCGCGGGCGTGACCATCCCCAAGGGCAACGCGGTCGGCGTGGCCTACCAGGCCTGTGGCATCGATCCGGCCGAGTACGGCGAGACCGCGAACGAGTTCGACATCACCCGGAAGCAGCGGGCCGGACATCTCGGGTTCGGCCACGGTCCGCGGTACTGCATCGGGGCCGGGCTGGCCCGCCTGGAGGGGCGGCTCGCGCTGGCCTCGCTGTACCGGCGGCTGCCGGAACTCACCCTCGCGATCGAGCCGAAGGACATCCCCTACTCGCCGTCCTTCTTCACGATCGGCCCGCTGTCGGTGCCGGTCAACCTCGGCAGCGTGCGGGACTGACGAGTCCAGGGCCAGGTCATCAGGGCCCACACAGCCAGTAAGAGGGCGGCCACGGTGACCAGGTACCAGGGCCAGGGGCCGAGCACATCGAGCAGCGAGGGAGTCGAGGGCTTCGCGTTGACGAAGCCGTAGTTGGTGTCGGCGATGGCGTTGAAGACGAACGTCACCGCCGTCCACACCATGGTGACTGTTACGGCGATCCGGTAGCTTCGCCAGTCCGGGTGTATGCCGATGCCCCAGGTCAGGTAGATCGCCGCCCAGACCACGACCAGGTGAACCGCCCAGAAGGCCAGGAATTCGTAGTGTGGGAAGTCCGGGCTGTGCAGCGCGGGTGATATGAGCGCCTGCGTACTCAAGGTGAGGCACCAGTAGTAGGTCAGGGCGTACGCCCAGTGCCGGTGCGACCACAGCGCGTACGCGGCGGCCATTGTCGCGAGATCGGTCAATCGCAGCGGAACCGAGCGGCCGACCGTTGGCGGGACCATCGTGGAGAGGTAGATCGCCAGGTATAGTGCGAATATCGCGGCGCCCGCGACACGCCCGAATCGGCGTGTGCTCTCGGGGCTACGGTGTGTTCGCCCGACGCGGACGACCAACGCCGCCCCGACCGCGAATACCGCCAGCACCACCCAGTGCGACGGCCCGTATGCGGAGAACTCCCGCTGCGCCGATAGCGGGTCCACGTATTGATCTTATAGGCGTGAGCACGCCCCGTCGAAGTCCCGCCGCTCCGGCGTGGTCGTGCGCCGTGCGCTGGCCGCCGATGTTCACCGATGTTTCACCCGGATCCGGTCGGTGGGCGGCAGGATGGAACAGTGCAGCGGATATGGGCAGCGGGTGCCGTGGTGACGCTTCTGTCGGCTGGTCTTCTGCCGACCGGAGCGGGTCCGGTGTCGGCGGATGGTCCGGGACGGTTCGATCTCCAAGCGCATCGAGGCGGGTTGGGGCTGGTGGTGGAGAACACGCTGCCCGCGTTCGCGAATGCGTTGGAGCTCGGGGTGAGCACGCTGGAGCTGGACGTGCAGATCACCGCGGACGGGTATGCCGTGGTCACCCATGATCGGGATCCGAGTCCGGCGAAGTGTGTGGATACGGCGCCCGCCTTTCCGGGCGATTCGAAGTATCCATATGTGCCGGGGTCGACCTACATTCGGGATCTGACGCTGGCGCAGGTGCGGACGATCGATTGCGGCTCTTTGCAGTTGGCCGATCAGCCCGAGCAGCGGACCGCGCCCGGGGCACGAATCCCGTTGCTGTCCGAGGTGTTCGATATGGTGCGCGCGTATCGGGCCGATCAGGTGATGCTGAATATCGAGACCAAGGTCGAGGCGGCCGCGCCGGAGCAGACCGCGCCGCGCGAGCAGTTCGTGCAGATCGTTGCGGCGGAGGTACACCGGGCCGGAATGGTGCAGCAGGTCACCATCCAGAGTTTCGACTGGGGCGCGCTGATGCGTATGCGGGAGGTGGCGCCCGACCTGCCGATCGTCGCGTTGACCAGCGGCCAGCAGAATCTGCAGGCCGGTGAGCCGGGCGCCTCGCCATGGCTGGGCGGGATAGATATCGACGACTTCCCGGGATCGCCGCAGGAAAAGTACGTCGCGGCCGCGGCATCCATCGGCGCCGCGGCGGTGTCGCCGGTGCACGGCAGCCCCCAGAACGGCACCGTCACCGACCCGGCCTATCGGCCTTTCACCACAGCCGAACTCATCCGCGCCGCGCACCGCCATGGGATGCGCGTCGTGCCCTGGACGGTAGACGACCGCGCCACGATGACAGCGCTGCTCGATCTGGGTGTGGACGGCATCATCACCAACCGGCCGGACGTACTCCGCGCCCTCCTGGCCGACCGGGGCCAGCCACTGCCGCAGGCGTATCACCGACCCTGAAGTCGAAATATTTTGCCGCACTCCGGATCTGGGAATAAGCACGGTAGCAGGCTGGGTAGGCTACCCAGCAATCGAACAGTGATCGGAAGTTGCCTCGAGTTATCCACCCATGTCCAGACAACGGAAGAGCAACGCATGACCAGATACGCACATTATGTCGGCAGCATGCCCGCGGAACTGATGACCAGCGACCGCGCCGTATTGGAATGGTTTGCCGACCATAGTGAGGGATCGCCCGTCACCGCGGTGCCCTGTGACCTGGACCCGGACTGGATCATGGAGTATCTGGTCGCGCGCCGGAAATATCCCGACATCTTCGAAGTCGTCCACTCGGGTGAGTACACCGACTACAGCGACTTCCCCAGCTACGGTCTGCGCTCCGGCCGCACGTTGGAGCCGCGACATGTGTCGATGGGCCGGGTCCAGCGCATCGGTGAAGTGGTCGCCGCGTTCGAATCGTTACAGCGTGACCGACCGGAGTTGGCCGAGACGAAAGTCCAGATCAGCCAGCCCAATCCGTTGGATCTCGCCTTGTTCGTGTTCGCGGGCGCGGCGGTCGCCGCTGGTCTTCCCGTCGGAAAGGCTTTGCGGCGCTCCACTCTCGTTGTCGACGCGCTCCGCCATCTGCCGGTATTCACCGAAGCGGTGCTACAGGAGATGACCGAGATCATCGATCGGCACGGCGATCGGGTCGTCTGGCAGCTGGAGTCGCCCATCGCGCTGCTGAGCATGGTCAAAGCCGAGCAACTGCATGCGCAGTGGTCGCTTGCCTGGCTTGTCGCGCGGCAGCTCGCGGGCTTTCTCGGCCGGATGCAGGAGATCGGGGCGGACACGATCGTGCACCTCTGCTACGGCGACTACCAGCACAAGAGCCTGCTGAGCCCACGCTCTCTGGCGTCGGCCGTGAAGCTGCTCAATCAGACTGCGCGACTATTGAGCAAACAGGGGACGCCACTGCCTCCGGTGCATATTCCGTGCGCTTACGGCGCTGAACCGGCACCGCTGGACCCCCGCTTCTACGCACCCTTGCACAAGCTCGACCCGGACTGGCGTGTGATCGCCGGTGTCGTCTCACCCGACTCCGCCGAGGACAGCGCCCGCGCGCTAGCTCTCTTCGAGAAGACAGCTGCGCGAACCGCTTACGGTGTCGCCACCGCCTGCGGGCTCGGACGTTGCAGTGTCGATGCCGCACAAAATGCGGTCGCGACCACCATCGCGGTAGCAGACACCGACGAATTGTACAGCTAAGAGTTTCCGGAAGCCCTTGCGCCGCAACGTGTTAGGTTGCTGCCTGGCTTCCGGCGGTGGCTCGCTGCGACCGCGCAAAGCCGTGAGCCTTGTCCTGAACAGGCTTCCGACGTTCGTTCACTCGCAGCTCCCAATCGTCGAGATGCTTTGTCGGCGCACGGAAGCCGCCTGGCGTGCCACTATGAGCCTGGTCGACAACGATTTTCACGTTTCACATCGCACGCTAGGATACCCTTTGCTACAGTAAGCAACGTGTTCCGTTCTGGTCTAGCTAACCAGCGGCAACACTCACTCCGGGTTTGCCTACGGCCGTGGCACCCGGAGTCGATCCGGTTTCCGGTGCGGGCGCACTATCCGTTATCAGCAGTTCCAGGGAGTTTGCTATGGGGTACAATCCGCATGTTCTGGTAATAGGTGGCGGCCCAGCCGGTTCGACCACAGCAGCTCTGCTCGCGCGAGCGGGCATTCGAGTGACCCTCCTGGAAAAGGAGAGGTTTCCTCGATATCACATCGGCGAGTCCCTTCTGGCGTCGTGCTTGTCGACACTGCGCCTGTCCGGCGCCTATGACGAGGTTGCCGCGCACGGTTTCCAGGTGAAACGGGGCGGGGTTTTTCTGTGGCAGAACGATACCTGGCTATTGGACTGGTCCAGGCTCGTGGACGCGGACGCTTGGTCATGGCAGGTCGACCGCGCGGCGTTCGACGATATCCTGCTCCGTAACGCGGCAAAACAGGGCGCCGAGGTAATCGAGCAGGCCACCGTGACAAATGTGCTGTTCGACGGCGACCGCCCGACAGCCGTCGAATGGACCGGGCCCGATGACGACCAGACCCGGACCACCGAATTCGATTTCTTGGTCGACGCTTCGGGACGCGCGGGCCTGTTGGCGAAGCGGCATTTCGACATCCGGCGGCAGCACAAGGCCTTCCGGAACACCGCGATCTGGTCGTACTGGACAGGCGCCCGCTTGCATCCGGACAGTCCGGAAGGCGCGATCAACGTCGTTTCGACCCCCGAAGGCGGCTGGATCTGGCACATCCCCTTGTCGGACGGCCGCTTCAGCGTCGGCTATGTGATTTCCAAGCGCCAGTTCGCCGAGAAGCGTCGTGAGCACGAATCACTCGACTCGTACTACCTCGATGTCATCCGTGGCAATGCCAAACTGAGCGAGTTGCTCGAGGGGGCCCAGCAGGTCGACAGCGTCCGGGCGGAGCAGGATTACTCCTATGTCGCAGATCGGTTCTACGGTCCGGGTTACGCCATTGTCGGTGACGCCGCGTGCTTCCTCGATCCGTTGTTGTCCACCGGCGTGCATTTGGCGACGTACGGTGCGCTGACCGCGTCGGCGGCCATTGCGACCGCCTTGCGGGGCGAGATGAGCGAGTCCGAGGCACTGGGCTTTTTCGACTACACCTATCGACGGGCGTACTGGCGATTCCTGATCCTGGTTTCGCGAATGTACGAGCAGTACGTCGGGTCGCAGGAATATTTCACGCATGCCAGCAGCCTCACCGAGGCACACGAGGGCGACACCCCGCAGGAGTCGTTCACCAGGATCATCGCGGGACTGACCGATGTGGACGAATCGTCGGGAGAACAACAGCGGACCGATACCGACGCCATCGTCACCGAGGCCGAACTCCTCGACGAGGAGCCGGCCGAGGTGAACATCAAATACATGGGCCACCTGGATATGTCGCCGGTATGGAATATCTGGCGCGATCCGCTCGGGGCGGACACCGCCATGGGCGAGGTGCGCATTACGACCGAACCGGTACTCGGCCTGACCAGCAAACCCCGCTCCGCCGCGGAGATGGAGGCCATTGTCCGACCATTCATTCCACCGAAGGGCGCCGACGTCACCACAGCTTAGCCCAGGCTTTCCAGTGAAAATCACTGCGCGGAGCCGACAATTGTGACGATCACTCGATCCGTCCCCGAACCTCCGGGCGATGCCTCGGCCGGTGGTTCGGGTTTCCGGATGAACAGAGATGAAATCGGGCGGTTCGGCCATCCACTCACCAGGATGCTGCTGGCCAGCGACGGCTCCACAATGCCGGTACTCGAGGCGATACTCAGGACGGAACTCCAGGTTCGTGTGCTCCGTCAGGACGATATGGCGGCCAGCCGGCTACCCACCACCGTTACCGATGCATTGCAGGTGTCCGGCGCCGACCGCGTCATCGTCCGCCGCTCATGCCTGATCAATTCCGACAGTGTGGCCGTGTCTGTCAATCATGTCGTCATCGTCCCCGGACCCGCGGCCCCGTACGGAGTCGACGATGTCCGGATGCCGATCGGTTACAGCTTGATTTCTCGGGGCGTATTCCAGCGTCGTAACATACTGCGGGCGGGCTTGACGAGATGGCCGGATGGCCGCCTCTGTGCGGCGAAGGCATATGTCATCGTGCTTGTCGATCGGCCGCTCTGCTATATCCGGGAATCCTTCAATCCCAACATCATTCCTCCGGACCACTCCTACACCGCCGACCGTGATCTGCTGTGGGCCGACGAGCCGGAATCGGTACCCGACCGCACCCGCCAGCACGGCTAGCGCCGCCCTCCGACTCGTGCCACCAGCTGCAGGTCGCCAGAGTTGACCTTCGACGCAATGTTGCTAGCGTGTGCGAGTCGCCCGGTGCTGGACGGCAAGTAGCGGAAGGCTGTAGTAGGTTCGACCCCGTCAACGACAAGAGGACTGATGAATCCAGGGACCGCCGTGGTGTTTTCATGGTTCTGACCCATCACCGTGTTCAGCGCCGTGGCGGTCGTGGTCGATCGGTTCGGCGGGGCTCTCCGCTCGATCTGGCACCCGACACACGCTGATCTCGCCGGACACGTCATCGAAGCACGTGTCCGCGCTCTCCGATCACTCTCGTCGAATTCCTGCCCATCGTCTGGAGCCACGTCTTTGACCACACCACAGTCCCCGACATCCACGCCGTACACCGATTCGACCGGAACGTGCCCCGTCCAGTACGGACCGGTCATCGATACCGATGACCGCCGAGTTCCGCTGTACACCCCGGAGTTCGTCGCCGACCCCCATCGCGCTTACCGCGAGATGCGTCGCCGGTACGGCTCGCTCGTTCCCATCGAGTTGGCACCCGGTGTGCCCGCCACCCTGGTGATCGGCTACCGGACGGCGGTGCGAATCCTCAACGACCCCAACCACTTCCCAGCCGATCCACGAACCTGGCAGAAGAACATTCCCGCGGATTCTCCCGTCCGGCCGATGATGGAGTGGTACCCGGCGGCGCGGTACAACACCGGAGCCACGCATGCTCGCTACCGGCAGGCCTCCGTCGCGAGCATCGACGGGATCGACACGCATGGGCTGCGTCCCGCCGTCGAGAGAATCGCCATCCCGCTGATCAACACCTTCTGCGAGTCCGGATCCGCCGACTTGGTGACCCAGTACGCGTTTCCCCTCGTCCTCGAGGTCCTCAACCAGATGGTCGGCTGCCCCGCCGAGATCGGGCAGCGCGTCGCGACCGGCATGGCCGCGCGCTTCGATACGGTCAACCCCGCGCAGGGCATGATGATGCTCAAAGAGGCGCTGATGGAGTTGATTCAGCTCAAGCGGCAACATCCCGGCGACGACGCTACCTCGCGGCTGGCGCATCACCCGGCCAACCTCAACGACGTGGAGATCTTCGCGCAGCTGATGAGCTTCTACGGCGCCGGCTTCGAAGCCCAGCGCAATCTGATCACCAATACCCTGCTGCTGATGATCACCGACGACCGGTTCCGCTACGGCAGCGATGTTCTCGGACGGAACCTGTCGACCGAGCACGCGCTCGACGAGGTGCTGTTCAACGACCCGCCGATGGCGAACTTCTGCACCACATACCCGCGGCAGCCGATCATGATCGACGATGTCTGGCTGCCTGCGGACCAGCCGGTCGTCATCAGCCTCGCCGCGTGCAACAACGACCCCGAGATCCGCGGGACCGACGAGCCCGGCGGCAACCGCATCGGCAATCGCTCGCATCTGGCGTGGAGCACCGGGCCGCATGCTTGCCCGGCGAAATCGATCGCGTACCCGACGGTGCAGAACGCCATCGATCAACTGCTCGACGCCCTGCCCGAGATGGACCTCGCGGTTCCCGCGGACCAGCTCGTCTGGCGGCCGGGTCCCTTCCATCGAGCGATGACGTCGATGCCGGTCGTCTTCCCCAAGTCCGCGCCGTTGACCTTCTTTTAGGAAGCCTCGCCTGGGAGCGTGGCCTACACGGCCGGCGCGGTGAACGCCACGACCGCGGCGTCGAGCAGTGTCACGAAGCCGCCCCGAGGCAGCAGCGCGGTGCGTCCAGCGGGTGCCATATGTCGGATTCGGCTAGGCCGCTGGCTCGGCCTCAGCCGAACCGACACCCGCAGCTTCGGAACTCACGCGTCGGCCGATACCGTCGCAGACCGCACGTTCGGAAGACCGAGATTGTCGCGCAGGGTGGTCCCGGTGTACTCGGTGCGCAGCACGCCGCGGTCCTGCAGTAACGGAACCACCTTGTCGACGAACTCATCGAGGCCCCACGGCACCAGGTGGGAGCCGAGGATGAAGCCGTCGGAGCCGTCGTTCTGCACGAAGGCATCGATCTGCTCGGCGACCTGGGCGGGAGTTCCGACCAGCGGGCCGCGTTCGAACTGGTCGATCACCACCTCGCGGAGCGCGAGTTTCTTCGTCTCGGCGACTTGGCGCAGGCGTTCGACGGTGGCGAAGCGGTCCTGGTGGACGAAGGCGCGCCCCTGGATGATCGGCGGGGCATCCGGATCGGGGTCGACATCGGGTATCGGTCCGTCGGGGTCGTAGCCGGACAAGTCGCGGTTCCAGATCTGTTCCAGCAGGATCAGCGCGGTCTGCCCGGTGACCTGCTCGTTGCGGATTGCGTGGAATTTCTCGATCGCCTCGGCCTGGGTGTCACCGAGAACGAAACTGGCCGACGGCAGGATCTTGATGTCGTCGGCGGCACGTCCCGCCGCGACCGCGCGTGATTTGATGTCGCGGTAGAAGTCCGCCGCCTCCGGCAGCTTGCCATAGGGGGAGAAGATGGCATCGGAATTGGCGGCGGCGAAATCGCGGCCCTGCGGTGAGACACCGGCCTGCAGGATCACCGGTCTGCCCTGCGGGCTGCGTGGCACGGTGAAGCGGCCGGAGATATCGAACTGGTTACCCTGGAAGGCGAACGCCCCGGCATTCGGGCGGGCCAGGAACCGGCCGGACTCTTTGTCGGCGACGAGGTCCTCGGCATCCCACGAATCCCACAGGGCGCGAACGGCGTTCAGGGTATCCTCGGCGCGCACATAGCGGTCGGCGGGATCGAGGAATCCGCCGCGGCGGAAGTTCTGGCCGGTGAATGCGTCGAAGGAGGTCACCACATTCCAGGCGGCGCGTCCGCCGGAGAGGTGATCCAGGCTCGCGAACTGGCGGGCCAGCTCGTAGGGTTCGTTGAAGGTCGCGTTGATCGTGCCCGCGAGCCCGAGACGTTCGGTGACCGCGGCGATCGAGGCCAGCACAGTGAAGGGGTCGGGGCGGCCGATGATGTCCTGATCGAAGATCTTGCCCGCGCGTTCGCGCAGGATGAGACCTTCGGCGAGGAAGAAGAAGTCGAACTTGCCGCGTTCGGCGGTGCGCGCGGTGTGTTCGAAACTGCTGAAATCGATCTGGCTGCCCGCCTCGGGATGCCACCAGGCGGTGTGATGGTTGACGCCGCCGAGGTAGGCGCCCAGGATGACTTGCTTACGGGGAGTGCTCATGGTCGCCTCGCTCAGGCAGTCGCGTAACGGTTGGGGACGGTGGTGGGCAGCCCGAGCAGCGCGCGCAGCGAGCCCTCCGGGTAGTGGGTGCGGAACGCGCCGCGGTGTTGCAAAGCTGGGACGAGCCGGTCGGCGACGGCGGTCAGATCGTCAACCGCGACACCGGGCCGCAACCGGATTCCATCGACACCCTGCTCGCTCCATTCGATGAGCAGTTCCGCGAGATCGTCGGCGCTGCCCGCGAAAAGCTCGGCATCGGAGGTGAATTCGGCTCCGGCGACGTCGTTCAACCGCGCTAGGCGTTGCGGTCCGCTCGCCTCGTCGGTGTCGAGGAAGACGACGATGTCGGCATAGACCCGCAGCGGTTCGCCGGCGCGTTCCGCTCGTGTCGCGGCGGAGGCCACCTGATCCGACACCGGGCGGGGGCCGGCCTCACGCGTCGGGGTGACGAAGACCAAATCTGCACTGCGAGCGGCGAATTCGTATACCGAGGGGGAGTGCGCCAGCGCTGCCACAACCGGCTGCCCCTGCGGCGGCCGCGGCGTGATGGACGGCCCGCGCACGTTGAAGAAGCGGCCCTCGAAGTCGATGTAGTGCAGTTTGTCGCGATCGATGAAGCGACGGGTGGCCACGTCGCGAATCTCGGCGTCGTCCTCCCAGCTGTCCCATAGTCGCCGCACCACCTCGACGGCGTCAGCGGCTTCGTCGAACAGATCGTGCTCGTGACCGGGATGGGTGCCTGATGCGAGCGCCTCCGCGATCTCGGTGGCGGTGAGGTCGCGCACTGTGCGGCGGCCGAAGTGAGCGGCCTCCTCGGCCGTCCCCGACACCCGCACCTGCCAGCCCGCCCGCCCGCGTGACGTGTAGTCGAGCGTGGCGATCGACTTGGAGACGTGGAACGGTTCGGTGTGGGTGACGGTCACGGTCGGAATGAGCCCGATGTGCCGGGTGACCGGGGCGACCCGCGCGGCGATGAGGTGGGCGTCGATCCTGGCCCGGACCCGGTCGACGGCATCGTCGGAGGGCCCGTGCCGTTCACCGGGAATCGTCAGACTGTCCTCGATGCTCACGAAATCGAGTAGTCCGCGCTCTGCGGTGGCGACCAGATCCGTCCAGTACCCGGGGCTGAACAATTCGGCCGGCCGGGAGCTCGGCTCCCGCCACGCGGCTGGATGCCAGCCCGCTCCGTCGAGCGCGACGCCGAGATGCAATCGGTTCGGTGCCATCGTCTCCCGTTTCTGTGCATGCGTGCGTGTCGTGTCCCTCAACGCACGAACCGCCGGGGGGGGGGGGGGGCATTCGACGCTGCCGCTGCCCGTTCTTCGCCGAGCGGCGGCCGGCCGCGCGCACAGCGCGGTCGAAGACGAATACCGCCTGGCCACGTGGTACCTGCGGCGGTGAACACACCGCGCGAGTCGGACCCGCCACGCTTGGTGTCAACGGTTGAGATCAGCTCGAGCCAGGGGAAATACCGGCGGGCCTCCTACGCCGATGGCGCGGGCACATTGCGGAGGATGAGGTCTCGGCCGTCCGGCCAATAGAAATCGTGCAAGGCGATGCTGAGTTGTGATGCCAAGGGATCGGCATCCCACACGACGTGGACCAGCTTGCTGCGCTGATGCAGGGGCGGCTTGGCGTCACCCCCGCCCTGGAATGGCACGTCCTCGAGTGCCGCGCCGCTGAATTGGTCGCTGATTCGGAACGTCATATTGGAGAAGTCACTCGCGTCGGTGCGTTCTACATACGCCGTGATGGTCAGTGACGGCCTCTGCTTGAACTGCCACTCGCTGACCGTGCGTTCCACCGACACGACGGTGTATTTCCAGCCGTATCCCTCGACCGTCCAAGGCGGTGCACCCGCTGCATCCACGATAACGGGCGTCCTGGACCTCAGGAATGGCAACGGAAGATCCAGGCTGGGAATGGAGATATCCAAGCGGGGCACGAGTATCGTCCCCACCCCGAGCGTGATGAGAGCGACCGTGACTGCCGCGCCGAGTCGAAGTCGCCATCGCGCCTTGCCAGGGGACGAGGGCTGCCTCGCCGGTCGATCTGCGCCGGCGACCGGAGGCCGAATCGTGCTCGGCGGTAGTTCTCTGCGGCGGTGTCCATCGGTCTGACCCACCGGTCCCGAAGCTCGGGTGGACGCACGCGCGGTTTCTTTTGCCGTTGGCGTGGTTTCTGGCGCCGTCTTTACGCCTGCCAAGACCGCGCGTGCGACCGTGGCTACTTCTGGCACGTCCTGCGCCGCAATGCTTTTCAGCACGGACCGGGCGCCCGACTCGGTGTTCGGGTCGGCGAGGAATTCACTGAGGGTTCTGACCGCTGCCGCGCGGATGGTCGGATGAGGACTGGCGAGTCCGTCGCGCACATGTGCGGGAAATTGCCATCCGAGTTGTGCGGGGGCACGTGGGTTGCGGGCGAGGATGATCGAGCCTTCGGCACCATACAGCCACAACTGCGGAGTCTGATGGCCGCCGTGAGCACGCACGTAGTTCGCAGCGTATGTGTGTGCTTCCTCGACGCTGATGTAGCCGTCGCCGTCGCGGTCCGCGCTGCCGTCGGCCATTCCTTTGACCAGCCCGGTGGTGAAGGCCGATACGGTGACCGCGTCCGGGGGGTCGTCGGACAGGGGGACGCCTTCGTAGGAGTATTCCTCCGCACGGGAGGCGGTCAGCACGGCCCGTCCGCGGGAGTTGCCGACCAGCTTGCGTTCGAGGTCGATGTCATCGGCGGCCTTTGTCCGGTCGAACGCGCCGGAAAAGCAGCAGTCCAGGATGACGACCTGGCTTCGGGCGCGGCACTCGTCCAATCGGTTGAGCAGCCAACTCGATTCGATTGCGGTGGAACTGAGCAGTTTCTTATTGGTGTTGGCCGCCGCGAAATACAGGCTTCCCCGCCGGTCGAGCACACCGTGACAGGACAGGTACACCAATACGACGTCCTCGACGCGGCGCCCGCTGAGAAACTCGTCGATCGCGCGGCGGATCGTGTAGTCGTGCTGATCGAGAACGTCGGTCACGGTGAACCCGCCGATGCGCGGGTCGGCCAGAACCTTGCGCAAGGCAGCCACATCCTGCGCGGGCGCCCGCAGCGCCTGCAGACCGGGATCGTCGTAGCTGCTCGTGGCCACCAGCAGCGCGACGCGGGCGCCGACCCGATCAGGTGCTGGAGCCATGACGTGCCAGCCACACCGCCAGCAGTTGCTCCTGCTGCGCGGCGGTCGCGCCGGTCAGCTTGATGGTGTCGCCGTCGATGGTCAGCTCGACGCCACGCTCGGTCCGGGCCAGCCAGTCCCGGATCTTGGCGAACACCGCCTTCAGCGCCGCCGGACCGAACTTCACCCCCAACGTCGCGACCAGCCCCGAACCGGACTTCGCGCCATCGGGCACGTCGCCGTCCACCAGCTCGGCGGCGTCGATGTCGAGATCCAGTAGCTCGCGCCGCAGCGAGAAGGCCGCATCCAGCTCGTCGCCGTCCTCCGGCACAACCCGAACCAGCAGATCCCACTCGTCCCGCATACCGGCCTCCCCATCGACTATGGTTGCCCCACATCGTAAATGCCGCCTGACGACTCCGCGCCACAGTCGAAGACCAAGGTTGGTTGTGCGATTGTGTGCTGGATCAGTGCCGGGATCTTTCGGGCTCGCAAGTGCGGTCAGCGTCGGACGGCATCGAGGATCGCACCCTCGCGGTCGAGGACAGCGCGAACCGCATCGTGGTCGTCGGGGGTCAAGGAAGCTCGGCGCCGTTTCCAGAGAGACAGGCTTGCGGCCAACCCGGGATCAGCCGTGCCGTGAGCACGGCAATGCTCGGCCAGCGCCACCCGTAACCGTGGGGACGTCGTGAGGTGTCCAGCGAGATCGATGAGGGTTGTCAGCGTCCGGCAAGCGGAACCGAACTCGAGGGCCGCGGCGAGCGGGCTTATCGCGGGCTGCCTCATCGTCACCTCGGGTAGTCGTGGGTCCGGAGACAGTTCCGCCTCTGCAACCTTTGTCGCCAGGCTGGCATGCCTCCGACCCCGGCGTCCTGAGGCGAGACCAGGACCGAGCGCGCGATCGAATCTTCCTATCGGCGAGCGTCGAGCCGCATAGCGGCAGTCAGCGCCGTCCGGTGCAGTAGCCCTCGGGGGTGTACTGGCAGGGCCGCTCGTTGCGACCTCTGTACCCGCCATGATTGCTGCTTCGGCTGCGCTCTCCCACGCCGGAGCCCCGCCGATCGGCAGGGTCGTGCGAGTACTTGTCCGCGGTGACGGCCACGAACGGCTCGGGCGCGACGATGGCTGGTGTCACCAGTGCGCCTCCGATCAGAGTGGCGGCGACCACTCGACGTACCGGGCGACGCTTCTTTGCGTTCTCCATGGCATATTCCCGTCGTATAACGTGCCGTTAGATAGCGATACGATAGTCGACGGCACACCGTCTTCGGAAGACCTGGGAGAAGATGGATCAGGAATCGAGAAGCGTCCGTCCCCGAGCCGCACCTAGCGTGGCTGCCATGCACATCACCGTCCTGCCTTGCGCTACCGCCGTCCGCTTGGGGTCAGCGCGCGGGGCGGCGATCAGGTAAACAACGGGCCTTGCCTCGGACGCGCCGACGAACGAGGGCCCAAACGTCCTGGTTAGATCGAGCAAGGCGCCGCCTACGGGTACCGGGAAGGCGGCCCTGCCCAACAGATGGAGACACGATGAGCACAGCATCGCGAAGCGGCGGTGGTCGGGTGACGGGTGGGCGCACCGCCACGACGGACGGGCAGTCCCCTGCACCGCATCTTGCCGACAGCCACGATTTGATCCGCGTGCACGGCGCGCGCGTGAACAACCTCCAGGACGTCAGCATCGAGATCCCGAAGCGCAGGCTGACGGTCTTCACCGGCGTCTCCGGCTCGGGCAAGAGCTCGCTGGTGTTCGACACGATCGCCGCGGAGTCGCAGCGGCTCATCAACGAGACCTACAGCGCCTTCGTGCAGGGCTTCATGCCCACGCTGGCGCGCCCGGAGGTCGACGTACTCGACGGGCTGACCACCGCGATCATCGTCGACCAGCAGCGGATGGGCGCCGACCCGCGCTCCACGGTGGGCACCGCCACCGACGCCAACGCGATGCTGCGCATCCTTTTCAGCCGACTGGGCAAGCCGCACATCGGCCCACCCAGCGCGTACGCATTCAACGTCCCCTCGGTCCGGGCCACCGGTGCGATCACGGTCGAACGCGGTGCGGGCAAGACCAAGGCCGAGAAAGCGACTTTCACCCGTACCGGCGGCATGTGCACGCGCTGCGAAGGACGGGGCACGGTATCCGATATCGACCTCACCCAGCTCTACGACGACTCGAAGTCGATCACGGAGGGCGCCTTCACGATCCCGGGTTGGAAGTCCGACAGCTGGTGGACCGTGCGGCTCTACGCCGAGTCGGGGTTCCTCGACCCGAACAAGCCGATCCGCAAGTACACCAAGAAGGAGATGCACGACTTCCTCTACCGCGAGCCGACCAAGGTGAAGGTCGAGGGCGTGAACCTCACCTATGAGGGACTGATCCCCAAGATCCAGAAGTCGTTCCTCGCCAAGGACCGAGAGGCCATGCAGCCGCACATCCGGGCGTTCGTCGACCGGGCGGTCACCTTCCAGACCTGCCCCGAGTGCGACGGCACCCGGCTCAGCGAGGAGGCCAGATCGTCGACGATCAAGCGGATCAACATCGCCGATGCCTGCGCGATGCAGATCAGTGACCTCGCGGAATGGGTCAGCGGTCTCGACGAGCCGTCGGTGGCGCCGCTGCTCGCCGCGCTGCGGCACACCCTCGACTCGTTCGTGGAAATCGGGCTGGGCTACCTCTCGCTCGACCGGTCGTCGGGCACGCTGTCGGGCGGCGAAGCGCAGCGCGTCAAGATGATCCGCCACCTCGGCTCGTCGCTCACCGACGTCACCTACGTCTTCGACGAGCCGACCACGGGCATGCACCCCCATGACATCCAGCGGATGAACGACCTGCTGCTGCGGCTGCGCGACAAGGGCAACACGGTGCTCGTGGTGGAGCACAAGCCGGAGACGATCGCGATCGCCGACCACGTCGTCGACCTCGGCCCTGGCGCGGGTACGGCGGGCGGCACCGTGTGCTTCGAGGGCACTGTCGAGGGGCTGCGATCCAGCGGCACCATCACCGGCCACCATTTCGACGACCGGGCCGCCCTCAAGAAGACGGTGCGCAAATCCACCGGCACGCTGGAGATCCGGGGTGCGACGACCAACAACCTCCGGGAGGTCGACGTCGACATCCCGCTCGGGGTGCTCTGTGTCATCACCGGTGTCGCCGGCTCCGGCAAGAGCTCACTGATCCACGGTTCCATCCCCGCCTCGGCGGACGTGGTGTCGGTCGACCAATCGTCCATCCGCGGCTCGCGGCGGAGCAACCCGGCCACGTACACCGGTCTGCTCGAGCCGATCCGCAAGGCGTTCGCCAAGGCCAACGGCGTGAAACCGGCGCTGTTCAGCGCCAATTCCGAGGGCGCCTGCCCCACCTGCAACGGCGCCGGTGTCATCTACACCGACCTGGGGATGATGGCCGGCGTCACGACCACCTGTGAGGACTGCGAGGGCAAGCGGTTCCAGGCATCGGTGCTGGACTACCACCTCGGCGGCCGCGACATCAGCGAGGTGCTCGCGATGTCGGTGACCGAGGCCGAGGAGTTCTTCGGCTCCGGCGAGGCACGCACGCCGGCCGCGCACGCCATCCTCGATCGGCTCGCCGACGTGGGGCTCGGCTACCTCAGCCTGGGCCAGCCGCTCACGACGCTGTCCGGCGGCGAACGGCAGCGGCTGAAGCTGGCCACCCACATGGCCGAGAAGGGCGGCGTCTACGTCCTCGACGAGCCGACCGCAGGCCTGCACCTCGCCGACGTCGAGCAGCTGCTCGGCCTGCTCGACCGGCTCGTCGACTCCGGCAAGTCGGTCATCGTCATCGAGCACCACCAAGCGGTGATGGCGCACGCCGACTGGATTATCGACCTCGGCCCAGGCGCCGGTCACGACGGCGGCCGGATCGTCTTCGAAGGCACACCCGCCGACCTCGTCGGCGCCCGCTCCACCCTCACGGGCGAGCATCTCGCGGCCTACGTCGGCGCCTGACCAGGCCCTCGCGAACACCGAGACGAGTTCCTCGGCGACGACGGAGCGACGTAGGATCCGCTATGTGACCCGGAAAGCCGACTCGGCGCAGCAGCTGCGTGATCTAGCGCTGTTGCGCCGCGTCCGCGATCGGATCGACCGCGAGTACGCGCAGCCGCTGGACGTCGAGGCGCTCGCCCGTGGCGTGCACATGTCGGCCGGGCACCTCAGCCGCCAGTTTCGGCTGGCCTACGGCGAGTCGCCGTACTCCTATCTGATGACGCGGCGCATCGAGCGCGCGATGGCGCTGCTGCGTCGCGGCGACCTCAGCGTCACCGAGGTCTGTTTCGCGGTCGGCTGCCAGTCGCTGGGCACCTTCAGCACTCGCTTCACCGAGTTGGTCGGTGTGCCGCCCAGCGTCTATCAGCGCGAGGCGGCGAACGCGACGGCGGGGATGCCGTCGTGCGTGGCGAAACAGGTGACCAGACCGATCAGGAATCGAGAAGCGCGCACCTCTTAGCCCCGTCTAGCGTGACTGCCATGGACATCACCATTCATTCGAGTTTCCTCCCGCAGGACGACCCGGAGGCGGCCCTGGCCTTCTATCGCGACACCCTCGGCTTCGAGGTCCGCAAAGACGTCGGTTACAGCGGGTTGCGCTGGATCACCGTCGGCCCGGTCGACCAGCCCGGAACTAATATCGTCCTGCATCCGCCGGGCGTCGACCCCGGTATCACCGACGACGAGCGCCGCACCATCACCGAGATGATGGCCAAGGGCACCTACGCCGCCATCCTCCTGGCCACCAAGGACCTCGACGGCACCTTCGAGCGGGTGCAGGCCAGCGACGCCGAGGTGGTCCAGGAGCCGACCGAGCAGCCGTACGGGGTTCGCGACTGCGCCTTCCGCGATCCCGCGGGCAACCTGGTCCGTATCCAGGAACTGAACTGAGCCGTCCGGCAACGCGGGATCGGAGGCCGCAGCTCGCTCTCTGTGGCCGCCGATCCGGCCCGCCTGATCGCCCTCGACACCATCGGCGGATCACATCTCGTCGGCCGTCGAGCGGCAAACCACTGGAGCACCGGATTTCGAGCCGTTCGCCGGTCGCCGCCCGGAGCCACGTCAGTACGGCTCCCGCGAGGTATCCGGTCGCATCCGACCGGCGTCGATCAACGTTTGGCGGGCCGCCTTCTTGCGTGGGCACTGATCGGCGCGGCATCCCCTGTGGCGCTGCATAATCCAGTGCGCTTCAGCAATACTCAGTTCATGGTCGGGTGCCTCGTGCGGCGACCCCGCCTGCCGCAGTTCGGCGTCGGGCTGCGCAGCTGGAATCCGTTCGGGTCGGCGTCCGGCGCGCCATTCGGCCTGCACGCGGTCGATGATCGCTTGCGCTGATGTGTCGTCCTGCTCGGCTTCTCGCCACCAGTTGAACGGCATCACATTTCACCCCTGCTGTGTGCTTGTCGTTGGGCGCACGCCACCCGGCGGGGTGATGGTCACCGGTGGCCGCTCACGGCTGGCGGTGCGTCCGATTCGAGAGGCAATGGCGGACGCGCCCGCCGGGTGGGTGCTGGCTCCAAGAGTCGCTCGAAAATCTCCGTCCGAGACCGGGGAATCGGCTACTGCGGGTCTACAGATCCGCCTACCATCCGCGTATGGGGACTGACGGCGGCTTGCCGCCGGACATCGGGGAACGTTTACGAGCCATCAGGCAGGCGGCAGGGCTCTCGTTGGCAGCGTTGGCGGCGCGGATACCGTTTTCGCGTAGCTACCTCGGCCATATCGAGACCGGCGCGCGCCCTGCATCGGCCGAGGTGGTCGCCGCTTACACGCGTGCCTGCGGCGAAGTGACATGCGATCCTGTCACACTCGTAAGCGTGTTGGGTAGAGCGGATGTCGACCGGCGGTCGTTCCTACGCACGTCCGTCTACAGTGCGGCGCTGTCCGCGACCGCGCTGGCATCGCAGTCGGACATGGCCCGGTTGATCCGAGTCGACGACTCCGCGCGAGTCGGCATGGCGGAAGTTCGAGCCGTACAGGGCATCACAGATGCATTCCTGCGGTTGGACGAGGTGAAGGGCGGCGGTATCGGCCGAACCGCTGTCGCCGAGTTCCTGAGCACCGATGTCGCATCGCTGCTGCGCTCGCGGTTCGCCGATTCCACTGTCCGGTCCGCCGCGTTCAGCGCTGCCGCTGAGCTGGCGTACTTGGCTGGTTTCAAAGCGCACGATGCCGGGGAAGATGGCATTGGGCAACGGTATTTCCTGTCTGCGTTGCGGCTCGCGGAGGAATCCGGAGTGCCGGGGCAAGACGGCTTCGTATTCCGCATTCTTGCCTTGCAGGGCAGCGATATTCGACAACGCAAGTTCAGCGTTGCGCTCGCCGAAGAATCGGTTCGCCGCGCTGCTGGTCACGTCGGGCTTGATGCGATGGCGTTGTTCACTGTCGCTGTAGCTCGCTGCCACGCAGAGTCTGGAAACAAAGCCGAAGCGATGGCCACGCTGCGGCAGGCTGAGCCGTATCTCAATCCGGAGATGACCGACGGGCAACCGCGCTGGATGTCGCTTTGGTGTCCGAACAAGGCAACCGTGGTCCACCAGGCCGCGAAGACGTTCCTGGCGGTGGGTGAACGAGCTGCTGCCGAACGGTTCTGCGAGTTGGCTACGTCCATTTGGAGCCCGCAGACACATGCGCGGGTATACGCGCTTACCGCCGCCGAAACAGGGCTTATCCGCTGGCAACTGGGTAACCATGCCGACGCGGTATCGATGTGGCGGCCTGCCCTGCCTATTCTGTCGACGGTGTCCTCGGATCGGGCGTCGAATGTTCTGCGAAAGGTGCGGAAGGCCGCACCGGAACTGTTTGCCAGCACGCCAGCGTGACAATGGGCGCCGCTGAGATCGAAGCTATCTTCGTGCAGCCGCGATGAGCCGCTTCTGACGATGCACGGTTTCCGTCTGCCCGGATCGGGCAACACGACCATCGTGTATGCCGACAGCGCGCGCCACCGGAGTTCCGTCATGGTCACGGAAGAGGACCTGCGCCGGCCGCTGACCGCGAGCGATTCGATCGCATGCCCGATCCTCGTGGAGGGGCGGCGGTGGGATTCGCCACAGCGGCATCGCGGCGATCGACGGCGAACGTGGGCATGGCGACTCCTCGAGACGGAAGGCGAGGCAGCGCAGTCTTGTTCGGAGGGAAGACGAAAAGGAGTTCGGTCTCTTGGAGGAAGTGCTACGCCCGCTCATTGTGGTCTCAGCAACGGTCGCGATCACTATTACCGCTGGCCTGCTGATGGATCGGATGCTGCGTTACAGCGCACGGAGACGACCCGGTACTCATCTGCCCACGCTGCTTCGTCGCTTGCAGTTGCCCATGCAGATATTGCTCGGCTCGGTGGCATTGCATGCCACCTATCCCTTGGCGCAGCTCGATTTGCGCCAGGACACGATGATCCGAACCGTCTTGGCCACGACGGCGATCATCTCGGCGGTGTGGCTGGTGACCCGCGCTGCCGACGCCGTAGCGGAGAGCCTGTTGCGCTCCTATGCCGGACGTACCCGGGAAGTCGCGCGGGTGCGGCAGTTGCGCACCCAGCTGGGCCTGGTGCGCCGCATCGTGACATCGGTGCTGGTTGTCACGACCGCCGCCGTGGCAATCCTGCTGCTGTTTCCGAGCCTGCGGACGCTGGGTACGTCATTGCTGGCTTCCGCTGGCGTGATCGGGATCATCGCCGGCGTCGCCGCTCAGTCGACGCTGAGCAATCTCATAGCCGGGTTGCAGATCGCTTTCGGTGACTCGGTCAAGATCGGGGATACCGTCGTCGTGGAGGGGGAGTGGGGCACAGTCGAGGAGATCACGCTCGCGTTTCTCACCGTGCGGATCTGGGACGACCGCAGGCTGACGATGCCGGTCTCCTACTTCAACAGCAAACCGTATGAGAACTGGTCGCGCGGCGGCCCGCAGATCACCGGCACGGTGTTCTTGTACTTGGATCACAGCACGCCGGTACCGCTGCTGCGTGAGCACTTGCACGAGTATCTCCGCGAGCGCGCGGATTGGGACGGCCGCGACTGGAATCTGGTGGTCACCGACAGCACGCCGACGAATATCGTGGTGCGTGCGACGATGTCGGCAGCCAACGCGGACGACGCCTGGGACCTGCGCTGCGCGGTCCGCGAGGAACTGCTCGACTGGCTCGGCCGACACCACCCGCACGCACTGCCGAAGATCCCGACCGCGATCATCGACTCTGCCACCGGCGACCGCAAGATGGCGCTGGCCGCCGACCGTTCCAGCGAGGAACGCAACGGTTTCGGCGACTGACCTAGGCGGGCCGGGGCGCTGAATCAGACGCCACGACGAACGAGTACCGGGTGAGATCGGGTCCATGGGGATTGAAAGGATCTCGACGGCACCTTCGATCGGGTGCAGGCCTCCGTCGACGCCGAGGTGGTCAAAGAGCCGACCGAGCAGCCGTACGGGATTCGCGACTGCGCCTTCCGTGATCCCGCGGGCAACCTGGTCCGTATCCAGGAGCTGCGCTGAGCCGTCGGCAATGCGGCCATGACCTTCGCGACGCTACCGGCCCGGCCTGACTGAGCACGCTCGGCGCTCCTAGCCGAGTCACCATGCGCCGGGTCACATCTGGTCGGCCGTCGACTCGGAAGCCAGGTGCAGCACCGGGTTTCGGGCGGTTCGGCGGTAGCCGCCCGGAGCGGTGCCGAACTCGCGCTTGAACGCTTTGGCAAAAGCGAACTCGGAGGTGTAACCGGCGCGGGTGGCGATCGCGGCGAGCGGCTCGTCGGTGTCGCGCAATGCGCGGGCCGCCGTGGTCATCCGCCACCAGGTCACGTACGCCAGCGGCGACCGACCGACAAGCTGGGCGAACCGTTTGGCGAACGCGGCGCGAGACAGCCGCGCCCGCCCGGCCAGTTCCTCGACCGTCCACGGGTGCGCCAGATCGTCGTGAATGTCTCGCAGCGCCACCGAAATCGACGCATCGGCGAGCGCCGCCGCCCAGCCGGTCGAGCCGTGGTGGGCCTGCTCGTCGTACCAGGCGCGCAGGAGGTACAGCAGCAATGTGTCCAGCAAGCTGGGCACGATGACGTCGGTGCCGTAGCCCGGCCGCTCCAACTCCGCGCCGAGTAGCTCGGTCGCGGCCCGCAGATCCGGATGCCGCCCCACCCGAGCCGGCAGGTGGATGAACTCGGGTAACTCGGTGAGCAGCGGGTGCGGCATCGACTGGTCCATCAGGTAGGCACCGCACAGCATGATGACCTCCGCGTCCTCCGCATCCTCGCCCGCTGCCGGGGCGGTGAGCGTTTCCCGCGTCGTCAGCCGGGCAGCAGTCTTCGGCGAGTCGGCCAGGACGTGCTCGGCCGCGCTCGGGCGCAGGAGCACCACGTCCCCGACGCCGAGCGGAATCGGTTCCGCTCCGGAACGCAGCAGCCAGCACGAGCCCTGGAGCACCACGTGGAAACCGGCCCCGGGAGCGGACTCGAACCTCGAAGCCCACGGCGCTCGCTTGCGCGTCAGGTTGGAATGCGGTCGACCCGTTCGCATCGCCACGATCACATCGCTGAGCACGTCCATCAGGCAACGCTATCGCACGAGGTGTGCGGTAGACGATCAGACATAAATTGAGGATTTCTCGACATTGTTCGTATTCCTCAGTGTTCATATGGTCATTCATGTCAACCACCTGAAGACGAAGGAACCGACATGAGAATCGCCGTCTACGGCGCCAGCGGGCACACCGGAAGGCTCATCCTCGCCGATCTTCGCCGACGCGGCATCAGTCCGCTGCTGGTCGGCAGGGACGCCGACCGGTTGCGTGCGGCCGCAACCGAGTCCGGCCTGCCGGATGCCGCCATCCACGTCGCCCAGCTCGACGATCAGGCACTGGCACAGGCGTTCCGCGACGTCGACGTCGTGATCAACGCTGTGGCGCCATTCATCGAGTTCGGCGAGCCGGTGGTGCGTGCGGCCATCGCGGCCGGTGCGCACTACGTCGACATCAGTGGGGAACAGGCGCACATCAAGCGGGTCTTCGACACCTACTCCGAGCCCGCCCGGCAGGCGGGCGTGACGGTGGTGCCGATGGTCAACGACGGAGGTTTCCTCGGTGACCTGATCAGCTCGCTGGCCGCCGCGCGGGTCGAACGCCCCGAGCACGTGACGCTCGCACACCGGATCACCGGCGGCACCGGGATATCCCGTGGCAGCGGCCGGACCGCGGTCGCCAACGCCGACACATTCGTCTCCGGCGGCGAGATCTACACCAGGGACGACTGGCGGACCGGAACACCGGCACGAACGACCAAGGTGACCTTCCCTGGCGACTCGCAGCCCTCGGAGGTAGTGAAGTTCGCTCTGAGCGAGGTGGTCACGGTGCCGCGGCATGTGCCAGCCGACCACGTCGAAGGGGTCGCCGACGCCGAGATCGCGACACTGTTCCTCAACATCACCACCGAACTCGCCGAAGCCCTGCCCGAGTTCCCTCGAGACGACCCGGACAGCCCGGACCGGTTCCTGGTGTTGGCCGACGTCACCGGATCGGGTGGCACTGCCCGCGGCTACGTCGAGGGCACCAACACTTACCAGTTCACGGCAATCGCCGCGGCCGAAGCGGCGGTCCGGCTCGCCACCGATGGCGCTCAGCCCGGCGTGCTCGCGCCGAGCCAGGCGTTCGACCCAGCAGACATCCTGGAAGCTCTTGCGGCGCATGGAATTCGCTGGTCGGTGGGGCCAACGCCATAGGCAGGGGCACGTGTCCCCACAGCCTGAGCGATTCGACAATCAGTGGCGGTGCGTCACGAGAACTGTCGGGTCGGGAGGCGTTGCTCCGGTGTGAGGGGGCACCGGAAAACCGATTGAGGCCGGATGCGCCGGTCCATAGGCTCGGCGCATGAACGGCGATTCCCGGCTGCTGAATGTGGTCGATGTCGAGGCGACGTGCTGGGAGGGCAAGGTGCCTGCGGGCGCCGTCAGCGAGATAATCGAGATCGGTTTGACCGTCGTCGATCTCGACGCGGCCGCTCGGATTGCCAAACACCGCATCCTGGTGCGGCCGACCCGCTCCACGGTCAGCGAGTTCTGCACCGAACTCACCGGACTCACTCAGGCCGAAGTCGATACCGGTATGGAGTTCGCCGACGCGTGCCGCCTACTGGCGAGCGAGCACCAGGCCGGAGTTCGGCCGTGGGCCAGCTGGGGCGACTACGACCGCAAACAGTTCGAACGGCAGTGCGCCGCCACCGAGGTCGAATATCCCTTCGGACGACGCCATACGAATGCCAAGCAGGTATTTTCCGAGGCGTACGGACTGAACCGCCGCCAGGGCATGGCGAGCGCACTCCACATTGCCGGGCTGCCCTTGGAGGGCCGTCACCATCGCGGCGAGGACGACGCCTGGAATATCGCCGCTCTCGTCTTGGACCTCATCGGACGAGACGGCTGGCGAACCACCTCGGGCGGATGACGAACCAGTCGCATGACGTGCCCCGGCAGCTCGCGCGGGCGGACGACGCGGTCACGGCGAGAGGGTGGCCGACCCGGCTACCAGCACCTCGACGTGCCTACCGCCGGCCTGAAACGCGTGCGGACTTGGTTTCCGCGATGATCGCGGCTCCCATCCAGCGGCGCAGATATCGCCGTAGCTCATCGTCGCTCCGTGGTGGGTTACCCGGAGAGATGAAGAACGACTGCATGGTGCGCAGGACGTATTCGACGAGCTCGTGCAGAGATGCGTCGTCGTACCCGTAGTTCTCCCAGTCGACGTCGAAGCGTCTGATCATCGTCATTCCGAAGGCCCGCGCCTCTTGGGAGGTGAGGCCTTCGGGATGGGCGTTCGAGTACGTGCCGGTGAGCAGAATGCCCAGATGCGGCGTTCGGCGCACCTCGGTGAGCGTGTAGACCACGCCCTCGGTCATCGCTTCGACCGGGTCTTCGATACCGCTCACGTGCTCGGTCAGCCGGTCGAGAAATCCATCGACGGACGCGATCGCCGCGGCCTTCATCAGAGCGCCGGCACTGGGAAAGTAGCGGTACACCGTCTGACGGATGACGCCCAGGGACTCCGCGACGTCGGCGATGCTGATTTCCGCACCCGTTCGTCCGATCAGTTCCACCGCGGCGGCAACAATCCGACGGGACGCCTCCTCGTCGTTGCCGGGCGGACTCCCGCCCCACCCGCGCCTTCCTGCCACTGTCCCGCTTCCTCGGCTCCACCCATCTCGGTCGCACGCAGCCCTCCGCGTGGAAAGGCCCGCCGACTATCCGGATCAGGGCCCGACCGTACCAGAGGGCGGTCTGGTGGCCGGTCATGCGAGTCGAGCGGCGACCACGAATCTGATCATACACAAGCTCGCCTTTGTGTATGATCAGCCCATCATGGCTGCGGCGTACCCCGAACAAGGCCGCCGACCAGCCCACTTCCGTACAACGAGGTATCGCAAAGTGACCGATCTTCATGTCCGAAAGATGAGTTTCGCGTTCGCGGACTACGACGTGCCCTTCCTCTGGAACCCAGCGAATCCGGCCTTCTCGAGCATGGCCAACGCGGTCTCGTTCCTGGCGATCGGCTTCGAAAAGATGATCGTGAAGATGATTCTGCAAACCAAGCCGCTGATCACCGACGCCGCGGTCGCCGAGGAGGCGGATGCGTTCATGCGTCAGGAAGGACAGCACTCGGCCGCGCATCGCCAACACGTCAAGGCCCTGATCAAGCGGTACCCAGGGCTGCAGGAGACGCTCGACGAAGTGATCGGCGAGTTCGACCGGCTCACCAGGGAGACCTCGCTGAACTACCGGCTCGCCTACACCGCCGACTTGGAGGCGACCTTCACCCCGGTGTTCAAGCTGATGCTGGACAACGATTCGACTCTCTTCCGTCCCGGAGACGACCGGGTCGCGTCACTGTTCATCTGGCACTTCGTCGAGGAAGTGGAGCATCGAAGTTCCGCGCTCATCATCTTCGATTCCGTTGTCGGCAGCGATCTCTACCGGATGCGCGTGGCTCCGTCCATATTCCGGCACGTCATGAAGGTCATCCGGATGGCGTGCGAAGGCTTCAACCAGCATGTCCCACTGGAAGATCGGAAGATCGATGCGCTCTCGATGTTCGCGTCCTACCGGCGTAAGCAGAGCCTGCGCAGGCGGTTACCGCTGCTCAGCGCGGAGGACCACGGCCCGATGGACCGCGCGTTCGACCATCTACCGCTCGGCGAGCAACTGACCGCGTTGGCCGGAATCGTCCGCAGCCAGTTGCCGAAACACAATCCCGCCCACGAAAAGCTGCCCGCACTCGCCGACGTGTGGTTCGAGCGCTACGACGCCGGCTACGACGTCACGCACTGGTACACCGCCGACGCGGCCGCATCGTAGGAGGACCGATGTCCGATCATTGCGCACCCACCTTCGAGCAGCTGGCGACGGCACTCGGCTTCTCCTGTCCGGAGGCCGGGGGAGTCGTCGAGGTCCGCAATCCGCTGGGGTTGGAGAACTGGACCCTGCCGGTCCTCGAGTTCACCATCGTGCTGGGCGCGGTGCTCGCACTCGTCTTCGCCATCGTGCGCCTGCGCCGGAACGGCGATCCCACCAACCTGGTGCTGTGGTTCGGCGCCACCGCATACCTGTTCATCATCGAACCACCGCTGTACTTTCCCGCGGCTTTCGGCATCGAAGACCACGTGGACACGATGTTCGCGCACAACGTGTTCACCGTGGAATTCCTGTGGGGCCGGCTCCCGCTGTACATCATCGCGATCTACCCGCTGATGGCCACGCTGGCGTTTGAAATCGTAAGAACGCTCGGCGTTTTCCGACAGCACGGCGTGCTCGTAGGCGCAGTCTGCGTAGGCTTCGTGCACCACGCGTTCTACGAGATCTTCGACCATCTCGGACCGCAGCTGAGATGGTGGGAATGGTCGACCGCGAACCCGCTCAACCAACCCATGTTCGATTCGGTCCCACTGCCCAGCGTGGTCGTGTTCGCCGCTTTGTGGCCGATGTCGCTGGCACTCTGCGTCCAGTTCTTTGTCGGTCGCTACGTCGACGATGGCCGGCAATTCTCCGGTCTCGAGTTGCTCTGGCGCACAATCGTGATCGGTATCCTCGCGTCGCTGGGCACGTTCATCCTCCCGCTACCGGCCACAGTCTTCGGAATGGGGAGCACGACGGTCCGCGGAGTCCTCTACGCGGCGGAACTGGTCGTCGTCTCGCTGGTCGCGATTCCGATTCTGGCCCGTCAATGGTTGCGGCTGCGCCGGGAAACACCGGATGTTCCCCGATACACCAACAGCTTTGTCCGGTCCTACAGTGTCGTGTATCTGTGCGTCATGGCGTTGCTCTGGGTCACCGCGTTACCCGCGTTCTTCGGCGCAGTTGACGGACTCACAAGCGAGGGAGACCCCATTGGTAACCTCTGGTACACCCTGGCATGCTTCATTGTCGCAACTCTCTGTGTAATCGCCATATTCACGACGCAGCAAAGAAGTGCAGAAGAGAGCAGGAACCCTTCCACCAGAGAATCCCTGGCGACCGACACGGTATAAACCGGCAGACACGCCGCGGTGTCCCCGCGACGAGCCGAAGAATTTTCGGCGAGTCGGACTCTCACGAAAGCTCGTTGCGGGCGAGGAAATCGGTGAGCAGCCGCACGAGCGTTGCCGGTGCGTCGAGCGGAATGATGTGCCCGCAGCCGGGAATCACGTGATGGATCAGATCGTCGGCGATGGGGGCCAATTGCCGGGCCAGCGCGTCACCCACGGGATGGGCACCGACGGCCATCGTCGGCACAGTGAGCCGAGCGGCCGCAACGGCGTCGCTGATCTGCTGGGCGCTGGTGGGCATGGCACGGTAGTAGGAGAACGCACACCGCAGCGCCACGGGGTCGGCGTAGGCCTCTACGAAGGCGTCCCGAATCGACCCCGGCACGCCGCGACCGAGCGTGCCGACGGTAAGAAACCAGTCGATATAAGCAGATTCGTTACCGGCGAGAACTTCCTCGGCGAGGCCGGGCACCGCATGGAATCCGAACCACCATGGCGGCCCGCCCGCCAGGAAGTCCTCGGCGCCGGGCAACGCACCCAACAGCGATTCCATCAGCACCAGGCGCCGCACTCGCTCGGGCTGCCGCATGGCCAGCAGGAAGGCGGGCGGCGTGCCCGCGTCGATCCCGACCACCACCGCGGTCGGCTCGCCGAGCGCGTCCAGCAACCCTTCGGCATCGACGGCCAGATTCGCCGCGTCATAGCCATCGCTCGCTCTCGTGCTGGCCCCGAGGCCACGGAGGTCCGGAGCGATCACCCGATGCCGTTGCGCGAGCGGCCCGATCACCTCATGCCATAGCTGCCAGGTATGCGGGAACCCGTGCAACAACAGCACCGCGGGCCCGCGTCCAGCGATCGCGACATTGAGGTGAATGCCATTGGTCGCGATGCGGCGCAACGCGATATCGGAAGACGTGTATGTCATCACCTGGTCCTAGTCACTATTGGTTACCAGGTGACCGTAGGTAGGCTGTTCGGCGTTGCCAAGACCGCACGTTCGAATCAGGTGGTGAGCTCGGGGTGACTACCGGTCCCATGCGTAAGCCGGCCGAGGCACGCGGCGATCTGTTCGATCCGGCCTGCCCGACCCGGCGGCTGCTCGACCGCGTCGGCACGAAATGGGTCTCGATGGTGGTGAAACTGCTCGCCGAGGCCGCGCCGGACGAGGTGCGCTTCGCGGAGCTCCAGCGGCGCATGCCCGGTGTTTCGCAGAAGATGCTCTCCGTGACGCTGCGGAACCTGACCCGAGACGGACTGGTCGCACGCCGCGTCGAACCCACCGTGCCGCCGCGCGTGCACTATCGGCTCACCGATCTCGGCCTGTCCCTGGAAGTTCCGCTCGCGGCGCTGCGAGCGTGGGCCGAGGAACACATGGCCGAGATCGACCGCGCCAACTCGGCCTGGGACTCCCGAAGCTGACCCGGGGGGCAAAGTAACGTGCGGGTAGGCGTTTTCGGCAAGGTCTGCAAGAACAACTTGCCGAACGGGTCATCCCAGTTGTAGATCTGGCTGCCGAGCCCGAACAGCACACCCGGCCACGCAGGTCGGTCAGGATTTCGTCGGCCTCAGCCATGTGCGGATAAGACCATGTCTCACATGGCTGATTTTGCTTTCGCCAGCTTCTTGAAGCAGGTGAGCGTGGCCGCCAACGTCAGGAAGCCCAGATAGTGAGTTCCTTTGCGGTCGTAGCGGATTGTGAGCCGGTGG
>NZ_JADLQX010000003.1 GCF_015477605.1 Nocardia amamiensis
TGCCCTCGGTTCACTCGCTGACGCTCCCTCACAACTCCGCCTCGCTGGCGCTCGGCTCCGTCGTGCGCCACAGCGCACTGTGCCCTCGGTTCACTCGCTGACGCTCCCTCACAACTCCGCCTCGCTGGCGCTCGGCTCCGTCGTGCGCCACAGCGCACTGTGCCCTCGGTTCACTCGCTGACGCTCCCTCACAACTCCGCCTCGCTGTGCCCTCGGTTCACTCGATGCCGGTCCCTCACACACCCTCCCGTGGTGTCGTCGTGGCGCCGGGCAGTATCGAACACGAGAATCCGCCGCGACCGGGCGCGAGCGGAATGCCTGCTCGCACCGACCAGCCGTGGTTGCTCGGGCCGACCGTCATCCGGCCGCCGAGCAATTCGGCGCGCTGCCGCATGCCGGAGACGCCCATTCCCGTGCCGCGTTGTGGCAGCACCCCGGCAGGCAGGGTGTTGTCCACGGTCAGCGTCACCATGGTCGCGTCCACCGCGATCCGTACCGAGGCAGACGCGCCGGGCGCGTGTTTGACGACATTCGCCAGCGACTCCTGACTGATCCGGTACAACGCCAGCCCGACGGCGGGCGACACCGCGCCGAGGTCGCCCTCGCATTCGTAGTGCACGTCCAACCCGGCGCGTACGAAATCGCCGACCAAGTCCTTGACGTCCTCCACGCCCGGTTCCGCGACCTGCTTCCACGGCCGCGCGTCGAGCAGGCCGACCGTGCGGCGAATATCGGCCATGGCCTGCCTGCCGAGTCGCTCGGCGTCGGTCAGCGCCTCCACGGCCTCGTCCACGTCGCGGTCGGTCTGCAGCGCGTGCCGCGCGGCGGTGAGATGCAGCAGGGTCACGCTCAGCGAGTGCGCGATCACGTCGTGCACTTCGCGTGCGATCCGGTGGCGCTCCTCGTCGGCGGCCTGCGCGGCGCGAATGTCCTGGTAGCCACGTTCCTGGTAGAGGAAGCGGCGCTGATACTGCATCATCAGCCCGGCCATCCAGCCGAACGCGATGCCGACCAGGTAGGTCGGCAGTCCCTCCCACAGGTGGCCGATCGCGTCGAACGCGACCAACTGCAACATCATCGCCACCGTGACCGGAATGCTCACCCGCTTCGGCGCGATCGCGGCGATCTCGCCAGCGGCGGCCACCAGCACGAACGGCGCGAAGTCGGCGCTGACGGGCTGGGCGAGGAACAGCGCCTCCGCGGCCATGGCCAGCACACCCAGCAGCAAAGGGCGGGGCATGACGCCGAGAAACGCGTACAGCGGCCCGAAGGCATAGGTCAGCAGCACCGCGATGATCGGAAGCACGGTCGGGAAGTACTCGTGCCGCTGCACCGCGGCCGCCACCGCGACGACGAGGACGGCGAGATCGATGCTGATGATGACCGATGGCGGATAGTCGAACGGCAGCTGCTCGACATTGCGCCGGAACGCCGCCACCGGATGGCGCCCGAACTCGGCGCACCGCTGCCTGGTGCGCAGCAGCGCGGCGCGCACCCGCCCGGTTCGCGGCGTGCCGGGCGGCGCTTCGGAGACGCCGGTCACACCCATTCTGTAAGGCTAGCCGCCGCCCGCGCGGCGGTACATCGTCCCGCGAGCGGGCCGCTACTCCTACTGTGGTCGGAGACGTATTCGGGTCCCTGGCACGACGACAACAGGGCTTTCGCGTCCGTACCGTGAGCGGTAGTTCACCGAGGAAAGGCGAAGGCCATGTCCTGGACAGATCAGCACGCTCGAACCGACATCGTGCACACCGTGCTCACCCGCGCGGCGACCGATCCCGCCAGCCCCGACTTGTTCGCGGGTATCCCCGGTCTGGAGCGGCTGTTCGGTGACGCGGAAGGACTGCTGCTCACGCTGCGCTATCGGTGGAACATCCACTTCGACGCGAAACTCGAGCAGGGACTCACGGAGGTCGAGGCGTACCTCGAGCTGGCCGCCGAGCAGCCGGTGCTGCGCGCGGTGCTCGAGGCACAGTATGGTCGCCGCAACCACGCGTCGGAGACCATGGCGCGCTGACGCGCGAAGAACGAAGAACTGTTGATCGACCGAACGGAAACGGGGGACAACGATGTCTGAACCGGCGATGCTGGAGTTATCGGGCGTGACGAAGGAGTACCGGGTCGGCGGTCAGACCGTCCGGGCGCTCGATGAGGTGGGATTGCGCATCGAGGGCGGTGAATTCACCTCGATCATCGGGCCGTCCGGTTCCGGCAAGAGCACCCTGCTGCACCTGCTGGGCGCGCTGGACAGTCCCGATTCGGGCTCGATCCGGTTCCGGGGCGAGGAGATCGGCGCACTCGACGAGGAGCAGCAGTCGCGGTTCCGGCGCCATCAGGTCGGTTTCGTCTTCCAGTTCTTCAACCTGCTGCCCACGCTGTCGGCATGGGAGAACGTGGCGATCCCGAAACTGCTGGACGGCACCGGTTTGCGTAAGGCCAAGCCGCGCGCGCTGGAGCTGCTCGACCTGGTCGGTCTCGCCGCGCGGGCCGAGCACCGGCCCGCCGAGTTGTCCGGCGGCCAGATGCAGCGGGTCGCGGTGGCGCGGGCGCTGATCATGAACCCGCCGCTGATCCTGGCCGACGAGCCCACCGGAAACCTGGATTCCAAGACCGGCGCCGCCATCCTCGAGCTGCTCGGGGAAATCACCGAATCGGGCAATTCGGTGGTGATGGTGACCCACGACATGGGCGCGGTGACCTACTGCGATCGCGTGATCACCCTGCGCGACGGCCGGATCGGCTCCAACGACCGGGTCGAGCGGACGGTCAACGCGTGATCCGCGCGGCGTGGGATCGCCTGCGGCTGTTCAATATCGGCGAGTTGCTCGCCCATCGCGGCCGCACCCTGATGTCGCTGATCGTGATGGGTGTCTCGGCGTCGCTGCTGGTCGCGGTGCTGAGCATCTCCGGGTCGGTGACCGGTTCGGTGGACAAGCTGACCCGCGGCCTCGGCGGCAAGGCGCAGCTGGAGGTCACCGGAATCACCGACGCGGGTTTCGACCAGCAATTGCTGCGTCAGATCGTGACCACTCCCGGTGTGGCGGTGGCGGTGCCGATGTTGCGCGCGCAGCTCGGCACCGGCGCGGACCGTGCGCTGCTGATCGGCGCCGACTCGACCATCGGCGCGCTGGGCAGCGAATTGACCGCTCCCATGAGCGCTTCCGCGGGAAGGCTGCTGTCGGTGCCGAACGGGGTGCTGGTCGGCGCGGCGCTCGGTCGCTCCGAGGGCGAGCAGTTCACGCTGGGCAATACGACGGTGACGGTCGCGGACATCCTCGACGAACAGGCGTCCAAGAAGCTCAACGACGGACACCTCATCGCGGCGCCGCTCGGGCTCGCGCAGAAGATCACCGACCGACCCGGGCGACTGGATTCGGTGCAGATCATTCCCGCCGACGGCGCCGACCTCGGGCAGCTGCGCGCGGCGGTGACCGCCGCGGTGGACGGTCGCGCGGTAGTGGCCGAACCGAGCCTGCGCACCGCGCAGGCGGGCGGCGTGGTGCAGATCGTCCGGTACTCCACCACGATGGCCTCGGCCGCCGCGCTGATCGTCTCCGCGTTCCTCATCTACAACGCGATGAGCATGGCGATTGCCCAGCGCAGGCCGATGCTGTCGCTGCTGCGCGCCATCGGCGGCAGACGTGGTCCGATGGTGCGTGATCTGCTGGGCGAAGCGGCGCTGCTCGGCGTGCTCGGCGGCGCGGTCGGTGCGGTGCTGGGCGTGTTCATGGGCCGGATCGCGATCGGCGCCCTGCCCACCGCGATCGTGCAGTCGGTGGAGGCGCGCACCGAGTATCTGGTGCCCTGGTACGTGATTCCGTTCGCGGTCGCGGCGTGCGTGTTCGCCAGCGTGCTCGCGGCATCCCTCGCCGCGCGCCAGGTGTACAAGGTCCAGCCCATCGAGGCGCTGGCTCCGGTGGGCGTGGGCCGAACGGATACGGCGAGCCCGCTGCTGCGCTGGCTCGCCGTGGCGCTGGGCGCCGGACTGGTCGGCGCCGCCGTGTTGGTCGCAAGCAGCGATCTCGGCCGCTATTCGCTGACCGCCATCTCGATCTCGTTCATCGCCGCCATCCTGCTGTGTTTCGGCGCAACGGGTCCGATCGTGCGGGTCGCCGCCGGGATCGCACGCTGGTTCCGCGCCCCGGGCGCGCTCGGCGCGACCACACTGGAACGCGCACCGCGCCGGGTCTGGGCTACGGCCATGACGGTGATGATCGGCGTCGCCGCGACCGTCGGCATGGGTGGCGCATCCAGCAACATGATCGATTCGGCCACCGTGACATTCAAGGATCTGGCCAAGAACGACGTCTACGTCAGCCCGGCTTCGATGGCGCAATTCCCGACCGGGCCGCTGCTGCCCGCCGACCTGCCGGGCAAGCTCGCCGCCGTGCCCGGCGTCGCGCATCTCAGCCCGGCGCAGATGGCGTTCGCCACGCTCGGCAGCAGTCGCGTGATGCTGCAAGGATTTCCGCCCGATGCCAGGGAAACGCGCATGCGGATGCTCACCGACGAGAACGTCGCCCGGCTGTCCGCCGGGGAGGGTGTGGCGATCTCCCGTGACGTGGCGCGCTCGCTGGGCGTGGGCGCGGGCGCGGAGCTGACCCTGCCGACGCCGACCGGCCCGCGCACCGTGCGCGTGCTGCAGGTGATCCCGTACTTCTCGGCGATCGCGGGCGTGGTGATGATGGACCTGAACCTGATGCGCGCCTGGTACGAGCGGCCCGGCGAGACGGTCATCGCGGTCGACATCGAACCCGGCGCCGATCGCGCGGCAGTGCTCGCGGCTATCCGCCAGGTGGTGCCACCGGAACTGCACGTCGACACCGGCGCCAATACCGTGATCGCGGCCTCGTCGAGTATCCGGCAAGGAATGGTGATGAGCAATGCCATCCTCTGGATCGTGGTGCTGGTGGCCACGGTGGCGCTGCTGAACACATTGATGCTCTCGGTGCTGGACCGCCGCAGGGAACTCGGGGTGTTGCGCGCCATGGGCACCGGCCGCAAGTTCCTGATGCGTTCGGTGCTCGCCGAGGCGGCGGGCATCGGAATCGTCGGCGCGGCACTGGGTTTGCTTCTCGGCGCCTTGGTGCAGTACCTGGGTGCGATCGCGATGGGAAATGCCTTGACCATCGACGTCGCCTATCAGCCGAGCCCGATGGTGCTGGTCTACGGCGTGGTCGCGCTGGCGCTTGCGCTGCTCGGGTCGATTCCGCCCGCACTTCGGGCCGCCCGGCTGCCCATCGTGGAGGCGCTCGCGGTCGACTGAGCTCGTCACAGCGGCAGGTCGGCGAACCAGTCCTCGAATTCGGCGGCGGGCATGCCGAACCCCGAGGTCGGGATGCGGTCGGTGAGCGTCACCGTGGCGAACAGCAGGTAGCTGGATCGGGCGGGATCGTCTTCGAACTCGACGACCAGGAACCCGTCCGGCAAGCCACCGCCGGACGTCTGCCACCGGTAGGTGGAATAGGACTTGCCGTTGTTGCGTTCGGTCGCCGCGGTGTTGGACGGCAGGTCGCGCACCGCCGCCTGTGCGTCCTGCGGTGATTTGAAGGCGACGAGGACGTAATCGGGCTCGTTGATCGGCGTGCCCCAGCAATTCCAGGCCGTTGCCCAGTTGGGGAAGTCGGGCACACCGTCGGCGGCGGATACTTTGTCACCCGGCTCGGCCGTGTTGAGAAAGCATGTTTTGTCCCGATACCCCGGGCCGGAGCCGACGTTGTACTTCGTGTCCACGCCTTGCGGCAGCAGGTTCGGGAACGCCTTGGCGAGCATCCCGGGATCGGCCGGTCCCGTGGGCGTCTTGGTGCCGAGATCGAGCGGAGACGCGGAGTCGGAATTGGAGAATCCGACCTTCGCGGCGACGATGCCGACGCCACCGAGCAACGCCACCACGATCAGCACGACCATTACGATCAGGCCGGTATGGGAGCGGCGTTCGGGCGGATAGCCGGGCGGCTGATGGGGTGCGTAGCCCATCGGCGGCGGCGTATTCGGCGGCATCGCCTGCGCCGCCGGATAACTCGGCGAAACCGCCTGCGCCGCAGGATAATTCGGCGGCATCGACAAATGACTGGGCTGCTGCGGCACCGCTGCGTAACTCGGCGGCGCCACCGCGGGTGCTTCGGGCTTCGGGAAATTCTGTTCCGCAGTCGGATTCGGGACGTACTGCGGCGGCGCGGTGTAGGCCGGGCCGGATCCGGCGGCGGCATACGTCGGCGAACTCGCCTCCGGCCCTGGATACGCCGGACTCGACGGCTGCGCGATAACGGTGGGCGCCGGCTGCGGCTGGTACTGCGACGCCACGATCGTCGGTGCGGGCGCGGTCAGCGCTCGGCGTGCGGCCGTGGCGAACTCGACGCAGGACGTGTACCGGTCGTCGGGCCGCTTGGCCATCGCCTTCGCGATCACCGCGTCGAGCGCGGCCGAGAGTCCGGGGCGCACGGCCGCCGCCGAGGGCGGCGGCAGCTGGAGATGGCCGCGGATGATCTCGGCCGGGGCGGCGGCGTCGAAGGGAGCGACGCCGGTCAGCAACCAGTACAGCGCGCATGCCAGCGAGTACTGATCGGAGCGGTGGTCCAGGTGCGCGCCGGTCATCTGTTCCGGCGAGGCGTAGGCGAGCGTCGCGGTGAACATGCCGGTCTGGGTCAGGTGGGTGGAATCCTCGCGCAGCCGGGCGATGCCGAAGTCGGTGAGGAAGACGCGTTCGCCGTGCCCGCCCACCGAGCGGGCCAGCATGATGTTCGCGGGCTTCACATCCCGGTGCAGCACGCCCATCCCGTGTGCGTAATCCAATGCGGCGGCGACGCCTTCGACGATCTGCACGGCCCGCTCCGGCGGCAGGGTCGGCGGATGCACCGTCGCCGCGTCCACGCCGTCGACGTACTGCATGGAGATCCATAGCTGCTCGTCTTCGGTGCCGCGGTCGTACACCGCGACGATGTTCGGATGATCCAGCTGCGCGGCCAGGTCCGCCTCCCGCTCGAACCGCGCCCTGACCTCGGCGTCGGCGAACAGCTCGCGGTTGAGCAGCTTGAGCGCCGTCTGCCTCGGCAGTCTCGGGTGCCGGGCCAGATACACCGATCCCATACCGCCCTGGCCGAGCAGCTTCTCGATGGTGAACCCGGCGAACACCGCACCGCTGTTGAGCAACACGCCCCCTTCAGGTGACCCACGGCCGGACGTGCAGGTCCGGGCGCTCCGTACAGATCCTGGAGCCTACCGGGTGGCGCCCTGGCCACGGCGTTTCGAATTCCCAGCGAAAATCGGCGAAACTATCTCCCGAGATATCGTTCTCGCGACGCTGTCGCGTGTCGCGCGACGATGTCTCCCGCCCGGTCACCCGCCGGACGGGCCCGATCAGCTATTTTGCACCGCCGATGAAAAGCGAGCACGCGCACGTGGTGGTGGGGAGGACTCGGTGGTGAGGTCGACCGGATCTGGTTCGGTGCTGCGCGCCGCTTCGATGGTGGTACTGCTCACCCTGACCTCGTGCGCCCTGTTTCCGGGCGAGCGGCCGGCCGCCGAACCGCCCCCCGTCGTCGTCGACACCGTCGGGACGTGGCGGCCGAACCTCGCGGTCTCCATGCCGGACTCGCTGGCCGCCGATTTCACTCAGCTGCAGCCGCAGCTGGCCGGACAGGTCGGCATGGCGATCATGCCCGTCGGCGGCGGCCGGATGACCATCTTCGGCGACTGGGTCAGCGGCATCGCGTGGTCGACCATCAAGGTCCCGCTCGCGATCGCGGCGCTGCGGCACGACCGGCAGGAAGGCATCTTGCATGAGGTGGAGGCCGCGATCACTTGGTCGGACAACGACGCCGCCGATGCGCTATGGCAGTCGCTCGGCGACGGGCTGGAAGCCGCCAAGGCTGTGCAGAACGTGATCGATGAAGCGGGTGACGCCGCGACCGGTGTCGCGGGCCCGCGCACCACGCTGGACTACACCTCCTTCGGCGGGACCGAGTGGACGCTGGCCAACCAGGCGCGCTTCGCGTCCCGGCTGCCGTGCCTGCCCGAGACGTTCCACGTCACCGAGCTGATGACGGAGATCACACCCGAGCAGTCGTGGGGTCTCGGCGTGCTCGAGGGCACGGCGTTCAAGGGTGGCTGGGGGCCGGACGACGTGACCGGCGTCTACACCGTCCGGCAGTTCGGCCTGGTACCGGTACGGTCCGGCATGATCGCGGTCGCCCTCGCGGCGCAGGCCGATTCCGGCACGTTCGACGACGCCACCGCCATCCTGAGCCGGATGGCGGAGCTGATCGGACGTCATCTCGACGAGGTGCGCGGCGGGTCCTGCCCGCCGCTGTGAGCACGGGTCAGCCGGGAGTGACGAGGCCGGTCTCGTAGGCCAAGACGACGGCCTGGGCGCGGTCGCGCAGGTTCAGCTTCGAGAAAACCTTCGACACATGGGTTTTCACGGTCTGCTCGGCGACGAAGAGCGCCTCTGCGATCTCCGCGTTCGACATGCCCTTGGCGATCAGCTCCAGCACCTCCCGCTCACGCGGAGTGAGCGCCGTCAGCTGCGGTGCCGGTTTCGCCCGCGCGGAGCTGCGGCGGCGGGTGACATCGGCGATGAGCCTGCGGGTGACGGTCGGCGCGAGCAGTGCCTGACCGTCGGCGACCACCCGCACCGCGCGGACCAATTCCTCGGCGGGCGCGTCCTTCAGCAGGAATCCGCTGGCGCCGAGGCTCAGCGCCTCGTAGACGTAGTCATCGATGTCGAAGGTGGTCAGCATCAGCACGCGCACCGGAGGATCGAATCCGGCGGCCAGGATGGCGCGGGCCGCGTCCAGTCCGTTCATCTCCGGCATACGCACATCCATCAGCACGACGTCCGGGCGCAGCCGCTTGGCCTCGGCCACCGCGACCTTTCCGTCCGCCGCGTCGCCGACGACGCTGATGTCCGGCTGAGCCGCGAGCAGCGCCCCGAACCCCTGCCGCACCATGGCCTGGTCATCGGCGATCAACACGGTAATTGCCACCAGCTCACCCTAATTGCCCCTCATGCACACGTCCGCTGGGCCCGTATGCGGCCCGGCTCCGCTTTTCGCCGACAAGCGGATCCCGTTCGAACGCTCAGTGTTCCGACGCCGCGGGCGCCAGTGGGGTGGCGCCGATGTTCGACAGCGCGAGTGGGAGGCGGGCATTGACTTCGAAGCCGCCGTCGCTGCGGGCACCGGCCGAGACCTCCCCGCCGACGGCGACGGCACGCGCTTGCATCCCCGCGATGCCGTGGCCGCCGTTGCCTACCGGGCGGGTGGCCGTGGCTCCCGGACCGTTGCCGACCGTGAGCAGCAGGTCCGCGCCGCGCACAATGCGAACCTGAACGGCGGCGCCTGGAGCGTGCCGGGAGGCGTTGGACAGGGATTCCTGAGCAATGCGATAGAGCGCGAGACCGATGGTCTCGGGGATCGTGTCCAACGCACCCTCGACCGTCCAGGTGACGTCGACACCGGCACGTCGCGCGCCCTCGAACAGGGCGACCACGTCGGCGGCCTTCGGCTGCGGCGCGTGCTCGGGCAGCTGGCCGTCGCTGCGCAGGACGCCGAGCATGCCGCGGATCTCGTTGAGTGCCTCGCGCGCCGTGGCGCCGATCGACTCGAACTCGGCGCGAGCGGCCGGGGTGACGCCATCCACCCGGTAGGGCGCGGTCTGTGCCTGCACGACGACCAGGGACATGTGGTGGGCGACCACGTCGTGCAGATCGCGGGCGATGCGGGCCTTCTCCTCCAGGATCGCCCGGCGAGCCCGTTCGAGTTCGTTCTCTTCCTCCTGACGCACCAACTGCCGCCGCGACAGCACCAGCCAGCGGATGAGCAGGCCGAACAGCACCAGCGCCGCGAGTGCGATCGGCCAGCCCCACGCGGCGTTCGCGAACGCGTCCCCTTCCCCTGGCATGGTCGTCGCGAACAACAGCGCCGTGGCCGCCCAGGCGACCGCGACGATCTGCCCCGGCGCCCGCAGCGCCACCGCGAACAGCAGCACCAGCAGGCACAGCGCGTGCACGACCTGGAACGGCAGCTCATTGTTCGGCTGATGGGGTATGGCCAGCGAGATCAGCAGCGCCGAGCCCGCCGAGATCGCCCACCCCAACGCCGGATTGATCCGCACGAGCAGCACCGGGAACGCGGCCAGCGCCGCGATGAACGGCTGCGCTGCGGCGGGCACCGCGTGGGTCACATGCAAGGTCGGCCAGGCCACCGAGTACCAGATCAGCGCGACCAGCACCGTGCCCAGGTCGAACCAGGTGCGTACGTCCAGCCGCCGCGCCCAGGCACGACTTTGTCGGTTCATGCCTACGACACTAGAAACCTCCAGCTGACCGCGGCCTCATACCTCGGGGTGATTTCCGACCCGGTACCCCGGTGCGACGCCGGTACGGCGGCTCCCCCGGCGGCACGGCGCGGGAAACCTTCCCGGGCGTGAGGCGCCCGCGCGGACGGGGTCCCTAACGTCGTCACCATGAGCACACCGACCAGCGCAGGACCCGTGCCCCGGTCCGCATCGGCCGCAGGAGCCCGAAACCCTTCCGCCACAAACACTTCCGTTGCCGGACCGACGCGACGCTGCGCGGCGCTGACGGCGACGGCGTTGACCACAATGGCGGCGACGGCGTTCCTGGCACCCGCGCCGCAGGCCGCCGCCGCGACCGCGCCGGTCGAGAGCGCGCAGGCGAGCGCCGCCGTCGCGGAACTGACCGCGGGCGGTCCGGGCGCGCTCAGCGTCATCCCGCCGGACTTCGTCGCGTCGTTCGGCTACCGCCCGAGCTCCGTGGACGGTCTCGTGGTCAATCCAGGGGGCGACTGCTCCTCGCCGGTCACGCTGCCCGCCGAATTCGATACCGCGTGCAAGGCTCATGATCTGGGCTACGACCTGCTGCGCTACGCCGACCTGCGCGGCGAGCCGCTGGGGCCGTGGGCGCGTCAAGCCCTGGACGCGACGCTGGACCGGCAGATGCACGAGGCTTGCGCGACCCGGGTGGACTCGTTCTCCCGCGCCCGCTGCGACGCGATGGCGTCGATCGCGAACACCGCGGTCGATTTGAACTCCCGTCGCCAGGACTACGGCGCACCGGTGGTCGAGCGCCTGGCGGATGCCGCGGATCCCGATTCGACGGCGAGCTGGAAGCTGCTCGGAGTGCTCGGCGCCGGAATCGCCGGGCTCGGCGCCGTTCTCACCGTGCGCAACCGGCGGCGCGGGGTCGCGTTCGCTGCCGGCTCGCCGAATACGAGTGGCGTCTCCGGGGTTCGGAGATGACCGCTCTCTTCAGCTCCGCCACCACACTGGGCGGTGCCGTGCGCGTCATCCTGCCGCCACGGATCGGCACCACACTCGGGGTAGGGATCGGCGTCTTGGCATCATTGGCGCCCGGGCTGCTCCCCCGGACGCCCGGCACCCAAGCCGTGCTGACCGCGCTCCTCGCGGCGATCACACTCGGCGTCGCGGGGATCGTGCGCATCGTCGGGCGACGCGTCGATTTCGACATCAACCAGCGTCACGGCTGGATGCGACTGCCCCTGCTGATCGCGACGTCGGTGCTGGTCGTGGGTGCGGCGGCGAACGCGGGCCACTGGCAGAACCGGCTGCGCGCGGCGATGGGAACACCGCGGATCGGAACGGATTACTGGTTGCGGTGCGCACTCGGCGCGGCGCTGATCATCGGACTGTTCGTCGGCGCCACCCGCTCGATCGCCTGGGCACTGCGCAGACTCGGCTGGGCACGGAGAGTTTCGCTGGCCGCGGTCATGGCGATTCTGTTGTATCTGGCCGGCGTGCCCGCTGCCGTCGGATGGCGTGACTCGGTGTACGCCAGTGCCAATGCCGAGCTGGATCCTGCTCTGGTGCAACCGGTTTCGCATACCGGTTCGGCGGTGAGCTGGTCGTCGCTGGGCGCCGAGGGGCGCAAGTTCGTGAGCGATGCGCCGGTGCGGGCCGTGCGGGTCTACGTCGGGGTGACCTCCGCGCCGGACCTGGACAGCCGTGTCACCCTGGCAATTCGGGAGCTGGAGCGTTCGGGCGGCTTCACACGCTCGCATCTGGTCGTCACCGTGCCGACCGGGTCGGGGTGGATCGACACGAACGCCGTCGCGGGATTCGACCAGCACTTCGACGGCGACGTGGCGCTGGTCGGTCTGCAGTACTCCTACCTGCCGAGCTGGGCCACGTTCGTGTTCGGCCGCGACGCCGCGGTGACCGCCGCGCGCAGCCTGTTCACCGCCGTGGAGAACCACCTCGAGGGCCTGACACAGAAGCCGAAGCTGTATGTGTACGGCCAGAGCCTGGGCGCGCTGGGCGGCAACGCCGTCTTCGCCGACGACGCCGACCAGGACAACCGAACCTGCGCGGCGCTGTGGGCCGGACCCCCGGCCAACCACGTCCACCACGGCGGCGCGACCGTGCTGGCCAACACCTCCGACCCGGTGATCCACTGGTCGCTCACCCAGCTGTGGCGCGCGCCGGACCTCACCGGCGCCCGGGTCGACGCTCCGGTCCCCCAGTGGCTTCCGCTGATCAGCTTCGCGCAGACCACGGCCGACCTGCTCGCCGCGCTCGACGCCCCGCCCGGGCACGGCCACCGCTACGGGTCCGATCAGGGCACCGCCATGGGCGGCTGCTGACCTATCCGGCCCGGCACACCCACAGTCATCATAGAACGTGTTCTAATTTCTCCATGGCCTTTGTCATCGACCTTGCCGTGGACATCAATGCTCCTGCCGAACTGGTCTGGCAGGTGATCACCGACTTCCCGCGCTACGGCGAATGGAATCCGTTCGTCCCGGAGTGCCGCAGCTCCCTGGTTCCCGGCGAGCCGATCGACATGCTCGTCAACGTCTCCGGTTCCAGTCCGCGCAAACAGCGCGAATGGATCCGCTCCCACACGCCCGGCCGTGAACTCGGCTACGCGATGAAGCCGGTTCCCCTGGGCGCGCTGCACAGTCTGCGCTCACACACCGTGACTTCCCTCGCGGACGACCGCACCCGTTACGAGTCGCACTTCGAACTCGGAGGATGGTTGCATCCCGTGGTCGTCGCGCTGCTCGGCAAGAATCTGCGACGCGGCTTCGAGGGCATGACCGAAGGCATCCGGAAGCAAGCCGAGTCGCTGCGAACCCCCTGACAGGACTCCACTTCGACGCGCAAGGCCACCGGTGTTGATGCACGACCCGAAGGGTTCATGCGCGCAGATATGCCAGCGCCGCATCCAGGGCCGAGTCGGCATATGACTCGGTGAGCCCACCGAGACCCAGCGACCACCGGGTTTGAATCGGGCCGAGCAACAGATCGATCGCGAGTTCCAAATCCAGGCCCGCGCGGAGTTCACCCGCATCCACGGCGGCGGCGAGCCGGTCGGCGATGGCCGCACGCTGCGGCAGCAAGAGGCGTTCGCGGTAGGTGGCGGCCAGCTCCGGGTCCTGCTGGATCTCGATGTACATGGCGCGAAGGAAGGATTCGTACCCCGGGTCGGTCAGCGCGACGATCGAGCCGCGCAGCAATCCGCGCAGATCGGCGGCGATGTCACCGGTGTCCGGCAGTGCGGGGCCGGAGTCGGATTCGAGCATGGCGTCGAAGACGACCGCTCCCTTCGACGGCCACCAGCGGTAGATGGTCTGTTTGCCGACACCCGCACGGGCCGCGATGGCTTCGATGGTCAATTTCGCGTAGGGCAGCTCGCGGATCAGTTCGGCGGCAGCGGTGAGAATCGCGGCGCGGGCCCGCTCGCTGCGCCGCGTGGCAGTGGGTGTGTCGGGCATGCCGCCACCATATAACGAGACGAAACGTCTCGTCTTGACACGGCTTCCCTCTACTCGGCATAGTCGCAAACGAGACGGAGCGTCTCGCCACGAAAGGATCTTCCGTGACCAGAACCTGGTTCATCACCGGCGCCAACCGCGGACTCGGCCGGGCGTTCACGACGGCCGCGCTCGCCGAGGGCGACCGTGTCGTCGCGACCGCGCGGAACCCGGAGTCCATGGCCGGGCTCGCCGACGACCGACTCACCGTGCTGCCCTTGGACGTTCGCGATCGCGAGCGCGCGATCGCAACGGTGGACAAGGCGTTCACACTGATGGGCACGATCGATGTGATCGTGAACAACGCGGGCTACGGCTTGGTCGGCGCTGTCGAGGAGCTGACCGAAGCCCAGATCCGCGATCAGATGAACACCAATTTCTATGGTGCGCTCTGGGTTTCGCAAGCAGCCGCACCGCATCTGCGCGCCCAGGGCTCCGGGCACATCGTGCAGATCTCCACGGTCGGCGCCGTGGGCAGCCTGCCGCTGTTCGGCCTCTACAACGCAGGCAAATGGGCGTTGGAAGGTTTCAGCGCCGCACTCGCCGACGAACTGCGTCCGTTCGGCATCCGGGTCACCCTGGCCCAGCTGGGCGGCTTCGACACCGACTGGGCCAAGTCGAGCATGCGGTTCGCCACCGGCATTCCGGCCTACGCGGACCTGCGCAGCACGATCCTCGGCATGCCGGACTATCCGACGGGCGCACCCGCCGCCGACGGCCCGCCGACCGCGTCCGGGCACACCGACCCCGTCCCGGCCGACGATCCGGGCGAATCCGCTGCTTCCCGAGACGAATCCGCGACGAATGCCGACGCACCCGACACCGAATCCGAGTGGACCGAGGCGCCCCCGGAAGTTGGCGCCGCGGGCCTGATCGCGCTCGTGAACATGCCGAATCCTCCGCTTCGCAAGATCATCGGCCCTGGCGCGCACCAGATGGTGTCACTCGCATTGGACCAACGACGCCAGGACTACGAGACCGACCCCGAATTCACCTGGCCCGCCTAGGTGCGGCTGCTGCCGCGCTCAGCCTCGCAAAGCTGCTCGGCTCTTCGCGTCCCGCTACTGCGCGAGGAACCAAGCGGCTCTGCGAGGACCAGTGCGTCAGGCGATGGGACCGCGCGCGGCTTCGTAGGCCGCGCCCACCCGGTAGAGGCGGTCGTCGGCGAGAGCGGGGGCCATGATCTGCAGGCCGACGGGCATGCCGTCGTCCTGGCTCAGGCCGGACGGGACCGACATGGCCGGGTGCCCGGCCAGGTTGGTGGGCAGGGTGCACAGGTCCGACAGGTACATGGCCAGCGGGTCGTCGACCTTCTCACCCAGCTTCCACGGGGTGAACGGGCTCGTCGGCGACACCAGCACGTCGACCTGCTCATAGGCCTTGTCGAAGTCGCGGGCGATGAGCGTGCGCACCTTGAGCGCCTGGCCGTAGTAGGCGTCGTAGTATCCCGCCGACAGCGCGTAGGTGCCGATCATGATGCGCCGCTTGACTTCCGGGCCGAAACCGGCCGCGCGCGTGGCCGCCATGACCTGCTCGGCGCTGTGCTGCCCGTCGTCGGCCACACGCAGGCCGTAGCGCATGGCGTCGAACCGCGCCAGGTTCGACGACACCTCCGACGGCATCACCAAGTAGTAGGACGACAGCCCGTATTCGAAGTGCGGACAGGACACTTCGACCACCTCGGCGCCGAGATCTTTCAGCACCGCCACCGCGGCGTCGAACGAAGCGAGCACGCCGGGCTGGTAGCTGTCGGAGTGCAGTTCCTTCACCACACCGATCTTCACCCCGCGCAGATCGCCCTGCGCCCCCGCGCGGGCGGCGGCCACCACCGGCGGCACCGGCACATCGCGGGACGTGGAATCGCGCGGGTCGTATCCGGCGATCACCTCGTGCAGCAGCGCGGTGTCCAGCACCGTCCGGCCGCACGGACCGCCCTGGTCCAGCGACGACGCGCAGGCGACCAGGCCGAAGCGGGACACCGTGCCGTAGGTCGGCTTGGTGCCGACGGTCGCGGTGACGGCGGCGGGCTGGCGGATCGACCCGCCGGTGTCGGTGCCGATGGCCAGTGGCGCCTGGTTCGAGGCCAGCGCGGCCGCGGAACCGCCGCCGGAGCCGCCCGGGATGCGGGTGGTGTCCCACGGGTTGCGGGTCGGTCCGTAGGCCGAGTTCTCGGTGGAGGAGCCCATCGCGAACTCGTCCATGTTGGTCTTGCCGAGGATCGGGATACCCGCGGCGCGCAGCTTCGTGGTGACCGTGGCGTCGTACGGCGATACCCAGCCCTCGAGGATCTTCGACGCGCACGTGGTCGGCATGTCCGTCGTGGTGAATACGTCCTTGAGCGCCAAGGGGACTCCGGCCAGCGGCGAGGCGGGCGCGGCGCCCGACGCGATCGCGGCGTCCACCTCCGCCGCGGCCGCCAGCGCCTGCTCCGGCGCGACGTGCAGGAAGGCGTGGTATTCACCGTCGACCGCGGCGATCCGATCCAGATGCGCCCGGGTGACCTCCACCGAGGACAGTTCGCCGCCGTGGATCTTGCCGGCCAGCTCGGCCGCCGACAGCGCGGTCAAGTCACTCATTCGCCCTCTCCCAGGATCTGCGGCACCATGAACCGCTGCTCGTCGACCGCGGGCGCGCCGGACAGCGCCTCGTGCGGGGTCAGGCCGGGCACCACTTCGTCGGGGCGGGTCACGTTGGTCGCCGGATTCGGCGACGCGGTGGCCGGGACGTCGGCGGCGGCGACCTCGGAGATGGTCCGCACGTGGCTCAGGATCGAATCCAGCTGTCCGGCGAACTGATCCAGCTCGGCGTCGGACAGGGCGAGCCGGGACAGCCGGGCGAGGTGTGCGACCTCGTCACGGGAGATGGCGGGCACCGCGGGACCCCTTTCGGCTTCGGTTTCAACAGGTCACACCGGCTCCGCTCGCAGCGGACGGCGTTAGCGTCCATGACGAGCTATAGCTTGGTGTGCATGACAAACCCATAGCTTAATGGCGCGGCCGAACGCGGTCCGCCGCAGCCCGGACGGGCCGAGCCAAGGGGAGGCATCCGCCTGATCACCGGCGACGACCGCCCCGGCGCTTCGTCGGTCCGGACGGGCCATCCGTGCCGAGCAGGCACCTGGCAACCACACCGGCATCACGACACGAATGCCCCAAATAGCCCGACACGCCGCCCGCGCTCGAATCTTCTCCGTGGCGTGTGTCACTGGAGGCGCTTCGACTCGATAACCGGCCCGTAGGGGTGTAATTATTGCGTTACCCGGGTATCCGTTCAGAACCTCGGCCGCCCAAGGAAAGGACCGCACGTGTCGTATCTACTCCGCGTGCAACTTCCGGATCGACCGGGAAGCCTCGGCGCACTCGCGCTCGCGCTCGGCTCCGTCGGCGCCGATATCCTGTCGCTGGATGTGGTGGAGCGCGGCGCCGGCTACGCCGTCGACGATCTGGTCGTCGAGGTGCCCGCGGGCGCGCTGCCCGACACCCTGATCACCGCCGCCGAATCGATCGGCGACGTGCACGTGGATTCGATCCGTCCCTATTCCGGCGTGCTCGACACCCACCGCGAACTCGAACTCATCGATCATGTCGCCAGCGCCCGCGACGACCGGTTGCAGGTGCTGGTCGACGGGGTGCCGCGGGTGCTGCGGGTCGGCTGGAGCACGATCATCGACGTCGGCCCGCACGGCGCCTACCGGGTGGTCGGAAGCCCGAGTGCGCCGCAGACACAGGCGGGTTCGGCGCCGTGGATGCCGCTGGAGAAGCCCACCGTGCTCGATCCCGAGGCCGACTGGGTGCCGCAGATCTGGCGCGATATGGACACCAGACTTGCCGCCGCCCCGCTCGGCAACACCGGCAAGGTGCTGCTGCTCGGCCGGCCGGGCGGCCCCGACTTCCGCCCGTCCGAGGTGGCCCGGCTCGGTTATCTCGCGGGGATCGTCGCGACCGCCCTCGGGTAACTCCGCACCAACTGTTGCGACGAGTGGCACATCGCTGCGGCAAAGCGCGAGACGGTCCCTCCGTGGTGTGCCACTCGTCGTCACGCCGCGCTGAGGGGTAGCCGCAGGACGTGGAGTGTGTCGCCGAGAGTGGTGCGCCAGTCTCGGCTGGGGACGGGGACGAAGCCCAGGCGGTCATAGATCCGGCGGGCCTCGACCATGGCGGGCATGGTCGTCAACGCCACGGCGGCGAATCCTTCCGCTCGGGCCAGGTGGATTACGGTGCGCACCAACGACGTTGCGGCGCCGAGGCCGCGCGCCGACTTGGCGACCGCGAGCATGCGGAACTCCAACTCGCCGGGCAACGCGGTCTCGGCATAGGGAGTGCCGGGACGTGCGACGGTGAGGGACCCGACGATCCGGCCGGAGTGGGTGGCTACGAGGATCCGGGTGGAAGCCGCGCGGCGGGATGGATCGGCCAGCTCCTCCACATAGGGACTGCTCGCGCGGACATAACCCTCGCCGACGTAGACCTCCACCGTCAGCTCGCCGACGGCGTCGTACTCCTCCGGCGTCGCCGTCCGTACGACGACGCCGGTCTCTCGCAGATCCATACCCGGCATGATGCCACCGGCCATAGTGGGGGCTATGTCACGTCCGGCCGCATCCCTCGACCCGACTCGACTCCGCACGGCTATGCTCCGCGCCGACCCGGTGCCCCGCCAAGTGCCCGGCCTTCACTCAGCCGGCTCGAGAGATCTGCCACCGCTCGGGTTTGCCCGCGGGATAGACGACGGTGAGTAGATCGCCGATTTCCGGCCACGAGCCGGTGTCCCAGGTGAAGCGGCCGTAGACGACTGTGCCCGGCACCGACGGGCCGGTGAGGTTGCCCGTGATGGTGACGTACTGCTCGCCGGGGAGATCGGGGCGCGGGCTCACCCCCGTGATGTACAGCGTCCCCTGCTCCGGGTTCGCCGGCTTGACGCCCATGCGGCCGCGAAGGGCGAACACGATCATCGACGCCAGCACGGCGGTCAGGATCACCAGCGAGGCGAACTCCAGCATGCTCCCATGCTAGGTGGGCGCTACACCGGGGCGAGCTCACTGGTGCCTTCGCCGGTGCGACGAACCTGCCAGACCGAGGTGCGGGTACGTTGCGAGCGCCCGTTGCCCCGATCGATCAGCGTGCGGTTGTTCGTGGTGAAGATCAACTGCGCGCCACGGGAATTGGTCTCCGGATTCTGGAACAACTGGATCAGCCGGTTGGTCTCCTCGGCGGGCAGGCACGCGCCGATGTCGTCGATGGCGAGGACGCGGCCCTCGTCCAGTGCGTCGAGCATGGCCGGTAGCACCCGCAGCAGCGACAGTGTCGCCGTGGATTCGTCGCGGATCTCGAACGGGTTGGGGATGCCGTCGTGGATCAAGCCGAGGCCGACGCCGCGCCGGGCCACCATCCGCGCGTACAGGGCGTCGCGCGCGGCCTTCAGGTTGGTCAGCTCACGGTCCAGCAGCACGCCGGTGAGGCCGTTGTCGCGCAGCAACTGGTCGGCGTAACCGGGCGAGGTGGCGCACAGCTCGATCTGTTTGGCCAGCTCCGCGATGTCCGCGTCCAGTTCGCGCAGGTAGTCGGCGTACAGCGGGTCGTGCTCGGCGATGAGCAGATCGGTGATGCCCAGCTCGGCGGTGCGCAGCAGCATCAGCAGCCGGGCCGCGTTCTCCGGCGATCGGGACAGGTGACTGCCCAGCCGGTGGGCGATGGCGTCCGGGTCGACGGGGCCGTGCTGGACCTCGAGCATGGATTCGAACCAGCGATAGGCGGGCACGAGCGCGTCGGAGTACATCTGCCCTGCCAGGCTGAGCAGCAAGGCGTTCGGGCGGACCAGCGGCACCAGCGCGGCGATGCCGTAACGAGCCGCCTCGAACATCGGGCCGATCTTGATCTGGTCCCCGCTGCGCTCGAAGACGATTCGCTTGCGCGAGCGCGGATGGGTGTGCAGCCATTCCGCGCTCACGTCGGCGTTGTCCAGCCGGAACCCGTAGGTGTAGGGCACGCCCTCGGCGACGAACGCGGCCACGAATTCCGAAGGCCGATCCGGGAATCCGAGATGCGGCGCCCGCACCGGCCCCGCGTACGGGTCCCACCCGGTGACCGAGTGCAAGACCGCGTCCCGCATCTGCGCCAGCCCATCGATCAGGTTCGTCTTCCCCGCCGCGGCGCCACCATGAATGGCGGTCACCGGCACGGCCACCGGCCCGCTCCCCCTGGTGAGCCGCAATTCCTGCTTGTCGGCCAGCGATCTGTGATTGGTCACCTGAAAACTGCGCAGCATGCCGCCATACTTCCGTCTGCACTCCCGCCCGGCGACACCAGGCTGGTCGTACCCGCGATCCGTCGGCGATCGCCGCTCGCGCCGCCGGACACGCGCTAGGGCCACGCACACCGACTCGCCAACGCGCTAACCCCTCCTGGATGCCGAGACCTGATCATGACCGCGACCTGGCAGAACAAGTCCGCGATCGATGGCTCGGCGCTCAGTGGCACGGTACCCTGAAGCGCATGACCGGGGCTTCGATCGCCTACCGCTGGACGCGCAGCGAGTTCCTGCGCGCGTGGGAGGCGGGCGCGTTCGACCATCGTGTCGAACTCGTCGAGGGGGAGGTATGGCCGGTGGTAATCGGGTCTTGGCACGGCCGAGCAGTGTTCCGCATCGCGCGGAAGCTTCCGACCGACGGTGTCGAGGTGACCAGTGAGACGCTACCCACCGCCCAGTCCCTGCCGGACCCTGATTGCTGGGTCCTGCGCTCCGACGCGGATCAAGTCGATTCGATCGGTTCGAAGATCGCCGTGTGGGATCCGTCCGACGTACTCCTGGTCATCGAAATATCCGACGAGACGGTGATGCAAGACCTCAGCGTCAAGGCGAAACTATATGGCCGCGCTGGTTACTCGGCCTACTGGGTGGTCACCAAGACGGTGATCTACGAGCACACCGAACCGACAACCACCGGATATCGGACACGCAAGGAGTACCGGCCCGGCGACCGCATCCCGGTGCACTACGCGGGCACCGAGCTCGCCGTCGAGGAGCTGCTGTCCTCCCAGTAGCGCACACCTATCGCCAGGACAACTGCGGTGATAGCGGGTTAGCATGCCTGCACGCTGCGTCTTTTGCCGCGTACTGCCGAAGTTGTTCGATGGGATGAGGGTATCGATGGGATCGACCGTTCGTCGTCTTGTGGTGGGAAGCTCCGCTGTGGCCGCGCTCGCGCTGGGCTCGCTGGTCGTGGCACCGGACGCGGTGGCCGACGCGCCGTGCCCGGACGGCACCGCGCGCGTGTTCCTGGCCAACAGCACGAATACCTGCCAGGGCGGAGGGACGGTCAGCTACGACCCGCCCGGCGCGGTGTCGAAGGTGTGCTCGACGGCGACCGCCGACGTGACCGCCGAGGCCACGTTCAAGAATCGCCGCGGGAAACTGATCACCCAAAAGCTCGACCTGAGCAGCGGCCGCTGCGGACGGTTCGACATCGCAGGTCAGCTGAGCGCCACCGTGACCGTCAGCTGAGCTGCCTGCCCGCGCCGAACAGCAAAGCGCTGTCGCCGAACTCGTGCCACAGATAGCCGGTGTCCACCGCCACGTCATAGGCGGCGGCGACGGTTGTCTCGCCCGCCACGGCGACCAGCAGATCCAGGTGCGACGCGCCGGGAGCGTGCCATCCGGTGATCAGACCGTCGACCACCCGAGCCTGCCGGTCTGCCCCGAGCACGAGATCGGTCCAACCATCGGTCGCGTGCACCGAACCGGAGGAGTCGGCGGCGGTCTCCAGCGCGCGCGTCACCGTCGTGCCCACCGCGATAATGCGTCCACCGGCCGCTGTGGTGGCGTTCACCAGTCTCGCCGTGGAGGCGGGGACGGCGAACCGTTCCGGGCTGGGCGGCTCCTCTGACTCCGGTGAGGAAACACCCGTGTGCAGGGTGACCGGCGTGAGCGCGACACCCGCGGCGATCATATCCAGCACCAGACGCTCGGTGAACGGACGTGCCGCACTGGGCATTTCCGCGCTGCCCGGGATCCTGCCGAACACCGTCGAGTAATAGGACGCCGACCACCGCTGCGGCACATACGAATATGTGATCGGACGCCCGTGCGCGGCCATCAACAGAGGCACGTCGGTGGTGATCTCCGCGATCCAGAGCCGTCGCGCACCGGGCAACCACGGTGCGCACAGGGTTGCCGTGGCACCCGGAAGTCGCAGTACGACCCCTGGCACGAGTCCCTCCGCCGGATAGGGGGTGCGCTGTGTGGTGCGCACCTCCACTACCCAGCGGCCGTCGTCCAGCCAGGTGCAGAAGTGCAGCACGACCGGCTCGCCGGCCAGCGTCGCGTCGACCGCCGAGGACATGGTGCGCGAATTGTTCACCACCACCAAGTCGCCCGGGCGCAAGTGGGCCGGTAGTTCCAGGAACCGGGCGTGGGTCAGCTCGGAATCGGCGACGAGCAGACGGACCTCGTCCCGCGCCAGGCCTCGCGCCTCGGGCGGGGCGGCGGCGTCCCGCTCCCGGGGCAGGACGAAGGACGGCCGCTCGGCCTGCACCGTCATGACAACCGCCCGACCGCGAAATCCGCTGCCGCGTAACGCCCGCTCTTCGGTTTCTCCGCCAGCAGCCGCAGCAGAGCGGGGACCACCGTGTCCGGTTCCGGCCGATCCGAGATGTCGACGCCGGGGAACGCCGCCTGATGCATCTCGGTGCGCATATCGCCGGGATCGAACGCGTAGATCGACAGCTCCGGATGCTCCGCCGCCAGGATCGCCGTGAGCTGATCGAGCGCGGCCTTCGACGAACCGTATCCGCCCCACTCGGGATACGGCTCCACAGCCGCGTCGGAGCTGATGTTCACCACGACGCCGCCGGGACTCAGCAGCGGCAGCGCGAGCTGCAGGATCGCCAGCGGCGCAACGACATTCGTGCGGAACACGCGCTCGAGCTCGTCGAGCGGGTAATCCGCGAGGCGCGGCAGCGGACTCGGCCCGAGCCTGCTGGCGTTGTTCACAACCAGAGCGAGGCCGCCCGCGCCGCGTACCGTGCCGGCCAGCCGCGCACGATGGGCCGAGTCGGTGACGTCGCCGGGAACCGCGACGAACGCCGGCCCGAGCTCGGCGGCCACGGTCGCCAACCGGTCGGCGCGACGCGCGGTGCCGAGCACCTGCCATCCCCGGCCGATCAGCGCCCGCGCGAGCGCGGAGCCGAATCCGGCCGATGCGCCGGTGATCAGAGCGGTCGGACGAGACATGATGACCTCCTGGTAGTTCGTCCTACCGATCGATCCTCATACCTCAACGTATCTTCAGGTCAAGCGCCGGTCACTCCTCGGCTGCGGCGTCTTCGGCGGCCGTCTCCGGAGCCACCGCCACGGGGCCGCCCTCCAGCAGCCGGCGGAACCCGTCCTCGTCCAGGATCGGCACCCCGAGTTCCTCCGCCTTGGCGGCCTTCGATCCCGGCGCGTCGCCTACCACCACGAACGCGGTCTTCTTCGAGACCGAGCCCGCCGCCTTGCCGCCGCGCAGCAGGATCGCCTCCTTCGCGCCGTCGCGGGTGAAGCCCTGCAGCGAGCCGGTCACCACGATGGACAGGCCTTCGAGTGTGCGTTCGATGGATTCGTCGCGCTCGTCTTCCATCCGCACGCCCGCCGCCCGCCATTTCCCCACCACCGCGCGATGCCAATCGACGGTGAACCATTCCGACAGGGCAGCGGCGATGGTCGGGCCGACGCCGTCGGCTGCGGCCAACTCCTCGACCGAGGCCTGCTCGATGCGATCCAGGCTGCCGAACTCGGCGGCCAGGGCACGCGCCGCGGTGGGACCGACATGCCGGATGGACAGGCCGACCAGAACTCGCCACAGCGGCCGGTCCTTGGCGGCGGCCAGATTCTCCAGCAGACGTCCGCCGTTGGCGGACAGGCTGCCGTTCTTGTTGGCGTAGAGCGACGTGGTGAGCAACGTCGCCTCGTCGAGATCGAACAGGTCGCCCTCGTCGGTGATCGCGCCGGACTTCAGCAGATCGATCGCGCCCTCGTAACCGAGCGCCTCGATGTCGAAGGCGCCGCGGCCTGCCACGTGGTAGACGCGTTCACGCAGCTGCGCCGGACAGTACTGCTGGTTCGGGCAGCGGATATCGGCGTCGCCCTCCTTCTCGGGCCGCAGTTCGGTGCCGCATTCGGGACAGTGCGTCGGCATGACGAACTCGCGTGCGTCCGCGGGGCGCGCGTCCACCACCGGGCCCAGCACCTCGGGGATCACATCGCCCGCCTTGCGGATGGTGACCGTGTCACCGATCAACACGCCCTTGCGCTTGACCTCGGCGGCATTGTGCAGGGTAGCCATCGCGACCGTGGATCCCGCGACGGACACCGGCTCCATCACCGCGAACGGCGTCACCCGGCCGGTGCGGCCGACGTTCACTTTGATGTCCAGCAGCTTGGTCGTCGCCTCTTCGGGCGGGTACTTGTAGGCGATCGCCCAGCGCGGAGCCCGCGAGGTGGAGCCGAGGCGGCGCTGCAACGCGGTCTCGTCGATCTTGATCACCTGGCCGTCGATCTCGTGCTCGATGTCGTGCCGGTGCTCGCCCCAGTAGGCGACCCGCTCGATCACCGCGTCGATGCCCTGCACCAGCCTGGTGTGCTCGGACACCGGCAGGCCCCACGCGGCGAGCGCGCGGTAGGCGTCGTATTGCGAGGTCGGCGTGTAGCCCTCCATGCGGCCGAAGCCGTGGCAGACCATCCGCAGCCTGCGCCGCGCGGTGACCGACGGATCCTTCTGCCGCAGCGAACCGGCGGCGGTGTTGCGCGGGTTGGCGTACGGCGGCTTGCCCTCGGCGACGATGGCGGCGTTGAGCGTCTCGAAATCCTCCAGCCGGAAGTACACCTCGCCGCGGACCTCGAGCAACTTCGGGATGGGGAACTCGTCGCTGGGCGTCAGCTCGCCGGGGATGTCGTCGATGGTGCGGGCGTTCAGCGTCACGTCCTCGCCGGTGCGCCCGTCGCCGCGGGTGGCGCCGCGGACCAGGCGCCCGTTCTGGTAGACGAGGTTCAACGCGACGCCGTCGATCTTGACCTCGCAGAGGTAGTGCAGGTCCGGCCCGGTCTCCGCCTCCACCCGGGCGGCCCAGGCGCGCAGCGCGTCCAGATCGAACACGTTGTCCAGCGACAGCATCCGCTCGAGGTGGTCGACCGCGGCGAAATCGGTGGCGAACCCGCCACCCACCATCTGGGTCGGCGAATCAGGCGTCCGCAGGTCGGGATGGTCTTCCTCCATGGCCTCCAGCCGCCGCAGCAGCGCGTCGAACTCGCCGTCGGAGATGATCGGCGCATCCCGCACGTAGTAGCGGAACTGATGCTCGCGCACCTCGTCCGCGAGCCGCTGCCACTCCACCCGCTGCTCCGGCGTCGCCGGGGCCGCCGCACTGTCGCTGTCACTCACCCAACGCACATTAGCCGAGCCCACCGACAGGACACCGCCGTGTTCCCGCACGTCGCCGCCCTGGACAGCAGGAAATCCGAACGGTTCGTTTGCACCGGGACCGCGGCTGAGCACCCGCCGCCCGAGCGCCCCCGCGGTGCCGCCCGCCATGTCCGCGCGGTGTGTACACACCACCACAACACACCCTGCTGTCGCCCAGGACCCGCTAGTCTCGGACGATGACCGGCCCGGGGGCAATCGAGGAATCCGTATCGCTCGCGCTGGCACGCCAGTTCCTGAACCGGACAGTAGACCTGACCTTCGACCGGCCTTATGGCAGCCACCACCCGACGTGCGGATTCCGCTACCTGGTCAACTACGGGTACGTGCCGGGCACGCTCGCGCCGGACGGCAAGGAACTGGATGCCTACTATCTCGGTCCCGCAGAGCCGTTGAGCTCAGCGCAAGGGGTCTGCATCGCGATCGTCCACCGGTGGTACGACGATGACGACAAACTGGTGGTCATCCCCGAGGGCAGCCCTGCCCTCGATGACGCCACGATTGCCGCCGCGGTCGAATTCCAGGAGACGCCGGGGCACTACAGCATCGTCAGGCAGTAATCCGAAATCCCAGTTGCTGTCATCTTCAACGGCGAAAAACCCCACACCCTGGCTGGTATGCGGACCTCAGGAGAACGAGAGCTCTTCCGGCTCTTCGGCATACGCCCGCGCGACCGCACTGGTGAGACGGAGGGCGCGGCGACCCCACTCCAGCGAGCCGCCCGCCAAACCGCAGGCGGGACTGACCGCGACCCGCTGCGCCAGCGTGCGACGGGCGAAGCCGAGCCGGTCGATCAGGCGGACACCCGGCTCGGCGTAATCGCGCCAGGTCACGCGGGTGGCCGGTACGCGAGTCGGAACGGCGCCGAGCACCAATTGCTTGCCTGCTTCGAGGGTTTCCCCGATTTCGTCGAGTTCGCGGGTGCCGATGGTGTTCAGGTCGAAGCCGATCGCGGCGGCGGCGCTGCGGCGCAGCAGGCCCAGCGCGGGCGGCTCGGCGCAGGTGTGCACGAGCACCGGGGCGGACTGGCCGGTGATCACGGTGTCCAGGAGGGCGAGCGCTTCCGGTTCGGGCAGGGCGCGCACGGTGTTCAGCACGCTCACGCCCGATAGCGAGCCGTCGAGCACCGCGGTCGCGGATGGTTCGTCCAGTTGCAGGACGACCTGCGCGCCGAGCCGCTTGCGGACGTCCGCGACATGCTGGGCGAGCCCCTCGGCCAACGACTCGGAGAGGTCTCGCACCGCGCCGGAATCGGTGAGCACACGATGTCCGCCGGGCAGCTCCACCTGGGCGGCCAGGGTCAGCGGGCCCGCCGCCTGTACCTTGACCACCCGGTCGCGGCCGGACAAACCGGCGTTCTCCCATGCTTCCTCCAGCGCGTCCAGGTCGGTGCGCAGCAGGTCGTGGGCTCGCCGCGAGACCGCTCCCGGGCGCGGCGCGAGCCGGTAGCCCCGAGGCGTGGTGTCGAAACGAAGATCGACCAGCAGCGCGGAGACGCGTCCGATGACGTCCGCGCCCGCGCCACGATCCGGCAGCTCGACCAGATGCGGCAGCTCTCCCAGTTCGCCGACGATGGTGGCGGCGGCTTCGCGCGGATCGATACCCGGCCAAGAGCCGACTCCGGTGGCGATTCCACCCCGTATGCGCAGGGATTCGGTCGCCGCGTCCGTCTCACCGTCTTGCGCCACGCCATCCGTACCGGTCTCGTGCACCGCTGCCGTACTCCGTCCGTTCGATTCCGCCATTACCGGACTCCGCCGACCGCGGCGGCGCCACCGGCCTCCGCGTTCTCCGTCACCGCAGCGGCGGACGACGGCGCCGCCGACCGCACAGCGGCCAGGTGCGGATCACCGCGCCGCCTCGGACCCCGCTTCGCTGGTGACTCGCTCGCGCGCCGTCGCGGAGATGGTCCCGCTGCCGATTACCTCGTCGCCCGCCGGATCCGGACGGTAGAGCACCACCGCTTGGCCTCGCGCGACACCGGTCAGGGGCTCGTGCAGGCGCACGACCATCCCGTCGCCCACCGCCTCGGCCACCGCGGGCGCGGTGCCACCGTGCGCGCGCACCTGCGCCACGCAGTCGATCGGGCCCGCGGGCGCCGAGCCCGAAGTCCAGATGGCGCGCTCCGCCTCGACCGTCCAGACGCGCAGGTCCTCGGCCGAACCGACGCGGACCGTGCCGGAGTCGGGATCGATGCCGGTCACGTACCGCGGCTTGCCGTCGGCCGCGGGCCCCGGCAAACCGAGACCCTTGCGCTGGCCGATGGTGAAGCCGTGCACGCCCTCGTGCTGCCCGAGCACCTGACCGTCGGCGTCGACGACCGCACCGGGCCGGATGCCGATCTTCGCGCCCAGGAAGGCGCGGGTGTCACCGGACGGGATGAAGCAGATGTCGTGGCTGTCGGGCTTGTTCGCGACGGCGAGACCGCGCTCGGCGGCCTCGGCGCGGATCCGCGGCTTGGGGGTGTCACCCACCGGGAACATCGCGCGGGAGAGCTGCTGCGCGGTCAGCACCGCCAACACGTAGGACTGGTCCTTGTCGGCGTCGACGGCGCGGCGCAGCACGCCATTGTCCAGACGCGCGTAATGCCCGGTGACCACCGCGTCGAAGCCGAGCGCCACCGCGCGGTCGGCCAGCGCGGAGAACTTGATCTTCTCGTTGCAGCGCAGGCACGGGTTCGGCGTCTCGCCCGCCGCGTAGGCGGCCACGAAATCGTCGATCACGTCTTCCTTGAAGCGGTCGGCGAAATCCCAGACATAGAACGGGATGCCGAGCACGTCGGCGGCGCGCCTGGCGTCACCGGCGTCCTCCTTCGAGCAGCAGCCGCGCGACCCCGTGCGCAGCGTGCCCGGTGTCGCCGACAGCGCCAGATGCACGCCGACCACCTCGTGACCGGCGTCGACGGCACGCGCCGCCGCGACCGCCGAATCCACACCACCGCTCATCGCGGCGAGTACCCGCATCAGACACCTCCTTTCGCACCGGCCAGACCCGCGGCCTTGGCCCGTTCCACCACCTGCGGCAGTACTTCCAGTAACGCGTCGACGTCGGCGCGGGTCGAGGTGTGCCCCAGCGAGAAGCGCAGCGACCCGCGCGCCTGCCACGGTTCGACGCCCATGGCGATCAGCACGTGGCTCGGCTCGGCGACGCCCGCGTTGCACGCCGAGCCGGTCGAGCACTCGATCCCGGCCGCGTCCAGCAGCATCAGCAGCGAATCTCCTTCGCAGCCCGGGAAAGTCACGTGCACGTTGCCGGGCAGGCGCCGTTCGCCGGCGGGGCCGTTGAGCACCATGTCCGGGGCCGCGGTGCGGATACCCTCGATCAGCACCTCCCGCAGCGTGGTCAATTCGGCCGTGCGCGCAGGCAATTCGACCACCGTCTGATGCAGCGCGGCGGCCAGTCCGACAGCCGCCGCAGTATCCGAGGTCCCGGAGCGCAGGTCGCGCTCGTGCCCGCCGCCGTGCAGCAGTGGGACGCACGGCACATTCCGGCCCAGCAGCAGCACGCCCACGCCATGCGGGCCGCCGACCTTGTGCCCGGCGAAGCTCGCCGCGGACAAGCCGCTGGCGCCGAAATCGATCGGCAGCTGAGCGGCCGCCTGCACCGCGTCGCTGTGCATGGGCACCCCGAATTCCTGGGCGACGGCGGCGAGTTCGCCGATCGGCTGGATGGCGCCGACCTCGTTGTTCGCCCACATGATGGTGACCAGCGCGACGTCGTCCGGGTTCGCGGCGAGCGCGGCGCGCAGCACAGCGGGCGCGACCACGCCTTCGGCGTCCACGGGAAGCCAGGTGACCTCAGCGCCCTCGTGCTGCCGCAACCACTCCACGGCGTCGATCACCGCGTGGTGCTCGATCGCGCTGGCGATGATCCGGTTGCGTCCCGACTCGGCGCGGCGCGCCCAGAAGATGCCCTTGACCGCCAGGTTGTCGCTCTCGGTGCCGCCGGAGGTGAAGATGACCTCCGAAGGCCGGGCGCCCAGATCGGCGGCGATCGACTCGCGCGCCTCCTCCAGCACTCTGCGGGCGGCGCGGCCCGAGCCGTGCAGCGACGACGCGTTACCCGTCGTGCGCAGGGCGGCCGTCATCGCCTCGATGGCTGCGGGCAGCATCGGTGTGGTGGCCGCGTGATCGAGGTAGACCGTCTGGGGCGCCGCACCGTTGACCGGACCCGAAAAAGCCGACTTCATGACCGATAAAGCCTATCCCACCCTGACCTGCGCACCTTGGGCCGTCCTCCGGCCCACTTCGATTTACCCACGATTCGCAACCCGCTGACCACCTCCCCGTATTCCCGGGGCCCTAGCCGCGGAGCCGCCGGTGGCCGCGCGGCCGACCGAGCCCGGCCTCTGTCCAGAGGTTGACCATCCGCACCTATTGAATGAACCGTTATATAGCGGTACGTTGTTCGACGTATTGATCGTTGCCCGGGTCGATGCGGGAAACGGCTATCGAGCCGGGAGAAGCAAGCGGTCATCCGTCGAACGACAGAGGAAATTCCGATGTACCCACGCACCCGCCATCCCGGACGGACCCGACGTGTGCTGGCGCGCGGCGCCGCGGCGTCGATGCTGGCCCTGATGCCGATCACCGCCGTCGCCGTGCCCGCCCTGGCCGACCCGATCGTGCTGGAGCCCGCCGACGACCTCGACGCGGTGCACGGCCGCCCGGGCCACGGCCATGGCAGGCACGGCCACGACAGCTGGGACCGTGGTCGCCACCGCCACGACGACTGGTTCCGGGGTCGCCACAACGACTGGGACCGCGGCCGCCACGGCGACTGGGACCGCGGCCGCCACCGCCACGACGACTGGGACGGATGGCACGGCTTCCGGCCGCCCACGGGAAGCGGTTTCTGAACCTGTCCCGTCGTTCCGGAGCGGGTCGCATGCTCGCGGCTCGCTCCGGTCTCCGGGCCGACTACCGCGCCGCGGCGGTGCTGCGGCGACCGCGCAGCGAGGGGAGGCGTCGCGGCCTGCGCACCTCCGGCGCGTCCGCCGCGACGGATGGGTCCTGCACCCGAGTGTGCCCCGCCTCGATCCACATCGGGTCGTCCAGCGCACCGTGGCGTGATCGTTCGACGCCGCGCACGGCCGTCTCGCAGCGCCGGGCCAGCTCACGCCGGTCCGAGCCGGGCTGTTGCACCGGTTCGAGCACCACCTCGGCGATCATCCCCCGCGACCGCAGTACCCGTCGCGCGGACGACGCGAATGTGTCCACGCCGACGAACGCGGGCACCGTACACGGAACGCCGTGCCGGTCCAGATAACGCAACCGCACCGGCTGCACCGCGGCGCCGGTGTTCACCGCCGCTTGGAACAGCGCGGGCCGCATGGTGCCGTAGGCGCGGCCACACCAGGTGGTGCCCTCCGGGAAGACGCCGATCCGCTCGCCCGCGGCCAGCCGCGCGCCGACCGCGCTCACCACACCGGGCAATTCCCGCAGGCTTTCCCGCTCGATCGGGATGACCCGCATCAGCTTCGCGAGCTTGCCGAGCAGCGGCCAGTCCAGCATGTCCGCGCGGGCGACGAAGCCGAGCGGCTGCACCGAGGCCAGCGCCACGATGTCGGTCCAGCCGATGTGCCCGGTGACGACCAGCACGCCGCGGTCGGGCACGCCGTATCGAACCGGCGCGAGCGCGGCGCCGCCCTCATCGGCGACGCCGCGCTCGTCCGCGGCCGCCCGGTTGTCGACGATGCGCAATCGCATGCCGAGACATCCGAGCAGCAGGCGCGCGTACCCGCGCTGCATCAGTTCACGCTTGCCGCGCGGCGTCATCACGTGCGCGACCGGATAGGTGAGCAATACACCCGCGACACCGGCCAGCCGGGCGGCCACCCGCCGCGTGCCGACCGTGTCGATCGAATCCAGGCAACCGGGACCGCAGGGGCTCGAGGGCATCCACGCGTGCGCGGTGGACGCGGCGGGCGGCGCGTCGAAGACCACGGGTCCTCACCGTCCCCCGTCGAAGGTGGCCGCGGCATCCCGTAACCGGTTGAGGTAGCGGGTGTTGATGGTGTCCAGACCGAGCAGAACCACGAAATCGGCGACCGCGAAATCGGGGTCGTGGGCGGGCTCGCCGCAGATCTCCGCGCCGAGCCGTAGGTAGCCGCGCACCAGCGGCGGAAGTTTCGGGCGCGACGGCGGGGCGAGCTCATCGAGCGTCTTCCCGTCGACCATCACCGGGTTGTACGGATGCACCCGGCGCTCCGGGTCGGAGGCGTGGCGGCCGAGCAGCATGTCGCGCACGCCGCGCACATTCACACCGGGCGGGTCGGCCGGGGTGTCCCGCATCGGCACCGACACGCAGCCCATCACCCAGTCGTAGCCGGTGAGCTGGATGTAGTGCAGGATGCCCGCCCACATGAGGGTGAGCACCGATCCGTTGCGGTGGTCGGGCACCACGCAGGCGCGGCCCATCTCCACGATCCGCATGCCCTCCGGATCCAGTTGGGCGAGATCGAATTCCGTCGCTGTGTAGTACCCGCCCGCCGCGGCGACTCTGTCCGGCGGCAGCATTCGGTAGCAGCCGACGAACTCACCGCTGGCGTCGTCCCGCACCAACATGTGGTCGCAGTGCTCGTCGAAACGGTCGGCGTCGAGTCCCGTTCCATTGTCCGGAATCTGGAAGCCTGGCTCGTTGGCGAACACGCCGTAACGCAGCCGCTGCGCGGCGACCCGGTGCTCGAGGTCGGAGGAGACCACCAGCGAGTAGCGCGACCGTTCCTCCCCGGAGCCCGACGGTCCAGCCGGGGCGGTCAACACGGACGAAATAGTCATATCCATGATGAAGCCAGCCCGACAATGCGCCCCAGCAACCTCGAAGTGTCGCGTCGATGCCGGTTGGGTGAACGAGACGGCAGTCACACCAACCGTTCACGAAACGGTTCCGCCGCGTTCGTCCATCCGCATCACAACCGCATCCGACATGCGGTTTATCGCGCACGTCGCTGTTTTCGGCTACCGGCGCGGAGCGGTACGGATCGAGCCGACCCGGACATGCGAATCGCGCTGTCTCCGAGGGGAGCCAGCGCGATTCCTCAGCCGCGGGAAGGATCAGGCCACGTAGCGTTCCGGAGCGCCTACCGTCGTCAACGGCGCCTCCTCCTCGGCGAAGCCGGGACGTCCGGTGCCGACGAACGCGACCAACCACGAGGCGACCGCGGCGAAGCGGTTGCGGAAGCCGACCAGGTACAACAGGTGCACCGCCAGCCACATCAACCAGGCGATCACGCCGCGGAAGGTGATGTGCTCGTTGAGTTTCACCACCGCGCTGAACCGGCTGATCACCGCCATGCTGCCCTTGTCCCAGTACTTGAACGGGGTGCCGGGCTGCTTCTTGCGGCGGATGATGTCGGCGGCGTGCCTGCCCTCCTGCATGGCCACCGGCGACTGTCCGGGGTAGCCGTTCAGCGAGGTCATGTCGCCGATGGCGTAGATGTCCGCGTAACCGCCGACGGTGAGATCCGGATTGATCAGCAGGCGGCCCGCCCGGTCGGTCTCGACACCGGTGGCCTCGGCCAGGATCTTCGCGAATCCGCCCGCCTGCACACCAGCCGACCAGACCACGGTCTCCGCCGCGATGCTGTGTTCCACCCCGTCCTTGCCTTTGACGGTGACCTTGCCGTGCTCGATATCGGTGACGAACGTGCCGAGCAGCACGTCGACGCCGCTGCGGGTCAACGACTTCTTCGCGTATTCCGACAGACCGCCGCCGAACGGTGGAAGCACCTCGCCCGCGCCCTCGACGAGTGTGACCGAAATCTCCTGGTGGTAGTGCCGTTTCGCCAGCTCCTTCAGCTGACCGGCCACTTCGACGCCGGTCGCTCCCGCGCCGACCACGACGAAGCTCAGCAGCCTGCGCCTGTCCTGCTCGTCGGCTTTCGCGGCTTCGGTGAAGACCCGCTCGATCTGCGCGCGCAGCCGCCGCGCGTCGTCGATGGTCTTGAGCGAGAAGGTCTTCTGGGCGAAATCGTCCCGGCCGAAGTAGGACTGGCTCGCGCCGGTGGCCGCGATCAGCGAGCCGTAGCGGATCCGATGCGGCATGCCCTCATTGGTCTGGTAGGTGACGATGGCCTGGTCGGGGTCGATGGCGACCACCGTGCCGAGGCGCACATCGGCCTCGCGGTGGCGGCGCAGGACGGCAGCGATCGGCGGCGCGATCTCGTCCGATGTGAGCACACCGGTCGCTACCTGGTACAACAGCGGTTGGAACAAGTGCTCGGGCGTGCTGGAGATCAGCACGAAGTCCACCCCCGACTTGGCCAGCTGCTTGGCGGCGGCGAGCCCGCCGAACCCCGATCCGACAATGACGACACCCGCGGTTTCGATTCCCGCATCCACGTACTGCATGACAGCCTCCTTCTCTCATTACGAACCGTGATCCGGAGGGCGGATATTTCAGGTGTCAGGGCGCATAATTTAGATGACTCTTATCTTGATCCGTAATTAATTGGAGGCGCTGTGGAACTTCGGCAGCTCACCTACTTCGTCGCCGTGTGCGAGGAGCTGAGCTTCAGCGGCGCCGCCGCGCGGTGCTTCATCTCACAGTCGGCGATCAGTCATCAGATCTCCCGGCTCGAGCGCGATCTCGGCGTGCAACTGTTCGAGCGCTCGACCCGCTCGGTCGTGCCCACCGACGCCACCGCTCGGCTACTTCCGCTGGCGAAACAAATGCTGAGCTTGGAGTCGGCGATTCGCGCGGCGGTGCGCACGGTGGGGCCGCGGATCCGGTTGGCGGCGAACATGTCCTTCGCCACCCGCTCGCTGTCGGCCATCGCGGGCGCGCGCGCCGCGCACCCGGAAGCCGAAATCGAGTTCGTGATCAAACCGTTCCGCCAGCGCATCGCCGCTGTCACGGACGGGGACTGCGATCTCGCCCTGATCCGCGGCAGCGTCGAGCAGCCGGGGCTCGCGGTGGAGCAGCTCTGGGTCGAAGACCTGGTGATCGCCACCTCCAGCGCGCATCCCCTGGCGACCAGGGACGTGGTGACCTTGTCCGATCTGAGTTCGTATCCGCTGCTGCTGCCGCCGGAACAGGAACAGGTGCTGCTGCACACCGTGATCCGCAACGCGTTCGCCGAACTGCCCACGGGCCCGACTTTCGGGCCGCCCATCCCGCCGGACCACACCGCGACGATGGAGCTGATCAACCGGCCGGACGCGTGGACCGTGCTCTACGCCGAGAGCACCACCGAGGGACTGGTGGTGCTCTCGCTCGCCGAACACAAGCTGCGCATCCCGGTTTCGGCGGTGCTGCGCGCCGAAGCCAAGCGTTCACCGATCCTGACCACCCTGCTGTCCGCGCTGCACCGTTGCTGAGGTGGTCACTCGCGGCGGTTCGTCGCTGGGCTGCGCAGCTCTACCTGCGCCTGTGACACCCGAGCCGGCCGATCACGCGGTCAGCCACGAACTGGCCGCTCCAACCAGGGCCACCATGCCGGGTAGACGAGGCGTTTCCGGGAAGACGCCCGGTTCAGCTCACCCACGGCGGCGTGATGCGCGTTCCGTCCGCGAGTTCGCCTGCGAAGCCGACCGGTGCGATCACCATCAGTGTGGCGGGAGCCTCTCCCGGATTGTCCAGGCGAATGGTGGATTCGGCGGGGGCGACGGCGGCGTCCCCTGGTTCCAGGGGTGATGACTCACCCTCGACAGTGAATATCGCTGCGCCACCGAGGAGTACGAATGCCTCCTCGCGGAGGATGCGGTGTTCGACACCGATGGTTCCGGCGGCGATCTCCAGCTGCCATACGCATACCTCCTTGCTGCCGGTGCCGGTGCGGATGAGTGGGGTGAAGCGGGCGTTGTGCATCTCGTGGACGGTGGTCTCCGCAGCGCGTACGACCGGCATTTCCATCTCCTCGGATAGTCAATCTTCTTGACTAATATAGTCAAGCACATTGACTACCCTGTCAAGTGTCAGGATGCATCCATGCCCGCTTCCGTCCCGCCGCCCGCCCAGGATCTGCCACTGCTCTTGCTCGCGGCGGCCGCGCAAGTCACCGACGCCATCCACACCGGCGTGGTGACGGCGGGATTCACCGATGTGCGTCCGTCGCACGGATTCGCCTTCGCGCGGATGGCGCCCGACGGCGCGACGGTGGTCGAGATCGCCGAGCATCTCAGCGTCAGCAAGCAGGCTGCGAGTCAGCTGGTGGACGAGTTGGTGCGCAAAGGATATGCGCGGCGCAACCCGCATCCGCACGACGCACGAGCCAAGCTCATCACGCTGACCGAACGCGGCTGGGCCTGCACCCGCGCCGCGGACGCCGCGGCGGCGGAGTTCACGCAACACTGGGCCGCGACATTGGGCCGTGCCGACATCGCCGATCTGCGAAATATGCTGGCCCGCGTGGTCACTCCGGGCCGCGTGCGGCCCTCGGCATGGTAGTTCTTCGGCGTCTTGAACCACGCTACCTGCGCCACGCCGGCGCGTCGTCTGGGGCAATCACGGAAGCGGAGTGAATCCGATTCCGATCGTGCTCGGTCCTTGCGCTGCGATGTCGTCGAGAATTCCATGGATACCGGAGAACTGGAACGGTGCCCACGGATTGAGCGGATTGATTGCGGAGGTGATTCCGACCAAACCGCTCCGCGTGGTCACCGGGCCACCGCTATCGCCCGGAATGATCGCGGCCCATGAACTGATGACGTTGTTCTTGTACTCGATCACGAGACCGCATGTCTTCCTGGACACCTGACCGTACTTGCAGATGATGTCCCTCAGCGGGACGGGATCCGCGCCGATCTTCCTGATCACGATCCCGTTCGGCGTCTTGTTGACCGGATTGATCTTCGTTTCGTCCAGCTTGATGACCGCGTAATCCTTGGACGAGTCAACCGGATACTGCCTCGACGGAAACCCGGGCCAATTCGTGCTCCACGTGGCGTAGTACCCGATCGGGCCCAGTCCGGGATTGCCCGTCAGGAATACCTCCTGAGTTCCGGTGTCCCGAGTCATCATGTGCCCGGCCGTGAGAGCCACCAGATTGCCGAGTTGGTCATATCCGACAGCCCCGACAGTGCCCCAGCTTCCGCAGGGAAGTCCGCCATCGGACATGATCGACGTTCCCGGACCGAAGTTCACGCCGGATGACGGAGGCGTGCCCACATAAGTGAACGGGACTCCGTTGCTGAACCCGCTCGGCGTGGTGACTCTGACCAGCACCACTCCCGTTGCGGCAGGAGAGATAGCCGTGATCTGCGTTGCGGAGTCGATTGTGAACGAGGTCGCTGGAGTGGTGCCGAATCCGACCGCCGTAGCTCCGGTCAGATTCGTCCCCGTCAGGGTGACCGTTGTTCCACCGATGAGCGGCCCCGAACCTGGGCTCGCCGAGACCAGAGTCGGAGCCGTAGGCAGGGAAGTAATGGTAGGCATAATGCCGCCTCCTTCACCGCGGTGGGAGTGGGGTCCGCTGCACCAGGTCAGCGAATTCGCTTGGTCCCGGCTCCATTCAGTAAGGCCCCTATACCGATACCCGGGCAATGGGTCCTTCGATCCGTTTTCGTCTGTTTTCAGATGAACCCAGATCCCGACGTATCGGTCGAGTCTGTTACGGAGTCGACGGGCCGCGCATGCAAAACGCTCGGCTGGGACCTCAGCCGAGCGTTTCGTTATGCTCTTGTCCACCATCAACTAGCAGCGCTGTTGCGGCGCCCTGGAACCCGAGTATGTCCGGGTTCCGTTCGGGAGAATCGTGCCGGATAGGGGTCAGACACCCAATTCCGTTGCGGCCAGCGCTGTTCCCTCGATGCGCGCCCGGATCTTGGCGAACGCGGTTTCGCGTGAGGTGGAGGTGTCGTCGGCGAACGGCGCGAAACCGCAGTCGTCGCAGGTACCCAAGCGCTCGACGGGCAGGTAGCGGGCGGCGAGCAGCACCCGGTCGCGCACCTGCTCGGGAGTCTCGACAACCGGGTCGATCGGGTCGGTGACGCCGATGAACACGCGAGCCTGCGCGGGCAAGTGTTCGGCGACCACGGCGAGCACCTTCTCCGGCTCCGGTTCGCTGGCGAACTGGAGGTAGAACGCGCCGACCCGCAACTGCATCAGCTTGGGCAGCAGCGCGCTGTAGTCCACGTCCAAGCTGTGCGTGGAGTCCTGGTCGCCGCCGGGGCAGCTGTGCACGCCGATCCTGGCGCGCTCTTCGTCCGAGAAACGGTCCAGCACAAGGTTGTTGAGCTCGATGAACTGGTCGAGCACGCCGCCGCTCGGGTCCAGCTGGAGCGAGAGCCGCCCCTCGGTGAAGTCGAGCTGCACCAGGTGCGCGCCTTCGTCCAGGCAGCGGCGGATATCGGCCTCCGCCGCGTCGGCCAGATCGGCGAGGAACCGCTCGCGCGGATAGTCCTCGATACCGTCCGCCGGGTAGAGCAGGCTCAGCGCCGACGGCGCGATGACCGCCTGCTTCACCGGCACGGTGGTGTGCTGCTTCGCGGCGCGCAAGTAGTCCACCGCGTGCGCGGCGTACCGGAACGGCCCCGAGGTCAGCCGGGGCAGCTGCCGCTGGTGTCCATCGGCGAACTGGATGATCGCGCCGTCCGGGGCCAGATTGTCCAGCCCGGCGATCGGATAGGTGGCGAAGCTCGGCTTGCTCTGCTCACCGTCGGTGACGACGGGAGAGCCGAGTTCCTCCAGGGCGCGGATGGTCTCGGCGACCGCACGCTGCTGGAGTTCGGCGAACGCGGTGGCGTCGCCGGAATCATCGGCCATGGCGGCCAGGATGTCGTGAGTGCGAGGAATGCTACCGATCGGTTCTGTGGGGAGGCTCACACTGGCGAGTGTACGTCGGCCGCCTGGCTAACGACTCGAATCTGCCTGCAGCCGAGATCTTTTGGCACAGGTCACGGATTCCCGCTGTCCGGCTCAGAGCACCACCCCAAATTCCGGACGGCTGCTCTAAGGCCGGTCAGATGGTCGCCGATCACTTCGGCCACCGCTCGGCAGCGCAGGGTCCGCAGTGCGGGATCTGGTCGGTTGCTCACCAGATCCACCTCATCGTTGCTAGTGCCGCGCTGCAGCCGGTGGCCGCTGCGACGAGGATGATCGCAGCGGCGACCAGCACAGTCATTGCCATCGAACGAGCCGAACCAGCTTCCCGTGTTGCTGCTTCAACACATCGCGAGCCGATGTCAGTGGCGGCGATCCAGGAACCTCGGGTCCACAGTAATCGTCCCAGTCAGTCGCCAAGCGCCGCGTTCGAATATCAGGTCTCCGGATATGACGATCGGCTGTTTGCTCTGGTGTGCGCGGATCGCCCACTCGTAGTCGTTACCAGCTAGCGGAATGTGCACTTTTCGTGGACGCCCGTCTACGTGCGTGGACAGCACGATGCTCGTTGATGCCACACCAGGCGATACCCGCTGACGAAAAGGTGGCCCTGACCGTTTCCGGTCAGGGCCACCTTCTATGCCTAGTCGCGAGAAGCGTCAGCCCTTGTGCGTCTTGACCGCTTCGGTCAGCTGCGGGGCGACGTTGAACAGGTCGCCCACGATGCCGTAGTCGGCGATCTCGAAGATCGGCGCCTCTTCGTCCTTGTTGACCGCGACGATGGTCTTCGAGGTCTGCATGCCGGCGCGGTGCTGGATCGCGCCGGAGATGCCGAGGGCGATGTACAGCTGCGGCGAGACGGTCTTACCGGTCTGGCCGACCTGGAACTGGCCGGGGTAGTAGCCCGAGTCGACGGCGGCGCGGGAAGCGCCGACGGCCGCGCCGAGCGAGTCGGCCAGCGCCTCGACCACCGAGAAGTTGTCGGCGGAACCGACACCGCGGCCACCGGAGACCACGATGCTCGCCTCGGTGAGCTCCGGACGGTCACCGGCCACGACCGGCTCGCGCGAGGTCACCTTGACCACGCCCTCTTCCTGCGCGGGCACCTCGACGGTGACCTTCTCGCCGGCACCAGCCTGCGCCGACGCCTCGACGGCGCCCGGGCGGATCGAGATCACCGGCACGTCGCCGGTGGCCTTGGCGTCGACGGTGAACGCGCCACCGAAGATGGAGTGCACGGCGCTGCCGTCCGCCTTCACATCGATGACGTCGACCAGCAGGCCGGAGCCGATGCGGGCGGCCAGGCGACCCGACACCTCCTTGCCCTCGGCGGTCGCAGCGACGATGACCGCGGCCGGAGAGGCCGACTCGGTCAGGCCGGCCAGCACGTCCACCTTCGGGGTCACCAGGTAGTTCTCCACATCGTCGGACTCGGCGATGTAGATCTTCTCCGCGCCGGCGGCGGCCAGCGCGTCGGCCAGCTTCTCGCCGGTGCCCGCCGTGCCGAGCACGACGGCCGCGGGCTCGCCGAGGGCGCGCGCCGCGGTGAGCAGTTCGGTGCTGACCTTCTTGATCGCACCGTCGGCGTGCTCGACGAGCACAAGTACTTCTGCCATTTGTGTTCTCTCCTAAGAAGTCTCAGTCCTCGAGGGCGGGACGAGCGAGGCTCGCGAAGCGGCTCGTTCCGCCCGACGGGTGCGGGTGTCCCGCATGAGCACGACCGCGATCAGATGATCTTCTGGCCGATCAGGTACTGGGCGATCTTGGTGCCGCCGTCGCCCTCGTCCGCGATCTTCTCGCCCGCGGTGCGCGGAGGCTTCGGGGTGGCCGCGGTGACGGCGGTGCCCGCGTTCGCGACACCGACGGTCGACGGGTCGACGCCGAGATCGGCCAGCGTGAAGGTCTGCACTTCCTTCTTCTTCGCGGCCATGATGCCCTTGAAGGACGGGAAGCGCGGCTCGTTGATCTTCTCGGTGACGCTCACGATGGCCGGAAGCGTGGCCTCCAGCTTGAACACGCCGTCGTCGGTCTCGCGCTCGCCGGTGATCTTGTCACCGTCCACGGCCAGCTTGCGCAGGTGCGTCAGCTGCGGCAGGCCCAGGTACTCGGCGATGATCGCGGGGATGGCGCCGGCGCGGCCGTCGGTCGACTCGTTGCCCGCGATGACCAGCTCGACACCCTCGACCTGACCCAGCGCACTCGCCAGCACCCACGCGGTCTGCACGGCATCGGAGCCGTGGATGGCCGGGTCGTTGATGTGGATCGCCTTGTCGGCGCCCATGGACAGCGCCTTGCGGATGGCCTCGGTGGCGCGGTCCGGACCGGCGGCCAGCACGGTGACCTCGCCGCCCTGGGCCTCCTTGATCAGCAGCGCCTCTTCGACGGCGCGCTCGTTGATCTCGTCGAGAACGGCGTCGGCGGCCTCGCGGTCGAGGGTGAAGTCACCGTCGGTCAGCTTGCGCTCGGACCAGGTGTCGGGAACCTGCTTGATGAGTACGACGATGTTCGGCATCGGTCTTCGTCGACCTCCTGTTCTGGTTACACGTTTGTGGTGGTCGCACGAGCTGTGCCGTACGTCCGTGTGAGTGGCTCAGGCCGTGACATTACCCTACGTTAAGTTACCCGTGGGTAACTTAGTGGCTTCTCTCTCACAACCGCGCATCGGGCGATACAGTGCGCCGGATCAGACGTCGCCGTAACCGCGAAGCCGCGCGACGAATCCGACCGGGTGCGGGTGTCCCGCGCCGACACCGTGCCAGTAACGTCGGAGTGATGAGCGAGGCTGTGATCCCTGCGGCAGTGGGCGACCCCACCGGCGTTGCCGCGGACCCCGAGACGAGCGCCGGCGCCGTCGAACCGCTGCCGCTGACCGGCGAGCGCACCGTGCCCGGCATCGCCGAGGAGAACTACTGGTTCCGCAGGCACGAGATCGCCTACGCCCGCCTGCTCGACCGCTGCGCCGGAAAGACCGTGCTGGAGGCCGGCTCCGGGGAAGGCTATGGCGCCGACATGATCGCCGGCGTGGCCACCAAGGTGATCGGAGTGGACTACGACTCCACCGCCGTCGAGCACGTGCGCGCGCGCTATCCGCGCGTGGAGATGATCCAGGGCAATCTCGCCGCGCTGCCGCTGGAGGACGCCTCGGTCGACGTCGTGGTGAATTTCCAAGTGATCGAGCATCTTTGGGACCAGTCCCAGTTCCTGCGGGAGTGCCTGCGGGTGTTGCGGCCCGGCGGTGAGCTGCTGATCAGCACGCCCAACCGGATCACCTTCTCGCCCGGCCGCGACACCCCGCTCAACCCGTTCCACACCAGGGAACTGAACGCCGCCGAGCTGACCGAGTTGCTGGTCGACGCGGGTTTCGAGGTGGCACGGATGATCGGTGTGCACCACGGGCCCGGCCTGCGGGCGCTGGACGCCAAGCACGGCGGGTCGTTCATCGACGCGCAGATCGAACGGGCGCTGGCCGGCGAGCCCTGGCCTGCCGAGCTGACCGCGGACGTCGCGAGCGTCACGGTCGACGACTTCGTGCTGGCCGCCGAGGATATCGACGCGAGCCTGGACCTGGTCGCCATCGCGGTGAAGCCTTGACCGATCGCAGCGCCGTGCCCGGCGGGCACTCCGCAAGTCCGGTGCCGGGCCAGTTCACCTTGGTCCTGCACTCACACCTGCCCTGGCTGGCCAACCACGGTCGCTGGCCGGTCGGCGAGGAATGGCTCTACCAGTCCTGGGCCGCGTCCTATCTGCCGGTGGTCGAGGTGCTGAGAACTCTTGCGGCCGAAGGCCGTTCGCATCTGCTGAGCCTGGGCATCACGCCGGTGCTCGCGGCCCAGCTGGACGACCCGCACTGCCTGGCGGGCATGCATCACTGGCTGGGCAACTGGCAGCTGCGCGCCGACGAGGCCGCCATGGCCGGCAACGTCGCACTCGGCAGGAACGAGCACCGTCTGGCCGCCGCGGCGCTGGCGGAATTCGAGCAGCACTGGCGGCACGGCGCGGCGCCGGTCTGGCGCGAACTCGTCGACGCCCAGACCATCGAGTTGCTCGGCGGGCCGCTGGCGCACCCGTTCCAGCCGCTGCTGGATCCGCGGCTGCGGCAATTCCAGCTCACCGAGGGCCTCGCCGACGCGCGGCGGCGCTGGGGCCATACGCCCAAGGGGATCTGGGCGCCGGAGTGCGGCTACACACCCGGCATGGAGATCGGCTACGCCGACGCTGGTGTGACGCATTTCATGGTCGACGGACCGGCGCTGCGCGGCGACACGACGCTCGGCCGACCGGTGCACGATTCCGACGTGATCGCCTTCGGTCGCGATCTGCAGGTGAGTTACCGGGTCTGGTCACCGAAATCGGGCTATCCCGGCAACGGCGCCTACCGTGACTTTCATCACTATGACCACGCGACGGGTCTCAAGCCCGCCCGGGTCACGGGCAAAACCGTCGCCGGGCCGGACAAGGCGCCCTACGATCCGGAGCTGGCGGCCGTGGCGGTGGCCCGCGACGTGGACGATTTCGTGCGGACGGTGCGTGAGCGGTTGGTCGCCGAGTCCGCGCGGATCGGGCGGCCCGCGCTGGTCGTCGCCGCATTCGACACCGAACTGTTCGGCCACTGGTGGCACGAGGGCCCGCAATGGCTGGCCCGGGTACTGCGCGCGCTGCCGGAGGCCGGAGTCACCGTCGGCACGCTCGCCGACGCGCGCGAGCGCGGCTACCTGGGCGAACCGGTGCCGCTGGCCGACTCGTCCTGGGGTTCGGGCAAGGATTGGCGGGTGTGGGCGGGCGAGCAGGTGCGCGACCTGGTCGAGCTCAACGACGACATCGTGCGGCTCGCGCTGGACACCGTCGACAAGATGCGCGCGGCCCAGGGCGGCGCGCCGGGGTTGCGCGATCAGGTTGCCGATCAACTGCTGCGCGAGGCGATCCTGACCGTGTCGAGCGACTGGGCGTTCATGGTCAGCAAGGATTCCGCGGCAGGCTACGCGCGCGACCGCGCGCACCAGCACGCTCACGCGGTGCGGGAAATCGCCGCGGCCGTCGGGGCGGGCCAAGTCGCCAAAGCACGGCAGTTGGCGGCAGGATGGGGGGCGGCCGACGGACTCTTCCCCGCCGTGGACGCGCGACGACTGACCTCTGCGGGGTCCGTACCCGGCACCACCGGGGCAGCATCCGCCGCCGCGCCGGAATCGGGCCCCGCCACCGCGGTCCAGAGCCACGACCCAGCGCACCCGGGCTCCGCCGCAGAAGGACGTGCATGAAGATTTTGATGGTGTCGTGGGAGTACCCGCCGGTTGTGGTCGGCGGGCTCGGCAGACACGTGCATCACCTCGCTGTCGAACTGGCCCGCGCGGGCCACGAGGTGGTCGTCCTGTCCCGGCGCCCCTCCGGCACCGACTCCTCGACCCATCCCACGCACTCGTTCATCGCCGAAGGCGTGCTGGTGGTCGCCGTCGCGGAAGACCCGCCGGTATTCGACTTCGGCGAGGACATGCTCGCCTGGACGCTGGCCATGGGCCACGCGATGGTGCGCGCGGGCGTCGCCCTCGGCAAGCCGGGCATCGGCGACGGCTGGACGCCGGACGTGGTGCACGCGCACGACTGGCTGGTCGCCCACCCCGGCATCGCGCTGGCCGAGTACTACGACGTGCCGCTGGTGTCGACCATTCACGCCACCGAGGCCGGACGGCACAGCGGCTGGGTCGCGGGCAAGGTCAACAAGCAGGTGCATTCGGTCGAATGGTGGCTGGCCAACGAATCCGACGCGCTGATCACCTGCTCGGGGTCCATGCAGGACGAGGTCGAGCGGCTCTATGGTCCGGAACGGATCCCGATGACGGTGATCCGCAACGGAATCGACGTGGGCGCCTGGACCTTCCGTCCGCGTTCGCCGCGCAGCGGTCCGCCGCGGCTGCTGTACGTGGGCAGGCTGGAGTACGAGAAGGGTGTGCAGGACGCGATCGCGGCGCTGCCGCGCATCCGCCGCGCCCATCCCGGCACCACGCTGACCATCGCCGGTGTGGGCACCCAGTTCGAGTGGCTGCGCGAGCGCGCCCGAGTGCACCGGGTCGCCCGCGCGGTGAACTTCGCCGGGCAACTCGACCATGAGGAACTGCTCGGCTGGCTGCACGGCGCGGACGCGATCGTGCTGCCGAGCCGGTACGAACCGTTCGGCATCGTCGCCTTGGAGGCGGCCGCCGCGGGCACCCCGCTGGTCACTTCGACGGCCGGTGGGCTGGGCGAGGCCGTGATCGACGGCGTCACCGGCGCCTCCTTCGCTCCCGCGGACGTCGACGGCCTGGTCGAGGCAGTCCGCGCCACCCTCGACGACCCGGCCGCCACCCAGCAGCGGGCCTACGCCGCCAGGGAACGGCTCACGGCCGATTTCGCCTGGGACGTGGTGGCCGCGGAGACCGCCCAGGTGTACCACTCGGCCAAGCGGCGAGTGCGCAATCCGCTGGGCCGCCCGACCATCGTCGAACGCCCGCTGCCGGAACGCGATCCGGCGTAGGCCAATCAGGCTTCGAGCTTCTTGACGATGCGCTCGATGGTGAGCCAGGTGCGGGTGGTGATGTCCTTGCCGTACGTCTTGTCCAGCCAGGCCATGAAGTTCGGCGTCTTGCCCGGATCGCTGTTGTCGATCACTGCGAGGAAAGCGCGTGCGGCCTTGTCGTAGCCGACGATCCGGGTGAGCGGGTCGGGTTGTTCGGGCAACGTAACCGTGGCGGCGGCCGCGTCCTTGAGGAACGTCACGATCAGGTAGTTTCCGCGGCCGTGGATCGATCCCTCGAACGGGTCGCTGTCCAGTAACGCGCGGAGCTCCGCATGGCCGCGGATGATCGTGCCGCCGCCGATCCCGAGTTCCGCGCTCAGCGCCTGCTGGATGCGCTCCTCCAGCGCGGGTACGTCGGTCTCGGCGCTGCGGAACACGATATTGCCGCTGGCCAGCACCGATCCCACGCGATCGAACCCGAGTGATTCGAACACCGCGCGCAACTTCGCGTTGCTCATGTTCGGATTGCTCGGCATGATCCCGCGCAACAGTGCGGCGTAGGCGTTCATACCGCCGAACCTACTCGGCTGCTCCGACAAGCCGGCCGATCTCATCGGCCCGGTGCTTGCGCCCAGCACGCCGGCGCGGGCTGCCGACGGGTTTCGCTGGGCAGCACTTGTCGTGGGCTGCCACGCTTCGGCCAGTCCGGCACAGCACGAGACCGAGACGCACTACGTCCGGCGGCACCCGACACTGCGGCCCCGCCTCGGCTCGAGTGCGGCTGCGGACAGGGTTCCGCCGCGACGCCCGTTACGCCGTCTGGGTGGCGCCGTTCTTCTTGCGGGCGATGTCCTCCAGCGCCGCAAAGTATTTGGCGCGTTCTTCGGCGCCCGCCTCCCAGGCCGCCTTGCGATTCTTGACCACCTTGGCCGGCGCGCCGACGGCGATGCTGTAGTCCGGGATGTCGCCCTTGACCACGGCGTGCGCGCCGAGCACGCAGCCGCGGCCGACGCGGGTCTCGCGCAGCACGGTCACCTTGGCGGCGATCCAGGTGTCGGGTCCGATGCGGACCGGGCTCTTCACGATGCCCTGGTCCTTGATCGGCACGGTGATGTCGTCCATCTTGTGGTCGAAGTCGCAGATGTAGCACCAGTCGGCGACCAGCGTCGATTCGCCGATCTCGATGTCGAGGTAGGTGTTGACGACGTTGTCCTTGCCGAACACCACCTTGTCGCCGATGCGCAGCGAACCCTCATGGCAGCGGATCGCGTTGCCGTCGCCGATGTGCACCCAGCGCCCGATCTCCATCCGGCTCAGCTCCGGCGTCGCGTGGATCTCCACCCGGCGGCCGAGGAAAACCATGCCGCGCAGCACGATGTGCGGGTTGGCCAGGCGGAATTTGAACAGCCGGTAGTAGCGCACCAGATACCAGGGCGTGTACGCCCGGTTCGCGAGCACCCAGCGCAGCGACGCCAGCGTCAGAAATCGCGCTTGCCGCGGATCCCGGCGGCGCGAACCCCGCCAGCGCGAGCGCAACGGTGCGCCCCACATGCTCGTCACGAACGGTTCTCCTGTCGTGGTCCTACCGGCTGCCGCCCACCTCGGCGACGGATAGAGCCTATCGCTCGCGGCGAGCACCGGGACGGGCACCCGCGACGACAACGGCGGGACCCGTTCACCCCCGCACGGGCCTCCCGTACAGTGACTCGTGCGCCGGCGACGGCGACGGCGAACCCGCCGGTGCGAAGCCTGTTCCCCCGGCCGCGGTTCGACACTTTTCGGTCTCGTGCGAGCAAACGGTGACAGGAGTGCGGCAGGTGCGCAGTGGCGGGGTATTGGCTACTTCCATGTGGCGACCGTCCCGGAAACGTGCCGCGGCCGTGCTGGCCGCGGTCGCCGCGCTGGCCTTGACCGGCTGCGGCACCGACGTCGACGACATCACCGTCGGTTCCGGCAAAGGCTGGACCGCCGCCTACCACGACGGCCGCAACAGCGGCACCAGTCCGGTCACCGGCTCGCGGAAGCTGGCGCTGAGCTGGTCGCGCCCGATCGGCGGGCCGATCGGGCAGCCCGTCACGCTCGGTCCCGACAGCCAGATGTTCGTCACCACGCGCCTGCCGAACTGCTCGATCTTCTCCTTCCAGATGGCCACCGGACGCAAGCGGTTCTGCAACGCGCTCGGTCCGAGCGCGATCTCCGCGCCCTCGGCCGTCGACGGCATGACCAACGTCTACGTCGGCGACGACAGCAAGGTGAACGCGTTCAACTACCTGGGCCAGCCGCGGTGGAGCACACCGGTCGCCGGGACGCCGGTCTCGGTGCAGTTCACCGGTGACGGCAAGCTGCTGACGGTCACCCAGTCCGGTCAGATCGACGTGTTGTCGCGGCAGACCGGCGAGCGCCTCGTGCCGACGGTACAGCTGCTCGGCGAGCCGGATTTCCTCGCGAACGCCGGGCTCACCTGGCCCGCGGCCGGCCAGGGCCTGGACGACTGCGCGACCGGGGGGCCGCAGTGCCCGGTCGCGAACATCTCGCCCATCGACACCTCGAGCGGCCGCTTCTACGTGACGTTGTGGCAGCCGGGCAAGCCCGTCGCGGCGCTGGTCGCGCTGCGCTACACCGATGGCGAGATCGAGCGGGAATGGAGCGCCGAGCTGCTGGAACGCGGTAGCGCGACCAGCCCGGCCCTGTCCGCGGACGGCTCCACCGTCTACGTCGGCGACAACAGCGCCCGCCTGATCGCGCTCGACACCGCCGACGGGCGGACCAAGTGGGTCCAGCGGCTGGACTGGACGCCGCGCGGCGGCATCTCGGTCTCCAGCGATGGCTTGATCATCCCGTCCGGCGACGACAGTTACCTGCTCGCGCTGCGCGACAAGGGCGACTCCGTCGAAACGGTCTGGGAACGCAAGGATCTCGCGTTGCACGGAACCGCGGTGCAGACGGCGGGCGATACCGGCTACACCACCGCGGCGATCGGCGAGGGCCTGAACCTGGTCACCTTCGACACCCGGACGGGCGCCACTGTCGATTCCGATGTCCTCCCCGGCGCACAGGGCGCCACCGCGGGCACATCGGTCGGCGCCAAGGGCGAGGTCGTGGTCGCCACACGCATCGGCGAGATCTTCGCCTTCAAGCCGGAGTAGCCGACCGCAGGCGCTGACTCGCCAGCCCTCGAGGTCCAGCGGGTCATGGGGTGGCGCAGAGGAAGACCGTTGGGGTGCGGCCGATGCGAGTAATCACCAATGTGTGCGGTTGAGAGCCGCGGAGTTTGAGGCGCGAACGCAGGGCATCCGGGTCGATGTCGACGCCACGGGTGAGGATTTCGAGGGGGCCGCAGTCGCGGCGATGGAGTTCGGCGCGCAAGGGTTTCTCGCGGTAGTCCAGGCGGTCGAGGATGCGGAAGCCCCGCACGCCCTCGGGCACGGCGTCGCCGGTGAGGTAGGCGATGCGGGGATCCAGTTGCCACAGGCCGTGTTTCGCGGCGTAATGACGGACAAGACCGGCGCGCACGACGGCGCCGTCCGGGTCGATGATCCATTCCCCTGGCGCGCGCTCATCGATATCGTCGGGTTCGGTATCGGTGATGCTCCACCCGGCGCCCGTCGATGAGAGCACCGTGGCGCGACGGGTGACACTTGGTTCGGTAAGTCCTTGTGACCACAGGCAGGCCTCGCGCACCGCGCCGTCCAGGGAAACGATCTCGATCTCACCGGGCCAGTCCAGGCGGTCGAAATCCAGGCCGGGAGCGCATTTCACGGCCAGATCGCGGCCCCGGTAGGCCGCGAGCAAGTCCGGAAGCGGCGGCTGCAACTTCGCCGGGTCGTGGGTACGCCGACCGTCCGCACGTCGCGCCGGGTCGGCGATGACCACGGTGTCACGGCTGCTCGGGCGCAGCGCGTCCGCCTTGGCCAGCAGCACATTCCGCGCCGGTGACGCATCCGATTCGCCTACCGGTAACCAGCGCTGCCCCAGATTGTGCGCGGCGATGGCGAGCCGCACGTCGTCCAGATCACTGCCGACCACAGCCGGGCACACCCGGGCCAGCTCGACGAGTTCGGCGCCTATCGAGCAGGTGAGGTCGTGCACCGCCCGCCCGGCCAGGCGCGCGGCCCGGTGTCGCGCGACGGCGGTGGGGGTCGCCTGCTGCAGGGCGTCGTCGGTGAACAACCACTCCCCCGCGTCGGCGAGCTTGGCCGTGGCGCGGCGGCGCAGCCGGACCGTCTCGACCAGAGCGGCGGCCAGGTCACCGTGGACGCGGCGCACCTGCTCGAGATCCTTCAGCAGCGATGCCGCGGTCAGTGCCAGCCGGTCCACCTCGGCCAGCGCGGCCCGGCCGGTCGCGCTGCCCAGGTACCCGACGTCATCGCGGGTAAAGCGATAGCCCACTACTGGTTCCCCACATGCCCGTGCATCGAGTCGGCCATCTCGATTCCGGCAATCGCGATGGTGCCGGTGCCGATCCCGCAAGCCATCGCCCGCTCACCGTTTCCGCCGTGTCCCGTCTCTGAATTCGGAAAGGGCGACATGGGTTCGCACCTACCCACTTCGGCAGCACCGGCCGTGCCGCCGAGATGGGCGATGCGATCGCGACAGGGATCGCGGACCACTACTTTCCGGCGGCGCTCGGCTTCACGCCGGTGATCATGGCGTTGTAGAAGAACTGGCGCGGAACCACGCGGCGCATGACGTTCTCGTCCACCCAGCTCAGCCCCAGCCACGCACGGTACATCGCCATCCGGTAGCGCCAGGTGAGCTTCTCGGCGGGCACGGCCGCCTCGAAGGTGCGCACCGGCCAGCCCCACAGGGCGGCGGCGAATTCCTCGGTCTTCGCGGACACCTCGACCGCGCCCGCCGAGCGCGCCATCGCCTCCAACCTGCTCGGGTCGAAGGTGTGCAGGTCGACCACCGCTTCCAGGGCCGCGGCGCGCGAGGACTCGTCCAGCTCCTCCTGCGGACGCCGCCAGTCGCTCAGCATCGGCAGCTTGGTGACCGTGGTGGTGGCTTTCCAGGTGATCCGGCCCAGCCAGCGCGCGTAGAAGTTGCCGACCGTGGTCGGCTCGCCGGCGAACACGAAGCGGCCGCCCGGCTTGAGCACGCGCAGGCACTCCTTCAGCGCCAGCTCGACGTCGGGGATGTGGTGCAGCACCGCATGGCCGACCACCAGATCGAAGGTGTCGTCCTCGTAGGGGATGGTCTCCGCGTCGGCGACCCGGCCGTCCACGTCCAGGCCGAGGTTCTGCGCGTTGCGCAGCGCGACCTTCACCATGCCCGGCGAAAGATCGGTGACCGAACCCGACTTCGCGACGCCCGCCTGCATCAGGTTCAGCAGGAAGAAGCCCGTGCCGCAGCCCAGTTCGAGCGCCTTCTCGTAGGGCAGCGGGGCGGGACCCACCGCGGCGTCGAAGCGCCCGCGGGCGTATTCGATACAGCGCTCGTCATACGAGATGGACCATTTGTCGTCATAGGTCTCGGCTTCCCAGTCGTGGTAGAGCACCTGGGCCAGCTTCGTATCCTTGAGCGCTGCTTCGACCTCCGCCTCGGTGGCGTGCGGGTTCGGCGCGGGGTCGTCGGGACGTACCGTCATGGTCGGCAAGCCTACCCAAATCCCCAGTTGACGCCTGCTATCGGCCCACGAATTCGGCCGACCCTGGACCGTTGGCCAGATAAGAACCTGTTCCGATCAGGCGATCTTCCGTCGTGAACAGCGCCGACCACTCGGTCCGTGCCCGATCGAGGCCGTGCGGACCCGCTTCGAACACCGCTTTCGCGGCGGCCAGCGCCCGCGCCGGACCGTCCTCGAACTGCCGCGCCCAGCGCATCGCGGCGGTGTAGACGTCGTCCGGCGCGACGACCTCGTCGACCAAGCCGAGCGCCTTCGCCTCGTCAGGTTCGATGAAACGACCGGTGTAGACCAGGTCCTTGGCCGGGCCCGGTCCGATCAGCAGGGACAGCCGCCGGATGCCCGCGAGCGGGATGAGGCCCGCCTTGATCTGCGGCAGCCCCAGCTTGACGTTGTCACCGATGACGCGGCGGTCGGCGCCGAGGGCCAGTTCCAGCCCGCCGCCGAGGCAGTAGCCGCTGATCGCCGCCACCGTGGGCTGCGGGATCCTGGCCAGGCAGCCGAGGGCCCGCTGCAGATCGGCCGCCATGGCGCCGGCCTGATCCACCCCGAGCCCGGACAGCTCGGCCACGTCGTCGCCCGCCGAGAACACCCGCTCGTCGCCGTACACGACCACCGCGGCCACCCCCGGATCCGCGGCCACGGCGTCCGCCGCCTCGGCCAGCTCCCGCGCCAGCTGTATATTCAGCAGGTTCATCGGCGGGCGGGCGATCCGGAGGACGGCCACGCGCCGCTCGGCGGCGCTCTCGGGCAGATCCAGGGTGACGAATTCGGCCATGGGAGGCCACGCTACCGGGTGGCCCCGGCAATCCTCACGGCCGCACGGAGCCCTTGAGACGTCCGGCATCCGGGAGATCGGCGAAGTAGCGCTGATTGTCCGGAAAGGACAGCATTTGCTTGCCGTTCACGTCGGCCGGCACGGGCATGATCGGATCGATCGCGCGCCGCGCGGCCAGGATGTCGGCGGTGGAACCGAATTCGCCGAGCGCGACCAGCTGCGCCCAGGTCGGCGGCAGCAGCACGTCGGCGCCCGACCGCCAGCGGTCCAGCGCCTCGGCCGGAGTGCTCCACTGCACCTCCGCCGCCTCGGACGTGGCGCCGTCGGCCAGCTGTCCTTCCGGCAGCACCGCGACGAAGAACCGGGTGTCGTAGCGGCGCGGCTCGATCACGGGGGTGATCCAATTCGCCCACGGTCGCAGCAGATCCGCGCGCAGCACGAGCTTCTCTTCGGCGAGGAACGTCGCCAGCGACAGCTCTCTGCGCTCCAGCATGCCGCGGGCGTCCCGGTATCCGGTGGTGTCGGAGACCACGCTGTCGCCCGTGGGACCGGCCAGCAGCACGCCGCATTCCTCGAACGTCTCGCGCACGGCCGCGCAGACCAGCGCCTTCGCCCTGGCCGTCGTGGTCGCGAATTGCTCGGCCCACCAGGCGGGCTCGGGACCGGCCCAGGCGATGTCCGCGGTGCCGTCGGACGGATCGACACCGCCGCCGGGGAACACGGTCATGCCCGCGGCGAACGCCATGGCGCCGACCCGCCGCTGCAGGAAGATCTCAGGTCCGTCGACGCCGTCACGCACCAGCATCACCGTCGACGCGTCCTTGGGCGACGGGGGACTTTGAGAGTCGGCCTGCACTTCTGTCTCACTCACACCCTGCACCTTAATGGGCGCAGTCGGACGTAGTCCGTCGTCAGCCGCGCACGGCCGGAGCGAAGGCGAGGGTACGCATAGCACGCCCTTGGTGAGCGCCGTCACGACGTCCGCGTCAGCGGGTGCGGTGCTTGCCTGCGCGGCGTGCGCGACGTGCGAAGTAGCGGCCGTCCACCCGGTCCAGCGCGATCGATTGCCGGAAGGCGTCGCTGAGGTTCTCCGCGGTGAGCACGTCCGACAGCAGCCCCTGCGCGACCACCGCGCCCTCGTTGAGCAGCAAGCCGTGGGTGAATCCGGGCGGGATCTCCTCCACATGGTGGGTGACCAGCACGATCGCGGGCGCGTCCGGGTCGGCGGCGAGGTCGCCGAGCCGCTCCACCAGCTCCTCCCGGCCGCCCAGGTCCAGGCCCGCGGCGGGCTCGTCGAGCAGCAGCAGTTCGGGATCGGTCATCAGCGCGCGAGCGATGAGCACCCGCTTGCGCTCGCCCTCCGACAGCGTCCCGTAGGTGCGGTCGGAGAGATGTTCGGCGCCCAGGCTTTCCAGCATGTCGATGGCGCGGTCGGTGTCCAGGTCGTCGTAGCGCTCCCGCCAGCGGCCGAGCACCGCGTATCCGGCGGACACGACCAGGTCGCTGACCTTCTCGTCGAGCGGGACCCGGCTGGCCACCGCGGCCGAGGAGAGGCCGATGCGCGGACGCAACTCGCTGACGTCGACCTTGCCGATCCGTTCCCCGAGTAGATGGGCGATGCCCGCGGTGGGATGCATCTCGGCGGCGGCCATCCGCAGCAGCGAGGTCTTCCCCGCGCCGTTGGGGCCGAGGACCACCCAGCGTTCGTCGAGCTCGACCTGCCAGGAGACCGGGCCGACGAGGGTATGGCCCGAACGACGGACGGTCACGTCGGTGAAATCGATGAGCAGATCGGGATCCGGTTGCGGCACGCGCTCCATCTTGGCCCACCGTCGGGGGCACTTGCCAACGCGGGGAGGAAAACGGTCCAGTCGGTCTGGTCGACGCCCCCGCCGTGGTCACGAGGCCGATGCCGCCGCCCGCCGCAATTGCGACGGTGTCGCCCGGCCGGTCACCGCGATTGGGCGGGCACCGCGACCGGCCTTGTCGAGCCGGCATCAATTCCGGGAACCCCCGCACAGTGCCACCGCGCGGGGCCAGGAGTCACCCTGATCGACATCCTGCCTACGGCGTCGGTTGTCCCGCGGCCCGTGACCCCCGGGCGGAGCCAATGGAGAACGCCGCGCTGCCGGGCACAACGTGGCGATGATGGTGGCGATCGCTCGGGTGTTGGACGTGGAGTGGTCTGGCGGGCATCGCGTCGAGCGAGCATCGGGATCACAGTCGTATAGCCCGGTGTCACCGCGGTGATCCCGGTCCACCTCAACCGTGTTGCGCGGAGCCGCGTGGTCGATACCGCGCCAACGGGTTCCCGCGGCTCACCAAGATTGGGCGGGCACCGCAATCACCGTCATCGAACCCGGCGCCACCTCCGTGAATCCCGCGTCCCGCACCGCGACCGCGGTGCCCTCGGCCACCTGGGTGGACAGGGACGCCCAGCGGTGCGGATCGGCTTCGCGTACCGCGCAGCGGAAGCCGAGTTCCGCCCAGCGCAGCGCGTGCTCGACCGGTAGCGCACCGGCCAGCAGCATGCTCGCGTGGCCGACCTGGGCGGCCGCTTTGCCGAGCGTCATTCCGAGCGCGGCGTTCACCCACAGCACTGGCAGCTCCGGGGCGGGCGGGCCGGGGTCGTCGTGGTCGAGATCGGTCCCGCCGATCTGCAAGCGCTTGATCACCGGATCGACCTCGCCCACCGGTCCGGGTACCAGTGCCCGCGCTTGCGCGCCGTCGATCTCGACGGTGACGCCGTCCACCGCGCAGGTCGCGCGCCATTGGGCACCGCGAGCGCGCCGAGCCAGCTTGCGGATGCGCGACCGCTTCCACGCCAGATAGCGCGTTTCCCACTCGCCGCCCGGACCGACCCGCGCGTCCAGGCACAGTGCCACCGCGGCGGCGGCCGCCGCGGCGAGCAGAGTGCTGCGCGGCGGCGAATCGGTCTTGGGCAGGTGCAGAACGATCTGCATCGCCTGCACCATGGCCGGGTCGTCCGGATCGCCTGTGCCGCCGTACCCACCGGCCAGCTCGGCATGCCGCATGCGGAATCCCGCGATGTCCGATGCCATTGGCGCCGTGCCGGTATCGCCACCGCGGACCTCGGACCCGCAATTCGGGATACCCGTCATCACTCCACCTCGAGCGTCAGCGTAAACGTTGCGGCCGGTGCCGAGCCGTGCTCCCACGGACGCATGTACTCCATCCGCAGCGACGTCACGCCCGCCGCCGCGCCCACGAAGCTCCACACCGAAGTGCCACCAGCACCCGGTGCGACGGGCACGGCCGGATCGGGCTCGAAATCCGCCGCGCCGTCCTGCTTTGCGACGGACGCGTCCAAGTCCGCGATGCTCCAGGAATATCCGGTCGACGGGTTGGACGGCAGGGCGACCACGAGGCGCTGTCCGACACGCAATCGCCGCTCCTGCCCGTTGTCGGTCTCGACAACGCGCACAACAGGATTCGCAAAGTCGGAGTGGGTCGCATCGGACACGTCGTTGCCACCGCACCCCGCCACCGCCAATCCGAGAAGCAGCACCAGCGGGGACTTCCGCACCCATCCTCCGATCGTCTGATGGTCAACTCGCAGCGAGCCTACCGAGCGGCGTTCTCCGGCGTCGGCAAGCGGTGGGCTACCCGGGACGCTTCGGTGGCAGCGGACGTACACGCCGCGACCTCAGGGGCGAGCCAAGTCTGCGAAGCCCGCTCGGCGCCGCGCCGGTCGCCCGCGGCACAGCATCCCGGGCCCGCGGGCCTCTCGTCCGCGCACGCAGCGACCTCAGGGACATCCGAGTGACGAAGCCTGTTCCGCGCGCCGGCCGCCCGCGACACACAGCACAGCTTCCGGCCGTTGACTTTCGTCGGCGAGGTCGACACAGCCGTGCGCCATGCCCACCGTCCGGCTACCCCTCGGACCAGGCCCGAACTGCTCAGCCCAGTGGTACGCGGCGCAGCAGCCCGTCTCTGGCGTCCGCGGCCTCCACCTCGTGCCGGGTGACCCCGAGGATGAACAGCACCGCGTCCAGGTAGGGGTGCGAGAGCGCGGCGTCGGCGACCTCGCGCAACGCGGGCTTGGCGTTGAACGCGATGCCGAGCCCGGCGGCGTTGAGCATGTCGATGTCGTTGGCGCCGTCGCCGACCGCGACGGTCTGTTCCATCGGCACCCCGGCCTCGGCCGCGAATTTGCGCAGAGCGGTGGCCTTGGCCGCCCGGTCGACGATCTCCCCGACGACCCGGCCGGTCAGCTTGCCGTCCACGACCTCGAGCGTGTTCGCCTGCACGAAGTCCAATTCCAGCTCGTGCGCCAGCGGTTCGATCACCTGCCGGAAGCCGCCGGAGACCACGCCGCAGCGGAAGCCGATGCGACGCAGCGTGCGGATGGTGGTGCGCGCACCAGGGGTCAGCGCGATCTTCTCGGCCACCGCCTCGATCACCGACTCGTCGAGACCGGCCAGCGTCGCGACCCGCTGCCGCAGCGATTCGGCGAAGTCGATCTCCCCGCGCATGGCGGCCTCGGTAACCCTGCGGACCTCGTCCTCGACGCCCGCGTGCGCCGCGAGCATCTCGATGACCTCGCCCTGGATCAGCGTCGAGTCGACGTCGAACACGATCAAGCGCTTGCCGCGGCGCGCCAGCCCGGCGCGCTCCACCGCGACGTCCACCTCTTCGGTGACCGCCACCTCGGCGAGCGCCGTGCGCAGCCGGGAATCCGTGTCGGGGCCGGAGTCGATCGCGGTGACCATCAGTTCCATACCCGTCACGGGGTAATCGGCGATGCCGCGGATGGTGTCGATGTTGGCGCCCAGAGCGGCCAGTTGCCGCGAGACCGCGCTGAACGCGCGTGCCGTGACCGGGCTGCCGAGGATCACCACCGCGTGCGTGGACATCGGCTGCCTGCCGATCTCCGCGTCCACCTCGACGTCGACGTGCATGCCGACGGTGTTCATGGCCTCTTCGAGTTCGTCCTGCAACGCCTCCGGATCGTTCGGACAGGTGACCAGGACGCCCAGGGTCAGCCTGCCCCGGATCACGACCTGCTCCACGTCCAGCAGGCTCACCTGGTGCCGCGACATCGCCGCGAGCAGCACGGACGTCACACCGGGGCGGTCGGGCCCGGTGACGGTGACGAGGACGGTGGTGTCGGCCAACTGATGAGCTCCAAGTTCGGTGTTTGCCGTCGCTGTGCTGGACATCGTTGTCGCAACGCCACGGGGCGTATCGGTCTGCACAAACGAGTGTGCACCCGCTGGTCACCAGCAGGTGCACACCCCGTCGCAGTGAATCCTACGGCGCGGCCGGACGAACTCCGGCTATAACTTCTACTTCGCGCCGACCGTTTCGTGGACCTCGACGGCGTGCTTGCCCGAGCCCCAGCCGACGTGCGCCTCGGCGCGCATGCGCTCGACCATGTGCGGGTAGTGCAGCTCGAAGGCGGGCCGCTCGGAGCGGATGCGCGGCAGTTCGTAGAAGTTGTGCCGCGGCGGCGGGCAGGTGGTGGCCCACTCCAGCGAGTTGCCGTAACCCCACGGATCGTCCACGGTGACGACTTCGCCGTAGCGGTAGCTCTTGAAGACGTTCCACAGGAACGGCAGCATCGAGGCGCCGAGCACGAAGGCGCCGATCGTGGAGATCGTGTTCAGCGTGGTGAAGCCGTCGCTGGGGAGGTAGTCGGCGTAGCGGCGCGGCATGCCCTCGGCGCCGAGCCAGTGCTGCACCAGGAAGGTGGTGTGGAAGCCGATGAAGGTGGTCCAGAAGTGCCACTTGGCCAGGCGCTCGTCGAGCATGCGTCCGGTCATCTTGGGGAACCAGAAATAGATGCCCGCGTAGGTGGCGAACACGATGGTGCCGAAGAGCACGTAGTGGAAGTGCGCCACGACGAAGTAGGAGTCGGTGACGTGGAAGTCCAGCGGCGGGCTGGCCAGGATGACACCGGACAGACCACCGAAGAGGAAGGTGACGATGAAGCCGATGGAGAACAGCATCGGCGACTCGAAGGTCAGCTGACCGCGCCACATGGTGCCGATCCAGTTGAAGAACTTCACGCCGGTCGGCACCGCGATGAGGAAGGTCATGAACGAGAAGTACGGCAGCAGCACCGCGCCGGTGGCGTACATGTGGTGCGCCCACACCGCGATGGACAGGGCCGCGATGCCCAGGGTGGCGTAGACCAGGGTGGTGTAGCCGAAGATCGGCTTGCGGCTGAATACCGGGAAGATCTCCGAGACGATGCCGAAGAACGGCAGCGCGATGATGTACACCTCGGGGTGGCCGAAGAACCAGAACAGGTGCTGGTAGAGCAGGATGCCGCCGGTGGCCGGGTCGTAGATGTGGCCGCCCAGGTGGCGGTCGTAGGCCAGGCCGAACAGCGCGGCAGTGAGCAGCGGGAAGGCGAGCAGCACGAGGACGCTGGTGACGGCGATGTTCCAGGTGAAGATCGGCATCCGGAACATGGTCATGCCGGGCGCGCGCAGGCAGACGACGGTGGTCAGCATGTTGACGCCACCGAGGATGGTGCCCAGGCCGGAGACCGCCAGACCCAGGATCCACAGGTCGGTGCCGACGCCGGGCGAGTGCAGGATGTCGGTCAGCGGCACGTACGCCGTCCAGCCGAAGTCCGCGGCGCCACCCGGGGTGATGAAGCCCGCGGTCGCCATGCTGGCGCCGAACGCGTACAGCCAGTAGCTGAAGGCGTTCAGTCGCGGGAAGGCGACGTCGGGCGCGCCGATCTGCAGCGGCAGGATGATGTTGGCGAAGCCGAACACGATCGCGGTCGCGTAGAACAGCAGCATGATCGTGCCGTGCATGGTGAACAGCTGGTTGAACTGCTCGGGCGAGAGGAACTGCAGGCCGGGACGCGCCAGCTCACCGCGCATCAGCAGGGCCATCAGGCCACCGATGAGGAAGAAGGCCATCGACGTGGTCAGGTACATGACACCGAGGACCTTGGGGTCCGTGGTGGTGACCATCTTGTAGATGAACGAGCCCTTTGGCCCGGTCCGTGCCGGATAAGGCCGAGTCGCTTCCAACTGAGGGACTGGCTGGGGCTCTACGGCAGTCACTGATCCTCCTGAAAGGTGCCTTTAGGTCGCTCCGCAGGCTCCGCTGATCGCATCGATCCCGATGCGGGACAGACGACAGTTCGCTTGCGCTCATCGAATCGTAAACGGTGCCTATCGCGCGGGCCGAACGGGTCCTACTCTCTGTCGTATTTCCACGGTGCGCCCGCGTACCGATGAGAACTACGGGCCGCTGCCGTCTCTACCGGTGACAGACCTTCACCGCAGCCAGGAGACCAGCGATGACCAAACCCAGCGACACCAAGCCCGGCGACCCCTGCTGGGTCGATCTCTACACCTCCGATCCCGAGCGCAGTATCGCGTTCTACCGCGACCTGTTCGGCTGGACCGCCGAACAGGCGGGGGCGGAGTTCGGCGGTTACATCACCTTCCGCAAGGACGGCCGCGCGGTAGCGGGCGCGATGGGCAGGATGCCGGGCGACACCGACGGCCCCGAGCAGTGGACGGTGTACCTCGCCAGCCCCGACGCGCAAGCCACCGCGGACGCGGCCGTCGCCGCGGGAGCGTCGCTGGTCGTGCCCGTGATGCGGGTCGGCGAGCTGGGCACGATGGCCGTGCTCGGCGACGTCGGCGGAGCGGGCGTCGGCATCTGGCAGGCCGGGACGTTCCCCGGGTTCGAGACGATGGGCCTGGTCTCCGGTGGGCAGTGGCGCGAGCACGCGGGCGCGCCGTCCTGGTTCGAATTGCACACCCGCGCCTACGACGCATCGCTGGCGTTCTACCGGGACGTCTTCGGCTGGTCGGACGTCTTCACCATCTCCGATGTCCCGGAGTTCCGCTACACCACGATCCACGCGCAGAGCCCGATGCTCGGCGGCGTCATGGACGCCTCGGCCTTCCTGCCCGAAGGCGCACCCGCGGGCTGGACGGTCTACTTCGGCGCCGACAACGTGGACAAGACCGTCGAGAAGGTCGTCGAACTGGGCGGCTCGGTGCTGTCACCCGCCGAGGACACCCCGTACGGCCGAATGGCCTCGGTGACCGACGCCACGGGCGCCCGATTCAGCATCGGCGGCGAAAAAGCCTGACGGGTCCGAGCGCCGCAGGCGCTGCAAATCGAACACGGTACCCTCACCGGCATGCCGCTGAGCGCCGTCGTTCGCCTCCGAAACCGCACAGCCTCTTCCGCACACGCCGCTTCGGCGGGCCGCCGGGTGGTAGCCGTCGCCGCGCTGTGCGCGACCGTTCTCGCGGCGGGGTGTGGCGGGAAGAGCGACGACGACGTCTCCATCGTGCGCACCACCACGAATATCGCGGGCGCGGGGGTGGTGGGCCTGGAGCGCGACACCACCCGGGCGTGCGCGCTGCCGAGTGCGCCGGACCCGGCGAGCGGGGCCACCCGCAGTGTCACGCATGCCGCGGGCGTCTCCGAGGTGCCCGCCGACCCGCAGCGCATCGTCGTGCTCACCACCTCCGCGCTGGACGCGGTCTGCGCGCTCGGTCTCTGGGAGCGGGTAGTGGGCACGGTGACCATCGACGGGCCGAGTCCGCAGCCCGCCTATCTCGGCACCGGCGTGCTGAAGATCCCCGGTGTCGGAACCGCCGCCGCCCCGGATCCGGCGCGGATCGCCGATCTGCGGCCCGACCTGATCCTCGGCGAGATCCCCACCGGCGCCCCCCGTTTCGCCGCGCTGCAGGCCATCGCCCCGACCGTGCTGGTCGGCGCGAACGCCGGCTGGCAAGCCGAATTCGCCGCGTTCGCAGCGGGTTTGGGGCGTCGCGAGGCCGCGGAGACCGCACTGCGGAACTATCGCACCGAGGCAAAGGACACCGCTACCGCCTTGGCGGCGGGGCAAACCCAGGCGTCGGTCCTCCGATTCACCGCCGATGCCAACCAGGTGCAGGGCGGCGACAGCTTCGCGGGCCAAGTACTCGGCGACGTCGGCGTGCAGCGTCCCACTGCCCAGCGGGGCGCCTCGTTCGAGGTGAGCGCGGAGGAGTTCGCCACCAAGGTGGAGGGTGACGTGATCTACGTGATCCTCGCCGGCGCCGAGGGGAAGAAGCACGGCGAAGCCGTCATGCGCAGCGACGAATGGAAGGAACTCGCCGCCGCCACCGATCGCCGGGTGTTCGCCGTCGAGGACACGGTCTGGCACGGCGACGGCCTCACCGCCGCCCGCGCGATGCTCACCGATCTGCGCGCCACCCTCAATGGCTACGTGAACGACTGAATTCCACACCCCACCCTGGGTGAGGTTTTGCCCACCCTGGGAGAGCGCGGACCAACGCTGGGGTTGCTGTCGGAAACCCCGCTCGAGGACGAGATTGGGAAGTACGCGAAACACCTCCCAATCGACACTCGAGGACACGACATGCACATGCTGACCGCTTCCGACAACCTGTCCGTCCTGCCGCTGGCCCAGGCCGCCGAGGTCGATCCGGACGCGGTCGTGGTGTCCACCGCCGATTGCGACCTCACCTACGCGGAACTGGACCGCTGGTCCAACCGAATGGCCCGCCTGCTGCTGGAACTCGGCGCCTGCCCGGGCACCCGGGTCGCGCTGGCGATCGACCACCCGATCGAGTCCATCGTGGCCGAGCGGGCCGCGACCAAGATCGGGGCGAGCACGATTCCGGCCACCGGCGACGGCTCCTTCGCCCTCGGCACCACGGTTGGGGTCACCACCAAGGCGCAGCGGCCCGCACCGGCCGACGGGATCGCCTGGCTGGTGCTCGACGAGCGCTCCACCCTGCAGCGCTACCTCACCGGTTCCGATGCCCCGCTCAGCCCGGCCGACCTGGATCTTCTTCCGGAGTGCGCCTGACCGGGCACACCTCTCCCCCCGCGACCCGAGCAGCCATGTTCGGGTCGCGCAGTGTGCGCAATACCCCCGCAGCGCCGACCGCACCGGTTCAGAATTGAGTTGCCGCGATCTGTGCGGCGGCAGGTACTACCGGTACCGCGGTTGGCTACTGGCGGTCACTCCTGGGTAGCCCGACCGCGGTCAGAACGTAGGACACGTCATGCAACAGCCTTCCCTTTCGGCGAAAGAAATGGACACAGTTCTTCCCGACGGAGCCTTCGCCCTGTCGGCGGCGCAGCGCGGCATCTGGTTCGCCCAGCATGTCGCCGGTGACACTCCGATATCCATCGCCCAGTACGTCGAACTGAACGGACCGATAGACGTCGACCTGCTCGCGCGTTCAGCGCGTCAGGCCGGGCGCGAATTCGGCACCGGCTACCTGCGCCTGATCGAGGTGGAGGGCCATCCGTTCCAATTCGTCGACACCACCCTCGATGACAGCCTGGAAATCATCGACTTCCGCGCCGAACTCGACCCGGACGCCGCCGCCAACGCCTGGATGCGGGCGGAGTACGAGACTCCGCTGGAGCTGACCCGCGACCGGCTGGTGCGCATCGCCATGCTGCGCGTCGGAGCCGAGCGCTGGTTCTGGTACTCGCGGATCCACCACATCGTGCTCGACGGCATGGGCGCGTTGACCGTGGTGCAGCGCACCGGGGAGCTCTACAACGCCGCCGTCGAGGGTCGGGAACCACCGCCCGCGAAAGCGGAGGACCTGCGCAAGATCGTCGAGGCGGATCTGGCCTACCGCAGCTCGGACCGATTCACCGCCGACCGGGAGTACTGGCTCGACCATCTCGACGGCATGACCGACCCGGTCAACCTGGCCGGCCGCACCGCGGGCGTGGACGGGCATCCACGCCGGGTCGAGGGCGACCTGCCCGCCGACACCGCGCGGATGCTGGACACCGTCGCCGAGCAGGTGTCCTCCGGCGTCGCGCCCACCGTGGTGGCTGCCTTCGGCGCGTACCTGTCCGCGATGACGGGCTCGCCGGAGGTGGTGCTGAGCCTTCCGGTGTCCGCGCGCACCACGGCGACGCTGCGGCGTTCCGGCGGCATGATCGCCAATGTCGTCCCGCTGCGGCTGCGCTTGGAGCCGGCCACGACCGTGGGCGACGTGATCCGGGCCGCCCAGGGCGAGCTGACCGGAGCGCTGCGCAGGCAGCGCTACCGCCAAGAGGACATCTTCCGTGACCTCGGCTGGCCGATGGACGAGACCGGGTCGTTCGGCCCCTCGGTGAACCTGATGATGGTCGACACCAGGATCCAGCTCGGCCCGGTGACCGGACGGCTGCACGTGCTGACCTCCGGGTTGATCGACGACATGTTCGTCAACCTGTATCCCGGCGTCGGCGGCGAGAGCACGCATATCGACTTCCAGGCCAACGGCCACCTCTACAGCGACACCGAGCTGGCCGCGCAGCACCGCCGGTTCCTGTCATTCCTGCACCGCTTCCTCGCCGCCGGACCGGACGCGCCGCTGACGACCATCTCGGTGCTGTCGGACGACGAGCTCGCCGCGTACGCCCCCGCGCGCGGCGCCGCCGGTGTCGCACCCCGCACGCTGCCCGCGATCCTCGCCTCGGGCGCTGCCCGGGATCCGCAGGCGACGGCGCTGGTCGAAGGCGCGACCGCGCTGACCTACCGCGAGGTCGACGACTACACCAATCGCCTGGCCCGGGTGCTGATCGCCGCGGGCGCCGGACCCGAACGCACCGTCGCGATCTCGATTCCGCGTTCGATCCGGTCGGTGCTGGCGACGATCGCGGTGGCCAAGACCGGTGCCGCGTTCGTGCCGATCGACCCGACCTACCCCGCCGACCGGATCGAGCACATGGTCGGCGACAGCGGGGTCATCACCGGGATCACGGTCGCGGCGGCGCGAAAGTCCCTGCCCGACCGGATGTCCTGGCTGATCCTGGACGACGAGAGCACCGAGCGGAGCTTGGCCGAACAGGACGCCGCCGCGCTCATCGAGGCCGAGCGAACCGCGGCGACACACCCGGACCAGGTCGCGTACATCATCTACACCTCCGGCTCCACCGGTTTGCCCAAGGGCGTGCTCGTGCCCCATCGCGGGTTGGCGAATCTGGTCGCGAGTTCCGGCGCGGGATTCGGCATCGACGCGGATTCCGTTGTCGCCCACGCCGTGTCGCCCAGCTTCGACATCTCGGTCGAGGAAATTCTGGTCACGCTCGCCACCGGCGCGACCCTGGCCGTGGTGCCGCCGTCGGCGTACGCGGGTGAGGAACTCGCACAGGTGCTGCGCGCGCACCGCGTCACCCACCTCAATGTCACCCCGGCCGTCGTGGGATCGCTGGACCCGGCGACGCTGCCCGATCTGCGCACCGTGATCGTCGGCGGCGACGCCTGCCCGCCCGAGCTCGTCATGAAGTGGTCCGGCCGCACTTTGCTGAACGGCTACGGTCCCACCGAGACGACCGTCACCGTGACGCTCAGCGCCCCGCTGGCGCCCGACGCGCCGGTCACCATCGGCGGTCTCGCCCGCGATGTGTCGGCCGTGGTGCTCGACCCGTGGCTGCGTCCGCTGCCCCCTGGCACCACCGGTGAGCTCTACCTCGCCGGTCCCGGTGTCGCGCGCGGCTACCACCGGCGCAACGGGCTAACCGCCGACCGCTTCGTCGCCAACCCCTACGCGACGGGCGAGCGGATGTACCGCACCGGTGATCTGGTGCGCTGGGTCGAGCACGACGGCCGGATCGAACTGGAGTACCAGGGCCGCAGCGATTTCCAGGTGAAGGTGCGCGGTTTCCGCATCGAACTGGGCGAGATCGACGCCGCCCTGCAGCGGCATCCCGACGTCGACTTCGCGCTCACCCTCGGCGTCGAAACCGGGTCGGGCGCGACCGCACTGGTGTCCTACGTGCTGCCGAAGCCCGGCGCCGAGGCGCATCCCGAGGCGCTGAAAGCCGCTGCCGGAGAATCACTCCCGGCCTACATGGTGCCCGCCGTGGTCATGGTGCTGGACAGCCTCCCGCTGACGCCGCTGGGCAAGGTGGACCGCAAGGCGCTGCCCGCGCCGGAGTTCGGCGCACGCGCGGTCACCAGCAGGCCGCCGTCCACGCCGCGCGAGCAGGCGCTCGCCGCGCTGTTCGCGGAGGTGCTCGGCCTGGACGCGGTGGGCGTCGACGAGAGCTTCTTCGCGCTCGGCGGCGACAGCATCGTCTCGATCCAGCTGGTGTCGCGCGCCAAGGCGGCCGGTATCGGGTTCAGCGCGCGGGATGTCTTCGAGCGCAAGACCGTCGCGGCGCTTGCCGCGGTCGCCACCGACGTGCCGACCGCGGAGGTGCGCGAACTGCCCGGCGGCGGGGTCGGTGCGGTGGAGCTCACGCCGATCGTGCACGCGATGCTCGATCACGGCGACACCTGGCGGCGATTCGCCCAGGCCGTATTGATCGAGCTGCCTGCCGGAATCGAGCGAGAACCGCTGGTCGTCGCGCTGCAAGCACTATTCGACCGGCACGACCTGCTGCGCTCGACATTGCGCCACACCGGCGACGGCTGGAGCTGGGTGGTCGCCGAACCCGGCTCGGTCGACGCCGATGGCTTGCTCGAGGTCGTGACCGCGGACGCCGATCTCGAGGCGAGCTGCGAACGCGAGTTGCAGCGCGCCGCCGATCAACTCGATCCGGAGTCCGGCGTTCTCGCGCGCTTTGTGTGGGTCGAGCGCCCCGACGCCGCGCCGCTGCTGTGGCTGGTGCTGCACCATCTGGTCACCGACGGCGTCTCCTGGCGCATCCTGCTGCCGGATCTGGCCACCGCCGCACTGGGCGGCGAGCTCGCGCCGGTCGGCACCTCGTTCCGGCGCTGGGCGCACGGACAGCGCGAGCACGCCGCGACTCGGGTCGCGGAACTGCCGCTGTGGCAACGTATCCTGGCCACGCCCGATCCGGCGCTCGGCTCCGCTCCGATGGACCCCGAACTCGACGTGGTGTCCACCATGGTGCATCTGACGACGGTGGTGCCGCCGGAGATCGCGCGGACCGTGCTCACCACCGCACCCGACCGATTCCACTGCGGCGCCGACGACGTGCTGCTCGCCGCGCTCGCGCTGGCGGTGGCCCGCTGGCGCGGCCGGACCTCGGCGCTGTTCACGTTGGAAGGTCACGGCCGCGCCGAATCCGTCCTACCCGGCGCCGACATCGCGCGCACGGTCGGCTGGTTCACCAGCGTCTACCCTGTCGCCGTCGACCTGGCCGGGATCGATGCGGCGGACGCGTTCGCGGGTGGCGCCGCGGCGGGCGCCGCCATCAAGGCGACCAAGGAACAGCTGCGGGCCCTGCCGGACAAGGGCATCGGGTTCGGCATGCTGCGCTACCTCGTCCCCGAGACGGCCGCCGCGCTCGCCGACGCGCCGACTCCGCAGATCAGCTTCAACTACCTCGGCCGCGCGACCACCGGCGGCGACGCGGAGCCCTGGCTGCCGCGCCGCTTCGCCGCGACCCAGGACGACCGCGCCCCGTTGGCCGCCGCGGTGGACATCAACGCCGTCCACACCGATTCCGGCCTCGAAGTGACCTGGGCCTATGCCGCACGCCTGTTCGAGGAAGCCGACCTCGCGGAACTCGCCGCGCTGTGGACCCAGGCCCTCGGCGCCCTCGCCGAGCACGCTGAATCCGCCGGGGCGGGCGGACGCACCCCCTCGGACTTCGATCTGGTCGCGGTCACTCAGGCGCAGATCGATACCTGGGAGCGCGCCTACCCGAACCTCATCGACGTGTGGCCGCTCTCGCCGTTGCAGTACGGCCTGCTCTTCCACGCGCTGTACGACTCCGACACCGCCGACGGATACACCGTGCAGTCGCTGCTCACCCTGTCCGGCACGGTGGATTCGGCCCGATTGCGCCGCGCCGCACAGGCTTTGGTGACCCGGCACGAGAACCTGCGGGTCGCGTTCGCCGAGACCGAGGACGGTCCGCGCCAGCTGGTCCTGGCCGACGCCGAGGTCGAATGGCACGAGGCCGATCTCACCGGTATCGCCGACGACGGCGAGCGCGCCCGCGAGATCGATCGGCTGATCGCGGTGGACGCGCGCACCCGGTTCGAGCTCACCCGTCCACCGCTGCTGCGCTGCACGCTGCTGCGGATCGCCCCCGACACCTACCGTTTCCTGCTCACCAACCACCACCTGGTGCTGGACGGCTGGTCGACGCCGCTGCTGGTGCGCGAGCTGCTCACCCTCTACGTCACCGACGGCGACACCTCCGCGTTGCCGCCCGCGCACTCCTATCGCGAGTTCCTGACCTGGCTGCAGACCAGAGACGACGCGGAATCAATTGCGGCATGGTCTGATTCGCTGGCGGGCGTGGACACCCCGACCCGCGCGGTGCCGACCCTGGCCGGAATCGAATCGGCCGAGACCGGCATGCTGTCGGTCGATCTGTCCCGCGCCACCGTGGCCGGGTTGGAGACCGCAGGCCGGGAGGCGGGCGCCACGGTGAACACCCTGGTGCAGGCCGCGTGGGCGATGCTGCTGGCCATGCTCACCGGCCGTACCGACGTGGTGTTCGGCGGCACCGTCTCGGGCAGGCCGCCGGAGCTGGCCGGGGTCGAGGAGATGGTCGGCCTGTTCATCAACACGCTGCCGGTGCGGGTGCGGCTGGATCCGGCGGAGAAGGTGGCCGACCTGCTCGCCCGCGTGCAGTCCGAGCAGGCGCGTCTGCTGGATCATCAGCACATCGGCTTGGCCGCCATCCACCAGGCGGTCGGCCTGCCTGAACTGTTCGACACCCTGACCGTGTTCGAGTCCTACCCGATCGACCGCGAGGCGCTGTCGCAGGCGCTGGACATCGCGGGCATGCGGGTGCTGGACGTGGAGGGCACCGACGCGACACCGTATCCGTTGAACCTCATGGTGATTCCGCTGCGCGGCGCCGACGGGCAGGACACGCTGCGGATCACGCTGAAATACCTGACCGACCAGCTTCCACCCGAATCGGCCCGGCCGCTGCTGGATCGCTTCGTCCGGTTGCTCACCCAGCTCGCCGACAACCCGCGCGCGCTGGTCTCCCAGCTGCAGTACTGCGACGACGCCGAGCGCGCCGCGCTGCTGCCGGTGCGCGGCACGGAATCGGCGTGGTCGGCCACATTGCCCGAGCTGCTGACCGCGGGCGCGCGGATCAATCCCGAGGCGGTCGCGGTCACCGCGGGTGAGCTCACCATGTCCTACGGCGAACTCGACGCGTGGTCCAACCGCTTCGCCCGCGTGCTGCTGCGCCGGGGTGTCGGGCGCGAGGTGTTCGTCGTGCTGGCGCTGACCCGGTCGCTGGAATCGGTGGTCGCGGTGTGGGCGCTGGCCAAGACCGGCGCCGCGTTCGCTCCACTGGACCCGAACTACCCGGTGGAGCGCATCGAGCACATGCTCACCGACTCCAAGGCGCCGATCGGCGTGACGGTCACCGCGACCGGCGAGAGCTTGCCCGGCTCGATCGACTGGCTGCTGCTGGACGACCTCAACACCGTCCGCCGGGCGATGACCGTCTCGGACGCGCCGATCACCGACGCCGAGCGCGGCGGACCCATCGACCTGGACCAGACCGCCTACCTGATCTACACCTCCGGCTCCACCGGCAAGCCCAAAGCCGTGCTGCTCAGCCATCGCGGTATCGCGAATCTGGTTGCCGCGCAACGTGAGACCCTCGATCTCGACCATACCGCCAGCGCGCTGCAGGTGGCCTCGCCCAGCTTCGACGCCTCGGTGTTCGAGCTGCTCACCGCGCACGGCGCGGGCGGCAGGCTGGTGGTGTCGCCGCCGGACGTCTACGGCGGCGCGGAACTCGAACAGCTGCTGCGCGACCAGCGGGTGACCCACGCGGTGATCACGCCGTCGGCGCTGGCCACCATGGAACCCGCCGACCTGGACCACCTGCGCGTGCTCGCGGTCGCGGGCGAGGCGGCGACGCCGGAGCTGATCGAACGGTGGGCGCCCGGCAGGCGCATGGTGAACCTTTACGGCCCCACCGAGTTCAGCATCTGGGCGACCGGTCCTGGCGAACTGGTCCCCGAGGAACCCATCACGATCGGCGGACCGATCCGCGGCGCCGCCACCATGGTGCTGGACTCCTGGCTGCGGCCGGTGCCGGTGGGCGTGCCCGGTGAGCTCTATCTGGCGGGTCCCGCGCTCGCCCGCGGCTACTTCAACCGGTTCGAGATGACGGCGAGCCGCTTCGTCGCCGATCCGTTCGGCGAATCCGGCGGGCGGATGTACCGAACCGGCGACATGGTGCGCTGGGTGACCGGCCCCGACGGCGGCTACGAACTGGAATATCTGGGCCGCAGCGACTTCCAGGTCAAGATCCGCGGCCTGCGGATCGAGCTGGGCGAGATCGACGCGGTGCTCTCCCGCGACGACGAGGTCGAGTACGCGGTCACCATCGGGCGCACCGGCCCGGCCGGGACCACCGTTCTGGTGTCATACGTCCTGCCCGCCGACGACGTGCTCCTGGACGTGGAGCGGTTGCGCGCCCAGGTGGCGGCGGAGCTGCCGGGGTACATGGTGCCCGGGTACCTGGTCGTGCTCGACTCGATTCCGCTCACGCCGGTCGGCAAGCTGGATCGCAAAGCCCTTCCGGTACCGGACTTCTCCGAGACACACCGCCCCTACCTCGCGCCGCGCACGCCGGTCGAGGAGGCGGTGGCCGCGGTGTTCGGCGACGTGCTCGGCCGCGAGCGGGTCGGCGTCGACCAGTCGTTCTTCGAGCTCGGCGGCAACTCGCTCAGCGCGACCAAGGTGGTCGCGCGGGTGAACGCGGCACTGGGGTCGCGGATCGCGCTGCGCGACCTGTTCGACGCGCCGACGGTGGCCCAGCTGTCCGCCCGGGTCGTTCCCGCTTCCGGCGCGGCGCAGGGCCGGTTCGAACTCGCACCGCGGATTCGCCCGGACCGCGTTCCGCTGTCGCCCGCGCAGCAGCGCATGTGGGTGCTCAACCGGATGGATCCGGCCTCGCCCGCCTACAACATCGCGGTGGCGCTGCGGCTCACCGGCGATCTGGATGTCACGGCCCTGCGCGCCGCGCTGGTCGACGTGGTGGAGCGGCACGAGAGCCTGCGGACGCTCTATCCCGCGGACGCGGAGGGTCCGCGCCAAGTGGTGGTCGGCGCCGACGTGGCCGTTCCCGCCATGCCGGTGGTCGACACCGAGGACGGCGCGGCGCTGCGCACCCGCATCTCCGAGCTGGCCGGCACCGGATTCGACGTGGCCACCCAGCCGCCGCTGCGGGTCGGCCTGTTCCGGCTCCACGGACCGGCGGAACCGTCCGCGGGTGCCGGGCCGGTGTCGTCGGGTCCTTCCACCGGGGAAGCTCCGGTCGCGTCCGCCTCTGCCGGGACCGCCCCGGTCTCGTCCAGTTACACGGTGGCCGAAGCGATGGCGGCGACTCCCTCGGTGCACGTCGTGGTGCTGGTCGTGCACCACATCAGCGCGGACGGCGCGTCCATGGCGCCGCTGGCCGCCGATCTGGCCGCCGCGTACGCGGAGCGGTCCAGCGGCGGGGACGCCATCCGCGTCCCGCTGCCGGTGCAGTACGCCGACTTCGCGCTCTGGCATCGCGAGGTGCTCGGCGACGAGGCGGACCCGGAATCGACCGCGGCACGCCAGATCCGGTTCTGGCACGAAACCCTGGCGGGCGCGCCCGACGTCCTGGAGCTGCCCTCCGATCGTCCGCGGCCCGCGGTGCAGACCATGCACAGCGCCGATGTCGGCTTCACCGTCGACGCCGAAACGCATGCCGAACTGGTCGATTTCGCCGCGGCGCAGCACGTCAGCCCGTTCATGGTGGTGCACGCCGCGCTCGCGGTGCTGCTCGCCCGGCTCGGCGGCACCGACGACGTGCTGATCGGCACCCCGGTCGCCGGTCGCGGGGAGGAGGCGCTCGACCAGCTGGTCGGCATGTTCGTCAACACCTTGGCGCTTCGCACGCCGGTCGATCCCGGAGCCGGCTTCGCGGCGTTCCTGGACACCGTCCGCTCGACGGATCTGGACGCCTTCGCCAACGCGGACGTTCCGTTCGAGCGGCTGGTCCAGGTGCTGGACCCGCCCCGCTCGACCGCCCACCATCCGCTGTTCCAGGTGTCGCTGTCGTTGCAGAACTTCGTCGAACCGGTGCTGGAGCTGCCGGGCCTGCGCTTCGAGGTCGAGGATTTCGACCGCGACGCCTCCCAGTTCGACCTGACCCTGGATCTGCGCGAGCGATTCAGCGAGAGCGTTCCGGAGGGCATCGACGGCGTGCTGACCTACGCGACGGATCTGTTCGACGAGGCGACGGTGGCCGCGTTCGCCGCCCGGTGGCGTCGTGTGCTCGCGACCGTGCTGGCGCGACCGGACGTGCGCATCGCCGATATCGACATCCTCGACGACGCCGAACGCGCGACGCTGGTGCCCGTGCGCGGTCCCGAAACCGCTGGAACGACCACGCTTCCGCAGCTGCTGGCCGGCACCGCGCAGCGGTATCCGGAGCGGCCCGCCATCGTGGCCGGCGAGTACACCACCACATACCGGGAGATCGACGCGTACGCCAACCGCCTCGCCCGCATCCTGCTCGAATCCGGCGCGGGCCCGGAAACCGTGGTGGCACTGGGCCTTCCCCGTTCGGCGGAGCTGCTCACCGGCATGTGGGCCGCCGCGAAAGCCGGTGCGGCGTTCCTGCCGGTCGATCCGAAGCACCCGGTCGATCGCATCGACCACATGCTCACCGACTCCGGCGCGACGCTGGGCCTCACCCTGGCCGAGTACCGGCCGATGCTGCCCGACAGCACGAATTGGCTGGTGCTCGACGACATCGCCCTGGTGGAACGCTGGAGCGCCGCGAGCAGCCGCCCGCTGGACCAGCGCGATCTGCCCGGTCCCATCCGGCCGGACAACGCGGCCTGGATGATCTACACCTCCGGTTCCACCGGCACGCCGAAAGGTGTCTCGGTCTCCCACCGCGGCCTCGCCGATCTCGTCGCGGCGCAACAGACAGCGCTCGGTTTGGATCAGCACTCCTGGGTGCTGCAAGTGGCGTCGCCGAGCTTCGACGCGTCGGTGTTCGAAGCGATCATGGCGTTCGGCTCCGGCGGCGCGTCGGTGGTCGCGCCGCCGGACGTGTTCGGCGGCAGCGCACTCGCCGAGCTGATCGACGCCGAGCAGGTCACGCACATGGTGATCACGCCGTCCGCGCTGGCCACCCTCGACCCCGACGAGGTGACCAGCGTGCGGGTGCTCGCGGTGGCCGGTGAGGCGGTCGGCGCCGAACTGGTCGAACGCTGGGCCACCGGGCGAACCATGGTCAACCTGTACGGTCCGACCGAGTCCACCATCTGGGCAACCGGTTCGGCGCCGCTCGAGCTCGGCTTGCCGGTCACCATCGGCACGCCCGTACAGGGAGCCGCCGTGCTGGTCCTCGACGACCGGCTGCGCCCGGTCCCGGTGGGCGTGGCGGGCGAACTCTACCTCGCCGGCCCCTCGCTGGCCCGCTGCTACCACGCCCGAGCGAGCCTGACCGCCGCTCGTTTCATGGCCAACCCGTTCGGGGAGGCGGGCGAACGGATGTACCGCACCGGCGATCTGGTGCGCTGGATCCGCACCGAGGCGGGACTGGAGCTGGAGTACTTGGGCCGCACCGACTTCCAGGTCAAGGTCCGCGGCCAGCGCATCGAGCTCGGTGAGATCGACGCGGTGCTCGGCCGCGCCGAAGGCGTCGATTTCGCGGTGACGCTCGGCGTGCCCGGCCCCACCGGGGCGACCGCACTGGCCGCGTACCTGGTCCGCACACCCGGGTTCGAGCTCGACGTGGCGAAAGTGCGCGCGTTCGCCGCCGATATCCTGCCCGGCTACATGGTGCCTTCGGCGTTCGTCGTGCTGGACGAGATCCCGCTCAACGCGGTCGGCAAGCTGGACCGCAAGGCGCTGCCCGCACCGGAATTCACCGCCGACCGCACCGAGTACCGCGCGCCGTCCACGCCGACCGAAGAACAGCTGGCCGCGATTTTCGGCGAACTGCTCGGCGTGACGCCGGTGGGCGCCGACGATTCGTTCTTCGCGCTCGGCGGCGACAGCATCCTGGCGATCCAGCTGGTGTCGCGCGCCAAGCAGCAGGGCATCACATGCACCCCCCTGCAGGTGTTCGAGCACCGCACGGTGACGGCGCTGGCCGCGGCCATCGACGCCGCGGGCACGGCGGTGACCCTCGAGGAGCTGCCCGGCGGCGGCGTAGGCGAGCTGCCGCTGCCACCGATCGTGCACTACATGCTCCAGCGCGGCGGGAACTACGACCGCTTCGCCCAGACCGCCGTGCTGGAGCTACCGGTGGGCATCGACCGCGCCCAGATCGTCGCGGTGCTCACCGCCGCGGTGGACCGGCACGACATGCTGCGCGCCCGGCTGCGCACCGACGGCGAGGACGGTCCGCGCATCGTGGTCGGCCCGCCCGGCTCGGTCGACGTGGACGCGCTCGTGCACCGCATCGAGTTCGACGCCATCGAGCCGATCGAGCTGCACGAATTCGCCATGACCGAACTGGACGCCGTCGCGCACCGGCTCGATCCGGCCAACGGCACCGTGCTGCAGTTCATCTGGCTGGACCCGGTGGGCGCAGCGGGTGCGCGCACCGGCGCGGGACGGCTGATCGTGCTGGCGCACCACCTCGTCATCGACGGCGTCTCCTGGCGCATCCTGGTGCCGGACCTGGTGGCCGCCTGGGCCCAAGTGTCGGCCGGCAACACGCCGGTGCTCGCGGAGACCGGAACCTCGATGCGGCGCTGGGCGCACGCACTGGTCGAGGAGGCCCGCTCCGAAGGCCGCCACGCCGAATTGGCGTACTGGCACGACGTTCTCGCCGGACCCGACCCGCTGATCGGCGGCCGGGAGCTGGACCCGGCGATCGACAACACCGACACGCTGCGCATGGTCGAGCGCGAGGTTTCCGCCGAGGTCACCACCGCGCTGCTCACCACCCTGCCCGGCCTGTTCCAGGGCAGCGTCAACGACACGCTGCTGGCCACCCTCGCCTTGGCGCTGGTGCGCTGGCGCGACACCGAACCGACGGCGCTGCTGCGGCTGGAAGGCCATGGCCGCCAGGAAGAAGTCGTCCCCGGCGCCGACCTGTCCCGCACCATCGGCTGGTTCACCAGCATCTACCCGGTGCGACTCGACCTGGCGGGGATCGACATCGATGACGCGCTCGCCGGTGGCCCCGCACTGGGTGCGGCCATCCGCGCGGTGAAGCATCAGCTGCTCGCGGTGCCGGACAAGGGCATCGGCTTCGGCCTGCTGCGCTACCTCGACCCCGAGACCGCACGGCAGCTCCCGGAACGCCTCCCTGGCCGGGTCGGCTTCAACTACCTCGGCAGGTACTCCACCGGCGACATCCCGGCGGGACTGGAGGGCATGGGCTGGCTGCCGACCGACGACCTGGGTGACGTGCACGTCCCCGAACATCCGGATGTGCCCCTGCAATCGGCGATCGACGTGAACGCCGTCGTCATCGGTGACCGCATGCGCGCGAGCTTCGGGTTCCCCGCGAATCTGCTCACCTCCGACGAGGTGGCCGAGCTGGCCGATCTGTGGATCGAAACACTCGGCGCGGCAGTCCGTTTCGCGCATACCCCGGCGGCACGGACCGCCGCCGAGGAAGAGGCCGCGGCCACCGCGCCACCGGCCACGCCCGCCGCGGGCGGTCTCGGACTCGACGTGGTCCTGCCGATCCGGCTCGGCGGCGACGAACCCGCACTGTTCTGCATCCATCCCTCGTCCGGGATGGCGTGGACCTACCTGGGATTCGCCGACGCGTTGGCTCCCGGCCGTCCGATCTACGGCCTGCAGGCCCCGGACCTCAGCGGCAAGGAACCATCCGCGCGCTCGATCGAGGAGTTCGCCGACCGCTATGTGCGCGAGATCCGCCGCCTGCAACCGGACGGCCCCTACCACCTGCTCGGCTGGTCCTTCGGCGGGCTCATCGCGCACGCGGCGGCGACGAAGCTGAAAGCCGAAGGCGCCGAAGTCGGTGTGGTCGCGTTGCTGGACGCCGACACGGCGGACATCGACGGCGACAGCATCGAGCGGCTCACCGCGGGCTCGTTCGTCAACACGTTCGGCTCCGTGTTCGGCATCCACGAAGTGCCCGAAGACGCGACCGCACAACAGGCGGCGGACCTGATCCGGGAGCGGCTCGGCGGTGTCTCGCTGGTCGACGCCGCCACCCTGGAGCGGATGGCCGGGTCGTACAACGCCGCCGCCCGGACCAGAACCGGTTATCGCCGCCCGGTGTTCGACGGCGACATCGTGTATTTCAGCGCGACCGTCGACACCTCCGACATCTTCGGTCCGGACGGCTGGCGGCCGTACGTGACCGGCGAGATCACCAACCACGACATCGAGGTCACGCACGACGAACTGACGGCGCCGCAGGTGCTGCCGGTCGTCGCGCGCGTGCTCGACGCACATCTTGGAGGCCGAGGATGAACTTCGATCAGGGAGTCGTCGTCGAGGGAATCGAGAAATCGTTCGGCACGGTCAAGGCATTGCGCGGAGTCGACTTCGCGGCCGAGCCGGGCGAGGTGCTCGGCATCCTCGGACCCAACGGCGCGGGCAAGACCACCACGGTGAACATTCTCTCCACATTGATCCAGCCGGATCGCGGCCGCGCGGTGGTCGCCGGGTACGACGTGGTCGCCGACCCGGCGGCGGTGCGCCGCAGCATCATGCTGACCGGCCAGTACGCCGCGCTCGACGACATGCTCAGCGGCTACGAGAACCTGGTGATGTTCGGCAGGCTGATGGGCCTGCGCAAGCCAGCCGCCCGCGCCAGAGCCGACGAGCTGCTCGCCGAATTCGATCTCGAGCGCGCCGCGGGCCGCCGGGTCGGCACCTACTCCGGCGGCATGCGCAGACGCATCGACATCGCCTGCGGCCTCGTCGTGCGCCCCGACGTGGTGTTCCTGGACGAACCCACCACCGGGCTGGACCCGCGCAGCAGGCAGGGCGTCTGGGACCTGGTGACCGGCTTCAAGAAGGCGGGCATCACCACCCTGCTCACCACCCAGTACCTCGAGGAGGCGGACGCGCTCAGCGACCGGATCATCGTCATCGACCACGGCGTGGTGATCGCCCAGGGCACCGCCGACGAACTGAAGTCGCGGATCGGAGGCAGCTACTGCGAGGTGGTGCCGCTGGATCTGAAGGACTTGCCCGCCATCGCCGCGGCGCTGGGCTCGCTGGTGCCGGAGGAGAACCGAGCCGCGCTCATCGCCGAATCCGACCGGATCGCCATACCGGCGCCGGACGGCGCGAAGACGCTCGCCGAGGCGCTGCGCCGGCTCGACGGCTCGGGCCTCGACCTGGTGGACATCGCCCTGCGCCGCCCCTCGCTCGACGATGTCTTCCTCCAGCTCACCGGACATCTGGCGACGGTCGAGCAGACCGCGGAGCCGGAGGTCGTGTCGTGACGGCGGCGACCTGGCTCTCCGAGACCCGCGCGGCCCCGCTGCGACCACAGCAATGGTGGGTGCTCACCACCCGGCTGATCGCGCCGTCGGTACAAAGCGGCGAGGTGCTCACATCGGTGCTGGCACCCGCGGCGTTCACGGCCAGCTTCTACATCCCGCTGAAGACCGTGATGACCTTCTCCGGCACGGGGTTCAGCAGCTACGCGCAATTCATGATGCCGCTGGTGGTGCTGCAGGCGGCCGCGTTCACGGCGGTGTCGGCGGCCTTCCGCGCCGCCACCGATTCGGTCGCGGGACTCAACCGGCGCTTCGGCGCGATGCCGATTCCGCCGCTGGTTCCGGTGGCGGCGCGCATGTCCGGCAATCTCTTCCGCTTCGCCATCGGCCTGATCACCGCGTTGATCTGCGGGCACGTCATCGGATTCCGCTTCTATCTCGGTACCGCGCACACCACCGGCTTCGTGCTGTTCTCCTTGCTCATCGGGCTCGCGCTGATGCTGGGCGGAGATGTGATCGGGACGGTCTCGCGCAACCCGGAGGCGACCGCGCAGGCGCTGGTACTGCCGCCGTTGATCTTCGGCATGCTGTCCACGGGCCTGGCTCCGGCGCACCAGTTCCCCGCGTGGGTGCAGCCGTTCGTGCGCAATCAGCCGGTCTCGCAATGGGCCATCGCCTTGCGGGCGTTCGCCGGGGACAAGGGACCGAACGCCGGGGAGGTGACCTGGTCGCTGCTCGGCCCGCCGTTGGCATGGGCGATCGCAATCCTGATCATCTGCGTTCCGCTGTCGATCCGGTTGAGCTCGAGGAGGGCGTGATGGTGCTGCTGGCCGATCGCAGGGACGATCTGCATCCCGGCTCGGAAGTGTCGATGTCGGCGCTGGCGCGGCACACGCTGATCCAGACGCAACGGTTGCTGCTGCGCTGGGCGCGCAACCCGGTGACGCTGCTGGAGACGCTGATCATCCCGTGCCTGCTGTTGATCATGCTGAACACCGTGATCGGCGGACAGATCGAGAAGTTCACCGGCGACAGCGCCCTGTACGGGTCGGTGCCGATGGTCACCCTGGTCGCCGCCCTGTCCGGCGCGGTGGCCGGTGGCATCCTGCTCGGCCGGGAGCGCGACGCGGGGCTGCTCGCCCGCTTCTGGGTGCTGCCGGTGCACCGCGCCTCGGGCCTCGCCTCCCGCGTCCTCGCGGAGGGCTGCCGCATCGTCGGGTGCACCTTCGCGGTCGTACTGGTCGGCTTCCTGCTCGGATTCCGCTTCCATCAGGGCATCGCGGCGACGATCGCCTTCCTGATCATCCCGGTGCTCTTCGGCTTGGCCTTCGCCACCATCGTCACCGCGGTCGCCGTCTTCACGGCGAAAGCGACACTGGTGGAAGGCATCACCATCATCACCTCGCTGATGATGTTCTTCAGCACCGGGTTCGTCCCGCTGCAGGCCTTCCCGAAGTGGATCCAGCCCGTGGTGCACAACCAACCGATGTCGGTGGCCGTGGACTCCATGCGCGCCCTCGCCTACGACGGCCCGCTGGCTCGACCGCTCACGCTGACGTTCGTCTGGTCGCTCGGCGCGATCGTCCTCTTCGCCGTTCCCGCGGCCATCGGCTACCGCAGGGCCAGCCGAAAATGATCGGCGTCACCGGCCCAGCCCGAGACCGGTGAGCCAGTCGAAGGTCCACTGATAGAACAACCGCGCACCATGGCTGACGTTGATCGAGTGTCCGCTGTCGGGCACCACGTAGTCGGCGGCCACGCTGTTCGGATCGGTCGTGCAGTCGTTATCAGCACAGGCGATCGTGTCGTGCCTGCCCAGCACATAGGCAGTCGGAACCTCCGGCGCAGCCGGACGCGCACCGGTCGGCCGCTCTCCGGGCCGCGGACGCACGCTCTGGAGTTCAGCGCTCGCCAAGGTGTCCTTGTGTTCCTCTTCGACTGGCAGGATCGCCGGGTCGTAGACACCCGGATAGAGGAATGCCTCGGCCCGGGTGCCGGGCCGGGTGGTGAGATACCCGGCCGCCCACGGACGGTCGGCGAACTTGGGATCCGCTGTGGCGGGATGGAACCCGTAACGCCTGTCGTCTCGGTCGCCACCGCCCGGACGCGGCGGGATTCCGCTGACGATCACCGCGTCGACACCGCCCAACCGGGCCGCTCTGGTGGCCACAAGCCCGCCCATGGAATGGCCGTTGAGAATCACCGCACGCGGTTCGGCGCCCAGCAGCCCCATCCGCACCTGTTCGATCACGCCGTGCACAGCGGTTGCTCCCGCGTCGAAGTCGAGCATCGACCCGTCCGGCCGGCTGCTGCGGCCGTAGCCGAGGCGGTCCAAATTGAGTGTGGCATAGCCGACCCGGACCGCATGTCGCACATATGAATACGTGTCGGGCCGGTAGGGCCAGTCCCAGTAGGTACGGTCGTAGGCGCCGCCGTGCAGCAGCACCTGCCACGGCATATCCGGTTGCACGCCATTCGATGTGCACAGCTCACCGGCAATCCGCTGGTCGGCCGCACCCACCGCTGGAACGCGCACGGTGAAAACATGCTCTTCGCAATGAATTCCGTGCTCGGCGCCTTCGGGTGTTGCGCATCCCGGCAATATCGCCAGCGTCAGCGCGGCCGCCACCACGGCGCCGATGACCGGTCGGATATCGACACGTCCGGCCGACCACCGTCTCCGCATGCTGTTCTCCCTCATCCTCACACCGGTGGACGCCGCGGGTCCGAGATAGATCGCCGTTGTGGGGCACCGGTCTGCTGCCTCTTCGGCCGAACACTAAGGCGGCCACGTCACGACGGTCCTCATACCGGGAGGTGAATTCGTACCCCTACCAAAGTGGGAGAAATGCTGCGGCGACGACAAGTCCGTGCCCATTACTCGACAATCGATCCGCCGCGGCGCCGTTCGCCTGGGCCGCCGCCGACGAGATTCCTCGCCGAAGTCCAGCTCACCCGAACGAGTGTCCGCAAGCTCCTGACGCTCGCCGGGTCGCTCGGCGCGATCGTCCTGTTCGCAGTTCCCGCGGCCATCGGCTACCGCAGGGCCAGTAGGCAGTGAACCCCTCGCCCTCACAGTGAACTCCCAGCTCGGTCCCAGCCCGCCAGTAACACCTGTTCCTAACGTCACCGAGGACGACCTCGACAAACGGAAGGACCAACAGTGGGCGCACGACGCGGTGAGGTACACGAGCACACGGCAACTACTCGCTCTACAGCAGCGGCGTGACCGAGCAGATCTACCTTCGCGGCGTGCAGGTCGCCGACGCCGCTTGCCCGCTACTCGTCCTTTCCGGAGTGATGGAACGCGCGCGGTTTGTGTGACCAGCCTGTCGCCGGGCAGGCTGGTCAGGTGCCGATCTCACTGCCGCAGGACGTCGCCGACAATATCGGCCAGGCTTTCGGGGATCGCGGGACCCGATGGCTCGACGAGTTGCCCGGCCTCGTGGATGCACGCTGTGCGGCATGGGGGTTGGACGTGATCGGGGACGGATTCGGCGGCGGCACGCATTCCTACGTCGCTCCGGTTCGACGGAGCGACGGGTCGATGGCGGTGTTGAAGGTTCCGGTCGTCGACGAGGAGAACGTGGGGGAGCCGACCGGGCTGTTCTGCTATCAGGGCGAGGGAGCCGTCCGGCTGTACGAATTCGATTCCGAGTCCGGGGCGATGCTGCTCGAATGGGCGCGGCCGGGGACGGAACTGGTGTACCAGCCCGGGTTTCCGAGTCTCGAGGGCCGGCCTGAGAACGTCGACAAGGTCGAGCTCGCGTGCCGGTTGTACCGGCGGCTGCAACGCGAACCCGTCGGCGTTCCCACGGGATACCCTGCGCTGCCCGCAGCCGCCGACATGGTGGCCGAATGGAACCGGCTCTTTGTCGATCCGCAACCCGCCGTGGTGCAGGTGCTTCCCATGCCGCTTCTAGAGAGGGCGGCAGAATGGTGCGAAAAGTTGGCGGTGCCCGACGGGCCGCTGCTGATCGTCAATCGGGACACCCACCTCGGCAATATCGTTGCGGCCGAACGGGAGCCTTGGCTGCTCATCGATCCGAAGGCATATCTGGGTGAGGCGGCCTTCGACGCGGGATTCCTGGTGATGATCCAGGTGCAGAGTGCACCCGAACCGGAAAATGCCGGGAGGGTCGTCGAGCGCACCGCGGCCGCGCTGGATGTCGACGCTGATCGCGCCCGGGGCTGGGCGTTCATGCGTGCCATGGAGGAAATCGTCTGGGCCGTCGAGGACGACGAACCGGACGATCTGCGACTGCACCTGGCCGTCGCGACCGCGCTGGCTGGAGTATCGAGCGAAGACTTTCTGCGCTTCGCAATCCGGATGTCAGGTAGCTGACCTGGGCTTCGTCACGGCAAGTGTCGGCGACTTTTCATACGGCGGCGAGCTGCCTGGCCAGCGCCCAGATCACCAGCACATCGATGGCGATCAGCACCAGTGCCCAGAATGGGTAGATCGATACGAACAGGAAGTTGTCCAGGATGCTGATCGCCGCCAGCACGATGCCCGCGAGATACCCCCAGGTCTTCCCGGTCACGATGCCGATACCCGCGATCACCACCAGCACTCCGATCACCAGGTGGATCCATCCCCACGCGGTGACATCGATGAGGAACACCTGATCCTCGGTCACCACGAACACCTCGCGCCCCGCGATTGCCGCGATGGCCGTCAACAGGTGCAGGACACCGGCGACGAGGATGAGCACGCCTGCGAAGATCGTCATGTCGCCGAGCACCGGACGGGTGCTGATCGGACTGGTCATAGCACTCACTCCTTCCACACGCGACACCTGTCCGGCCCAACGTAATCGCTGACCTGGTCGAATCCGCGCAGGTAGCCGGGGTGGGTCACGCGACCGGCCGAGGATCAGCAAATGAATAGCGATCGACCATGGGTGGTGAGACCGATGTGGTCGCCGGCAGCCGCGTGCCGCACAATAGGGAGCCGCGTGCGGCGCGTCCCGGCGTTCTTCCGCACCCGGACGCTTGCCGCGGCGACACAAGGTGTTGTGCTACGCGGACTTGTCACCCACAAGGAGTAGTGTTCCAAGGGTAGGCATTCCGTGACGGCAGCGGGCTTGGGAAAGGCGTGGAGACAGGATGAAACTGATCGATCGGGTGTCGGCCATCAACTGGAATCGGGTGCCCGACGAAAAGGATGCCGAGGTCTGGGACCGGCTGACCGGCAACTTCTGGCTGCCGGAGAAGGTCCCGGTCTCCAACGACATCCCGTCGTGGAACACCCTGACCGCCGACGAGAAGCAGCTGACCATGCGGGTCTTCACCGGCCTCACCCTGCTGGACACCATCCAGGGCACGGTCGGCGCGGTCAGCCTGATCCCGGACGCGCTGACCCCGCACGAAGAGGCGGTGCTGACCAACATCGCGTTCATGGAATCGGTGCACGCCAAGAGCTACAGCTCGATCTTCTCCACGCTGTGCTCCACCCGCGAGATCGACGAGGCGTTCCGCTGGTCGGAGGAGAACCGCAACCTGCAGCGCAAGGCCGAGATCGTGCTGTCGTACTACAACGGCGACGATCCGCTCAAGCGCAAGGTCGCCTCCACGCTGCTGGAGAGCTTCCTGTTCTACTCCGGTTTCTACCTGCCGATGCACTGGTCGTCCCGGGCCAAGCTCACCAACACCGCCGACATGATCCGGCTGATCATCCGAGACGAGGCAGTCCACGGTTATTACATCGGCTACAAGTACCAGAAGGGCTTGGAGCTGGTCTCCCAGGCCGAGCGCGACGAGCTGAAGAACTACACCTTCGAGCTGCTGTTCGAGCTCTACGACAACGAGGTCGAATACACCCAGGATCTCTACGACGAGGTCGGCCTCACCGAGGACGTCAAGAAGTTCCTCCGCTACAACGCCAACAAGGCGCTGATGAACCTCGGCTACGAGGGCCTTTTCCCCAAGGACGAAACCGAAGTCAACCCGGCCATCCTCTCGGCCCTCTCCCCCAACGCCGACGAGAACCACGACTTCTTCTCCGGCTCCGGCTCCAGCTACGTCATCGGCAAGGCCGTCAACACCGAAGACGAAGACTGGGAGTTCTGATCGACCAGCGCTCGGCTGGGAAATCCCAGCCGAGCGCATGCACACCCGCAAGCTCACGGGTTCACCGATCATCGCCTCCCGCAGCGGGTAGATCGGCCCAGCCAACCGAGTTGATCAGTAGGCATCCCGCGTTCGGGGTCGTGTGAAGTAGATGACGAGGCCGGAGTGGGCCGAGTGGGGCCGACTCCGCGGAACGCCTGCGACATTCGTCGGTAGGCCGTACGCGAGCGTGGCGCTCTATCGAATGTGTGCGCCCAGGCGCGGACCACCGCCATCTCGCCCCCGATGCCGTCGGACGATGCGTCCGAAAAAGCGGCCACGCCAGGGTATCTGGTGCACAGGGGTTGGAGTGGCGATCGTGGTGGGGATTGCGATTGGCCGCGCCGCTGCGAGGAAGCCGTCGATCCACAGCGGGGGTTGCTGGCCGGTGCCGACCCACCGCCCAGAGCGGCGAGCCACGGTGTGGCTGACATGGCCTCCTCGAGCGGAGGCGGAACGGGCGTGGGAATAGGGCCGATTCCGGATAGCACCGGAAGTCCGATTGGCGCAGACATGGTCCCAGTCCTCAAATGCCGAGAACTATTTTGGCCGTGGCGAAGTAGGTGATCAGTCCAGCGGCGTCGACCAGGGCGTGACCATCAGGGCCAAGACGTCCGGGGGTCGCCGCAGCTTCCCGTTGACAAACCGGAACACGGTTCCATATTGTTATGGAACAACGTTCCGCTTGACTTCGGCCGCAATGGTCGTTCCTGTCCGCCGCACCCGCCGCCAGCCCGACTGAGACCGGCACACAAGGAAATCGAGATCATGAGTGAATCGACGTACGCAACCGAGACCGCCAGTACGCCCGTCCTGTCGGTCAGTCCGGTGGTGCTGCCGGCGCCCGACCGCGCCGTGGATCTGCAGGTGCGAGTCTCCGCCCCCGTGAGCGGAAGCGAGCTGCCGATCATCCTCCTCTCGCACGGCCTCGGCTACTCGAACAACCTTTCCTCGCTGAACGGCTACGCACCGCTCGCCAACTTCTGGGCGGCGCGGGGCTTCGTCGTGATCCAGCCCACCCATCTGGACTCGAAGACGCTGAGCCGGAATCCCGTCGACACCCAGGCGCCACCACACTGGCGATCGCGGGCTGAGGATATGAAGCGCGTTCTCGACCAGCTCGACGTGATCGAGGCTGCCGTCCCGCACCTGCTCGGGCGCTTGGACCGAAGCAAGGTTGCCGTGGCGGGACATTCGATGGGCGGGCATACCGCGAGCATGCTGCTGGGCGCGCGGCTCACCGATCCGCGCGATGGAACGGAAGTGAACCTGGCCGAGCCCAGGATCAAGGCGGGTGTGCTGCTCGCCGCGCCCGGCAGAGGCGGCGATGCCCTCACCGAGTTCGTGATCGAGAATTACTCCTTCTTCTCGACCATGGACTTCTCCGAGATGACGACGCCCGCCCTCGTGGTCGCCGGTGACAAGGACACCTCTGCCCACCTGACGGTTCGGGGCGCGGACTGGCACGCCGATCCCTATTTCCTCTCCCCGGGCCCCAAATCCCTGCTCACCCTGTTCGACGCCGAGCACGGCCTCGGTGGGATCTCTGGCTATGACGTCGCCGAGACCACGGACGAGAACCCGGAACGAGTCGCTGCGGTCGGGCGGCTCACCTGGGCCTACCTCCGCACCGAGCTCTACCCCGGGGATTCCGCGTGGCAGGTAGCGTGTGACGCGCTGACGGCCGGACCCGACCCGCTCGGACGGGTCGAATCCAAGTAAGCCGGGAGACGGGCAGATTCGCGGATATCGCGGCCCATAGCCAACGCCCATCCCGGATACCGGCAATAGGTGCTCTACCCGACCTGAACGCCGCTCCGCGGCTCGACGAAGTTCGCCGACGCCGAGGACGGTGGCTCGACCTCGTATGCGTTGCCGCCCCGAGCAGCCCTCGACGCGGAATCACGTTGCCGCGCCGAGGGTTTGCGCTCAGATGCCGAGAACCAGTTTGGCCGTGGTGAAGTAGATGATCAGGCCGGTGGCGTCGACCAGGGTGGTGACCATGGGGGCCGAGACGACCGCGGGATCGATGCGCAGCTTCTTCGCCAGCAGGGGCATGGTGCCGCCGATGGTGGCGGCCCAGCCGCAGATCAGGACCAGGGTGATGCCGACGACCAGGGCGATGCGTGGGCCGACGAACACCGCGCCGATGCCGAGGCCCACAGAGGCCAGCAGGGAACCCAGCACCAAGCCGACCCGGCATTCCCGCCAGATCACCCGGAGCAGGTCCGACACCCTGACCTCGCCGACCGCGAGCGCGCGCACGCAGGCGGTGGCGGCCTGCGCACCGGCGTTGCCGCCCGCGCCGATCAGCAGCGGGATGAACAGCGCCAGGTGCGCGGCCTGCTGCAAGGTGCCCTCGAAGAAGTCGGTCACGCTCACCGTGAGGGTCGCGGCGAGCAGCAACAGCAGCAGCCACAGCGCGCGATAGCGGGCCAGCTGGAACACCCCCGCGGCCATGTAGTGGCCTTCCCACGGAGCGGAACCCGCCTGACGTGCGACGTCCTCGCTGTCGGCGGCCTCGATCACCTCGACCGCGTCATCGATGGTGAGCAGTCCGACCAGCCGGTCCTCGCTGTCCACCACCGGAAGGTTGAGGTCGTTGGTCTCGCGCATCAACCGGGCGGCCTTCTCCGCGGAATCGGTCGCGCGCGCGAAGGCGGGCTCGGTGACGACCAGCTCCGACACCATCCTGCCCGGCTCGCTGAGCACCAGTTCCCGCAGTTCGACGATGCCGGTCAAGCGCCTGCCCGCGTCGACGACGGGCAGCGTGTACACCGTCTCGGCGTTGCCGCCCTTGGCCCGTACCATGCCCAGCGCCTCGGCGACGGTCAGCTCCCGCGGCAGCGCCACCACCTCGGGCGTCATGTACTGCCCCGCGGAGCCCTCCGGGTAGCCGAGCAGGCTCGCGGTCATCCGCCGCTCGCGCGGGCTCAGCCCGGCGAGGACCTTCTTGGCGACCTTGGCGGGCGCTTCGCGCAGCATGCGGGCCCGGTCGTCGGGCGCCATGCCCTCGACCAGCTCGCGGAAACTCTGATCGCGCAGGCCCTGCAGGATCTGCTGCTGATCCACCGGCTCTAGCTCTTCGAAGACGGCCAGCGCCAGATCTTTGTCGAGCAGGCGGAACGCCATCCCGGCACGCACCGCGTCCATGCGGGCGAGCTGGTCGGCGATGACGTGCGGCGGGTGGTTGCCGAGCCAGTCGAGCGCGGCGTCCACACGGTGGGCTTCGACGATGTCCTGCAGGGACTCGGACAGCGTCGGACGTACTTCGATGATGTCGGTCTGCGACATGGGAGGACCTCAGCACATGCGTGAGTGAACAAGGAGCGCGAAATTCACACCGCGGGCGCCGGCCCCCGCCGTCGCAGATCAATCAGGCATGCGAAGGGGCGGCGCCGCGCGGCCTTCGACTGGGAGGTTCGCTGCGCATCGCAACCCCACCTCCTTCTCGTCGCCGCGGACTCGGATATCCGCACCATTCCGATCAACATCCCATGGACGTCGAAAACGTCCCCGTGCAGCTTACATCGCTCCGGAGAGAATGATCACCTCATAGTGAGCGCTGTAACCGAATCGGTTTCGCGCACCACCGTGAAACGGTGACTCATCGACGCCGGGATAGCAAGGTTTGACGCACCCGGCGTCGAACTGTTGCTCCCATGCCTGAGAACAAGGACAGTGTGTGCCAAGCAGGCTCGGACGTCGCAGACCACGGGCCCGCTCCCACCACAGCTCACGGAAGTCTCGAAGTGTCGACAGCCACCGCACTGATCCGCCGTCGCGCGATCGACTTCATGCGCATTCCGCACGGAATCTGTCGCCGCTGACGTAGCGGTCTCACCCGAATCCCCGCGCGTCCGCCGCCGCCCCACACGCCGCCGTTTCCCAACGTTGGCGTGGCCGCCGCATGCCGAGCACTCCAGCTGCACGGCGCCTTCTCGCCTTCGAAAGAACGAACAATGCCCCATCGCTCGTCCCCCCGGCGCGTCGCCCGCGCGCTCTCCGCCGCCGTCGCCTTGCTCACCGGCCTGTCGGTACTCACCGGCTGCGGCGAATCCGCTCCCGTCAAGACCGCCGACGGCAAGTACGTGCTGCGCTATCAAGGCGCCACGGGTCAGGTCGGCGCCTATGAGCTGGCCCAAGACCTCGGCTACTTCGAGAAGATCACGCTGCACTGGGAAGGCGACACAACGAGCGGCCCCGCCAATATCCAGGCCGCGGCGACGAACCAGGTCGAACTCGGCAGCGCGTTCAACGGCGCAGTGGTGAAACTGATCGCGGGCGGGGCGAAGGTCACCTCGGTGCTCAGTTCCTATGGCGCGGACGAACAGTCGTTTACCGGCTACTACGTTCGTGAGGACTCCGGCATCACGTCGGCGCGCGACCTCATCGGCAAGAAGGTCGCCGTGAACACCCTTGGCGCCCACCATGAATTCATCACCAGGGAGTGGCTGCATCAGCAGGGCCTTTCCGAGCAGGAGATCAAGCAGGTACAGCTGACCGTCGTGCCTCCGGCCAACACCGAGGACGCGGTGCGCAAGGGACAGGTCGACGTCGGCGCTCTCGGCGGCGTCTTCCGCGACACCGCCCTCGCACGCGGCGGCATTCGCCCGCTGTACACCGACAAGGCCATCTTCGGCACGGCCGCCTACGGCACCTACGTCTTCCGTGACGACTACATCGCCAAGAATCCCGAGGCGGTCAAGGACTTCGTTCAGGGCACCGCGCGCGCGATCCGCTGGCTCCAGGTGACGCCGCGCGAGCAGGTGCAGGCGAAATTCACCGAGATCATCAACAAGCGCGGCCGCAACGAGAACGCCAATCTGGTTCCGTACTGGCTGAGCTCCGGGATTCCCGCGCCGGGCGCGGTCGTCGCGGAGAAGGAAATCCAGATCTGGATCGACTGGCTGGTGCGCAACGGCGAACTGCCGAACGGCAAGCTGAAGGCCACGGATCTTTTCACCAACAAGTTCAACCCGTACGCGAACGGCACCTACCGGCCGGAGAGCGGACCGACCGGCGAGGCGGTGGCCGCGAAATGACCACGACCGCGACGAAACTGTCGCTCACCGGCGTGCACAAGCAATTCGCGGTGCGCGGCTCGCAGGAACGGTTCACCGCCATCCAGGACATCTCACTCGAGTTGCGCGAGGGCGAGTTCCTGGTCCTGGTCGGACCGAGCGGATCGGGGAAGTCGACCCTGCTCGACCTGCTCGGCGGACTGAGCAAACCGACCTCCGGCGAGATCCTGCTGGACGGCAAGCCGATCACCGGGCCGGGCCTGGACCGCGGCATCGTCTTCCAGCAATACGCGCTACTGCCGTGGCGGACGGCGCGTGCCAATATCGAGTTCGGCTTGGAGGCCAAGGGTCTGCGCCGCAAAGCGCGCCGGGAACTGGCCGAGCACTACCTCGAGCTCGTCGGGCTCTCCGGTTTCGGCGACCGCTACCCGCATGAGCTTTCCGGCGGCATGAAGCAGCGCGTCGCCATCGCGCGCAGCCTCGCGTTCGACCCGGAGGTGCTGCTGATGGACGAGCCGTTCGCCGCGCTCGACGCGCAGACCCGAGAATCCTTGCAGGACGAGCTGTTACGCATTTGGCGGGCTACCGGCAAGACCGTCCTGTTCATCACCCACGGCATCGACGAGGCGGTCTACCTCGGTCAGCGGGTGGCCGTGTTGACCTCGCGGCCGGGCTGGATCAAGGCCATCGTCGACGTCGAGATCGATCGCGACGCCGGCGGTGACATCCGCTCGTCCGAACGCTTCCGGGACTACCGCCACGAGATCTGGACGCTGCTGCAGAGCGAGGTCCAGCGGGCGGCGAGCTTGGAACGCGAGTCGCTGACCGACCACCCTGCCCATGCTGAATCCACCACCGAGAGGGCGGCCCATGTCTAGTGCGATCCAGCTCACCGAGCGCCCGATTCAGCAGAGCGCGGCCGAGCCCTCGCGGCCTGTCTCGGTGCGCGCGCCGCGAAGCACGGCCCCGCTGGTTACGAATGCGGTCCGCGTAGCCGGCCGGTTCGCCTGGCGGCTGTTCAAACCGACGTTCGTGATCGCGCTGTTCCTGCTGGTGTGGCAGCTCGCCCCCACCGTCGGACTGGTGGACGAGGTCTTCCTGCCGCCCTTCTCGGTGGTCGCCCAGGCGTTCACCGACCTGGTGGCGAGCGGGGAGATGTGGACCCACATCTCCGCAAGCCTGAATCGTTCGCTGGTCGGTTATGCGATCGCGTTGGCCGTCGGCATTCCGGTGGGCGTTTCGATCGCCTGGTACAAGCCGGTGGCGGACTTCCTCAACCCGATCCTGGAGCTGTTCCGCAACACCGCGGCGCTGGCGTTGCTTCCGGTCTTCCTGCTGATCCTCGGCATCGGCGAAACCTCGAAGATCGCCATCGTCGTGTACGCGAGCTTCTTCCCGATCCTGCTGAACACGATCACGGGCGTGCGTACCGTCGATCCCCTGCTCATCAAATCGGCGGCATCGCTGGGTTTCTCGCCGCTGCGGTTGTTCCAGAAGGTGATCCTGCCCGCGGCGTTGCCGTCCATCTTCACCGGACTGCGGATGGCGGCGGCCAGCTCGATCCTGGTGTTGCTGGCCGCCGAGATGTTCGGTGCCCGAGCCGGGCTCGGCTACCTGATCACCGCCGCCCAGCAGAACTTCGCGATCCCGAACATGTACGCGGGAATCCTCGCGATCTCGCTGCTCGGTCTGGGGTTCAACGGGCTGCTGGTCACCCTCGAACGCCGCCTGTCCCGGTGGCGCGTCCCGGCGAGCGCGTGACCATGGCCGAACGCCTCGACGTCCGCCCGATCGGGATGCGGTCGCCATGCCGCCGCTGACCAAGCGACTCTTCGTCGACTTGATGCGAGTGTGCCGCAGCGCTTGTCGCCCTCGCGGACAGCCCGATACACCCGGTTGACCCGGTCTGATCCTCTATCCCGAAGTGAGTCCTCCCATGACCGCCGTACACGAAACTCCCACCACTACCGCCGGCACCGTGCAGGTCGCCCCGGTCGCCGGTTACATCGGCGCCGACATCTCCGGCGTCGATCTGCGCGAGCCGCTGACCGACCAGCAGGTCGAAGCGATCCGGGACGCGCTGCACAGCTACAAGGTGCTGTTCTTCCGAGATCAGCCCATCAATCACGCGCAGCAGATCGCCTTCTCCCGACGGTTCGGCGCGGTCACCCCGTCGCACCCTTACGACGACGACGCGCCGACCGAGCACCCGGAGATCCTCGCGGTCGACAGTCGCCTGTACGAAAAGCGGTTCGGGGTGCGCAAGTTCAGCTACAACAATCACTGGCACACCGATGTTTCCGCGCTGGTCAACCCGCCCGCGGCCTCGATACTGCGCGCCGAGATCGCGCCGGAGCGCGGCGGAGACACCGGCTGGACGAACCTCGTGGCCGCTTACGAGAACCTGCCGGAGTCGCTCGAGCGGTTCGCAGAGGGACTGCGTGCCGAGCACCGGTTCGTAGCTGTCGATGCGGACACCGAAATGTCCGCCTCCACCCCGAGTTCGACCTCGCCTCAGGTGGGAACAGTGGTCCAGCCATTGACGGGTACGCTCCAGGCAGGCGGACACTGATCGCCGCGTAGGCGCGGTCTGGTCCGCCCCCGGCGGCATGGCCACGTGTCGGCGCGGTATCGCTCCCTCAAACCTGTTGCGGGAGTTCACCTTCAATCGTTTTCACCAAAATTCGACAGATATCCGGGGCGGTCGGTTTACTTGCTGTTTATGACCTCCACTACTGCCGCCGAGAGCGGGCTACCCCCGATGGCCGCAGGCCGCCTCCGCAATACCAAGCGCTTCGTTACCGACCCGATTACGTTTCTCTCCGACTCCATGAGCCAGCACGGCAACGTCTTTCAGTTCCAGCTGGTCACCGGGAACATGGTCGGGATCACCCATCCCCACCACATCAAGTACATCTTGCAGGAACGCATGGCCAACTTCACCCGCGAGACTCAGATGTACGACATCATCGAACCGTTCGTGGGGCGCGGGCTGGCGACCATCGCCGACCACAACCGGTGGCGACGCAACCGACGCCTCGTCCAACCCGCCTTTCACCGCAAGAGGATCGACGCGCTCAGCGAGATCATGGTGGCGGAGATCGACTCCATGTGCGACGAATGGGCCGAACATGCCCACGCCGGACGAACGATCGACATCGGCGAGCAGATGAGCCACCTCACATTGCGGATCGTGGTGCGGGCGCTGTTCGGACTGGATCCCCATGGCCCGGAGGTCACCGGCTTCTCCCGCGCGACGCAGAAGGTGAATGCCGAATTGGGGAAGTTCGTGCGAATGCCCCTGATTCCCTTGAAGTTTCCGACGCCGAGTCACCGACGCTTCTGGCGTGCTATCGCCGAGATGGATGCCATCGTCTACACGGTGATCGACAAGTTGCGCGACGCTGACAACGGTGGCCTGCTGTCCATGCTCATGAACGCCACCGACGCTGATACCAACGAGAGCCTCACCGATGGGGAGCTGCGCGACGAGGTCGTCACCATGCTCTTCGCCGGTCACGAGACCAGCTCATCGGCGCTGACGTCGGCCATGCTGCTGCTGCAACTTCATCCGGAGGTGCGTCAGCAGTTGCGTGACGACGTCGACGCCGCGTTGCCCGGCGGGCACGCCACCATGACCGACCTGCCCGCACTGCCCTACAGCAAGCAGGTGCTGGAAGAGGTATTGCGGCTCAAACCACCGGCATGGATGGGACAACGTCGTGCCGCCGAGGACGACGAGATCGGGGGTTACCGCATCCCGGCAGGCACTCCGGTGATGTTCAGTTATTACCATGCACACCGGAACCCCGAGTGTTGGGACCAGCCGGACACCTTCGACCCTGGCCGCTTCACCGCCGACGCGGTCGCCGCCCGTGACCGGAATCTGTACCTGCCCTTCGGCGCGGGTGGGCACCTCTGCATCGGCAACGCGTTCGCGATGATGGAAATGCAGCTCGCGCTCTCGACCATCATGAGACGGTTCGAGTTCACCATCGAGAATCCGGACCTCACACCGACTTCCGCGCTGACTCTCAATACCAAGTACCCGGTCATTGCGACGCTGACCGAACGGCGATAACGCCCCGCCGGCGTGGTGCCGCCCCTTCACTGTGCCACCAGCCCATCAGCGGCGAAAGAGTGCTGCCGCGTTGCAGTATTGGACGCGCCGAGCGCCGAACAGTTGCCCACGGGCAGCGGACTGGGAACAGTGAGGGTGAGCCGCAGTGTTGCGCCGTCGAAGTCCATCGCCGGGAGAAGTTCACGCGCGTAGGGAGCGGAAAGCGAGACCGGCCGAGCGTCCTCAGGGCGCTTGGCCAGTCTCGCGCTCTGCCGCCGCTCGGACATCCACATCTGTCGATGCGAACACCGACGGGTCCGGAGAACGTCCCTGTGTGAATACCTGTCGATGGGTGTCACCGCACCGGGCGCCGGGACTCAGCCGGTCGGCACCGAGCTGGTGTTCTCGTCGCGGAAAGCGCTCACTCCGCACGGTCGCCGTGCGCGCCTCGATCGATGGTCGCCTCCACCGCGAGTTCAACCTCGCCCCAGGTGGGAACATGACGCACCCAACCCGGAATCGGATCGGTCTGCGCACCGAACAGATAGCGGTGCGGCACCAGATCGCGCAGCGCGCGGTGCACGTCGAGGCGGTCGTCGATCATGTGCGTGATGCCGAGTTCGGCGCAGTGCACCGCCTTGTCCGCCCGTGCACGGCAGAAGCGCACGTTGTCGCGCGGGATCCCGGTCCGGTTGTAGAAGTCGTGATGGTCGAGCCACTGGCGGGTGCGCTGCTCGACCCGAGGGCCGCATTTGGAGATCACCCAGGCCCGGCCGCCGAAACGCCGGACCAGACGGGGCAGGACCTCGAAGGCGCCCGGACTGGGCGGCGTGCGCAGCGCTTCGGCGAGGCCGCCGGACAGGAATACGGTGTCCTCGTCACCGGCCGCCAAGGCGGCTCCCTGGATGACCCGGCCGAAATCGACGCCGAGTCGAGGTTGTCTTTCTTTGTTCATACGACATCCAGCGTGACCGATCCGGGCCTCCCGGCGCCAGCGAATTCCGCGGGACAGTCCTCAGCGGCGCGCGGGAGTTGGACGCGCCGTGCGCCGAACGGTTGCTCGCAGGGTGCGGACTGGGAACAGTGAAGTCCGGAGCCGTGTTGTTGACCGTGGCTCGATATACGCGAAGGAGATTTCTGTGCGCTTCGGCATCTTCATCCCGCAGGGTTGGCGGCTCGATCTGGTGGGCATCGACCCGGCTGACCAGTGGGAGGTGATGCGTGGCCTGGCCCAGCGCGCCGACGTGAGCGAAGCATGGGAATCGCTGTGGGTGTACGACCACTTCCACACCGTTCCCATCCCCACCGAGGAGGCGACGCACGAAGCGTGGACGCTGATGTCGGCGTTCGCGGCGGCCACCTCGCGCGTCCGGCTCGGCCAGATGTGTACCGCCATCAGCTACCGCAATCCGGCCTACCTGGCGAAAGTCGCGGCGACGGTCGACGTGATCTCGGGCGGCCGGGTCGAGATGGGCATCGGCGGCGGCTGGTACGAGCACGAATGGCGCGCCTACGGCTACGGCTTCCCCTCGGCAGGCGAGCGGCTGGGCCGCCTCGACGAAGGCGTGCAGATCTTCCGGCAGGCGTGGACCACGGGCTCGGCCACCCTGGACGGCAAGCACTACCAGGTCGATGGCGCCATCGTTCGACCACTTCCGTTGCAGAAGAACGGGATTCCCCTCTGGATCGCCGGAGGCGGCGAAAAGAAGACGCTGCGCATCGCGGCGAAATACGCCCAGTACACAAACTTCAGCGGCAATCCCGAAGAGTTCACCCGCAAATCCGAGATCCTGCGCGCACACTGCGCCGACGTCGGCACCGACTTCGACGCGATCGTGCGCTCCTCGAACTTCAACGTCGCGATCGGCGCGACCGAAGCGGAAGTCGAAGAGCGCCTCGCGACCCTGGCCGCCCGCCTGACTCCCTTCATCGGCGCCGACCAAGCCAAGACCCACATCAATGACCTCTACCGCGGCACCGCGGCCGTCGGCACTCCCGAGCAGATCATCGACAAGCTCACCCGAGTCCGCGACCTCGGGCTCGGCTACGCCATCCTCAACTTCCCCGAAGCCGCCTACGACACCTCCGGCATCGAACTCTTCGAGCGGGAAGTGATCCCCGCCCTGTCGCGCCACTAACCGGCGAATCAACCCCGGTGGAAGCGGGTGGCCTCCTGACAGACTCCACCCGCTTCGACATGGCGACGAAACGATCAGCCAGCCGACCACTCGCCTGGCCCAACCGCGATGCGGGCCCACTCCCCGAACCTGGATCAGAGCTGTGTGCCACGCTGTAGCACTAGATAGCACGTCGCTGGTAAGGTGGATTCATGCCCGCACAGCCTGAGATCACCCAGCGTGACCTTCGGAATCGGTCGAAGGAGATCATGGACGCCGTCCAGCAGGGGCAGGCCTTCACCGTCACCCGAGACGGACATCAAATCGGGGAACTGATTCCACTACGCCGACGCCGACGCTTCGTTTCCCGTGCAGAGTTCGCGGCGATGTCGCGCAGCGCGCCGGACATTTCGATCGACGCCTTCCGAGCCGACCAAGCTGCCACGGCCGACCAGGAAGCGGACGATCCGTATGCCCGCTGACTATGAGCAGGGGCTGCTCGACACCAATATCATGATCCTGCGCCGATGGATCGATCCGGAGCAACTGCCTGAAGCGATGGCGATCAGCGCGATCACCCTGGCGGAACTGTCGGCCGGACCGCATGAGGTGCGACGCAACGACGAACAAGACTCCTATGACGAGTACGTCGAGCGCGCCCGCCGCCTGGATGTGCTCCAGCGCGCCGAGAACGAGTTCGACCCCATCCCCTTCGGCGCGGAAGCCGCGCGAATCTACGGCAGGGTCTGCGCTGGCGTCATCAGTGTCGGACGCAAACCGCGCCGCCGAGTCGCTGATCTGATGATCGCCGCTGTGGCCATCGCCGAACAGCTGCCACTGTTCACGACGAACCCCGATGATTTCCGAGGACTGGATGAACTACTGACCGTGGTCGCTGTAACACGCCCCGAGGTGCCGACTGACCGCATCCTCCGCTAACCGTGGACCCCGAACTTCTGCCAGCCGATCTGGCGGCGCAGCTCGTGGTCGACCACTATCAGGCCGGTCCTGCCACGGCCACATCGGGAAGTTCTGCGCCTATCGTCATGGGCGTGACGCTGTCGACGGTGGTCCATTCGTAGCGGTTGTCGTTCGGCCCGTGACGAGTTCGCTCGACAATGGTTCCGTTCAGGAAGCAGCCTGCTTCTGGCGCTGCCGATAGGCGCGCATGGACACTTGGGAACCGCATCCGGGACTGCAGTAGCGGGCCGCCCGGTTGCGTGTGCGATCAACGAAGCCGAAGTGGCACGGAGGGTTGCAGCACGCCTTGATTCGCTTCCAGTCGCCGCTGTGCGCCGCCTCGGTCACCGCGGCGAGGATGGTGCCCAAAGCGCCAGGAACGCCTGTGGCTCCGGCGATGAGCTGTGCAGCCTCCATGGTGACGACTGTCGTCAGGGGATAGCGGGCACCGGCCTGCCGCAGATATTTTTCCGCGCCGGCGATCTGGGCATCGTCGACCGCGGGGTCGCCCGCATGTGCCAGGAACACCGTTACCAGCGCATCGCGAAGCTCTCGCGCGGCTGCCGCGTCCGAGTCGGTCACGACTGATTCAGTGGTGAGCAAGTCTCGCTCAACCGCCCAGTCGGCGAAGCCCGTTGCCGTGCCGAAGACCTCGATGTGCCCTGCGCCGTCGGCTCGGGTGTTCACGAACTGCAACACCATCTCTACGGCGTCTGGGCGGCTCCGTTTCGGCGACTCATTCGCTGTGTCCACTCTCGAATACTACATCCGCGATGCGTCCATACCGAAAAGGATCACAACATCTGAACGAATCACGGTTTGCATGTTGTGAGCTAACACGTTACGGTCGCAACATGACTAATGCAGTGAACACCTCGCCCGTCTGGTTTGTCACCGGCGCTTCTTCTGGCATCGGGCGCGAGCTCGTGCGCCAAGCCTTGGAGGCCGGTGAAGCGGTGGCGGCGGTGGCTCGGCACGCCGCCGTCCTCGGTGAGCTGGGCGACCCCGACATGTTGCTCACGATCGACGCAGACGTGCGCGACGAGGCAGCCGTGCGCAAAGCGGTCGAGCAGGCGGTGGCGCGGTTCGGGCGTATAGACGTTGTGGCGAACAACGCGGGCTACGGGCTCTTCGGCGCGGTCGAGGAGGCCGCCGACGCTCAGGCGCGGGCGATCTTCGACACCAATGTCTTCGGTGTGCTGAACGTGCTTCGCGCGACGTTGCCCGTGCTGCGGCGGCAGCGGTCTGGTCACATTCTGCAGGGCTCGTCCTACTTTGGTCAGACCGCGACCCCCGGTGTCGGCCTGCTCGCGGCGACGAAGTACGCGGTCGAAGGGCTCTCCGACGCGCTTGTGGCCGAGGTGGCTCCGCTGGGCATCAAGGTCACTCTTATCCAGCCCGGGCTGACCGCGACCCCTTTCCTGAGCAATCTCGACACAGCTACCGCGACGCAAGCCGACTACGACCAGACGGTCCGCGCCGTGCAGCAGGCAATCGAGGCACTACCCACGTCGGCGTTCTCCGGTGTGGACCGCGTTGCTGCTGGCATCCGCACAGCCGTGGCCAGCGAAAACCCGCCGCTGCGCCTGGCATTGGGTGTCGCCGGTGCCGACCACATGCGCACTGCGCTCACCACGCGCATCGCCGAACTCGACGAATGGGCCGCCGTCACGAAAATGGTCGACGCCTGAGCCCGTCGGCCACACGCGATCAGGCCAGGGCAGGCCACGCACGGTCGGATCAAGATCAACGGCACATGGCTGCGGCATTTCGCGAGAAAGGTTCTCCGTCATGTGCCGTTGATCTTGAAGGCTGCGTGGGGTGCTGGGGTTATTTATGGGTTGAGGGAAGATTTGTCATGTTCAGGACGGCGGACCAGTAGTCGTCTCGGAGTGCGTTCCACAGGTCGTCGTGTTCGGGGAACCACTCGCGGGCCTGGGCCAGATCGGGCAGTTTGTTGTCGTCGAAGAGGACGGTGCCGGGCTGCACGGACGGTAGCGGTTTCCTCGGATACAGATAGGCCGGGGACGCATCGGTCGTTATCCGTATGCGGACAACCCGCACAGTGCGGTCGACCAGTCGCCAGGTCGCGGACTTTCCTTCGCGAGTTTCGGTTGTGCGCAATGGATCTCGTTTCATCATCATCGGGCCTTCTGTGTCACACTGGCTTCCCGGTGCCGGGGGACTCGACACCCCGGCACCCGGAAGAAATGGCGGACTCACCCAGCGCCCACGCGCGAACCTCGACCGCGACCGCTGCGACGAATTCGGCGGGCAAGGGAGGGAACGGGCCGGGGACACCGAGGTCCTCCGGGGTTCGTTGCGGTAGTTCTGGCGACATAGGTCCCCCTCTGGGTGGCCGAGACATATCTAAAGGTGCGCGACACCCACGGGTCAGCCCACTTAACGTCCATGAGGAGAGGACACGGACGCGAGTATGGGCACGCTCCCTGCAACACCGGAGTGCCGCGCACGCACAACGACACCACCTGCTCTGACCAGGCACGATGATGACGCGGAATCCCGTGGGAGATTTCCGATTTCGCCAGCAGCGCTTCCGCGAACCGTGGCAAACTGATTCCGCTCCCTGCTGTCCCCCGTTCCGCCTACCAAGAGGTAACGACAGATGGCCGACGAAGACAGCACCCTGCCCCGGCGTCAGCTGGGGCGACAGCTCCGGCAGTACCGCGAGGAAATCGGCTTGACCTTGGCTCAGGCCGCCAGACTCGTGGAGATCGGCACGACTACGCTGCACCGGCTCGAAACGGGCAAGGCCCACAAGGTTCGGATGCACGTCATACAGCACCTTTGCGAGATCTATGAGCGTTCCGCGGAAGAGTGGGCCGCGATCAAGCACCTCGCAAGGCAAGCTTCGGTCAAAAGCTGGTATGCCGAGTACAACGATCTGCTGCCAGACAACTTCGACAACTACGTCGGACTCGAAGCCGCTGCGCAGCAACTTATTTCGTATCAAGAACTGATCCCGGGATTGCTTCAGACCGAGGAATACGCCCGAACGATGATGCGCAACTATGTGCCAGAAGAATCAGAGGGCGACATCGCTCGTCATGTCCAACTGCGCATGAAGCGGCAGTCCATCATCAAACGGAAGACCGAGCCGGTCACCTTTCACGTGGTTCTGCACGAGTCCGCACTGCGTCGCATGGTGGGCAGTCCACGGATCATGGCCAACCAATGCCGCCACCTGGCCGACGCCAGCACCTGGCCGAACGTTGTGATCCGAATCCTGCCGTTCTCGGCGGGCATGCCGATGGGACTGCTGCCGGGACCGTTCGTCATCCTGGGTTTCGGTCTCGACAGCAAGGGGCGACCCGTGGAACCTCCTGTTGTCTACATCGAAAGCGTGGTCACCGCGAACATCTACCTCGAGAAGCCGGGGGACGTGAACCGCTATCGTGCGCTCTGGGCTGCTCTGCAGAGTGCTGCGCTGAGCGATGTGGAAAGCAGAGCGCTGCTGAGGAAAATAGCGAAGGAGTATCAACAGTGATGATCGACCTTGCTGGTGCTGAGTGGTTTAAGAGCAGCCGCAGTCAGGGGACCTCGGAGTGCGTGGAAGTCGCCTTCCTCGACGGCGGACACGTCGGGGTCCGTGACTCAAAGAACCCGACCGGCCCTGCACTGGTCTTTACTCCCGGCGAGTGGGATGCGTTTGTCGCCGGTGCTTGCGCTGGCGAGTTCGACCGCCCCTAGGCATCCGGCTCAGGCCCGATCCGCGTTGTCGGATCGGGCCTGAGCCATGTCCGGCAGAGCCACGGGTTGCGCGCGGATGGTCCGCAACGGCCCTATCTGCGGCGGGTGAGTTCCACGCGATCGGCGAGCTGTTCCGGAGCCCCGGGCGGCGAGAAGTAGATCTCCATGACCACGCGATCCTGCGAGTCCAGCTTGATCACCGTGCGCATCGGGATCGTCTTGCCGGTGAACTGTGGTCCGAGGATGCCAGGGTCGGTGAACTCACCCGCCATCGTGATATCTGCTGAGCCGCCGGAGTTCTGGACCCCTTTGTAGCTCATCGTCATGGGCGTGACGCTGTCGATGGTGGTCCACTCGTAGCGGTTGTCGGTCGGTGCGTAGCCGAGCAGGCCCAGCCGGTAGTACGGTGCCCCGCCGGGCGTTCCCTCGGCCTCCTCCTGCAGGAAGTTGTTGCCGGCCTTGCCGATCCAGTGCCAGCGGGACACGATCTCACGCCGGACCGGGTTGTCGGCCGTGCCTCCGGCAACGAAAGTCGACTTCGCGCCGGTCCATTCGCCGACGAGAACATTCAGCCGCTGGTGGCCCGCATCCTGCTGTTCGGGCCGCTCGGGGGTCGATTCGGCCGCTGGGGGCGGAGGCTGCGTCTGGTCCGAACAACCGATGCCGAGGACCGTGAGCGCGACCAGAGCAGCAGCGGCCAGCGTTCGAGACTGTGTGCTACGCAAGGAAATCCTTCTGGGAAAGAGCGTCTGAGCGGAATGAACATGTCAGTCGAGGGTGCTGCGGAAGTGTCGCACGACGTGTTCCACAGCCTGGCTTACGGTCGGTTCGCGGTCGTAGAAGTCGAATTGCGTGCCCTCGATCCAGATCAGCTCTTTCGGACCGGTCAGCTGAGCGTGGAAGGCCCTAGCGCCGTCCGGGATCGCGCCGTTCTCGCTGTGCACCAACAGCGTGGGAATCGTGATGTTGCGGGCGACCGGGATGGCGTTGTAGGTCAGCCACTCGTTCCAGCCCTGCACCGCGAACCGGTTAGCCCATTGCGGCACCGCTCCGCGAGTGGCATCGACGTAGTACGGGAAGTCTCCGGACATCGCGGCCGAGGGATCGGTGGTGCTCACCGCCGCGACGTAGTCGACCTCGCCGGTGTTGTCATAGCGGGCGCGCGCCGCGAAACCCGCTGCGAGCCGCTGGGATACGCCTTCCTGCCCGCCGTACATCAGTGCGACCAGATCCGGATCGTGCAGCCAGGGTGCGACCATCGCCAAGGACCGGACCCGCGCGTCGCCCGCAGCGTTCACCGCCGTATATCCACTGCTGGCGCACACGCCCAGCGCGCCGATGCGCTGTGCGTCGACATCCGGGCGACCGGCCAGGAACGTCACCGCGGCACGGATATCGCGGCTCTTGCGCGACGGCGATTCGAGGTCACGCGGCTCACCACCGGATTCCCCGTAGTGGGTGAAATCGAAATCCAATGCGGCGAAGCCTTGTTCGGCGAGTCGCCGGGCATACACCTGCGGCATCTGCTCCTTCACGGTGAGCCACGACCCGGTGACCACCACGGCAGGCAGCCGTGTGTCCGCGGCATCGGCCGGGCGGTAGAGCCGACCGACCAGAAGGACGCCGTCACTGTCGAAAGTGACCTTTTCGACCTGAACCTCAGAAACCATGGCACCACTGTGGGCAGCGACCGGTGGACCGTCCAATAACAGATGTGATAACCAATGGTTATGGAGGCGCATCTACGGGATCTGCGATACTTCACGGTTCTCGCCGAGGAACTGAACTTCACACGCGCTGCCGAGCGTCTGTTCATCACCCAGCCCGCGCTGAGTAAACAGATCCGCCAGCTCGAGCAGCAGCTGCGGGTCACTTTGATCGTCCGGGACAAGCGCGGCATCGGCTTGACCGCGGCGGGCGAGGCACTGCTGCCGCAGGCACGAGCACTGCTGGAGCAGTGGAGCGAAGCGCAACGCATCGTCGGTGCGGCCGCCGCGGCGGAGAACTCCGTACTCACCGTCGGCATGTCCACCAGCGTCGGCCGGGGACTGCTGTGTGCCGCGCGCGATGGGTTCGTGCGCAATCGCCCGGGCTGGCGCACCAGAATGCGTCAGGTCAACTGGGACGACCCCACCGCCGGACTCGGCTCCGGCGAGGTCGACGTCGCCTTCGTCTGGCTGCCGTTCCCCGCACAGGATTCGTTCAACGCGCGTGTGCTGGTCCGAGAGCCGCGCTGGGTCGCGTTCTGCCACGACCACTGGCTGGCGGGACGCGACAAGGTCGACTTCACCGAACTGCTCGACGAGCCGTTCATCGCGATGCCGGAGAGCGCCGGTTCCCTGCGCGATCACTGGCTCGCCGTCGCCGAGCGCGGCGGCCGTTCCGTCCGGATCGGAGCGACGGTATGGAACGCCGAGGAGACCTTCGCCGTGATCGAGGAGGGCAGCGGCATCGTTCTGCTGTCCGAGGGAAACGCGGATATCTACCGCCGCCCCGGAATCGGCGTCACGCCGGTCACGGGCATCGAGCCAGCGGTGATGGCGATCGCCTGGCGAAAAGATGATCAGCGCGCCGCGATTCGCGACTTCGTCGAGGCAGCCGCGAGCGCCACGGGCCCGTAGAGACTGGTCCGAAACCGCCAGCGACCCGACCACCACTCTGCCGGATCCGCTACTTCACCGCCGTGAAGCCGCGTAGCTGGGGTCGATCGGATCCGGCAGCGCGTGCCCGCGCCGCGGTCCGCGAACCGATCAACAGCAGGGCGGGATCAGCACGGCGTCTGCTCAGCGCTGCACGGATCGATGCAGGGGCATATTCATGCCCTGCATCCAACCCATCGGCTGACCGACCTCACAGCATGCAGGACACGCAACCCTCGACTTCGGTTCCCTCCAAAGCCATTTGGCGCAGGCGGATGTAGTAGAGGGTCTTGATGCCCTTGCGCCAGGCGTAGATCTGGGCGCGGTTGAGGTCGCGGGTGGTGGCGGAGTCCTTGAAGAACAGCGTCAGCGACAGGCCCTGGTCCACGTGCTGGGTGGCCGCGGCGTAGGTGTCGATGATCTTCTCGTAGCCGATCTCGTAGGCGTCCTCGTAGTAGTCCAGGTTGTCGTTGGTCAGGTAGGGCGCCGGGTAGTAGACGCGCCCGATCTTGCCTTCCTTGCGGATCTCGATCTTCGACGCCACCGGGTGGATGGAGCTGGTGGAGTGGTTGATGTAGGAGATCGAGCCGGTCGGCGGCACGGCCTGCAGGTTCTGGTTGTAGATGCCGTGCTCCATGACCGAGGCCTTCAGCTCGCGCCAGTCGTCCTGGGTCGGGATGTGCACGCCCGCGTCGGAGAACAGCTGTCGCACGCGATCGGTCTTCGGTTCCCACACCTGATCGGTGTACTTGTCGAAGTACTCGCCGCTGGCGTACTTCGATTCCGGGAAGCCGCCGAAGTAGGCGCCGCGCTCGATGGCGATCTTGTTCGACGCCCGGATCGCGTGGTAGACGACGGTGTAGAAGTAGATGTTGGTGAAGTCGATGCCCTCTTCGGACCCATAGTGGACCCGCTCACGCGCCAGGTAGCCGTGCAGGTTCATCTGTCCGAGACCGATCGCGTGGGACTGGTTGTTGCCCTGCTCGATCGAAGGCACCGAGTAGATGTGCGTCTGGTCCGACACCGCGGTCAGCGCCCGGATGGCCACCTCGATGGTCTGGGCGAAGTCGGGTGAGTCCATCGTCTTGGCGATGTTCAGCGAGCCGAGATTGCAGGAGATGTCCTTGCCCACCTTCGCGTAGGACAGGTCGTCGTTGAACTCCGACGGCGTGGACACCTGCAGGATCTCCGAGCACAGGTTGGAATGGGTGATCTTGCCCGCGATCGGATTGGCCCGGTTCACCGTGTCCTCGAACATGATGTACGGGTAGCCGGACTCGAACTGCAGCTCCGCGATGGTCTGGAAGAACTCGCGCGCCTTGATCTTCGACTTGCGGATGCGCTTGTCGTCGACCATCTCGTAGTACTTCTCGGTGACGTCGATGTCGGCGAACGGCTTGCCGTAGATGCGCTCCACGTCGTACGGCGAGAACAGGTACATGTCCTCGTTCTTCTTGGCCAGCTCGAACGTGATGTCCGGGATGACCACGCCCAGCGAGAGAGTCTTGATGCGGATCTTCTCGTCCGCGTTCTCCCGCTTGGTGTCCAGGAACCGATAGATGTCGGGGTGGTGCGCGTGCAGGTAGACCGCGCCCGCGCCCTGACGCGCGCCGAGCTGGTTGGCGTAGGAGAACGAGTCCTCCAGCAGCTTCATGATCGGGATGACGCCCGAGCTCTGGTTCTCGATCTTCTTGATCGGCGCGCCGTGCTCGCGAATGTTGCTCAGCAGCAACGCGACACCGCCGCCGCGCTTGGACAGTTGCAGCGCGGAGTTGATCGAGCGTCCGATGGACTCCATGTTGTCCTCGATGCGCAGCAGGAAGCACGACACCGGCTCGCCGCGCTGCTTCTTGCCCGAGTTCAGGAAGGTCGGCGTGGCCGGCTGGAAACGGCCGTCGATGATCTCGTCCACCAGCTTGCTCGCCAGTACCTCGTCACCGGCCGCGAGGGTGAGCGCGACCATGCAGACTCGGTCCTCGAACCGCTCCAGGTACCTCTTGCCGTCGAAGGTCTTCAGCGTGTACGAGGTGTAGTACTTGAACGCGCCGAGGAAGGTGGGGAACCGGAACTTCTTGGCGTAGGCCTGCTTGAACAGCTTCTTGATGAACCCGCGGCTGTACTGGTCGAGAACCTCCGCCTCGTAGTAGTTCTCCTCGATCAGGTAGTCGAGCTTCTCGTCCAGATTGTGGAAGAAGACGGTGTTCTGGTTGACGTGCTGTAGGAAGTATTGGTGGGCGGCCTCACGGTCCTTGTCGAACTGGATCTTGCCGTCCGGGCCGTACAGGTTCAGCATCGCGTTGAGGGCGTGGTAGTCCAAGACCTCGCCCGCTTCCGCGCCGCGGACCGGCGCTTGCTCTAGACGAGCTGCTTTTCCGGTCGGTGCTGTCGTTGCTGTTGCCAAAACAATCCCAATCCCTCTCGGACGCGCTCGACGTCCTCAGCGGTTCCCATGAGTTCGAAGCGATACAGGTACGGCACCCCGCACTTGCGCGAGATCAGCTCGCCCGCATAGCAATAGGTCTCGCCGAAGTTCGTGTTGCCCGCCGCGATGACGCCGCGCAGCAGCGACCGGTTGTGCGGATCGTTCAGGAACTTGGCGACCTGCCGCGGCACGAAATCCTTCTCGGAACGGTTGCCCCCGAGCACGTGCCGACCGCCCCCGTAGGTGGGGACGATCAGCACGTACGGCTCGTCTACGCGCAGTGAGTCGGCGGTGTGCAGCGGGATGCGAGTCGCCGGGAGACCCAGCTTCTCGACGAAACGATGTGTGTTCTCCGAAGCGCTGGAGAAGTAGACCAGCGCCGTCGTCTCCGACATGGTCGACTTCCTCTTCTCAGGAGTGCCGGGCACTCGGCCCCTCGGATGAACCGGAAGCGATGGACGCGATCAGGCCGCCACGGTCGCGAGCGACTTGATGCGGTCGGGCCGGAAGCCCGACCAGTGATCGTCCCCTGCCACCACGACCGGCGCCTGCAAGTACCCGAGCGCCATGACGTAGTCACGCGCGTCGTCGTTCTCCGAGATATCGATGACCTCGTAGTCCACCCCGGCCTTGTCGAGGGCCTTGTAGGTGGCGTTGCACTGGACGCAAGCGGGCTTGGTGTACACGGTGACGGTCATTGATGTCCTCTCTCCTTGTGCCTGATCCACAGCTTGTGATCCGTATGCCGATCGTTTCGAGCGACCTGCAAGCAGTCGCTAGCGATGGCACTATCCGACATACTGCGCAAACTCCTGGATCCGGACTCGAAGCCCTGGTCAGCCACGGTTGGCCGTCTCTCGTCTCGCGCCCTCTTCCAGTACCGAAGACACTACACCTAGTGGCCGACAGATTCATCCAACACGACATGTAGCGAGTCACATTGATGAAATTCCACGCGGAGAAGTACCTGGATGCTCGATTACCCCGCCACAAAAAGAGTGACGCAGATCACTCTGGAGAGCTTCAGCTAACAAGCAGCAATCATTAGACAAACGCCGAGGGCCGTCGCTACCGCGGTAACGACGGCCCTCGGCGGAGACCGGGAGTGGAGCTTACACGGACACCAGTTCGCCCCGCGTGGCCTCGACCAGCTCCCGCACCGAACTCGCCAGCCCGGTCAATGCCTCGGCGTCATCGCGCGGATGCGAGGAGGCGAACCGCTCTCCGATGACGCCGAAGTGCAGGTGCGCGGACTCGACGACCTTCGCGCCGGCCACGCCGAGCGCCTTGACCGCGTCTCCGTGCGCCCACTGCGCCGCGTTCGGGCTGATCGATGCGCTCACCACGGCGGTGGGCTTGCCCGTGATGGCACCGGAGCCGTACGGACGCGACGTCCAGTCGATCGCGTTCTTCAGCACCGCCGACAGCGTGCCGTTGTATTCCGGCGTCACCAGCAGCAGGCCATCCGCGTCGGCGACCGCGTCACGCAGCGCCTGGGCGGCGGCGGGCACGGAACCGGGAACGTCGATGTCCTCGTTGTAGAACGGGATGTCGGCGAGTCCTTCATAGAGGGTGACCTCGACACCCTCCGGGGCGGTCTGCGCGGCGGCCTCGGCGAGCTGACGATTGACCGAGGCGGCACGGAGGCTACCGACAAGTGCGAGTATGCGAGTGTTGCTCATGACAACTCCTGGTGTACTGAATGTGGTGTCCGTACGTTCACCACAGACCAACCGGACTGCGGTCCGATTACTTCCCGCGGAGCCTGCGTGAGCGCTGTGAACTACCCCACACCCGATGCGCCACCACCCCGCGGGCGCCACCTGCTCGACGTCGGCGCACCGCTGCCCGGCACGTCGCAGCCCGTCGAGCGTGCCGACGCGGCGCGCAACCGCCAGCTCCTGCTGGACGCCGCACAGCACTTGGTGCGCGAACAAGGTGTCGACAGCCTCACGATGGACGCGCTGGCCAAGCGCGCCGGGGTCGGCAAGGGCACGGTGTTCCGCCGGTTCGGCAGCCGGTCGGGGCTGATGCTCGCGCTGCTGGATCACTCGGATCGAAAGTTCCAGGAAGCGTTCATCTTCGGCCCGCCGCCGCTGGGCCCCGGTGCCCCGCCGGTGGAACGGCTGGTCGCCTTCGGACGCGCCCGGTTGCTGGACATCGAAGTCGCGGGCGAACTGCATCGCGCGGCCGAACTCGGCGAGGCCGGGGACCGCTATTCCGGCGCGCCCTACGGTCTGCTGCGCGCCCACGTCGCGATGCTGCTGCGGCAGGCCGGAGCACCCGGTGAGATCCCGCTGGTCGCCGACGCGCTTCTGGCGATGCTGGGCGCGCCGCTGGTCATGCACCACATGCACGTCCAGGGGTACACCCGCGAGCAGATCGGCGACAACTGGGAGAGCCTGGTTCGGCGCGTTGTCACCCGATGAATCGCCAGTAGACTCGGGCGCCATGCGGAACGTGCGCGAACAGATCATCAGCGAACTGGGCGTCCAGCCCACGATCGAGCCGAAGACCGAAGTGCGGCGGCGGATCGATTTCCTCAAGGATTATCTGAATGCCACGCCCGCAAAGGGATTCGTCCTCGGAATCAGCGGCGGGCAGGACAGCGCCCTCACCGGCCGGCTCTGCCAGCTCGCGGCCGAAGAACTGCGCGCCGACGGCGCGGACGCGACATTTCTCGCCGTCCGGCTGCCCTACGGGGTGCAGGCCGACGAGGCCGACGCGAGGATCGCGCTGAAATTCGTCCAGCCGGACCGCCAAGTCGTGGTGAACGTCCGTCCCAGCGCGAACGCGGCGGCTGCCGAGGCGGCCACCGCGCTCGGGGTGGACAAGCTGCGGGACTTCGTGCGCGGCAACATCAAGGCGCGCGAACGCATGGTGATCCAGTACGCCCTGGCCGGGCAGGAGAACATGCTGGTGGTCGGCACCGACCACGCGGCGGAGGCGGTCACCGGCTTCTTCACCAAGTACGGCGACGGCGGCGTCGACCTGACCCCGCTCACCGGCCTCAGCAAGCGCCAGGGCGCGGCGCTGCTGCAAGAACTGGGTGCGCCCCCCAGCATCTGGTCCAAAGTCCCCACCGCCGACCTGGAGGACGACCGGCCCGCCCTGCCCGACGAAGAGGCGCTCGGCCTGCGCTACAGCGAGATCGACGATTACCTGGAAGGCAACGAGGTCAGCGCGGAAGTCGCCGCCAAGATCGAATCCATCTATCTGAACACCCGGCACAAGCGGACCGTTCCGGTGACTCCGCTGGACACCTGGTGGCGCTGAGTACCTAGCGCGCCGACTCGACCTCCGCGAGACGGCGCGCCAGGAACCGCCGCACCTGGTCGTTGCCTGCCAGCTCCAGCGCCGCGCGATAGCTCTCCGCGGCCTCCGTACAGCGTCCGTCACGTCGCAGCAGATCAGCACGGGTCGCGGGTACCAGATGCGATCCGGCCAGCCGCGGGTCGGCGGCGACCTCGTGGAGGGCGGCCAGCCCCGCGTGGAACCCGCGGGCGAAACCCACCGCCACGGCGCGGCTCACCGACACCGCCGGCGACGGAGCGAGCACGAGCAGTTCGTCGTACTGCGCGACGATCGAGTGCCAATCGGTCTGCGCCCAACACGGCGCCGTCGCGTGCGCGGCTGCGATGCGCGCCTGCACCAGGTACGGGCCGCCGCCTTCCGCCTCGGCCGACCTCAGGCATTCCAGCCCGGCCCGGATCGCCGCTTGGTCCCACCGCGACCGATCCTGGTCCTCCAAAGGAACCAACTCCCCGTCGCCGCGCCGCCGTTGGTTTCGGCGGCTGTCCTGTAACAGCATCAGCGCCAGCAGCGCACGCGCCTCGGGTTCGCGCGGCAGCAACCCGCACAGCAGCCTGCCGAGCCGAATCGCTTCATCGCACAGCTCGTCTCGCACCGCGGAAGTTCCCGATGTCGCGAAGTACCCCTCGGTGAACACCAGATACACGCACGCCAGTACGCCAGGGATCCGCTCGGGCAGCAGACGCGGGGGCGGCACGCGCAGCGGGATGCCCGCCTGACGGATCTTCGCCTTCGCGCGCGTGAGGCGTTGCGCCACTGTTTGTTCCGGTTGCAGAAAGGCACGCGCTATCTCTGCCGTGCTCAGGCCGCACACGAGGCGCAGCGTCAAGGCCACCTGCGAGGGCCGCGACAGCGCCGGGTGGCAGCAGGTGAAGATCATCCGCAGTTGGTCGTCCGGCACCGGCGACACCTCGGCCTCCTCGTTCGGCGCCCGCGTCAGAGCCGCGTCATGCTCCTTGACCGCCCTGGCCGACTCGCGCCGCAACCGGTCCAGCGCTCTATTGCGCGCGGCCGTGGTGATCCAACCGCCCGGATTGGACGGCAGTCCACGCTCGGGCCAGGTGCGCAGTGCGTCGGCGAATGCCTCCTGCACCGCGTCCTCGGCCAAGCCGATATCGCCGACCATCCTGGCCACCGTCGCGAGGGCCCGGCCGAACTCGGCGCGGTAGACGGCGTCGATCGTCGCGGCCGGACCCATACGCACGTCAGTTGCCCAGGTCCACGATCTGACGCACCTCGGTGCGCCCGCGCTCGCCCAGCGGGATGGCCGCGGCGATCTCGGCCGCCTGCGCTCGGTCCCGCGCGGTGTACAAGTACAGCCCGTCCACCACCTCGGCGAATTCCGCGTACGGTCCGTCGGTGAGCAACGTCTTCCCGTCGCGCACCCGTACCGTGGTCGCCGAGGACGGCGGTTGCAGCGCTCCACCACCGCGGATCTCTGCTTCATACTTCGCGCCGAAGCGCTGGTGTTCGGCGACGGCGGCGTCCCACTCCGGCGTCTCCGGCACGATCACCGCGTCGGGAGCCTCCCACAGCAACGCCAGCCACCAATCCGCGCGCGGAGTGTCGTGCGGCGACCACATCACCATCGGGCGTACTTCCACTGCCCCGTCCTCGGCGGCGGGCACCTGGCGGGCCAGCCGGATCGCCTCGTCCAGATCCGCGGCTTCGAACACATAGAATCCGCCGACGACCTCGGCCTGCTCGGCGAACGGGCCATCGGTGACCAGCGTCTGCCCTCCGCTGCGCCGGATGTGCAGCGCGTCGGCGGACGGGAACAGCGCCGCGCCGCCCGCGACCGCCGCCGCCTCGCGCTCTTCGAACGCCGCGTATTTCGCGACCTCGGCTTCGAACTCCGGCGTGCCGGGCCGGGCGCCGGGTACGTCTTCGCGTCCCACCAGTGTCGCCAGGTAGTGCATAGCGTCATCCTTCCTCGAATAGACGGGGTCGGATACCCCGTTCTATACGGACGACGAACGGCGCATGCCGTTTTCTACACCCTCGTGGACCGAATATTCACGCGTCTTCAGCACACCAGGCCGCCCTGTCCCGCCGCGGTGGCGCGGAGCAGATCGCGGACGAGCTCGAATTCGACCCTTTCCGGCGTGCGGAAGCGCAGGCATCCCTTGCCCATGTCATGTCCAGCCAGACGGTCGGAGAAGGCCGCGCGCACGTCGGCGCGCAACAGATAGAAAGAGATGTACTGCTTCTGGTTCGCGAAGGCGATCTCCCCGACCCCGGCGCGCTCGTAGCAGGGCATGCCGTAGGACATGACCTCGGTGAAGCCGGTCAGTTCCGCGCGGCATAGCTCGCGCAGACGAGAGAGCGCGGCCCGGCGCGCTTCCGGCACCTCGGCCAGGTAGGCATCGACGTCGCTCGCCTTGCTCTGCACCACCGCTCGACTGTAACCGCACCACGCGGCGTACGCGGGGAGCGAAGGCCGAGGTACACACAACGCGCACGGCCGGAGCGAAGGCCGAGTACGCACAATGCGCACGGCCGGAGCGAAGGCGGAGGTACGCCTATCCCCCCGCGAACGGCGGGAGCACGTCGACGCGTGGGCTGAGTGCGGTTGTGGGGTCGCGGGTGAGTTCGTCGCCGATCAGGTAGGCGCACACCGACAGCATCTTGTCCAGGCTGGGGCCGTAGGCGGCCGCCAGGGTGGCGCGCAGGTCGGCTACCGTGGCGCCCGCCGGAAACTCCAGGGTCTCGCTGTCCTTGCCGACCGCGTCGGCGATCGCGGCGAAGTAGCGGATCTCAACCACCGATGGCTCCCATCGTCCGCTCCGGCGGGACGAAGCCCTCGGCGTCGATGCCATGTCCCGCCCACTTGTTCCACATCGCGCCGCGCCAGAGCGTCGCGAGCTCCTCGTCGTCGGCGCCGGAACGTATCGCCTGGCGCAGGTCGAATTCCTGATCGCTGAACAGGCACGACCGAAGCATGCCGTCCGCGGTCAGGCGGGTGCGGTCGCAGGTGTCGCAGAACTTGCGGGTGACCGTCGCGATGATGCCCACGGTGCCCGGCCCACCGTCGACCAGCCACTTCTCCGCCGGGGCCGACGGATCCGCGCGCCCCGCCTCGGTGAGCTGGAACCGAGTGCCGAGCACGTCGAGCAGTTCGGCGGCGGTGACCATGTTGGCCCGGGCCCACTCGTGGTCGGCGTCGAGCGGCATCTCCTCGATGAACCGCAGCTCACAGCGCTCGTCCAGGCACCAGCGCAGCAGATCCGGCGCGCCGGCGAGGGTCTCGCGCATCAGCACGGCGTTGACCTTGATGGGCGCGAGTCCGGCGTCCCGCGCGGCGCGGATACCGGCGAACACGGATTCGAGGCGATCGCGCCGGGTGAGCTGCTTGAATCCCGCCCGGTCGACCGTATCCAGCGACACGTTCACCCGGTGCAGCCCAGCGGCTGCGAGCCTGCGGGCACGGTGCTCGAGCCCGACAGCGTTGGTCGTCATGGCCAGCGGGATGTGCGGGACCTCGGCGTGGCAGCCCGCGATGATCTGCTCCAGCTCGCGGCGCATCAGCGGCTCGCCGCCGGTGAAGCGGACCTCGCGCACCCCCAGATCGCGCACCGCCAGACGCACCAGCCGCACGATCTCGTCCACGGTGAGCAGTTCGTGCCGCGGAATCTCCGGCAGCCCCTCCTCCGGCATGCAGTAGGTGCAGCGCAGCGAGCACTTCTCGGTGATGGAGACGCGCAGGTCTCGGGCGACGCGTCCGAAACGATCCAGCAGATATGGAGTGTCGGGACGGCCGTCGAGCGAGGGACGCCCGGAACGTACGGCGGGAATCCCGATCTCGACCAGAGTCACACGTCCATTATGACCGGCGAGCCCGAATCGGGAGCGGGCGGAAGGTCCATCAATGCTCACCGTGCCGGGGCTCCGACGGTGAGGCGGCCCCTCTGCCTCAGCCCGGCCCGGCGCGGACACAGACGGCTGCGCCGTTTCCGCAGCTGCCTCTACCTGCGCTCGGCCCAATGCACCTGCAGACGGACTCCGTCCGACACCGCCGTTTCCACGGCTACGTCTACCTCTGCTCGGCCCGGCGCGAACTGCAGACGACCCGTTCGGCTGCACCGTTCCGCGGCTGCCTCTGCCATCGCTCGGCCCGACGCGAACTGCAGACAGACCCCGTCCGACACCGCCGTTCCCACGGCTACCTCTGCCATCGCTCGGCCCGACGCGAACTGCAGACAGACCCCGTCCGACACCGCCGTTCCCACGGCTACCTCTGCCATCGCTCGGCCGGCGCGGGCTGCGGAGGGACTTCGTGCGGCTGTGCCGATTAGGCTGACGGCATGAAACACCGGCCCGCGAGCGTTTCGGCGAGGTCCGTCGACGATTACCGCGACAACATCGAGCGAGTATTGCGTCCGCTGGCCGCGCGCGCCGTCGAATCCGTCGCGGTGTCGCGCGCGCTGGGCAAGCAACTCGCGGAGGACGTCCGGTCGCCGATCGACCTGCCGGTGTTCCGCAATTCCGCGATGGACGGGTACGCGGTGCGGGCGGAGTCCGTGCTGGTCGCGCCGGTCACGCTGCCGCTGGCCGGTGTGGTCGCCGCCGGCGCCGCGGGCCGCACACCACTTCCGCACGGCGCCGCCGTGAAGGTGATGACCGGCGCACCGCTCCCGCCCGGCGCGGACTGCGTGGTCCCGGTGGAGGACGCGCAAGCCGCCGACAACGCGGTGACCATCGAACGAGGACGCAGCGCAGGCGAATTCGTGCGCGAACCGGGCACCGACGTCCGGACCGGCGACCTGCTCGTCCGCGCGGGAACCACCCTCGCGCCCCGGCACATCGCTGCCCTGGCCGCGGTCGGCCTGGCGACGGTGGCGGTGTTCGGCGCCGTGCGCGGCGCGGTGATCACCACCGGTGACGAGTTGGTCGCCGCGGGAGCCGCGCTACGCCCCGGACAGATCTACAACTCCAACGGCGTCGCGTTGGCCGCCGCGCTCGCGGCCAACGGGGTCGAGGTCGTCTCGGTGGCGCACAGCCCCGACGATCCGGCGCGATTCCGGGCGCTGCTGTCCGCCGCGACCAAGGCGGCCGATGTGGTGTTCACCTCCGGTGGCGTCTCCAAAGGCGACTTCGAGGTGGTCAAGGAGGTGCTCGAGCCGCTCGGTGGCCAGTTCGGCTCGGTCGCGATGCAGCCGGGAGGGCCGCAAGGACTCAGCGTCGTCGAGGGCGTGCCGGTGCTCAGTTTCCCGGGCAACCCGGTCAGCACGATGGTGTCGTTCGAAGTGTTCGCCCGCCCGGTCTTGCGCCACCTCGCCGGCTTACCCGAGGTGGACTGTTACGAGCTTCCGCTGCTCACCGCCGTGCCGCGGTCTCCGGAGGGCAAGCGGCAATTCCTGCGCGGCAAGCTGGTCCGCGCTCAGTCGGACGAATCGCGCCCGCTGCACCGGCACCCGAAGGCGGTCGAGGTGGTGTCGGGGGCCGGCTCGCATCTGGTGGCGGGCATGGCCGGGGCCGACGTGCTGATCGATGTGCCCGCCGAGATCACCGCGCTGCCCGCAGGCGCGCTTGTGCGAGTGTGGTCACTATGAGTGAGCGGACAATGGACACAGCCGAGTGCTCGCTCGTGCCGGAGCCGAGCGTCAGCGAGGTGGAGGCATGAGTGAGCTGTCCCATGTCGACAACGAAGGTCGCGCCCGCATGGTCGATGTGAGCGCGAAGAGCGACACCACCCGGATCGCCGTCGCCGCGGGCGAGTTGCGCACCACGGCCGAGGTGGTCGCGCTGGTGCGGGCCGATGATCTGCCGAAGGCGGACGTGCTGTCCACCGCACGCATCGCGGGCATCGCGGGGGCCAAGAAGACCTCGGAGCTGATCCCGCTGTGTCACCAGCTGGCGCTCTCGTCGGTGCGGGTCGAGTTCGGCTTCGCCGAAACCGCCATCACGATCGAGGCCACCGCGAAGACCAAGGGACCCACCGGGGTCGAGATGGAGGCGCTCACCGCGGTCGCGGTCGCCGGTCTCACGCTGCACGACATGGTGAAGGCGGTGGATCCCGCGGCGACGCTCACCGACGTGCGGCTGCTCACCAAAGAGGGTGGCAAGCACGGGCATTGGGAGCGTCCGGACATCTTGGGACAGCCCGAAACGACGACTCCGCAGCCCGAGAACGCCTCGGCCGGTGAGTTCGCCGCGGAGGAAATCTCCGAGGACACCGAGCCTGAACCCGACGAGGTCGAGCGCTCGGCCGTGGTGTTGGTCTCCTCCACGGGCGTCGCGGCGGGCACCCGCGTCGACACCACCGGCCCGGTCCTCGTGGAATGGCTCGCCGATCTCGGCTTCTCCGTGCGTGGTCCGCTGGTCTACGCCGACGACGATATCGAGTACGGCCTGGCCGATGCGCTGCGGTTCGAGCCCGCGCTGGTGATCAGCACCGGCGGGACCGGCGCGTCCCCCACCGACGGGACCCCCGAAGCCACCCTCGCGCTGCTGGATCGCGAACTCCCCGGCGTGGCGGAGGCGATCCGGCAGCGCGGCACCGCGAAATTCCCGCTCGCCGCGCTGAGCCGCGGGGTGGCCGGGCTCGCGGGCCGCTCGGTGATCGTGAACCTGCCCGGATCGCCCGGCGGCGTCAAAGACGGCATCGCGGTGCTGGAACCGCTGCTGGATCATCTGCTCGCACAAGTAGCCGGAGGTGGTAGTCATGACAACGGCTGAGGCCACGGTCCGGCTCGCCCGGATCAGCGACCAGCCGCTGGACCCCGACGAGGTGGAGTCAGCGGTGACCGGACCGCACTACGGCGGGGTCGTGGTGTTCACCGGGAAGGTCCGCGATCACGATGGCGGACAGGCCGTTTCGGCACTGGAATACTCCGCGCACCCACAGGCGGAGCGGTTCCTGCACACCGTCTGCGCGGAAGTCGCGGCTTTGCACGGCTTGCCGGTCGCCGCCGTGCATCGCATCGGCTCGCTCGCCGTCGGCGATCGCGCGATCGTCGTCGCGGTGGCGGCGGCGCATCGCGGCGAGGCGTTCGCCGTGTGCGCGGAACTGGTCGATCGGATCAAACACGAAGTCCCGATCTGGAAACGGCAATTGTTCGCCGACGGCCTGTCCGAATGGGTGAATGCCTGCGGGTGACCGAGGTATCTCGGCGACGATTGCGAGTGCGTCGACGTCATCGCGCGTGCCGGTGCACTCGGCCGCATCGATGACGTACGCGGTGCTGTGGCGAACCGCTGTTTGCCTCCCGGCGAAACGTGACGAGCTGCGCTCAGTGCGGTGTGTAGCGCCAGACGCCGAGCATGCTCTGTGGGTCGAGGGGGACCTCGGCGTCGTGCACGGTCTCCCGTAGCCGGGCCAGGGCTGCGTCGGTGTGCAATCCAGCGCCGATGAGTACCAGCTGCGCGCCACGCGATTCGCCCCGTGACCAACTGCCCGGTTCGAAGGCGATGTGGCGGCCGACCATGTGCAAGACGAACTTCCTGCGTTCATCGGCGACGCCGAACGTGGCGAAGCCCTTCGCCCGGAAGAGGCCCGGCGGCGGGTCCTCCAGAAAACCGATCAGTTTGCGCGGGTCGAGCTCGCGCCCGCTGGTGAACGAGACGCTGGTGTAGTCGTCGTGCAGATGGCGGTGCTCGGTGTGGTCCTGGTCGTGGTCGTGCTCGGTGAGCAGTTCGTCGAAGCTCAGTTGTTCGGCCGCGCGAGGCGTTTCCCGCAGCGGTTCGTCGAACAGCAGCCCTGGATCGACCCGGCCGTGCGTCGTCGCGTACACCGGCGCGGGGCCGACCAGCGCGGTGACGTCCGCACGCAGCCGGGCCAACTGCTGCGCGGATACCCGGTCGGCCTTGTTCACCACCACCAGATCGGCCAGCCGTAGGTGCGTGAGCAGCTCGGGGTGGCGTGCGCTGCTCTCCGGGAACTGTTCGGCGTCGACCACTTCGACCAAGCCGCCGTAATGGATGCGCGGGTTGTCGCTGCCGACGACCATCCGGATCAGATTGCGCGGCTCGGCCAGTCCGCTGGCCTCCACCACGATCACGTCGATCTTGGCGCGCGGCTGCGCGAGGCGGGTGAACAACGCGTCCAACTCGGTGACGTCCACCGCGCAGCACACGCAACCGTTGCCCAGCGAGACCATGGCGTCGACCTGCCCCGCGACCAGCATGGAGTCGATGTTGATCGCGCCGAAGTCATTGACCACCACGCCGATCCTGGTGCCCCGATTGTTCCGCAGCAGGTGGTTGAGCAGCGTGGTCTTTCCCGAACCGAGAAACCCCGCGACGAGCACAACAGGAATCCGGTCAGCCATTCCGCTCACCCTACTGCGCGGCAGGAGCGGGAGAGAAAGCCGGACGCCATCCTCGATGTGGGCGAGGATGGCGTCCGGTGGGTTCGGTGTGCGGACTATTTCGCGGGGCCCAGCAGCATGCCCGCCAGGGTGTAGGCCAGGTTGATCAACTCCGCGCTGACGGCGTTGTCATCCATGCCGAGCGATTTCGCCAGCGGCAGCAGCAACTCCATGATCGAGCCCGGTGTCACGGTGAATCCGGGTACTTCCTGCGAATACGGTTCGCTCGGCGACTGGGCGGTGCCCGGCGACCCCGGCGCGTTCGGTATCGCCGGAGTGCCCGGCGTGGACTGCGACTGTGGTGTGCCCGGGACCGCCTGGCTCTGCGGCATTCCCGGCACCGTCTGGCTCTGCGGCACACCTGGGATCGTCTGGCCCTGTGGAATGCCCGGGGTCGTCTGCCCCTGCGGCAGTCCCGGCACCGCCTGGCTCTGCGGCATTCCCGGCACCGCCTGCCCCTGCGGCACACCAGGGACCGTCTGTCCCTGCTGCGTGCCCGGATTCGTCTGCCCCTGCGGCGTGCTCTGCTCCCCCGCCGGACGGTCGGAGGGCGTGCCGGGTTGCGGAATGGGCTGCACAGCCGACTGATCCGACGGCGCACCCGCCTGCGGTGTGCCGAGCAGGTAGCCGACCAGCCCGGTCGTGAGGGCGATCGCGTGTTTCAGCTGGCCTTGCGGCGTCTCGAGCAGCGCGGCGTCCTCGGAATTGGCTCCGTTGCCCATCTCCAGGAAGACGAGCGGCACCGCGGTCAGCGCGGGCCCGGCGACATCCTTGCGGGTCTGCAGTCCGTCCGCGACGCCGCCGTAGTTCGCCGGGACGAAGCCTGCCTGCCGGTATGCGTCGCGCACCGCCTGCGACGCGGCCAGGCCCGCTCCGGACTGGACCTGATTGACGATCGCGTTCGGGATGGGCAGTTCGGGAACGATCAGATGGAAGCCGTGATACTCCGCGGGGGCACTGTCGGCATGGATGCTCACGGCCACGGCGGCGCCGGACTGCGTCGCCGCGTTCGCCCGGTCATCGATGCAGCCACCCCAGCCCGTGTCGTCCTGGCGGCTCAGCACCACCCGCGCGCCCAGTCCCTCCAGCGCGGTTCTGACCATCTGGCTGACGTTCCAGGTGATGGTGTGCTCCGGAACGCCGTTGATCGTGGACATCCCGGTGGTCTGGCAGTCCTTGGTACCGCCACGACCGTCGCCGACCGGTCTGGCAAGGTTTTCGGAGTGATTCGACCCTTGGTGTCCCGGGTCGAGGAATACGGTTCTACCTGCGAGTTTGTTCGCCATGTTCGGCGATGTCGGTGCAGCCTGCGCGGTGGCGGGCAGCAACCCGGACACCGTCATCGTTACCGCGGCCGTGACGGCGGTACAGATACCGGCCTTGATGATGCTTGGCTTCATAGTGCGGTCGGTGCCCCGGGACGGGGCACCCCTCCCTTCCCACTTGTAACACCAAACCCACGATTCACTTTGGCAACGCCTGTCTCAGCAAGGCAAGGCGCGTTATCGAAGTGTTACAGTCCGCGCCGCGCATTGCCATCAGGCGCGCTCCGGCAGTTTGCGCAGAGGTCGCAGAGCGTAGAGCACCAAGCTCAGGACTGTACCGACCGGCACGCCGAATGCGTCGGCAACTCGCTGGTAGCACCAGATGACGTCGGTCAGGTGTGCCCCCAGGGCGACAGCAGCAGCGCCAATAGCTGGGTATCGCGCGATTCAGCGCGCGGCGTTGTCCCACAGCACAGGAATCCCTGATTTCGGGCACACCACCGGGTCTGTTCTGGTAAGTGTGGCCGCGCGGAGATGCGGGGATCTCCCGATTCCGCCGCGATGGCGGGAGAACGGCAGCCGCGACGCGGCGGTAGCACAGTCGAGGAGAACACCCTTATGCGTGCAAGCACGCTTCAACTCGCGGGGGCCACGGCCTCCGCGGTCACCCTGCTCGCCGCCGGAACGGCGGCGGCCGAACCCGCGAACACCATGCCGCAGGACGGCGTCTACCTGGTCGGCGTAGACATCCTCCCCGGTGTGTGGGAGGCGCCGGGGACTCCCGATCCGGCCTTCGGTTGCGACTGGCGCAGGCTGTGGAAGGTCGAGGGGGACAACACGAACCTGCAGAACATCATCGCAAACAACTACACCCGGCTCAGCCCGGTTCGCGTGGAGATCAAGCCGACCGACGTCGCGTTCCGGACCGAGAACTGCGGCCCCTGGCGGTTGCTGTCCGCGCGGCCGCAGACCGGATCGTTCGGCGGCTAGCGGGAGACACCCTCCTTCACCAGCGTGAACTGCATGACGTCGATATGCCCGCTGCGGAAGTTCGCCGCGCAGCCGGTGAGGTACTTCATGTATCGCTCGTAGACCTCTTCGGACGCGATCGCGATCGCTTCGGCACGGTGCTCGCGCAGCGCCTGCGCCCAGCAGTCGAGGGTGCGCGCGTAGTGCGGTCGCAGTTCCTGGATCTTCTCGGTGCCCAGGCCGGCGCGACCGGCGAGCCGGGTCACCTCGGCGGGCTGCGGCAGCTGGCCGCCCGGGAAGATCTCCCGCTTGATGAAGATGTGGAACAGCGCGTGCTCCCTGGTCACCGGGATATTCATGCGCTGGAGATCGGCGAGGGTGTGGCCGACGATGGTGTGCAGGAGCATCCGCCCGCCCGGCGGCAGCATCCGATGACAGCGTTCGAAGAATGTCGCGTAGCGCTCGCGCCGGAAATGCTCGAACGCGCCGATGCTGACGATGCGGTCGGCGTTGTCGTCGTATTCTTCCCAGCCCTGCAACCGGACCTCGACGCCCGCCAGGCGCTTCCGGTCGATCATGGCCTGCACATAGTCGTACTGATTGCGGCTGAGCGTCAGGCCGACGACCTTGGCGCCGTACTCGGTGGCGGCGCGCAGCATGGTCGCGCCCCAGCCGCAGCCGATGTCGAGCAGCGTCATTCCCGGTCGCAGGTCGAGCTTTCCCAGCGCGAGATCGATCTTGGCGCGCTGCGCTTGTTCGAGCGTCATGTCGGGGCGCTCGAAATAGGCGCAGCTGTAGGTCATCGAGGGATCGAGGAACAGCGCGTAGAACGCGTCGGAGACGTCGTAGTGCTCTTGCACTTGCCGATAGAACGGCCGGAGGTCGGTCATCGCGTTTCTCCTGTTCAACGGGTTCATATCCGGATACCCGCGCGCATGGCGAAGCGTTTCGGCCCGCGGGGCACCGATACCGAACCGATGCCGAGGTCTCCGTTGCACAACACATGGGGAGGCATCCGATTACCTACGGCGTAATCGACTCCGGACATGGCGTCGGGCAGGATCGCGCCCATGATCGACGAAACGGGCACCGCGCTCTTCCACCAGACCATGCCGTTCACCGAACGTCTCGGCATCGAGGTCCTCGCACACGGACCCGAGCTGGTACGCAGCCGACTGGCCTGGAACGAGTCACTGTGCACCCTCGGTGGCGTGCTGCACGGCGGGGCGCTGATGTCGCTTGCCGACGCGACCGGCGCGGTGTGCGCGTTCCTGAACCTGCCCGAAGGCAAGCAGGGCACCACCACGGTCGAGTCCAAGACGAACTTCCTGCGCGCCGTCCGCTCCGGCTACGCCACGGCAACCGCGATTCCGCTGCACGCCGGACGTTCGTTCATCGTGGTCGAGACGGCGATCCACGATGACGCGGAAAAGCTGGTCGCCAAGATCACCCAGACCCAAGCAGTGCTCTAGGCGCAGGCGAGGCCGCGGCGATCACCCCCGCCGTGGCGCGGGCGGCCGGCCACACCCGGGCGAGATCGAGCAGTTGCCGCAGCCCGGCGTCGAAGTCCTTCGCGGGCACGGGCAATCGGGCCGGGGGCGATCCGACCGGCGCGGACCCCGACTTCCGCGCGAGCGCCGCCTGCGCCACCTGGCGTGCGTAGTCGGTCAGCGGACAGCCCGACCCGGCCGGCCCGGCGGTGGCCGGAGCGTACCGGCCGAGGTGCAACAGGGCGTCCTGAATCTCCACGGTCATCCGCATCAGCCGGGACTTCGGATCGGTGCGGTCCTCCGGGCCGGGGCGCAGGACGATCTCGGGAACCGCCGCGGTGAGATCCCGCCACAATGGGCGCAACCTGCGGCAGGTTCGCCCGGCGCGGTCGAGCTCCGCCGCGGCGAGCTGCGACTTCACCAGCGGAATGGCAATGAACATCGCGTCGAGCACGAGGCAGGCGGTGACCGACGCTTCAACCCTGGCGAGGTGCGCTCCCCCGCCCTGCCACCCGGTGACCATCTGGACGAGTGACAGCGCCAGATTGATGCCGAAGAGGATTGCCGCCCAGGCCATTCCCCCGGAGACCAGCTTTCCCTCCACACCGATTCCACCGGACCGTAGCTCCCGTACGCACATCCGGGCCAGCAGCGAGGTGTTCACCAGCAGAGGCAGGCCGAACGCGGTCCACACCACGATGTCACCCGGGCTTGCGGTCAGGTCGACCAGTCGCCCTTCCTGGCGCGCCGACGTGCCCGCCAGCAGGATCGTGGCGGCGCATGCGGCGGCGAGCACACCACAGACGCGGTGCCTGCGCCAGACCGAGACCGGGTCCGCGTCGAAGGCCCAGACACGGACGATCCCTTGCAGGCACATCGACGACATCACCGTGCAACCGAGCGCCAGCTGATGGGCCAGGCTCGCGAGACCGGGCGTCATGGTGCAGCGGTACAGCAGCAAGCTCAGCAAACCCCACAGGAACAGCCGGTTGAGCAGCTGATCGACGACAGTGTCGCGCACGAGCACCGACCGGCCCGCGAGGACAGCGGCGACGAGGCCGATCGCAGGCCAGGCGATGACTCCCGGAATCGGTGACAACATCGATAGACCTCCCACCCACGAAACTGTCCCCCGTGGACGATACCGTTGCCGGGTGTTTGTGACCGCCCCCATAAAGAACCGGCAGCAGCCGGCCACCGAGGCGCGTCATCCCTGCCCTGGCGTTCTCGTCTTTCCGGATCCGGACCACGCCCGGATCCACGAGGCGGCTCGCTCCACACCCGCTAGTCCGAGGTCGATCTTGACAAGTACGCGATCCGCTACCACACCCATCGAGCACCTGCCTGATCAGTCCGAGTCGAGGCATTATCAGGCGTTCGCCGGGTCGAGACGGAGCCCGCTTGTCACCGGACCCAGGACAGCGGCGTCTCGATCGTCGGCTGTCACAGCGCAGCGCTACAGCGCGAATTCGGATAGGACGCAAACCATTTGGTGTAACGGCCGTGGGTGTTACTCTCTATCACATAGAGTCTCAGTGACGACACTCACCTCCGACACGCAGTTCCCTGCGGGTGCGCCCGCTTCCCGTAGCCCGCGAACGCGGCACCACCTCATGCTCTGCCCGCCTGTTCGTGCGGCAAGGACGGAGATTTCTGTGCGCGATGAGCCACGATCAGCTTCCCGGACCGAGCGAATCGATGGTGCATCGATCGGAACCGAAGTCGTTTCCCTGGCACTCCTTCAGCGACGCGGCCGAGTGCACATCGCCCTAACGGGCCTATGCGTCACGGCTTGACCGGGTTCGGGGAAGCGGAAGCGATGAGCAAGCAAACTGCCGGAATGACCGAACTAGCCGTGCGCCCGCGCGCCGCACCGGAGGCGATGAACACCGCACTGCGCGATCGCCTGATCGACGCGACCGTGGAGGTCGTGTCGACCGAGGGCCTGCACGCGCTCACCGTCCGCCGCGTTTCGCGCATGTGCGGCGTCTCCACGATGGCGGTGTATTCCAATTTCGGTGGCATGCCCGGCCTGATCCGCGCCGCGGGCTCCGCGGGCTTCGCGCAATTGGGCGAGCGGATGGCCGCTGCGGGCGTGACCGACCAGCCGATCGCCGACCTTCTGGTGCTCGGCCTGGCGTTCCGCGACGAGGCGCGGCGCAGGCCGGAGTTGTTCCAGTTGATGTTCGGTACCGGAACGCGCATCGATATGAAGATCAACCGTGGCAATGTGCTGGTGGCCGGGCATGACTCGGAGTTCGAGCACTACCAGGAAACGTTCGACCACGTGGTCGGGGCGGTGCGGCGAGCACAGGACGCGGGGATGATCGAAACTGCCGACGTCCGTTCGGCGGCCGCGCAGCTGTGGATGGGCCTGTTCGGCTTCATCCAACTGGAGATGGCGGGACACCTGGGCGACGACGGCGTGCTCGAGGTGCTGGTGCCCGCCATCGTGAATCTGCTCGTCGGCATGGGCGCCGAACTGGAGACCGTCGGCGCCGCGGTCCTCATGGCGATGGAGCGGTTCACCGCCGGCGACTGATCCCCCGGCTCAGAACGGCAGCCGGGACCTGACCCGCTGGGCGCGCGCCATCGCGCGTTCGGCGGCGCTGCCGCGCGGCGGCATCAGGCCCAATTGCAGCAGCATCTCCTGCAGATCCCAGGAAGCCTGGCTGCGCCAGATCAGCCCGGAGCGGAACTGCCAGAGATCGATCACCAGCACGTCGAACTTCTTGCCGGTGGCGGCGAACCCGGGTGGGTCGATCAGGCCGAGATGCGTGCCGGTCATCCGCCACGGCACGATGGCGAGCCGATTGTCCGCGGCCAGCACCGGCGGAAAGGGATTGGTATAGGCCACGTCCGGAAACGAACGCACCGTGTCGGCGACGAATTTCTCGACTCCCGCGCGACCGCGCGCGGGCTCGGACATCGACGGATCGTGCCAGATGGTGTCCTCGGTGACGTATTTCGCGACAGCCGCCGGGTCCGCGCTGTTCCAACCCGCGATATACCCTTCGGTGAATTCGGTCAGCCATGCCACGCTTTCGATGGGCTCGGCTTCGGCCTCGATTCGGAACTGTCCGGTGTTGTACGGAACCACGGCGCATCGCCTTTCACCCGGAGTGCGTAATCGAGGAGCCATGGTAGCCATGAATCGGCCGCGCGCTCAACATCTTCCCCCGAGCGGGTGCGGCAGCGGAAAAATAACAATGTAATCGACTGTCGCACGCAGCCCGAATAACCCTGTAATAACAGGGGAATAATGCTGTCATATCCGCCCTGAGCTGCGGTGATGATCAATTTGATATCAACGTAGGACCCAAGGGTTTTCGCCCGTGTACCGCACGATTCCGTATTGACCTTCGCGAATCCGCGCTCCTACCATGGGTGGACACTGACCTCCGACCACGGAACTACTTCACCTCCGGACGGCGCCTGCGACGCAACATGTTTGCCGGCGTCTCATTCCGGTTGTCTCCACGCTGATTCGATGGCGCCGTATCCGAAACCGCGGGCGTTTTTCGAATACCTGAGCATCAGGGGATTTTGCATGCCCAATGTAGCAATTGTCGGTATCGGCTGCCGTTTTCCGGGTGGCATCGATGGACCGACCTCGTTCTGGGACTTCGTCGTGCGCAAAGGCGACGGCATCGTGGAAGTGCCACCGGACCGCTGGAATCTGGCGAAGTTCTACGACCCGGACCCGGACGCGCCGGGCCGGATATACACCAGGCACGGCGGATTCCTGACCCAGCCGCTGTGGGAGTTCGACGCCGACTTCTTCGGCATCTCTCAGCGCGAGGCATCCATCATGGACCCGCAGCAGCGGCTGCTGCTCGAGGTCGCCTGGGAAGCGCTCGACGACGCCGGGATGGCGGGGCGGGTCAGCGGCCGCGAGGTCGGCGTGTTCGTCGGCGGCTTCATGAACGACAACGCGTTGGTGCGCAGCGGATCGGTGTCCCGCGCCTCGATCAACAGCCACAGCCCGACCAGTTCCTCGCACACCCTGCTGTCGGCTCGCATCGCGTTCCTGCTGGACCTGCTCGGTCCCACCATGACCATCGATACCGCCTGCTCGTCGTCACTGGTCGCACTGCACCAGGCGGTGCTCGCCCTGGAGTCGGGGGAATGCGAGACGGCTATCGTCGGCGGCGCCAACGCGATGCTGCGGCCGGAGGCGTTCATCTCGATGTGCAAGGGGCGCTTCCTCTCCGTCGACGGCCGGTGCAAGTCCTTCGACGCCGCGGCCGACGGGTACGGCCGCGGCGAGGGCGCGGGCGCGGTCGTGCTGAAGTCGCTGGAGGCGGCCGTCCGCGACCGCGACCGGATCTACGCGGTGGTGCGCGGCAGCGGCGTCAACCAGGACGGCCGCACGCTGGCCATCCCGGTGCCCAACCCGGACGCGCAGGCGGCGTTGGCCCGCCGGGTGCACCGGCTGGCGGGCATCGACCCGCACGACGTCCGCTTCGTGGAGGCGCACGGCACCGGAACCCCGGTCGGCGACCCGCTCGAATTGTCCGCGCTGGGTGCGGTGTACGGCGCGATCGAGGGCCGCGACGAGCCGCTGCCGGTCGGTTCGGTGAAGAACAACATCGGGCACACCGAAGCCGCCGCGGGCGTCGCGGGCGTCATCAAGGCGGCGCTGACGCTGCACCACGGCGTCATCGCGCCGCAGCTGCGGCTGGACAACCCGAACCCGGAGATCCGGTTCGACGAGCTGCGGGTACGGATTCCGCTGGAAACCGAGCCGCTGCCGAACTCAGACGGGCAGGCCGCGGTGGCGGTCAACAGCTTCGGCTACGGCGGAACCAACGCGCACGCCATCCTCACCCGCGCGCCCGAAGCGTCCGGGGTGGATGCCGAGCGGAGCTCGATCACGGTGCTGCCGCTGTCGGCGCGCAATGAGACCGCGCTGCGCACCATGGCCACCCAGCTGCACGAGCTGACCGAGACCGCGCCCGTCGGCGCGGTGACCGAGGCGGCATGGACCCAGCGCGCGCATCATCCGATCCGCGCGGCGTTCGCCTACCGCGACCGCGACGACCTGCGCGCCCAGCTGGCCGATTTCGCCGCGGGCGCGAGCAAGTCGCCCGCCCGCGCACTCACCGCCGGATCCACCGAGCCGGTATTCGTGTTCAGCGGGATGGGCCCGCAGTGGTGGGGCATGGCTCGCGGCCTGCTCGAGGCCGGCGGTCACTTCGCCGCCGCGGCACGCTCGATCGACGAGGTCTTCCGTGCGATCGCGGGATGGTCGATCGTCGAGGAACTCCTGCGTCCGGAAGAAGAGTCGCGGATCACCGAGACCGCCTATGCCCAGCCGGCGAACTTCCTGGTACAGGCCGCGCTCACCGCGGAACTGGCCGAACTGGGCATCCGCCCCGCCGCGGTGGTCGGCCACAGCGTCGGCGAGGTGGCGTCGGCGTATGTCTCGGGTGCGCTGTCGCTGCGCGACGCGCTGCTGGTGAGCTACCACCGCGCCAGGCTGCAGGCGACCACCGCGGGCACCGGCGGCATGCTCGCCGTCGGGCTGTCGGAAGAGCAACTGCGGGAGCGTCTCTCGGGCGTCGACGGCGTCTGCGTCGCGGCGGTCAACAGCCATTCCGCGGCCACGCTGTCCGGCGATCCGGCCGAATTGGACCGGATCCGGGCCGAACTCACCGACGAGGGCGTCTTCGCCAAGGCGCTGCGTGTCGAGGTGCCGTACCACAGCCATTTGATGGACCCGATTCTCGGTGATCTCACCACGGTGCTGGCCGATCTCGCGCCGCAGTCCGCGCGGGTGCCGATCTGGTCCACCGTCACCGGCGGCGAATTCTCCGGTCCGGACTGGGACGCTGCCTACTGGTGCCGCAACGTGCGCGAGCCGGTGCTGTTCGGCGCTGCCGTGGACAGCCTGCTCGACGCCGGTCACCGCGTCTTCCTGGAAGTGGGGCCGCACCCGGTGCTCAGCGGCAACATCCGGGAGGCGTTCGTGCGTCGCGGCCTGGACGGCGCGGCGATCAGCACGCTTTCCCGCGACGCCGACGACCACGACAATCTGCTGCGCGCGGTGGGCCAGCTGTACCAGGCGGGCGGGCTGGACACCACGTCCGCGCCCGGCGCGGCGGAAACCCCTGCGCCGCATCTGGATCTGCCGCGCTACCCGTGGCAGCGGCGCACCCTGTGGAGCGAGGACCCCGCCACCGAAGCCGATCGCCTCGGCGCCACCGACGGGTACGTCATGCTGGGCCAGCGCACCGCGGCGTCCGCGCCGGAGTGGCAGGTCGAGCTGTCCGTCGCCGCCCTGCCGTGGCTGCCCGACCACGTGGTGGACGGGTCGGTCGTGCTACCGGGCGCGGCCTACCTGGACGCCGCGCTCAGCGCCGTCGCGGTCCGCACCGGCCGCTCGACGTTCGGGCTGGAATCGGTCCAGTTCGTCGCGCCGCTGGTGATCGGCCGCCACGACGTGCCGGTGCTGCGCCTCACCGTCGAGGAGACCACCCGCCGGTTCACCCTGCACTCCCGCACCGCCACCGGCACCACCTGGACGGTCAACGCGCACGGCAGGCTGATCGAGGCGGACGTCGACGCGCGCACGATCGACCTCACCGCGCCGGTGGGCGCGGTGGACGTGGCGGCGGCGACGCTCTACGACGGACTCGCCGCGCACGGGTTGGCTTACGGCCCGAGTTTCCGGCTGATCACCGCGGCTCAGGTCGGCGCGGACGCCGTGCTGGCCCGGCTCGATCTCACCCCGCTGACCGCCAGCGCGCCGAGCGTGCCGCACCTGGCTCATCCCGCCGCCGTCGACGCCGCGCTGCAGTGCTTCGCCGCCCTCTACGCCCAGACCGCGCAGGGTGCGAGCGTCGTGGTGCCGTCCTCGGTCGCCGGGGTCCGCTGGACCGGGCCGCTGCCGGAGCAGGCCGTGGTCCTGGTCCGCCGGGTCGACGGCGATCCGCTGTGCGCCGACATCACCGTCGCGTCGCCGGAAGGCGCTGTCGTGCTGACGCTTTCGGGCGTCCGGTTCGCGCGCCTCGCGGCCGAGCCGGATCTGCACGACCAGCTCGACGAGCTGTTCTACGAGCCGGTGTGGTCCATCGTCGAAGACGCCCCGGCCACCGACGAGCCAGCGGACGGCGCGGAGTTCCTGCTCGTGGTCAGCTTGGGCAGCACCGTGTCGCAGCGGGCGAAGGAAATCGCCGGCGCCCGTACCGCGTCCGAGATCCTCACCCTGGTGCCGGAGGAAACCGACGCCGCCGACCACGTGCTCGCCGCTTTGCACGCCGCTGCGCAGGGATCCGACGTGGCGCGCACACGCCTCGTCGTGGTATCCGGCGCCGAACTGGACGCCGTGCCCAACGCCTACGGGCTCGCCCTGGTCGCCAAGGCGGTCGGCGAGCTGGTGATGGGCGAGGAGGATCGCGAATCCCCGGATGCCGAGGTGCGCGCGGTGGTCGTCACCGAGCGGGCCTTCTGCCTGCCGACCGACGATTTCGCGCAGCCCGCACAGGCGGCGCTGACCGGCGCGCGGCGCACGTTGCGCAACGAACAGCCCGCGGTGCAGTGGCGGCTGGTGGACACCGAACCCACCACCCGCGCCGCCGACATCGTCGATCAAGTGCTCGGCGACGGGTCGGCCGACGAAGTCGCGCTGCGCGCGGGCGCGTGCTGGGCTCTGCACCTACGCCGGTCCCTGCGCGAGCGGCTGGCGAGCTGGGACGAGCCGGCGCCGCTGGCCGATCCGGAATCCTCTTTCCGCCTGGAGATTCCGCGTTCGCGCATGCTGACGGATCTGGCCTGGCGCGCTGCGGACCGGGTCGCGCCGGGGCCCGGCGAGATCGAGATCCGGGTGGAAACGGTCGGCCTCAACTACAAGGACGCGCTGAAGGTGCTCGGCGTGCTCACCGAGAAAGAGCTGGCCGGAACGTATTTCGGCACCACATTGGGCATGGACGGTTACGGCGTCGTCGAGCGGGTCGGCCCCGGCGTTACCGAAGTCGCGGTGGGCGACCGGATGTCGGTGTGCACGAGGGACATGGTCCGGCGCTACCTCACCATCCGGCCCGACGACGGCGCCACGATGCCGCTCGACTTCGTGGACGCGGAGATCGACCCCTGCCACTCGAGCTCGGCGCTGCCCGCCCTCACCGCCGAGTACGCCTTCGATGACCTCGCGCACCTGCAACCAGGCGAAACGGTGCTGGTGCACGGCGCGGCGGGCGGCATGGGCATGGCGGCGGTCCAGGTCGCGGTGAACCGCGGCGCGCGGGTGATCGCGACGGCGAGCTCGGACGAGCGGCGCGCGATGGCCACGGCGCTCGGAGCGCACGAGGTGATCAATTCGCGCTCGATCAGCTTCGTCGACGATGTGCTCGCCCTGACCGGCGGGCGCGGCGTCGACGTGGTCTACAGCTCGGCTCCCGGCGAGATCCTCCAGCAGAACTTGCGCGTGGCCGCCGAGTTCGGGCGGATCATCGAGATCGGCAAGGCCGACATCTACGGCGGCGGGACCATCGACCTGCGCCCGTTCGACCGCAATCTGTCGTTCTTCGCCGTGGACATGGACCGCATCCTGGCCGTGCGTCCGGAAATCGTCCGCAACGGGATTCGCCGGGTGACCGAAGCGTGCGTCCGGGGCATCTACGAATACCTGCCCTACACCGCGTTTCCGCTCGACGCGACGGCCGAGGCATTCGAAACCGTGGTGCGGTCCAAGCACACCGGCCGGGTGGTCCTCGATCTGCGCGAGCCGAATCCGGTGGTGCTGCCCAAGCGGCCCGGCGTGCGCATCGATCCCGAAGGCAGCTACCTGGTGACCGGTGGGTTCGGCGCGTTCGGTCTGGCTACGGCGCGCTGGCTGGTCCGCGTCGGCGCCCGTCGCCTGGTGCTGGCGGGGCGCAGCGGCGCCAGCGGGGATGCGGCCGGGGCCGCGATGGCCGAATTCGCCGCCGCCGGAGTGCAGGTCGTCGAGGAACGCCTCGACATGGCCGACTACGATGCCGTCGCCGCGCTGGTCGAGCGCATCCAGCGCAGCGGCCACCCGCTGCGTGGGGTGTTCCACGCCGCGGGAGTGGTGAACAACCGCGAGGTTCCGCAGATCACCGCCGAGTCGCTGGCGGAGATCTTCGGGCCGAAGGTGGCCGGTGCGCTGAACCTGGACACCGCGATCACCGCCGCGGACATCGACCTCGATATGTTCGTGCTGTTCTCCTCGGCGAGCAGCGTCATCGGCATCCTGCCGCAATTCGGCTACGCGGCAGCCAATTCCGTGCTCGACATGATCGCTGCCGCCCGGCGCGCCCGCGGCGCCGCCGCACTGGCGGTGAACTGGGGCTTCATGAGCGGTGGCGGCGGGATGGCGGACTACGAGGCGGTCATGCGGTACGCGGAGCGGACCGGTTACCGCTCGGTGGACATGGATCTGGCCACCGACCTGCTCGGTGAATGCCTGCGGCTGGACCTGCCCCAGGCCGTGGTGTTCGACGTGGATTGGGGCCAGTGGGCACTGGCGCACCAGGCGTCCGCGCGCACGCCGCGCTTCGCCGAGCAGGTCGCGGCCGCGGGCGGAAGCGCATCCGGGGCCGGGGCGCTGCGGGCGGAAATCCTGCAGCTGGCTGTCGAGCAGCGCGGCGAGGTGGTCGCCTACCTGCTCGCCGAACAGCTCGCCGCGGTGCTCGGAGTCGACGCCGAGACCGTGGATCTGAACACTCCGCTGCCCGAGCTCGGCATGGACTCACTGATGGGTATGGAGTTCGCCGCACGTGTCGTGCAGGTGCTCGGTACCCAGCTGTCGGTGCTGGCGGTGATCGGCCTGACGTTGCGCGGGCTCGGCGCGCGAATAGCCGAGCAGATTGCCCAAGAAGAAGAGCGTGCGGCGAGAGCGAGGACGAATTGACCGGCAACAACTCCCGTGACCTGGCCCGGGCACTGCTGGCCAGGCACACGGGCGGGGAAACGGGCGTCGCTACGGCGCCCGCGAACGGGGCGCATGCGGCGAACGGCTCCGCCGACGTCGCGAACGGCGCCGCGACCGCCACCTCGACCGCGGCGACGAACGGCAACGGTGCGGGACGCGGGGTCGCGCACACCACCTTCCGGGACCACCCCGGCGTGCTGCAGGCCGGGCAGCGGTTCGGGCGGTTCGATACCTGGGTCCAGCAGATCGGCTTGGTGAACCCGTACTACCTGCCGCACGAGGGCGTCAGCGGCGCGGTGACCAGGATGGCCGACCGGGACGTGGTGAACTTCAGCAGCTTCGGCTACCTGGACCTGGCCGCCGACCCGCGGGTGCGGCAGGCGGCCAAGGACGCGATCGACCAGTACGGCACCTCCGCCGCCGCGGTCCGCATCGTGGCGGGCGAGCTGCCGATCTACCGGGAGCTGGAAGCCGAGATCGCCCGCATCTACGACACCGAGACCGCACTGGTCACCGCGAGCGGCTACCTCACCAACGCCGCCGCGGTGGGATTCCTGCTCGGCAAGCGTGATCTCGCCGTCTGCGACGCACTGATCCACCACAGCGTCGTCTCCGGCACGGAGTGGGCGCGGTGCAAGCGGGTTTCGTTCCGGCACAACGACCCCGAGTCGCTGGAGACGATCCTGAAGATGTCACGGCGCAGTTTCGACCGCGCAATGGTGATCATCGAGGGCCTCTACAGCATGGACGGCGACGTGGTGCGCCTGCCGGAGATCATCGAGGTGGCCCGGCGCTACGACTGCTCGATCATGATCGACGAGGCGCATTCGTTCGGCACGCTCGGCGCCACCGGGCACGGAGTGCGCGAACTGTTCGATCTGCCCGGCGACGCCGTTGACGTCTGGATGGGCACCCTCTCCAAAGCACTGGGCAGCGTCGGCGGCTATCTCGCGGGCAACCGCGAGCTGGTCGATGGATTCAAATACGTGGCGGGCGGATTGAGCATGTACACCGCCGCGCCCGCGCCCTCGGCCATCGGGGCCGCGCTGGCCGGGCTAGAGGTACTGCGTGACGAGCCGGAGCGCGTGACGCAGTTGCGGCACAACAGCGAGTACTTCCACCGCCGCGCCAAGGAATACGGCTTCGACATCGGCACGTCCGAGGATTCGCCGATCATCCCGGTCATGACGGGCGCCGACGAACCGGCCGTGCTGGCCGCGCTGGCGATGCTGCAGCGCGATTTCAGCGTGAACGCCATCACCCACCCGGTCGTCCCGGCCGGGGAGGCAAGGCTGCGGTTCTTCATCAACTGCAGGCACACCGAGCAGCAAATGGACCAGGCGCTGGCCACGCTGCGCGAGGTGCTCGACGGTCTCGCGGACACCGCGGGAAAGCAACTCATTCTCGCCCATGAGGAGGAACAGCGCTCGTGAAAATTCCCATCAACCGATCCCTCCTCCGAAAAGCCGTGGTGCCCGGGGTGGCACTGCTGCTGATGGGCTCATTGTTCATCCCTGCGCGTTCGTCGCTGCTGCCCATCCACGACGAAGCGGGCGGGCCGATCGCGAGCAAGTTCGACTTCACCGCGATGCCCATCGCCCAGCCCAAGGGCCTGCCGACCGATCGCAAGATTCGCGACGTGCGTCCGGCCTACGACCACCTGGCGGCCTGGATCTCCTCGATCGGCGCGGCCATCGCGATGAACGACTTCGACGGCAACCGGCTGGCCGACGATCTGTGCGTCGTCGATCCCCGCTCGGACACCGTCTTCCTGAGCCCGACGCCGGACAGCAACACCAGCCGCTACGAGCCGTTCGTGCTGGACCCGAAGCCGCTGCCCATCGACGAGTCCACCGTGCCGTCGGGCTGCACCCCCGGCGACTTCAACGGTGACGGCCGGATGGATGCGCTCGTTCAGTTCTACGGCCGCACGCCGATCCTCTACCTGCAGCGCGCGAACGCCAACCGACTGGACACCAAGGCATTCCGTCCGGTGGACCTGGTTCCATCTTCCGACGCCCCGGCGGGCAGGTATAACGGTCAGCGCTGGATCACCGCGGCGGTCTCGGTCGCCGACTTCGACGGCAACGGCAAGCCGGACATCTTCCTCGGCCAGTACTTCCCCGACATGGACGTGCTGACCGACGACGCCAAGCTCGCGCTGCGGATGAGCGACTCGCTGTCCAACGCGCGCAATGGCGGCAAGGCCAGGATCTTCACGCTGGCCTCCGCCAAGTCGGGCGACGAGCCGACCGCCGACTTCCGCGAGGTGGCCAATCCGTTCCCGATCGGCACGGACACCGGATGGGCGCTGGCCGCCGCGTCCAGGGACCTCAACGGCGATCAGCTCCCTGAGCTCTACGTGGCCAACGACTTCGGGCGCGACCGCTTGTTCGTCAACCAGTCCAAGCCGGGTGACATCCGATTCCATCTCGCCGAAGGCCAGCGCGGCCTCACCGACCCGAAGTCGTATGTGATGGGCCATGATTCGGACAAGGGCATGGCCGCGGAGTTCGGCGATCTGAACGGCGACGGCATGCCGGACCTGTTCGTCAGCAACATCGCGGTGCGGTTCGCGCTGATGGAAGGTCACTTCGCCTGGTACAACACGGCCGAGGACACCGCGGACGCCGCGCGTCAGCTGGCCGAGGGCGTGGCGCCGTTCGAGAACCGCGGCACCGATGTCGGCCTGGCCTGGGAGACCTGGGGCTGGGACGCCAAGACCGGCGACTTCGACAACGACGGCCGCAACGAGCTGATCCAGGCCACCGGCATGATCAAGGGCGACACCAACCGGTGGCCGCAGATCCAGGAACTCGGCACCATGAACGACGAACTGGTCAAGTACCCGTGGGCTTGGCCGGTGGTCGGCGCGGACGCCGATCTGGCCGGCAGTGATCCGGTCGGCTTCTTCAGCCGCGGTGACGACGGCAAGTTCGCCAACCTCACCCACGCGCTCGGGATGGACACCCCGGTTCCCTCGCGCGGCATCGCCGTCGGCGACACCTCCGGCAACGGCGCGCTCAGCTTCGCCGTCGCCCGTCAGTGGGGCGATCCGACCTTCTACCACAACAACAAGGCGAACAACGGCCAGTTCCTCGGCCTCAAGCTGGTCAAGCCGACCTGGGAGGGCACCACCACCACGACCACCGCGGCCGGGCTCCCGGTCCAGGGCATTCCCGCGGTGGATGCCCAAGTCGAGGTGCGCACGCCGGATGGCCGGCTGATCACCAGCTACGTCGACGGCGGCAGCGGGCACACCGGAAAGCGCGCGACCGAAGTGCATCTCGGCCTCGGCGAGGTCGATCCGGCCGCCCCGCTGAACGTCGTGATCCGCTGGCGTGAAAACAACGGCACACCGCACGAACAAACCCTCCAGCTCGCGCCGGGCTGGCACACCGTGAACCTCGCCTCGGACGCGCAGGAGGTCAAGCAGCGATGAGCGACAACGACAAGAAGGATCCGGGCGACGCGGTGGCCGCGTCGAACGGACATCCCGAAACCACCGGCAGCCGGGACGGCAACGGCAGCGCCGCGGCCAACGGCGGCAACGGCACCCCCACCACCACCGCGGAACGTATCTCGGCCCTGCAGAAATCGGGCACCGAGTTCGCCAAGGAGTGGGTGGAAGCGCCCGCGCCCACGAAAGATCCGCGATACCTGGCGCTGCGCAACTTCGCCATCTCGATCACGATCTTCAATGTGATCGGCTTCCCGCTACTCGGTTTCGAGCAGCCGTTCCTGTGGCCGTTCATCGCGCTGGCCACCGCGTACTCCACCGAAATCGGGTTGGAAGTCCTCGCCGCCTGGGCGTACAAGCGGCCGCCCGCCTTCATGGGCCGCGGCCCGCGCGGGATGTTCGAGTTCCTGCTGCCCGCGCACATCACCGGCCTGGCGTTCAACTTCCTGGTGTTCGCACACGACAAGCTGTGGCCGGTGATCTTCGGCATCGTGGTCGCGGTGGGCGCCAAGTGGGTGCTGCGCGCCAAGATCAACGGCAAGTGGCGGCACTTCATGAACCCGTCGAATTTCGGGATCGTGGTGGCCTTCCTGGTATTCCCGATGATCTCGGTGGCGCCGCCGTACCACTTCACCGAGTACATCTCCGGACCGCCGGACGCGATCATCGTGCTGCTCCTGCTGACCACCGGCACCATGCTGAACGCCAAGCTGACGAAGAAGATGCCGCTGATCTTCGCGTGGGTGACCGCGTTCGCGTTACAGGCCATCGTGCGCGGGATCTTCGAACCCAACATCTCGATCCTGGCAAGTCTGAGCATGATGACCGGACTGGCGTTCGTGCTGTTCTCCAACTACATGGTCACCGACCCCGGCACCACGCCGTCGGGCAAGAAGCAGCAGATCATGTTCGGCGCGTCGGTCGGCATCCTGTACGGCGTGGTCACCGCGCTGCACATCTCGTACGGGTTGTTCTTCGCACTGGTCATCGTGTGTTCGGCCCGCGGCATCTACTGGTGGGTGCGCAGTGGCGTCGAATGGTGGCAGCAGCGCTCGGAGACGCCGAGCACACCGGAGCCGTCAGGCCCGGTCGCCCCGGATGAGGACGAGCCCGCCGAGTTGGCGACGGAGGCGGCCCGCCCATGACCGACAGCGCCGAGCTGCGCCGCGTGCTCGGCGCTTTCACCACCGGTGTCACCGTGGTCACCACCGGGTGGCCACGGCCGCACGGGATGACCGCCAACGCGTTCACGTCCGTCTCGCTGGATCCCCCGCTGATCCTGGTGTGCGTCGCCCACACGGCGCGCCTGCACCGGGCGATCCACGAGGCGGGCGCGTTCGCCGTTTCGGTGCTCTCGGCCCGACAGGAGCCGGTGGCACGGTACTTCGCCGACTCGGCGCGCCCCGACGGCAGCGCCCAATTCGACCAGGTCGAGTGGTTTCCCGGACCGCACACCGCCGCGCCGATGCTGGCGAACGCGGCCGCGGGCCTGGAGTGCAAGCTCGACACCGTCTTCGACAGCGGCGACCACAGCATCGTCATCGGCGAAGTCGTACACGCCGAACGTGACGCCGAACTGGCCGCCTCGGGAGCGCTGACGTTCTTCGACGGCGGCTTTCGTCCTCTCATCCCTCGAATCCCTTGACGATTGGAGAACCCCATGTCCTCGCCGTTGGGTCCGCTGCGCGCGGCCCTGTTCGTCCCCAGCCCGGCCAGTGTCCGTCGAGTGATGAGCGGATTCGAGCAGCCCGACCAGGCGACCGCGCTCGAGCTCGAGCAGGTGACCATGCATCTGGTCAGCGGCATCGACTCCGCGGTGCGCAGCTCGAACAATGACGAGCTGATCGCCGCGCTGCTCGCGGTGCCGCCGAAGTACCGCGGGTTCGCCTACGAGGGCGCCGCGGTCGGTCTCACCGCGATCGACTCGCTGTCCCCCGGCCGCCGGGCCGCGGAACTGATCAGCGGCCCGGCCAGTCAGTACGCCCTGACCATGTACGTCGGGGTCGGCCTGGCGATGGCGAAGATCCCGAAGTTCCGGTGGAGCAAGGTCTTTCCGGAGCAACCCCTGTTCCGCTGGCTCGCGATCGACGGCTATGGCTTCTTCAAGGCGTTCTTCCAGATGCAGCGGTACGTGCGCGACAAGCATGTCGAGAACCGGTTCCCCGGCTGGCTCGGTGACCGAGAAAATCTCCAGCGCATCATGACTCAGGGCACCGGCCGTGCGCTGTGGTTCATCGGCGGCGGCAGCCCGGCCGGTGTCGTGCGGATGATCAACGAGTTCGACCCGAAGCGCCACGCCGATCTGTGGAGCGGCGTCGGCATCGCGGTCACCTTCGCCGGCGGTGTCACACCCGACGCCATGGAAGAAGTCTGGGACCTGGCCGGTGAATTCCGTCCGCAGCTCTCCTTGGGTTCGGCCATGGTGGCGCGGATCCGGCAGCAGACCGACAGCGTCAACGAGCACAGCGAGGCGGCCGCGCAAGTGTTCTGCGGCACTACGGTCGCGAAAACTGATGCGCTGATCGAGAATTCGCTCGAGGGCCTGCCCGACGACGGCACGTCCGGCACCTACCTGCTGTGGCGGGACCGGATCGCCGAGATCGTCACCGCGAGCCGAGCCTGAGGATCGCCGCGATGGCACGGGGCAGCGACTGGGTCGGCAAGCACGTCATCGTCACGGGCGGATCGGAAGGGATCGGCGCCGCGGTGGCTGGCGCCTTCGCGCGGCGTGGTGCGCGAGTCTCCATCATCGCGCGCCGGAAACTGCCGCTGCGCGACACCGCCAAAGATCTCGGTGCGGACTGGGCCGCCGCGGACGTGACGCGTCCGGACCAACTCGCTTCCGCCATCGCCGAATTGGAGCATCGGAACGGCCCGTGCGAGGTCATCGCGTGCTGCGCGGGACTCACGCTGCCCGGCCGGTTTCTCGAGGTGGACCCCGGCGAGTTCGAGGTCCACATGTCGGCGAACTACCTCGGCGCCGTGCATGCGGTACGTCAGGTCCTGCCCGGCATGGTCGAACGGTCGCGGGGGAAGATCCTTCTCGTCAGCTCGACCTCGGCGTTCCTCGGCATCCCCGGCTACAGCGGCTACGGTCCGACCAAGGCGAGCATCCGGCAGTTGGCACTCTGTCTGCGCTACGAGGTCGAGCCGAAGGGCGTGGACGTCACGGTGATCTACCCCGCCGACACCGACACACCCGGGCTGGCCAAGGAGAACCTGCGCAAGCCGGTGGAGACCAAGGCCGTCACCGGATCGATCGAGCCGATGTCGGCCGAGCGGGTCGCCGAGGCCGCCGTGCGCGGGCTGGAGCGGGGGCAGCACCACATCGCCCTCGATCCGCTGACCCGGTTCTTCCTGGCCTGGGCGAACCTGCCCGAGGATCTGGCGCGGCCGTTCCTGCGCCGGACCATCGCGAAGGCGCTCGGGGCGGACTGAGCGTCCGCGCCGGTCGGCGTCCGCCGCCGATGTACCCGGCCAGGCAGGTCCCAGTGGCATTGCGCTGTTCTGGGGCCTCGGTCAGCCGCGGCAGCACGGTGCAGGCGGTCACGTCGGCAAGGCGATCGGTCCGGAGTGAACGTTCGCGCCGGTCGGCGTCCGCCGCCGATACCCGGCCAGGCAGGTCCCAGTGGCATTGTGCTGTTCCGGGGGGCTCGGTCAGCCGCCGCAGCACGGTGCAGGTGGACACGTCGGCGGCGAAGGCCCGCTCGCGCATCGGGTTCCGGTGCGCGGGCGGGCCTTCGTCGTGTTCAGCCGACCAGGACGACCACGCAAGCCCCGATCAAGACGACTTGCATCAGCGTCCGCAGCGGCAGCGGCATGGTCTTGATGCCGAGGTCGGCGCGGGCGGCGCGGACGTTCGCCGGGAACATCACCAGCAGCAGCGCGATCAGGCAGGCCGCCGCCAGGTCGGCAGTCGCGGGGATGAGCAGGCCGACCGCGCCCGCGGCTTCCAGCACGCCGGTCAGCGTGACCAGCGCGGGCGGATTCGGCAGTCGCGGCGGCACCATTTCGATCAGCGCGTCGCGACGCGGCTGGAGGAAATGCGCGCTCGCCGTGAGGACGAACATCGCGGCCAGCCCGAGCGCGGTCGCGTGCGCCCAGGAATCGAGCCAGCCGGGGCCGATCAGCCAGCCGATGAGCCGGGCGGTTGCGGTGACGACGGCGAGGACAACCAGCGGTGCCATCGGGACTCCTGTGGGATCGAGAGCAAATCTTGACAGTGGCAAGATTAGGCTCATGCGCATGAACTTGTCAATGTCTAGATGATCCGTCACCATCGAGGTATGGCGAAGGACAGCTACCACCACGGCGATCTGCGCGCGGCACTGCTGGCCGCGGCCGCCGAGCGCATCGCCGCCGACGGCGTCGACGCACTCTCCCTGCGCAACCTGGCCCGGCACGCGGGCGTCTCGCACGCCGCGCCCGCCCATCATTTCGGCGATCGAGCGGGCCTGCTCACGGCGCTGGCCACCGAGGGCTTCGCGCTGCTGGCCGAACGACTCGAACAGGCCGCCGGGGACTTCCGCGAGGTCGCGGTCGCCTACATTCGCTTCGCGCGCGAGCATCCCGGGCACTTCGACGTGATGTACCGCCACAGCCTTCTGCACGCCGACGACCCGAAACTACAGGCGGCGCGGGAACGTTCGGGCACGGCCCTGCGCTCGGGCGTCTCGGCGATCCAGCCGGAGCACAGCCCCAAGCACCAGCAGGCGACCCAGCTCGCCGCATGGTCCCTGGTACACGGCTTCGCTTCGCTGTGGCGCGAAGGGGCCCTGCATAATTCAGCGCTCGTCACCGATCCCGATCCCGAGGTCCTCGCACGTACGATGCTGTCCACCGTCCGGCTCGACTGACCGGAAACCGTCGTGCGCCGAGCCGCCACCGTGTTAGCTGGACATCCGGAAGGAGCAGGCGGCCCCACCCCGGCTGCCGTCGACACATGGACATCCACGCCTACCCGACCGAGGCGCCGACGCCGGTGGACCTCCCCGAGGCGCACCGAATCGCCGACCGCTACCTCGCCGGTGCCGACCACGCCGCACACGGAATCACCTACCGCATAACAGAATTCGATATCTGCTTCGTCGCCGTCGCCGTCTTCGACAGGCCGCCGCATGCCGACCCCAACGCGCCGGTGGTAGTCGGCGGCTCGGTCTGCGTCATCGACAAAGCCACCGGCGCGGTCTCCTACTGGCCCACCTACCCGGCCACGATGGTCGCCGACCAGTACACGGACGCACTCCAGGACGGGCGGCTGGTCATCGAGGACGGTTGGCCGGAGGAGGACGATCAGCCCGCGGGCACCGAGTCACCCTCTCCATGAAGGGAAATTCGACATCGCATACCCGGGAACTCATTGCCCTGACCAAGCCCACCAGGCAGCAGTGCGCAGATGTCATCTCCACCCAGGCCGTGGAATCGGTAGCCCTCAGCAAGGACAGCGGCTACTGCGTCAAGACCGTGGGCAATCCCATCGCCTTCATCACTGAACTGTCGTTCAACGACGCCACCTATGCCTATACGGCGGTGGTGACAGTCTGGTCCGCCACCAGCTAAGGTGTCCCGCCCATTGCTCGCATACACGCTCGCTTGCCCGCATGCAGAGGCATGTCGTGCACTCATTCATATAGCGTCGGCAGGTCGATGAGTGTGACGTCGCCCGACTCCCCCGCCCTTCTAGCATTGTCGTTGAAACCGCCACCGGTGAAGCACAGCAGTCGAGTTCGGCTGGTGTCGTACCGGCCGTTTCGGGCGACGACATCCCGGATGTGCCTGAGACGATCGAGATGGCCCTGCCCCATCGTGTCGTTCCACTTCGCCTCACCGATCGCCAGGAGCGGCGGCTTGCCCCGGTCCGATATCCCGATGACGGCGACGTCGATCTCGTAATTTGTTCGAGTGCGGGCGTCGTGCACTACCCCGTGGCCGACTTTGGCCGGGATTTCGGCGAACAGTTCAGGATCGGCGTGGTGCAGCGCCCAGTCCCGGCAGATCTGTTCGAAATGCGGCCCCAATACGTTGCTGGCGAACCTGCGGCCGCTCGCACGCCACACGCGGTTCGCACTTCCAGGGCGTTCGAGCTGATCCCAGACCGGACGCATGATCGCGTGGTAGAACCGAATCAGCGGCTCAGAGATGCGATATGCGGATCTGTTGTCGCGGAAGATATCGGCGTCACGGTATAGAAGTCCGACATCTTCGAGAACATTGAGGGGATGGGCGATATCGGCCGCCTTACGCTCCAGGTAGCTCGCGATGCCACCGCGCGCCGCATTGCCGTCCGCGACAGCACCGAGCACGGAGAGATACAGCGCGGTGTCCCGCAATTCAGGTTCCTCAGCCAGCAGATATCGCGGCTCGCGAAACAGCGGCGTCTCCGGATTCATGACAGTTCGAACAACCCAGTCGTCGAAATCCTCGGGGCCGGTAGGGGCATCGCCACGCGCGAACTCCCGCCGATACGCAGGGGTACCTCCGACGATGGCATTGACCTGTAGCGCCAGACGGGCGTCCGTGATTCCCCAGAACTCGGCCGCCGAACGATAGTCGAGCGGACGAACCAGCAACTCGAGCCCGGCGCGGCCACGCAAAGGCGCGCTACCAGACAGGATTCGTCCCATGAACGACAGCGCGGACCCGCACAGCAGCAACCGAGTCCGTGAGTTCTTTCGCTGTTCCCGCAAGGGCCGCAGGGCCTCCTGAATGACCGACGGAAGCTCCGGATTCGCCTTCGCGAGGTAGGGGAACTCGTCGATGACGACGGGAACCGGCCGCTCAACCCCCAGGCTGAGCAGCGTGTCGATCACCTCCGCCCAATCATGGAAATGGAACGGGCTCGCAGGCCGGACATGAGCAGTCAAGGCAGTGCTGATGCGCCGCAGCGATTCGGCGTCGGTGGCCTCGGTCGCACCGAAGTAGAACCCTCCCGCCGCCTGGCAGATCGCTTCCAGCAGGAAGGTCTTGCCCTGGCGGCGTCTGCCCGAGACCACTCCGAGCGTCGCACCTGGCTGCTCGTCCGAGACGAAGCGGGTCAGCGCCGACCACTCGTAGTCACGATCGAACATGTCCGCAGGTTTCCGCACGACCTTCCTCACAGTTTGTAGGGTTGCAGTTTATAGAACTGTACCACTACAAACTAGCTCAGGGTCGTATTTCTGCAGCGTGCCATTCTTCGATGAAGCGGAGTGCGGCAGTGCGGCAGGCGGCGTAGTCGAAGCGGGTAGTGGCAGCGGCCGAGCGCTTCCGCGATTGCCGGCGTGGACATAGAACCCCCTGGGTGCAGTTCGTCATGGATCGAGGACCCCAGCCGCAGAAAGACATTCGCGGGGTCAATCTCGCGTCGAGGCCGAATCAGCATCCGATGCTCGTGCAACTGGCGGGGCCGCGCAGTGATCCTGTGCGGGAGGGGGTGCAGTGTGCACCCCCAAGTCAGCGGGTCAGACCGACACTGCCGGCCATCGACCGTGCTCGCCGACTGATGAGTACGCCACCCCTATCCACTGCCTCGGCGATCATCTGCCGTGCAGACGGGGAGTAGTGCACGGAATCCGCCGAGGTCTGGTAAGCCTGCTCGAGCCAATGCAGCATCGCTGAATAATCGCGCCGCTGGTGATAGCTCCGAGCAATCTCGACACCGAGCCGCCCCCGTCGCTCCCTGCTCGGGATCTCATCGGGGTCGATATTCTCGGCGCGGTGGCGGGCTTCCGACGCTTTCGAGAGGTCGGCTGCGAGGGTCACTCCGTGCAGCTTGACGTTGGCGGTCCCGAACATCGTCCATGGATGGTGATAGTTGTGGCCGAGCCGTCTTGCGGTGGTGTCAGCCTCGTCCCAGTGTCGCTCGGTCACTCGGAGACTCGCACACGCCAGCGTAGGCGCGAACAGGCGATCATGGTGCCGGTCACCATGCGTGACCGGCTGTATCCATGCTCTGGATCACCGCTGCCCCCGGGCGATACCGCCGGACGTGAAATCAGAATCTGGCAGCGAGTTGGCGGCAAGTGCTGCCAATGCTGACCACTACCTCGAATTCGACCACATAATCCCATTGAGCCGAGGTGGCGCTACAAGCGTCGCGAACCTCCAAATCCTGTGCCGAAGACGCAATCTCGAAAAGGGAGCCCGCATCTGACCGGATTATGCCCGCGGTAAGCGCTCATTTCCTCGCATGTACAGGAACATCTGAGGAGTTCACGGAGCGGGTGAAGCGACCCCGGATGCCGGTTGGGCAGGCACGTTCGGGACAGGCTCGCCCGCGTCCGGAACCCCGGTCCCGCGCAGGGAGGTTCCGGCTGTTTCGCGGAGGAAGGTCCAGGCGATCAGGCCGATGAGGGACGCGCCGATCATGTAGACGGCGGGGAACAGAGACCAGCCGGTGGCCTCGATCACCGCTTCGTTGATCAGGGGGGCGGTGCCGCCGAAGGCCGCGGTGGAGACGTTGTAGGCCAGCGCGAAGCCAGCGTAGCGGACGTGGGTCGGGAAGATGGCCGGGAAGGTGGAGCTGATGGTGGACAGCTGTGGCACGTAGAACAACCCGAGCACGATGAACCCGGTGATCGCCCAGCCGGTGCCCTGACCCATCAGCCAGTACATCGGCACCGCGAGCACCGCGAGACCCACCAGCGAGAACAGCCACATCGGGCGTCGCCCGACGCCGTCGGACAGCCGGCCGAAGAACGGCAGCACCAGCATCATCACCAGCTGCCCGACCAGCATCATCGCGGTGGTCGCCGACTCGCCCATGCCGATCGTGTGCTGCAGATAGGTGGGCTGGTAGGTGAGCAGCGTGTAATTCACGACGTTGAGCGCGACGACCAATCCGGCCAGTGTGAGAGTCTCGCGCCGGTAGGTGGTCAGCACTTCGCGCAGCCCGCCCGGCGGATGCTTGTGCTCGGCGACCTCGCTGAACACCGGGCTCTCGGTCAGCCTGGCCCGCAGATACCAGCCGGTCAGGCCGAGCGGGATGGCGATCAGGAAGGGGATGCGCCAGCCCCAGTCGTGCATGGCGTCCGAGCCGAGGACGAGCTGGCAGGCCAGCACCGTCGCGGACCCGCCGACGAAACCGGCGAGCGTGCCGAACTCCAGGAAACTGCCGAGGAACCCGCGCCTGCGGTCGGTCGCGCATTCGGCCAGATAAGTTGCGGCGCCGCCATATTCACCGCCGGTCGAGAACCCTTGCACCACACGCAGGGTGATCAGCAGGACCGGCGCGAGCACACCGACGGTCGCATGGGTGGGCAGCATTCCGATGGCGCCGGTTGCCGCGGCCATGAGCAGAATCGTCGTGGCCAGCACGGCTTTTCGACCGATCCGGTCACCGAGCGGTCCCCACACCATGCCGCCGAGCGGCCGGAGCACGAACGAGATTGCGAAGCCGAGCATGGTGCCGAGCGTCCCCAATTCCCCGGGAAAGAACGCGTCGGTGAGATATGTCGCGGTGGCGGCATAGACGCCGTAGTCGAACCACTCGGTGGCGTTGCCCATGGCGGAGGCCGCCACGGACCGTCGCAGCGGGAAACTCTCGGATGTGGTCACGTGCACGTCCTCTCCAGCCCGTACACGGACCTTGATTCGTTCCACCTCCGGCTCCTGGCTTCCGGAGGTTCGGCACGAAACAGGGCGATACCCAGGTTTCCCACTCAGCAAACAGGAGCACCCCGGGACGAACTCTGGAATAGCCGCGATGAACTGCCGATTCACCAACTTTGTGACGCCAGTCACAAATGAGCCACCCGTGCGTGGGGGCCCGACAGAACGCGGCGTCGCGCCCTCCCGACCAACACGCCCCGATGCAGACGCATTCCAGTCGAAGAATGCCGCCGGACGCCCTCGGCCGATACGCAATACCGCGGGCACGTGGTCGACGCTGTGGCACAAGGTTTCCGCGATCCACCGACGCAACGCAATCGAGTGCGACAGACCGCCCGTGAGCTTGACATTGTCATTGTGACAAGGTCTTCACTGGCTGCCGGAGGTGGTCCCGATGAATTCGACACACAGGAATCCACAAGGCACACGGCTACTCGACGCATTGGCCGCTGAGAACTCGTCGACGCGGCTCGCGGCGGCCCTGGCAGCAGGCACGCATCCCCAGCTCGGTTACGTCGATGCGCTCGTAGAACGGTGCGCGATCGAGCCGGATTTCTTCGTGCGCGATATGCTCACGTGGGCGCTGACCAGGATCCCGTCGGAGATCACGGTTCCGAAACTCCGCGCGGAACTTGGTTCCGAAGGCGCACAGGCCCGCAGCCAAGCGTTGCACACGCTGTCCAAGATCGGGGACCCGAACGCGTGGCCGGCAATCACAAAGTCATTGCTGCACGACGCCGACGACGAGGTCGCGAGGAGTGCATGGCGCGCTGCCGTTGTGCTAGTGCCCGACGGGGAGGAGGAAGGTCTGGCCACGGAACTTGCCACTCAATTCGGCCGCGGTGACCGGGAGGTACGGCTGAGTCTGAGCCGTGCCCTCGTCGCGCTCGGCGACGTGATCGAGCCGGTCCTCGAAACCGCGATGACAAGTCACGACCCGATGGTGCGTGCGCATGCCAGCGCTACCGAGCGGCTGCTGCGCGACCCGGATTCCGGTTTCTACCTCGCTGTCGATGAGGCGAGACGGGTCGTCGCGCTCGGTCCGGACAAGGAGGAGGCAACTGCGTGCTGATCGGTGAAGTGGCGCGCCGCTCGGGTGTGAGTGCCCGGATGCTCAGGCACTACGACTTTCTCGGGCTGGTACGACCGACCGGCCGCACCGTGGGCGGCTACCGGGAATACTCCCCCGAAGACATCCGGCGGATCTTCCACGTGGAGGGGCTGCGATCCCTGGGACTCTCACTGAGCCAGATCGGACGTGCTCTCGACGATCCCGGATTCACCCCGTCCGCACTGGTAGGCGACCTCATCCGAAAGACCGAAGAACGACTGAACCGGGAGCGGGAGCTCCTCGAGCGTCTGCGCGCGGTCGATGCGGCCGAACCCGCCGACTGGCAGGACGCCCTGCGCCTCGTCGAGCTCCTGCACGGCCTCGGTTCACCGAGCGCCGCCCGGCGGCAGCAGGCCATCCTGTCCCCGGCCGAGGACGTTTCGGTACCCGCCGAGCTGCTGGCCGAGGCCGTCCTCACCGAATCCGATCCGTACGTCGCCGGGGCCCTCAGGTGGGCCCTCGCGCGGGCCGAGGGTTCCGCTGTGGCGAGCCTGGCCTCCGGCATGGGCTCGCAGAACGTCGACGTCCGGCGGCGCGCCGTCCTAGCGCTCGCGGAGCTGTCCGGCGCGGAGGCGACCGCGGTGCTCACGGACGCGCTCGCGGACGCCGACCCGACCATCCGCAGACGCGCTGCTCTGGCACTGGGCGCGCGGGGCATGACCTGCGCCGTGCCGACGCTCGTCGACACGGTGGTCGAGGGCCCGAACGACGTCGAGGCGGCCGAAATCCTGGGAACCCTGGCACGGGACGCCGAGTGGGCAGACCGGATCATGAGTGCGCTGGTCGGCGAACTCACCGCACACACTGCGGACTCGGGGGTGCGGATTCGACTGACGCAGGCCCTTGCCGAGATGCCGGGGACCATCGCGCTGGAAGTCCTGCGGCAACTGGTCCACGACGATGATCGGGCCGTGGCCCACATCGCCTCGGCCCTCGTGGTAATGCTCGAAGAACGGCTGGACGAGGTAACCCGAGACACCGCAGGTCGGTAAACAACGTATCGGCCTACGCGGTGTCGCCACAGAGACCAGCGCACCGACACAACTCCAGCAGTCACCGCCCGACACGCCACACCGCCGCCGCACAGGCACATGTTCGGTCGCAGGTCGCAGCTGGACACCACCGACTGATACGAACTAGACCTCGGGCACATCGGAGGTTCGGGCGCGTCGCACTACCGGGACGGAGGTCTGGGCAGCGGAGGCCACGCCCGGGTGTGCGTCGCATGTCGCGGGTCGAGCGCCCGGCCGAATTCCGGCTCATCGACGGCGACCCGGTGTCGGCGCGCGAACTCTCGGACATGCAACCCGATCCGCAGAATACGGCGATGCGTCTGCCGACGTCCAGCGCGTATGCCGAACTACAGCGGCGTCACATACGCACCCGCGATGCCGCCGTCGACCAGGAACTGCGAGGCGGTGATGAACGAGGAATCGTCGCTGGCCAGAAACGCGACGGCCGCCGCGATTTCCTCTGGTTCCGCGAACCGCCCGAGCGGCACGTGCACCAGGCGGCGGGCGGCGCGCTCGGGATCCTTGGCGAACAATTCGCGCAGCAGCGGCGTGTTCACCGGACCGGGACACAGGGCGTTGACCCGAATGCCATTGCGAGCGAACTGGACCCCGAGTTCCCGGCTCATGGCCAGCACCCCGCCTTTGGAAGCGGTGTAGGAGATCTGCGAGGTCGCCGCGCCCATCACCGCGACGAACGACGCGGTGTTGATCACCGACCCCTTGCCGCGCTCCAGCATGTGCCCGATCGCGTACTTGCTGCACAGGTACACCGAGGTCAGATTGACCTCTTGGACGCGGCGCCAGGCATCGATGCCGGTGGTGAGGATCGAGTCGTCGTCCGGTGGCGAGATGCCCGCGTTGTTGAACGCGATGTCCAACCCGCCGTAGGTGTCCACCGCGGTCTGGAACAGCGCCTCGACCTGGGCTTCGTCCGTGACGTCCACTTGGACGTACCGCCCTGCGACCTCCTCGGCCGCCGCCTTGCCGGTCTCGGCGTCGATGTCGGCGACGACCACCTTCGCCCCCTCGGCCGCGAAACGGCGGACCGTGGCCAGACCGATACCGCTCCCGCCGCCGGTGACGACGGCGACTCGATCCTGTAAGCGCTGCAACGTATCTCCTGTCGGATGTGCTGGGGTCACTGGGTGGCGAGGAAGACGTTCTTGGTCTCGGTGAACGCGAGCGCGGCGTCCGGCCCGAGTTCACGCCCCAGCCCGGACTGCTTGAAACCGCCGAACGGCGTCCAATACCGCACGGAGGAATGCGAGTTCACCGACAGGTTGCCCGCCTCCACACCGCGCGCCACCCGCAACGCCCGGCCCACGTCGCTGGTCCAGATCGACCCGGACAAGCCGTAGTCCGTGTCGTTGGCGATCCGCAGCGCGTCGGCCTCGTCCTCGAACGGGAGCACCGCCACCACCGGGCCGAACACCTCCTCGGTGAGCACCCGGTCGGTGGGCGCGCCGGGCAGCACCACCGTCGGCGGATACCAGAATCCGGGGCCGTCCGGCGCGTTCCCGGTGAACGCCACCTTGGTCGACGGTTGCACGAACTCGGCGACGTGCTCCCGGTGCGCAGCCGAGATCAGCGGGCCCATCTCGGTGGACTCGTCGGACGGATCGCCGACCCGGACGCCACGCACCGCGGGTTCCAGCAATTCGAGGAAACGGTCGAACACACTGCGCTGCACCAGGATCCGAGAGCGGGCGCAGCAGTCCTGCCCGGCGTTGTCGAAGACGCCGTACGGCGCCGTCGCCGCCGCCCGCTCCAAGTCGGCATCGGCGAACACGATGTTCGCGCTCTTGCCGCCGAGTTCCAGCGTCACCCGCTTCACCTGGCGCGCGCAACTCGCCATGATCTGCTTGCCCACCTCGGTGGAGCCGGTGAACACCACCTTGCGTACCGCGGGATGGGTGACGAACCGCTGCCCCACCACCGAGCCCTTGCCGGGCAGCACCTGGAACACGCCCTCGGGCAGTCCCGCCTCCAGCGCGAGTTCCCCGAGCCGCAGCGCGGTCAACGGCGTGAGCTCGGCGGGTTTCAGCACCACCGTGTTGCCCGCCGCGAGCGCGGGCGCGAACCCCCACGCGGCGATCGGCATCGGGAAGTTCCACGGCACGATCACCCCGACCACGCCGAGCGGTTCATGGAACGTGATGTCGACCCCGCCCGCGACCGGGATCTGATTGCCGAGCAATCGTTCCGGCATCCCGGCGGCGTAGTGCAGCACGTCGCGGGCGTTGCCCGCCTCCCAGCGCGCGTTGCCGATGGTGTGCCCGGCGTTCGCGACCTCGAGCCCGGCGAGGTGCTCGATGTCCGCGTCGACCGCTTCCGCGAACCGGCGCAGCAGCCGGGCCCGATCGCCCGGCGCCACCTCGCGCCACGCGACCGAAGCGCGCTGGGCCGCGGCGATGGCTGCGTCGGTCTCCGCTTCGCCGAGCAGCTCGACCGACGTGACGACTTGTTCCGTCGCCGGGTTGACCACGTGCGCTGTCGTCATGAGTCGAGTTCCCTTCGGTAGGTGTCCGCCGCCTCGACCAGGGCCCGGATCAACCGGCGATCGGTGGCGTCGGCCTCCGGATGCCATTGCACACCCACCAGGAACGACCCGTCGGATGCCTCCACGGCTTCGATCGTGCCGTCGGCGGCGTGAGCGGTGGCGGTCAGACCGTCCGCGAGCCGGTCCACGGCCTGATGGTGGTGGCAGGAGACCTTCACCTCCGGACCGGCGAGTTCCGCGACCCGGCTGCCCGCGGCGGTCAGCACACGGGTGGCGGTGAATCCGCCCGCGACGCCGGAATGCTCCTCGTGGCCGACGGCGTCGGGCAGATGGGGGATCAAGGTGCCGCCGAGTGCCACATTCGCCAGCTGCAGCCCGCGGCACACCGCGAGAATCGGCATGCTTGCGGCTCTGGCCAGCGCGAACAGACCGAACTCCGATTCGTCGCGATCCGGCCTGGTGTAGCCGGGAAGCCCCGCCGAGGACCCACCGTAGCGGGCCGGATCGATATCGGCGCCGCCCGTGAGCAGCAACCCGTCGAGCCGCCGCACCAGCTCCGGACGCGCCGGCCCTGCGGGCGGCAGCAACACCGGGATGCCACCCGCGGCCACCACCATGTCGACGTAGGCGTGCGGCAGCACCGCGCCGGGCAGTTCCCACGCGTTGAAGCGGGTTTGCTCCACATAGGTGGGCAAGCCGATCACGGGACGGGCTCCCGCGACCTCAGAGTCGTTCGAAACCACGGATACGCTCCCAGTCGGTGACCGCGGCGTCGTAGGCGTCCAGCTCCACGCGGGCCGCGTTGCGGTAGTGCTCCACTACATCATCACCGAACGCCGCGCGCGCCACCGTGCTGTCCCCGAACAGCTGGGCCGCCTCGCGCAGCGTGTGGGGCACGCGCGGGCGCTCCGAGCGGTAGGCGTTGCCGTGGAATTCCGGCTCCAGCGGAAGGCGCCGATCGATGCCGTGCAGGCCCGCCGCGATGAGCGCGGCGACGGCGAGATACGGGTTCACATCCCCGCCCGGCACGCGATTCTCCAACCGCAGCGAGTGCTCCTCGCCCACCACGCGGATCGCACAGGTCCGGTTGTCGCGGCCCCACGCGATCGCGGTGGGCGCGAAGCTGCCCGCCACGAATCGCTTGTAGGAGTTGATATTCGGGGCCAGCAGGTAGGCGAACTCGCGCAGGCAGTCCAGCTGGCCCGCGATGAAATGCCGCATCAGCGCCGACGTTCCGTCGGCTCCGTCGCCCGCGAACACCGGCTCACCCGCCTCGGTCCGCAGGCTCAGGTGGATGTGGCACGAATTGCCCTCGCGCTCATTGTATTTCGCCATGAACGTGAGGCTGCGCCCCTCCTGGGCGGCGATCTCCTTCGCGCCGGTCTTGTAGATGCTGTGGTTGTCGCAGGTGACCAGGGCTTCGTCGTACCGGAACGCGATCTCGTGCTGGCCGGGATTGCATTCGCCCTTGGCCGACTCGACGTACAGCCCCGCCCCGTCCATCTCCTTCCGGATGCGCCGCAGCAGCGGCTCGATCCGCCCGGTGCCGAGCATCGAGTAGTCGACGTTGTACTGGTTGGCCGGTGTCAGCCCGCGGTACCCGGCGTTCCAGGCCGCCTCGTAGCTGTCTTCGAACACCAGGAATTCGAGTTCGGTCCCGACGAACGCGCGCAGTCCACGCTCGGCCAGCCGGTCCAGCTGCGTGCGCAGCACCTGGCGCGGCGAGGCGGCGACCGGCCGCCCCTGCGGCACCACGTGCTCCACGTCGCACAGCACCAGCGCCGTGCCCGGCCACCACGGCACCATCCGCAGCGTGCGCAGGTCCGGCCGGAGCACGACGTCCCCGTACCCGGTCTCCCAGGACGAGAGGGCGTAGCCGTCGACTGTCGCCATGTCCACGTCCACCGCGAGCAGGTAGCCGCACGCCTCGGTCGCGTGCTGGAGCACCTCGTCCAGGAAATAGCGTGCCGCGCAGCGCTTCCCCTGCAGCCTGCCTTGCATGTCGGTCATCGCGACGAGCACGGTGTCGATCTCCCCCGTGTCGACATGGTCCCGCAACTGCGCCACACTCAGCATCCCGCTACGCATCCACGACCCCTCTCGGCACCAACCGTGCTCACGCTAGAGCAAAACGGACACGTTCGTGACCTGACACACGAATCTTCCGGCCGTGACGTCTTGCGTGATCGTGCCTGTTCAGCGTCGATATGCGAGGAGGGCGCAGGTCAGGACAGCGGGCTGCGCAGTGCCGCGGGAAGGAGGGATACGCGGCGCGGACCGATACGCGGCCCCACGGGCAGGCGCGGCGCGCGGATGGGCAGGCCGAGCCACATCCGGACCAGCAGGCCGGCAAAGCGCAAATGACCGGTCAACCACGGTCCGGCGAAGGCAAGCGACCAGACGGTCTCGGTGCCCGCGGGAGGCAGGTCGCGATCGGCGAAGCGGGCCGCGATCCAGTCGACCATCACCGGCAGTGCCTGGAATTGCAGCAGCAGGTGCGTGCTGAGCCGATCACGCAGGTAGCGCACGTGGACGCCCGCTTCGGCGTAGCGCGCCACCTGGCCGTCGACGTCCTCCACCGCGATCACCTCGTCGTTTACGCCCTGCAGCACGAATACGGGCATGGCAGGGGCGCGATGGCCGGGATGGATGTCGTCGAGAATGCGCCGCAATCCGGGCTGGGAAAGTATGGCGTCGAGGCTCTTCCCGCTGTGCTTTTCGACGTCGCGCCGGGCGAATCGGTAGAGCAGCGGGAAGGTCGCGGACTTCTCGGCCTGGGCCATCCAGTCGAGGTACCTCGCGTCCAAGTGCGCGGTCAGCAAGCGGTCCAGTTCCGGATATCCGCGCCGCAGTCCCGCGGTGAAAACGGCGGCGAACCCCGCGAACAACGTGCCGTTGAGCCGGACGAACGCGGCGGCCGGGTCGCCGACCGGCGATCCGGCGACCGCGCCGACGATGTTCAGCTCGGGCGCGTATTCGGTGGCCATCTCCGCGGCCCAGGTGGTCGCCAATCCCCCGCCCGAATATCCCCACAGCGCAACGGATGTCGTCGCGTCCAGCCCGAGCGGGGCGAAGGCCAGAGCCGCGCGGACCGCGTCGAGCGCGCGATACCCCGGCTCCCTGGCGACGCCGAAACGGCCCGCGTTTCCCCCGTGATCCGGGACCGACACCGCCCAGCCTCGTGCGAGCGCACTGACGATCAGCGGCAGCTCGAGCTGCGGAATCGACCCCGGAGCCCGGGCACCGCGCCGCAGGGCATACGAAGGAGAGCATTTCGAGGCGACCGCGTCGATCGCGCACTGGAAGGAGACCAGCGGCCGCGGTTCGGTGGGATCCGCGCCCCACGGCAGCAGCACGGTTGTCACCGCGACCTCCGGAACGCCGTCGAGATCACAGGTGCGATAGAGCAGCTGCCACGCCGAAATACGCTGGCGCACCAAGCCGAAGAAGCCGATCTCCACTCCGCGCGAGCGGACGATGGCCCCGGGGCGCAACCGCCCGACCGCGGGTGGCGGCGTGTAGAACGGATCGTCTTCGGGCAGTATCGGCCGATGCGAGAACGCCGCCGGATCCGGCGGCACCGCACCTGCATCCCACTCGGGCTCCACACTCATCCGATTCATCCTTTCCTACGGCGACGCCGTGGTTTCCGGCATCGCCGCGCCGATAATCGCGGCGGATGCCTTACTCCACTCAACCAATGCGGCGGCCGGAAAAGAATTGTCCCGAGTGCCAATTAGCGGGTCGTGGTTTCTCCTGTCGATGCAGTGACAGCATCATTCACAGGCTGCCGTTCCCGCCGACCATCCACGGATTGAAGGTGCATTCCAGCGTCGGGTGCGCGACCGGATCGAGTGCGTGCAAAACGATGGATACCGAACGCGGGGAGTACATGATCGTCAAATGGTCGGACATATCCTGCTCGCATCCTTCTTGCAGCGTGATGTTGTCCACCGTCGCGCCGGATCCCGCCTGCAGGAAAGCCCAGTGGTAGGGGTTGGCGATCTCGTCGTACCGGGAGGCGACCGACGTGTAGGCCACCCCGGGCACCGTGTCGCCCTGCGCGTTCAGCTTGGCGTAGAACGGCGAGCCCACCGCCTGTTGGATATTCGACATGCCGATCAAGGGTTCGGAGAAGCCGAGGATGTCGACACCCAGGTTGTTGATGGCCCGTCCGAGCGACGCGATCCCCATCAGGGAGGTGCCGTGATGCGTGGCGCCGAAACTGATCAGCTTGCCGACTTTGCCCTCGCCGCCGTCGAATTTCAGATAGTGGTTGGCGACCGTGCCGCCCTGGGAATGCCCGACGATGTCGACGGCCTGCGCGCCCGTCGCGGCGAGCACGCGGTCGACGAAATCGCGCAGCTGACGTGACGATTCCTCCATCCGGCCAACGCCGTAGCGGCCGGGCATGATCGTGCCGAGCCCGCCGCCTTCCATGAGACCGGAGCGCCCGAAGTTGAACGCGAACACGCAGTAACCGGCGCGCGCCAGACGCGGCGAAAGGTAGGCGAAGCTGTCGTAGGCGTTCAGCCACGTGGCGTGCATCAGCACCACCGGCCGCGGGTGTTCGGCTGTCGGAGTGCAGTTCCAGCGATTCGCGCCGGGCGGCGCGGCGTCGGGATGGGTCAGGCCGTAGGCGAACGCGGCCAGATACGCCGACATCTCCGGTCCCTCCCCCACCGCGTCGGAAGCCACGCTGGTCGCCCACCCCGAGGAGCCGGAATCCACGATCGCCCGTGGCTGCCTGCCGTCGGGAGCCGGGGCCAAGCCCGCGTCGATGTACTCCGCGAGCTGCTGCTGTGTCGGTTCGATCTCCTCCTGCGCATGCGCCACCCCGGTACCGAGGGCCGTCGCGATGGTCATGCCCGCGATCACCGCGGCCCCCGCAATTGCTCGCCGAGCGTTGTGCCTCATTGCCAACATCCGATTCACTTCCATTCACGCCGAAGATGCGCGGCCCGGCGCCGAATAGACCACCGCCCCACCCTGTTTGCCACGCCACATTCGCCCGGCGATGTGATCGAGACCATATTCAGGAGCCGCGGTCCGAATCTATGGCGAGGCCCGGCCCGGTGTCACTGCACCGCGAGGAGAAGATTCCGACCGGAAATTGGTGCCGGAACCAAAATTCGGGGGCTGCCTCGCAGAACCTTGCCGCGGGTTCTGTGGTCGGAAACAATCGGCCCATGTCCGTCGCGTTGTCCCCGGTTACCGGTGATGCCCCTTTGGTTGCCCGGCTGCTCACCCGCTGGCCGCAGATCGCCGAGCGCATGTTCGCCGCGGGGCTCGGCACCACCCCACCGGCCGCCGATATGCCGGAAGGACATTTCACCGCCGAGGTGCTGCCCGCGATCTACGCTTGCGGCCGCGCGGTCCTGCAGGCGATCGGCCAGCAGCGCAGTTTCACCAAGACCGAGGTCGCGACGTTCGTCGCCCCGGTGGCCGAACGGCATGCCGAGGACCGGTTTCCGCTGCCCATCCTGATCGAGGCCATTCACGGTTCCGCACAGTCGGTGCTGCAAGAGGCCGCGGCCCTGGCCTCCCGCGAGGAGCTCGACGATCTCGTCCTCATCGGCAGCCACCTGCTCGATCTACTGATGCAGATCAACATCACTGTCGTGGAGACCTACACCGAGGTCGAGCAGTCCATCTACAACGCCGAGCGGGAAGCGCGGCGCGCGCTGTGCTCGGCGCTGCTGCACGGGCTGCCCGCCTCGGAGCTGGCGGCGCGAGCGGACACCACCCTGGCCGAGCACTACACCGTGCTCGCGATCCATGTCCAGCACGACGACCAGCCAAGCACGGTCGCGACGCTCGTCGGCCGCCGCCGCATCCGCATCCTGCACCGCGCGCTGGACGCTCTCGCGGGCACGACGACGCTGGCCACCTTCGACGGCTGGACGGGTATCGCGTTGCTGCCCAGCGCCGCCGAGACCGGGCTCGACGACACGCGCTACGCGCGGCTGGCCGCGGAGCTGACCGAACAGTTCGGCGTGCCGGTGTTCCTCGCCGAATACCCCTCCGTGCCGATGCACGACATTCCGCAGACCGCGAAGGAAGCCACCGACCTCGCCGAACTCGCCCGGCTGCTCGGCCGGCCCTCGGGTGTGTACCAGCTCGACGACCTTCTGCTGGAATACCAGCTCACCAGACCGGGCACCGCCCGCGCCCGGCTGGCCGAGCGCATCGCGCCCATCCTGGACAGCCCGCACCTGCTCGAAGCGCTCGACGCGCACCTGCGCCACGGCTCCGACCGCAAGGCCGCCGCCGCCGAGATCCACGTGCACCCCAACACCTTCAGCTACCGCCTGCGCCGCGTCGCCGAACTCACCGGCGTCGATCCCACCGATCCGCACGACTCACGGTTGCTGGCCGCCGCGCTGACGATCCAGCGCCTGTATCCGGGCCAGCCGACCGGCTCCGGCCAGAGTTAGCCCGCGGAAACTCGCTCGCGTATCGGATCTGCCGTCGATACCGTCGGTCGGGATGGAAGACGAGTCTGTCGGGCGCTATCTGCTAACCGGGCGCTCGCTGAGCGAATACCGTGCGATGTTCGCGCTCACCGAAGCCGACCTGCGCGGACGGATCCTCGACTGCCCCGGTGGAGCCGCGAGCTTCGCGGCGGAAGCGGCGGCGCTCGGCGCCGAGGTGGTCGCGGTCGACCCGGTCTATCGCATGCCCGCCGCCGAGCTGACCGCGCTGGCGTCCACCGAATTGGACCGCAACGCGTCGTGGACGACCGCATCCGCCGACCGCTTCGTGTGGGCCTTCTACGGCGACCCGGAAGGTCATCGGCGGCTGCGGCAAACCGCCGCGCGGCGGTTCGCCGAGGATTTGCGCGCCAATCCGCGGCGCTACCGGTTCGGCATGCTGCCCGCGCTCGATTTTCCTGATCACGCGTTCGACTTGGTGCTGAGCTCGCATCTGCTGTTCACCTACGCCGACCGGCTGGACTTCGACTTCCACTTGGCGGCGCTGCGCGAACTCGTCCGGTTGACCCGCCGCGAGGTCCGGGTGTTCCCGCTCATCGACCATTCGGGTGAGCGGCTGGACGACTTGCTCGCCCGTCTCCGGGACGTCTTGTCCGCCGAAGGAATCCGGTCGGACATCACGCCGGTCGACTTCGAGTTCCAGCGCGGGTCCACCTCGGTGCTGCGGCTGACGGCATCCTGAGCAGCCACGCTCCGCAGTGCCGGCCTCCCGCGACGGAGGAGAGCATCATGATCCGCTTGATTTCCGCAGATGCGGCAATAAACTGCCCTTCATGTCGAATTTGCGGATCAGTGATGCGGCGGCGCTGCTTGGGGTCAGCGACGACACCGTCCGGCGCTGGATCGAGCAGGGCAAGCTGACCGCCGTCCAGCTCGACAGCGGACGCAAAGGCGTCAGCGGCCGGGAACTCGCCGAATTCCTCCGGGCCAACGCGGAGGCGCCGGAGCCCGGCGTCACCGTGGCGGCGTCGGCCCGCAATCGGCTGCGCGGCATCGTCACGCGGGTGGTGAAGGACACCGTGATGGCGCAGGTCGAGATGCAGGCGGGTCCGTTCCGGCTGGTGTCGCTGCTGAGCCGGGAGTCGGTCGACGAACTCGGGCTCGAGGTCGGCAGCGTCGCGGTGGCGTCGGTCAAATCGACGCACGTCGTGGTGGAGGTACCGGAAAGTTGACCAGGATGATGCGCTCGCTGAACGTGGTGGTTGCCGCGGGAATCACCGCCGTGGCGTTGCCGGGCTGCGGCCCCGACCAGGCCGGCCCCGCTGGTTCGGAGGGGATCGGCGGCACCGTGACGGTATTCGCCGCCGCCTCTTTGACCGAGACATTCACCGAACTCGGCACCCGGTTCGAGGCCGCGCACCCCGGAGTGCGAGTCGTCTACAACTTCGGCGCGAGTTCCGCGCTGGCCGAGCAGATCATTCAGGGCGCCCCCGCCGACGTGTTCGCCTCGGCCGCGCCGAAGAACATGCAGCAGGTCGTGGACAAAGGCGAAGTGACCGCCGTCCCGGCCACCTTCGCGCGCAACCGGCTGGAGATCGCGGTGCCCAAGGGCAACCCCGGCCGGATCACCGGGTTGGCCGACTTCGGCAAGACCGAGCCGAAGATCGCGCTGTGCGCCGAGCAGGTGCCGTGCGGGGTCGCCGCCAAGACGGTCTTCCAGGTGGCGGGCATCAACCCCGAGCCCGACACCCGCGAGGCGGACGTGAAAGCGGTCCTCACCAAGGTGAAGCTCGGCGAAGTCGACGCGGCCCTGGTCTATCGCACCGACGTGCGAGCAGGCGGCGGCCAGGTGGAGGGCATCGCCTTCCCGGAGGCCGACAAGGCGGTCAACGATTACCCGGTCGCGCCGCTGGCGCACGCGCCCAACAACGCGGCGGCCGCCGCGTTCGTCGAGTACGTGCGATCCGACGAGGCGCGAGCGGTGTTCGCGAAGGCAGGATTCGACACACCGTGATCCGATCGGCGCGGCGCCGGGCGTCGTCGGGCCGACGACCGCTCGTTCTGGTGCTGCCGGCACTGTGCGCGCTGGCATTCCTGGTCGTCCCGCTGCTGGGGCTGCTGCTGCGGGCGCCGTGGCGAACCCTGCCCGATCGCCTGCTGACCGCCGAAGTCGGCCAGGCGCTGCGGCTTTCGCTGCTGTGCGCCAGCCTGGCGACAGTGCTCTGCCTCGTGTTCGGCATTCCGCTGGCCTGGCTGCTGGCTCGCGGGGAGGTGCCGGGGCGTGGGCTGATCCGGGCGCTGGTCACGGTGCCGCTGGTGTTGCCGCCGGTGGTCGGGGGCGTCGCCCTGCTGCTCGTGCTCGGCAGGCGCGGGCTGGTCGGCCGGTACCTCTACGAATGGTTCGGCGTCGCATTGCCTTTCACGACCGCGGGCGTGGTGGTGGCGGAAGCCTTCGTGGCGATGCCGTTTCTGGTGATCTCGGTGGAGGGTGCGCTGCGGGCCGCCGATCCGCGGTTCGAGGAGGCGGCCGCGACGCTCGGCGCGTCACGCTGGCTGACCTTCCGCCGGGTCACGTTGCCGTCGGTATTGCCGGGCGTCATCGCGGGCGGTGTGCTGTGCTGGGCGCGGGCACTCGGCGAGTTCGGGGCCACCATCACCTTCGCGGGCAACTTCCCCGGCCGGACCACCACGATGCCGCTGGCGGTCTACCTGGCGTTGGAGACCGATCCCGACGACGCGATCGTGCTGAGCCTGGTGCTGCTCGCCGTTTCGGTGGCCGTACTGGTCGCGTTGCGGGAGCGGTGGATCCAGGGGGCGATATGACGCTGGAAGCGCAGCTGCGGCTCACCCGGTCGCAGTTCCGGCTCGACATCCCGGTGCACGTCGCGGCAGGCGAGGTGGTCGCCCTGCTCGGCCCCAACGGCGCGGGCAAGACCACGGCATTGCGCGCGCTGGCCGGTTTGACACCGCTCACCGGAGGAGCGATCCGCCTGGACGGCGACATCTGGGACGAACCGCCGAAGGTGTTCCTGCCTGCCGAGCGTCGCCGGGTCGGCGTCGTCTTCCAGGACTATTTGCTGTTCGCGCATCTGAGTGCGCTGGACAACGTCGCGTTCGGCCTGCGCGCCCGCGGGCATCGCCGCGCCGCGGCCCGCGACCGCGCCGCGCATTGGCTGCGGCGCGTCGGCCTGGCCGAGCAGGCCGGCGCCAAACCGCGCACCCTGTCCGGTGGCCAGGCGCAGCGAGTCGCGCTCGCCAGGGCGCTCGCGACCGAACCGGCGCTGCTGCTGCTCGATGAGCCGCTGGCCGCGCTGGATGCGAGCACGCGTGCGCGGGTCCGATCGGATCTCGCCCACCATCTCGCCGACTACCCGGGCCACACCGTGCTCGTCACGCATGATCCGCTCGACGCGATGGTTCTCGCGGATCGTCTCGTGATCATCGAGCACGGCGGCGTGGTGCAGGAGGGACCGCCCGCCGAGGTGGCCCGGCGGCCGCGCTCCGACTACGTCGCCAACCTGGTGGGCCTCAATCTCTATCGCGGCACCGCGCGCGGCACGACCGTCGAGCTCGTGGACGGCGGCAGCTTCACCGTGGCCGAGCCCGGCCGAGGACCAGTTCACATCGCCTTCCCGCCGACCGCGGTCGGTCTGCATCCCGCGCCGCCGGAGGGCAGCCCACGCAACGCCTGGCCGGTCACGATCTCCGGTATCGAGCAGCACGCCCACACCATCCGGGTCCGCCTGGACGGGAGCCCGCCCGTGCTCGCCGACGTCACGCCCGCCACCGTCGCCGAGCTGCGCCTACGGCCGGGCATGCGACTGTGGGCCGCGGTCAAGGCCACCGAAACACACACCTACCCCGCCTGAGACGTCCTCGGGAGGACATAGCATGCATAAGGAAAGAACGTAGAGGTCAACGAGGCGTTCGCGCGGCTCCGCTGGTCTGGCAGCAGGAGTTGGAGGCCGAACCGGCCAAGCTCGAGTCTGCCGGTACTGAGCGCGTTACCGCGCCGCGACCGAGCCGGGGAGATCCGGTATCGAAGACGATGCCGAATCCTCGCGTGCGATATCCGGATTCGGCTCGACAATTGAATTGCGAATTGCGGACGCACCGCGAGAATACGGCGATCAGCAGTGTCGCTGTGAAATAGCCCGGCGCCTACCGCATTGCACGGTAGGCGCCGGATCACGCATCAGAGGTAGGCGCCGCACACGGGCCAAGCGCCCGGGCCCTGGGTGGCGAGCACGTTCTCCGCGACGCGGATCTGCTCAGCCTTGCTCGCGTTGGACGGGCGGCCGGTGCCACCGTTGGCCTCCCAGGTGCTCTGGGTGAACTGCAGACCACCGGAGAAACCGTTACCGGTGTCGGTGCTCCAGTTACCACTGCTCTCGCACTGCGCGACGGCATCCCAGTTGTGGGACGATGCGCTGGCGGTGGCGGTGGACAGACCGAACGGAACGGCGACGAGGGCGCCGAGAGCCGCGGTGAAGCCAAGGACACGAGTGGTGAATTTACGGTTTTGCGACATGTGGATTCCCGCCTGCGCCCACCGACTCGGCGAAGTTCGCCGCGTCCCTGTCCCCAGGTGATGTCGGGGATGCTCGAACCGCGGGACAGGGTTTCCGGCGTTCAGCGATTCGAGCTCGATCTCGGTGTTGCTCCGAGCCGTGACCGACGTTAGCGGAGAAGTCGCGACAGATCACGTGCAGATAACGTCCGGATTGCGTGAACCACTGGTCGAGACTAATAGCCATTCCCGCTGGTCGATTGCGGGAAACACGCCGATACAGATTGGCTGTTATCAGGCCGTTATGTGATGGAGATCACCGCGAAATCGTGAAACGGGTCGCATTTCCGCAGGTCGGAAAGCCACGAGAAGGACACATCCACGTTCGGCGAGCGACCTCGCGCTGGGTCACCGGAACCTCGAAGTGCGATTCGTTATCTCGACCGCCGAGTCGGGATGGTCCCGTGACCACGCATCACAGCATGCGCGAGCCGCTGGTCAGCGCGGGCGTCATGGATGTCCGACGTTCGATTCGTTACCTGCATGCCGGGGCCGGCAACGGCCCCGTGGCCATCCAGGCAGCCTGCGCAATTCGCTGGTCAGCACGGGCGTCAAGGCATCTGACGGCCTGTGCAGCGGCCCCCGTGACCCACCTCCGCGGCCTGCACCACCTCGCTGTCAGCGCGGGCGTCACCGGCGCCTGACGTCGATTCGTAACCTGCGCGACGGGCCGGGGACGGCGACACTCGTCGATCAGCGCGGCACGCCGATGTCCGAGGGTCGATTCGTTATCTGCGCCGCCGCTTCGGGGACGCCGCCGGTACCTCTTACCGCAGCCTGCGCCACACACCGGGGTATCAGCGACGTTAAACCGGCGCCGGCGACCCTCTCGACGACGCGCTACTTCCCGTGCGCCCGCAACTGATAGAGCCCCTCGGTCTCCGCCACCACCACGCCGTCGGCGTCGGTGACCACCGCCCGCAAAGTGAAGTCGGCCTTGCCGTTCGCGGTGGCCTCGGCGGTGATGCGCGCGATCTCGTCCTCCGACAGGGCCGCCTCCGCGCGCACGTCGGTCTTGGCCGGCTTGCGGAAGAAGATGTGCAGGTCTTTCACCAGCGGATAGAACGCCGCGGTGTCGAAGGTGGCGACGGCGATCGCGCCGCCGAGGATCTCCGCGACGGTGAACAGCACGCCCGCGTACATCACGCCGAAATGGTTGCCGTTGCCTTCGACGGGCACCGAGGTCGCCGCGAAACCGGGTCGCACCTCGACTGCCTGGACGCCCATCTTGTGCGCGATCGGGATGGTGAATTCCAATGCCCCGTTGACGATGTCCTTGAACGGAGGAGTATCGACGCCGCTCATCCCGCGACCATCCCTTCACCCGGAGGTGGCCAGCACCTCGTTGTCTCTGCCACGGCCACCTCGGTGGACCTCAGCGAAGCGTAGGCGCTCGGCGGCCGCGTCGACAGAGTATTGGCACATTGCCAACACTCGCTACTGGAGCCGGTCGGCGCGACCACCGAGTGCGCGCCCCGTCGGTCTCGTCACCTCAGCGGGAAGCGGGAGCCAGTTCCCGTGTGATGGCGGTGACGAAATCGGGCAGGTCGCCCGGATTGCGTGAAGTGAGCAGCGTCCAGCCGTCCTCGGCGGAGCGGACCGCCGGTTCGTCGACCCACGCGCCGCCGGCGTTGACGAGATCGGCGCGCAAGGAGAAGTACGAGGTCAGCGTCTTGCCGCGGACCAGCTCGGCATTCACGAGCAGCCAGGGGCCGTGGCAGATCGCGGCGATCGTCTTGCCCGCGCCCGCGAACTCCTCGGCCAGCTCGATCGCCCGGTCGGTGACCCGCAGCCGGTCCGCGTTCACCGTGCCGCCGGGCACCACGAGCACGTCGAAGTCGTCGACGGAGACCTCGTGCAGCGACGAATCCGGTTGCACGACCGCGTCTTTGTCCACGTCGTGCCGGAACGTCTGGACCTCTTCGCGCTTGGGCGCGGCGTGGGTGACCCGCGCGCCCCGCTCGCGCAACTCATCGCGCGGCACCAGCAGTTCGTCCCGCTCCACCCCCATGTTCGAGGTGATGATCAGGACCCTCGTGCCGTCGAGCTGATCGGTCATGAGCGACTCCTTTCGATCGGAAGTGGTCCTGCTTCGGACATGCCGCTCGACGTCCCGGCTAAACCTCGCCGGACGCGGAAGACGTGGGCTCCATCGGCGGCAACAGCGTGCTGGAGAGATGTTCCTGCGCCAGGCGGCGCAGCGCCGCGAGCAGGGTGTCGCCGAGTATCGTTCCGACGATTGCGGTTTCGGTCATCCGCTCGAGACCGCGTTCGTTGCCGACCAAGGCGATGTCGGTGGCGGCGATGGCTTCGCTGGCACCCGCGTAGTCGTCCATCGCCGCGACCACGTCCACGTGGCCCAGCAGGCGCAACGCGGCGCACACGTCGACGAGGGTGCCGCGCGCGGGGCTGTCTTCGTGGATTTGCCAGCCCCGCCGGTCGAGCAGGGCAGCGACGTCTCGGGCGGCCGCCTCCCGCTGCTCGTCACCGACCGGCGACCTGCGCCCGCCCAGCGCGTACTGCACGTGGCCGAGCGAGTCGCGCGCGGACAGGCTGCCGCTGTCGAGCACCGCGAGCAGTTCCTTGGCCGCCTCGATGGACAGGCCGCCGATATCGAGCAGCGCCCGGATCAGCCGCAGGCGGCTGACGTGGTCGTCGCCGTATTCCGCCTGGTTGCGATGGGTTCGCAGGCCTGAAGGCAGCAGCCCCTCACGCACGTAGTACTTGATCGTCGCGGGAGAGACGCCGCTGACGCGGCTGAGTTCGGCGATCCGCATCGGACTTCCTCGGTCTCGGTCGATGTATTGACAGTGGAAAGTACAGCTATCCATAATTATGCTGATAGTACAACTATCGATAGTCTCAGTTCTGAAAGGCTGCAAACTCGTGACCGCCCTCTTCCAGCGCTATCCCGCCCTGTCCTGGCATCGCCCCCTGATGCTGCTGGCCGTCGCGATGGCGTTGCTCGTCGTCTGGTCGATCGCGGGCATGGTGCTCGACGATCGCACCCTCACGGGGCTGCCGATCTGGGCCAAATCGGCGAAGTTCGCCCTTTCCGTGCTGGTCTACGCCGTGACCTGGGCATGGCTGATCGCGCAGCTCACCCGCTGGCGGCGGACCGCGTGGTGGGCGGGCACCATCGCGGCGCTCGGCCTCGCGCTGGAGTTGGCCATCATCGTGACCCAGATCGTGCGCGGTACCACCAGTCACTTCAATTTCACGACGCCGTTGAACGCGGTGCTGTGGGAGACGATGGGCTCATCGATCGTGGTGGTCTGGATCGCCACGCTGGTCGTGTCGGCGGTGCTGTTCGTAAATCCGACGGCCGACCACGCCCGCAACGCGGCGATCCGGTGCGGCACCGTGCTGGCGCTCGCCGGCGCAGCGCTCGGCTTCTTGATGCTTCGGGAGACGCCGGAACAGCGGGCCGCGGGCGGCTCGATCAGCGGGGCCCACACGGTCGGACTTCCCGATGGCGGACCAGGGTTGCCGATTCTCGGCTGGAGCACCGCCGGAGGCGATCTGCGGATTCCACATTTCCTCGGAATGCATGCGTTACAGGTGCTTCCCTTGGTTCTGCTCGCGGTGGAACTCGCGGCGCGGCGGATTCCGGTACTGCGATCAATGGAGACCAGAGGAACGCTCGTCAAGATCGTCACGGCGACCTATGGCGCCGTGCTGGCGGTGCTTACCTGGCAGGCGTTGCGGGGGCAGTCGGTGGTGCATCCCGATGCGCCGACGCTGGTCGCCTTCGGTGTGATCACCGTTGCCGCCGCGGGTTCGACGGCTGCGGCACTGCGGCCGAAGCCGGTGGTTGTGGACCGCGTCCCAGTAGGGACCAGCCGATGACGAACCTTCTTTTCGACCTCATCTTCTGGTTCGCCGCGCCGTTCTGGACCCTGATGATCCTGGCACCGAGATGGGAGCGGACGAGCGCCGTCGTCGCGTCACCGCTCATCTGCCTTCCACCGCTGATCATCTACGCGGCGCTGGTCGTCCCCGAGTTCGGCCCGTTCGCCAGTGTCCTGATCAACCCGAATCTGCCCGGGCTGCAGAGCGTCCTCGGCAGCGGCTCCGGCGCGGCGGCCGCCTGGGCACACTTCGTGGGATTCGATCTGTTCCTCGGGCGATGGATCTTCCTCGACAGCCGCACTCGTGGGCTGCCGCCGCTACTGATCAGTCCCCTGCTGCTGCTCACCATCCTGTTCGCGCCGATCGGCGTGCTGCTCTACCTGCTCATCCGGCTCACCAAAGCTCCGGCGCCCAATCAATCCGTCCCCATGGAGGCATGATGGAAACCCTGCTCGTTCTACTGACCACGCTGCTCGTGCTGCGCGCGGCAGGCGCACTCGGCGCTCGCCGGTTCACCGACTGGCCCACCTGTGCCGCATACGCCCTCGGCGTGATGCTGATCATGACCGGCACCACGCATTTCCTTCCCGAGGCATTCGCGGACTCTCCCGCGCCCACACACGCGGACTTCATCCCCATGGTGCCGCCGTTCGTGCCGCTGCCCGGTCTCATGATCTATCTGACCGGGGTCTTGGAACTGCTCGGCGCGCTGGGCCTGTTCCGCACGAAGACCCGCCGCCCCGCCGGGGTCGGGCTGGTCGCGCTGTTCGTCGTTATGCTGCCCGCCAATATCTACGCCGCCGTGTCCGACGTGCCGTTCAACGGCGCACCCGCGACACCGCTGTGGGCGCGGATCCCCGAGCAGGTGCTGTACATCGGCGTCGCCCTGTGGGCAGCGGGAGTGCTGCGGTTCCCGCGACGAGGCCGCACGCGAATCGCGAAAAACCACGTGACCGCCTGACCACAGCCGACGCAAGACCGCACCGAGGCTCGCTCAGCGGGCCTCGGTGCTTTAGCGCGTCCGTCGCGTTCTTCAATGGCCGGAAGCCATGAAGTCCAGCCCGCCTCGATTCCGGAGCGCCCGCGCGCAGCAGCGGGAACAGCCGTGTGGAGTCCGAACACCGGCCGGTCGCCGCGCCTGCGGTGACGGACCGCACACTGCAACGGACATCCCATACGGTATGGTATGGACACAGGCGGCAGAGGAGGTTCCGATGACCAAGCGCGATTGGCTCGACGCGGGGTTCGCGGTGCTGGCCGAAGACGGGGCGCGCGCCCTGACGGTCGATCGTTTATGCGCCGACCTCGGGCTGACGAAAGGGTCGTTCTACCACCACTTCCGGGGCATGTCGGGATACAAGACCGCCCTGCTCGAGCATTTCGAGACCGAGTTCACCGGACGCTACATCGCCGAGGCGGAACAGGGCGACGCCCCCGCGCACGAGAAGCTGGCTCGCTTGCGCAATCGCATCCTCGCGGATCACGAAGCGGAGCGCGCGGTGGAGATCGCGATGCGTGCCTGGGCGATGCAGGATCCCGAGGTATACCGACTCCACGAGCGCGTGGACCAGCGGCGCGTCGACTACGTCGAGGCACTGCTGCGCGATATCGGCGAATTCGGTGACGAGACACAGCATTTGGCGCGCCTGTACTACCTCGCGCTGATCGGGGCGCAGCAGGTGATTCCGCCGCTGCCCCCGCAGGACATCGCCGAGATCTATGCCTTCGTCAGGCGACTGGCGACGAAGAAGGAGAAGTGATGCCTGCACTCGGTCCCTGGGTACCGCGGCTGATCTTCGCGACGGCAGCCATCCATTTCGTGTGGGCTTTCGTGCAGCCCAACGATTGGGCGGGCATCGCGGGAGAAGGATTCTGGGCGACGGCCGTCGATGTCGACGACCCGAACTACTTCGCACGCGACGCCAGCGTGTGGTTCATGATGTGCGGAATCGCGCTGTTGTCCATCGGCGCGCTCACCCGGGACGCGCTGTCCGCTACCGGACGCGTTCCCGGCCACGTCGGGTGGTACCTGGTCGCGATCGGAATTCCCTTGACTGTCATCTACTTTCCCGTCACGGGCGGATGGCTGATCCTGGGTATCGGGGCGGTGGCGCTGGGGGCCGCGCGCCGCTCGGTCACCGGGCGGCAACACGCGACCTGATCCGGCTTCTCTTCCAACGCAACTGTTGCGAACTCGGCCTGGCGATATCTCCCCGCGCCCAGCCGCTTCGCCGACCCCGGATCCCGGCGGTCATCACGTCATTCACCACATGCAACCGGGGTAGCGCTGTCGCGCGCGAACAACAATCGAAAGGACTTCCCATGAGGGTTGTACTCGCGGGAGCGACCGGAACATTGGGATCGCAACTGCTCCCCCTCCTGCTGGCCGCCGGTCACAGCGTCACGGCGCTGACACGGTCGACGACCGGCGCGCGGCGCGTGCGCCGTGCCGGTGCGTCCGCGCTGGTGGTCGACGTAATGGATCGGCAGGCGTTGCTGCGAGCCGTCGACGGGCGCACCGCCGACGCGGTGATCCACCAAGCGACCGCGCTGTCCACCCTGCCGCGCAGGCATCGCGACCTCTACGCCACCGACGCCTTGCGTGAAGAGGGCACCGCCAATCTGCTCCGCGCCGCCGAAGAACTCGGCGCCCGGCGCTTCGTCACACAATCCTTCTTCCTCGGGTACGGCTATCACGATCACGGGGACGAACCGGTCACCGAGGACGAGCCCTTCGCCCCGCCCGCGCGCGGCGAGTTCGAACGACATGCGCGATCGATGCGCTCCAACGAGCAACAGGTGCGCGACGCCCACGGCATCGAAGGGGTCGCGCTGCGCTACGGACTGTTCTACGGACCCGAACCGAGCACCCGAGCGTTGATGGACATGGCCCGTGCCCGGCGGCTTCCGATCGTCCGGCCCGGCGGGACGACTTCGCCGATCCACATCGCGGATGCCGCGGCGGCGACCGTCGCCGCCCTCGAACGCGGACGGCCCGGCGCGGCATACAACATCGCCGACGATCATCCGCTGCCGTTCGCCGAGTACGTCCGAGCGCTGGCCACGGCCGCGGCCGCACCGCCGCCGCCGCGGATGCCCGCACTGTTTCTGCGGCCGCTTCCGTACATGTACGCCCTGATGGTGCGGAGCCGGATCCGGCTGTCGAACGCCAAGGCGAAGGACGAACTCGCCTGGACACCGCAGTTCCCATCGGTGCACGACGGCCTCGCCGCCATGACGGAATCTCGATGACCGAGCCCTGATCCGAACGACACGAAAGTGACGAGCAATGAATCCGCCAGCTATGCAGAAAATCGCGGCGACCGATCCCGGCGTATCGGCGATGTCGTTGCCGCGCAAGGCGTTGTCGCTCGCGGCGGCTCCGGCGGGCGCTCTCCTCGGTGCCGTGCTGGCCTTCCGCATGTATCACCCGCCGCGGCGCGAACACCATCGTTCGCCAGAGGATTTCGGGCTGAACGCGATCGAGCGAACAGTCGAGTTCGCGCCGGGCAAGCACATCCACCTGTGGCTGTGCGAGGGCGATGCCGATCGGGTCGTGGTGCTCGGTCACGGGGTCGGGCTCAGCAAGTCGGCGTCACTCGCCCACGCGAAGTTCTTGCACGAGGCCGGGTACACGGTGTGCCTGTTCGACCATCGCAACCATGGCGCCAGCAGCGCCGATCGCCGGTTCCGGCGGGTCGGTGAGCATTTCACCACCGACATCGTTTCCGTGGTGTCAGCACTGCGCGGATCGCCGACGTATCATTCGGCCAAGATCGCGTTGTACGGGTTCTCGTTCTCGACCTTTCCTTCGGTGAACGCCCTGACCCGCCAAGAGTTCTCGGTGGACGCCATCGTCTGCGACAGCGGACCCGGTGACGACGGGCGCGAGATCTTCGAGAGCTTCCTCCGCGTCGGCGCGTTGCCGCTGCCTGGCCTGTTATCGGCGGGTCCCGCCGGAAAGGTCACGGCCGCCTCGATGAGCTCCACCGCGCTGCTCATGCTGGGTGTCGACTGGCCTCCGGCTCCGACGCCAGCCCTCGAACACGTGCCCGCCCTGCTCATCTCAGGTGGCGACGACCGGATCATATCCCCCGACTCGGTCCGATCCTTCGCCGGACGGTACCGACGGTTCCGAGCCCTCATACTGCCCGGCGTCGAACACTTGGCCGGACTGAAGACCGAACCGCGCACCTACACCGAAACCGTCCTCGAATTCCTCGCTCAGGCATTGCGGGTCGACCGGATCATCGGCGACTGAAATGTGTACATCCCGGCCGGAACGGGCAACGCGGCCGAAGGGACCGGCCCGCGAATCCGAGTCGGTCCCTTCGGTGCTCACACATGGCCTCGCTCAGAGCGGGGCCGGTGCGGGCAATTCCGTCAGCTGTAGGTGTAGGAAACGCCGGTAGCGATGCCACCTGGGGTGGCGACCGTGACGGGCACCGTACCGAGGCCCGCCGGCGTGACCGCGGTGATCTGCGTAGGCGAGTTGACCGTGAACGACGTCGCCGGAAGGATTCCGAAGAACACCGCAGTGGCACCCGTGAATCCGGTACCGGTCAGCGTCACGGTGGTTCCTCCGGTCACCGGACCCGTAGCCGGGCTGATCGACGTCAAGGTCGGAGCTGGCACGTACGTGAACGAAACCCCGGCGCTCGTACCAGCCGCGGTCGTCACCGTGACCGGCACCGTCCCCGTTCCCGGAGGAGCGAGCGCAATGATCGAGGTGTCGGACAAGGCGATGAAGAACGTCGCCGGAGTGGCGCCGAAATTCACGGCGGTAGTGCCGGTGAACCCCGTGCCGGTCAAGGTCACCAGGACCCCGCCGGTCACCGGACCCGTACTCGGACTGATCGACACAATCGCGGGAATCCCCACATACGTGAACGGCAACCCGTTACTCGGACCCGACGGTGTGGTGACCGTCACCTGCACCGTCCCCGTTCCTGGCGGAGCCACCGCCGTGACCTGGTTGTCCGACACGACGGTGAACGAAGTCGCGGGCGTGGCACCGAAATTGACTCCGGTGGTGCCGGACAGACCGACGCCGGTGAGAGTCACCGTAGTGCCCCCGGCTTGCGGTCCCACCAACGGATTCAAGAAGAACAGGATCGGCGGCAGCACGTAGGTGAAGGGAATACCGTTGCTCGTACCGCCTGGGGTGGTGACGGTGACGGGCACCGTACCGATCCCCACTGGAGAGACCGCAGTGATCTGCGTAGGCGAGTTGACCGTGAACGACGTCGCCGGAAGGATTCCGAAGAACACCGCGGTAGCGCCGGTGAACCCCGTGCCGGTCAAAATGACCGTGGTTCCTCCGGTCACCGGACCGGAAGTGGGGCTGATCGACGTCAGCGTGGGAGCCGGCACATACGTGAACGAGACCCCGGCACTCGTACCCGCCGCGGTCGTCACCGTGACCGGAACCGTCCCCGTTCCTGGCGGAGCGATCGCAACGATCAACGTATCGGACAACACGGCGTAGAACGTCGCCGGAGTAGCGCCGAAATTCACGGCGGTAGCGCCGGTGAACCCTGTGCCGGTCAAGGTCACCAGGACCCCGCCGGTCACCGGACCCGTACTGGGACTGATCGAAGCAATCACGGGAACCCCCACGTATGTGAACGGAAGACCATTACTCGAACCCGACGGCGTAGTGACCGTCACCTGCACCGTGCCCGCACCGGGCGGAGCGACCGCCGTGACCTGCGTGTCCGACACCACCGTGAACGAAGCCGCCGGCGTAGCGCCGAAACTGACCGCGGTAGCACCGGAGAGACCCGAACCGGTCAGAATCACCGGAGTCCCACCGGCAGCCGGTCCTCCGGTGGGGGTGAGCGAGGTCAACGAAGGAACCTGAGCGTAGGTATAGGGAAACCCATTACTCGTTCCCCCTGCGTTGGAGACGGTGACTTGCACCGTCCCCGTCCCCGGCGGTGCGATCGCCGTTATCTGCGAAGGAGAATCCATCGTAAAGGTGGTCGCGGTCGTACCGAACCGGACCGTAGTCGGTCCGGTGAACCCGCTACCGCTGATAACCACGCTGTTGCCCCCGGAAGTCGGCCCCGAGGTTGGAGATAGAGAAGTGATAGTAGGCATGACGCTGCCTCCTTATTGCTGGTTCCAGTGCACCGGGGGGTGCGCGACCTTTCGGTGACCCGGCTCTACACCATTAACTGCCCAGGACCAGCACTGGGGCAATGCATGCGCCGCTCCGATTTTGTCCGTTTTCGGATTTGCTACTGCGCGTTGACAATCGCTCCGCGCTTGGATATTGCTGCTTCTCGGCAAGCGTTCGCTGCGAAATCCGATATCCGGTTTCATGTGTGACGAGGCAAACATTGAACACGCTGCTGTCGGAATCCGTTGCAGGCGAGCCGATCCATCGCCGTTCGAGCTGCACGGCGTTTTCGATGTGCTGCGCTATTGGCGCATGCCGCGCACGATGTCGACCGTGAAAATAACGCCCCCGTACGTCTTTCCGGTTCGACCCGCCTCTGGCCTGATGCGTACGCCGGCCGATGTCCGGAGTGCATCGCCGACGGATGGGTACAACGGAATCGTGAGTGCTTCAAAGTATTTGGGCGCGCTCCTCAGCGCGCTGTCGACCGCTGTCGCGGCGTCCGTGTTCTCCGTCAGCCCTGCCGAGGCCACCCCCACGCGAGCCCACGTGGTCGGTGAGACTCCCCTCGGCGGCTCCGTATCGCAGATCGATGTCTACTCGCCCGCGATGGATCGCGTGGTCACCCATCGGGTGATCCGGGCCGCGGGCGACGGCCCCGCGCCAACTCTGTACCTGCTCACGGGCATCGGTGGCGGTGTCGACGGGATCTCGTGGTGGGACGACACGGACGTCCGAGAGTTCTTCGCCGACAAGCATGTCAACGTGGTGATGCCGGTCGGAGGCGCCTACAGCATGTACACCGACTGGCTCGCCGACGACCCAGCGGTCGGTCGAAACCAGTGGCAGACCTATCTCACCCGAGAACTTCCGGCAACCCTGGACCACGAGCTCGGCGCCACCGGACGAAACGCGATCGCGGGGGTCTCGATGAGCGCGGCCTCCGCGATCGACCTCGCGATCCAAGCGCCCGATACATACCGCGCCGTGGCGGCCTACAGCGGGTGCCCCTGGGCCGCCGACGCCGCCGGCGTGGCGATGATCAGCGCGCAGGTGATTCGCGGCGGAGCGAACCCGGCGAACATGTGGGGGGCGCCCGGCGAGGCGATCTGGCGGGTGCACGACGCGTTCGCCAATGCGTCCGCTCTCGCCGGGAAGACCATCTACTTGTCCGCCGCCTCCGGCACTCCCGGCGAGATCGATCGAGGCGGCCTGCCGTTCCCGCCGATCGAGGCGATCGCGAGCTCGTGCACGGCGGCCTTCGCGGACCGCCTCGCCGACCTCGGCCTACCCGCGATCCATGTCAACCGGCCGGAGGGCGCGCACACCTGGGGCCAGTTCGAGGCGGACCTGCACGATTCCTGGCCCTACCTGGCCCGCGCGCTCGGTGCGTGAAATGCGCTGCTAGGCACACTTCGGGACGGCGCATTTCGGCTCCCGCTGTCAGCGCTGGGTGGATGGCGCAGCCTCGCTATCCTGTGGCGCAGCGGTATCGGTGCGCGGAACACGTAACACCAAGACCGTGAGCAGGCAACCGAGCAGCGCCAGCCCGGACGCGGCGGCGAACCCGGCACGGATCCCGTCGACGAACGGCGCACTGCCCGTTGACCTTTCGGTCACGGTTTGGGCGAGCAGGAGCACGGCGGTCACACCGATCCCAGATCCGACGCGCTGTGCGGTGTTGACCACACCCGCCGCGATGCCACGATCGGCCTCCTCCACCGCGGTGACGGCCGGGACCGTGACACCGACGAAGGCGGCGGGGAGCCCGATGCCGAACACGATGGCGGCGGGCAGCACATCTGTGACGTACGAGGCGTGATCGGGCAGCCTGGCGAACCACGCCAATGCCGCGGCCTGCAACGCCATTCCGGCAGCCAGCACGCCACGCGGACCGATCTGCGCCAGCGCGAACGGGATCAACGTGCGAGAGACGGCGATGTTCACCACAGCGACCGGCAGCACCGCCAACCCGGACGATGTCGGACTGTAGCCCTGGGTGTTCTGCAGGTACAGCGCGAGCAGCGCGAACGCGGGCACATGCGCCGCACCGACGAGCGCGTTCACCGCCGAGGAACCAGTCACTTGTCGGATCGCGAACAGCCGCAAAGGCATCAGCGGATGCGAGCTGCGTATCTCGATGACCAGGAAAGCGGCGAAGAGAGCGACGCCGATTCCGAGCAGGGCCGAGGCCAGAACGCGGGTGCCGGGATCGCCCCAGGCGCCGATCGCGTATCCGATGATCAGCAGCGCGGCCGTTCCGGTGAGGGCGCCGGGCACGTCGAGCCGCCCGTCGGCCCGTTCCGCGGCGGGCGGATCCGCGGGCAGCGAGCGGAGCGACGCCAGCGCCAGCACACCGACCGGCAGGTTGATCAGGAAGATCGACGGCCAGCCGAAGGCATCGGTCAGCGGCCCGCCCACCGCGGTGCCGATCGCCGCACCGGCCGCGCCCATCGCACTCCACATGCCGAATGCCCGGCGCCGCGCGGCGGGTTCGGTGAACGCCGCGGTCAGCAGGGCCAGCTGTGCCGGAATCACCACGGCCGCACCGACCCCCTGCAGGGCACGCGCGGCGATCAGCAGCCACGCCGTGTTCGCGAACCCAGCCAGGGCCGAGGCGACGGTGAAGACCGCCAACCCGATGCCGAACATGCGACGCGGACCGTACAGGTCGGTGGCACGACCACCCAGCAGCATGAACCCGCCGAAGGCGAGGAGATAGGCGTTGGTCACCCAACCCAGTCCCGCCTCACCCAGGTCGAAGTGTCTGCCGATCTCGGGCAGCGCCACGTTCAACACGGTGGTGTCCAAGAAGATCACCAGCTCGACAACGGTGATCAGCAGCAGTCGCAACCGCCCTCTCTCACCCATCTCCATACCTTTCACTAGAGTGTAGATCTAGTGAAATGTTCCACTGGAGTCACACTCCAGTCAAGTAGCATCTGATCCATGCCGAAGAACACCGGCGTGCGCGCCGCCCGGACCTCAGCCAACCGTGCCCGCATGCTCGCGGCCGCGCGGGAACTGTTCACCACACGCGGCTACACCGCGACCACCATGAAGGCAATCGCCGAGGAAGCCGGAATGGCGGTGCAGACCTTGTACTTCACCTTCGCCACCAAGCGCGCGATTCTGACCGAGCTGCTCGACGTCGAGATCGCGGGCGACACCGAGCCCGTCGCCACGCTCGACCGGCCCTGGTTCGCCGATGCCGTGAAAGCCCCTGCGGCCGAACAGATCCGGCTTCAGGTGGCCGCGGCCGGCGCGATCCTGGGCAGGGTCACTCCCCTGCTGGAGGCGGTCCGCTCGGCCGCGGCCACCGATCCGGAACTGGCCGAACTGTGGCAGACCAACATCGCCCAGCGCCACACGGTGCAGCTGCGCCTCAGCGAGGCCTTGGCGGCCAAGACCGTCCTGCGAACTGGAATCGACCCCGGACGCGCCGCCGACATCGCCCTGGCCGTCCTCGCGCCCGAGACCTACCACCTACTGATCCACGAGCGCGGCTGGACCAGCGAGGAGTGGGAGGACTGGGCCACCGACGCGCTTGCCCGGCAACTGTTGCCGTGAGGGAGGTATGCGCGCGGGGGGTCGCGCTATTTCCCTTGGTTCGTCCGGGCGGGGGTCGGCCGTAGCAGATCGCGTCGGGGCATGCGAAGCCACAGGACCACGACCAGGCCCAGCGTCACGAGGACAGCCGCGACGGCGAAGGTCCGCTGAGTTCCCCGAGCGACCTCCGCCGAGGCGGCCGCGGTGACATCACTCGTGCCGACCGCCGAGGCGAAGACCGCGCCCATGACCGATGCGCCGGTGACGAGACCCAAGTTCCGGGACAGATTCAGCATGCCCGACACCAGTCCGCGCCGGTCCGCGGCGACGTCCTTCATGACGGCGGTGTTGTTGGCCGCTTGGAATGTCGCGTAGCCGGCAGTCGTGACGACCAGCGGCAGGACGTATCCGAGGACGCCCGCGGCCGTTGGCATCAGCGCGAGCACGGTGGTGCCGACGATGACGCCACCGAGCCCGGCGACCACCATGAATTCGGCGCCGAAGCGATCCGCGGCACGTCCGGCCGGGACACCGGTGAGGGCGGACACCGCGGGGCCCGCCGACATCACCAGCCCGACGAGGGCCGGATCGAGGTCGAGCGCCAGGGCGAGGTGGAAAGGGCCGACGACGAGTGTGGTCATCATGACGGTCGATACCAGCGCACTGGCCGTCAGGCCGGCGGCCAGAACGCGATCACCGAACATCGACAGGGTGAGCAGCGGGGACGCGACGCGGCTCTCGGCGAGGACGAACAGGCCGAGGCTTGCCCCGGATGCGAGGAGCAATCCGATGGCGAGTGGGCCGAAGTCGCTTCCTTCGACAGTCATGGCCAGTGCGTAGGCGCCCAAGGTGATCGCCAGCAACGCCGTACCCGTGACATCGAAACGCCGTCGCGCGGAACTCGCTACCGGTGCCGAGCCGGGCAGCACCCATATCGTGAGCACGAGCGCGAGCAGCCCGAGCGGCACACCGATGAGAAAGATCGCGCGCCAGCCGAAGAGGGCGATGAGGGCTCCACCGGCGGAGGGTCCCAGCGCGGTGCCGATCGCCGACATCGTTCCGAGCAGCCCCATGACGCTGCCGGTGCGGTCCTTCGGCACGGTTTCGCCGACGAATGCCATGGTCAGCGCCATCATCGACGCGGCGCCGACGCCTTGCAGCGCGCGGGCCGCGACCAGGAAGACCAGATTCGGCGCGAGACCGCACAGCAGCGTCGCGATCGTGAACACGGTGATACCGCCGAGCAAGAGGCGACGCCGGCCGGCGAGATCACCGAGTCGGCCTGCCCCGACGATCAGCGTCGTGATGGCCAGCAGGTAGGCGATCACAACCCACTGGACTTCGTTGAAGGACGCGTGGAATGCCACGGCCATGGCGGGCAGGCCGACGTTGGCGATGCTGATGCTCAGCGAGGGCAGAAGCATGGACAACGACAGGGCGGTCAGCGTCCACCCCAGTGGTGGACGCTGCGCGGGCGATGCCCGATGAGCTTCGGACGTGGCGGATCTCACGGGAGGTCCTCCTTTGGAGTCAAGGGGTCGTCATGGACGTTAGGTCTCCACATGACCTGGCGGAAGACGCAAAGATGGAAAGGTATTTGTGCATGCGACGCCATGTATGGCCGATCTGTGAGATCGTGTGCGCATGGCGCGGCCCGATCTGAATTTGCTGGTCACCCTGGACGTTCTGCTCGAGGAGGGCAGCGTGACCAGGGCGGGGGAACGGCTCGCGCTCAGTCCGTCCGCGATGAGTCGTGCGCTGGCTCGATTGCGGCGAGCCACCGGCGACCCGCTGCTGGTGCGGGCCGGCCGGGAGCTGGTGCCCACGCCGCGCGCCCTGGAGCTCCGCGACCGGGTCCACGGCCTGGTCCGTGCGGCCGAAGAGGTGCTGCGGCCTGCGGAAGAGCTGGATCCAGCGACCCTGAACAGAACCTTCACCGTGCGCAGCAGCGATGGATTCGTGGAGCGGTTCGGACCCGAATTGGTGGCGGAGGTCGGTGCCGCCGCCCCCGATGTGCGGCTGCGTTTCGTGCAGAAGACGAAGAAAGATGTCGGTCCCTTACGGGATGGCAGCGTCGACTTGGAGACGGGCGTCATCGACCAGGCTCCGCCTCCCGACATCATGAGCAGCCCGCTGTTCACCGACCGATTCATCGGTGTGGTGCGCAGCGAGCACCCGCTGAGTACCGGGAAAGTCACCACCGACCGGTATGCGTCGGCACGGCACGTGCACGTCTCCCGGCGCGGGCTCACCGAGGGGCTGGTGGACGAGGCACTGCACCCGACCGGACGCCAGCGCGACATTGTGACCGTGGTGGACGGCTTCAGCGCCGCCTTGGCTCTGGCAAGAGCCTCCGATCTGGTCGCCACGGTCCCGGGACGGCATACCACCGACCTGCGGCGCGGAATGCACTCCTTCGAGTTGCCATTCCGCGCTCCGGAGGTGACGGTGTCACTGCTGTGGCACGCCCGGCTCGACGCGGACCCGGCTCACCGGTGGCTGCGCAGCCGCGTGCTCGACGTGTGCCGGCGGCAGACCGAACCCGACGTCACCTCGCCCTGATCGCCTGCGACCGTCACAGACCCTCGTCGAAGGGGTATCGGGCACCGAGGGCGGACCGATCGCCGAGACCGAAGTTCATCACCAGATCGTCGGCGACCTGGACCAGCACGTCGCGGCCCTCGACCGCGCCCGACCAGTCCAACGGCAGCGCCGAAACACCATGGATTGCACCGATCAGGTTGCCGGCGACGGCACCTGTGGAGTCGGAGTCACCGGAGTGGTTGACCGACAGCAGCAGCGCCGCGCGCACATCACCGGTCCTGGCGGCATGCAGCGCGCAGTACACCGCGATGGCCAGGCACTCCTCGGCGACCCATCCGGCGCCCACCTGCTCGACCAGCTCGGCGGCGGCCGGTTGCTCGGACAGCTCGACGGCTCGGGACAGCGCGGCCGTCGTTTCCTCGCTCGCGGGTAACGCCGTGAGTTGAGTGACCGTCTCCTGCACCGCGATCGGCAACTCGACACCACTCACCACGCGATCGACCAGCGCCGCGAACGCACCCGCGGCGATATATCCGGTCGGATGCCCGTGGGTCAACTGCGCGGCCCGTGCGGCGGCGGTGAACGCACGATCAGGCCCAAGCCCGGCGAGTCCGAATGGCGCGGACCGCATCACCGTGCCGCATCCTTTCGACTCTGGATTCACCCGACCGGCCGCACCGATCGGACGCGGTGCGAGATAACCCCGTGCCTGCTGACCGAGCCCCGACATACACGCATTCCCCGGCGCACGCACCGCATAGAGAAACGGCAGACTCACCAGCCACCCATCCGCCTGCGCCGCTGGCTCGTCCTGTCGCTGGGTTTGCAACCAGCGCAGGTACGCCCGGCGCAGCGCAGGCACCGGGTCAGCGCCCGGCTCCGACCGCAACAGCCCCTCAGCGGTGAACAAGGTCATCTGGGTGTCATCGGTGATCTGCTGCGGCGCATCCGCGATATGTTGCGGTAGAAAACCCGTCACCCCGTCGGCCCCGTACCGTTGGCGGATCTGCTCCAGCCGAAGGAACTCGATCGGCCACCCGAGCGCGTCACCGACCGCCCCACCCAGCAGAGAACCCCTGACCCGGTCGAAAACCCTCGTGTAATCCACCACGAACCCCATCATCGCATCCAGCCCACACGAACCCCACCACCGCAGCCCTCGACGTCCAGGCCGGAGAGCCCGCGTTTCCAGGGGAAGGCGGCCACCGCATATCCAGCGGCCAGCGGCATGGCAATCCGCTCGAATATTCTTGGAAGACAAGAGATTACCTGAACAGAGCGATTGTCGGGCGCCCGATATCGAAGCTGACGTGCTCATCGAGATCGGACAGGATCGTTGCATGACAACACACAAGGACCGCATGTTGCGCGGGGAGCTCTACCGCGACAACGATCCGCAACTGATCGCCGAACGCCGGTCCTGTCAGGAGCTCCTGGATCGCTTCAATGCGACGCGGTCGGGCGAGGACGACGAACGCCGCGAAATACTCGAGAAGCTGCTCGGCGCCATCGGTGCGGGCTCGTGGATCATGCCGCGCTTCCAGTGCGACTACGGCTATCTGATCCGCTTGGGTCGCAACAGCTTTCTGAGCTATGACGCGATCGTGATGGACTGCGCTCCGGTCGTTATCGGCGATGACGTATCCATCGGTCCTCGGGCTCAGCTACTGACGGCCCTGCATCCGATGCACAACCACGAGCTGCGCCGCCAACGCTGGGAGACCGCCGCTCCGATCGAGATCGGCGACAACGCGTGGCTCGGCGGCGGCGTCATCGTCTGCCCCGGCGTCACGATCGGCGCGAACACCGTCGTCGGCGCCGGTAGCGTCGTCACCAGGGATCTGCCGGCGCGGGTCTTCGCCGCGGGCAATCCGTGCCGGGTCATCCGGCAGCTGTAGGCCCGGGATCTGGTCCCCCCGTGACCGCTCCGCGTGAGCGAGCGGACCCGCGACAAGATCCCGGGCCGAAAGCTTCAGTCGCTCAGTGACTTGCGCCTCCGATCATCCACGGGTTGAAGGCGCAGGTGAGGTTCGGGTTCGCGTCCGGATCGAGGGCGCGGAGGGCGATCGAGGCCGCGCGCGGGGAGTACATGATCGTGAGGTGGTCGGACCAGTCCTCGGCACAGCCGTCCTGGAGGGTGATGTTGTGTACCGTCGCGTCCGGTCCCGGGGTGAGGAAGGTCCATTCGTAGGGGTTGGAGATCTCGTCGTGCCGGGTGCCGACGGAGGTGTACTCGACTCCGGGAACAGTGTCACCGTTTTCGTTCAATTTCGCGTAGAACCTCGATCCGACCGCCTGCTGGATATTCGCGTGGCCCACGATCGGTTCGTAGAAACCCAGGATATTGATGCCGAGATTGGTGATCAGCCGGCCCAGGGTCGCCATTCCCATCAGCGAGGTGCCGTGGTGGGTCGCTCCGAAGGTGATCAGTTTCCCTACCTTGTCGGCGCCGTCCTCGAACTTCATGTAGTGACTCGACACCGGACCGCCCTGGGAGTGCCCGATCAGGTCGACTCGATCCGCGCCGGTCTGCGCGCGCACCTGCTCGACGAAATCGCGCAATTGCCGCGCGGAATCCTCCATCGGACCGACACCGTAGCGGCCGGGCATGATCGGGCCGATGCCACCGCCCTCCAAGAGACCCGATCGACCATAATTGAAGGCGTAGACGCAGTATCCGGCTCGTGCCAACCGCGGCGAGAGATACGCGAAGGTGTCGTAGGCGTTCAGCCAGGTTCCGTGCACCAGCACGACCGGCCGCGGGTGCGCCGGGGACGGGGTGCAGTTCGGCCGGTTGGCGCCGGGTGGCGCCGCGTCGGGATGCGCCAGTCCGTGCATGAAAGCCGCTAGATAGGCGGGCATCTCAGGACCTTCGCCGATCGCGGCGGATGCGTAACTGCGCGAGGCCGAACCAGAGCTGCTGCCGGAGTCGACAATTGCCTTCGGCTGCCTGCCGTCCGGCGCCGGCCCCAGTCCCGCGTTCAGCTCCTCGACGAGTTGCTGCTCTGCGGACCTTGCGCCCGGTTCCGCGCCGGCGGCGCCGACGCCGAGGCTCATGGCGAGTGTGGTGACGCCGGCGACAACCGCGGCGGCGAATATGTGGCGACGAATTCGGTGCTTCATTGCAAGCCTTTCACGAACGTCCGTAATTAATTTGTGATACGGACGCTTTCATCCTGAACGATCGAGCGAGCACTGTCACTGCGCCACCCACATAAGTCACGAGCCGAATTTTGGCTCCGATGACAAACCGGACCGGCGTGGTTCACCGAGGTACCGGAACAGAACCGAAGTGCTATGGAGGACAGGAATCCGCAAACTCAGCCGAGGTAGCGCACAAGGCTTTCGGCGACACATGCGGGACGCTCCGCTCCCTCCACGGCGATAGTTATGCGGCGCTCGGTTTGCACGCCGCCAGGAATATCGGTCACCGAAGTGAGCGTTACCGAGCCGCGTACCCGGCTGCCGACCGGAACGGGAGTGATGAACCTGACCTTGCCGAGTCCATAATTTACGGCCATTTTCGCGCACGTCACCGACAACACTTGCTGAGTCATCGGGACGAGCAACGCGAGAGTGAGGAATCCGTGCGCGATCGTGCGCCCATACGGGCCATGCGCGGCGCGCGCAGCGTCGACGTGAATCCATTGGAAATCGCCGGTAGCCGACGCGAATTGGTCGATGCGATGCTGATCGACGGTGATCCAATCGCTGGTGCCCAGGTCTGCTCCGACCGCCGCGCGCAGGGCGTCGAAATCCTCGAACGCCCTCACGCGAACTGCTCCACGAGCTTTCGTTTGAGGATCTTGTGGCTCGGCCCGAGCGGCAGTTCCGTCACGAATTCCACCCGGCGCGGATACTTGTGCTTGGCCAAATGCTCACGCGCGAAATCGATTACCTGATCGGTGGTAATCGGACCAGAAGGAACGATCACCGCGCAGATCTCCTCGCCGTATACCTCATCCGGTATGCCGATGACCGCGACGGCGGCGATATCCGGATGCCGCAGCAACGCCGCCTCCACCTCGCTCGGATACACGTTGTACCCGCCGCGGATGATCATCTCTTTGATCCGGTCCACGATCCGGATATAGCCGTCGGCATTCTTTACGCCGAGATCCCCCGTGCGGAACCATCCGTCGACGACCGCGGCCGCCGTCGCGGCCGGATTCCCGGTATAGCCGTTGAACAAATTGTGCCCGCGGATGACCACCTCGCCGAGTTCACCGGTGGGCAGCAAGGTGATGCGCCGCGGCTCGTCGGGATCGGCGATCTCCACCTCGACGCCCCAGATGGAGTGCCCGACGGTGCCCACCCGCGGCCCGAAATCCGGCTGGTTCACCGCCGCGGTCGGCGAAGTCTCCGACAGCCCATAGCCTTCCAGGATCCGCGCACCGAACGTCTCCTCGAACGCCTCCAGCACCGGCTGCGGCAGCGAGGCGCCACCGGAAATGCACAGCCGCAACTTCGGCAGCGCAGTCAGCTCGCGGGCGGCGGCGATCAAGCGCACGTACATTGTCGGCACACCGTGAAAAGTATTGACGCCGTGGTCGACCATGAGCCGGATCGCTTCGGCGGGGTCGAAACGCGGCATCAGCACCAGCGTGGCTCCCGCGCGCCAGGTCGAGTTCATCGAGACCGTCTGGCTGAACACGTGCGAGAGCGGCAGCGCGCCCAGCGCCACGTCGTCGACGCGTACGTCGTTGGCGTCGAAGGCATTGACCGTCGCGTTCATCACCAGGTTCAGATGACTCAGCTCGGCTCCCTTGGGCGTGCCGGAGGTGCCGCTCGTATAGAAGACGACCGCGGGGTCAGCGGGCTGGCGTGAAACATAGGACGCGATCGGCTGCGCGACCAGGGAACCCGGTTCGCGACAAGGGATTCCGACGGTCGCGGCTGCCGGGTGGCCCGACTCGGCGAACACGGGATGGCACAGCAACATCTGGGCCCGGCTATCGCGAAGCAGGTGCTCCGCCTCGCTCGAGGTGGACAGCGGGTGCACCGGGACCACCACCGCGCCCGCGGCGAGAATCGCGTAGTAGGCGATCGGGAAATCCACCACGTTCGGGCACATCAGCGCCACTCGGTCCCCGGGACGCACGCCGAGTTCGATCAACGCGGCGGCCTGCCCGCGCGCTCGATGCCACAACTCGGCGAAGGTGATTCGCTGCGATCCGTCGATCAGCGCGGTCCGGTCCGGGCGCCGCCGCGCCTGCTCGGCCAGGATGCTGGCCACCGACAGCGTCGCGTTCATACCGACCACCTGATGAATCTCGACATCGCTCTCCATAAAACTAGCAGTGCAAGTTTCCGCTTCACCGTAAGACACGGAAACCGGCGGCGCAAGCAGTACTGCGAGAATGCGAGGATCGAAAGGAGGCCCATGGCCAGACCGCGCAAGCCGCTGCTGACCCGGGCGCGCATCATCGAGACCGCGCTCGCCCTCGTGGACGCCGAAGGGCTGGCGGCCGTTTCCACCCGGCGGCTGGCCACCGAACTGGGCGTGCAGGGACCGTCGCTGTACAACCACGTCCGCACCAAGGACGACCTGATCGACGCCGTGGTCGACGCGGTGCTCGGCGAAGTCGACATCTCCATGTTCGACCAACTCTCCGCCGACAACCCGGACTGGCGATCGGCACTGCTCGCCTGGTCGCGCTCCTATCGCACCGCGATGGCCGCGCACCCCCGCATCGTCCCCGCCCTCGCAGGCGGCCCAGGGCACCGGCCGAACGCACTGCGCATGGCCGACGCGGTCTTCGGCGGACTGGTCGCAGCCGGTTGGCCGCGCCGCGAAGCCACCACCGTCGGCACGCTCATGCGCTATTTCCTCACCGGCGCGTCCCTGGGCTCGTTCGCCGGAGGATTCCCGTCCGACGCGGCCGTCTACGCCGACGCGTATCCGCATCTGAACGAGGCCCACCTGCTGGCCGATCGGCAGCAGCGGATCGATCGGGATGCCTTCGAGGTCGGCCTGGAATCGCTGCTCGACGGTTTGACGAGCCGGTACCAGCTACTTGCCGGTGGCGTGTAGCTCGATCGCCACCAGCAGATCGACCAGATCCTCGACACTGCGCACATTCCGTCCGGTGAGCTCCTGGACGCGGCGCAGCCGATACTTGGCGGTGTTGTGGTGGATGCGCAACGCATCCGCAGCGTCCCGCAGATTCATGTCGGCGGCGGCGAAGGCACGGATGGTCTCGGCCAGCACGCCGCCGCGAGCGCTGTCGTCGGAAAGCAGCGCGCGGATTCGCGAGTCGACCAGCCGCCGCGCGGTGTCGTCGGCACGCAACATCAGATACCGGAAGGGCGTGATGCACGGCAGCGCCATGAGGCCGCCGTCCTCGGGTAGCAGTTCCAGCGCGGCACGTGCCTGCTGATATGCCTGGGGGATTTCTCCGATGTCGGTGACGACCGCGCTGACTCCGATGCCGAGCGTGATGCCCTCCCCACGCAATCGTTCCGCCATCGCACGCAGCCGGTCGCACAACTCCGCGGCGGTGCCGCTGCGGCCGAGCGCGGGTACCGCGACGATGTCGGACCCGCGCACCACCGACAGTGTGCGCAGCCCGTTGACGCCAGCGCGTGCGATCGCCGCGGATGCGAGATGCCTGGCCTGCATAACGGATTCGGATGTCACGCACCGGCCGTGGCCACGGCCGGTCACCTTCAGCACGACCGCGTCGACGACGACCATGGGCGTGGACTTCGCAAGGCCGATCCCGTGGCCCTGCGCCGTGGTCAGTAGCGAGCCGCGCTCGGGCAGCGCACCATCGAGAAGGCTTTCCATCAGGTGCGCGCTGTCCCAGCTCGGTTCCGCGGCAATGTACTGCTGGAACTCCAGATATGCGTTGGCCGCCTGGGTGCTGATCAGATCGCAGTACCGCGCCAGCGGCGTGACCATCGATAGGGCTGCCTCGCGCCCCGCCTCCGAATGTCCGGCATGGGCAACCAGCGACTTCCACACCGCCTGCTGACCCAGCCGGAACGCGTTGATGTAATCCACCAGGGTGATCCCCGACTGGGCACGGCGGGCAGCCGCGCGCCGGGTGGAGGCGACGTCGTCGATCGTGACCTTGCGCCGTTCCAGCAGTGCGCCGAATCCGGTCCGGCACAGCTGGGCCACCTGGTCGTGCACATCGGCCTGGAAGCTCAGATCACGGGCGGCGTACGCGGGAATCTGGGCGATGATGGCGGACATCCCGGCATCGGCCATGTCGTCGGCGTGGTCGAACAATTTGCTGATGATCCGCGTCCGCTCGGCCAGCACGCTCGCCGAACCCATCGCGCCGATCGAGTGTGATCTAGCTGACATATCGGGCATGCTCCATGGCCCTGACCGGATATGTCAACCGATCCGCCGTGCTCCCGGAGTGTCCGCAACGGACAAACCGGACGCCGGAGATTGGGCCACCACGCCCAATGTGCATCTTAATCTGCAAATTTACGCTGACCACGTTCTACACGCCGGTCACCCGACGGCGCTGTCCCCGCACTGAATGACACCCACGTCCGCGAGCGGACGCGGGCCGGAGGACGCATGCTCGAGATAACCAACCTCACTGTCCGCTTCGGCGGCATCACCGCCCTGCAGGAGGTCGGGTTCCACGTCGATCCCGGCGAGATGGTCGGACTCATCGGGCCCAACGGCGCGGGCAAGACGACGCTGTTCAACTGCCTGACCCGGCGTTATCAGCCCACCACGGGCACCATCCGGTATCAGGATCGTGACTTGCTGACGGCGGCACCGCACGCCCTCGCCGGACTCGGCATCGCCCGGACCTTCCAGAATCTCGGGCTGTTCCCGCGCATGTCGGTCCGGGACAACGTGCTGGTCGGCGCGCACCACCGCGCCGGGGCCGGATTCGTCGCCGCGGGTCTGCGACTTCCTCGGGTGCGGCGCGAGGAGCGCGAGTTGCGTACGCAGGTCGATGCGCTGCTGACCCGGTTGGACCTCGCCGAGGTGGCCGATCAGCCGGCCGCCGGGCTCCCCTTCGGCACACTCAAGCGGATCGAGCTGGCCAGGGCCCTGGCCGTGCGGCCACGGCTGCTGCTGCTCGACGAACCGGTCAACGGGCTCAGTCACGGCGAGGTCGGCGAGTTCGCCGACCGATTGCGGGCCCTGCGCGCCGAGCTGGACCTCACCGTGATCGTCGTCGAGCACCACATGGGCTTCGTCATGGGAACCTGCGAGCGCGTGGTGTGCCTGGAGTTCGGCCGGGTGATCGCCGCAGGCAAACCCGAAGAGGTGCAGCGCGATCCGGCCGTCATCCGCGCCTACCTGGGGACGGCGGCATGAGCGCGTTTCTCACCGTCACCGACCTGCACGCGGGCTACGGGGGCGCGAAAGTCTTGCACGGCTTGACCTTCGAGGTAGCCGAGGGGCAGATCTGCGCGATCCTCGGCCCCAACGGGGCCGGGAAGACCACACTGCTGCGCGCCCTGTGCGGCATGGTCAAGGCCCGCGGCACCGTGCGCCTCGACGGCGTCGAGGTCGCGGGACGTGCACCGGAGGCCATGGCCAGAACCGGTGTCGCGCACGTGCCCGAGGGACGCGGGACATTCCTGCCACTGACCGTCGAGGAGAATCTGCGGCTCGGCGCTTACCGGCACAGCGATCGGGTACGTATCGAAGCCGATCTGCAGCGGGTCCTCGACTACTTCCCGGTCCTGAAGGACCGGCTGCGCGAGCCCGCGGGCGGACTGTCCGGCGGGCAGCAACAGATGCTGGCCATCGGCCGGGCGCTCATGCTGCGCCCACGGCTGCTGCTGCTGGACGAGCCGTCGTTGGGCCTCGCCCCCCTGGTCACCCAGGAGCTCTTTCAGATCGTGCACACCATCAATGAAGAGGAACGCACCACCGTGATCGTCGTCGAGCAGAACGCTCACCTAGCGCTGGAGACCGCACATCACGCGCACGTCCTGGAATCCGGCCGAATCGTCCTGTCCGGCACCGCAGCCGAGATCCGCGCCGACGAGCAGGTCGCGCAGTCCTACCTCGGATACCGGATCTGACCATGACCGGATTCCTACAGCAGATCATCGAAGGTCTCTCCGCCGGAGCCATTTACGCCGGACTCGCGCTGGCACTGGTACTCATCCACCGGTTCACCGGGATAGTGAACTTCGCCCAGGGCGAGCTCGCCATGTTCTCGGCTTTTCTGGCCTGGCAGTTCACCCAGTTCGGCATGCCGTTCTGGCTGACGCTGATCGCCACGCTGGCAGTGTCTTTCGCCGGCGGAATGCTGATCGAGCGGGTGATCATCCGGCCGGTCGAGGGCGCGCCCGAATTGACGCTGGTGATCGTGACGGTCGGCTTGTTCTTCTTCGTCAACGCGGCGGCGGGCTGGATCTGGTCCTTTCAGGTGAAGTCGTTCCCGAATCCATTTCCCGAGGGCGCGCTGCGCGTCGGAGGGGTCTCGGCCGGATACGGCAGCCTAGGCGTGGTAGCCGTGGTCGGCGTGGTGATGGGGCTGCTGTACCTGCTGTTCCGCTACACCAAGATCGGGCTGGCGATGCGTGCGGTCGCGTGTAATCCCCAGTCCGCCAGGCTGGTCGGCATCCGGGTCGGCACGGTGCTCGCGCTCGGCTGGGGCCTTGCCGCCCTCGTCGGTGCGGTGTCCGGAGTGCTGTCGGCGCCGCTGCTCTTCCTGGAGCCCAACATGATGGGCGGAGTGCTGATCTACGCCTTCGCGGCGGCGACGCTCGGCGGATTCGACAGCCCGGGCGGCGCGGTAGCCGGCGGGCTGATCGTCGGCGTCGCCGAGACCCTCACCGGCGCCTACCTGGACGTCATCGGAACCGAACTGAAGATCGGCGTGCCGCTGGTGATCATCCTCGGTGTCCTGCTGCTGCGCCCGCAGGGTCTGTTCGGCCGACCAGCGGTGGAAAGGGTATAAGCGACATGCAAACTCCGAACACCATGACCAATTCGTCCTACACGGATGACGAGCCCAGCCGAGCCACACCGCCTTTCACGAAGAGGTCGGGTTTGCTCGAACTGGTGACTTCGCACCGGCAGACGCTGGCGATCGCCGCCCTGCTGGTCCTCGCCTGCTCCGCGCCGTTCCAGCTGGTGCCGTTCCGCACCTTCCAGCTCGCGATGGCGATGATCTACGCGATCGCGCTGCTCGGCCTGAATCTGCTGGTCGGCCACACCGGCCAGATTTCGCTGGGGCACGGCGCCTTCTTCGGTGTCGGCGCATACAGCGCGGCCGTGTTGATGGACCGCTGGGACGCACCGTATCTCGCCACGATTCCGGTCGCCGCGGCGGTGACGTTCGCGCTGGGACTCGCCCTCGGGGTACCCGCGCTGCGGTTGCGCGGACTGTATCTGGCACTGGTCACCCTCTCCATTGCGATCTTCCTGGTCCCGCTCCTGAAACGCGGCGAATTCCTCACCGGCGGTTCGATGGGCCTGACGCTCGCCAAGCCGACCGCACCGGCGTGGACGGGCCTGGCCGAGGACCAGTGGCTGTACTTCCTCGCGCTGGTCACCATGGCTGTGAGCTTCCTGCTGGTCGCCGGAATCCTACGGTCCCGAGTAGGCCGGGCTCTGCACGCCATTCGCGACAACGAGATCGCCGCCGAGGTGATGGGAGTGCGCCTGGCGTTCTACAAGACCCTCGCCTTCGCCTTCAGCGCGATGCTCGCCGGGGTGGCGGGCTGCGTCTACACCTGGGTGATCGGGTTCGTCTCCCCCGACTCGTTCGCGATCGGACTGTCGGTCACCCTGCTGGCCGGGCTGGTCGTCGGCGGGCTCGGTTCGTACTGGGGACCTGTGCTCGGCGGACTGTTCGTGATGTACGTGCCGAGCTTCGCCCAGGACGTCAACCAGGCCGCCCCAGGCGTCACCTTCGGACTGCTGATCATCGCGGTCATGTACCTCGCGCCGAACGGATTGGCCGGACTCGCCGGCCGGGCGGCGCGCTGGCTCGTACACCTCGTTCGGAAAGGGAAAACCAATGCGCACTAGAGCGATCCGCGCCGCAGGAGTCGCGGCTGCCGTTCTGCTCGCGGTCACCGCCTGTGGCGGCCGCGGCGACGACGGCGGCAGCGTCGGACAGGGCGACTGCCGGGGTCAGCAGACCACGGGCATCACCGATACCAGTATCAAACTCGGCGGGATCTATCCGCTGTCCGGGCCCGCGTCCGCGTACGGCGAGATACCGAAGGGTGTCCGCGCCTACTTCGACTACATCAACGCGGAGCAGAGCGGGATCAACGGCCGCAAGGTCGAATACCTGGTGCGCGACGACGGCTACCAGCCACCCAAGACCGTGGAGGAGACCCGCAGGCTGGTCGAACAGGACCAGGTGTTCGCTCTCTTCCAGACGCTCGGCACGCCGACCTCCTCGGCGGTGTGGGACTACCTGAACCAGCGCAAGGTACCGCAGGTGTTCGTGGCGGGCGGCGCGACGAAGTGGGGCGCGGATGACCAACATCCGTGGACCATCGGCTGGCAGCCGAGCTACCGGACCGAAGCACTCGCATTCGCCCAGTACGTGCGCCAGCAGCGGCCGAACGCGACCGTGGCCGTGCTCTACCAGAACGACGACTTCGGGAAGGATCTGCTGACCAACTTCACCAAGGCCGTGGCGGGCAGCGGCGTCACGGTGGTCGCCGAGCAGAGCTACGAGGTCACCGATCCCACCGTGGATCCACAGGTGCGCAACCTGGCTTCCTCGAAAGCCGATGTGCTGCTGAACTTCTCCACGCCCAAGTTCGCCTCGCAGGCACTCGCGGCCGAGGCGCGCAACACCGACTGGAATCCGCTGCATATCGTCTCGCAGGTCGCCAACACCCTCACCGTGTTGAAGCCGGTCGGCTTCGAGAACGTGCAGGGCGTGGTGTCGGCGTCATTCGTCAAGGACCCGGCCGACCCGCAGTGGACGACCGACTCGGCGATGCGCGCCTACAAGGAGAAGCTGGCGAAGTACGCGCCGGGCATCGACCCGACCAACCAGTACACGATCTTCGGCTGGGCGGCCGCGGAGAGCTTCCACAAGACCATGGCGGCCGCGAAATGCCCGACCCGCGAAGGCCTTCGCGACTCCATGCGCGCGCTGAACAACGTCGGCGTCGACCTGCTGCTGCCCGGCGTCAAGCTCTCGACCGGCCCCGGCGACGCCTTCCCGATGGAGGCGGTGCAGCTCATGCGATTCGAGGGCGATCACTGGGTGCTCACCGGCGAAGTCATCCAGACCGGCAAGTAGGCACTCCCCCGAGCCCGCCCCGGAGCTCTCCGGGGCGGGCTCGGCGCGGTCACCCAGTGGGTCACATAGGCGGCGGCCACGGCATCGCGGCAATCTTCGAGCGCTATCGCGATGTCAGCTGATCACTCGGCGGTGCTGAGCGAGTTCGCGCTCCGCTGCCGACGGGCCGCGGAGAGGCGCCGCCCGATGACGCCCTGGCGCGGCGCGAACAGGTAGACGGCGGTGAAGGCGAGGCCCTGGACGACGACGACCATGCCGCCCGGCGCGGTGTCGAGGTGGTAGCTCACGTACAGACCCGTCACCGCACAGGCCACCGAGACGGTCGGGGCGATGATCAGCATGCGGCCGAAACGGTCGGTGAGCAGGTAGGCGGTCGCTCCCGGGATGATGAGCATGGCGACCACCAGAACGACGCCGACCGCTTGGAGGGCGACGACAGCCGTCAAGGCCAAGAGGCCGAGCAGGGCGGTGCCGAGCAGCCGGGGACTGAGGCCGATGGCGTGCGCGTGCGTGGGATCGAAGGCATACAGCGTGAAATCGCGGCGTTTGAGGATCAGCGCGGCGAGGGTGATAGCCGCGAGAAGCACGACCTGGATGAGCTCGCCACGGCTGACGCCGAGCAGGTTGCCGAACACGATGTGGTTGAGGTCGGTCTGGCTGGGCGTCACCGACACGAGCACCAGCCCGAACGCGAACAGTGTGGTGAAGACGATGCCGATGGCGGCGTCCTCTTTGATCCGGCTGGTGTCGCGGACCACCCCGATCAGCGCGACCGCCAGGAACCCGAACACGATCGCGCCCACCGCGAACGGCAGCCCGACGATGTAGGCCAGCACCACACCGGGCAGCACCGCATGGGAGACCGCGTCGCCCATCAACGACCACCCGATGAGAACCAGCCAGCAGGACAACACCGCGCACACCACCGCCGCCGTCACGGTGGTCGCCAGCGCGCGCACCATGAATTCGTAGCGCAGGGGGTCGATGAAGAATTCAGTCGGATTCATTGGTCTGTCTCGCGCTCCGCCGGGTTCACACCCGGTCCATCACATCCAGGCCGAACGCCCTCGCCAGGTTCTCCGGCCGCAGTACCGAATCGGGATCGCCGTGCGCGAGCACCGTGCGCATCAGCAGCACCGCCTCGTCGGCGAGACCGGGCAAGGCGTTCAGGTCGTGCGTCGACACCAGGATCGTGGCGCCATCGGCGGCCAGCTCACGCAGCAGCGTGGTGATCGTGGCCTCGGAACGTTTGTCGACCCCGGCGAACGGCTCGTCGAGCAGCAGAACGGTCGCGCCCTGCGCCAAGCCGCGCGCCACGAAGGCGCGTTTCTTCTGCCCACCGGACAGCTGGCCGATCTGCCGGTCGGCGAGGTCGGTCAGCTCCACGCGTTCCAGCGCGTGCGCGACGGCCTCGCGGTCGGCCTTGCGTGGGCGGCGGGTGAACCCCATGCGGCCGTAACGACCGGTCATCACCACGTCGCGCACCGAGAGCGGAAAGCTCCAGTCGACATCCTCGCTCTGCGGCACATAGCCGAGGACGCCCGCCCGCCGCGCCGCGACCGGCGCGTCACCGTTGATTCGCACAGTTCCGCGATCTGGCTGGACCAGCCCCATGATGGACTTGAACAACGTCGACTTGCCCGAGCCGTTCATGCCGATCAGCCCGCAGACCCGGCCCGAATCCAGGGCTAGATCGACCCCATCGAGCGCCAGCACGTCACCGTAGCGGACGGTGACGTCCCGCACCTCGATCGCCGGCGCGGTCGTGTGGACGGCTCGCTCGCTCATGACCTGCGCCCCGTCAGTGCGGAACCGATCGTCCGCGCGTCATGGCGGATCAGCTCCAAGTAGGTCGGCACGGGCCCGTCGGCCTCCGACAGCGAATCGACGTACAGCACGCCTCCGAACCGGGCGCCGGTGGCCTCGACCACTCGCTGCATCGGCGCGTCCGACACCGTGGACTCGCAGAACACCGCAGGCACCCGGCGCTGCCGGACGAAGTCGATGGCCGAGGCGATCTGCTGCGGCGTTGCCTGCTGCTCGGCGTTGACCGCCCAGATGTACTTCTCGGTGAGACCGGCGTCGCGAGCGAGGTAGGAGAACGCGCCCTCACACGTCACCAAGGCGCGCTCGTCCGGCGACAGCGCGCTCAGGGTGCCGAGGAGTTCGTCGTGCACTTTGCGCAGTTCGGTCTTGTACCGCTCGCCGTTGGCCCGGAAATCGGCCGCGTGCTGCGGGGAAAGCTCCTCGAAGGCGCGCACCATGTTGTCGACGTAGATCTGCGCGTTCCGCGGCGACATCCACGCGTGCGGGTTCGGTTTGCCCTGGTAGGCATCCTCGCTGATGCCGATCGGATCGACGCCATCGCTGACCACCGCGTGCGGCACACGCACATCCGAGACGAACTGCGCGAACCACGCCTCCAGGTTCAGGCCGTTGTCCAGGATCAGATCGGCCTTCGATGCCTTCTTGATGTCGCCGGGCGTCGGCTCGTAGCCGTGGATCTCCGCGCCCGCCTTGGTGATCGACTCGACGGTCAGGTGCTCGCCGGCCACGTTCCGCGCGATATCCGCGAGGACCGTGAACGTGGTGAGCACCACCGGTCGATCGTGACGCCCGGCCTCACTTGCCCCGCACGCGGTGAGGACCAGCGCCAGGACACTCACGGTGGCGGCCGCGACCAACCGGCGCGGGGGGAGAGCAACCAAACAGTGCAGCCGAGCCTTCATGCACCGAGATCATAATGTTCGCCTGCCCTAACTTTCAAGTTGGAGTCATTGAAATCTGGGCCCGCTACTCCACGGGCAACGGAGGTGACGCCGGGAACACGACCGGCAGAGCGGTCAATGCGCGGTGGAAAGGGCCCGGCCGCCAGGTCAGCTCGTCGGGCGACACCGCGAGGCGAATCTCCGGCAATGCGTCGAGCAGCTGATCGATGGCGTCTTGGGCGATCAGGTAAGCCAGCGAACGCGCGGGGCATACGTGCGGCCCGCCCCCGAAGGCCAGATGGGCGCGATTGCCCGCGTACTGGTCCGTCCTGATCTCCGGGTCGGTATTGCAAGCGGACATGCTGATCACGACCGGCTGGTGGGCGGGCAGCCAGAAGTCCTCGATCAGGATCGGCTGCTTCGGGAAGCTGAAACAGAAGTTCGCCATCGGCGGGTCGTTGAACAACACCTCGTCGAGGGCGTCCCTGGTCGAGAGGCTCCCGCCCAGCACGCTGCCGCCGAACCTTTCGTCGGCGAGGATCAGCCGCAGCGTGTTGGCGATCAGATTCTGCTGCGGCTCGATGCCCGCTCCGTACATCGTGCCCACCTGATTGGCCATTTCCACATCGGTCAGCTCAGCCGGATGTTGCAGCATTCGAGTCGTCACGTCATCGCCGGGTTCGGCTTTCCTGTGTTCGATCAATTCCGCCAGCGCGGCCATCAGCAGCTTGTTCCCTCGCTCCGCTTCGACGACGTTGAACATCGCGGCCATCGCGGCCGCGGCGCGCTGCGCGATCTCGGCCGGGCAACCGAGCAGAGCGTTCAGCACCGCGAAGGAGAGCGGAAACGCGTACTGGCGGACCAGGTCCGCGGACCCGTCCGCACAGAACGAGTTGATCAGTGGGATGGCCAGTTGCGCCACGGTGTCGTGCAGTTTGTACCGGTCGACTTTGTCCAGAGCCGCGGCATTGGCCTGCCGGTAGCGGGCGTGCGCCGCGCCGTCGTTCCGCCGCGCGTTCGGCCGCCACTGCATGAGCGGCAGCACCGGGCAGTCGGCCGGAACGCTCTGCTGCCACGTGCGCGGATCGGCCGGAAAATGGTCCGGGTCGTTGAAGATCCGCACCGCGGTGTAATACCCGATCACCAACGTCGCAGGAACACCCGGCGCCAATTCGATAGGCACCAACGACCCGTACCGATCACGCATCTCGCGATAGGCGCGTTGCGGATCCGCCGAGAACTCCGGTGCGTACAACGGAATCCGCGGACCGTCGTCATCGATCGGTGAGCCGTGCGGCCCGTGACCGGATCGGCTGTGCGTTGGGGACGGAGGCATCGTCATCGAAGAAACTCCAGGCGGTCGAACAACAAGCCCCGTGAGCCTAAGCAGCTTGCGCAGCGCGCGTACCGAAAACGACGGGTCTGGTCAGCGGTCTGACCCGACCACGGAATTTGCCACGCAGTTCCCGCCGCTACCGAGCGGGCAGCGGAGGCGACGCCGGGAAGACGACCGGCAGTGCGGTCAATGCTCGGTGAAACGGGCCCGGTCGCCAGGTCAGCTCGCTCGTTGGCACCGCGAGGCGAATCTCCGGCAAGGCGTCGAGCAGCTGGTCGATGGCATCCTGGGCAATCAGGTAGGCCAGCGAACTGGCCGGACACGAGTGCGGCCCGCCCCCGAAAGAGAGGTGGGCGCGATTGCCCGCCAACCGGTCCGAGCTGATCGCCGGGTCGGTGTTACAGGCGGCGATGCTGATCACGACCGGCTGGTGAGCGGGCAGCCAGAAGTCCTCGATCAGGATCGGCTGCTTCGGGAAGCTGAAACAGAAGTTCGCCATCGGCGGGTCGTTGAACAACACCTCGTCGAGGGCATCGCGGGTGGAGAGGCTCCCGCCGAGCACACTGCCGCCGAACCGCTCGTCGGTGAGGATCAGCAGCAGGGTGTTGACGATCAGATTCAGCTGCGGTTCGATGCCCGCGCCGTACAGCGTGCCCAACTGGTGCACGATTTCCGTATCGCTCTGCAAGGCCGGGTGCTGGAGCATCCGGGTGGTCACGTCGTCGCCGGGTTCGGCGCGCTTGAGCAGGGTCAGCTCCAGCAGCGCATCGATGAGCATCTTGTTTCCGCGCTCCGCGTCGATGCCCTCGAAGATCGCGGCCATACCGCTCGCGGCGCCCTGGGCGATCTCGGCCGGACAGCCGAGCAAGGCGTTCAGCACCGCGAAGGCGAGCGGAAACGCGTACTGGCGAACCACATCCGCGGACCCGTCCGCACAGAACGAGTTGATCAGTGGGATCGCCATCTCCGCCACGGTGTCGTGCAGGCGGTACTGATCGACCTTGCCGAGACCCGCGACGTTGATCTGCCGGTAGCGAGCGTGCTCGGCGCCGGCATTCCGCAGCGCGTTCGGCCGCCACTCCATCATCGGCAGCACGGGGCAATCGGGCGGAATATCTTGCTGCCAGATGCGCGGATCGGCCGGAAAATGGTCCGGGTCGTTGAGGATCCGCACCGCGGTGTAATACCCGATCACCAAGGTCGCCGGCACGCCCGGCGCCAACTCGACCGGCACCAACGACCCGTACCGTTCGCGCATCTCGCGATAGGCACCGTGCGGATCCGTCGCGAACTCCGGTGCGTACAGCGGAATCCGCGGGCCATCGGTATCGATCGGTGAACCGTGCGGTGTGCGGCCGGACGAGCTGTGCGTTGGGGACGAAGACATCGTCATCGAAGAAACTCCAGGCGGTCGAACAACAAGCCCCGTGAGCCTAAGCAGCTTGCGCAGCGCGCGCACCGGAACCGACGGGTCTGGTCGCCGGACCGGCCGGACCACGGAATTTGCTATAGAATTGCTAGATATTCGACTCATACGCCTGATCGAAGGCTGATCGCACCCGCTGTTTCGCGGGTGCCGCGATCGCGCGACAACCGCGGGGCGTCGCGCGCAGAACTCCAACACGAGGGCGGCTTTCATGACAGACGTCGACTATTGCGTGATCGGTGCCGGATTCGCCGGATTGACGGCCGCGCTGCGGCTGAGACAGACCGGCCGATCGGTGGTCGTGCTGGAAGCGCGCGACCGGCTCGGCGGGCGGACGTTCACCGAAATGCGTCCGGACGGGTCGTGGATCGATCGCGGCGGCGCCTGGATCGGGCCGGGGCAGGACCGAATCCAGGCCTTGATGAACGAATTCGGGGTACCGAGTTACAAGCAGTACACCGACGGCGAGGCCATGATGGTGGTGGACGGCAAGCAGCACCGCTATACGGGCACGATTCCGTGGACCATGAGCCCGTGGGCGGCGATGAACCTCGGCGCGGTCTTGCTCGAGCTGGGGCACCTGTGCAAGTCGGTCCCGCTGGAAGCTCCGTGGGCAGCGAAGAAGGCCGACAAGTGGGATCAGGTCAGTCTGGCGCATTGGCTGGATGGCAACCTCCTGTCCAAACCCGCCCATGAGCTCCTGGAGACCGCCATCGCCGGCTGCTACACCTCGGCCGCCTCGGAGGTGTCGATGCTCTTCGTGCTCTACCAGATGGCCTCGGGTGGCGGGCCGGGCTTCGTCCTCGGCGTCAAGGACGGCGCGCAGGACGCCCGCCCGGTCGGCGGCATGGGCGCCATCTACCGGCCCATGGCCGCCGAGATCGGCGAGTCGATCCGTCTCTCCCAGCCGGTCCGGCGCATCGAGCAGGATCCCGACGGGGTGACGGTTCGCACCGATCAGGTGAGCGTGCGCGCACGCCGGGCGATCGTGGCCGTGCCCTTGGCGGTCGCGAGCCAGATTCGCTACGAACCCATGTTGCCGGTCGATCGCTCGTTCCTCCACCAGCGGATGCCGAGCGGCTCTATCATCAAGATCTCCCTCGTGTACGACGAACCGTTCTGGCGGCACGACGGGTTGTCGGGTCAATCGGTCTCGCCAGGATCCCCCGCGACCATCACGATCGACTCGTGCACGGACACCGGACGGCCCGGAGTCCTGTGCGTCATCATCGAGGGCCCCATCGCGCGGCAGGTCGGACAACTCGACGCGACCGAGCGAAAGCAGGCGATACTCGGCGAACTCGGCGATCGATTCGGCGAAAAGGCGAGATCCCCCATCGACTACATCGAGCAGAATTGGAGCGCCGAGCGCTACTCCGGTGGCGGCATGCTCAGCCACGCACCGACCGGCGTGCTCACCCAGTTCGGCCATGCCCTCCGCGAACCCTGCGGCCGGATCCATTGGGCCGGAACGGAAAGCTCCGCGGTCATGTGCGGTTGGATCGACGGCGCCATCCGCTCGGGCGAGCGGGCGGCCAGCGAAGTGCTGGAACACGAGACGGCGACGGTGGGCTGAGAAACGTCGCACCGCAGCCACTCCCCGTACGCATGGGCACCATTGACGCATGCTGCCTGCGGACGTGGATGAGGCTCGGCGCGTGCTCATCGGTTCGGTCGGGGATCGGTCATCGCCGGGTTCGACGGCGGGATGACGCGCCTGCGTCCGGACCGATTTCCGGGAGATGCCGGAAAGAATACGGCTGCTCCGAGCGTTGTCCTGATCAGGAGCTTCGTATTCGAGCGTGGGCGACCAGCGATGTTCGAGTTCTACGATTCCGGTTACGTACTGGCCCGGCTGATCTTCGAGCGGCTGCTCGGCCTGGTGTATCTGATCGCATTTTTGTCGACCTTGGCCCAATTCCGGGCACTGTGCGGTGCGCGCGGCTTGCTGCCCGCGCCGCGGTATCTGCGGGCGGCGGGGTTCCGGCGGTCGCCGAGCCTGCTCCACCTCCACTACTCCGACCGGCTGGCCGCCGCTCTGGCCGCGCTGGGTGTGGTGCTGTCCGGCGCGGTCGTGCTCGGCCTGACCGACATGGTGCCGCTGCCGGTGGCAATGGCGGTGTGGGCAGCGCTGTGGGTGCTGTACCTGTCGTTCGTCAATGCCGGGCAGACTTTCTACGGCTTCGTGTGGGAGATGCTGCTGTTGGAGGCGGGCTTCCTGGCGATCTTCCTCGGAAACGCGGACACGGCCCCACCGATCGCGGTGGTGTTCCTACTGCGCTGGGTGTTGGTGCGGCTCGAGGTGGGCGCGGGCCTGATCAAGATCCGCAACGATCCGGCGTGGCGGGATCGCACCGCGCTCTACTACCACCACGAGACCCAGCCGATCCCGAACCGGTTCAGCTGGTCCTTCCACCATCTGCCCAAGCCGATCCATCGCCTGGAGGTGCTGGGCAACCATGTCGCGCAGCTGATCGTTCCGTTCGGGCTACTGTGCCCCCAGCCGATCGCGTCGGTGTCCGCCGGGATCATCATCGTGACGCAGCTGTGGCTGATGGTCAGCGGGAACTTCGCGTGGCTGAACCTGCTCACGATCGCACTGGCCACGCTGGCGCTCGACGGCCGGTTCCTCGCGGCGCTGGTTCCTGTCGAGCCAGCACCGGCGCCGGAGGGACCGCTGTGGTTCACGATCATGGTGTCGATCCTTACGGTGGCCATGGTGGTGCTGAGCTGGGCACCGGTTCGCAATATGGCGTCACGGCACCAGGTGATGAACGCCGCCTTCAACCGGCTGTATCTGGGCAACACCTACGGCTTGTTCGGACACGTCACCCGCACGCGGCTCGAGCTGGTCATCGAAGGCACCGACGACCGGCCCGAGCCGGACGCGACCTGGAAGGCGTACGAATTCCGGGCCAAGCCCGGGACCCTCACCCGCCGCCCGAGGCAGGTGGCCCCTTATCACCTGCGGCTGGACTGGCTGATGTGGTTCGCGGCCATGTCACCGCTCTACGCGGAATCCTGGCTTCTGACGATGGTGGTCCAACTGCTGCAAGGCGACACCGCCATGTTGCGTCTGCTTGCGACGAATCCCTTCCCCGAGCGACCGCCGAAGTACGTGCGGATTCTGCTCTACGTCTACCGCTTCACCACGCGCGAGGAACGCCGCCGCACCGGGGCTTGGTGGACCCGCCGCTGCGTCGGTGAATACCTGCCGCCTGCCACGCTGCGCGCGACCCCGGATACGGACCGGGCTGCACCGGCGCCGGACGCCGAACCGGAGGCGTCGAGTCCGGCCGATCGACCTTCTGGGGAAGCCGAATGAGGTAGCGGGTGTCCATGTTGTCCACCGTGGCGCACGTTATGCGATGTCGGGTCGTTTCTGGTCTGGGGTGAGCCCAAGGATGGGCAGGACGGCCTGGTCCACGATCTGGATCAGTTCGTCGTCGCTCGGCGGAGCGCCGAACTGCAGTTGGTGGATGTTGACGACACCGACAGCGACTTGGATCGGCAGGAGGGTGACTGCGCCCGGTGAGATCTCACCGCGGATGGCCGCGCGGTGCAGAGATTCGAGCATGATGCGCTGGCGCGGTTCGATGATCTGCTCGAACACCGCTCGGGCGAGGGCTGGATGACGGTGTGCTTCGGTGAGGAGTCCGGCGATCGCGATTCCGGTGGGGCTCGCGGCCAGAGCCGAGGTGTTGCGCAGCATCTGCAGGAAATCCTCGCGGATACTGCCGCTATAGGGCACGTCCTGGATCGGAGGCAAATATCCGCGGATCGTGTCGAGGACGAGTTCTTCCTTGCTCGGCCAGTAGCGGTACATAGAGGTTTTGCTGATGTGGGCACGGGCGGCCACACCATCGATGGTCAGGCCACCGTATCCGCTGTCGACCAGTCCTGCGATCACGGCTTCAAAGACCGCCATGCGCAGAGCTTCCTTGTTGCGGCGGCGCGTGCCTTCCGGTGTTCCGGCTGTCACCGCTCGTGCCCTCCTCTGTCTGTCGCCACGTCGTTGTCGACGAGTCCTGTGCATATCGTGCCTCGAAGAACGCCACCGACCCGCGGGTGGTCAGCCGGTAGTCGACGAACCGGCGGGCGAGTTCGGTCTCGATGTCTTCGATCCTGTCCTCGGTGTTGGAGAACAATCCCGTGCGGTTGAACCAGCCCGACATCAGGCGCGCGGCCAGAGTGTGTCGAGCGTGACGGCCCAGGATCGTGCTGCCGAAGATCCGGCACCCGGGTGCGGCGACGGCGGCGGCGTGATCAAAGACGATCGCTTTGGTGACGAAACTGCCCGGCACACAATGAAAGAGAAAATTCGCGCCGACGGACTCGAACAGCGGTGGCTCGATGTCGAACGGGTGCAGAACGTCGCGCCGATAGGTTTCGGGCCGGTGGGATGCCAGCCGGTGCGCACAGTGCATGAGCACGGAAGGGTTCAGATCGGCCAACACCAGCCGCGTCGACAGGCCCGGCCGCAGCGAGCGGCGCAGGAAATACCCGGTCCCGGGACCGAGTTCGAGATGCCGCGCGCTCACGTTCCGCTCATAGAGGGCCCGCATGTGCCTACGCGGAGCGCGCCAGACGAATCGGCAGACGAGGCCGAGCACGAGGGTGTCGTAGCAGGCGAGCAGCGCCGGTTTGTATGTCTGCGCTCCGCGTTCGGCTGCCGCTGCGGTGGGCGGGAAAGTATCGGGGTTGTCCATTGTGGTCCTCTTCCTCGGGTCAGGATCGCAACTGAGGGAACAGCCGAAGTGCGTTGTGCCGGTCGATATCTCTTCGCTGACCGATCGTCAATGCGGAGTCGGAATCGAGGGCGGATGCGGCCCCGGCGACGAGATCGGTGTGGGCGGCGGGCCAGTCGCTGCCATAGAGGATGCGGGCCGGGTCGGCAACGGCCAGCAGCGTCGGGGTGGAGGCGGGCGACATCGGCGCTGCCGTGTCGTAGTGGAAGCGGCGCAGATAATTCTCGACCCGCTCGGGCTCGACCGCGGGGGCGAGATAGCCGCCGCCGGAGCCGAGCCGGCCTGCGATGTAAGGCAGGAATCCGCCGCCGTGCGGCAGGATGAACGACAGGTTCGGAAAACGATCAAGCGTGCGGTGCACCGTCATGTTGACGGCGGCGCGCGTGATGTCGAGCGGATAGTCGCACAGGAAACTCGGAACACCGGGCAGAGCTGGGGCAAGTGGTGAGCTGCCCGGCAGCTCAGTGGGGTGCAGGTTGATCACCGTTGGGCCGCTGTCGAGTTCGGCCAGCAACGAGTCGAATACCGGATCGCCCAGGTAGACCCCGGTCGCGTTGTGGGTCATGGCGTTCACGCCCACGGCTCCGGCGTCTCGCCCATATCGGGCCGACCATGCGGCCAGCTCGAGGTCGTCCAGCGGCAGAGGCGCGAAAAAGGCGAACCGGCCCGGCGCTCGCGCGACCAGGTCGACCATGGCCGCGTAGGCCATGATCAGGCTCTCCCGATGCTGGCCGGGGTCCGCATAGCGCAGTACTGGTGTCGCGGCCGTCACCACGGCCGTCTCGATGCCCGCCGAATCCATCGCCCACAGCGCGGAATCGAGGTCCCACCGTGTCCACCACGGCAACACCGCACGGATCACCAATCCCCGCGCCTCCGCCCAATCCAGCCACTGCGGCGGCGCGAAGTGATGGTGGACATCCACCCGCCGATCACCCGGGACCTCGCCGTAGCGATCGTGCGCCCCCACATCGACACCGGCCGCGCCGAATCCGCAGGCCGTCACCGCCGCCATGGCGGCGGTGACGGTCAACGCCCGGCGTCGCGACAAGGATCCCATCACTCCAACTCCCCTTTGGTCGATCTTAAGTACGAAATCGTACCTATATCGACGATAAAGGACGAGAGTTGAGATACTTGTTAGTTCACATATAAGTCCTGACGGCAGGCTTGCGCTGTGGGTTTCCGGCTGTGGGCCGCTCCGGCGGACCCGGGTCGCCACCGCAAATCGGAGCCGCCGGGCGCGCCGCCGTATTCGCGGGCGCGATCGTCCGCACGCCCTGCTGGCCACAGCCCATCGCTCCCACCCTGTCAGGAGCTAGTTGCCGTCCGCACCAGATCTTTCCGTTCGGAGCGCTCACCGAACCACTGTGCGACCCTCGTCGTCGCAAGCTATACGTCGAGCCCGGGACAGCCGTGTCAGTGTGCGCGCAGCGCGTCGAGGATCATCGGGCGCGCCGTCGCGAGAGCTTCCTGCCAGTAGGGCCAGGTGTGCGTCCCGTTGACGAAGTCGACGCGAGCGGCGATGCCCAACGCCGCGACTCGATCACGGAACATCTGGGCGGCAGCCAGCGTCATGGCCTCCAGGCTCATCGCGTTCACCGTGTTGCCGACCCCGTACGGCACGTCGAGCGGCCCGGGCGCGCCATTACCCGTCCAGACGTACATCGGCAGCCCACGCAACAATTCGGCCTGCACAGTGGCATCGTTTCGATTCCAGGCTGGATCACCGGCCGTACCCCACATGTCGTCCACATTGAAGTTGCCCTCGTCCCACATGGCAGCGCGCATCGCTTCGTTCCAGAGCGGAAACGTCGGGTGCACGAACCCTGAGAAGGATCCGGCGAACTTGAACTGGTCGCGATGGTGCCCGGCCAACGTCAGAGCGGCGTTGCCGCCCATGGATGCCCCGACGATGGCGTTGTTGGTTCGCGACACGCCATACCCTGCCAAGAAGTTGGGCAGCTCTTTGGTGAGGAAGGTCTCCCACTTGTACGTCGTCGCTTGTCGGTTCGTACTACTCGGCCGGTACCAGTCGGTGTAGAAGCTCGAGCGACCACCGACCGGGAACACCAACGTGACGTTGTCCCTTGTGAACTGGCGCAGCGCATCGGTATCACTCGTCCACTGATTGTGATCACCCGGTGCACGCAGACCATCGAGCACATAGAGCGCCGCACTCCCACCCCGGGCCGCCCACTGCACCTGCACTTTGATCGGCCCCATGCTGGACGGCACCAAGAGATCCTGGTAACCACCTGCCGGCGCACGCAATACCGGCGCGTGCGTCGGCGCGGCGCTGGCCACCGCCCCACCGATTCCTGCCACCAGCGCAGCTGTTGCAACGACAGCACCGGTCTTCCTCAACCAACCACGCACCCGCTGGTTCCCAGATCGCACTGCCGCAGCCACCCCGCACCTCCTACTTCCCCGGCAAGTCACCGAAGATATCCGAATCGGTTGTTGTTCAGATTACTTCCTGCGGGTTTGCGCCCCGCCCACGACCGGGAAGACCACAAGGCTGCAATCCAGGTGCTCGTACTTCTGAATCAGGTGGGAGCCGCGCCGCCCCTCCAGCGCTGACGTGATCAGCGAGCGGGCGGCGTCTCCGTAGACGGCGTGGACACGCAGCCCGCCCCACAGACGTTCGTACAACTCCAACTCGCTCGGCGCGGTGATGCTGAGTTCGGCGCTGGCGGTTTCGATCAGGGCTTGCCGACGATCGAACAGGTGGAAGCTACCGGAGAGGTGGACGAACCCGGCTCATAGTGGGATGACACCGAAAGAACAGGCGGGGATTATCGAACGCCACATCGAGCAGATGCCGCAATTGCCCGGCGGTCACCTCATCGTCGCCGAGCGTGGTGTATAGCGCCGCCTCGTGGACCAGCACGGCCACGCGCGTACGCAATATGTCCTGGCGTGCCATCCGTGCCGCGACGGCAGTGTCCAGGTCATCGAGGGGATACGATGCGCCCGACCGCATTCGGATGGATCGACCAAGACGTGAGCACCGCGCCCGAATGGGATCGAGCGCAGCTGTGCAGGTTCGCTCGTAGCGGGCTGCATTGTGTTGGTACAGGTTAGGGCTCGAGCACGATTTTGCCGTGGGTGTGCCGGCGTTCGAGTTCGGTGTAGGCCTGGCGGACCTGTGTCAACGGGTAGACGTTCGCGATCGGGACTTCGAGGTGTCCCTCGGCGATCAGGGCGGCCAATTCGGCGAGTACCTCGGCGCCCGGCCTGGCGTTGGTTCCGGGTTCGGTCTTGACTCCGTATTTCGCGGCCGCTGCGAAATCGGCGATGGTGTCGATCCGCTCGACAGCGACGCCGAGGGCGAGGGCCAGTTCGACGTACCCGCCGCCGTGGGTGTCGATGAAGGCATCGATGCCGCCTGGTGCGGCGGCCTTGATCCGGTCGATGGCGCGGTCACCGTATGCGACCGGGATCACGCCGTGGCTTTGCAGCCACTCGTGGTTGTGCCGGCTCGCCAGGCCGATGACAGTGGCTCCGGCACGACGAGCGAGCTGAACAGCGAGCGAGCCGACTCCTCCGGCTGCTGCGGAGACGACAACGGTCTCCCCCTTGCCGAGTTGCAAGGAATGTACTGCCCCCCAGGCAGTCACGCCGGCGACGTACAGGCCGCCGGCCACCGCCCAAGGGACGCCGTTCGGTTTGGGTGTCAGGTTTTCGACGTCGACCAGGACCAACTCGGCCTGGGCGGCCCGCTTCTCGGAGAACCCGATCACCTCGTCGCCGACCGAGAATCGGTCGACTCCGACGCCGACCTCGGCGACAACCCCGGCAAGATCGCTGCCTTGCCCGGACGGAAACGTCGAGGGAAAGATGCCGGCCATCGCGCCGGTCCGAATGGCCGCCTCACCGGGGTTGATGCCTGCCGCCTTTACCCGAACCAGGACCTGCCCGTCGTCGGGCACGGGGCGGTCGACATCGTCGACCCGCAAGACCTCGATTCCGCCGAACTCGTCGTATCTGACTGCCTTTGCCATTGCTTCTCCTCCGATGTGCGACGCGCGGCTGACCTCGGGAACGGGAATGGGGGCACCGGTGTGCCGGTCACCAGGGCACCGTTCCGGCGTCGTCGAAGAATCCGCCGGTCGGTCCGTCGTCGGGCAGGGTCGCGAGGTGAATCGCGATGGCCGCGCCCTGTTGCGGTGTACGGACGCCGCGAAAGCCGTTGAGGTCGGTGGCGGTGAAACCGGGACAGCCGGAGTTGATCAGGATGTTGGTATCACCCAGTTCCTTGACGTATTGGATGGTGAGGGCGTTGAGGAAGGTCTTCGAGGCCAAGTAGGCGGCGGGAACCTGGCCCATGTCGATGCCGGGTGTGGTTTGCAGGGCGAGCGAGCCGACGCTGCTGGACATGTTGACGATCCGCGGTGCGGCCGAGGCGCGCAGCATCGGCAGCATCGCGTTGGTGACCCGGATGACCCCGATCACGTTGGTTTCCACGACAGCTCGCACGGTCGCGGGATCGACCGTGGTCGGTGTCTGCGGCATACCGCCGGTGATCGCGGCGTTGTTGACCAGGACATCCAGCCCTCCTGCATGGTCGGCGATCAATTCGGCCGCCGCGGCCACACTTGCGTCGTCGGTCACGTCGAGCGGCACACCGAACGCATCGGCCCCGGCCGCGCGCAGCTTCTCCACCGCGGTGTCGCGGCGTTGCCGATCGCGCGCGCCCACACCGATGCGCCAGCCGAGCGCGCCCAGGCCAGCGGCGATCTCGTATCCGATTCCCTTGTTCGCGCCGGTCACCAGCGCAATCGTCTGTTCACTCACACCGCCGATCCTGCTGCGGCTCCGGGTGCAGCGTCCAAGACCGATCGGGTGGGCGGCGATACCGCACGGGTATTGGTCGTGGTCATCGCCGGATACCATGACCCGGTGGAGACGCGGGAGATGCGATACTTCGTCGCCGTCGCCGAGGAGTTGCACTTCGGGCGGGCGGCACAACGGCTCGCGATCGCGCAACCACCACTATCGCGAGCCATCCAGCAGCTCGAACGGCGGCTCGGAGTCGTCCTGCTGCACCGCACCGCTCGCGCCATCACCTTGACCGAGGCCGGGGCGGTACTGCTGCGGGAGGCCCGGACCGCGCTCGACGCGGTCGAAGCCGCCGAGCGGCGAACCCGCCGTGCCGCGGCCGACCAGCCCGGTGTGGTGCTGGCCACCAAGGCCGGAGCGTCCAGCGAACTGTTGTCGAAGCTGCTGCACGCCTACGCCGCCGAACCGGGCGCCGTGGCAGTCGAGGTGATGCTGTGCGGCCCAGGCCAGCCGGAAAGTCTGCTGCGCAACGGGCGTGCCGACGTTGCTCTGCTCCACCGGCCCTACGACACGACAGCCGGATTCGACACCGAGGATCTGAGCACCGAACAGCAGGTCGTTGTCCTGCCTGCGGGGCATCCCCTCGCCAACCGGGCGCATGTGACGTTGGCCGAGGTCAACACCCTGACGAACCTGCCCCTGCCGCGCTGGCCTGGACGGGATGGCAGCTATCCGGACGGCCCCGGCCCGCAGGTGCGCGACCATACCCAACTATTCCAACTGATCGCGCTCGGACTGGCCTGCGCGGTCGTGCCCGAGTCGCTGCGAACCCAGCTACGCGAGGATCATGCCGTCGTGCCCGTGCCAGACGCACCGGCCGTCACGACCGTCATCGCTTGGCCGCCACACAGCAGATCCAAAGCCATTGCCGACCTCGTCCACACCGCGACACGCCTCTAACCGACACCACTGTTCGCCGACCGTATCGAGCATCACCAATCCTTCGTGATACATCCGGATTCGGGATACATCTGGAAATGCCGCATACCGGGCGCACCGAAACTCGGCTGTGCACTTTCGGATGCCTAGGATCACCACACCCACCGGCCCATCCGATACGAACCAGAATGCAAGCCGTGAGATTTTCGTGGGGTTGGGCCAAATAAAAACAGGTCAGTACCGGTGCAATACCGGTCCTGACCTAGGTTTTCTGTGGAGCTAAGGGGACTCGAACCCCTGACCCCCACACTGCCAGTGTGGTGCGCTACCAGCTGCGCCATAGCCCCTGGTGGGTTGCGCTCCGGGCTTCCCCGCCGCGCTTGAATGAAGTTACACCACCGGTGTGTCGGCGACCAAATCGCCTCGATTCGGGGGCGACAGAGCTGAACCAACGATGTATAGTCGAACATGTGTTCGATCATGGGTGGGGAGCGATATGGCACCTCGAGGTGCGGTCTTGGACAGGGGGTGAGACCGGGCTGTCGAGTGCGCGGGCCGGGTGTCGGCAGGTGGAGCCGACGCCCGGCCCCTTGACCAACTGAAAGCTCGGTGGGCGATCTCGGGGGCTGGGAGGTCGGATTGCGCCGTCGAGTGGGCCGGGGCGTCGATTTGGTGGAATCGGCGTCCCGGCCCTTCCGTTGGGTCGAGCGGATGTCCCGTACACCAGGGGCCGCGGAAGCATCCACAGATCACTGGGTGAGTGAGATCACCCAGTTCTCGTCGTTGGCGTCGACCTTGGTCGTGCCGTCGAAGACCGCTGGTGTGGCCGCGGAGCCGCCGAGTGCCTCGCCGAGTGCGGCGGTCTGCGCCATGGCGGTGGTTCGTGCGAAGTCGAGCTTGGCACCGGTCGTGATGCACTGCAGCACCGGTTGGGGGGCACCGGCGTCCCGGGCGATGGCCGCGAGTGCTTCGTTGTTCAGGTCGCTGCCGCCCTCACTGGGGCGCTTCGTGATGAACAGCTCCGTGTGGAACTTCGAGTAGACCGGGCCGGATCCGGCTTCGGCCACACACTGGTTCGCGGCGACTGCGCGGGTGGAGTAGTCCTTGCTCTGGGAGCGGGCGTCGAGGAAGTTCACCAGGCGGTAGCGGACCGCCAGCGCGCCCGTATCGATCTTCTGGGCTATTTCCTGGCCGTAGATGCGCTCCAGGTTGCCACAGCCGGGACACAGCGGGTCCTCGAAGATGTCGATGGTCTTCTTCGCGTCCGGGCGGCCGAGCAGGATCGAGCCATTCGGCTCGAGCACCGAGTGCACCGCCAGATCCCGCACCGGACCGTAGCCGTCATTGCGGACCGTCGGTTCGTCCCGACCCCAGCGGATCGCCGCGATCACGATCAACACGATCAACGCGAGGGCAACCGCAGCCAACGCATAGGTAGTCGTACTGGACATCGGCCGCGGCGTGTAGTTCGAACGAGATTCGCTCACATTGACACTTTGCCCCACCGAACCTCCCCAGCCGCCGTCGGGCGGTACATCCGCAAACGGCAGCTGCATTCCTTTGATGTGGCAGCACGTATGGAGGCACGCTGCGGGCCCACCGCCACTGCGAAGTCCGCCACGGCCTGAGCCACACAGCCCTTGCAAAAGAGGTTGATCTTCGATCGCCGTGCTGCCACGGTGATCCGATTCCATTCGTCATCACGATCTGCGCTGAGAGGACCCCCGCGTGATCGCGGACCTCCGCATCCGTTTCCCTGTCGACGACGAGATGCTCTCGCAGCTCCACGCTTACGCATTCGGCGCTGACCACGTGCTGAGCCCTTGGAGAGCGCGTCTGGAACGGCACAGCAGATCGTGGGTCGGCGCATTCATCGGCGATCGGCTTGTCGGGTTCGTGCACGCAGTCTGGGATGGCGGTCGACATGCGTTCCTCCTCGACACCATGGTCGCCCCGGACCTCCGGCACCTGCGCATCGGAACCAGCCTGGTCGCGGCTCTCATCGGCGACCTACGCGAACGCGGTATCGAATGGCTCCACGTCGATTACGAACCGCACCTCGACAGCTTCTATCGCGACACATGCGGATTCCGGACCACCGACGCGGGCTTGCTACGCCTGAACTGACCTCGAACAAGGCCGCGACGAATGCCGCGACCGCTCGATGTCCTCCTTCCCGGCCCTCCTCATGCGAGGGCAACCTGCCGTTGCATGGGCGCGGCGACGATCACGAGATTCGCTTCACCGATTGCGACCGCCTCGTGGGACGGAACGTCGGCGTTCGCGGCGGGAGATCGCACGGCGCGGAGTGGTGGGTGACACTTCCGATTCGGCAACTGCTGTACCAGGCCCGGCCAATGCTGCTCGGAAATCGCTTCCTACCGCTGGACGATCGCCTTGTCTACCTGCCAGCGCGTCCTGTCCACCGCCGACCGTCGCGGGCTCACCCAGCACCGCTCGGTGATCAACCGTCGCTGTTCCAGGATCACACGCCGAGTCTCCCGACGAACCGCACGCACGTTCCGGACCCCGCCGCTACCGGCTCGTCGGCCACCGAAGCGCCGGACGGGCCGCTCACCGCCTCGCCGACAGCCGTGGCCTGAAAATCACCGCCGAGCCGATCCGATGGGCTTTCCGCATGCACGGGACGGCGGCGCAGCGGCTCGGGAACGACGGACCAGACGATCGCGGCGACAGCGAGCAGCGCACCGGTAACGCCGAGGGCGAGCTCGTAGGACACCTGCTGCGCGAGGGCGCCGACGGCAACCGGGCCGACGACGGTGCCGAGGTCGGCGGCCATCTGGAAACCGGCCAGAACCGGCCCGCCGCGCGCTTTGGGGCCGATGATGTCGGCCACCGCCGCCTGCTGGGTCGGGGTGAACATGCCGGAACCGAGTCCGGCGAGGAACGAGGTGGCCAGCAGCCACGGCAGGCTCGTCGCCATGCCGAGTCCCGCGGTGCCCGCCGCGCACACCAGCGAGCCGACGATCACGAATGGTTTCCGTCCCCACCGATCGGACAGCCGTCCCGAGGCGAAGAGCACCGCGACGTTGCCCGCCGCGAACACCGTCAGCGCAACGCCTGCCATTCCTGGCGCTTGGTGCAGCACCTCGACGACGAGCAGCGGCACCAACGCCATCCGCACACCGAACACGGCCGCGCCATTGGCGAAGTTCGACAGCAGCACCGCCCGGTACTCCGGCCGCGCCCATCCCTCCCGGAATGACATCATCCGAACGCCGCCGACCGGCTCGGGCGCGGCCAATGCCGAATTCCGCAGGCTCAGGTGCACGACGACGCTGACGACGAGCAGCGCGACCGCGTAGATCACGAACGGCCACCGCAACCCGAGGCCGGACAGCCCGCCGCCGACCAGCGGACCGCTCACCGAGCCGACCAGGAAGCTGGTCGACCACAGCCCGGATACCCGGCCGCGCTGTTCGGGCGGAGACATCCGGATCACCAGCGCCAGCGACGACACGGTGAACATGGTCGACCCGATGCCGCCGAGCGACCGCAACACCATGAGCTGCCAATAACTCTGGGCCAGCGCACTGGCGCCGGTGGACAGCGCGACGATCAGCAGTCCACCGAGGTAGACCGACCGCTCCCCCAGCCGCTGCACCAGCCGCCCGCTCACCGGCGCGAACAGCAACCGCATCAATGCGAACGCGGAGACGATCGCCGAAGCGGCCGCGACGCCGACGCCGAACCCCCGCGCGAACTGCGGCAGCACCGGCGCGACGAGACCGAACCCGATGGCGATGACGAACGCGCCCCCGACCAGCACCCAGATCTCGGTGGGCAGGGGCTTGGATCTACTGGTCACCGGACAGCGCCCGCCCGACCAATTCCTCCGCGGCCGTCTGCACCTCGGCGAGGTGCTCGGGGCCGTGGAACGACTCCGCGTAGATCTTGTACTTGTCCTCGGTGCCGGAGGGGCGGGCGGCGAACCACGCGTTCTCGGTGGTCACCTTGAGGCCGCCCAGCGGCGCGCCGTTGCCCCGCGCCCTGGTGAGCACGGCGGTGACCGGTTCTCCGGCGATCTCCTTCGTGGTGATCATGTCCGGAGTCAACTTCGCGAGCAGCTGTTTCTGTTCCGCGGTGGCGGGAGCGTCGATCCGCGCGTAGGCGGGGCTGCCGTAGCGGCGTTCCAGTTCGACGTAGCGCGCCGAGGGGCTCTGCCCGGTGACCGCGGCGATCTCCCCCGCGAGCAGTGCCAGCAGGATGCCGTCCTTGTCGGTGGTCCACACGGTGCCGTCCATCCGCAGGAACGACGCGCCCGCGCTCTCCTCGCCGCCGAAAGCCAGGCTGCCGCTGAACAATCCGGGCACGAAGAACTTGAATCCGACCGGCACCTCGTGCACGTCCCGGCCGAGCACGGAGACCACCCGGTCGACCATGGACGACGTCACCGCGGTCTTGCCGATCTTGGTCAGCGCGTCCCAGCCCATCCGGTTGGCGACCAGGTATTCGATGGCCACCGCCAGGAAGTGGTTCGGATTCATCAACCCGCCGTCGGGCGTGACGATGCCGTGCCGGTCCGCGTCGGCGTCGTTGCCGGTGGAGATGTCGTAGTCGTCCTTGATCGCGATCAGCGAAGCCATCGCGTAGCGCGAGGACGGGTCCATCCGGATCTTGCCGTCGCTGTCGAGCGTCATGAACCGCCAAGTGGGATCCACGAACGGGTTGACCACCTCGAGTTCGAGGTCGAACCGCTGACCGATCTCCTCCCAGTAGTCGACGCTTGCTCCGCCCATCGGGTCGGCGCCGAGCCGGATGCCCGCGCCGCGGATGGCGTCCAGGTTCAGCACGTTGGGCAGGTCGTCGACGTAGTGGCCGAGGTAGTCGTAGCGTTCCACGCCGGTTTCCAGCGCACGCCGCAGTGCGGTGCGTTTGACCTCGGCCAGCCCGCCGAGCAGCAGTTCGTTGGCGCGGGCGGCGATGGCGTCGGTGGCAGTGTTGTCGGCCGGGCCGCCGTGTGGCGGGTTGTATTTGAAGCCGCCGTCGCGCGGCGGGTTGTGCGACGGGGTGACCACGATGCCGTCGGCCTGGTGCTTGGCGCCCCCTCGATTGTGCCGCAGCACAGCATGACTCAGCGCCGGGGTGGGGGTGTAGCGATCGCGCGCGTCGATCACCGCGGTGACGTCGTTGCCGGCGAGCACCTCGAGCGCGGTGGTCCACGCCGGCTCGGACAGCGCGTGGGTGTCCCGGGCCAGGTAGACCGGTCCGGTGATGCCGCGGGTGGCGCGATATTCGACGATCGCCTGGGTGATCGCCAGAATGTGCGCTTCGTTGAAGGCGCTGTCCAGGCTGGAGCCGCGATGCCCCGAGGTACCGAACGCCACACGCTGGGCCGGGTCCAGCACATCGGGGACGCGGCTGTAGTACGCGGTCACCAGACGCGCGATGTCCTCCAGATCGGTGGGACGTGCGGGACGCCCGGCTCGATCGTGGGCCATGCTCGGGTCTCCCTTCCGGATCGGCTGTGCCCGGCTCGTCATCAGAATCATGTCCACGACCGCCTGGTCACCGCCGACCCCACGGCCACGTCGATCACGTCGGCCACCAGCCGGATCCTCTGGTAGCCGAACGTGCTGCACGTGGTCGGCGCGGTGCGGGCATCCGGTCCCGCGGCGGCGAACCGCCGCATGCCAGTCCTCGCGTCGCTGCGATCGCCGAGCCGCGCCGAACCGACAATGGTAACGGTCGAAGCCCCCTTCGGCATCGGCGCGTCGAAATCCGCTGGTACGCCGCACGGTACTGTCATCGCCCACCTCCCTGCCACAGTTCCACCGGTGCCATCGTGACGTTGACGGAGGCGAACAGTTCCGCGTTCTGCTCGACGAACGCGCGCAGGCGGTCCGGCTCGTCGACCAGCACCAGCATGAGCGGAAGATGGTCGGCCATATCCAGGATCCGGGTGGTGTGGACGTGCGAGGACGCGCCGTATCCCTCGATGCCGCGCCACACGCTGGCACCCGCCAGTCCGGCGTCCCTGGCCCGCCGCACGATCTCGTGGTACAGGGGCGTGTGCCGCCACTTGTCGTCCTCGTCGAGCAGCACGGTGAGCCGTGCCGCCGGCCGCCACTGTCCCGCTGGGGAACCCGTTTGCGGACTACTCACTGCCTGACCCCCTTTCGTCGTGCCGTTCCCGTCGATCGCCGAGCCGAACCAGGTAGCCGCCGTGCCTGCCCCGCGCCGGGCTTCGACGCCCCGGCTACGCCACCGCCACTCCCTGGCGGACGAGCGCGAGGAGCACCGCGGTAGATCCGAGGAGTCTACGAACCTCGCGGGTCGGGTGGAGAGGGTGGTGCCGCCGCCGTGCACGCCGGTGCCCCAGAAGGGGACGTAGCAGTCTTTTAGCTACCCACGCCGCGGCGGCCGGAATCATCGGGATTCCGATTGCAAAGCATCCCACGACAATTACGGTGTGAGTCGGACGGGGGCGTCTCCCCGCCGTTGGGCGAGGCCGATCCAGACAAACGACCGCCGCCCCTGCGACGAGATCGCGGGAGCGGCGGCCGTTGCTTCGTGCGCCGGATCGACGGCGCCGTATTCCGTCAGTGAGCGAGGACCGGCTCACCCTCGGCGGGCACGGGTACCGTGCTCGGCATCAGCACCGCGGTGAGGACGCCACCCGCGACGAAGATCGCGGTGGCCCACCAGAAGCTGGTGGTGTAGCTCTCGATCGCGGACTGCGCGATGGTCAGTGGATCCGGCTTCCGGGCGGACAGGTAGTCGCTGGCCGCGGAGGCGGCGATGGTGCTGAGCAGCGCCGTGCCGATCGACCCGCCGACCTGCTGGCTGGTGTTGATCATGGCCGAGGCCACGCCCGCGTCCTCGTGCTGCACGCCCGAGGTCGCGCCTTGGAAGGCGGTCGCCATCGCGCCGCCGAGGCCGAGACCCAACAGGATCAGGGCGGGCAGGATGTGGGTGGTGTAGCCGGTGTCCAAACCGATCCGGGTCAGCCAGAGCATGCCCGCCGCCGCGACCAGGAAGCCGCCACTCACCACGATCTTCGGTCCGATCTTCGGCAGCAGCAGCGACGGGGTGGTCGTGGACGAAGCGATCATCGCGGCGACCATCGGAAGGAACGCCACACCGGTCATGATCGGCGAGTAGCCCAGCGTCAGCTGCATGTAGTAGGTGAGGAACAGGAAGATCGCGAACATCCCGATGCCCATGACGAAGACCGTCAGGTAGGAGGTGCCGCGCATCCGGTCGAGCACGATCCGCACCGGAAGCAGCGGATGCGCGACCCGCGTCTCCAGCCAGGCGAACACCGCGAGCAGCGCGGTGCCACCGATCAGGAAGGCAAGGGTCACTCCGTTGGTCCACCCGTCCGATTCCGCGTGCGAGAACCCGTAGACGATGCCGAACAGGCCCGCGGTGACCACGACGGTGCCGGGGATGTCGAGCTTCGGCCGCTCGGTGCTCGCGTGCTTGGCCAGCAGCAGCACCGCGCCGACCAACGCGACGGCGGCGAAGGCCAGATTGACGAACATCACCCAGCGCCAGGACGCCCACTCGGTGAGAGCGCCGCCGAGCAGCAGGCCGATGGCGCCGCCGGTACCGGCGACCGCGCCGAAGATGCCGAATGCTTTGGCGCGCTCGGAGGGTTCGGTGAAGGTCACGGTGAGCAGCGACAGGGCGGCGGGCGCCAGCAGCGCGCCGAAGACGCCCTGACCGACGCGTGCCGCGACGAGCATCTCGAAGCTGGTGGCCGCGCCGCCGACGGCGGAGGCGACCGCGAAGCCGACCAGGCCGACGATGAAGGTGTTGCGCCTGCCGAACAGGTCACTGAGACGTCCGCCGAGCAGCAGGAGGCTGCCGAACGCCAGCGCGTATCCGGTGACCACCCACGAGCGGTCGCCGTCGCTGAAGCCGAGGTCCTGCTGTGCCGCGGGCAGGGCGATGTTCACCACGGTCGCATCGAGCACGACCATGAGCTGAGCGACGCCGAGGACGGCGAGGACCCACCAGCGCAGCGCGTGCGAGCCGCGCCTGCCGCTTCCCGTCTTCTCGGGGGCGGGCGCCCCACGGTCGATCGCGGTAGTCATGTGTCCCCTTGTCTGAAGATGATCCGGAGGCACTACCTCCGCTTACCATGGAATCTATCACTTTAACGGAGACAACGCCTCCACTTAATCCCGGGGATTGATAGAATGGCTATGTGAATCACGCCACGGTCGCCTCTCCACCCCGGCGCCTGCGGGCCGATGCCGCGCGCAATCAACAGCGGATCATCGCCGCGGCGCGCGAACTGTTCGCCGACCACGGGCTCGAGATCACCCTCGACGACGTGGCCGAGCGCGCTGGTGTCGGCGTCGGCACGGTCTACCGCCGCTTCGCGAACAAGAAGGAACTGATCGTCGAAGTCTTCGATCAGAACCTGAACGATTTCGCCGATGCCGCCGACGCCGCCTACCGACATCCGGATCCCTGGTTCGGGCTGGTCGAGTTCTTCGAATACGCCTGCCGGCACATGGCCACCAATCGCGGGTTCAGCGAGGTGATGCTCGAACTCGAGGACGACGAGACCGACCGTTTCGTCGTCGTGCGTGATCGAATCAAGCCCACCGTGACGGCCATCTGCGCCCGGGCGCGCGACGCGGGAGTCCTCGCCGAGGGCATCGAGCCGTCGGACTTCTTCGCGCTCGTGCACATGGTCGACGGCGTCGCCGAGTTCGCAAGGCCGGTCAATCCCGATGTGTGGCAGCGCTATATGGCCATCGCGCTGAACGGCGTACGCGCGGACGGCACGCCGCGCCAGCATCTCGTCGTCCCGCCGCTGACCGACGAGGAAGTCGAACACGCCAAGCAGCACGCCTGCGGAAGCCGCAAGCGGTAGCGAAATCACCACATAAGTAGCGCGCGTCACGATCGCTCCCGTAGAGTTGGTCACATGACCAATTCGTGGGTGAACTGGGCCGGCGATCAGCAGTGCGCGCCCGCGATTGTGGCCACGCCGCGTTCGGTCGACGAACTGGCCGATCTGCTCGGCAACGCCGAGACCGAGGGACACACCGTGCGGGTGGCCGGCGCCGGTCATTCGTTCAGCGACGCCGTCCTCACCGACGGCATGCTGCTGAGCCTGGAGCGACTGAACCGCGTTCTCGATGTCGACCGCGCGACCGGCCTCGTCCGGGTCGAGGCGGGCATCACCCTGAACGCCGCGAGCACCGCCTTACACGAACACGGCCTCGCCTTCCCGAACCTCGGCGACATCGACGTGCAGACCGTGGCAGGCGCCACCGCCACCGCCACCCACGGCACTGGTGCGAGGCTGCAGAATCTCTCCGCCGCGGTGCATTCCGTGGAACTGATGCTCGCGGACGGCAGCCGGGTAGAGCTGAACGAGCAAACCGACCCGGACGGCTGGCGCGCGGCGCGGGTGAGCGTCGGCGCCCTGGGTGTGGTCACCGCCGTGACGCTGCGAATGGCGCCCTCTTTCGTGCTGGAAGGCATCGAGCGCCCGGTCCCGGTGGACGACGTGCTCGCCGACCTGGATTCGTTCGTCGACGGCAACGAGCATTTCGAGTTCTACATGTTCGCGCACAGCTCGCTGGCCTTGACCAAGCGCAACAACCGCGTGACCCTGCCGGAGCGGCCGCGCGCCAAGTCCGTCGACTGGTTCGCCGACATCCTGATGTCCAACTATCTGTTCGACGGCCTGTGCAAGTTGAGCCGCAGACAGCCGCGCCTGGTCCCGTTGATCCACCGCAGCGCCGCCTATGCAGGCAGCTACCGCCGCCAGGTGGACCGGTCCTACCGCGTGTTCGCGTCGCCGCGGCTGCTCCGCTTCACCGAGATGGAGTACGCCATCCCGCGCGAGCACTCCGCCGACGCCATCCGCGAGATCAAGGAACTGGCCACCGGATTCGACACGCCGATGCCCATCGAGGTGCGGTGGGTCGCGCCGGACGACGCGTTCCTCTCCCCCGCGGGCGGCCGGGAAACCTGCTACATCGCCGTGCACCAGTACCGCGGCATGGACTTCGAACCGTACTTCCGTGCCTGCGAAGCGGTTTTCGATCGCTACCAGGGACGTCCGCACTGGGGCAAGCGCCACTTCCAGACCGCCGCGACCCTGCGCGACCGCTACCCGTACTGGGATCGGTTCGCCGAGGTGCGCCGCCGACTCGACCCCAAGGGACGTTTCGCCAACGCCTACCTCGATCGGGTGCTCGGCCCGGTCGGCTGACGCGAGAGACGCCAGGGCCGCGGCCATTGGCGGATTCAGCGATCAGACGGCGAGAATCTCGGCCACGAGTCGGGGGACGGCGGTTCCGATCGGCTCGCGGACGATCTCGGTGGCCAGTTCGTCGTACGGCGTCGGCTCGGCGTTGACGATGACCAGGTCGGCGCCGCCGCGCACGGCGACCGCGCACATCGACGCTGCTGGTTCCACCTGCAGCGACGTTCCGATGGCCAGGAAGATGTCGCTGGTCTCCGCGGTGATGATGGCCTTTGCCATGGTGCGCCGGTCCATCTGCTGGCCGAACATCACGGTGGCGGCCTTGAGGATGCCGCCGCAGTCGGGACAGGGCGGATCGGGCTCTCCCGCGTTCACGCGCTCGAGAGTGGCCGCCATCGTGGTCTGGTAGTCGCAGCCGATGCAGACCACGTCGAACATGTTGCCGTGGATCTCGACCACCCGCTCCGGCGAGGACCCCGCCCGCTGGTGCAAGCGATCGATGTTCTGCGTGATGATGGTGACCGCCCGACCGGCCCGTTCCAGATCGGCCAGCGCGTTGTGCGCTGGGTTCGGTACCGCTCGCCACGCCGGATTGTCCCGCCTGGCCAGCCAAGCCCGCTTCCGCAGATCCGGGTCGGCCACATAGTTCTGATAGGTGGAAAGCAGTTCGGCGATCGGGTCTTTCGTCCACACCCCGCGCGGGCCGCGGAAATCCGGGATACCGGAATCGGTGGAGATACCGGCGCCGGTGAGCACTCCGATCCGGCCGGTACGACTGCGCCACTCGGTCGTCATGCCTGCCAGCCTAGGAGCAGCCGGGCGACGTGGCAGGAATAGACGATGAGAGATTGTTACTGTTATCATCTCACTGTCTTGAGCTCGTCGATCAAGGGAGATCACGATGACCGCGTCCGTCGCGCGCGCAGCCACCGAACGCACGCTTCCGCCCCGCCGCCCGATCCAACCCGGCACTCGGATGTGGGACGAGACCGGGCTGATCACGTTCTCGCTCACCGCGGGCTCGGCCTTCCTGTTGCAGACCATGGAGCCGACCATCTCGGCGGTGGTCGACGAGTACTCCACCTTCCGCACCGACCCGATGGGCCGTGCCGCGCGCAGCCTCGCCTCGGTGATGATGTGGATCTACGGCGGCGACGAGGCACTCGCCGAGGCCGACCGGCTCCGGGAACTGCACGCGTCGCTGAACACCACCGACGCCCACGGCGTGCGGCACACCGCGCTGTCCAGCGGCCCGTGGGCCTGGGTGCTGCACACCGGGACCTTCGCGTTCACCGAGAGCGCGGAGTACTTCGCCCGCCGCCCGCTCACCGCGGCCGAAAAGGAGGCGTACTTGCAGGAGACGGTGCAGCTGATGCGCAATTTCGCCGTGCCGCCCAAGGAGATTCCGGCGAACTACGCCGCGTTCGAGGAATTCTTCGCCGACATGGTCGCCAACCACTTGGTGGCGACCGGCACCGCACGGGATTACCTCCGGGTGATCCGGTCGGTCGCGCCACCGAGGCAGCTGCCGCGTGCCCTACGACCGGCTTGGAAGGCGGCGGTGGCCCCCGTGGGATGGCTCCAGTACTTCGTGACGGTGGGCACCACCCCCGAGGCCGCGCGCGAGAAGCTGGGGCTGACTTGGACGGCGTCCGATGAGCGCAAACTTCGGGCACTCGGCTGGCTGATCGCACGGATCGTCCCGCTGCTGCCGGAACGGCTGCGCTACTTCCCGATCGCCTATGAAGCACGCCGCCTGGAACGCGACCGCCTGCGACTGCGCAAGATGATCGATATGCGTCCGATCTGACGCGCTTCGCCACACCACACCGCAGCAACAGCTGCGCGACAACGCCTTCGGGCCGATGACCTGCGATCTTTCCGTGCTTAGTCGCGTCAACGCACGGCCAGCGGTAACACTTCGCGGCACGCTGGTATACGTATCTCATACGCTACGACAGCGTTTCGGCTCCACCACCACACCGGACGGCCCGTCCGACGGCCGGCACACGCAGGCTCTACCCTGTTCATCGAAAGGCGTTCGCATGTCCCACAAGCCCAGTGTGCTGTTCGTCTGCGTGCAGAACGCGGGCCGCTCGCAGATGGCCGCCGGGTTTCTCACCGCCCTCGCCGGGGACCGGTTCGACGTGCGATCGGCGGGCAGCGAACCCGCCGAGAAACTCAACGCCACCGTGGTCGACGCTATGGCCGAGATCGGCATCGACATCTCCGGCTACGCACCCAAGCCGCTCACCATGGACGCGGTCGGCATCTCCGACGTGGTGATCACCATGGGTTGCGGGGATGCCTGTCCGTTCTTCCCCGGCATCAGCTACCGCGACTGGGTGCTGCCGGACCCCGCTGACCAGAGCATCGACGTGGTGCGCACCATCCGGGACCGCATCCGCATCCTGGTGGAGAACCTGATCGCCGAGTTGGTTCCCGCGCCCGCGCGCTGAGCACTGTCCGATTCGTTCAAGACTGTCCGGCGCGCCGCTGCCTACCCTGCCGGTATGACTCCACAACTCGACGTCATCGGCATCATCGTCACCGATATGGCCGCCTCGGTGGCCTTCTACCGCCGTCTCGGCCTCGATTTCCCCGCGGGTTCCGAACAGGAAGGACACGCCGAAGCAGCGTTGCCGAATGGCTTGCGGCTCACGCTGGACACCGAGGCCGTCATCAAGTCGTTCCACTCCGAGTGGACGCCTCCGACCCGAGCCGGCCGCCTCGGCATCGCGTTCCGCTGCGCCGACCCCGCAGAGGTCGACGCCGTGTACGCGGAGCTGGTGGGCGCCGGATACCACGGCGAATTGAAGCCGTGGGACGCCTTCTGGGGGCAGCGGTACGCGGTGGTGCACGACCCGGACGGCAACGGCGTCGACTTGTACGCCGCGCTTCCCACGGCCGCCGGATAACCGCCTGCCACGGCCGTCTAAGTCGGCGCGCCGATAGCCTCGGTCACCACCAGCGGACCAGGTGCGCTCGGCCCGCCTAGGACCGGGCGAGCAACTCCCCCAACCGAATTCCGGCCAGTGCGCGCACTTCTCGGGACAGGTGCGCCTGGTCGGCGAATCCCGCCAGCATCGCGGTTTCCGCGAGCGGAACACCGTCGCGCGCCGAGGCCAGCGCACGTTGCAGGCGCAGCACCCTGGCCAGAGTCTTCGGGCCGTAGCCGAAGGCGGCCAGCGAGCGCCGGTGCAGGGTCCGCTCGCCGAGCCCCGCCGCCTCGGCGACCGCGGCCACCGACCGGCCGGTCGCCAGCGCGGCGGCCACTCGCCGCATGAGCGGATCGGCCGATTCGGCCTCGGTCGACCGCCGCAGCACGATTCGTTCCAGCGCCGTGCTCTGATCGTCGGCGCGCTCGAGCTGACCGATCAGCTGCCGGACCGCCGCCGAAGGCCACAGGTCCGCGAGATCGACCCGTTGGTTCAGCAGTTCATGCGCCGGGACGCCGAGCAGAGCGGGCGCGGTACCCGGGAAGAATCGAATGCCGACGTACCGGCCGGTGCGCGGCTCGGCAGGGTGGTATGCCTGCGTGTCCGGACCCGCGACTACCAGCCGTCCCGCCATCCAGATCAGATCCATGCACCCGTCGGGCAGCACGGGCAGTGCCGAGGTGCGGCCGTCGACGGTTTTGGTCCACAGCACGGCGCCCTCGTACCGCGATCTCCGCTCCCGGTAAGCGCCGGCACCCACCTCGTTCACCCTGCGGACGCTACGCCGGCCCACCGACATGACGCCCGCCCTCACCCGCGCATTCGGCGCGACCTCGACCTCCTCCGAGGTCGGCGTCGACGTCGGGATCAGCGAGCCGGCGGAGGGATCGGGACGATTGCGCGCGGGACCACCCGAAGGTAGGGATGGGGGTGGGCAGCGGCGATTTTCGATGCCGGATCCTTGCAAACAACGATGACGTCGCCGTCCGGCGCGGAGGAAAACGTCCACAGCGTCATCCATTCCGTCCCGCCGACCATCTCGATCTTCTTCACGTCCGACGAACGCAGATCTTCATTCTGTCCGGAACTAGCGGTAACCGTGCAGCGAATACCGTTGGCGGCCTGCCCCCATGTGGCCGGTACCCGGATATCGAGCACCGCGTCGGCGGGCACCGGGACTTTTTTGGTCTCACCGAGCAAAACGCGGACCACGCCACCCGGTTCGTCATGGTCGCGTGCGGCTGTCGTCGTCGCCGCGGCACTCGCGGCGGCGACCGCGCTCGTCGCCGCTGATTCCTTACTCGCGGGAGAGTCGTCGGAACACCCCGCCACGGTGACGACGAACAGCGCGGGAAGCGCCAGCCAGCTCAGTTTCACAGTCGGACCTCTCGTCGCGCCCGCTCGCCAGGCGATTGGTTCGGATCAGCCGGAGCACTGAGCATGACAACGTCTACAGGGAAAATCCTGGCTACACGCCGAGAAATCGGCAATTGGGCGGCAATCGTCCGAATCGCCTTTCGACCGTGCTTTTCGGTGACTCCGGCCGTCGCATCCGCGGCCGGGGTCCCAGAAGGGCATTGCCCCTGACGCCGCCGGGTCTGCATAGTGGGTTGGTGAGGTGATCATCGGGAGGCCACAATGGCGACACATTCGTGGGCGGGGGGACGCCGGGCGGAGCACGCCCGTGTCTGACGGACATGGCATGACCGGCTCGCGCACGCTGCGCACCACCACACTGAGCGGCTACCGGCAAGCCGCGGTCACCGTCACGCCCGCCGCGCGGGCGGTGCTGATCATCGCGGTGCTCCTGATCGCCGTCGTACTGGCCTACCAGGCCCGGACGACCTCGTACGACGGCGTCGATCGCAGCTGGTTCGCCGCTCTCGCGCTCTCCGGCGTGTTCGTCGCCCGCGGGCTGCATCTGCGTCGTCCGGTCACCCTCCCGCACGGCACGTCCGCGGTGTTGGTTCTGGTGCTCGCCCACCTCGCCTACCAGGCGGAACATCCCGGTGCGGGCTTCGTCCTGCTGTCCGCCACGGGCTTCGTGCTGGTGCTGCCGCTGTCGAGCAGACCACAGCCCGAGGAGCTGGCTCGGGTGGCCGAACTGGTCGGCCGCACCGAGGGCGACCCGCTGGCGCCGTTCGCGCTGCATTCGTCCAAGTCCTACTTCTTCGACGCGTCGTCTACCGCGGCGATCGGCTATCGGACCCGCTTCGGCATCGCGGCCGTCGCGGGCGACCCGATCGGCGACCGCGCGGCGTTCCCCGAGCTGGTCACGGCGTTCTCCGAATTCGCCGCCGACCGCGGCTGGCGCGTCGCCGTCATGGGGGCGAGCCCCGAACTGGCCGCGCTGTGGCGGCTGCGCGCGCTGGAGCACCGCGGGCTGCACGCGGTGCCGATCGGCCGCGATGTGGTGCTCGACGTCGACGGTTTCGCTCTCGTCGGGCGCAAGTTCCGCAACCTGCGCCAAGCCGTGAGCCGCACCAAGAACGCCGGTGTCACCACCGAGGTGGTGCACGAGTCGGCGCTGAGCGAGAGACGACGCCGGGAACTGCTCTCCATCGTCGACGAATGGGGACAGGGCAGGCAGAACCGCGGCTTCTCGATGATCCTGGATCACCTGCTCGACGGACGGCATCCCGGCATGCTGATCGTCATCGCCGATCATCCGGAGGGCCGCGCCGCGGGCTTCCAGCGCTACGGCACCTCCGGGCACGGGCGGGAGCTGAGCCTCGACGTCCCGTGGCGGCGCAAGGACGCGCCCAACGGGCTGGACGAACGCATGATCCTGGATCTGGTCGACTACGCGAGAGCGCACGACATCCACCGGATCTCGCTGGCTTTCGCGCCGTTTCCGGAACTGTTCGCCGAGAAGCGGAGATCGCGCACGGCCAAGCTGCTCTTCCTGGTGGTGCACCTGTGCGACCCGCTGGTCCGGCTGGAATCGCTCTACCGGTTCCTGCGCAAATTCCACGCGCTGTCGCGGCCGCGCTATGTTCTGGTCCGCTGGCGCGAGGTGGTGGTCGCCGCCGCGGCCCTGCTGACACTGGAGTTCGCGCCGCACCGCCGCGAGTACCCCCGCGGCACCCCGACCGGATCCGGAGGAGCGTCATGGAACTGACCCACAGCGACGTGAAAGCCGCGGCCGAGCGAGTGACGGGCCGGGTCAGGCCGGTCGCCGTGGCGCAGGCCGACAGCGCGGGCGAGCTGTGGTTCGCGCTGGAGTTCCTGCAGCACACCGGAAGCTTCAAAGCCAGGGGGGCGCTGAACTTCCTGCTCACCCACCGCGAGAACGGCACGCTGCCGCCAGTGGGCGTGACGATCGCCTCCGGCGGCAACGCCGGGCTGGCCTGCGCGTGGGCGGCTCGCAACCAGGGCATTCCGGCGACCGTATTCGTGCCGACCACGGCCCCGCGGGTCAAGGTGGAGCGGCTCACGTCCTATGGCGCCGAAGTCCGATTGGTGGGTACTGAATACGCCGACGCGCTCGCCGCCAGCCGCGAGTTCGCCGACGACACGGGCGCCCTGCCCTCGCACGCCTACGACAACCCGCTCATCGCGGCGGGAGCAGGCACGCTCATGGCGGAAGTCAACGAGCGGATCCCTGATCTCGGCACCGTCGTCGTCGCGGTCGGCGGAGGCGGATTGTTCTCCGGCGTCGCCACCGCGGCCGATCACTACGGCGTCCGCACCGTCGCCGTGGAGCCCGCCCGCTGCCGCGCTCTGCATGCCGCGATCGCGGCGGGACGGGTCGTCGACGTGGAGGTCGACTCGATCGCCGCCGACTCGCTCGGCGCCCGGCGAACCTCGGAGATGGCGCTGGCGGCCGCGCGACGGTATGACGTCGAGTCGGTGCTGGTCGAGGAACCCGGGATCATCGCCGCCCGCCGAACACTGTGGGAGGAGCGCCGCATCGCGGTCGAGTACGGGGCGGCGACCGCTCTGGCCGCGATTCTCGGCGATGAACCGACGTTCCGGCGTGCCCCCGGCGAGCGGGTGTGCGTGGTGCTCTGCGGGGCGAATACCGATCCTTCGGACTTGGCCCGGTAGGCGTACCTCCGCCCTCCGCATTCGCTCCGGCTCGAACTCTCGCCACGCCGTGTGACGGTTCATCAGCGTATTTCCGACGAATCGGACGACACGGGGTTAGGCTCCGGCTGTCGTCTTCGATCCGGACGGAAGGCACACCATGGCACATACCTCTCTCATGGTTCCCCTAGGCACCGCACTACCCGATTTCTCGCTTCCCGACCTCGACCAGCGGATCTACTCCCGCGACGACTTCGCGGGCGGACCCGGACTGCTGGTGGTCTTCGCCTGCAACCACTGCCCCTACGTCAAACACATCGAGGCGGCGCTCGGCGAACTGATCGACTCGCTGCCGTCCATGCCGACCGTGGCGATCTGCAGCAACGACGCGATCGCCTACCCGGACGACGCGCCGCTGCGGCTGCGCGACCAAGCGATCCGGGCGGGCTGGACCTTCCCCTATCTCGTCGACGAGGACCAGCAGGTCGGCCGGGCGTTTCGCGCCGCGTGCACCCCGGACTTCTTCCTCTACGACGCGAACCTCGAACTCGCCTACCGCGGCGCCTTCGACGAGTCGACCCCGGGCAATGGAAAACCGTTGACCGGCAACGACTTGCGCGCCGCTGTCGAGGCCGTGCTGGACGGCAAGCCGGTCCCGGAACCGCACCGGCCCAGCATGGGTTGCTCGATCAAATGGCGGGACGCCTGAAGCCACGGCAAACCGACCGCATCACCTCGCGACGAGAGGACCATCGGTGACGAAACCAGCCGACCCGGGCTCGGTCGCACGCCGCTACCTCGAGGCGATCGGCGCGCAGGACTGGGAGACCGTGGCGGAGTGCTGGCAGTCCGGCGCGCTCGACGTGTTCGTCGGCGTCGCGGACCTGCGCGCTCCCGACGAGATAGTGGCCTTCTTCCGGGATGTCCATGCCGCCCTGCCGGACCTGACACTGGAGATAGTCTCGGTCACCGCACAGGACGAGCGCGCCGTGGTGCACTGGCGGATGCGCGGCCGGTTCGACGGGACCGCGCCGCTGATCGGGCTGGCACCGAACGGAAGACAGCTCGACCTCCTCGGCACCGACGTATTCGTCGTCCGCGACGGGCTGATCGTCTCGAACACCGCGATCGTCAACGGACTCGACCTCGCCCGGCAGCTCGCCGTTCTGCCGCCGCAGCATTCGATCGCCGAGCGAGTACTGTTCGGGCTCGCCAATTCCATTGCCCCGCTGGGCAAAGCGATCCGTTCCCGCACCCGGTCTGGAAAATAGCCCTGCCGATTCCGGCTCCGATGAGGGACACTGTCCAAGACACCGGGGACATAGAAGGGGTGGGACGTTGGCGACGATCGTCCTCGTACACGGCATAGCGCAAGAACAGGAATCGGCCGACACATTGGAGGCGCGCTGGCTGCCCGGCCTCGCGGGAGGCGTACGCAACCACGGTGCACCGGACCTGGCGGATCGACTGTGGCGCAATGGGTCTGCTGGAGATATCTCGGCCCGGATGGCGTTCTACGGCGATCAATTCCTGACCAAGGGCGCCCAGGGCGCCGGGACGGAACTCGACGACGCACAACTGGACCTGATGGAAGCGCTCGCCGGCGAATGGCTGGCGACGGCGGCCGTGCACGCCGGCGACGCACGCGACCGTGCGACCGCCCGCAGGCTCGGCACTCCCCCGCCGCCGGACGCGGTGGCGCAAGGAGCGCAGGCGACACTGCGGCCCGCCCTCAACGCGCTGATGCGATTGCGCTGGTTCGCGCCGTTCGGTTTCGGGCTGGCGCAGAAGTTCGTCATCAGCGCCCTGTCCCAAGTCGCCCGCTATTTCACCGACGACGAGGTCCGGGCGTATGCCCAGCAGCAGGTGCTCGGCCACGTCGGTCCCGACACCCGGCTGGTCATCGCCCATTCGCTCGGCAGCGTGGTCGCCTATGAGGCCCTGCACCGCGCCGAGCACCCGGTAACCCTGCTGACCATGGGGTCGCCGCTCGGCCTGCGCACCGTCGTCTACGACAGATTGCGCCCGCAGCCGAGCACCGTGCCGAAATCGGTGACGGGCTGGCACAACGTGGTCGACGAGGACGATCTCGTTGCCGCCCACCTCGACCTGGCCCCGTTCTTTCCGCCCTGCCCCGGCGCCGCCGTCACCCCGGTCACCGAGCAGCACTTCGACAACGGCGCGTCGCCGCACGACTCCACCAACTATCTGACGAAAGCCGTCACCGGCGGCATCGTCGCGAAAGCGCTCGGGCATTAATTGTTCTCGAATTCCGGCTGCCGGTCCGGTTCGCGGCGCGACCGCACTCGGCGGTCCCGCCACAGCAGATAACCCGCCACGGCGACCCCGCATCCGGTCAGCACCGCGCCCACCGGATAGAGCGACCGCAGGCCCGCGCCGTCGCCGATCACCCATCCGCCGATCCGTCCCGCGCCCGCCGCAGCGAGCTGGAATCCGGAGGCGTTCACCGCGATGGCCAAGGTCGGCGCGGCCGTGGCCGTGGCTACTACTCGCGCCTGCATGCCGGGGATGATGGCGAAGGCCAGTGCGCCCAACACGAAAGTCAGCGCGGCCGCGACGATCCGGACACCTCCCGCCAACCAGAACAGGACCAGCACTCCGGCGAGCGCGGCCAGCAGCCCGGTCACCGAGGGCAACAAGGACCGGTCGGCGAGCTTGCCGCCGAGCTGGTTGCCGAGCACGGCGCCGACGCCGTAGACCAGCAGCAGCATCGGCACCGCGCCCGTGGGGAAGCCGCCGACTTCGGTCAACAGCGGCGTGATGTAGGTGAAGACCATGACGACTCCGACATTCCCGACGGCGGTGAGCGCGATCGCCCACAGCACGTCACGGTCGGCGAAAACGCGCAGTTCATTTCCGATCGAGGCCGCCGCCGAGCCCGGCTGATCGGGCAGGAAACGCAGCACCAGCGGCAACGCGGCCGCCGCGCAGAGGGCGACGGCTGCGAAAGTCGCTCGCCAGCCCAGGCTTTGGCCGATGGCCGCGCCGAGCGGAGTGCCGAGTACGATACCCAGGTTCATGCCGAGAGCAACGCGTGCCACCGCCGTGGCCTCGGCACCCGGCTGGGCGGTCGACACCGCGGTGGCGACCGCGACCGCGAAGAAGGTGGCGACGACCGAGCCCGCCGCACCTCGCATGGCCAGCAGCACAGCGTAATTCGGCGCGAAGGCGGAGCCCAGATTGGCCAGTATCGCGATCGACACCAATCCGATGACCAAAGGCTTGCGCGCCACCTTGGCGGTCAGCACCGTCACCACCGGACCGCCGATGATCATGCCGATCGCATAGGCCGTCACCAGCGCTCCCGCGGACGCCACCGAAACCGCCAGGCCGCTCGCGACCTCGGGCAAGATGCCCGCGATCACGAACTCGCCGGTCGTCAGGCTGAACACCACGAGCATCAGAGAAAACACTGCGGGCCGCATCACATGCCTTCCAGATAGTTATGACTCGAATGATACGAACTAGAACTATCACAGTTCGAACAGAAGGCGCTAGACTCGGAGCAATGACGCGGCAGCCCGATCCCGTGGTGGACACCGAACTCGACCGCGATGTGTGCAAGTTGGTGCATCAGTTCACCCATCGGCTCGATGTGCACGTCCGCCGCGTCGCCGAACAGCTGGAACTCACCCCCTCGCAGGTGATCGCGCTGCGCGAATTGTCCGAACCGATCACCGCGAGGGAGCTGGCGGCGCGGATGTCCTGTGAGCCGTCGAACGCGACGTTCGTGCTGGACCGGCTGGAGCAGCAAGATCTGATCCGCCGCGAGCCACACCCCACCGACCGCCGGGCCAAACAGATCGTGCTGACCCCAGCCGGTCGGCGCCGACGCGATGACGCGCTCGAATTGCTCGGCGCGAGCTCCCCGTTGACTTCGCTCACCGGAACTCAGCAGCAGGCGTTACGCGACCTGCTGCTCACCATGGCCGCCGACGCCGAGCGCTGACCGGAAGCCGATCCGTACCGGCAATGCCCTGGACCCCGGTCTCGCACCCGCCGCAGCGCACGTCCTGGCCGCTACTGGTCGCCTTGCGACAGATGCGTTTTCGCGTCCTCGTAGGTTCCGGCGGGCGCAGCCTCGTCGCGGGTGTAGACCAGGTGGAGCACGCCGGTTGCGAAAGTCTGCGACGACAGCAGGCGCAGCGGGATAGTGGGCCCGCCGTCCTCGAAAAGACGCTCGCCCTTGCCGACTGCGATCGGGTGGACGAGCAGGTGCAGTTCGTCCAGCAGGCCCGCGTCCAGGAGCTGACGAACCACCGAAACCGAGCCGCTCATACCGATTTCGCCGCCCGGCTCGCTCTTCAACGCGGTCACTGCCTCGACCAGATCGCCCTTCAGCACTTCGGAGTTGCGCCAGCCGAACTCCAGATCCTGGTGTGTCACCACGATTTTGCGCGCGTTGCCCAGCTTCTCGGCGAACGGCGCGTCGGGTCCGCCCGCGGCTTCCCGCTCCGGCCATGCGCCCGCAAAGCTGTCGTAGGTCTTGCGCCCGAGCAAGAGCGTGTCGGCGGCGCCGAGCTGGGCGTCGACGGCCGCGCCCATGTCGTCGTCGAAATACGGGAAGTGCCAGTCCTGCGGGTCCTCGACGACGCCGTCGAGCGCAACGAACAGACCTGCGGTGATTTTCCTCATCGCGTTACTCCTGGATCAGTGTGTGCGTGTGTCGCTTGATCCGACGGAGTGTGACGCGGGAATTCATCGGTCGCCGACACGCCGCGGCCCTTGCCGGTTTCACGCACCGGCCGCGACCGCTACCCAGGTCGGTCTCCGCCGGAGCCGTGGAAGGCCGCGCGGTAGCTGTGCGGACTGGTGCCGACCACCCGCTTGAAGCGATCGCGGAACGCGGTCGGTGACCCGAATCCGACCTGGCCGGCGATCCGGTCCACCGGGTGGCTGGTGGCTTCGAGCAGGTGCTGGGCCTGCCGGATACGCGCGCGCAGCAGCCACTGCAACGGCGTCGTCCCGGTGTGCTCGCGGAAGCGGCGGTTCAGTGTGCGGGTGCTCATCCCGGCGTGTGCGGCGATGTCGTCGAGGGACAGATCCTGCGCGGCGTTGTCCTGTATCCATCGCAGCACCGGTTCCAGTGCCGAGCCGCGCGGCGTCGGCGGCTGGTCGTGCACGATGAATTGCGCCTGTCCCCCTTCCCGTTCCAGCGGGACGACCGACGTCCTGGCCGCGTCGGCCGCGACGGCCGAGCCGTAATCGCGGCGAATCAGATGCAGGCACATATCTATTCCCGCCGCCGCACCCGCCGAGGTGACCAGGGATCCGTTGTCCACGTACAACACGTCCGGGTCCACCTCGATGTCCGGATAGCCGGCGGCGAGTTGCGCCGTGGCGAGCCAATGCGTGGTCGCCCGGTGACCGTCCAGCAATCCGGTCGCGGCGAGGATGAAGGCGCCGGAGCAGATCGAGGCGATGCGGGTACCAGCGGCCGCGGCGCGGCGCAACGCGTCGATCACCTCGTCCGGCACCGGTAGGCCGGGATCCGCGCAGCCGGGCAGGATGATCGTGTCCGCCTCGTCCAGCGCCTCGAGCCCCCACGGCGCTCGCAGCGTGAACACCCCGGCATCGACGGTCGATCGGTTCGCGCAGACCCGCACGCGATAGGCGCGCCGCCCGTCTGGCAGCCGTGTGCGACCGAACACCTCGACGGGCGTGGCCAGGTCGAACGCGATCACCTGGTCCAAGGCGAGTACGGCCACGGTGTGCATGGCCATAGCGTAGTAATTCGGTCGATTCCAGCCAATGCATTCGAGCTGGCAATACGCATATCGCCCCAGTTCGCTCTACTTGGCGAGAATCGACCGATATATGGCAGTTCCGCCAATTCCTTCGATACGCCGCTCCGGCTAGTCTCGACCGCCGTGACGAAGTTCCTGCTCTCGGTCCATGTGCTCGCCGCGATCATCGCCGTAGGCCCGGTGACGGTCGCGGCCAGCATGTTTCCCGCCACCACCCGCCGTGCCCTCGCCGCGACCGCGACCGACCACAGCCCTGCCGTCCTCGGCACACTGCATCGCATCTGCCGGGTCTATGCCCTGATCGGCATCATCGTCCCGGCGTTCGGTCTGCTCACCGCGCTCAGCCTCGGCGTGCTCGGGGACGCGTGGCTGGTGGTGTCGATCGGGTTGACCGCGGCCGCGGCGGGCGTGCTCGCCCTGCTCGTGCTGCCCGGCCAGCAGAAGATCCTCGCCGACCTCACCGGCGCCACTCCGGCGCTGATCCGCCGCCTCGCCAGGGACACGGGGGTGTTCAACCTGCTGTGGTCGGTGGTCACCGTCCTGATGATCGTGCGCCCTGGCTCGACGACCGGCGCGTGAGACTCAGTCGGGCAAGTGCCGCACCGTGATCGTGCGGTCTCGAACGATCATGATCGGACACTGCACCGACAGCAGCAGCGCCTGACTCGTGGAGCCGAACAGCATGCTGGCGAACCCGCCGCGACCCCGGCTGCCGACCACCAGCAGCTGCGCCCGCTCGGAGCGTTCCAGCAGACAGCGTTCCGGACGGTCGGTGACGATCTCCCGGTGGATCTCGACATCGGGAAAACACTCCTGCCATCCGGCCAGGCTTTCCGCGAGCACGAGCTGCTTCTCCGGATCGGCTGTGCGCTCGGCGTCCGCCGCGGGCAGTTCGACACCGGTCCACACATGCAGTGCGAGCAGCGGCACGCCCCGCGCCGATGCCTCCTGCAGCGCCGCCTCGATGGCGGGTTCACTGATTTCGGTGCCGTCGACCCCGACGATGATCGGCTGTTTCCTGGCTTCCTGCGTGAGCGGCGCGCCCTCCCGGACCACGACCAGCGGGCAGTGCGCCCGCCGTGCCAGCGCCGCGCTGACCGAGCCGAGCAAGGCGCGCCGCATGGTGCCGCGCTCGCGGGTGCCGACCACCATCATCCGGGCCTCCCCCGTGCGGTCCAGCAGTGCCGGACCGACCGGCTCGTGCACCAATTCGGTGGTCACCTCGATGTCGCGCAGTCCGCGGACCGCGATCAGCGCCTCTTGGGCTGCGGTGTCCAGTACCCAGCGGCCGTGGCTCTCCATCCGCGCGTAGTCGGTGCTCGTCAGCGGTTCGGTGATGCCGGGCCCGTAGTCGGCGACCGGATCGAGGACGTGCACCAGATGCAGCGGCGCTCGATGCTGTGCGGCGGCCTGCGCCGCCCACGCGATCGCCGCCGCCGATCCCGCGGACCCGTCCACTCCGACCACGATCGATCCGTTGGTTCGCATGATCACTTCCTTCCAGTACGAAAGGTCGAGCTCAGCACCGCGGAATCGACATTACCGGGGCACAGGGCATGGACCGGCGAACCCTAGGGTTCGGTCATCCGCCGAAAACGGCGCAGGCGTACCCCAGATGGACCCCGTTGCCCACGGCGATATCGATGCTCGCCACGAACGACGCGTCCGACCCCTGCACCGCGCTGACGGTGTGGGGGCCGGGAGTGGCGGGCACCCAGTTGATCAAAGCGACGGCGCCGGAGGGGCGGACCACGCCGAAGGGAACACCGTTGTCGTAGAAGACGACCGGTGTGACGACGTCGGTCACGGTGGCCCGTGCGGTGTACGTGCAACCGGTTCCGTAGTTCGTCCCCAACCCGTAGTTGATGCCGGGATACATCCCGACCTGCGTCACCGTGGCTCCCGCCGTCGGCATGCCCCCGATCGTGACGGCCACCGCCGCTCCGAATACCGCCGCTGCCGCGCCAACTCGCATTCGCATCCCGGTGGTCCTACCCTTCGCTAGTCGTCCAGGCGCCGGGCACCAGCACCGGCGAGATACCTAGATCCTCCTTCCCACCCGGCCTCGCCGGGTCCGAACCGCCGAACATCGACCTCCGCGGCGTCCGCTGGGGCGATACGGCGCGCTTCGCGGCGGGCTGCCGCTCAGCCACCACATACGGCAGCGGAGCAACCGTTGAGTCAATCCTTCGCTTCGGTCCGCGTCGCGCCCGCGGACGCCGCGACCACGCACGCCACACCCGTCCACTGTCCGAGATTCATCACCTGGCCGAGAACGACCAAGCCCGCGACCGCCGCAACCGCGGGTTCCAAGCTCATCAGCACACCGAACACGCGGGGTGAAATCCGCCGCAACGCTTCCAACTCCACGGAGTACGGCAGCACCGAGGACAGCATCGCCACCGCGAACCCGGCGGCGAGCACCGCCGGCTGCAGCAGCGCGGTCCCCGCGTCGGCGATGCCGACCGGCAGCATGATCACCCCGCCGAAGGCCATGGCCAGCGCCAGTCCGCCGCCGCCATCGGTTCTCTCCCCGAGTGCGGCGCTGAGCAGGATGTAACCCGCCCAGCACACCGCCGCGGCCAGCGCGAACAGCACGCCGACCCAGTCCACGTCGCCGTCCGCCCTGGTCAGCAGCAGCACGCCGGCACCGGCCAGCATCGCCCACACCGGATCGATCCAGCGCCGCGACCCTGCCAGCGCGACCGTCAGCGGTCCGAGGAATTCGATCGTCACCGCCATTCCGAGCGGAATCCGATCAATCGCCGCATAGAAGGAGAGGTTCATCAGTGCCAGCACCGCGCCATACCCGAGCACCACCGGCAGCGCACCGCGCGCGACCCGCAGCGAAGAGCGCCAGAACACCAGCAGGACGACGCCGGCGAACACCAGCCGCAACATGACCGCTCCGCCCGCACCGGTCGCCGAGAACAGTTGCTTCGCCAGCGCGGCCCCCACCTGCACACTGACGATCCCCGCCAGCACCAGCGCTGTGGGCGGCACGCCACCGAGCCCCTGAGCGGTGATCGAACGCCAGATCGATACCGGAGTGATCCCGCGTCCCGCCCGCTCGAAGTCGATCGCTACCACGCCCACCTCCGTCGTACTCGAAAGACTGCTCAGCACAGCCAATCACGCGGGTACGACAAGGCCAACCGCGCCGCACCCGTCCTGGAAAACATCGTCTGTAGGCCGCATTCCCGTCCTCGATTCATCCGGCCGGCTCGCCCGCGGCGCAGATCACCTGGACGCCGTGCCGCCATCGGAGATCGGCAAGAGCCACAGGGAAGGCGACGAAGCTGCGTGCAAACCCGCGCCGCGAGGAGATCGGCGATCGCTGTCCGGCATCGAAAGTACGAGCAGCGATGCGGGAATCGGCCTCTTGCGTGGCAGACACCGGCGCAGCTCGCAGTGCCGGTCATGACTCGCTGATGCGGCAACGGTTCTTTGCCGTCGGCGCGGACGCCGACAAGGGGCGTGCCGCCCCGGACCGCATCAACAATCGGGATGGAGACCCTTCAGCTCAATCCTTTTGCTGGGCACCGAGTTGCCGGGCGGAATGTTGTTCGTCCCCGTACTCGTCGGACGCCTTGTCCGCGATCAGGCTGCCGAGCAAGGCGAGTGAGCGTTCGGAGGGGGAACCGGGTTCCGCATGATAGGCGATGAGCATCTGCCCCGGCGCCCCGTTCACGCTGAACGTTTCGTACGAGAGCGTCAGCTCGCCGACCATCGGGTTGCGGAAACGTTTCACCCCCGCGGTCTTCACCCGGACGTCGTGGCGCGCCCAAAGCTGCCGGAAATCCTCGCTCTTCAGCGACAACTCGCCGACCAGTTCGGTCAGGCGCGGATCGTCGAGGTCGGCGCCCGCGGTCGCCCGCAGGCTCGCCACGGTATCGGCCGCGATAGTCGGCCAATCGGAGTAGAGGTCGCGCGCCTCGGGATCGAGGAAGACCATGCGCACCTGGTTGACCCCGGGAACCGAGCACGAGTTGACGGCCTCGGCCAGCGGGTTCGCCGCCAGCACGTCCAGGTACTTGCCGAGCACCAGTGCGGGTGTGTGCGGCCACGCGTTCATCAACCGCAGCAATCCGGGCGCGACGCGTTCGGGGCGGCGCGGCCCTCTCGGCCGCTTCGCCGCGGGTCGCGCCAGCTCGCGCAGATGCGCCGTGCCCTCGTCGTCCAACGCGAACACCCGCGCCAGCGCCGCGATGACCTGCTCGGACGGGTGTCTGTCGCGGCCCTGCTCCAGTCGCACGTAGTAGTCGGCGCTCACCCCCGCGAGCAGCGCGATCTCCTCACGACGCAGCCCGGCGACCCGGCGTTGACCACCGCCGGACAACCCGAAGTCCTCCGGTCGCGCCAGCTCACGACGCGCCCGCAGGAACGCGCCCAGTCGATTGTCGGAGTCCATGACCCGAGCGTAGGCGAGCCGCACCCCGGCTGGGTGGCCGCGCGACTACCAGGAAGTCCGCGACCTGGCAGGGACGCGCGGCCGGGCCGAACGTAGTGGACATGACAAACAACCTCACCGGCCGCGTCGCGGTCATCACCGGAGCATCGAGTGGAATCGGCGCCGCCACCGCGCGGCAGCTGGCGCGGGGCGGCGCCAAGGTCGCCCTGCTGGGCAGGCGCAAGGATCGCATCGAAGAACTCGCGGCCGAGATCGGCGGGGACGCGCTCGCCATGGTCGCCGACGTCGGCGACCAGCAGTCGGTACGCGATGCCGCCGCCACCGTGCGTGCGGCCTTCGGCCCCGTCGACCTGGTCGTCGCGAACGCGGGCGTCATGCTCGCCGCGCCGTTCGAGTCCGCGCTCACCGACGAGTGGGACCAGATGGTCGGCACCAACATCAACGGATTGCTCTACACCGGACGCGCCTTCATCGACGACCTGCTCGCGGCGGCGAGTGCGGGCAAGCAAGCGGATCTGGTGCTGGTCGGATCGATCGGCGGGCACACGGTCTTTCCCAACTACGCCGTGTACACCGCCACCAAGGCCGCGGTCGCGCACCTGACTCGCAACCTGCGCGCCGAGTTCGGGCCGCGCGGCGTCCGCGTGAAGAACATCGAACCCGGCTTCGTCGGCACCGAACTCGGCGCGGGGATGCGGGACGAGCAACAGCGCGCGGGGCTGGAGCAGTGGCGGACCCAGATCGAGATCCTGGAACCCGGCGACATCGCCGACGCAGTTGCGTACGCCGTTTCGGCGCCCAAGCGCGTAAACGTGGCCGAGCTGATCGTGGTCCCGACTCACCAGGGCTGAGCACCGGTGCACCCGCTGCTACAGTCCGGCGGATGACGGACATCGCCCCGGTTCTGCGCCCCGCCCGGCCCGAGGACGCCTCGGCGATCGCCGAGATCTGGTACCACGGCTGGCGCGACGGCCACCTGGGCCACGTCCCCGACGCCTTGCTGGCCGTCCGGCCGCGCGACTCGTTCGACGTTCGCGCGGCCGACCGGGTCGCCGACACCACCGTCGCCACGGTGGACGGCGCGATCGCGGGGTTCGTCATGGTCGACCGAGACGAGGTCGATCAGGTCTACGTAACCGCCGAGCACCGGGGAACCGGTGTGGCCGCGCTGCTGCTCACCGCGGCCGAACAGCGTGTACACGCAAACGGCCACGACCGTGCCTGGCTGGCCGTCGTCCCAGGCAACACCCGGGCCCGCCAGTTCTACACCAATCGTGGCTGGGTCGACGAGGGCGTCTTCACCCACGCGGCACCCGGCCCCACCGGCCCCGTCCCGGTTCCTGCCCACCGCTACGTGAAACACCTTCGCTGACGGGGATTCTCCGAGCTGGACCGGTCGCGCGTTGCGCGTTCTCCCAAGTGCCTCACACCGGGATGGGTCGAGCGGGTCAGGACCGGTTCTCACTCCGTCCTTCGACGCTCGACGCTGTCCTACCGTGCGGTTCGATGCCTCCGGTGCTCAGTGGACGGGCCTCGCGGCTGAGCGGGACCGAACACCGCCTAGTCGAGGTCTGCCCACCCCGGCCACGGGCGCATGCCTTTGTCGCCACGGATGTATTCGAGGCGGCGCAGCGCTTGCCCCTGATAGGCCGGGTTTCCTGTGGCCGCGCGCAGCGATTGCAGTGTCAGCCGGAATTCTTGGATATCGCGTAGCAGGTAGAAACCGTCCCAGCGCGTCACGTCGCGGCCGTACCCGGCACAGAAGTCGGCGTACTGCGCGGCGGTGAGCGTGGCCGCCGTCCAGCATTCGATCGCTGTATGCACCAAATCCCACTCCGGCGGACCGATCACCGCCCGGCCGAAACCCACCAGGATCAGGTTGCCGTCGTCACCGACCACGGCGTTCTCGCCCCATTCGGTGCCCTGGATCACCGACCACGGCATACCGTCGGGCCGGGTCTTCCACCGGCCCCGGAGTTCCTCCAGATGCCCGCGCAGCCACTGCCGGTCTTCCTCCGTGACGGTCTGCGCGGCCTCGATCTCCTCCTCCAGGCGAGCCAGAGGCATCATTCGACGCAGCTCGAACCCAGGCAGTGGCAGCCGGTGCAGCCGAGCCAGGGCCTCGGCGATCTCCGCGGGCGTCCCAGAATGATGCGGCGGCAGGTCCTGCCAGAAGGTCACCGGACGACGATCCACCACCACCGGCTGCGGGATGTCCGGCACCAAGCGCGCCGCGGACACCCCACACGTCTCCAGCCACCGGGCCACGGCGACCTCCCGCCCGACCGCCAGCTTCTGGCCCCGCCCGCCGATCCGCGCCACAATGCCGTCGCGCAACTTGAACACCGTCTGCGATCCGGCCGGCTCGGCGCCCGCCGAGTCGATCCCCACGCTCACGCAGGCGGCCCGCAACACCGACCGCATCCCGTTCTCCGTGACTCCTGCGGTCATGACAACCCCTTAAGCCCCCGCCGACCTCCGCTCCCACTCCGGGAGCGATAGCACAGCACCTCGGCTTCGAGCGTCATAGCAGCCATCCAGATACCAGGGGGCTAACACCCCATTTTCCCAGCTCAATTGCCATTAACACCGCTATTCCACCCCCCATAGCAATCAAACAGAATCCGCCATGTTCGCCCGATTCATCCTGTTCTCGGTCTTTCGGCAGTCCGTTCACACCGCACACATGCCCACCCGTCAGCGAGGCAAACAGGGCATGCCCCGAAGAGCGCCTATGCCATGGCGAGGAAGCATCAAAAGGCCGGGATCTGCCCGTTGAGCGGTGACGACGCCCATAGCGCGACCTCTACCATCAACAGGCGATCTCCAAACCAACGCGGCATAGCAGTCCGAGCCATGCTCGACCTCAGAACGGTGTAGCGCCATGAGCACAGCCTTCGCGCTGATCGACCTCTTCTCCCAAAGCCGAGCGGTGGAGCAGGTTCTTGCGAGCCGGGGGGACGAAGACAAGATTGCGTGGCTGGCGCAGCGTGGGTCTCTCCTCCCGATCGAAACGAGCGCCGACGTGCAGGTCTATCGTTTCCGATCGACCGTCGGACTCGAGGCTGTCTTCTTCCTGCGGCAGAGTTGCTTCGTATTCTCGGGTGACAACTGCATTGCTGCGCCACCTGCGCCCCCCGAGTGAGCAGGGCGAGGACCACCCAACGCAACCACAGGATCGGGGGTCCGGGGGCGGAGCCCGCCGGGCGGGGCGTGGGGGTTGCACCCCCACAAAACACACAGCTCCACCAAAAAGGCGAGCGCTCTCCGCGAGCGCTCGCCTCTATTGGTGGAGCTGCCGGGAATCGAACCCGGGTCCTCCGCCGCGTCTTCAGGGCTTCTCCGTGTGCAGTCCGCTGTGCCTCTACTCGGATCTCCGGGTCTCGCGAACAAGCCCGGATGACGATCCCAGTCGCTGTTCGATGTCCCGTCCTACTCCGCGACCGAGCCGGACGGTGAGCCCTCTAGCTGATGCCGGCACCGGAGCCGAGGGCATGCCCCGGGCCGACAGAGACGCTCTGCTGATCAGGCAGCGAGAGCGTACTCGCGCTGATGAGAATCGGCGCTTAATTGGTTGCAGCGACGCTTACGGTGGTCTCTTGCCTGCACCGACACGCTTCCCCTAAATCTACGTACGCAGTCGAAACCGTTCAGCCCCGTACGCCCCGGCACCTTGCCGGGCTGTCCATATTAACACCACCCCGGGATCGGATCATCCCGATAAACGGCGGTGCCGGACGCCACACATGGACAGGTCAGCGGCGTGGCAGCTAAGCCAGGTGACATCGATCCAGCAGCACACCCGCTGCGGCGAGTGGCGCTGGCCCGGGTCCGTGACCACCGCGCTCGTGGTGGACAGCGTCGATGACGGCTTGCGCGCCCAGCTGCGGCGGAACGGTCCGATCGCCGCTGACACGGTCTTGGTCGGCGGGCACCGGCCACCGCCCTATCGCGAGTCGCGGCACCCCCGCCGGACGCGGCCGCGCGCAGTAGTCGACCATCAGAGTCTGGGACCTCATCGCGCCGTCGGCGACTCCCCGGCTATGGGTACGGTGCTCGCACCGCTTCCGACCAGAGAGAACGGCCAGCGGCTGCCCTGGCCGCCGTCCTCGAAGCACCGCTGGGCCGGAAACTATCGAGGCTTCCCGGATGCTGGTAGCCAATTCCGGTGGCCTGAAGCCGAACCCGACTTACACTGCACGAGCCGTACGATCGGCTCTGAGCAGCGGATCTCGATTTCAGACTAAGGAAACACTTTGGCAGTTCGCACCATTCGGGACAGGTTGCTGCGCCTGTCCGCCCTCGCCGTCATAGCCGGGCTCCTCCTGTCCGGCTGCTCGGCCATGCGAGAAAGATCGACCCGGGCCGAGCCCGGTGTCACCTCGGACCCGTGCCCGAACGCGGTCGACTCCCGCAAGGGGTGCATCTATCTCGGCGTGCTGTCGGATCTGACGAGCGGGCCGTTCGCCGCGCTGGGCAAGGACATTCACAACGGTCAGCTGGCGTTCTGGAAGGCGGTGAACGAGGCGGGCGGGATCGGCGGCAAATACGAGGTGGATATCACCACCTACGCCGAGGACACCGCCTACGATCTGCAGAAGCATGCCGAGGCGTACGAGCGAATCGAACCGCATGTGCTGGCCCTGTCGATGAGTTTCGGCACCGTGCAGACGCAGAGGGTACTCGCCAAGATGGATGCGGCGAACATGGTCGCCATCGCCGGAACTCTCTGGTCGGGCTGGCAATTCGAGAACAGCGACAAGGGGCTGCTGCTGGAATCCGGCTACTCGTACTGTTCCGAGGCGATCATCGCCCTGGACTGGATCGCGGAGCACATGGCGAAGCCGGGCTCGCTCGCGACGGTCAGTTACCAGGGCGACTACGGCGGCGACTACTCCACCGGCGCGAAGAAGTGGGCTTCCACCAACCGCGTCGACGTGGTGGCACAGATCGACACCGAGCCGAACACGCGAATCGGCAACCAGGACGCCGCGGTCGCCAAGATCCTGGCCGCCAAAGCCGATCTCGTACTGCTGGCCACGGGTCCGGCGGAGGCGGGCGAGATCATGGGCAAAGCGGCGTTGGCCGGATTCCAGGGCCGTTTCCTCGGCTCGGGTCCGACCTGGAACGGCGGATTGTTGAAAAGCCCTGCGGCGACGGCGATCACGGCGCGATACAACATGACGTCGCCGCTCGACGGCTGGGACGGCACCAGCGCGGGGGCCAGGAAGGCGCGAGCCTCGGCCCACCGGGAGCCCTCCACCTGGGGTTACAGCGCGGGCTGGATGTTCTCCTACCCGATGAAGGCGCTGCTGACCCGGGCGGTGGTCGAAGGCAAGCTCACCAGAAAGGGCGTCCGCCAATCGGTGCAGGGCCTGCGCGTCGACTACGAGGGCGCGATCCCCGAATACACTTACGGCGCACCCAAACCCGACCTTTCCCGGCAGCGGGCCGTCATCGAGGCGCCCGACCAGACAGCGCCACTGGGCGCCAAGACTCTGGCGTCCGGATACCACGGCCCGACCCAGGACCGAATCACCCTCACCGAGCCCTGCGTCCAGCCGTAAGCGAGCAATACATGCGTTTCAACAGCAATTTCCGTCGCCTTTTTCACCTGGTGGCCGCGCCGCTCGCGCTCGCACTCGTGCTGACCGGTGCCTGCTCGACCGCTTCGCCCGCAGCGACACCCGGCGTCACCCGTGAGCCCTGTCCGCACGCGATCGACCGTGCCAAGGGCTGCATCTACCTCGGCGTTCTGTCGGACCTCAACAACGGCCCCTTCGCCCCGCTCGGCAAGTCACTGCAGGATGGGCAACTGGCCTTCTGGAACGAGGTGAACAAGCAGGGCGGGATCGGCGGCTACGAGATCGACATCGCGACCTACACCCGCGACACCGCCTACGACCCGCGCAGACATGTCACCGAGTTCGAGAACGTGGCGCCGCATGTCCTTGCCCTCGCGATGAGTTTCGGTACCGCGCAGACGCTCGCGGTCCTGCACGAGATGGACGAGGCAGATCTGGTGACCGGCGCGGGCACACTCTGGTCGGGCTGGCAGTACCGCTCCACCGACCGTGATCTGGTCCTGGACGACGGCTATTCCTACTGCACCGAAGCCGTGCTGGGCCTCGACTGGTTCGCGCAGAACCACTATCAGCCGCACACGCTCGGCGTCGTCGTCTATCGCGGCAACTACGGCGGCGATTACGCCAGCGGCGCGCTCAAGTGGGCCTTGGACAACGGGGCGAGGATCACCTCGCGCATCGACACGGGACCCAACGCGGAGGTCGGCAACCAGGACTACCCGGTCGCCGAGATCCTGGCGAGCCAGCCTGATCTGGTGTTATTGGCCACCGGCCCGGCCGAGAGCGCCGAAATCATCGGCAAACTCGTGAGGTCCGGCTACACCGGCCGGTTCCTCGGGTCCACCCCGACCTGGAACCCCGCGCTCCTCAAGACACCGGCCGCGCCCGCGCTCATCTCGCTGTACAACTACACCTCGCCATTCGACGGCTGGGACGGGGTCAGCGCCGGAGCCCAGCGCGCCCGGAACGCCGCCACGCGCGAACCGACCAATTTCGGCTACAACCTGGGCTTCGCCATCTCGTATCCGATGAAGGCGCTGCTGACCAAGGCCGCGCAAACTGGCCGCCTGGACCGGGCGGCCGTGCGCAAGTCCGTCGCCGGGCTGGCCGTGGATTCCGAAGGGATGGCGGCGCCGCAGGTCTACGGGCGTGACGAGCCCGACGTGGCGGCACAGCGGGCGGTGGTCAATGTGCCCGATCCGACCACGTCGCTGGGTTCGCGGACGGTGGTCGCCGATTACCGCAGTCCCACTCTCAAGCGGATCTCGATGCACGAACCCTGCACGTGGTGATCCGCCGGATCGGCGGTATCGGCAACTCTGGCCGCGTATAGACGGACGGCGGGTAGTCCAGGCGACTCCCGCCGCACCAAGTCACTTGCAAACGTTGCTCACCCGGCTACCGGGGCCAGGCGGTCAGCGCATGCCTTTCACCCGGCGTCCCAGTTCACGGGTGACCTCTCGTTCGGCGGTGCGGCGGGCCAGGTCCTGGCGCTTGTCGTAGTCCTGCTTGCCCTTGGCCAGGGCCAGCTCGACCTTCACCTTGCCGTCGGAGAAGTACATCGATAGCGGAACCAGCGTCTGGTTGCCCTCGCGCGACTTGCCGACCAGCCGCTCGATCTCGCGCTTGTGCAGGAGCAGCTTGCGCACCCGCCGCGGCGAGTGGTTGGTCCAGGTGCCGTGGCTGAACTCGGGGATGTGCAGCCCGCGCAGCCACACCTCGCCGTTGTCCACCGTCGCGAAGGCGTCCACGAGGGAGGCCTTGCCCTCACGCAGGCTCTTCACCTCGGTGCCGACCAGCGCGATCCCGGCCTCGTAGACGTCCAGGATCGTGTAGTTGTGCCGCGCCCGGCGGTTGGTCGCGATGACCTTGCGCCCCTTCTCCTTCATAACGGTCCACTCTAAGTGACCCGGCAACCGGTTTATTCCCGCAGGTCGCGGACACGGTCAGCGGCCGTTGCCCAGCACGATGTAGAGCGCGAGGACGGCGAAGAACGCGACGAGCATTACCACTGTCGATGTCCGCGGCATGCCGGAACGGCCCGGCGGGCGATGCCGGAGCCATACGCCGTCCACCGACGGATCGATCCTGTTGCGGACGTTCGGCGACGCGTCCGGGGACTCGCCACCCGACGAGCCTGAGGAAAGCTCGCCGCCCTCATCGCTGGAACCCTCACCCGGTGCCATAGCCAGCACGGTAGCCGCCGCGACGGCGACACGCCGCAATTCCCGCGCCGCGCAACACAGTTGGAACTCAGGCCAGGCGGCGCCGGAAGGCCTCGGCGGAAGCGCCGGATGCCAGGTCCACAGTGTGAACGCGCAGATCGACGGCATCCCCGGTCAGCTCGAGGACCATGAAACCGAGTTCGTGGAAGTTCTCGTACAGCGCGCCGAGGCCCGGGTTCGCGGTGATCCGTGGCTCGGCGCCGACCGTCTTCGCGGCGGCGCCGGAGACGATCTGCCGGGTACCCTTCGATGCCGCGGTCGGTTCCAGCACCTGCAGGGAATGGTCGTGCCCCGAGAGGATGAACTGACACCGCCCGATCACGTGGTCCTCGATGAAGCGCTTCACGTGCACGCCGTTGATCGGCTCGATCGGCAGGCCCTCGTAGCAGCCCGCACTGCCATGCGGCCCGTTGTTCAGGTACGGGTGGTGAGTGCAGGCGATCTTCCAGATCGCGGGAGAGTCGCTGAGGGCGCGGTCCAGCCAGTCGCGCTGCTCGTTCATGAACTGGCCGTCGACCGCCCAATAGGGCGAGAAGACCGGTGGCACGTAGGCGGCCAGCGGGTTGAGGTCGAGCACGAAGAACTCGACCACTGGATTCCGCTCCGGAATCCGCACCGAGTAGTAGCGGCTCGGCATCCACCAGCGCTGTGAGGTGGCGTGGTACTCCACCTCGAGATTGCCGCGCAGCAGCCATCCGCCGTCACCACCGAGGACGGAACTGTTGTCGTGGTTGCCCAGCACCATCAGCCAGGGGAAGTCCAGGCCGGCATTGGGGTTTTCGAACTTGTCGGCGAACTGCACGTCGGCCGCGCCGCCAGGGCCGTGCTCGTAGATGTTGTCGCCGAGGCCCAGTGCCAGCGAAAACGGTTCGCGGCCGTGGAACGCGCGCATCGCGTCGGCGACCGCCCACTGAGTCCGGGTTCCCGTGCCTGCGTCGCCGGTGACCAGCACCCGAACCCGGCGGTCGGTCGGGAAGGCGAACTTGGTGACGCCCTCCGCGACCGGTACGGCGCTGGCGGGGGTGCGGCCGACAAGCGTCGCGCCGGCCGCGAGACTTGCCGCACCGGCGAGGAACCCGCGCCGCCCGATCGTGTCGCTGTTACTCACGCAGTCCTCCACCGTGTTTCGCGCCCCCGTCCAGCGACCATCCTCGCCCATTCGTCAACTGTGCAGCCGGCGGGCTCACGCCTCGGCGAGTACTTCGAGCACTTGCTCGCCGTACTTCGCGAGTTTGTTCTCGCCGACACCGTTGATCTTGCCGAGTTCGGCCAGGTTCGCGGGCTTGTGTGCGGCGATGTCACGCAGGGTGGCGTCATGGAAGACGACGTAGGCGGGAAACCCTTGTTCCTTGGCGGTGGCCGCACGCCATTCACGCAGCTTCTCGAACAGCGGCAGATCGGTGGGCGCCATTTCGGCGGCTACCGCCTTGGCGGCCTTCGCGGCGCGGGCAGGCTTGGCCACCCGCTCGGGTTCCCGGCGCAGCAGCACCTGACGTCCGCCGAACAGCACCTCGCTGCTGGCCTCGGTGAGTGTGAGCACTCCGTAGTCGCCGTGTACGGCCAGCAGGCCGCGGGCGAGCAATTGCCGGACCACGCCGCGCCATTCGGTGTCGCGCAAGTCGGTGCCGACACCGAAGACCTTCAGCTCGTGATGGTCGTACTGCAGGACCTTCGGGTTCTTCTTGCCGAGCAGGATGTCCACGATGTGGCCGGCGCCAAAACTCTGTCCGCGTTCGCGCTCGAGCCGCAGCACCGCCGACAGCAGCTTCTGCGCGGCCACCGTGCCATCCCAGGATTGCGGCGGAGACAGGCAGGTATCGCAGTTTCCACAGGGCAGGCCGGGCTCGCCGAAGTAGGCCAGCAGCTGAGTGCGGCGGCAGCTCACCGTCTCGCACAGCGCCAGCATCGCGTCCAGGTGCAGTTGGAGCCGGCGGCGGTGGGCGGCGTCGCCCTCGGAGGCATCGATCAGTTTGCGCTGCTGCACCACGTCGCTGAGTCCGTACACCATCCACGCGGTCGAGGGCAGACCGTCCCGGCCCGCGCGACCGGTCTCCTGGTAGTAGCCCTCGACGGACTTGGGCAGGTCGAGGTGCGCCACGAAGCGTACGTCGGGCTTGTCGATGCCCATGCCGAACGCGATGGTCGCCACGACGACCAAGCCGTCTTCGCGCAGGAACCGCGACTGGTTCATCGCACGGGTGCGATTGTCCAGGCCCGCGTGGTACGGCACCGCGGTGATGCCGTTCTCGGTGAGGAACGCGGCGGTCTTCTCCACCGAGTTGCGCGAGAGGCAGTAGACGATGCCCGCGTCCCCCGGATGTTCGGTGCGGATGAATTCCAGCAGCTGGCGCTCTGGGCGGTTCTTCGGCTCGATCCGGTACTGGATGTTGGGCCGGTCGAAGCTGGACACGAAGCGGCGGGCCGCGCCGAGGTCGAGGCGTTGGATGATCTCGTCCCGCGTCTTCTCGGTGGCGGTTGCGGTGAGGGCGATCCGCGGCACGTCCGGCCACCGCTCGTGCAGCATGGACAGGCCGAGGTAATCGGGCCGGAAGTCGTGGCCCCACTGGGAGACGCAATGCGCCTCGTCGATGGCGAACAGTGCGACCTTGCCGCGATCCAGCAGTTGCGCGGTGGATTCCAGGCGCAACCGCTCCGGCGCCAGGTACAGCAGATCGAGTTCGCCCGCGACGAATTGCGCCTCCACCATGCGACGCTCGTCGGGGTACTGAGTGGAGTTGAGGAAGCCCGCCCGCACGCCCAGAGCGCTGAGCGCGTCCACCTGGTCCTGCATGAGCGCGATCAGCGGCGAGACCACCACGCCGACGCCCGGGCGTACCAGGGCGGGCACCTGATAACACAGTGACTTGCCGCCGCCGGTCGGCATGAGCACCAGCGCGTCCCCGCCGGCGATCACGTGCTCCACGATGGAGCGCTGGTCGCCGCGGAAGCTGTCGTAGCCGAAGACTCGACGTAGAACCTGTTGCGCCGCAACGGATCCGGCGTCCGTACCGGACGCGTCATCGATCGCTACAGCCGCGAAATCATCGGGGGAAGTCACCCGGCCCATCCTACGAGCGCTCGGCCTCGGCGGTACCGGCATGGTCCGGCGTTCACCCTGGTCGAACGCCGAGTTCCACACATGGGGACAACTGAATGTGACTCACTCGAACCCGACGCGCTGACGTGGGCTTTTCCAGTACTGCCCGGAAATCGCCTGCCTTCCTGACCCGTACCACGCTGTTATGTTGTCGCTCATGGCAACAGGGATTGAAAACCGGGCGCGAGCGGCACTGCTCACCGCCGCCGTCGTCGCCGGAGTCGCCGCCGCGATGCCGATAGCGCAGGCGGAGACATTTCCCGCGAGTTGTTCCGATGGGTGGGAAGCCACCACCGTTGTCGAGGGTGTCGGCAATCTGGAGAACCTCGATGCCGACGGGCACGGCGGCTTCTACGTCACCGGGCTCATGGACGGGTACCTTGCGCACGTCGACCGCGCCGGACGGATGGAGAAGCTGGTAACCGATCTGCACCGGCCCGCGGGCGTGCGCGTCGCGGGGCGGTACGTCTACTTCCTCACCGGTGACGGACTCAGCGAGCCACCGGGCACGCTGCAGCGGTACGACACCGAATCCGGCACGGTGAGCGTTCTGCTGACCGGGCTGAACGGCCCGAACGGTCTGCTGTTGCTCCCCGACGGCAGCCTGTTGTTCACCACCATCGGACTTGCCGGTCCGAACGGAATATCACGCTACTGGCCCGCGACGAACGAGTACGAGCGGGACTGGTCGAGTCTGCCCCCTTCCAACGGAATCGCGCTGGCCGCCGACGGCAAGGCGGTCTACGTCGACACCATGACGCTGCAGATCCTGCGCGTTCCACTGGACGATCCCGCCCACCCCGGTCTCGTCTCCGGCATCCCGGAACTGGTCGCACTGCCCGACGACATGGAGGCAACCCGCGCCGGCACGCTCTTCGTCGCCGATCACATTCTCGGCGCCGTCTACCAGGTCGATACCGCCACCGGCGCCACCTGCGCGATCGTCACCGGTCTCATCAAACCCGGCCCCTTCCGCAATCCGCCCGACGGCGCCACATCGGTGCGCATCGACCGCGACGAGGACTCCTGGGCCCTGTACGTCACCAGCATGGATGGCACCCTGCGCCGCCTTCGGCCACCGAATGGAATCGATCTCACCCCGGCGACGCCCGGCCGGGCCGAATAGGCGTACCTCCGCCTCCGCTCCGGCCATGCGCGGGCTGAGGACGGACTCCGTCCGACAGCGCCGACCGCACCCTCGCACGCGGCATAACCCGGCAACGCCTGGACGCCGCTTCGGATAACCAGGTTCTCCGACTGCCACCCCAGTTCCACGGCACCATCCACGTCCTCCTGATGGAGAAGATCCTGAGTACACCGGCCCAACCGGACTGCTGACAAGAGCGACCTGTGCTACGGCGCTTCCGTGCTTACACCTGCGGGAGCGGCCGGAACCGAATAGCAGAAGGACGCCATTCGGAGCCCGCGATCAGCCACGAAGACGGTGCAGGACCTCGTCGTGGAGCAAGCCGTTGGTGGCGACGGCATCGCCGCCGTGCGGGCCAGGTGTGCCGTCCAGGGAGGAGAAGCGACCACCTGCTTCCCGGACGAGAATGTCCAGGGCGGCCAAATCCCACAGGGATACTTCCGGTTCGGTGGCGATGTCGACGGCGCCCTCGGCGAGCAGGCAATAGCTGAGGAAATCGCCGTAACCGCGCACGCGCCACACCTCGTCGGTCAGCGCCAGGAATCCATCGCGCAGGCCGCGGTCATGCCAACCGGACAAGCTGGAGAACGCCAGGCTGGCCGAGTTCAGCTCCCCGACGGCGGAGACCGAAATCTCCTTGGCAGGCTGCGCTTCGAAGCTCGCCCATGCCCCCGAACCCGCGGCGGCCCACCAGCGCCGGACCAGCGCCGGCGCGCTCACCACACCGACGACCGGCTCACCGTCGACCAGCAGCGCGATCAGTGTCGCCCAGATCGGCACCCCGCGCACGAAGTTCTTGGTGCCGTCGATGGGATCGACCACCCACTGCCGTCCGCTGAACTCGGCGGCGCCGCCGAATTCCTCACCGAGCACCGAGTCCTCCGGCCTGGCCTCGGACAACACCTGCCGAATCGCCTTCTCCACGGCCAGATCGGCGTCCGACACCGGCGTCAGGTCCGGCTTGGCGTCGACCTTCAGGTCGAGCGCGCCGAAGCGAGCCCGGGTGATGGCGTCGGCCGCGTCGGCCAGCCGCAGGGCGAGTTCGAGGTCGGAGGAGTACACAGCCACGCCCCGCACCCTATCGGCTGGGCACTCCGCCCCAACCGCCCTCCCGGGAGGGATCGCCCCGGGACGGCCGAGTTCAACCCAGCCTCCGACACATCGCCCCGGGCTGCTCCGCACCGGCCGGCAGACGCGTCGGATACCGCACCTCCGCGCGTGGCCCGGGCTTCGTGGGAGCCGTGCGGTGACCGAGCGTGCGAACCATGCCGCCAGATGCGGCTGCCGAGCGCTCACGCCACCGGCAGCGACCTGGCCGCGGTCAACGCGCTTGCCCACCAGTGCAACTGGTCGAGCATCGCCGCGGCGGCGGCCGCGGGCTCGTCGGGTTCCAGCAACCGGCCTTCGCCGTCGAAGAGCAGGTAGTACCGCGGGAACGAGACGTAATTACGCACCGTGTGCGCGTTGAGTTCGTTGAAGATCTGGCGCAGGTGCTCGATGGCGAGCAGGCCGCCGCTGGCTCCGCTGTAGCCGACGAAACCGATCGCTTTGGCGTCCCACTGGGTGAAGTGCCAGTCGATGGCGGCCTTCAGCGAAGCGGGGACACTGCGGTTGTAGTCCGGTGTGACGATGACGAAAGCGTCGGCCTCCGTGAGCCGACGGGTGAGATCGGTCATACCGGCGGGGCGCTGCGGGTCCGGATCCAGCGCCGGCGGGTCCGCGGGCAGTTCCAATGGAATCTGCGCCTCGGCCAGATCGATGACGTCCACCTCGAACGAACCGTGCCGCCGCGCGTGCTCGGCGAACCAGGTGGCCACGACGGGTCCGAAGCGTCCCTCCCGGACGCTGCCGATGATCACCGCGAGCTTCAGTGGGGCGTTGGACATGCTGTTCCTCCTCGGACCACTCCCAGCGACCTGGATCGGCCGCTGGTCCCCAATCTCCGGCCCGCGGCCCAGTCCAGGGAGACCGCCGTAAGAGTGGTAGTGGCAGGGACACCCTCCGGTCGCTTCGCCTTGTTAGGTTCGTCGACGTGAGCGAGCGTCAGCGACTGAACCGAAAGCACAGCGCGCCATCGCGCACGACGCAGCCGAGCGCCGGCGAGGCGCAGTCGTGAGTGATAACGAGCTCGGACTCTTCCTGCGCACCCGCCGCGAAGCCGTGACACCCGCCCAGGCAGGCCTGCCCACCGGACCGCGGCGGCGCACCCCCGGATTGCGCCGGGCCGAACTGGCCATGCTGGCCGGTGTGAGCGTGGAGTACGTGACCCGCCTCGAACAGGGCCGCGACCGTCATCCCTCGCCACCGGTGCTGTCCGCGCTGGCCGACGCGTTGCGGCTGAGCCCAGCCGAGCGCGTCCACCTGCACCGCCTGAGCAAGTCGGTCGACAGCGGATTCAGCTGCATGGGGGACGCGCAGCCGCTGCGTGAGGTGCGGCCCACGGTGCGCGCGATCCTGGACCGTCTCGAGCCCGCGCCCGCCGTGGTGGTCAACCGCCTCACCGAGGTTCTCGCCTACACCGACGGTTATTACCGCTTGATGGCGCCGACCGGCCTCTTCACCGGGCCGGAGCCGGACACCCCGCCCAACCTGGCGCGTTCGGTGTTCCGCTGCGCAGACGCCCGGACCTTCTACGCGGACTGGGAACACGTCGCCGATGAGACGGTCGCCACGTTGAAACAAGGACCGTTCCGCGCGGACCCGCATATCGCCGCTCTCGCGGACGAGCTCACCGTCACCGTCGGTCCCGCGTTCACCGACCGCGTCGCCACCGTGCCCAGCTTGGCCGCCGCCACCGGTGTCACCCGGCTGGCCCATCCCGATGCCGGACCGCTCCGCCTTGCCTACGAGGTCCTCGATCTCTCCGCCGACGACGACCAGCAGGTGATCGTCTATCTCCCCGCGGACGACGCCACCGCCACCGCGCTCGACACCCTCACCGGCCGTCGCCCCGGCGCACTGCGCGCCGTCTCCGGCTGACAGACCGGCATCCCGCCGGGAACATCACAGCGACAGGTTTCGGTCGGTCGGCGACCAGACCACCGCCGTAAGCATTCCCGCGCACTGAGATGGCGATGACGCACCACTTAACGGTCCACCGTCCCGCAAAAGTTCGCCAGAAAGTGGTCGGCATGGCCGCCGTGAGACCCGTGAGCCTGCTACCCCTGGGACTTGAACGACTGGTAGGTGGCTCACATCACGCCGAGCACATACCGCCCCGCGCAGGATGGGCTCGCCGAATTACCGAGCCTGGTGGAGTTCGACAAAGATACTTATCGCCGAGTGAACCCGGCCCCGTCACTGATCAGCGGCGACCGAGCACACGGCCGACCACCACGCTCAGCACGCCGAATTCCAAACAGCAACTGCGCCAATCGCGGTCGAGGTTTAGGGTAGGAAGCCATGACGCGTCCATCACACCGCACCCGCGCGGTGCCGGGTGAGGGGCTAGCGCTGCACCTCCCGGCGATCTGCCCGCTCGGACCGCCATCGAGGCCGCTCAGCCGTGCCGGTGCCCTACCACGTCACCCTGCGCGCACTCGTGTGCTGCGCCCGTCGAGGGGCAGCTAGGCTTGACGATCGTGCATCCTGACGTTTCCGCTGATCTCGCCGAACTCGACGCCACACTCAAGACGGTCGAATCGGTCCTCGACATCGACGAGCTGCGCCGTCGTATCGACGAGCTCGAGCACCAGGCCGCCGACCCCGACCTGTGGAACGACCAGGACCATGCGCAGCGGGTCACCAGCGAGCTCTCGCACGCCCAGGGTGAACTGCGCCGGGTCGAGGAGCTGCGCCAGCGCTTGGACGACCTGCCGGTGCTCTACGAGCTGGCCGAGGAGGAAGAGGGCGAGGCCAAGGCCGCCGCGATCGCCGAGGCCGACGCCGAGCGCGCCGCGCTGCACGGTGACGTGGAGGCGATGGAGGTCCGCACGCTGCTGTCGGGTGAATACGACAAGCGCGACGCGCTGGTGAACATCCGTTCCGGCGCGGGCGGTGTGGACGCCGCCGACTGGGCCGAGATGCTGATGCGCATGTACATCCGCTGGGCCGACCGGCACAAGTACGGGGTCGAGGTCTACGACACCTCCTACGCCGAAGAGGCGGGCATCAAGAGCGCCACCTTCGCGGTGAAGACGCCGTACGCCTACGGCACCTTGTCGGTGGAGATGGGCACGCACCGCTTGGTCAGGATCAGCCCGTTCGACAACCAGGGCCGTCGCCAGACCTCCTTCGCCGAGGTCGAGGTGCTACCCGTGGTAGAGACCACCGACCACATCGAGGTGCCGGAGACGGAGATCCGCGTCGACGTGTACCGCTCGTCGGGTCCTGGCGGCCAGAGCGTCAACACCACCGACTCCGCGGTCCGCATCACCCACATTCCCACCGGCATCGTGGTCACCTGCCAGAACGAGAAATCCCAGCTGCAGAACAAGATCTCGGCCATGCGCGTGCTGCAGGCCAAGCTCTTGGAGCGCAAGCGGCAGGAGGAGCGCGCCGAGATGGACGCGCTGAAGACCAACGAAGGCGCGTCCTGGGGCAATCAGATGCGCTCCTACGTGCTGCACCCGTACCAGATGGTCAAGGATCTGCGGACGAACCACGAGGTCAACAACCCGTCGGCGGTGCTCGACGGCGACATCGACGGGTTCATCGAGTCCGGTATCCGCTGGCGAATGCGAGAGCAGGCGAGCTAGATGAATGTCGCGGGAATCCAGGCGATCGCCTCCACCGGTTTCACTACGTGGCTACGCGGTTCGGGCCTGGAGATCGTGCTGCTCATTCTCGGGGCGGTGCTGTTCAGCCGGTTCGCCACGTACGCAAGGGACCGGGTCACCCGCAAGATCGATGCCGGATTCCGCGGCGGCGATGCGCTGGTGCGCACCGAGGCGGCCAAGCACCGGCATGCGCTGGCCCAGGTGATCACGTGGGTGGTGCTGACCATCGTCTACGTGCTGATCACCATGGAGGTGCTGCGGCGGCTCGGTTTCGCCGTCACCGGCTTGGTCGCGCCCGCCGCCGTGCTCGGCGCCGCGCTCGGCTTCGGCGCACAGCGCATCGTGCAGGACATCCTCGCGGGGTTCTTCCTGATCACGGAGCGGCAGTACGGATTCGGCGATGTGGTCCGCATCGCGGTGACTGGAGCCGCGGAGCAGGCCGAGGGTACGGTCGAGGACGTCACGCTGCGGATCACCACGTTGCGCAACGCCGACGGTGAGGTGATCACCGTGCCCAACGGCCAGATCGTGAAAGTCACGAATCTGTCGAAAGACTGGGCGCGCGCCGCGATCGACGTGCCGGTGGCCGCGAGCGCTGACATCACCAGGGTCAACGAGATCCTGCACGAGGTCGGTACAAAGGCGTACGAAGACGGCCGTCTGAAGCCCCTACTGCTGGACGAGCCGTCCGTCATGGGTGTCGAAGACCTCACCGTAGACCAGATGAACATCCGAATGGTTGCCAGGACATTGCCGGGCAAACAGTTCGAAGTCGGACGCGAACTGCGGGTGCGGGTCGCCGCAGCCTTGCGCCGGGAGGGAATCAGTGAGACCACGTAGATCCACGGCGATCCTGATGGCCACTTGGGTCGCCACCTTCGTGCTGTACGTATTCGTCAAACCAGAGGAAACGACCACCGTGCCGACCACGCTGGTCAACGCCATTCCAGCGGCGGTGCTATCCGATCAGCCGAGCCCCTGATCCGGGCGGACCGACCGCCGCCACGCTGTCACCCACGGTTGACGACGCAGGCCGCGCGCGGTTGCTGGTTACACTGGCTCCCCGTGATCACCATGCGGAACGTGACCAAGTCGTATCCGACCTCGACGCGACCCGCGCTGGACAACATCACCGTCGATGTGGGCAAGGGCGAGTTCGTCTTCATCATCGGACCGTCCGGCTCGGGCAAGTCGACCTTCATGCGGTTGCTGCTGAAAGAGGAGTCGCCCACGTCCGGCGAGATCCGGGTCGCCGACTTCCGGGTGGACCGGTTGCCGGGCCGCAAGGTGCCCAAGCTGCGCCAGCGCATGGGATGCGTCTTCCAGGACTTCCGGCTGCTGCAGCAGAAGACGGTCTACGAGAACGTGGCGTTCGCGCTGGAGGTGATCGGCAAACGACGCCAGGTCATCCAGCGCACCGTCCCCGAAGTGCTCGACATGGTGGGCCTCGGCGGTAAGGCCGACCGGCTGCCGAGCGAGCTTTCCGGCGGTGAACAGCAACGTGTGGCGATCGCGCGCGCGTTCGTGAACCGGCCGCTGGTGCTGCTGGCCGACGAGCCGACCGGCAACCTCGATCCCGACACCAGCGCCGACATCATGATGCTGCTGGAGCGGATCAACCGCATCGGCACCACGGTGCTGATGGCCACCCACGACAACCACATCGTCGACGCGATGCGCAGGCGGGTGGTGGAGCTCGATCACGGCCGCTTGGTGCGCGACGAGGCGACCGGGGTTTACGGGGTGGGCCGATAATGCGTGCGAGTTTCCTTTTCGGCGAGGTCGCGGCTGGTCTGCGCCGCAACGTCACGATGACCATCGCGATGATCCTGACCACCGCGGTCTCGCTCACCATGCTCGGTGGCGGTCTGCTCGCGGTGCGCATCGCGGACAAGACCGAGCAGTACTTCCTGGACCGCCTCGAGGTGCGGCTGTATCTCACCGAGGACGTCTCGGCCAACGACCCGGACTGCTCGCAGGACCCGTGCCGGGCGCTGATGGCCGATCTGAAGGCGACCGGCGGCGTGGAATCGGTCCAGTTCCTCAACCGGGACGAGGCGATCCGCGAAGCCAAGGAGAAGACCTTCAAAGACCAGCCCGAGCTGGCCAAATACGTCAGCGAGACGCCGCTGCCCGCGTCGCTGCGCGTGAAGATGAAGAACGCGCAGCTGTATCCGACGATCTACGAGAAGTTCTACGATCGGCCCGGCGTCGGCATGGTGCGCAACGACAAGGACATTGTCGACCGGCTGGTCAGCCTGTTCGACGGATTGCGCAACGCGGCATTCGGCTTGGCCGTGCTGCAAGCGCTGGCCGCGTTGCTGCTGATCGCGAACATGGTGCAGATCGCCGCGTTCACCCGGCGCACCGAGGTGGGCATCATGCGGTTGGTCGGCGCCACGCGCTGGTACACCCAACTGCCCTTCCTGCTCGAGGCGGTGGTCGCGGCACTGGCGGGTTCGGTGCTCGCGATGCTCGGCCTGCTCGCCGCCCGCCCACTCGTGATCGACCGCGCGCTCGGCGATCTGTTCGCCAGCAAGGTCTTCCCCCGTATCACTGGCGAGGACATCGCGACGACCGCGCTGGTCATCGCCCCGGTCGGCATAGTGTTCGCCGCGCTGACGGCATACGGAACGTTGCGGTACTACGTCCGCGAATGATCGCCTGAGCCGGAGATCCGCTTCATCAGTTCGACCGGCTCTACCACCCGCCTACCGTTGGCGAAGACGGTTTGCCGACCGGACCGCACGGCGCGTCACAGCACGAGGTCGGTCAGCTGGTCCCAATCGAGGTGGATCCGGATCGGCAGATCGACGGCGAACGCTGTGCCCGGCTTGAGGACGCGGGCGAGGCGGTAATGCCCGACGCTGTGGTCGAGGCCGAAGGTCTCGATCGAGGTCACCTCGCTGTCCGACACGCTGACCAGCCAATACCAGGGGATTCCGGCCGCAGCGTATTCGCCCATCTTCTCGAGCCGGTCGGTTTTGACGTGACTGGGCGAGATGACCTCGACGGCGATCTTCAGATGCCGCGCGGGTACCGGTCGGACATCCGCCGGTACGCATTCGAACAACGCGATGTCGGGACGTCGAATGGTCGCGCGGGGGGCCTCCCAGAGCACCACATCGAAATCGTGGTTGGCGTCCAGGCACGCCGACGGGTCTTCGCCCATGTGTTCTCGGGCCGCCGTCTCCAGCATCGCGAGCAGCCGATGGACGGCTTTCTGATGTGCCCGGGTCGGTGATTCGCAGCGCACCGCGTCTCCGTTGACCACCTCCACCAGGCGGCAGAATTCCTCTGGAAGCTCGCGCCAGATGTCGACCGTGATCGGCTCGGGTTGGACGTTGTCCGGCCGGGCCCAGTCGAAGATCGCTGACATGAGTCGGATTCTAACTGCGACGACGCCGTCGGCCGCTCATGTCGATGTTGCCCCGGCGTCCCTCTGCCTCGCTGCGGCCGTGCGCGTCCTGCACATGTCGAGCCGGACCTGCATCCGCCGAATATTCTGCATCTCGACGCCTTTCTTACTCTGAAGTAAGATAGCCTTACTCAAGAGTAAGATTGCTGGGGACAGACCGCACCACCCATCCGAGAATCCGAGAAACAGGTAGATGATGAGCACTCGAGACAGCGCGACGAAGCGACGTCCAGACACGTCCGCGGTCGGCCTGAACCAACCCAAGCGGGATTGGATGGGCGCGGCGATGCGAGTCATGACGACCCTGACCGGGTCGGAACTGGCCGAGAAGTACAACCTGCGCAAGCCGATCGAGCGCGTCACCTACGAGGGCACCAAGACCGGCTTCCGGACGCTCGGCGCCGCGACTCGCGCATTCGCCAAGGTCGCCGGCACCGGAGCGCCCAAGCGCCTGGCGGCGAACGAGGCGAAGAACAAGAACTATTTCGACCTCACCCCGACCGACGAGCAGCGGATGATCGTCGAGACGGTGAAGGAATTCGCCGCCGAGATCCTGCGCCCGGCCGCCTATGAGGCCGACAACGCCGCCAAGGCGCCGCACGATCTGCTGGAGCGGGCCGCCGAGCTCGGCATCACCCTGATCAACGTGCCGGAGGAACTCGAGGGCGCTGCCGCCGAGCGCGGCGCGGTCACCAACTCGTTGGTCGCCGAGGCGCTGGCGCACGGCGACATGGGCCTGGCGCTGCCCATCCTGGCGCCGAGCGGCGTCGCGGTCGCGCTCGCGCAGTGGGGCAGCGATGCACAGCAGAAGACCTATCTGCCGTCGTTCACCGGGGAGAACGTGCCGCAGGCGTCGGTCGTGATCAGCGAGCCGCGCGCCTTGTTCGACCCGTTCGCGCTGCAGACGAAGGCGGTGCGCTCGCCGAGCGGCTACCGGATCTCGGGTGTGAAGTCTTTGGTACCCGCCGCTGCCGACGCGGAACTGTTCCTGGTCGCCGCCGAACTGGACGGTCGTCCCGCGCTGTTCATCGTCGAGTCCGACGCACCTGGTCTGGTCGTCGAGGCCGACCCGAGTATGGGTCTGCGCGCGGCTGGACTGGGCCGGGTGATCCTGGACAACGTCGCCGTCGGCGCCGACGCCATCCTGGGCGATGGTGACGCCAAGTCCCGCGCCGAGGACTACGCCGACGCCGTGCGCCTGGCCCGCCTCGGATGGGCCTCGCTCGCCGCGGGTACCGGACAGGCCGTGCTGGACTACGTGATCCCGTACGTGAACGAGCGGGAAGCGTTCGGCGAGCCGATCTCGCACCGCCAGGCGGTGGCGTTCATGGTCGCCAACATCGCGATCGAACTCGACGGCATGCGCCTGGTGACCCTGCGCGGCGCCTCCCGCGCGGAGCAGGGCCTGTCCTTCGGCCGGGAGGCCGCGCTGGCCCGCAAGCTCGCTGCCGACAAGGGCATGCAGATCGGCCTCGACGGCGTGCAGCTGCTCGGCGGCCACGGCTACACCAAGGAACACCCGGTCGAGCGCTGGTACCGCGACCTGCGGGCCATCGGCGTCGCCGAAGGTGTCGTGCTCGTCTAACCGGCCCGTTCCGTTTCAGGAGACCCACCCATGATCAACCTCGAACTTCCCAAGAAGCTGCGGGCCAGCGCGAACCAGGCCCACCAGGTCGCCCAGGAGATCTTCCGCCCGATCTCGCGCAAGTACGACCTCGGCGAGCACGACTACCCGGTCGAGCTGGACACCATGGCCGCCATGGTCGAAGGTCTGGCCGATTCCGGCACCCAGAAGATCGGCGGCGCGGCCGGTGGCCGTGCGGAGGACAGCGAGAGCGACCGCCACGCCACCGAACTGCTCGGAAACACCAACGGCGGCAACATGTCCGCGCTGCTCAACGCGCTGGAGACCTCGTGGGGCGACGTCGGCCTGATGCTGTCGATCCCCTACCAGGGTCTGGGCAACGCGGCGATCGCAGCCGTCGCCACCGACGAGCAGCTCAAGCGCTTCGGCAAGGTGTGGGCCTCGATGGCGATCACCGAGCCGTCCTTCGGCTCCGACTCCGCCGCCGTGTCCACCACCGCCGTGCTCGACGGCGACGAGTGGGTGCTCAACGGCGAGAAGATCTTCGTCACCGCGGGGCAGCGCTCGACCCACATCGTGGTGTGGGCCACGCTCGACAAGAGCCTCGGCCGCGCGGCGATCAAGTCGTTCGTCGTGCCGCGCGACGCCCCGGGTCTGTCGGTGGCGCGGCTCGAGCACAAGCTCGGCATCAAGGCTTCCGACACCGCCGTGCTGCTGCTGCAGGATTGCCGGATTCCGAAGGACAACATCCTCGGCAGCCCGGAAGTCAACGTGGAGAAGGGTTTCGCCGGGGTCATGCAGACCTTCGACAACACCCGTCCGCTGGTGGCCGCGATGGCGGTCGGCGTCGCCCGCGCGGCGCTCGAGGAGCTGCGCTCGATCCTGACCGCGGCGGGCGTGGAGATCTCCTACGACACCCCGCCCAACAACCAGCACGCCGCCGCGGCCGAATTCCTGCGGATGGAAGCCGATTACGAGTCCGCCTACCTGCTCGCCCTGCGCGCGGCATGGATGGCCGACAACAAGAAGCCCAACTCGCTCGAGGCGTCCATGTCCAAGGCGAAGGCGGGCCGCACCGGCACCGACGTCACCCTCAAGGCCGTGGAACTGGCCGGCGCGGTCGGTTACTCGCAGCGCACGCTGCTGGAGAAGTGGGGCCGCGACTCGAAGATCTTGGACATCTTCGAAGGCACCCAGCAGATCCAGCAGCTCATCGTGGCGCGGCGCGTACTGGGCAAGACCAGCGCCGAGCTGAAATAAGCTGGGAGACAACGAGAAACCGGTGCGAGTCCGCTCATCAACTCGCACCGGTTTCTTCGCGTCCGACATCGGGCACATCGGGCAACTGCTCGCTCAGGCCGCCTGTAGGCCGTCATCGCCGGGAAGCTCCCAGATTCGGGCCGCCTCGTCCACGGCCTGACGGGCACGCTCATGGCTGGACGGAAGCAAGTGCGTGTAGACCCGGAGAGTGAAGCCAGGGTCCTCATGCCCGAGGTAGTCGGCCAGCTCTTTGACCAAGCCGGAGCCCGCAGTGCATCCCGTCGGCCCGGTTCTGGTAGTCCAAACCCGCTTTGCCGAACGCTGGCTTCCACACGATCTTGGTGAACAGGTCCCCACTCATCGCGTCGCCTTGCTCGTTGACGATCAACAGCCGGACCGTGACCGGATCACCATCAGCCGAGCCCCACGGCAGCGTGACCGGCTGCGGCGGAAACAACTTCATGTGCTGGTCGATCGCGTCGAGCACTGCACTGGACGTGCTTAGCGTTCATCCAGCGACCATATGCATTCGCCGCGAACTACTCATCGCTGTCGGCGGCTGGATGGCGTTACCAATAGCCGAAGACATCGGGATGCTTCTCGCCGTATCGACCTTCGCCCCTGGATGGTCATCGGTGACGTCGGGCTGCACTACCGCAAACACCCAGACCAGACCACGCCGAGCGACACGCCCCAGGATGCCCCAACCAGGAATCCGATGGCCCAGCGAGGCTGAGATGCGAGGTGGAAGCAGCGGACTGTACTGAGACTAGTGCCGCGTCCAGGAAGGTTGATGCGGTAATCGCCGGAGTGGCGGATTGATCGTGGACTGGGAACCGATGATGCTGCCGGTGGAGGTGGTGTCGGTGGCTCGCCATCCGGATGTGTTCGTCAGAGCGGTGTCCTCGGAAGAGGTGCCACCAGCCTCAATGCCATACGCCGTCACCATTCAAAGACTAGACTTCACCACATCCCCTCAATGGACACGATGATAATCATGGATATGCCGAAGTAGCAGGGTATGATTCCGAGCCCGGACAGAAATTGGATCCGCGCGAAATTCCAGCCACGAAAGTGCATACGTACGGCATTGATGGCAACGATCACAATCCAGATTGCCAGGGCCAAGAACGATCCCACTGGCAAGGCCCAGAATGAAAGGAATTCAACCAGGGCCATCACGCAGAAAAAGAACAGAGCGGCGCCCGATGCGACACCAAGGATCACCTGCCAGCAGCACCTGAACCAGGTCAAGGCCGTATTGCGGACATTCATTTGCCTGCCCCTCTGTCTATATCATTCCCTCTCGGTCCGTTCATCGACGGGCGGTGAATGCATCGAGGCCGGGTGCAGAGTCCGGCGTAAGAGTATTCAGTTCGGCCGGGCCGAATGGGCCCGGTGTTCGGATTCATCAGTTCTCCGGGGAGTGATCGGTGGCCAGGAATTGATCCACGGCCTCGACGTCGTCGTCGGTGGGTTCGAGGAGACGCTCGCTGAGGATAGGAATTGGGTGGTCCAGCCAAGAAGGCCGTTCGCCCTCTGCGGGCAGCAGTTGATGTCGTTCGGCGAATTGCTCGGCATGGCGCCGGACCGACTCGCGCAACGCGCTGACCACCACTCCTTCCGCCAGGCTGGTCAGCTCCTCCAGCAGCGCTCTGACCCGGTCGAGCTGATCGGTTTCGGTGCCGTCGGCCAGGACGCGTGGCCACAGCGTGCGTTCGAAGGTGTCGGCGAAGTCGGCCGCGATCTGATCGGTGTGGTCACGCAACCGGACGACTTGGTCGAGCACCTCACTCGCTGGTATTTCCAGTTCAGCGACCCGGAGTCCGCTTGTCAGCGCCCAGCGTCGCGCCTGCGGGCGGCCGCGCCGCCAACGGATCAGCCCGAGCTGAGTTGCCTTGCGCAGCAAGCTCGGCCGCAGGTCCTTCGACTTGATCATCAGTCGGATTTCGCGCAGGCCGAACGGTACCCAATCCTCGGGGCCGCCGGGCAGCGCGAGCAGATCGGCAACTGACGCACCCTGTGCGCGGGCGGTCAGCAGTTCAGTGATCGAGGCGAGTGAGAAGCCACGATCCTGTAGTCGCTGCACCAACTCGAGGCGCTGCAGGTGGGAGCTGTCGTAGCGTGCGGTGCGGCCGACCCGACGAGGCGCATGCAGCAACCCCTTCGTCTGATACATCCGCACAGTGCTGGTCGGCACACCGGCTCGCGCAGCCAGCTCCTCCACGGTGAGATCACCGTCTGCCCTTCGCATGAATCGAGCATTGCAGCTCTGAATCATCTAGTCAATACTATTCTAGTAAATGCTCGAAGTATCACGTACTGTGCACTTGAGGACGGGTCTGGCGCCGATCAACTCTCAAACGCGGGCCGAGTCGACACTGGCCTCGGATTTCGGTACCGCAATCCCTGACCTCGAAGGCCGCCGGGGAACGCCGCGGCGAACCGGGCCGACTACCTGGCGAAGTCGCAGCGGGTATCGGGTTGGGCGTTGCGAGACGCAGTCGCCGATGGCCGCACGGCATGACCTGGCGCTGGATGGGGTTTCCTACCAGCTGCCAGTCGGCGCCTTGCACCGGCAGTACAAGGCGGTCGGCGGATCGTCGTCCGTGCAACGTCACTCAGGAGCTGGACTACGCAGATCCGGAACTGCCTGTCGAGAACTGATCGGTTCCCAGCCCACGATCAATCCGCCACTCCGGCGATTACCGCATCAACCTTCCTGGACGCGGCACTAGCGACCCGATCGACTGACAGGCGCTATCCAGCTCGGTCCTATGTCAAGTAACATCGAGTCCGTCACCTCAGTGATGCCGAGAGGTGGGACGCCGTTGGCCCGACGCCCCACCAGGTGGGTTAGCTAGCCCGCACTCGGCGGACCAGGACGAGAGCCCCGGCGATCACGGCAGCAAGTGCAAACACGATGCCGTAATCGACCGGGGTCTTCCTCTTTCTCCGGCGATGTTTCGCCATCCCCACCACCTCCTTCCTGGGCGCGGTGTGTGGACCAAGTCCACCGCCCCTCGGCTGGAGGTGCATCCACCCTACGTGATCGCGCTGACAGGAATCGTTGAACCGCAACAGGTTCCGGCACTCGACCAATCGGCCAGGACGTCACCCACCGCGGACCGCGATCCGACCGGCTTTCAGGCCCGAGCGGCGTACCTGACCGACCGAGCCGCGCGTTGTGCGAGCTTGTGCGAGTTCTTGCCGAATTTCGCCATACAGGATCAAGAGCGCCCCGGCGGCGCTTCGCGCCGCCGCCGCGCTGCGACGCGCAACGCGGCTGATGGAGCGTCGCCCGCGGCGCGTCGAGCGCGTCGGCGACACTCGGCCGCCGGGGCGCACAGAGTTCCTGTCTGGCCACTTCTGCATCAACCGAAGCAGTGCTGGGCACGACGAGAGCCGTACCCGACCTACCTCCCGCAGTCGAGCACGAATCCGCCAGGCACTCTGTCCGGTCCACCGGCTGTGGTCCCGCCGAGGTCCCCGGATACACGTGCAGGTCACCGCATCCAGCCGACAACGCTCGGTGGTCACCAGTTCCTCTCCGGCCGTGGCGGTCTGACTGATCCGAGGGCTATCACGCCACCAGCGGGCATCAAGAGCGCCTACGGCGGCGTCACTGCGTGATGGCTGTCGCCACTCTTGACACCCGCCGGAGTCGTGATCGAGACGCCCTCAGCCAGACCACCCCAACCGGAGAGGAACCGAAATGAACGTCACCGAGCCCACCACCTGCCAGCTTCGCGGATGCAACAACCCCGCCGGCGTCCCGTTCTTCTACGAGTTCCCCACCCACGGCGAGCAGCAGGAGATCCGGTGGCGCTGCCACCAGTGCGACGCCCAGATCCGCCGCAACATCGAGACCGCGGCCCGGTACCCGTACTGATCCCGGAGGGGGCTTCGGCCCCTTTCCCCGTGTACCGCCGACCAGCCGAGGAAAGCTGTTGTCTAGCTCGGAAACTCATCGCCATCGGCCTAAGACAACAGATGGGATCGATGCGATGATCCCCTCGTGACACCGTGGTGGCAGCCGATACTTGGTTGGGGTGGAGTCATCATCGCAGCAATCATCGCTGGGGGAATTGCTCTACGAACCGCTCAAGGAACCCCATACGAAACCTTAAAGACTCTGGTCGAGATCCTCGACAAGTCTCATCTCCTAGGGCGAGAAGACCGCCAGGTACTTGAGATTGCCATCCATCGCGAAGTTCAGCGCATTGAGCAGCTGAACCAAGCCCGACTCGAAGGCTTCTGGGCCTATCAACGGGTCCGACTCAAACAACTCGACTCCACCGGCCCACTCGCGGGAGTCTTGGCAGCCATCCTCGTCCCGACCATCGGGATGACCGTGGCGTATGCCATTGAAAACTTCGTGCTGCGGTAAGTCCGATATCAAGAAGCTGAGCGCCCTTCGGCCGCTTGGCCCTGCTGTGTAGTGGCCTGCATTGTGTTCCCGCGCCCCTCCAGCGTCAAGAGCGCCTACGGCGTCACTGGCGTGATGAGCTTCGCTCACTCTTGACCCCGGAGCCTCTACGCGCGAATGGCAGGCCGATAAGGGGCAGGCGCAGCCAGCCCACCTCTGGGTGCAACCCACCACCCAACAGGGCCATGCCTGGTCGCTTCAGGCCGTTTACAGGCCGTGGGACGCCAAAAACGGGCCAGAACACGCGAGAACCCCCGAGACGCTTACGGGCAGCTCAGGAGTGGTTTTGGTGCTATTTCACCAAGTCAGCCGGAACCGGCCGCAAGATCTTGGACATCTTCGAAGGCACCCAGCAGATCCAGCAGCTCATCGTGGCGCGGCGTGTCCTCGGCAAGACCAGCGCCGAGCTGAAGTGATGTGAATTAGACAGTCCCACAAAGCAATCCGATGCGGGTTTTCAACTCGCACCGGATTGCTGTTGCGGGCTACGAAGTGTTGTCTCGGCTATGGACCTGGAGCCGTATGCTCCGTAGCCTTCGCACCCATGTGGAGCATCGTTCTCATCGCCGTCGTCAGCTGCATTGTGATCGCAGCGGGATTCGCCTGGGGGCTGCCCTGAGGCCGGCCTTCCCGGTCCGCGGCGGGCTCGGGGGCGACCGAGTCGCTGCACCGGCCGCCCGCCGGACTGCCTACTGGTCGCCCTCGGCAGCGCCCGGAGCTTGCGCCGCTCCGGCGGCGACGTACCCGGCGGTGGCCAGCAGCCGGCCGATCTGCTCGTAGGTGGCGCGCTCCCGTGGCGCGATCGTGGCGAGGCCGTCCACGTAGCGGTTGAACATGCAGAACGCCGCGGCGACCAGGACCGCGTCATGGATGTCCTCGTCTTTGGCGCCCGCCGCGCGAGCGTTCTCGACATCCTCCTGGGTGACATCGAGGCCGGACTGGCGCACCTTGTCCGCGATCCGGAGCAGCGCGCGCAGTTTCGGATCGATGGACGCGGACTCCACGTCGTCGATGACGGTGTCGATCGCGTCGCGACCGCCCTCGACCAGCACCGCCGCGGTGGCCGCATGCGACTGGGTGCAGAAGTAGGTCTTGTTGCGCGACGACACGAACGCGGCGATGGTCTCGCGCTCCCCCGGGCTGAGCGGCGAAGACCCGCGCAGCAAGGTCTGCGCGAATTCGCTCAGCGCAGCGCCGGTTTCGGGTTTGAAGGCGAACAGACCCCGGATACCGGGCAGATCGCCGGGAACTTCGATGAACGGTTCACGGTCCTTCGGATCGGACATTGGCCGCGTCTCCCTTCGAGCGGTCTCGAGCCGTTGCGAGGGTAGCCCGTCCGCCTGGTGGCACAGGACAAAAAGGACAGAATCCGGTCCGTGATCCGCCTGCCCTCTCTGCCGTGACCGCTCTGAGACTGATTTGTCTGATTTCGTTGTGACCTGTCACACTCCGCACTGCTACGGTGGCGGACAACACGCCGTACTGGTTCGCTAGGTCGAGTACCGACGCGAGGGTTTTGTGGAGGTTTTTTCGACATGAAAGTGGCGCACACGCTGGAGGTTGTGAAGGCGCTAGGGGTGCTGCGGCACCGGGGCGTCAGCGACCCTCGGAAGCCGCTGGAGACGCTGCGGACGATGAAGGAGTCGAAGATCCTCGGCCCGCAGGCAACGCTGATCCGGCATTCCGCGCGGGTGGCGCCGGATGCGCCGGGTATCGCCGACGACGCAGGCACGCTGACCTACCGCGAGCTGGACGAACAGTCCACGGCGATCGCACGCGGCCTGCAGGCGGCTGGCATCACCGAGGGCATGGTGATCGGCATCCTGGCGCGCGACCATCGCGGCCTGATCCTGTCCATGGCGGCGGCGGGCAAGCTCGGCGTCCGGATAGCGCTGATGAACACCGGGTTCGCCAAACCGCAATTCGCCGAGGTATGCGCGCGCGAAAATGTCAAGGCGGTGCTGCACGACAGTGAGTTCCTCGGCCTGCTCGACGCGCTGCCCTCCGACCTGCCGCGCTACCTCACCTGGGTCGACGAGGGCACCCCGCTGCCCCCGGGCGCGCAGACGCTCGATGACCTGGTCGCGGCCAATTCGACCGAACCGCTGCCCATGCCGAGCAAGCCGGGCGGCTTCATCATCCTGACCAGCGGCACCACCGGCTTGCCCAAGGGCGCGCCGCGTACCAAGGTCACCCCGCTGTCCACGGCGCAGTTGGTGGACCGCATCCCCTTCCCGCAACGCGGCACCCAGGTGATCGTGTCGCCGATCTTCCACAGCACCGGACTGGCCGCCTGGCTGGTCGGCACGGCCCTGTCCAACAAGACCGTGGTGCGCCGCCGCTTCGACGCCGAGGCGACGCTGAAGCTGATCGCCGACCACCAGGCCGACATGCTGGTGGCGGTGCCCACCATGCTGCACCGGATGGTGGAACTCGATCCGGAGATCCGGGCGAAGTACGACACGTCCTCACTGAAGGCAATCGTGCTGGCCGGTTCGGCGCTGTCCCCTGAGCTCACGATCAAGGCCACCGAGGTGTTCGGCCCGGTGCTCTACAACCTGTACGGCTCGACCGAATGCGCGGTCGCGACCGTGGCCAACCCGGAGGATCTCGCCCTCGCGCCCGGCACCGTCGGACGCGCGCCGATCACCTGTGAGGTCCGGCTCTACGACGAGAACGACCAGCGGGTCACCGCGATCAACACCTCCGCGCGCATCTTCGTCCGCAGCGGCGCGCCCTTCGAGGGCTACACCGACGGCAGGAACAAGCAGATCATCGATGGCTACATGTCCAGCGGCGACGTCGGCCACTTCGACGAGAACGGCCTGCTCATGGTGGACGGCCGCGACGACGACATGATCGTCTCCGGCGGCGAGAACGTTTTCCCGCAGGAGGTGGAGAACCTGCTGCTGGAGCGGCCCGACGTCTTCGACGTGGCCGTCGTCGGCGTGGACGACGTGGAGTTCGGAAAGCGGCTGCGCGCCTTCGTCGTTCCCGAGGCAGGCCAGACGCCGGACCCCGAGGAGATCAAGGCGTACGTCAAGAACAACCTGGCGCGCTACAAGGTGCCGCGTGAGGTGGTCTTCCTCGACGACCTGCCGCGCAACGCGACCGGCAAGCTGCTGCGCCGCGTGCTGGTGGACTACGAGGTCAAGGCCTGATCGACAGGGGCAGGGAGAGGCACCTACCCGCGGGTAGGAATCTGTGAGATGAATGACACTGTCGGTCACAGAAGCTTGCTACTGTTAGCGGCAGCACTAGCCCTCTAAATTGCGGCCCACACCACTCGGAGGACCGCCGGGTGCGCCGCCGGAAGGTTGTCGATGTCTCTCTCCCTGCCCCCGCTGGCCGACACTGCCCGCAAGGCGGGTGATCTGGCCCTCGGCGTGAACGTGATGGTCAAGCGGCGATTGTTCAATCCGCTGCGCCCGGACCACGCGGCGCGCTCGGCACGCAACGTGCTGAAATTCGGGCCGTTCGCCGGGGTCGTCATGCACGCCGCGCAGACCAGGCCACACGCCGGAGCCATCGTCGATGAGCGCGGCGAGCTGACCTTCGGCGAACTCAACGAGCAGTCCAACGCCGTGGCCCGAGGATTGCAGGCCCGAGGCATCAATCCCGGTGACGTGGTGGCGATTCTCGCCCGCGATCACCGCGGCATGGTGCTGAGCCTGCTGGCCACCGGCAAACTAGGCGTGCGCGCGGTGCTGATGAACACCGGTTTCGCCAAACCGCAGTTCGCGGACGTGGCCGAGCGCGAGCACGTGAAAGCGGTGCTGCACGACAGCGAATTCGTCGACCTGATGAGCGCCATCCCCGCCGCCATCCCGCGCGTCCTCACCTGGGTCGACGAGGCCGACAACGTCGATCCGTCGATTCCGACCATCGAGACGCTCAGCACGGGCCGCTCCACCGCGCCGCTGCCCCCGCCCGCCAAGCCGGGCGGCATGGTGATCCTGACCAGCGGCACCACCGGAACGCCGAAAGGCGCGCCCCGCGACCGGGTGAGCCCGTTCATCTCCGCCCAGTTCGTCGACCGGGTGCCGCTGCCGAACAACGGCACCATGATCATGGCGGCGCCGATCTTCCACGGCACCGGACTCTCCCAGTTCACCCTCGGTCTCGCCCTGGGCAACCGGGTGATCTTCCAGCAGCGCCGGTTCAACCCCGAGCAGACCCTGGCCAATATCGCCCGATTCAAGGCGGATTCGCTGGTGGTGGTGCCCACCATGCTGCAGCGCATCCTTGATCTGGACGAGGAAGTGCTGGCCGAGTACGACGTGAGCAGCATCAAGGTGATCTTCGCGGCGGGCTCGGCCATCCCGCCGGACGTGGTGACCCGCACGCTGGACCACTTCAACGACAGCCTCTACAACCTCTACGGCTCTACCGAATGCGCCGTCATGACCGTCGCGACTCCCGAGGACCTGCGCAAGGCGCCGACCACCGCGGGCAAACCCCCGGTCGGCATCCGGATCGTGCTGCTGGACGAGAACCGCAAGCCGATCACCCAGCCGAACGTCACCGGAACCATCTTCGTGGACAACGGCTTCGCCTTCACCGGCTACACCGACGGCCGCACCAAGGAGATGGTCGACGGCATGATGTCCAGCGGTGACGTCGGGCATTTCGACGCCGACGGCCTGCTCTACATCGACGGCCGCGACGACGACATGATCGTCTCCGGCGGCGAGAACGTCTTTCCGCTCGAAGTGGAGAACCTCATCGCGGGCCGCGACGACATCTTCGAAGCCGCGGTGGTCGGCGTGGACGACCGCGAGTTCGGCAAGCGGCTGCGGGCCGTCGTCGTGCCCGGCCCCGACTCCAAGCGCGACCCGCAGGAGATCAAGGACTACGTCCGGGCGAACCTGGCCCGCTACAAGGTCCCGCGTGAGGTGATCTTCCTCGACGAACTGCCCCGCAACGCGACCGGCAAGCTGCTGCGCAAGCCGCTGATCGAGATGGAGGTCGACGCGGGCTGATCGGTTCGCGTTCCGGACCGGCAGGCGCGGCGTCCTCGTCGCCGCGCCTGCCGATAAGTCCGATTGAGCCTGCTGGGCCGCCGACGCCGTTCTTCGACCGGTAGCCGGATCGCCGTCTGTGACCGGACGGTCCTTCATCGAGAATTGCGTTGCAGGCCGTCGGCTATCATCAGCGAGTGATTGAGACCGACCGGCCTGCCGCGGGACGACGCGGCGCCGTCGCGCGCGTGCGCGGTGGTTCGGCTGGTGCGATCTCCGGTGCCATTTCCGTTGCCGCACACGGGTGGGCGTCCGGCGGAATGCCGCCCGACAGCACCACGCTGGCGCTGCTCGCCGCCGCGTCCGCCGTGGTCGGCGCCTTGGTCGCCGGTCTGGCCCCGCTGCGCGAGTCCTCGGCCGGGCTGGTCGCGGCGCTCGTGGCCGGGCAGCTACTCGGTCACTTCACCATGGGCATCAGCTCGGGACATGTGCATCACGGTGATGCCCAGCTGACACCCACCATGCTCACCACACACCTGTTCGCGGCCCTCGCGGCCTCCATCGTGATCCGTGGCGCGGAAGCCGCGTACCGGATCGGTACCGCGGTGCTCTCCCGCGTGCTACCGGTACGCCACATTCCGCCCGTCGTCGCGGATCGAGCGCCGCTGCATACGGACCATCGCGACCGCGTCATCCTGCGGGTGTTCGCCGCGGAAGCGCTGCGCACGCGCGGTCCGCCGCTTCCGGTCGCTGTCTGATCTTTCCCCACACCCGGTGCGAAAAGCGCCGTGGGTCAGTGTTGCTCTTGCCCACGGTCTTTCACCGTGCAGCACAACGTCATCCGCACCCTGTGCGCACGCCTGAGCGTGCGGGCGACGCAGTCGCGCGGGTTTGCACGGCAATTTCCGCGTACCCCGGCGATATCGCGCCTCCGCAAGGTGAGCGCACCCGCCGCCGTGCACCTCGTCCAGATGTCGGTCGCCGAATGTAGTTCCGCGAGCGAACGTCGGCCGTGTGCGAGGTACGCGCTGTCCGCCATCGCCAGGAGCGCTACGTGCGCATCGGCCACCCAGGACAACTGCCCTGCTTCCCGCCCGGGTTCCCGACATAAGAAACGAAACGACCGTGAGTACAACTGAAATAACCACGTCCGACGACTTACCTGAGGCATCGGATACACCCGCCGCCCGCCAGTCCACGCGCCGCGGCATATCGGGGCTTGCCATGCGGCTGCACTTCTACGCAGGTGTGTTCGTCGGACCGTTCATCCTGGTCGCGGCGATCACCGGCGCGCTCTACGCGATCTCGCCGACGCTCGAGTCGATCACGTCGCGCGACCTGTTGACGGTTACGCAGACCGGAACACCGAAGCCGCTCTCGGAACAGGTCAGCGCTGCCGTCACGACGCAGCTCGCTATCCAGCCAGATCTGCAGGTGGTCGCGGTCGCTCCGGCCGCCGGCGCCGAGGACACCACCAGGGTGTTGTTCAGCGATCCCTCGCTGGGCGAGTCCGAGCGGCGGGCGGTGTTCGTCAACCCTTACACCGCACTGCCGGTCGGCGATTCCGTCGTCTACGGCAGCTCGGGTGCGCTGCCGATGCGCACCTGGATCGACAAACTGCACCGGGACCTGCATCTGGGCGAGCCCGGCCGGATCTACAGCGAGCTCGCCGCGTCCTGGCTGTGGATCGTGGGGCTGGCCGGTCTGGTCGTGTGGGTGCGTCGCGTGCGGAGCCGACGTGCCCGCAACGGCTGGGGTTGGCTGTTCGCGGCCGACCGGTCGCAACGCGCACGCGGGGGCACGCTGAATTGGCATGGCGCAGTGGGCATGTGGGTGCTGCTCCTGGCTCTGCTGCTGTCGGCGACCGGCATGACCTGGTCGACGTACGCGGGCGAGAACATCACCGAGCTGCGTCAGCAATTGAGCTGGACCACCCCGGCGGTCAGCACTGCACTGCCCGGAAGCACCGCGCTCGAGCATGATTCGAGTTCCGATCATCACAGTGGCGGCCATGCCGAGCACCCGCCCACCGACCCGGCCGACCGGATCGCCCAGCTGGATCAGGTATATACGACCGCCCGCGCCGAGGGCATCACCCGAGCTGCCGAGATCGCGATTCCGGCCGCACCTGGGAAGGCTTTCGCGGTGAAGGAACGCCGGATGCCCGGCACCTACACCGTCGACGCCGTCGCGGTGGACGGCGCTACCGGCACGGTCACCGATCGCCTCGCCTACGCCGACTGGCCGCTGATGGCCAAGCTCACCAATTGGGGCATCCAGTTCCATATGGGTCTGATGTTCGGGCTGCTCAACCAGCTTTTGCTGCTCGCGGCGATGATCGGCCTGATCACCGTGATCGTGCGCGGCTATCTCCTGTGGTGGCGCAGGCGACCGACGCGCGACGCGGGGCGGCTCGCCATGGGCCGGGCTCCGCGGCGAGGCGCGTTGCGTCAGAGCTCGCCGTGGCTGGTCGTTCCCTTGGCGGCCGCCGCGCTGGTGGTCGGCTGGTTCGTCCCGCTGGTCGGGTTGAGCCTGGTTGCCTTCCTCGCCGTCGACATCCTGCTCGGCCTCGTCGGACGGGTGCGCGCCACCTCGTAGTTCGCAAACCCACCGGGCGAAGGCCCGTTACCTCCACGACTTACCAAACGTCATAGGTATGGCCGTCGTACAGCCATGCCTCGAAACCCAAGGACTCCTCATGCAGATCACGAAACTAGCCCTGGCCGCCGCGTTCACCACCGCCGCGGTGAGCATTGCCGCGGGGACGAGCTCCGCCGCTCCCGTCGACGCCACGTCCGTCGAGGTTGCGTCCGGCGAAGGCGCGTCCACGGAGGCTGAGCCCGGCGAGGCCGATTCCGCCAAGGGCGAAGCCGTCGGCTTCACCGCCTACGCCACCGAAACCTCCAGCGTCATCACCACCGACGCCGGTTCGCTGGTGGTCGAGGACCAAATGCTGAAGATCAAGGCAGCCGACGGCACCGTCATCGCGGGAGCACCCCTGACCTTCCGCATCGACGACTTCGAATTCCCCATCACCGCCGAGATTTCCGACCGCACCGCCACGTTGACACCCCAGTTCGACATGGCGCACGCCACCTACAAGCCGGTCGCCCTCCCCTTCGAGGACAAGGCCCCCTGGAAGACCGAATACGACCGCGAGCAGGCCGCTTGGTCCCGCATGACCAGCACCATCGCCATGGGCGCCTCCATCGGCACCCTGGTCGGCGGCATCGGCGGCGCGTCGGTCGGCTGCATCCTCGGCGGCATCGCCGGAGCCACCGTCGCCGCCGCCACCATCGTCGGCATGTTCGGCCCGTTCATCCCGGCCGCCGCAGTCGGCTGCCTCGGCGGCATCGTCGCGGTCGGCGCACTGGGCACGGTCGCCGGCCAGATCCTGGTCACCGCCCCGGTCGCCATCGGCGCGGCCATCCAGTACTTCAGCACGGTCAACTCGCCCATGCCGAGCAAGCCGGCCGAACCGCAGAAGTAGTGGAATGCCCGGCGACCAGCCGGGTTCTACCTCAGACCGCAGTGGCCCTCGGTACCGAGACAGCACGTCTCTCGGTACCGAGGGCATTGCCAACCCGACCGGGCCGTCTGACGGTAATACGTTGCGCGCCAACGACTTGGATACAGGCTGCGGGAGGAATCCGAGTGAGCTGTCAGCTCAGAAACGTAGTTCGCGGACGGTGTTGAGGTCGATACCGTGACTGGCGTAGATCTTGATCGTGTTTTCGCCGGTGAGCTCGGCCTCGGTGTAGCCGAGCAGTTCGGCAATCCGGATCACTTCGTCCTTGCTCGTGGCCTCGATCTCCAGGTACGGCGGGATCTGCGGCCAAGTGTCGATCTCGAGCTGTGCGCCATCGAGCACGAAGCTGATCCGCTTCGTTTCCTGGTAGGACTTCGCGGTGAAGCCCAGCATCTCGAGCAGGGCGTTGGCGGCAGTGAAGTCGTCGACGCTCACCTCGACTTCGTGGGTGCCGTCGATGGCCTCGCTGGTGATCTGCTTGACCGCGAGGGTGGTGCCGTCTCCGTTGTCCCGCAGTCTGATCCACTTCGATTCATCGCCTGGCGTGACGTCGTACACGTAGCGGCGCATGAACCGCTCGCCGAGCTTTCGGCCGCCCTTGTCCAGGATGTGCTGTTCGATGGTGTCGGGGTCGATTCCGAGGATCTTGGCTTCGTGCTCGATAGGCACTCTTGGCTCCTAGTCAGGTTCGTCGGTGGGCTGAATCTATCCGGCGCGCCGGGTGGCGAGCCGCAGATTCGGCGGGAATACCTGACTCGCGCGGACGGCGATCAGAAGCCGGACTGGATGCCGAGGTCGGCAAGCAAGCCGCGGATGCGTTGTCCGATCTCGTCGCGGATCGGGCGGACCGCTTCGATGCCCTGACCCGCTGGGTCATCGAGTTTCCAGTCCAGATACTGCTTTCCGGGGAAGTAGGGGCAGGCGTCCCCGCATCCCATCGTGATCACCACATCGGATGCTTGCACTGCCTCGGTGGTGAGCACCTTGGGAACTTCCGCGGACATATCGATGCCGATCTCCCGCATCGCCTCGACCGCGACCGGATTGATCTGATCGGCTGGGGCGGAGCCGGCCGAACGGACCTCGACGCGGTCGTCGGAAAGGTGGGTGAGGAAGGCTGCGGCCATCTGGGAGCGGCCTGCATTGTGGACACAGACGAATAGGACGCTGGGTTTGGAATCCATTGGTAGTGGGCGGCCTTTCAGGGGGCGGGCGTCTCGAGTTCGGTGAGCAAGGTGCGGACGAGGGCTTCGATCTGGTCGCGGATCGAGCGGACGACATCGAGCGGCTGGTTGGCCGGGTCGGGCAGCTCCCAGTTCTCGTAGCGGCGGCCGGGGTAGATGGGGCAGGCGTCGCCGCAGCCCATGGTGACGATGACGTCGGCGGCCCGCAGGATTTCCTCGGTCCAGGGTTTGGGGTATTCGCGGGCGATGTCGATACCGATCTCCGCCATCGCCTCGATGGCGACGGGGTTGATCTCCTCGCCGGGTTCCGAGCCGCCGGACCACGCGATCGCCGCGTCGCCGGCGAGGTGGTTGAAGAAGCCGAGCGCCATTTGGGAGCGTCCGGCGTTGTGGGTGCACAGGAACAGTACGGTCGGCTTGCCGGTCAGCGCCTTGCCCTCGACCTTCGCCAGTGCCTGGAGACGCTGACGGGCGAACCGCTCCGCCAGCAACGGCAGGAAGGTGAGAACAGTTGCGCGGGAGGCGAATTGGTCGTAGCTGGAGTAGAGGAAGCGTTCGATGGTTTCGACGCCGAAGGTGTCGGCGAACTCGGACTGCAACCGGGTGGCGGCGGTCTTCAAAGCGACTTGCTGATCGATCGTGAGGGTATTGCGCAGGTGCTCGATGGGTGCGAGCGGGCTGTCTGTCATCAGAGTCTCCGGGCGGTTCAGCGGGAATCGGCAATCGAGTGGTCGGAGTCGGTGCTGTGCGGGACGACGACGTTGTCGGCAGCCGCTGCTGCGGCCGGATACAGGACGCCGACCAGCACCAGCCCGATCAGGGCGCCCACGATCTGGGCCGCGATGAATCCGGGGATCGAGGCCGGGGCGATTCCGGCGAAAGTGTCGGAGAATATGCGGCCGACGGTGACGGCGGGATTGGCGAAAGACGTGGAGCTGGTGAACCAGTAGGCCGCGCCGATGTACGCGCCGACAGCGGCTGCCGACAACGCTGCGCGGCCGCTGCGGGCGAGAGCGAAGACGACCGCGATCAGTCCCGCAGTGGCGACGATCTCGCCGATGAGGTGACCGCTGGTGACGCGGTGATGGGTGGAGATCTGCAGCGCGGCCTGGTCGAACATGATGTTGGCCAAGATCGCTCCCACGATTCCCCCGCCGACCTGGGCGAGGAGGTAGCCGCCGAGATCGCGGCCGGTGAGGCCGGTGCCGCGGCGGCGGCCGAGCAGCCAGTCGGCCGCGGAGACGACGGGGTTGAAGTGCGCGCCGGAGACCGGCCCGAAGACGAGGATCAGCACGGCCAGCCCGAAGACGGTCGCGGTCGAGTTCTCCAGCAATTGCAGGCCGACATCGTGCGGCGAGAGCTGCTGGGCGGCGATGCCGGAGCCGACCACCACGGCGACCAGCAACGCGGTGCCGGTGAATTCGGCGATCAGCCGCCGCGCGAGATCGTTCATCGGGCGACCGGGATGTCGAGCACCCGCGACAGCTGCCGGAGAGCGACGGGTTCGACGCGGTAATAGACCCATGATCCGCGCCGGTCACTGCTGAGCAATCCGGCTTCGCGCAGGACTTTCAGGTGGTGCGAGATGGTCGGCTGGCTCACGTCGAACCCCGCCGACAGATCGCAGACGCAAACTTCCTGCCCGGCGCGGCTGGCGACGACGGACAGCAGCCGTAACCGCACCGGATCCGCCAGTGCTTTGAACACGCCCGCCAGCTCTGTGGCGGCCGCAGCGGTCAGCGGTTCCCGAACGACGGGCGTGACCTCGCACGACGGCGAGGTCACGTCCGTCAGCGGCAGCTCGGATATAGACATGCATCGATATTGATGTCCATCGAATCAGTGGGCAAGCGAACACCTGGTGAACAACTTGCCCCGGCGAACCGGCGGGTCGGCGACCGCTGCTACCGAACTGGAGTCCAGCGCGGCGACCACTCGAAATGTGCGCAGATCGAGCGGTTCGGCATCAATCCCCCGCCCACGGCACGCTTCCTTCCAGGGCCCCGCCCTGATCGTCGGCGAAATCCAGCTGACCGATCAGCGAGCACCCGCTGCCGAAGGCCACAGATTGCGAGAGCGACGGACCGCACCCGCCCAAGCCTTCGCTGCGCGGATGTTCGAAGAACGCAGTTCAGCTGCAGCAGCCGGCACCGGAGGCGATGGCTTCCTTCTTCGCGGTGGCGCTGCAGCACGACCCTTCGGCCGTGGCATCCTCGGCGGTGCCACAGCACGCCTGGACCGCTTCGGCATCGCCGAGTTCGGGTGCGGCACCGAGTTCAGGCGCCGTGCCGAACGTCTCACTGTCCGCGAGGACGGTGTAGACCTCCCAGCGCTCCTTGTCCGGTGCGGTGACCCAGACCTTGTCCTGGGTGGCGAAGCAACAGGTGGTGGCGATCTGTTCCTCGGTGAACAGGCCCGCTTCCGAGAGGCGGGAGATTTCGGCATGGACCTGGTCCGAGGTTTCGACCTCGACGCCCAGGTGGTTGACGCTGCCGCCCTGGCCGGGGTTCTCGATCAACACCAGTTTCAGGGGTGGCTCGGCGATGGCGAAGTTCGCGTAGCCGGGCTTGCGCTTGGCGGGTTCGGCATGGAACAAGGTCGAGTAGAACTGCACGGCCTGCTCGATGTCGTCGACGTTGAGAGCTAGCTGGATGCGGGACATGAGAAACAACCTCCACTTGTGAGACATATGTCGAAGAACTGACGCTGTCGAGTCTGGTCGCCTTTTCGACATATGTCAATGCCGCGGGTAGTGTTGATCGCATGCCCAAGACGTTGCCTGTGATCGACATGTCCGCTCCGGTCTGCTGCGCGCCGGTCGCGGCCGGGCCGGTGGACGAGAACGCCGCGCTGGAAGTGGCGCTGCGCTTGAAGGCGATCGCCGATCCGGTGCGCGTCCGGCTGCTGTCGCTACTGCTGACCAGCGAAGATGGGCAGGAGAACGGCGGCGATCTCGCGGCGGCGGTCGGGTTGTCGGAATCGACGGTCAGCCATCACCTGGGCCAGCTCCGCAAGGCGGGCTTGGTCGAGTCCGAACGCCGCGGCATGAACACCTTCCACCGCGCCCGCCGCGACGCCCTGGCCGCACTGTGTGTGGTGCTGGACCCCAACTGCTGCCGGTGAATTCGGCGGTCGATTCCGACGGCCGCCGCCTCGGATAGTGCGCCGACGAATCCGGCGCCGCGCGACGGCCGGCCCTGCGCAGTCATGCAACGGAATCGGGACCGCGACGGTCCGACGTGCGAACTGCTATCGCGCGGACGCCGCTACGGATCTGTCAGTGCTCTGGAGGCGAATGCGCGTTTGCCCCCAGAGCAACTCACGCGACGTCGGCATGATCAAACGTCGGGCCGGAAGGTGCTCATCGTGGCAGGACGGTGATGCACTGATACCGATGGTCGCCCCAGGATCCGAATGGCGCTACGTTCCAGAGCATTCCGGATTCCCGCAGCTCGGGGGTGTATATCTCACTACCCCCGCTGTTGAAGTAGCCATATGAGGTTCCAGCAGACGCGTGACCGGATGCGCTCAACGACTCGTTCATCGCGTCGACGAATGCGGAGAAACGCGCCGAGTCGTTGGTCTCCTCGTCCGCCGCAGCGGCAGCATTCTGAGACCAATCGCTGTATTGATCGACAAGCGAGTCGGGGGGCGTCGGCGCATCGGGCGATAGGGCGATGGCCTCGTAGGCGCGGGGCCTGTCGCTGAATCCCGTTGCTGCCCAACAGATCGACGACGCGTCTCCACGATCGGCACCGTAGGGACCGTATGTCGGATAGAAGACGCCGTAGCCGTGGATTTTCAGGTTCAAGCCGAAGCGGCTGGTCCAGCCCGGCAGGGCGTTCTGGAAGATGCTCAGGCATTGCTCGTCGTCGCTCGCGCCCTCTTCCGCCTGGGTGGCAGCCATCATGCAGGCGAATTGGAAGATGTCGGGGGTCGCGTCGTCCCGGCCTGCGCCCGCGGCCGACAAGTAATCGTTCAGCGCCTCGGACGGGTTTTGCAGGTCGCCGCGCGTGGGCATCTCGAATATCTCGATCGTCTTCATTCCGTAGTCCTCCTTGGCTCGATTGCTTCGTGCACTCGTCACTTACCGGGGACCATGAGCCCGACTGACGCATGTCTCGCTGCACTTCTCCATGCGACGGCTCTGAGGAGAGAGCGAATCACATCACCGGCACAAGGTCCTCGCACATCGCGGATGAGCAGGGCATGCGAGACAGTCAGGGCTCGTTCGCGATGTGACAGGCGACGAGTACCGGCACCAAGAGGTCCAGGATGGAGAGTTCGTCGGCGGCGGGTGCGTCGTCTATGAGCGAATCCAGGATCGGCGCGGCGTACACGCGTCCGGCGTCGGGGCCGACCACCGTGCGTGCGCTGGCGATCAGCTCGTACAGCACGACCGCGAAGACATGTGCGCGCCGGGTGCCCGGATATCGGTCGCGGCAAGCGGCATCGGCCAGGGCGGTGTCGATCGCCGCGATCAGGTCGGCGAGAACAGCGATCTCGGCCATGGCTCGATGGTCGTAGTTCATGAGGCCGCCTGTGGTCGCTGGAAATGGATTTCGGCCCTCATCGCCATGGGGTGACCCGGAACCGGGGCGCGGGGGTACGCCAGCCGTCACCATGCTTCGTGCACGATTCGGATGTCCCGTCGCATAGGGGTTCGGTTGTGCGACAAGGTTTCCCGGTTCCGGGTACACATCCGATCATGCCGGGTCACAATCCCTCCTGGAAGGTAACGAATATGCAGCCTTCAGCAATCGACAGCAATGACCGTCTGACAGTGCAAGGGGGCACCGTGGCAGATGTGGTGACGATGTGGACCGGCGCGGAGGTGAAGGCGCTCCGGGACGCGTGCAGGCTGACCCAGAGCGAGCTCGCTGAGCTGCTGCGTTGTGGTCAGCGAACGGTCAGCTTTTGGGAAAGCCGGCTACACCGCCAGGTGAGCGTCGGCTTTCAGGCGCGGCTGGACAGGGTTCTCAAAGATGCGGACCATGGGGCACAAAAGCGTTTCCGAGTGTTGATTGGAGACTTGGACGTGAACCGGCGAGACTTCATTGCCACGACCGGCGCGGTCGTCGGCGCGGCAACACTGAGCAAAGGTGGTTCTCCGACCGTCACGCCGGACGCGATCGGCCACCTGCGAAGTACCTTGCACGCGGCGCAGCTGTTGGACGATCAGCTCGGCTCCGATGCCGCTCGACCGATCATCGAAGCTCAAGCACAGACCTGCGCGGCTCTGCTACGGGAGTGTCCCGCGGCGTTGCGCCCCGCGCTGCAATCATTGACCGGCGAGGCCGCCGCCAGCAGCGCATGGGCGGCGTGGGACCAAGGCGATCTGGAGCGGGCCTACCAGCTGTTCCGGATCGCCTACCAGCACGCGGAGGAATCCGGTGACGCCGACATCGCGACCGGGATTCTCTGCCACCGCACCCAACTGGCGGTGGAACAGCGACAGTTCCGCACCGCCGCGGGCATCGCGGACGGCATGCTGCGCATCCCCGTGCAGGACGGTCGCGTCGACGATTTCCGAAAGCTCTGCGCCGCACAGGCATTCGCGTCCGACGGACGGAAATCCGATGCGTGGCTGCAACTCTTCCGGGTGAGCGGCGACTTCACCGAGCAGACCACACCGGACGAGTCGTACTGCTATTACCAGAGTGCGTGGACGACCGGCGCCATGACCGCCCGGTGCCTCGAGAAGGGCGGCGAGGTGGGCGTGGCGGCGGACACGATCGAGGACGTGCTGAGCCTCATCCCGGCCCACGCCAGTCGCGACCGTGCGCTGTGGAGCCTCAGCCTCGCGCAGCTGACGGTCGCGCACGATGTCGACCGCGCGTGCGAGGCCGCCCGAACCGCGCTGGAGCTGGCCGCGCAGAACACCTCGCCACGGGTGCGGCAGGCCTACGCGCAGACGCGAGCGAAATTCGAACCGTGGGCGTCGACGCAACCGGTGCGCGAGCTGGACTCCTACGCGGCGGGCGTATTGCTGGTGTAGGCGGCTGTTTGTGCCCACGTTGCCCGGGTACGCGACCACTGTCCGACTCGCCCCGAAGGTGTCGACCACGACGCCCGAGGGGCGCGCCGGACGAAGTACGACCGCAGACCAGCGCCGGGCCGGGCAAGGGCGAGGCAGCCGCCGATCCACATGCCTACGCGCGGCCGGGCGAGGAAAGGAGTACACAGTGAGCACCATGGCCGCCACGGTGGACGTCGAGGTCCCGGTTCGCACCGCCTACAACCAGTGGACGCAGTTCGAGTCGTTTCCGCAGTTCATGGAGGGTGTGGAAGCTGTCCGACAGCTAGATGACCGGCACACGCACTGGCGTATTCATGTCGGCCCGTCGACGCGGGAGTTCGACGCGACCATCACCGAGCAGCATCCCGACGAACGAGTCGCCTGGAAGTCCGACAGCGGGCCCAACCATGCGGGCGTCGTCACGTTCCATCGGCTCGACGACACCCACACCAGAGTGACCGCGCAGATGGATGTCGATCCCGAAGGGTTCGTGGAGAACGTCGCCGACAAACTCGGCGTCCTGAAGCACCGGGTGAACGGTGACCTGCAGCGCTTCAAGCAGTTCATCGAGGGCCAAGGCTACGAGACCGGCGCTTGGCGCGGTGACATCCCCCGCCCGGACGCCTGATCAGCGCGACGACCGGCGGCGCCACCCAGCTCTGGGGGCGCCGCCGACGGTCACACGGAGTCCGTGCCCGCGGCGGTGTGGTCCGCGGGCACGTGCGGTTCGGGAGGCACCTGAACCGGACGCAGCAGTGCCCAGGCCACGAAGGCCAGCGCCACCACGCCCATGCCGATCCCGGACCACAGGTTCACGTTGACGCCACCCGTCTTGGCCTGCTCGGCCGCCGTGTCGTGCACCAGGCCGGTGACGACGAGGACGACCGCGTAACAGCCGAGTAGTGCGCCTACAATGGTGCGGATATCGAAAAGCATTGCGCCAGCTCCTTATCCGACGAAGATGTTGAGGGCGATCACGAGGGCGAGCGCGATGCCCGCCAGCAGGACCGGGCGCTGATACCAGGGCAGGGTGTCGGCCTCGGGGTCGGTGCGCACCTCTTTCGGCGTCTCCGAGTACACCAGCCCGATCAGCTCGGCCGCCGGTTTCGGCTGGGTCACCTGAGTCACCGCCACGCTGACCACGATGTCGACCACGAACGCGACGCCCGCCGCGACGAAACTCGATCCCTGACCGGACAATTGGAACACCTCGGTCTCGTGCAGGATGAAAACCACGATCGCCGAACCGGTTCCGCAAACCAGGCCCAGCCAGCCCGCCGTCGGGGTCATCCGTTTCCAGAACATGCCGAGGATGAACGTGGCGAACAGCGGCGCGTTGAAGAAGCTGAACAGGGTTTGCAAATAATCCATCATGTTGCTGAACCCGGAGGCGATGAACGCGGTGAAGATCGCGGCGACGGTCGCCCCCACGGTGGCCAGCCTGCCCACGCCGAGGTAGTAGCCGTCCGCCTGCTCGCGCCGCACGTACTGCTGCCACAGGTCGTAGCTGAACACGGTGTTGAACGCGGAGACGTTGGCCGCCATGCCCGCCATGAACGCCGCGAGCAGGCCCGCCAGCCCCACGCCGAGCAGACCGTTGGGCAGCACGTCCTTCATCAGATACAGCAGTGCCTGGTTGTAGGTGGTGTCGCTCTCGACGTCCGGATTCGCCGTCTCCGCCGCTTTGTACTCGGCCATCTGCGGCGCCAGGACCGCGCTGATCATGCCGGGGATCACCACGATGAGCGGGATGAACATCTTCGGATAGGCGCCGATGATCGGGGTGCGCCGCGCCGCCGAGATGGAGTGCGTCGCCATCGCGCGCTGCACCTCGACGAAGTTGGTGGTCCAGTACCCGAACGAGAGCACGAACCCAAGTCCGAACACGATGCCGAGCATCGAGAGGAAGTTGTCGCCGAACCCGCTCAACGCATTGCCCGGCCAGGATTCCAGCTGCTGCGCTCCACCTGGCGACGCGGTGACCTTGTCCCGCAACCCTTCCCAGCCGCCGACCTTGTGCAGTCCCACCAGGGTGAGCGGCAGCAGCGCGGCCACGATGACGAAGAACTGCAGCACCTCGTTGTAGATCGCGGCCGACAGGCCGCCGAGGGTGATGTAGGACAGCACGATCGCCGCCGCCACGATCACCGACACCCACAGCGGCCAGCCCAGCAGCACGTTCACGATGGAGCCGAGCAGATACAGGTTGACGCCCGCGATGAGGATCTGCGCGATGGCGAAGCTCAGCGCGTTGACCAGGTGGGCGCCGGTGCCGAAACGCCTGCGCATGAACTCCGGCACGCTGCGGACCTTGGACCCGTAGTAGAACGGCATCATCACCACGCCGAGGAACAGCATCGCCGGAATCGCGCCGATCCAGAAGTAGTGAAAGGTCGGGAAGCCGTACTCGGCGCCATTGGCCGACATGCCCATGATCTCGACCGCGCCGAGGTTGGCGGAGATGAACGCCAGACCGGTCACCCAGGCGGGTAGTGAGCGGCCGGACAGGAAGAAGTCGATGCTGGAGGACACGCGCTGCCTGGCCAGCAGGCCGATGCCGAGCACGAACACGAAGTACAGGGCGACCAGCGCGTAATCGACCGGCTGCGCGTCCAGCCGGAGGGTCTCCGCGGCTTCGATGTGCGTGGTCGGCGCCGCGTGGTGCGACATGACCGGCACGGCGAGTACGTATGGATCGGCAAGCGGCACAGCGTTCCTCCTGGCGGTGAAACCGGGCGTCGAACGAGGTCGTTTCGTCGTGCGAGATCGTGCGTCGTGCTGGTCCTGCCGGCGCGCGCGACCTCCTCGTCGCCCGCCGAATGGTGTCGGCTGACACATACTGTGCGTGATCATGCCCGCCGGCGTGGCACATTCACGCAGAAATCTGGACGGTCGCTCAGCCGATCCGGTGCGCTCCGGCCGATGGCACGACCACGAACGTCCGGGGATCGGGGACATTCATGTCGGCGAACCGCCTTCGCACCGACTCCGCCACGGCCTCGGTCCGCTCCTGATCGACCAGGGCGATGGCGCTGCCGCCGAATCCGCCGCCCACCATGCGCGCGCCGTGCGCACCCGCGGCCAGCGCGGCATCGACCGCGGCGTCCAACGCGAGGGTGGACACTTCGAAATCATCGCGCAGCGAGGCGTGCCCCGCGGTCAGGATCGGGCCGATACCCCGCGGGTCGACGCCGCCTCGCAATTTCTCGGCAACCGCAAGCACCCTGGCGTTCTCGGTCACCACGTGCCTGGCCCGGCGGCGCAGTACGTCATCGGCGATCCGGTCGGCGTCCGCCGCGGAGGCGACGTCGCGCAAGCTGGCGACGCCGAGCGCGGCGGCCGCGGCCGCGCATTGGTCGCGGCGCTCGGCGTAGCGGCCGTCGACCAGCTCGTGCGGCTGCCCGGTATCGATCACCAGCAGCTCGAGTCCGGCGCTGTCCAAGTCGAACGGGATCTGCTCGTGCGCGACCCCGCGCGGCGCGGTGGTGTCGGCGGCGAAACCCCGTACATCGAGCAACAGCGCGTGCCCGGCGGTGCACAGGATCGCGGCCGACTGGTCGAGCAGGCCGGTCGGCGCACCGACGTAGTCGTTCTCGGCGGCCCTGGCCACATCGATCACCGCGCGGTCGGTCAGGCTGGGCGCGAACAGGTCCCGCAGCGCGACCGCTACCGCGCACGACAGCGCCGCCGACGACGACAACCCCGCGCCGATCGGCACCTCGCCGTCCAGATCGAGGTCGACGCCCGGAATCCGCAGCCCGCGCCGCGCGAACTCGGCGACCACACCGAGCGGATAACGGGACCATCCCGGCACCCGCGTCCGTTGCGCGGCGAGTTCGGACACCGCGACGACCACCGGCTCGCCGGGCCGCTGCCGGGAGCCGACGCACACTCGCCCGTCCGTGCGCGCCGCCGCCGTGCAGCGCACCACCAGCGGCAGCGCGATGGGCAGGACATAGCCCTCGTTGTAGTCGGTGTGCTCACCGATGATGTTGACCCGCCCTGGTGCCACCCACGTCCGCAAACTCGTACCTCGCTGTCCTCGTCGCTCGTGTCAGGTTACGAGACACGCCACCGGAACAGGGCTTTCCGCGCGTTCGGATGCGCGATCGGCGTTCTTCCCGCACAGTCGATTTTGACGGAAGGCGGCCCTGCAAATCTGTGGCCGCCCGGAATCGGGAGGGCATGATGATTCACGACATTCCGCTCGGCGAGTTACGCGCACGGCCTCGGACCGATCGTCTGCGTCCGATCCCGGCGCCACTGACGATCGAGATCGGCGCGGCGACCGGCGCGGGGCCGACCGCCATGTCGGCGTTCGACGCGGCATTGCGTGGCCTCGGCGTCGGTGAGGCCAACTTGATCCGGCTGTCGTCGGTCATCCCGCCGCGCGCGACCGTCGAACGCATCCACCGGGTGCGCAAGCCGATCCCTTGGGGGGATCGCCTGTACTGCGTCTACGCCGTGCGGCACGTTACCGGCCAGGGGGCGACCGGCGCGGCAGGCATCGGCTGGACGCTGCGTGACGACGGCTCCGGCGCGGGGCTTTTCGTGGAGCACGAGGCCGAGACGGCCGAGGAGGTGACCGCCCTGATCCGGGCCAGCCTGGCCGACATGACCCGCCACCGCGGCAACGGCTTCGGCCCGGTTCAGCTGTGCACGGTCGACACCACCTGCGACGGCGATCCGGCCTGCGCGCTGGTTCTCGCGGCCTACCACACCAGCCCGTGGGGTCCGCGATGAACGAGATCTCCGTGACCGTCGAGAGGACGATTCCGGACGAACGCATCGAGGTGTTCCATCGCCTCTACGAGGAGGCGTTCGGCCCGCTGCGCGCGAAGGCGATCGCACGGCAGGTGCTGCATCCCGAGGAGTTCCGCGAGGAGATGAGCGATCCGCGCGTGCAGAAGCACGTGGCGTGCGGCCGCTCCGGCGAGCCCGTCGGCGTGACCACCCTGACCAGGCATCTCGAGACCGTGCCGTGGATCAGCCCGGACTATTTCGCCGCCCGCTACCCCGAACACGCGGCACGGGACGCGATCTATTACGCGGGTTTCACCCTTGTTGCGCCAACTGCCCGACAAGGGGCCGCGTTCCATGCCATGATCAAATCAGTTGTCCAGGTTTTGGTTGCCGAACGCGCGGCGGTCGGTTGGGACATCTGCTCGTACAACAACACTCGGTTCTCGTTCGCCGACAGTATTCGGGCAGTGCTCGACGAACAGGCGGACGTCGAAGTCGCGGTGGAGGATTCACAGATCTACTACGCGGCCCGGTTCACCGGGGACGGAGCGACCAAGGGGGGCTGATGACACCCAGCGAGCAGCCGCAGACCAGCTCTCGGCGCCACCTCGGATTTCGCTGGTACGCAGTGTTTCTGGGCGGAAGCGCGGTCGCGATCGCGATGCACCTGGCGATCGACTCACGGCTGCTGTCGCTGGTGACGATGGTGATCATCGTCGGAGAGACGCTCGCCATGATCGCCGTCGGCGTGCACACGCACCGGCCCGCGCACCCCCTGCCGTGGTATCTGCTGTCGGCCTCCGCCGTGCTGTTCGCGATCGGCACCACACTGCGCGGCGCGTCCGGTGGCTATCCCGATCCGATCGATGATGCGTTCACCCTGCTCGGCTACCTCGGTGTCGGTCTCGCCGCGCTGATCTGGCTGTGGCCGCGCCAGGTACACGGCAACTACGACTTGATGCTCGATTCCGCGCTGATCGGGCTCGGCGCGCTGCTCGCATCCTGGACCTTCCTCATCTCGCCGATCCTGCGTTCCACCGAAGCCGGCGCGGACATCCTGCTCGCGGCGGTCTACCCGGTGCTCGACGCGCTGCTGCTCACCCTGGTCGCGCACTCGATGGCCACCTCCACCCGTGCGGAAACCTCGCTGTGGGTGCTGCACGCCGGGTTGATCGCGATCCTGCTCGGCGATCTGGGCTACAGCTTGCAGACCGCGGGCGCCACGGTGCTCGCGCGCGAGGCCCTGCTGGCTCCGCTGCTGGCCGCCTACGCCACCGTAGGGGCCGCGGCGCTGCACCCCACCATGGCGACGCTCGGAGCGCCGCGGCACATCCACCCGCATCACTCCAGACAGCGCGCCAGCCTCATCGCGATCGCCTTGATCGTGGCCTCGTTGGTTCCGGTGGTCGGATCCAGCCTCGACCAGCTCGACCGCGTGGTGGTGTCGTCGCTGTTCGCGCTGTTACTGATCGGCATGCTGGTGCGCAGCGAGCGTGCCATCGTGCGCAGCGCCCGCAGCGAGCGGCGCGCGCAATACCAGGCCGACCACGACATGCTCACCGGGCTGCTGAACCGCGCCGCGCTGCTGCGCACGCTGCGGCAGCATCGCGAACGCTGGGCCGAGCAACCGATCTGCCTGCTGTTCATCGACTTGGACGACTTCAAGCGGGTCAACGACAGCTACGGACACGCGGTGGGCGACGAGCTGATCGCGACCACCGCGGCCCGCATCCGCCGTGTGGTGCGCCGCGAGGACGTCGTATCCCGATACGGCGGCGACGAATTCGTCGTGCTGTCCCCGCTCGCACGGCCGGAGGCATCCGTGCTGGCCGAACGGCTGATCGGCGCGTTCGTCCGGCCGTTCGGGCTGAGCGCGGGCGAGATTCCGATCACCGCGAGCGTCGGCATCGCCTGCGCGGGTCCGCGCGGCTCCGACACCGCCGTGCACGGGCTGATCCGGGACGCGGACGCGGCCATGTACCACGCGAAGCAGTACTCGCTGGGTTACGCCTTCCACGAGGACGCGCGGCGCCCGTCCGCCGATGCCGAGGAACCCCGGTCCGGCAGGCCAGGTCGACAAGACCGACGCGATCGCTCCGACCGGGTCCGGCGCGCGACGAGCACCGCGGTGTGACTCAGTCGCTCAGTTCCTCCAGCAGGCGCTTGGCCTCCGCCAGCTCCGCCTGCAACTGCTGCACCTTGGCTTCCTGCGCGCCGCGCAAGGTCTCCATGACCCCGGCGACCACCTCGGCGACCTCCGGGTGCAGGATCTTGGCCGCCTGCGCCACCGCGGAACTTGCCACCGGAAGACCGCGCACCGTGCGCTTCTTGCCGCTCACCACGTCGACCGACCACTCGCCGTCGGCGGTGCCGGCCAGCGTCACCGTGACCTCGGGCGCCTTCGATTTGCGAGGAGCGGCCTTCGCGGGCTTCGCCGCGTTCGCCGCCGGGGCCTGCTTGGCCGCGCCTTTGCCCGCGCTGTCGGATTCGCTCGCTGCGGGGGCGCTCGCCAGCGGTTTCGGGGTGGGGGCGCTCGCGGGAGCCGGCGCGGTGCTCGTCACGGTAGACGGCTGGGTCACAGCGGATTCCTTCCTGGTTGTCGACTTCGGCTGGGCGGTGCTACCGGCCGCCCCTCGCGGCGGCTTGGTCAAGGTCACCTCGGTCGGCGAGAAGGACAGTACATCCTTCGATCCGGTCGGCCGGATCTGCAGGAAGTCTCCGTCGGCCGGGTCGCCGAGCGCGACCACCTTGCCCGAGCGCCCCTCCGGGACGCCGACCGCGGCCGAGGTGAACCACACCATAGGCGGGCGGCCACCGGCGATGTCCGTGGCGATCTGTTGAATCTCGCTGTCCGACAGAGGCTGCGGCTTGGTTCGTGGCGACGGCATGGTGACTCCGAGCAAGTTCGTGGTTGGCTGCGTGCACAGATGATGCCGCACGACGCCGACAGATTCTCGCGGCAGGCGTCGAATCGAGTCGCCCGCACCCAGCTCCGCACAGACAGCGAACTTCTGGCTACGCTCGCGTTGACCCTCGCAGGGCGTTCGGCAACCCGCTTTGACACCGGCATGGACGGCATGATCTGATTCCGGCGAATCCGTTTGCCAGCACCGATGATCCGGCGGCGACCCGCAGCGGTCCGCGTCGAACCGGTAACTGGAACGAGGCGACCAGGGGGGCCACATGACCCATGCGCGGCATTCGGCGGTGCTCGCCGCCGCACCACTACACACCGGACCGCTCTTCGGCGCGGTCACCGTCACCGTGCTCGCGGCGGGTGTGATCGTCTTGGCGATGATCGCCGGAAACCGCAGGCCACAACCGCCTTTCGACACCGGCCACCGTTATGGCATGCGGACAAGCGACATTCCGTTCCTGGTCGGCGCGGCAGCCGGCGTCGTGGCGCTGCTCGGCGGCATCGCCTGCCTCGTCCTCATCGCGCCGGTGGCAACCGACGACACCGCCGCGGAAGCGCCTGATCCGCTGGCCGCAACGCGGCCCGGCGATTGCGTGGCGATTCCCGCGCCCCACGCCTCCGGCGGGGTCCCCGCCACCGTTCTCCCCGCGCGCTGTGACACGCTGCCCGCCAACTTCCGCGTCCTCCAGACCGGTTCCTGCAGCGATCCGCGTGTCGAACGGGAGCATCGGCCCACCGGCCGCGCCGGGCGGGAACAGGCCAACCTGTGCCTCGCGCCCGATTGGCAAGCGGGCGTCTGCTACGACGTCACCGACTGGCATCTGCCCCGAAAGGTGGACTGCGCCCGAGTCGGCAAGAAGATCATCCGGGTCACCGCCGTCCTGCCCTACACCACCGGCGCCGACACCTGCCCGCGTGACACCGACGGCTCGAACGCGGTCGGGTGGCCGAACCGGGGAATCACCCTCTGCATGCGAGGTTTCGACCGGCCCGACGAATAGGCCACAGCGCTCGGGCGCCGAGTCAGCTCGGCGTGGTCGGCGCACGCAGTGCGGGAAACCAGATGTCGGTGAGCACCTCGGCGGCCTGCTCCGCGGAGACCTCGATGGTGCCCTGCATCGCCCACCGGGTGAAGAAGCGTTCCAGTTGCGCCACAAGCAGTTCCACGCGCAACCGTGCCTCTTCCTTGCGGTCGTCGGGCCAGGCGGCGAGGTAGGCAGTCATCGCGTTGGGCAATGCCAGGATGCCGTTGCGGGCGATCTCGCGGAACTCCGGCTCCAGCGCGGTCGCTTCGTCCCAGGCGGGCAGCAGGTCCTTGTACTCGTGGAACCATTCGATCGCGCGGGTCACCCAGCCGACGAACTCGGCGCGCGAACCGGTCTCCAGTACCCGGTCGAGATCCTGATAGAAGTGCAGGGCGCTGGGCGCGGTGCCTTGCTCGGCGATCGCCCGCAGGATCTCCAGCTTTCCCGCGAAATGCAGATAGAAGGTGGCGCGGCTGCAGCCGACCGCGGCCGCGATGTCGTCCACCCGCACGGCCGCGTAGCCGCGGGCGGCGAACAGCTGCTTGGCGGCCTCCATCAGCCTGGCCCTGGTCTGCTGTTTCTGCTCCTCCCGAAGGCTGGTGTTCGCGTTCGTTCGCATGCTGAACAGATACCTCGCGTTCGTGGAAAACCAGTGGCTGACGTGCGACTCCCGCTGAGCGAGTCTACGTCGGGCGAAGACATGAGCGCTTTCACTAGACACTACGTCATTCACTAGACACATAGTCTACCGAGTGTTACCTTGTTGCCTACGTCACTCCGGCGCTCGACGCCGGACGGTTCGGCCAGGCACCACGCACGGTGCCGCCCAGCACGAGGACAGCGAATGACGTCAACCGCACTCCCCCGGGTCTGCGTGATCGGCGCGGGACCGTCCGGGATCACCGCCGCCAAGCGCCTGCACGACCACGGCATCCCGTTCGACTGCTATGAGGCCTCCGACGAGGTCGGCGGCAACTGGTATTTCAAGAACCCCAACGGCATGTCGGCCTGCTACCAGAGCCTGCACATCGACACGTCCAAGTTCCGTTTGGCGTTCGAGGACTACCCGGCACCCGACGAGTGGCCGGACTTCCCCCATCATTCCCAGCTGTTCCGGTACTTCCGCGACTACGTCGACTATTTCGGCATCCGTCACCGAATCGTGTTCAACACCAAGGTGACCGGCGCGGAGCGCGGCGAGGACGGCCGCTGGCTGATCACCACAGCCGATGGACAGACCCGGGATTACGACGTGTTGGTCGTCTGCAACGGGCATCACTGGGATCCTCGAATTCCGGACTATCCCGGTGCATTCGACGGAACGCTGCTGCACAGCCACGCCTACAACGACCCGTTCGACCCCGTGGACATGCGCGGCAAGCGCGTCGTAGTCGTCGGCATGGGCAATTCCGGCCTCGACATCGCCTCCGAGCTGTCTCAGCGGTTCCTCGCCGAGAAGCTGTATGTCTCCGCCCGGCGCGGGGTGTGGGTGCTGCCGAAGTACGTCAACGGGAAGGTCGGCGACAAGCGCTCGATGCCGCGCTGGATCCCCCCGACCGTGGGGCTCAAGCTCAAGCAGCGCTTCGTCCGGAAGTTCCGCGGCAACATGGAGGACTACGGTCTGCCCAAGCCCGACCATCTGCCGTTCGAGGCGCATCCGTCGGCCAGCGAGGAGTTCCTGCACCGGGCCGGCTGCGGCGACATCGCCTTCAAGCCCGCGATCACCGCGCTCGAGGGGCCGCGGGTGCGCTTCGCCGACGGCAGCGCCGAGGAGGTGGACGTGATCGTCTGCGCCACCGGCTACCGCATCTCCTTTCCCTTCTTCACCGATCCGGACCTGCTGCCCGACAGCGAGAATCGCTTTCCGCTGTTCAAGCAGATGATAAAGCCGGGCATCGACAATCTGTTCTTCCTCGGCCTGGCCCAGCCGCTGCCGACGCTGGTGAATTTCGCCGAGCAGCAGAGCAAGTTCGTCGCCGCGTATCTCACCGGCCGCTACCACCCGCCGACGGCGGACGAGATGCTGGCAGCCATCCGGTCCGCGGAATCGGCCAGGACGGGCCGCTACTACGACTCACCCCGGCACACCATCCAAATCGAATTCGAACCGTACGTGCGGGATATGCAGCGTGAACTGGCGCGTGGCGCGAAAAGGGCCGCCGCCGCGGGCAATTCGCTGCCGGTTCCGGCCCGAGCGCCGCAGCACGTGTGAGGCGGCGATGACTACTACGACAGGCACCACCACCTCGGGATTCTGCGCCGAGCGATTCGCGTGGGTGCGAACGGAGCTGGAGCAGCGGCTCGCGTCCGGCGACGAACTCGGCGCGTCGATCTGCGTCACGGTCGACGGCGAACCCGTCGTCGACCTGTGGGGCGGCTACCGCGATCCCGAGCGCAGCACGCCGTGGACCGGCGACACCTTGGTCAATGTCTTCTCCCTCACCAAGACCATGACGGCGCTGTGCGCACTGCTGCTGGTCGAGCGCGGCGAACTCGACGTGCACGCGAAGGTGGCCAGGTACTGGCCGGAGTTCGCGGCGAACGGCAAGGGCGGCATCGAGATTCGTCATCTGCTCGCGCACACCTCCGGCGTCTCCGGATGGCAGCCGCCGATCGCGCTGACCGACATCTACGACGTGGAGGCCGCCGCCGCCCGGCTCGCGAGCCAGCCGCCGTGGTGGGAGCCGGGCACCGCGTCCGGGTACCACGCGCTGGACTACGGCCATCTGATCGGCGCGGTGATCCGCCGGATCACCGGACGCTCGCTCGGCGAGTTCTTCGCCGACGAGATCGCCGGGCCGCTGGGCGCGGACTTCCACATCGGCACCGCACCCGAACACCACGGGCGGATCGCCACGCTGATTCCACCGGCGGTGCCGGAATTCGACCTGGCCGCGCTCGACCAGGAGAGCGTCCTGGTCAAAACGCTCACCAGTCCGCTGCTCGACATCGCGGAGACGGCGAGCGCGGCGTGGCGGCAAGCCGAGATCGGCGCGGTGAACGGGCACGGCAACGCGCGGTCGGTGGCGCGGGTGCAATCGCTGGTGTCCTGCGGTGGAGAGCTGGACGGCCGGAGACTGCTGTCGGACGAGACGATCGATCTGATCTTCCAGCAGCAGTCCGACGGAGTGGATCTCGCGCTGCTGGTACCGCTGCGGTTCGGTATCGGCTACGGTCTGCCGCAGCGGCAGACGGCCCCGGAAGTGCCCGACGGGCGGGTGTGCTGGTGGGCCGGGTACGGCGGCGCGATGGTGGTCAACGATCTGGAGCACCGGCTCACCTTCGCCTACACCATGAACCGGATGGCCCCTGGCTTGATCGGCTCGGACCGCGCCGACGCCTATCTGCGGGCGACGTTCGAGGCGGTGCTCCGATGATGCGGGCGCTACAGCTCACCGAGCCGGGTGTGCTGGAACTGCGCACGGTACCGACCCCCGAGATCGGTCCGGCCGATCTGCTGCTGCGCGTCGGCGCGGCGGGCATCTGCCATTCGGATCTGCACGTGCTGCACCTCCCGTTCCGGATGCGCGAAGAGCCGCTGACTCTGGGCCACGAGATCGCCGGGACCATCGAGGCGATCGGCGACGCGGTCGACGGCCGCCGTCCCGGTGAGCGCGGCGTGGTGTATCTGTGCTGGTCGTGCGGAGTGTGCCGGGAGTGCGTCGGCGGCAACGAGAACGTCTGCCGTGCCGCGGGCCGCACCGCCATGCCGCCCTGCCCCGGGCTCGGGCCGGATGGTGGCATGGCGGAGTACATCCGCGTGCCCGCGAGTTCGTTCGTGCCGATCGGCGACCTGGATTTTCTCCAGGCCGCGCCGCTGGCCGATGCCGCCCTGTCGAGTTATCACGCCATCCGCGGCGCTCGCGAGCAGCTCGGCCCGGGTTCGGTGGCAGTGGTCATCGGGGTAGGCGGGCTCGGTCACGTCGCGGTGCAGATCCTCACCGCGACCACGGCGACCCGGGTACTGGCCGTGGACGTGAGCGCCGACAAACTCGAACTCGCCGCGCGGTGCGGTGCGGCCGAGGGACTCGTGGCGAGCGACGAAACCGCGCGCGAGATCCTCGACCGCACCCAAGGCCGTGGCGCGGACGCGGTGTTCGACTTCGTCGGCGTCGACGCGACCGCGCGGCTCGCGGTGGAGTCGGTGGCGCCCAACGGGGCTTACCGGATGGTCGGCCTCGGCGGCGGCGCCCCGGAGATCACGGCGGCACCGGCAGGCGGGCCGGGCTGGCCGTGGGGCGCCTCGGTCCGAAAGTCGTACGGGGGCACTAAATCCGACTTGATCGACGCCGTGGCCTTGGCTACGTCGGGCAGGCTACGGGTCGAGGTGGAGCGCTACGCCCTGGCCGAGGGCCGCGACGCCCTCGGCCGGCTGGAGCGGGGCCTGGTCACCGGCCGAGCGGTCCTGGTCCCCGAGCCGTGACGAACCAGTGCTGTGCAGTGACGAGGAAGTAGCCGATATGACAAAACCATTCGATCCGCAGGCGTTCGCGGCGCAGGCGGCGGCCCAGCTCACCGGCCCCGGTGGCCGGTTCGAGATGGTGGTCGAGAACGTACTCGGCGCGCCCATGCCGGTGATCCGGAACCGGAAGACCGCACTCGGCGAGGTGCTCGCCGCCTCGGTCGAGCACGGCGACCGGGACTACCTGGTCACCGCGGACCGCAGGATGTCGTTCACCGAGCACGCCGCCGCCGTCGCCGCACTGGCCACGGCCCTGCGGGAGCGATACGGCGTCGGCAAGGGCGATCGCGTCGGCATCCTCGCGGCGAACACGGCCGAGTGGGTGGTCGCGTTCTGGGCCGCGCAGGCGCTCGGCGCGATCGCGGTGGGCTACAACGCGTGGTGGGCGCCCCCCGAGATCGCCTACGGCGTGCGGCACACCAGCCCCACCGTGCTCGTCGTCGACGCGAAGCGCGCGGCGCTGCTGGCGGAGCTGGACATTCGCGTCCCGGTGCTCACCATGGAGCACGATGTTCCCGCGCTGCTGGCCGAGTTCCGGACCGACGCTCTGCCGCACGCCGAGGTCGGCGAGGACGATCCCGCGGTGATCCTCTACACCAGCGGCACCAGCGGGCGGCCCAAGGGTGCGGTGCACTCGCATCGGAACCTGGTGGCGGTGATCGACTATCACGTCTTCAACGACGCGCTCGCCGCCGCATTCACCGGAGCCACCGACCTGCCCACCGGGCGGCGCTACCTGCTCACCTCGCCGCTGTTCCACATCGCCAGCCTGCACAACCTGGTGGTGCCCCGGCTGGTCACCGGGGACGCGGCCGTTATCCACCAGGGGTCGTTCGACGCCGACCGGGTGCTGCGACTGATCGAGGCCGAACGGATCACCAACTGGGGCGCGATGCCGACCATGGCCACCAGGATGCTCGAACTCGACCTCGCCGGCTACGACCTGTCCTCGCTGACGGCGTTCTCGCTGAACTCGGCGCCGTCCTCGGCCGCGCTGCAACAGAAACTGCGCGATCAGCTGCCCGTGGCCCGTACCGCCCTGGTGACCAGCTACGGGCTCACCGAGTGCAGCACCGCCGCGACGCTGGCCGGCCCGGCTGAGCTGGCCGCGTTCCCCGACACCGTGGGGCGCCCGGTCCTCGGCGTCACGCTGGAGATCCGCGACAAGTCGGGCAACCCCGTCCCTGACGGCGCCGAAGGCGAGATCTGCGTGCGCAGCCCGTATGTGATGCTCGGTTACTGGCAGGACGAGGCGGCGACCGCCGCGGCGATCACGTCGGACCGCTGGCTGCGCACCGGTGACATCGGCGTCCTGGAAGACGGCAGGCTGCGCTTGTCCGGACGCCGTTCCGATCTCATCCTGCGCGGCGGGGAGAACGTCTATCCCACCGAGATCGAGCAGTGCCTCGAGGAACATCCCGCGGTGCGCGAGTGCGCGGTGGTCGGCGTCCCGGACGCCGACCTCGGGCAGCAGGTCGCCGCCCTGGTCGTGGTCGAAAGCGACAGCGCCACAACCGAAGACGAGCTGCGCGTGTTCACCGCCGAACGGCTCGCCTACTACAAGGTGCCGGCGCGCTGGCGGCTCACCACCACCGCGCTCCCCCGCAACGCGACCGGCAAGGTGATGCGGTCTGGTCTCACGGTGTGAAATCCCCGATGTGAAACAAGCGCCCGCACCTGCGCGTGCAGGCCACCGCGCGGTGTGCCTGAGCGCCCTCCTGAGCGGGTATCGCCACGTAAAATCGTGACACACCAGGCAATCGTTCGCCGGGCAGCTCGCAGGGAGTCGGCGTGGACGTTTTCGAGCATCGAGGCAGAGGCGTGGCCTTCGACCGCGCGGGTAGCGGGTCGCCGGTCGTGTTCCTGCACAATGCCGGTGCGCAACATCGCATCTGGGACGACCAGGTCGCGGCGCTGCGGCGCGAGCACGAGGTCTTCGCGCTCGACCTTCCCGGCTACGGGCGATCCGAGCAGCCCGCGGCGGGCTACCGGCTCGCCGACTACGTGGACATGCTCGACGCGTTCCTGACCGCGCACCGGCTCACCGGCGTGGTGTTGATCGGCAATTGCCTCGGCAGCGCCACCTCGCTGCGCTACACCATGGACCATCCGGCCGTAGTGCGCGCGCTCGTCCTGATCAATCCGCTGACCTGGGACACCGTGAGTTCGGGGCAATCGGCGGGCCTGGCCTGGGCCGACGCGCGGCTGCCGCTGGCTCCGGTAGCTCGCCGGATCAGCCTGCCCAGCTGGGCGGTCGCGCTGATCGTCGCGAATCAGCTGGGGCCGCGTGGTCGCGGCCGGAAACTACAGCACGAACCGCGAGTGCGGGCGCACTGGTCCGATCGCGGCAGGCTGACCGCGTTGCACGGCTTGGTCCAGGATTTCCCGGCCTACCGCGCGCTGGACGCGTTCGATCCGCCCGCCGGGTTCCCGCCGATCTGCACGATCTGGGGGCGGCGCAATCGCATCCTCTCGGCCGAGGCGGGCAAGCGCCTCAACCGCGCGCTGCGCCCGCACACCGCGGTGGAGATACCCGACTGCGGTCACCTTCCCATGGTCGAGGACCCGGATCGGGTCACCGAGATCATCAGCGGTTTCCTGGCGGCGGCCGCCGCCAGAAAAGAAGCGAACGGCTGAGCCGCGCTCAAAGGGGAGCCACGGTCGGGCAGAGTTCGGCGAAGCCGGTGGAGCGCGCGCCGCACCCCGTGCACTCGAAGGCCATGCCGAGGTCGAGCATCCAGTTGATGCGGGCATGACAGGTCTCGCAGAGGAAGTCGACGCCCGCGGTATGGCAGCAGGACCGTTTACGGATCAACCAGTCGGCGCGATGACGACACCGCGCGCCGTCGAATCGGAACGTGCACATCGGCTCGGCGGGTAGCCCCGCGACGATGGCTTCGAAAGTCGTTGTAGAGGCAGCTGTTCGCACAGCGGACACCTTCCGGCAGAGCAGGGTGGAAAGTGGGAGAACCGGCCCGGATCCGGGTGCGGCCCCCGTCTCGATAATCGCCCGCCATGGATTTGCTGTTATCCGGGTGAGGCGGCGTTCACAGGATGGTGGCCGGGCGTGTTTGGTCACCCGACGCGCGGGAATCCGGTCGGTAACGGCATCGAGAGAAGGGGATTTGTCATGTTGTTGCGCCGACTCGCCCGGCCGCTACTGGCCACCGTGTTCGTCGTCGATGGAGTCGATACTCTGCGGCGCCCGGACGAGCGGGTCAAGGCCGCGAACCAACTGGTAGAGCGTGGGCGGCGACAGCTGCCCGACGAGATTGCCGCGAAATTGCCCGCTGATCCGGCAACCGTGGTGCAGATCAACGCGTTCGCCCAGGTGGGCGGCGGTGTGCTGCTGGCGCTCGGGAAAGCGCCGCGCCTGGCCGCCTTGGTGCTGGCCGCGACCGTCGTACCCGCGACCGTGACCGAGCAGGATTTCTGGAACGAGCAGGATCCCGCACGGAAGTCGGCGAAGCGAACCGCGTTCCTGAAGGATCTCGGACTGCTCGGCGGCCTGATGATCGCCGCGGCCGACACCGAGGGCAAGCCGTCCTTGGGCTGGCGCGGACGCCGGGCCGCGCGCGACGCGGCCGCCACGGTATCGGCGGCGCTTCCGTTCGGGGCGACCTCGAACGGCGCGACCGGAGCCGCATTGCGCAAGACCGCGCACGAGGCCGCCGAACGGGCGCGAGCGCTCGGGGCCGTCGCCGCGAGCAAAAGCGCGGAGCTGGCCGAGACGGCACAACGGCACGGGCCGGAGTGGGCGGAGGCGGCCAAGGAACACGGCAGCGACCTCGCCGAGTCCGCGAAGGTGCACGGCGCCGAATGGGCGGAAATCGCCCGAGAGCATGGCGCCGACTGGGCCGAAATCGCGAAAGAACACGGCGCGGACTGGGCCGAAATCGCAAAAGAGCGCAGCGCCGAGTGGGCCGAACTCGCCAAGGAGCGCGGAGGTCACCTCGCGGAGCTGGCCAAGCTGCGCAGCGCGGAGTGGGCCGAAATCGCCAAGGAACGCGGAGCCGAACTGGCCGATCTCGCCAAGCACCGCGGACCCGAGATCGCGCACGAGGCGCGGGAACGCGGGGCGCACACCGCCCACCTCGCACGGGAGCGTGGAGCCCGAGCCGCGCACGCCGCACGCGAGAAGCTCGAAGCACAGCGCCGCTGACGCTTACCTCGACGGCCGCGCCGCCTCCGTAGGAGCCCGGCGCGGCTGCTGCCTGCCTCCGAGGACGACCTAGGGCCTGACCCGCGTCAGTTCCGCGGCGGCCCGGCCTTCGTGCAGTGTGGGCGCGAGCTATACGAATTTCGTCCGACGACGCAGGACGGCACCTGCTCGCGGCACGGCTGCAGAAGACACCTCCGCCGACGCCCGTCCTGCGGTTACCGCACAGGAGTCCTTCCAACCGCATCGGTTCGGCGGCTGCGTCGACCTTTCGCACAGGCGCCTACAGACGGCTTTTCTCCGACGACGCGTCCATGGGACTACCTCACCGTCATCCGGTGGGCGCGGGCCTCGAACGAACTCCGCCGATGACGCCCATCAGGCGGTCTCGTCGTAGCCGGGTGCGCTATCGGCGAGGGCGGCGTCCAGCGAGCGGACGCGATGAAATCCCGCGGACAGGCCGGTGATCTCGATGGCGCGGTCCACCGAGCGCACCTTGGTGATCAGGATGATGCGGCGATGTGCTCGTGTGGCTTCGGCTTGCGCCTCGACCAGAACGGTCAGGCCCGCTGCCGCGAGGAACGTGACCGGCGACAGATCGAGCACGAGCGTTCTTGTGTGGCATAGCGATCTGCGGGTCAGCTCGGCCCGCAGCCGGGGTGCGGTCGCGAGGTCGATCTCGCCGACCACCATCAGCAGCGTCACGTCGCGGCGCGGGCGGCACACCGAAAACCGAAGCGGGTCAGTCCGTTCGGTGTGGCGGGACATGCACTGACTCCTGGCCGGACGCGGGCACTGTACAGACCATGTGCTTTCCAGTGAAGCACTGCGCGATAAGTCTGTACAGACACGCCACAGCCGGACGCAGCGGCGGAGAAGTTACGACGTGTTCGCGCTACCTCCGCACGAAATCGTCACCGCCTCACCATTGAAATGGCGGCCGTGCTCGGAGACCAGCAGCAGCACGGCTTCGGCTACTTCGGCGGGCTGGATCAGATCCGCGTTCGGCGGGCCGGATTCGATGATCGCCATCCAGTCCTCCTTGGTCGGGTTCTCCTTGTCCGGCACCATGAGGCGCCAGGTGGCGGGGTTCTGGATCATGTCGGTGTCCACGCCGGAGGGCAGCAGCGCGTTCACCGTGATGCCGTACTCGGCCACCTCCAGCGACAGCGACTTCACCAGGCCCAGCACGCCCCACTTGGTGGCCGCGTAGTGCGCAGCGTTGCGGACACCCATCTTGGCCACGATCGACGAGGTGGCGATGACGCGGCCCCAGCGGCGCTCGATCATATGCGGGACCACCGCACGGAAGCTGTGGAATACGCCGGTCAGGTTGGTGTCGATCATGTCCCGCCACATCTGCTCGTCCATCTCGGCGATGGCGGAATGGGACGCGATGCCCGCGTTGGCGACCAGGATGTCGATGCGGTCGAACTCCTCGATCGCGCGCTCGGCCACCGAACACACCTGCTCCAGGCTGCGCACGTCGGCCCGCACGGCGATGCAACGCCGACCGGTCCGCTCGACCAGCTCGGCGGTCTCGGCCAGATCGCCGGGGGTGCTCAGCGCGTAGGGAAGACCCGGCACAGGTGCGGCGACGTCGCACACCACGATGTCGGCACCCGCACCGGCGAGCGCCAGCGCATGCGCGCGGCCCTGTCCGCGGCCGCCGCCGGTGATCACCGCCACCCTGCCGTCGAGATTCCCCATGTCGGGCCCCTCACCAGTCGATATCCGCTTCGGCCGCCATCCATCGTGTCACGTGCGGGTGCGGTCGGCGCCCGATTTCGGTCTGCGCCGCGGTGGCTTGCATCGAGCAGGTCTCCGGTTCCAGCTCTCGCCCTCTCAGCACCGGCGCCGCGGCTCCGATACCGGCGAATTCCCACGAATGGGTATCTGGACACGGACGCGCCGTCCACCTTCGATGCGGGCCCGGTGACCGCAACGCATGGCTTCCAGGGGGCGGTGCGTCGAAATCCACAGGCGCAGTGGAACAATGCGTATCGTCCCCACTCCGGAGCGGGCACGGCTACGGCACGGGTGAGCCGACCCGACTACGGCAGGGACAGCACGTGCAACCCCACCGACCCGACCCAGTGACGGCGTGAGTGCGAGTACGCTGCGCCCCGGGACGACCGTGCCTGCTCGTCGTTCCGGGGCGCGGTCCAGCGCATCCACCATGGTTCCTGGAGCTCGATGACCGATTGTGAGTACCTTGGCGTGAATCTCGACCGACAGCCCGGCGCCACACCGCCGGAGCACGACTTCCCGACCGAGCACGATTGCGCGGTGGCCGACCGGATCACCGGCCAGCGACTACGCAGGTTGATCCATACGGCCGTCGGCCTTTCCGACGACTCCATCGATTTGCTGACCACCATGACCGGGCGCCTGCGCGCCGCCGAGGGCATGCTCCCACGCGACCCGCTCGACGACTGAATACAGCGCGACCGAACCGGAGCGCCGTACCACCCCGACGGGGGCAGTTGCCGAAGCGGCAACGTTATTTGCCAGTTCTCCACAGTCGGGTGGATCGTGGTTTCATGAACTCCACACACCACCATGCGGACGGGACGACGCCCACGACGACGGTCGAGTACTGGGAGGCCTTCTACGCCGAGCGCGAGCAGGTCTGGTCGGGACGGCCGAACGCTCTGCTCGTGCGCGAGATCGCAGGGGTCGCACCGGGTTCGGCGCTGGATCTGGGCTGCGCCGAGGGCGCCGACGCGATCTGGCTGGCCCAGCGTGGCTGGCAGGTCACCGCCGCCGACGTCTCGGAGACCGCGCTCGCCCGCGCGCGGGCCGAGGCACAGCGGCTGGGGTTGTCGGAGCAGATCGGCTGGCAGCGGCACGATCTCGCCGAGAGCTTTCCGTCCGGCCTTTTCGACCTGGTTACCGCGCAGTATCTGCACTCACCGCCCGCTCAGGACGGTGAGCGGACGAGGATCCTGCGCCGCGCGGCCGAGGCGGTCGCGCCGGGCGGCCTGCTGCTGATCGTCGGGCATGCGGAATGGCCGAGCTGGGTGGTGGAACCGCCTCTCCACGTGCACTTCCCGACCACCGCCGAGGTGCGCGCGGGGCTGGCGCTGGACCCCGCGGAATGGCAGGTGGAGGTCGACGAAGTCGTCGATCTCGAGCACGCCGGGCCGGAGGGACAGCCGGGCACCAAGAAAGACAACATCCTGCGCATTCGCCGTCGCTGAGGGTTCCGCAAACTATACGCGAATCTCCTTGCGGCAGAGGGGAATTCAACGGACGACCGTGACCCGTTAACTCCGATATTACCCAGGTTTCATGGATCGGATACGGATTTCTCGATAGTGTGGACGATACCTACAGCGCGGTGGGAATTGAGAATCTCACGTCGGTCGGGGGGAATGTCGCCCGTAGGAGATCCCGGTGAATAATCCAGTGTACGCGCGCGTGTTGGGTCCATTGACGCTCGCTCTCAACAATCACAACGCAACGCCGACCGCGCAGAAGCAGCGGCAGTTGCTGGCTTTACTGCTGGTCCGGCATGACACCGTTGTGCCGGTGACGACGCTGATCGAAGAATTATGGAACGACGATCCGCCGCGCAGCGCCGTGACGGTCGTGCAGACCTATGTCCTCGGAATTCGGAAGAAGATGGCCGAACAGCTCGGCGTGGGGCAGGCGGAAGTGGCCGAACGTTTTCTCCGTACCCGCAGCAAGGGCTATTCGTTCGATGTGAAGGATTGCGTTTTCGATCTGCGTGACTATCAGTCCATGTCGGCGGCCGCCCGGTGCGCCGCCAAGACCGGCGACGACCAGCGCGCGGTGGATCTGTTCAGCGCGGCGGAAGCGCTGTGGAGCGGTCCGGCGCTGGTCGACGTGGAGGGCGGCATCCCGCTCGCCGCGGAGGTATCGCACCTGGACCACCTGCGGCTGACCAACATCGAGCTGCGGGTGGAGGCGGAGCTGCGCCTGGGCAGGCACCGCGAGGTGTGCCCCGACCTGGCCCGCCTGACCATGCAGCACCCGCTGCACGAGCGGCTGCAGGCGTACTACATGTTCGCCCTGTGCCGCTCGGGCCAGCGCGCCCGCGCTTTGGCCTCCTACCAGCAGTTCAGCCGGTCGATGCAGCGTGAGCTCGGCCTCGACCCGTGCCAGAAGCTGCAGAAGCTGCACCAGGACATCCTGGCCGCTTCCGACGTCTCGGTGAGCGCGATGCTGAACAGCCGCCACGCCGGCTACCTGATCGGGTGGTACTCCCCCGAGTTCCGCACCGCCTCCGCCGAGACCGCCTGACCGCCGGAAGTCTCGGCAGCCCGGGTCGACGCCGCCCCGCCTCACCTGCGCCCGAGCAGCTCGTCCACCAGCGCGGTGGTGTGCGTCGCCGCACGCATGGCCGGATGGTCGAGCACCTCACGCAGAAAATCCCTCGTCGTCGCCACGCGGGCGCCGGAGATCCGGAACTCCTCCAGCGCCCGCCGCATCCGCGCGAGCGCCCGGTCGCGGTCCGGCGCCCATACCACCAATTTGGCAAGCAGTGAATCGTAATGCGGCGGTATCGAATAACCGGCGTGCGCGTGCGTGTCGACGCGGACGAAAGGACCGCCGGGCGGAGTGAATTCGGCCAGCACTCCAGGAGCTGGTGCGAATTCGGAGGACGGATCTTCGGCATTTATCCTGCATTCGATTGCCGCACCGCGCAGGACGATATCTTCCTGGGCGATGCCGAGCGGTTGCCCGGATGCGATACGGATCTGTTCGGCGATCAGGTCGATGCCCGTCACCATTTCGGTGACCGGATGTTCGACCTGAATTCGGCAGTTTACTTCCATAAAATAGTAATTGCCGTCCCGATCGACCAAAAATTCCACGGTCCCGGCACCGACATAGCCCGCCTCCAGCACACCGTCGACCGCGGATTTGCCCATCCGCTCGGCAAGGCCGTCCGGCAGCAGCGGCGCCGGGGATTCCTCGATCAATTTCTGATGCCTGCGCTGCACCGAGCAGTCCCGTTCACCGAGGTGCACGCCGTGGCCGTGGCCGTCGCACAGCACCTGGATCTCGACATGCCTGGCCGCCGCGAGGTACTTCTCCAAGTACACCCGGCTGTCGCCGAACAGCATCCGCGCGGTCGCCCTGGTCTCCTGGAAGGCCCGCGGGAACGCGGCGCTGTCGTGCACCACCTGCATGCCCCGGCCGCCGCCGCCCGCGGCGGCCTTGATGATCACCGGGTAGCCGATCGAGTCCGCCAGCGCGTGCGCCTCGTCGAGTTCGAGCGGGTCGAGGCTGCCGGGCAGCAGCGGCAGGCCCGCCTTCGCCATCAGCGTGCGTGCGGACTGCTTGTCCCCGAGTTCGGCCATCACATCGGCGGGCGGACCGATCAGCGTGATACCCGCCGCGCGGCAGGCATCGGCGAAATCCGGCGACTCGGAAAGGAATCCGTATCCGGGGTGGATCGCGTCCGCCCCGGTGAGCTCGGCGGCGGCCAACACGGCCGCGGCGTTCAGGTAGCTGCGCTTGGCGGCGGACGGACCGATCTGCACCGCTTCGTCGGCGAAGTGCACCACCGTCGAGTCGGCGTCGGCGACCGAATGCACCGCGACGGTGCGCACACCCAGTTCACGGCAGGTGCGCGCGACGCGCAGCGCGATCTCCCCGCGATTGGCGATCAGAATCTTCTCGAACATCATCCCTCCCCCTACGCCACCGACCGGACCAAGACCTGCGGCCGCGCACCGAACCGGCGGAATCGGGCGCGCCGCTCGTCGGCCAGCTCCGCACCACTGCGCCCGACCAGCTCGCCGAGCGTCGCGGTCAGTGCGCGGTGCAGCTGCTCGGCCGCGGCCACGGGCGCGGTACCGACGTCGCCGCCCGGCTCCGGCAACACCCCGTCGACCACACCGAGCCGCAGGAGATCCCGTGCGGTCAGCGCGAGCGCGGCGGCTGCCTTCGGCGCCGCGGCCGGGTCGTTCCAGACGATCGCCGCGCAGCCCTCGGGGCTGATCACCGAATAGGTCCCGTTCGCGAACATCAGCACCCGGTTGGCGACGCCGAGCGCCAGCGCTCCCCCGCTGCCGCCCTCGCCGATGACCACGCTGATCACCGGCACCCGCAGCGCGGACATCAGCCGGATGTTCTCCGCGATGACGATCGCCTGCCCCTGCTCCTCGGCGGTCGCGCCGGGATAGGCGCCGGGCGTGTCGATCAGGGTGACGACGGGCAGTCCCAGCTTCTCGGCCAACCGCATGAGTCGCGCGGCCTTGCGGTATCCCGCGGGTGTCGGCATGCCGAAGTTGCGTGCCATCAGCTCTTTCGGCTCGTGCCCCTTCTGGTGGCCGATGACGATCACCGGTTGCGCGCCGAGCCAGGCAGTTCCGCCGACCACCGCCGGGCAGTCGCCCGAGATCCGGTCGCCGCGCAGCTCACGGAACTCGTCGAAGGCCAGCGCGAAGTAGTCGAGCGCGGTCGGCCGCTGCGGGGTGCGCGCACGGCGCACCTGCGTCCAGGGATCGTTCTCCGCGACGCGGTCCGGATCGGTGACGACGCCCGCGTCCGCGGAGACGAAGCTTTCGGTCGGATCCACCGGCGCCGCGACCCGCAGCAGCCCGCCGAGCACTTGGCGCAGGCCCGCGCGCGGCACGATCATGTCGATGAGCCCACGCTCCAACAGGAATTCGGCGGTCTGGAACTTCGGCGGCAACTCTTGGCGAATGGTCTGCTCGATCACCCGCCGCCCGGCGAATCCCAGGCGCGCGCCCGGCTCGGCGATCAGCACGTCGGTGAGGGTAGCGAACGAGGCCGCCACGCCGCCGTAGGTCGGGTCGGTGATCAGGGTGACGGTCAGGATGCCCGCCCGGTCCAGCTGTTCCAGCGCCGCGCTGGTCTTGGCCATCTGCATCAGCGACAGCGGGCCCTCCTGCATTCGCGCGCCGCCCGAGGCCGTGACGATCAGTAGCGGAATCCGCTCTGCCAGGGCTGTTTCCGCAGCGCCGGTGATCATCTCGCCGACCGCGGTGCCGAGGCTGCCGCCGAGAAAGCGGAAGTCCATCGCGGCGATCAGCACCGGCTGACCTTCGATAGTCGCCCGCGCGCACAGGACCGCGTCGTGCATGCCGGTGCGGGCGCGCGCGGCGTCCAGCCGGTCCCGGTAGGGCTTGGTGTCGGTGAAGCTCAGCGGGTCGTCCTCGGTCGCGGCGCCGGGCAGGGGCTCGAACCGGCCCTCGTCGGCGAGCTGGACAATGCGCTGCTCGGCGGTGATCGGAGTGTGCCTGCCGCATTCGCCGCAGACGCCGAGGTCGCGGGCGAATCGCTTGCCGTACAGCGGGATCAGGCATGCCGGGCAGAGCACCCAGTCCGCGGCGCCGTCGCTGCCGTGTGCTGACTTCATCACGCGTGTCTCCTGTGCTCGGGGAACGGGTGATCGGTCCGGACAGCGCCGGCCGGGCGATCACAGCGACAGCCTGCGCGCTCCCGCTAGAGAACAACTCGACTCCTCGGCTCGAGCGAGGTTCGAGGACCGGCCCGGATGCTTGGTCGCACGATCGAAGGGAGATAACGCCATGAACACCCACGCATCCGGTGGTGCGCGATGAACCGCCGCGTTGTCGTCACCGGACTCGGCGTCCGCGCGCCCGGTGGGTCGGGCAAGGACGCGTTCTGGAAACTGCTGTCCGAAGGCCGCACCGCGACCCGCCGGATTTCGTTCTTCGACGCCGCACCGTACCGGTCCCAGGTCGCGGGCGAAGCGGATTTCGACCCGGTGCGGGAGGGGTTGTCGCCCAGGGAGATCCGGCGCATGGACCGTGCGGTGCAGTTCGCCGTGGTCTGCGCGCGGGAGGCGGTGGCCGACAGCGGACTCGACCTCGCGGCGGTCGATCCGTACCGGCTCGGCGTGAGCCTCGGCAGTGCGGTCGCCGCGGCCACCAGCCTGGAGCGCGAATATTTGGTGCTGTCGGACTCCGGGAAGAACTGGCTGGTCGACGAGTCGTATCTCTCGCCGCACATGTTCGACTACATGGTGCCCAGCGTGATGCCGGCGGAAGTGGCCTGGAGCGTGGGGGCGGAGGGGCCCGTGGCGATGGTCTCCAACGGCTGCACGTCGGGACTGGACTCGGTCGGCCACGCGGTGCAGCTGATCCGCGAGGGCTCCGCCGACGTCATGCTGGCGGGCGCGTCGGACACTCCGATCACCCCGATCGTGGTGGCCTGCTTCGACGCGATCAAGGCGACCACGCCGCGCAATGACGAGGCGGAGGTGGCCTCGCGGCCGTTCGACAACTCGCGCAACGGTTTCGTGCTCGCCGAGGGCGCCGCGATGTTCGTGCTCGAGGAGTACGAAAGCGCACGCAAGCGCGGAGCACGCATCTACGCCGAGATCACCGGGTATGCGACCAGGTGCAACGCCTATCACATGACCGGACTGAAGGCCGACGGCCGCGAGATGGCCGAGGCGATCCGGGTTGCGCTGGACGAATCCAGGATCGACCCGACCGGTGTGGACTACATCAACGCGCACGGCTCCGGGACCAGGCAGAACGACCGGCACGAAACCGCGGCGGTCAAGCGCAGTCTCGGTGCGCACGCCTACGCCACGCCGATGAGCTCGATCAAGTCGATGGTGGGGCACTCGCTCGGCGCGATCGGCTCGGTGGAGATCGCGGCCTCGCTGCTGGCGCTGGAGTACCAGGTGGTGCCGCCGACGGCCAACCTGCACGAGCCGGACCCGGAATGCGATCTGGACTACGTGCCCCTGGTCGCCCGCGACCACCGGATGGACACGGTGCTCACCGTGGGCAGCGGGTTCGGCGGGTTCCAGAGCGCGATGGTGCTGCGCAAAGCGGAGGCGGTGGCGGCATGATCCTCGTGACCGGAATGGGGGTGCTCGCGCCGAACGGCATGGGCGTGGAGCGTTTCTGGGATGCCGTGCTGTCCGGGCGCGGCGGGATCGCGCCGCTCACCCGGTTCGACACCAGCCGCTCGGCGGCGCGGCTCGCCGGGCAGGTGGCCGATTTCGACGCGGCCGAGCATCTGCCGAGCCGGCTGCTGCCGCAGACCGATGTCTCGACCCGGATGGCGTTGGTCGCCGCGCAGTGGGCGCTGGACGACGCGAAGGTCGACACCACGACGATGACCGACTACGACATGGGCGTGGTGACCGGAAACGCCTCCGGCGGTTTCGAATTCACCCACCGCGAGTTCAACAAGCTGTGGTCGCTCGGCTCCGAGCACGTCAGCGTGTACGAGTCGTTCGCCTGGTTCTACGCGGTCAACACCGGCCAGATCTCGATCCGTCACGGCATGCGCGGACCGAGCAGCGCGCTGGTCGCCGAGCAGGCCGGCGGGCTGGACGCGATCGGTCACGCCCGGCGCACCGTGCGGCGCGGCACGCCGCTGGTGGTCACCGGCGGTGTCGATTCGGCGCTGGACCCGTGGGGCTGGGCTTCGCACCTGGCCAGCGGTTCGGTCAGCGCCTCCACCGAGCCCGAGCGCGCGTACCTGCCGTTCGACGTCGGCGCCGCCGGGTACGTGCCCGGCGAGGGCGGCGCGATGCTGGTCGTCGAGGACGCCGCCGCGGCGCGGTCCCGCGGCGTGCCCAAGGTGCACGGCGAAATCGCCGGGTATGCCTAGACTTTCGACCCGCCACCTGGTTCGGAGCGGCCGTCGGGTCTGCGCCGGGCCGCCGAACTCGCGCTGGCCGACGCCGGGATGACACCCGCCGACATCGACGTGGTGTTCGCGGACGCGTCCGGCATCCCGGAGCGCGACCGTGACGAGGCCGCGGCCATCGAGGCGATCTTCGGTCCCGGCGGCGTTCCTGTCACCGCGTCCAAACCCCTGACCGGCAGATTGTTCTCCGGCGCAGGCCCGCTCGACATCGTGACCGCGCTGCTGTCGGTGCGCGATTCGGTGATTCCGCCGACCGCGTACACCACCACGCTCGCCGAGGACTACCGGATCGACCTGGTTCTCGGCGCCCCGCGCTCCGCCACCGTCGGCGGTGCGCTCGTCCTCGCCCGCGGGCGCTGGGGTTTCAACTCCGCGGTCGTCGTGCGTGCCGTGTCCGACCGAGTACTTCCCGGGAGCGAATCATGACCATGACCATCACCGAACTACGCAAGATCCTGGTGGAATGCGCCGGCGGCGAGGATCTCGCCGAACTCGACGGCGACATCGCCGCGGTGGAATTCGAGGAACTGGGTTACGACTCGCTCGCGCTCATCGAGACCGCGGCGCGGATCCAGCGCGACTTCGGCGTGATGATCCCGGAAGAGCAGCTCGTCGAGGTCAAGACGCCGCAAGAGCTGGTCGACATCGTGAACGCCCAACTGCAAGGTGTGGCATGACTACCGTGATGACCCACACGAAGGTGGTGCAGGCCGCGCCGGAGGTCGTCTACGACCTGGTCGCCGACGTGACCCGTTGGCCGGTGATCTTCGCACCGAGCGTGCTGGTGCGCCACTTGCACCGCGGGCCGGACGAGGAGCGGTTCCGGCTGTGGGCCACCGTGAACGGCGCGGTGAAGAACTGGACCTCGCGGCGCGTGCTGGACGCCGAGCAGCGCCGCATCGCCTTCGAGCAGGAGCGCAGCCAGGCGCCGATCGCGTCCATGGGCGGCAGCTGGTCGTTTCGCGAGGTCGGTCCCGGCGCGACGAAAGTCACCCTGGATCACCACTTCACCGTGGTGGACGGCGCCGACCACGAGCAGGTCGCCACGGCGGTGGACCGCAACAGCGAGACCGAGCTCGCTGCGCTGGCCCGCATCGCGGAGCTGGGACACCCGGTCGAGGAGGTCGTCCACACCTTCGAAGACACGGTGACGCTGCAATGCTCGGCCGCGGAGGTGTACGACTTCGTCTATCACAGCGAGCGGTGGCCCGAGCACGTCCCGCACGTCAGCCGGATCGAGCTCACCGAGGACGACGACGGCGTGCAGCTGATGGAGATGGACACGGTGACCGCGGGCGGCATCCCGCACACCACCAAGTCGGTGCGTGTGTGCGTCCTCGGTGAACGGATCGACTACAAGCAGCTGCTGCCACCGGCGATGCTCTTCGGGCACAGCGGCGCGTGGGAATTCGCGGACGGCCCGGACGGCGCGGTGGTCACCGCACGGCACACCGTCGCGATCAATCCCGACGCCGCACGCGAGATTCTCGGCGTTGAAACGAATCTCGCCGATGCCCGTGCCTATTTGACCGAAGCGTTGTCCACCAACAGCCGCAATACACTGCTGTGCGCGGTGCGCTACGCCGAAACGAAGTCGCCGACATGACGGCCACCGAAACGTCCGCGGCGCCCACCGTCACCGAGATCGCCGACGACATCTACGCCTACACCCACAGCCGCGGCGGCTGGTGTGTGAGCAACGCCGGTGTGCTGGTCGGCCCGGACGGCGCGGTGGTGATCGACACGCTGGCGACCGAGGGACGCACCCGCGCCTTGGTCGAGTTCGTCGACGGGCTCGGCGCCGGGCCGGCCCGCACGATCGTGAACACCCACCACCACGGTGACCACAATTTCGGCAACCACCTGTTCGGGCCGACCGCCGTGGTGATCGGCCACGACCGGATCCGGCCCGAGATGGTCGAAACCGGTCTGGCGCTGACGAAGCTGTGGCCGGACGTGGACTGGGGCGACGTGCGGGTCACGTTGCCCGGCATCACCTTCGGCGACAAGCTGACCCTGCACGTGGGCGAACGGCGGGTCGAGCTCATCCATCTCGGTCCCGCCGCGCACACCAGCAACGATGTGGTGGCCTGGCTGCCCGAGGAGCGCGTGCTGTTCGCCGGGGACCTGGTGATGTCGGGCGCGGCGCCGTTCTGCCTGATGGGGTCCGTCAGCGGGTCCATCGCCGCGGTGCGGCGGCTGGCCGCGCTCGGCGCCGAGACGGTCGTCGCCGGGCACGGTCCGGTGACCGGCCCGGAGATCTTCGACCAGACATTGCGGTATCTGCGGTGGGTGCAGGATCTGGCCGCGGAGGGACGCACGCTGGGCTTGACGCCGCTGGCCATCGCGCTGGAGGCCGACCACGGCGAGTTCGCCGAGCTGGTCGACCAGGAACGGCTGGTCGGCAACCTGTACCGGGCGGACGCCGAACTGTCCGGCGGCCCGCTCGGCGAACCGCTGGACGTGCTGTCCATCTTCGACGAGATGGTGCTCTACAACGGCGGGCAGGTGCCGGCATGCCTGGCGTGAGAACCGAGTCGGTGCGGGTCTGCGTGATCGGCGGCGGACCCGCCGGACTGATGACCGGGCTGCTGCTGGCCCGTTCCGGCGTGGACGTGCTCGTGCTGGAGAAGCATCCGGACTTCCTGCGCGATTTCCGGGGCGACACGGTGCACACCTCGACGCTGCTCGCGATGGACGAACTCGGCTTGGCCGAGGAGTTCCTCGCGCTGCCGCACGTCGAGCTGCCGCGGCTGCCGATGGCGACGGCGACCGGTCCGGTGGTATTCGCCGACTTCAGCACGCTGCCGGGGCGTTTCCCGTTCGTGGCCTTCATGCCGCAGTGGGACGTACTGAACTTCCTCGCCGAGGCGGGCCGACGCTACCCCGGATTCCGGTTGGTGCAGCAGGCGGAGGTCACGGAGGTGATCCAGCGCGACGGCGTGGTGGTCGGGGCACGGGCCCGAACTCCCGAGGGACCGTTGGAGATCACCGCGGACCTGGTGATCGCCGCCGACGGACGCCATTCGATCGTGCGCCGATCGGGGCTGCTCGAGGTCGCCGCCAGCGCCGCCCCGATGGACGTGCTGTGGTTCCGGGTGACCAAGCCGGAGGGTGAGCGCCTGCCCACGGTCCGCAGCGGAAAGGGGTTCTTCATCGTCTGTATCGACCGCGGGGACTATCTCCAGGTCGCGTACATGATCCCGAAGGGCGGCTTCGCGACCATCCGGGACGCGGGGCTGCCGCGGTTCCGTGCGGATCTCGCCGCCATCTATCCCGTGCTCGCGCCGCATTTGGACGCCGAGATCCTGGACTGGGACGACGTGAAGCCGCTCGACGTCCGGGTGGATCGGCTGCGCCGCTGGTACCGGCCGGGGCTGGTCGCGATCGGGGACGCGGCGCACGCGATGTCTCCGGCGGGCGGCGTCGGGATCAATCTCGCGGTGCAGGACGCCATCGCGGCCGCCCGGCTGCTCGCACCGATCCTCACCACGGGCGCGACACCGACTACGGCCGCGCTGCGCACCATCCAGCGGCGTCGCGAATTCCCCATGCGGGTGGTGCAATTCGCGCAACTGCGCCTGCTGTCCGACCTCTATCCCAGCGCCGGACGCCCCGGCACCGACAAACCGCTGCTCGTCCGTCTGCTCCGGCGCTTCCCCCGCCTGCCCCGCCTGGTGGCCCGGGTGATCGGACTCGGCATCCGCCCCGAGCCGGTCCCTCCGGCGACCGGAACCGTCACGGCCCTCACGAACTCCAGGGAGAACTGATCGTGTCGACCTACCTGCTCATCCACGGCGCCTTCCACGGAGGATGGGTCTGGCAGCGGGTCACCCCGCTGCTCGAGGACGCCGGGCACCGCGTCCTCGCCCCCTCGCTCGTCGGTCTCGGCGACCGCGCCCACCTGCTCACAGCCGACGTCGGCCTCGACACCCACGTCCGCGACCTGATCGACCTGGTCACCTCCGAGGATCTGACCGATATCGTCCTCGTCGGCCACAGCTACGCCGCCATCGTCGTCACCGCGCTGGCCGACGCCGTACCGGACCGCATCGCCGAACTCGTCTACATCGACACCTTCGTCCCTCGCGACGGCGAAGCGGTCGCCGACATCATGCCCGGCATGGTCGAGGCTTTCGTCGCCGCGGCCGCCGCCCACGGCGACGGCTGGCGAGTGCCGCCCCAAACCGAACCCATGGATGACGGCGGGCTCTACGGCGTCACCGAGGAACCCGACCTCAGCTGGCTGGCCTCGCTGCAGACGCCGCAATCGCTGAAGACCTTCCAGCAGCCGATGAAGCTGACGAATCCCCGAGCGCTCGAGTCCATTCCGGTGTCACACGTCTACTGCAGCGAAGGCGGCGAGGCCTTCAAAGCCATGCGGACCGCCATGCCCCGCACTCTGCCACCCACCGACCTACCGCCCGACCGGCTCCTGGTCCTGCCGACCGGCCATGACTGCATGATCACCATGCCGCACGAATTGGCCGCACATCTGCTCGCACTGGCACCTCGGCCGGCAGCCGCACCATAGCCTCCGTGCAGCGGACAGTCACGCAATCCTCTGTGCGGGTCGATTTCCTCCGGAGGAAATCGACCCGCACGAGACGTGTCCAACCCTGTGGTTCCCAGTGGGTTTCCATGCGGTCGAGCATGAATTCCCATCGCTGCGTCATGATTCGACCGCCGACCGCGCATTCTGGAACGAATCGACCTACACCGCTGTCACGTCTGCCGATAAGGCCGATTGCCGCACAACGTCTTCCGACTGCACCGACGCGGTGACACCGGGAACTACCCACTGCGAACCGGATGCACTCGCCTGCGGAATGCCCGCTCCTGCCTGCGCGGCTGGAATCGCAGCAGCGGGAGCAGCGGGGGCCGACAGCAGCCGTTCGAGAGTGCAGGAAATGCCCCGTCGGACTCTCCGAGTCCGAGCGGCCGGATACGCTCGGTCGGCCATGGCTCCCCATCCCGGGGCGGCTTGCGCTACTTGGGAGGAATCGATCCGCTGCCCGAGGTCGTACATCTCCTGCCAGCTCATCGACTCCGGCTCTTCGATGTCGATGGGGAAGGGGTTGGCGTCCTTCGCCACGTCTTTATTCGTCACGTCTTTCGGTGCGGACACCGATAATTCGCGATCGCAGCCCAGTTCGCGCGTCGCCCGCGTCGTAGGGCGCGCGGCCGGCGCCTCGTCGGCTCCTCCACGCTCGCCGACCGTCGATGCTGTAGCCGGGCTCGAGCGGAGTCGAGCACGCTCGCCACCGACACTGGACCGTGCGCCTGCTACTCGCTACCGGGCAGCGTGCGCTGGACGTCCGCAAAGACGTGTACGACGACTTTGGTGCGTGTGTCGACCGCGGCAACGAGAACCGCGCGTGGGGCTTCTCGACAAGGTCCGGCTGGTACAACGAGGGTGGTCGTTCAGCGACGAACTGGCCTTACTCGGCCGACGAGTACTGGCGGAGAACCCAGCACATCGACCCCGCCGACTACGACATCGCCTAGTACGGATTTCGTCGTGGTCGAGAGGTACCAGGTTGCAGGGCGGTGACGGTTGCCGCCAGCCAAACGAGCTGGGCTATGCCGATCCAGGTGAAGTGCTCGGCGGCAGCACCCAGGTAGACCAGCCGGATCAGACCGTAGCCGTAGCGGAACGTCGCGCCCTCCTCGGCGTGCAGGCTGACTTCTCCGTCGCGGCGGTACTTGCTGTCACGGATGGCGGGAGTGCAGGCGCAGGCGCAATCCGGCTGGTTTGAGGGTGAGGGTTTCCTGGACGTCGAGTCGATAGCCCGGGTCGGGATCCAGGTCGAACTCGTGCAGGATGGCGGCCAGCGTCACCATGATCTCGTGTTGGGCGAACTGTCGCCCGATGCAGGCACGGGGGCCGGTGCCGAATGGCTTGTAGATGCGGGGAGGGAGATTCCGAAGGTTCTCGGGCAGGAAACGATCGGGATTGAACTCGTCCGCGTCCGGTCCCCAAGCCGGATCCCGGTGCGCGGCGAGCAGCAGCACCAGTACCCAGTCCTTCTTCTTGAAACGGTACCTGCCGTGACAGAGCGTTGTGTCTTGCCGGGCGCGGCGGAAGTAGCCGGGACCGGTTGGCCACAGACGTAGCGTCTCATCCACAACCCGCCGTAGCCGGCGGAGTTTGGCTACATCGTCGAACTCGATGTCCGGATATGCCTTGGCGGGCCAACGCTCGTCGAGCTCGGCGCGGACACCGTCAGCGATGTCCGGTCGGATGGACAAATAGTGCAAGGCGAAGGAGATGATATTCGCCGATGTCTCGCTGCCCGCGACCAAGAAAGTCAGAATCTGGTTCCGTACATTCGTGGCATCGAGTGCGTCACCGGCCACCGAGTCACCGGCGTCGAGCATCAGATCGAGTATGTCGCGGTGTTCGGCACCGGACTGGCTTCGGCGGGCTTCGATGATGCCGTCGACGACCGTGTGCGCATGTGCTACGTCGGTCCGATGCTGACGTTCCCGACCTCTGCGGAAGATCAGCTCGAACCACGGAAGAACATCAGTTCGCCGGTTCGCGTAGGTGAGTTCACGAACCATCGCCTCGACGAACGGGTTTCCGCTCGGATCGGACATCGAACGGAACGAGTGTGAGAACCCAGCGCGGGAGATGATCTCGAAAGTCAGACGGTTCGCGTGCGCGGGAATATCGATCCACGTGCCCGACGGTAACGCCGACCAGGAATCGGTCAACTCGCGCACCGTGCTCGCGATCGTGTCGTGGTAGTTGGCCATCGCAGTCCGCGTGAACGCGGGCATGAGGATGTTGTGTGCCTTCTCCCAATTCGCCTCCCGATTGAAGGCGGTGAACAGACCGTCCCCCGCAAGAGGCCGAAGCTTCATCAACGAGTGGCCGATGTGCTTCTCCCACAGCGACTCGTTGTTCACATCCTCCACCGCCTCGGTACCGGTCACGATGACCGCGGGAAAGCCGAAGAGCTTCTGTTCGAAGACTGGGCCCAGTTCCCGCGCCTGCTCGGCCAACCGCTGGCATGGCTTGGCGAAGTCGGTGGTCAAGACGTCACCGAGCAGGGGCACTCGGAAACGCGGATGCGGCAACGCCGCGGGTTCAGCCCCGACCGTGCTTGACGACACCTCGATCATGTTTTCTCCCCCACTCGTCGGGCTGATTCGGTGATTGCGCGGTTCTGCGGAGTCGCGGCGAACCTCTCTGCCGCTGGCCACCACTTGGCCAGTACGAGAAGTTCGGCCACCTCGTCGTCCAGGGTCGCAGACGATGAGGGTGGCCGCCACCGGACCACCTCGTTGGCCGGCGACGCGGTATCCATCCTGTCACGCGCCGCACCAGCCAACTGCAGAGCGAACTTTGCCATATCCCGCTCGTGATCTGGAACATGCCGGCCGGCAACAAATCGCGCGAACTCGATCGACTCCACATCGCGACAGTAAGGACGGAGTTGGAGGATGGCATCGCGTATTTCCACGGTGGCGCGATGAAGTTGCAGCTTCGTGCCTCGGCCCGCCGCCGCGCCGGCGTCCAGCGGGAGCCGGCTGTCCGGGAACATCGAAACCATCGTGCGCCACAAGGGCCGCAGTCGTCGCAGTCGTCGACCGGCGTAGTCGCAGCCGAGATACTCGATGACCGCTTTCACCAGAGGCGCGGCAGACACCAGCGATATCGTTGTCGCAATCCAGAAGAAGTTCCGTGAATGGGTTCGGAGCCGAAACTCGACCGAGTCGACGACGCGGAGTTCCTGAAGTATGGCGAGTACGAGCGCGATCATTGTCGAGACCCCGATGGCCGCTCCTGCCGCCGCTATTCCGGCGAGAATCAACTTCTCGGTATCGGACACGCGTTGTTGCCGGAGTTCCAGATAGCATCTGCGCAGCATCTGGAACGACAAATACAGCGGCAGCACCGAGAACCCGACCCATGCGAGCACCTCGTCCCATCCCCCGGAGATCTCCAGCAGCTGTTCATCGCGCCGCGCCCGGGTTCCGGCCACCAGAATCACGGATGCGAGAAACCCTGCGACGAAGTACCAAAGAAATTGCCGCCGCCGGACCTTCGCCGGATCTCTGCCGGAAAGAAGATCGACCACGCACAGGAAGGGCGCGATCGAAACAACGATCGTGCACAGTGATAGCTGTTGGACCATCGTCACGGTCAGCGGCGAACTCTCGGCGATGAGAGTCTCTACTGCTTGCTCCCGGAGCAACTGGGTCAACAAGATGATCGTGAGTGTGGCGTTGAGGTACCGCTCGGCCGACGTACTGTTGAACCATCGCCATCGAGCCAGGACGACGAGAACCATCACACCGATCAGCGGCCACGCGATTGCCGCGCATACCGATGATGTCATCGCCGTTTGAAGAGGACGTTGCGAAAGTTCTGGTCCCGCTTCGTGCTTACCGAGGAAACCATCACCATGCTTGCAAACATCTCCGCTTCGCGTTCCGGCCCACTTTCATAAGCCGAACGGCCGAGGACGGCTTGAACCGTCGAAGGATCGATATCCGGAAACGCAAGCCGGAAGAGCTGGTCGGCTTCGGGGGTGTCTACGCCACCCTGATATGTACGATCATGACCGAGTACCATATGACCGATCTCATGGCACACGATTTGGTCGACATGGTATTCCGATGTCGCGTCCTCGTGGATGATGACGTCATCGTGCTTACGAACCAACCACAGACCGCAGGGGCTTTCGATCGAACCGAGAATTCTCAACGGAAGCACGGTTATCGGGCGTCCGCGCAACTCGGCCACGTTCTCGACAAACTGGTTCCGGTCCCACGGGTCCGGTATCGGGAGCAGTTCCAACACCTGCTGGATCTCCCTCGCGGAGGTGCCCATTCAGAGTCCGTCCCCAATCGGCCTACTATCCTTCTGCATGCACACCTGGTCTGTTGTAACCGGTGTGTACCCCCTGCCCCACGCGCGGTCGGCAGTTGATTGCGGCACGGTCCAGCCCAATCTTCCACTTGGTCGTCGGCGCTCCTCGATCAGCGCGATAGACGAACTGTTCACCATCACCGCAGCTTCCCTTCCGCTCGTGCCACACCAGTCTTGGACGCACAGGGCACGGACTCGGTTCCATCGAAGCACAGCGAGCCCGCCGCGTGCAGGCCGACCGAACCCCGGTACGAAACCGAAAATGACACAGCCGCAAGGGTTTTCCAATAACGCTGTCGGCCAGTCAGAACATGCGCGCCCGGCGATTGTGCGCCGCCTGGAACGGGATGCGACCGTGATCCGCGGATACGCGCGGCTGTTCCAACTGGCGACCGCGGCTCAGGTCACACCGTCGGCCGCGTCATAGGCGGCGCGCGCCGCGAGAACCTCGCCGAGGTGCTCGCTGGACCATTGCACGATGCTGCTGAACACCGGGGTCAGCGTCTTGGCCAGCGGCGTCGCCTCGTACTCCACCCGCGGCGGGACCTCGGCGTGGTAGGTCCGCGAGACCAACCCGTCGCGTTCGAGTTGGCGTAGGCGCTGGGTGAGGACCTTGGGCGTGAGGCCGGGGATGCGCTGCTGGAGTTCGGTGAAACGGAGGCGTCCGTCGTGGGTGAGGACCCAGAGGACTTGGGTCGACCAGCGGCCGAAGACCAGATCGATGACCGGCGTGATCGGGCACGGGTCGGTGTCGGGCACGGCTGTCATATGTCCTCCCGGTTACTCACTTTCCGCTTGGTTACTACTATACTTTGGAAAGTACTGTGGTTCCAGGGACACGAGCACGCGAAACCGAAGGGAGCACAGTCATGACGACGACAACAGTGGACGGGCGGCTCGACCTGCCGCGCCGCTCCGGCGACCGGCCGCGCACCCGCGAGCACAACCCGCATCAGCAGCTCAGCCAGATCGCACCGCCCGATCTGCAAGAGGAGCTGTGGTCCCGGATGACCACGCTGGACGGCGTCCTGCTCGGCCGCAGCGGCGTTTCCCTGCCCGACACCCGTGCCCTGCACCTGCGGCCGACCCTTGCCAAGGGTCCCGGCGAGGCCTATCTCGCGGGGACCGAATTCGCCCACCTGCACGGACGCGGCGATGGCAGCTTGCACATGTGCCTGCCGAACGACGTGGTGACGCAGACTGTCCAGCAGGGCTGGGCGGAGCTGCACCCGATGGCCAGGCAGGGATTCCTGCCCGGGACGCTGGTGATGGTCTACGGACCGCGCGATCGCGAGGAGCTGGAGGTCATCTGGCGGCTGGTGCGGATCAGTCACCGCTTCGCCCGCGGCTCGGCTACAGCGTGATTAGAGCGGCGGCCGCCATCGTTGGGCCCATGAACGCGACCGATCTCGTCGGAACATGGGAACTGGTGTCCTATTACGACATCGACGAAAACGATGCGACCAGCCAGGGGCCGCTGGGAGACGCGCCACGCGGCCTGCTGATCTACGGCGCGCACGGCTACATGTCGGTGAGCATGATGCGCACGGACAGCGCCCCGGGCGCGACGCCGTTCATGGGTTACGCGGGCACGTGGCGGCGATCCGGCACGGAGGTGGTGCACGCGATCAGCGTGTGTTCCAACCCGGCGTTGGCGGACACCGAGCAGGTGCGCCAGATGTCGCTGACCGGGGACGTGCTCACCCTGATCGGCTCCGCACAGGTCGGCGGGCGGACCCAACGCCGGGTACTCACCTGGCGACGCAGCCGCCCGCCCGCCTGAACTCCCTGTCATTCCGCAGAATACGAGAACAAGGGCTCGTCGAATTGCACCGGTTCGTTGTCTTCCTTGAGTATCCCGGTGATCACGCCGCCGGTCTGGGCGGTCACCGGGATCATCAGTTTCATCGCCTCCACGATGGCGATCTGCTGTCCGGCCTGCACCCGGTCGCCGACCTCGACGAAGGGGTCCGCGCCCGGCTCGGGGCAGCGATAGAACACGCCCACACTGGGTGCGCGCACCACCGCACCGATCACCGGGCTCTCCGGCGCCGCAACGGATTCCACCGGAACTTCGGTGACCGGCGCCGGGGCGGACGGCGGCGCGGCGGCCTGCCACTCGGCCTCCACGGTCACCTCCCCGACCTGGAAGCGCAGCGCGCTCGGCTGCCGCGGGAAGCCCGCGAGCAGGTGCAGAGCGCCCGTCTGTATGGCGTCCAGGACCCGGAGATAATCGTCGTGCCCGGTAGGGCGGGCGTCGGCGGCGTTCTCGTCGACTGCGGTCATTGCCGTGATTCCTTCCGATCAGTAATTGCCCAGTCCGCCACAGACATTCAGTGCCTGCGCCGTCACCGCGCCCGCCCCGGGGCCGATCAGGTAGTCGACCATCGCCGCCACTTCGAACGGCTGCACGTAACGACCGATGGGCACCCGGGCGCTGACCCTGGCGTGCACCTCGTCGGTGTCGACACCCCACAGGCCGGAATACACCTCGCGCACCCGCTCGGCCATCGGTGTCTCCACGAATCCGGGGCACACCGCGTTCACGGTGATCCCGGTCTTGGCCAGCTCGAGGCCGAGCGCCTTGGTGAAACCGACCACGCCGTGCTTGGACGCCGAGTACGGGGCGCCGTGCACCACGCCCTGTTTGCCGCCGGTGGAGGCGATGTTGATGATGCGGCCGCTGCCGCGCTCCAGCATGCCGCCCGCGTTCAGCACCGCCTTCGTCATCAGGAACACGCTGTTGAGATTGGTGTTGATCACGTCGAACCACAGTTCGTCGGTCACCTGCGCGGTGACGCCGCCGCCGCTGCGGCCGGCGTTGTTGATCAGGATGTCGATCGGGCCGTAGCGCCGTACGCCCGCGTCGACGTACTCGCGGACCTGCGCGGCGTCGGCCACGTCGCAGACGGTGCCGTCCACCTCGTGGCCCTCGTCCTGCAGGCTCTTCACCGTGTCGGTCACCCGCTGCTCGTCGCGAGCGCAGAGGAACACCGCAATGCCCTGGGCCGCCAGGCTTTTGGTGATCTCCAGGCCCATTCCGCTGGTCGCTCCGGTGACCAGCGCGACGCGCCGATTTTCCGCCATGACTCCTCCATCGGTCGATCTTCCGAACTCGCCGGGCTTCTCGACCACCAGCGTCGTCGCGCGTCCTATAGATCCGGTCAACCGACGGTCGCGTGCTGGGGCTCGACCGAGGCTCTAGCGGCGTCGGCCACCGTGGCGTGCAGCCGCGCCCCGCCGCAACCCAAGGGAGCAACCATGACCACTGTCGCGAGCCGCACCGAGTTGTACGCCGAGGTACAGCAGTTCTACGCCGAGCAGATGCAGCGACTGGACAACCGCGACATCCCCGGTTACGCCGAGACCTTCACCGAGGACGCGGAATTCGAGCACTCGCCGGGGATTCCGCCCGCCCGGACCAGGGCGGGCATCATCGCGGACCTGGTCGAGTTCCACAAGCGCTTCGAGACCGACCCGATGCAGCGCAGACACTGGTTCAACATGATCAACCTGCAACCCCAGGACGACGGGACCATCGTGTCCACCGCCTACTGCCTGGTGGTGAAGATCCGCCCGAACAGCAAGCCCGAGATCGCACCGAGCTGCGTCGTGCACGACGTGCTCGTCCGCGTCGATGGGGCGCTGCTGACGCGATCGCGGCGCGTCGTCCATGACTGACCGTATCCCACCGTCCCCGAACACATTCGAGGAGAACTCACGTGAACTCCGTTCAGCCAGCCTTGCTGACGCTCGCCGCCGAGGCTCAGGACCTGCTCTTCCGGGAGGCCCGCACGGCGAATACCTTCACCGACGAGCCGGTCACCGACGAGCAGATCCGCGCGATCTACGAATTGGTGAAATATGGGCCGACGTCGATGAACCAGCAACCGCTGCGGATCGTGCTCGTGCGCAGCCAGGAGGCGCGGGACCGGCTGGTCACCCACATGATCGACAACAACAAGCCGAAGACGGCCGCGGCGCCGCTCTCGGCGATTCTCGCCGCCGACCTGAATTTCCACGAGAACTTGCCCAAGGTGTTCCCGCACGCGCCCGAGGCCAAGGACTACTTCACCGATACGGACCACCGGGCCGAGTCGGCGCGGTTCAATGCACTGATCCAGATCGGTTACTTCATCCTGGGCATCCGCGCGGCGGGGCTGGCGGCGGGCCCGATGAACGGCTTCGACGGCGCGGGACTGGACAAGGACTTCTTCCCGGAGGGCGAGCACACCGGTCTCGTCGTGGTCAATATCGGCAAGCCGGGCGCGAACGCCTGGTTCCCGCGGTCGCCGCGATTGGACTACGACGAGGTGGTCAGCACGATTTAGCCGGTCGGGAGGGCAGCGCGCCCGGTCCGAGTCGTCGATGCCCGCGAGCACAACTCACGGGCATCGTCGCCCCGCCGTTGACCGGCTCATACGCCGCTGAGCTGGGGTGTCGATTCGGCGACGCGTGCGCGCCGAGCGCCGAGCGCCAGCAGCCCGACCGCGATCCAGGCGAGCACCCAGGGGGCGGGCTCGAGGATCACGGCGGCGACCACGGACCAGATGCCAAGCGCCCAGGCGATGAACAACGGCGGCACGATGCCCCGGCGATCCAGCCACAGGACGACCATGCCGAGCACGATCAGCGGCACGCCGAAGCTCCCCGTGGTCAGCCAGAACGAACCCATGGCCGAACTCATCTCGGTGATTCCCTCTTCCGGTCGCCACAGCTCCGTGCTGAACCACGAGTCCCCGTGTTCCGCGGCGGTCAGTACATAACTGCCCAGTGTGTGCCCGAATCCGAGCAACACGAGAAGGCCACCTGCCCATTTGATCATGTGAAGTCCACCCATCTATTACGGAACCGTCAGTTTCGATACTGATAGTTCCGTATAGTAGAAGCGTGCCGAAACCGAGACAAGGCGTGGGTCGTCCCCGCAACAGTGAGGTGGATCTCGCTATCGTTCAGACCACCCGAGAGCTGCTTGCCGAGCGCGGCTACGCCGGACTCACCGTCGACGCGGTGGCGGCGCGAGCCGGTATCGGCAAGGCCGCGATCTATCGCCGGTACGCGACCAAGCAGGAAATGATCTTCTCCGTCGTGGTGCACGACATGCGGGAGCAACCGCCACCCGACGCGGGCTCCCTGCGTGCCGATCTCGCCGCGGTAACCCGCGTCATCGCAGCGCAACTCGGCCACGCCCCGACCGACGTCCTCGCCGGCCTGCTCGCCGACATCTACGCCGACGACGCGCTGGCCACCCGCTTCGCCGAGACCTTCCTCGAACGCGAACGACTCGTACTGACCGAGGTGCTCGACCGCGCGGTCACCCGCGGCGAACTGACCACCCGCCCCGACCCGACCACCGTGCAGGCACTCCTACTCGGCCCGATCTTCGCCTGGCTCCTGATCCTGGACGGCGACCGCGACAAACTCCCCGCCCTCACCCACACCGTCGCCGAAGCGACAGCCGGCACCCTGCTGTCCGAGAACTCGGACTAGGCCGACCAGGCGCGGGAACGGCCAACGGCGGCCATTGTTCTCGCGATGTCAGATCCCATCAGCCGACGGCGACCGCCCGTTTTCGGACTACCGCACGAGGAGGTGAGCGAGCCGAGATCGTCCGGCACCAGCCACATCGGCGAGGGCGGCGCGGCGCCCCGCCATCACCATGAGCAGCGCTTCAGCGGTACCGCGTACTTCCGGACCCACACCATGCGTCCACGCCAGATCGGTGGCGACCAAGCGAACACCGCGGGTTCGCCACGCGCCACGAATGAGCGGTGCATATCTGGTGAAGTCGAGCGCTACGCGCATCCGCTGGGATGGGATGACCCGTGGCAGTCCGAGGGGCCGACGGATGTCCTGCTGGTGGATCATCGCCTCGACCAAGGCGACCCGTCCGCCGAACCAGGCGGTCAATCCGGATGGATCGAGGTCGGCCCGGACCAGCTCGGACAGCTGGCGAGGTGTGCGCTCGGCGTACGCGGCGACTCCGAGCGCGTTGACGCGGTCCAACAGCTGGCCGCGGGCCAACCGGGCGGCGAACCGCGCCGGCGTCAACTGCCCATAGCTGATGACATGTGCTGCCACGTCCCGCACTCGCCATGGCGCACATAGGCTCTGCGCTTGCCACTGATCATCCGATAGCTCGGCGATCAGGTCGGCGAACTCGGCACGTTCCGCGCGCGCCAACGCTTTGGTGTCCACACTGGCTAGTACATCACCGGCCACGACAATCCCATCGCCTTGCCGGTGGTGCCCCTCCCGGCGAGGGCGCACAAGACTTGTGCGAAGAACTCGCGCATGCCTGCATGCACACCGCACTGGCCGCACGCGGTCGTTGGTAGCCGGGTTTCAGCGCGGGGCGGGCTGGAGGATGTCGTCCAGTGGGGTATTGGAAGGTGGGGCGGCGCCTTCCTCGGCGAACCATTCCCAGTGGAGGGCGCGAGCGAGGATCGGGGTGGGCAGGTGTAGTAGCGCGTTTGCGATGGTGGCGAAGCGGCTGGAGCCCTCGATGATCGAGCGGTGGGCGGAGAGGGCGGTTTTGCGCTGGGCGGCAAAAGGACCGACGTCGATGCGGTGGGTGATTTCCGAGCGCGGGCTGTACAAGGTGGCGAGGGTGGCCGGGTCGTAGCGCAGCGGAATACGCAGTCGTTCGAGTAAACGCACTAGGCGCGTGTAGCTTTCGCGCGGCAACGTGGCGTCGAGGACGCGCGACACCCCGGCCAGTTCGGCCGCGCGTTTGCCGACCTCGTGCACGCGAACGTGATCACGGTGTCCGTAGCCCCCATTGCGGTCGTAGCTGAGCAGGACACCGGGATTCTCCTCGCGCAGGATCGCGGCCAATCGCTCGGCCGCCTCCTCGGGATCCGCGCGCGCGAATCGCACCCGATCCGGCGGGTCCGCGTACAGCACCGCGCCGTGACCGCTGTCGGCATAGCCGAGGTGCGCCACCCTGGCCACGCCCAGCGCCGCGGCACTGTCCTCCAACTCGCCCAGCCGCACGGCTTTCCGGCCATCCAGATCGGCCATATGACCGTCGGTGGCCACCACGATGACCGTCCGGTGCCCGGCGGCGGCCAGCTTGGCCAAAGTCCCTCCGGTCAGCAGCGTCTCGTCGTCGGGATGCGCGTGGAACGCCACAACGGTCGCCATCGCCCCAGTGTGCCAGGGGCGCGCACTACGCCTCGCCCGACGGGCTCACCGCAGGTCGCCGGCCAGCTTGGTGGCGCCGACGAGCATGTAGCCGCCCGTCAACGCGACCATGGCGATCGCGGCCGGGCGCGGGACGTCAGCCCGGGCCACGCGCACACTCCCATGGGTGGTGTCGAGAATGTCCACCATCAGGGCGAGACGCTGCCAGCGCGGCAACTCCTCCTGCGGCGCGGTCAGGTAGCCGAGACCGAGCGCGACCGCCCTGGCGCCGAATATGCGCGTCATATAGTCGAGTTCAGGTGTGGGAAGCACGCCCAGCGCCCTGGTCAGCGCTCGCGGCGCTACAAGGGCCGCCGCGCCGAGTGCGACACGACCGATCGCGAGGCCGCGCAGCGCACCAGCCAGCGGGGAGCGGGACTGCCGGATGATGTTCGTCGCCATACTTCGAGCCTGGCCGAAAACGCCGATGAGGTCGATTACCGGCGAGGTAATCGACCACGGCGGTGACGGAATCAGAGCCTCCTCGGTCTGGCCCGTTCCCAGCGCTCATCACCATCGCCGATGACGGGCCGACCGCGGAGCTGCCGCATACGTCGAAAGGCCACGTATCCGGCAGCGTGGCACTCGGGCAACCCTCGTCGCTCGCCCGAGCACCACGGCAGATCACCAGAGGAGCAGAATCAGTGCCTTCTGCAGGGTGTCCAGAATGCGGCCGATGGTGATCGCGATTTCGACGGTGCCCATAACGAGCCCCTTTCCTCGGGACGGCAAATCATCGACCCATCAATTCAAGCTCGGCCGAACGGGATTCGGAAGCTCCCGTTGTGTCCCAGTTCGATACGCGGTTCGGGGCGGGGAGTGCGCAGGTAGAACGGCGGCCGCCCAGACCTCCGAGCACGCCGGGCCGGTCGAAGCCAGCACGGACACATCACATTCCGACGACGTCGATGATCGGCGCCGGATAGTCCGCCGGATCGACCTGTTCGCGCCACGGCCGGTGCACCCGAGCGCCGGGCAGGTGAGCCAGCTCGGGAATCCAGCGCCGCGCGTACGCCCCCTCCGCGTCGTAGCGCTCGGCCTGGCGCAGCGGGTTGAGCACCCGATTCGGCCTGGTATCCGTTCCGGTGCCCGCGACCCACTGCCAGTTGAGCTGGTTGTTCGCCAGGTCGGCGTCGACCAGCCAGCGCAGGAAGTGCTCCGCGCCGACGCGCCAGTCCACACGCAGCGACTTGGTCAGGAAACTGGCGGAGATCAGCCGGGCCCGGCCCGGCATCCATCCCTCGGCGCGCAGCTGTCGCATCCCGGCGTCCACGATCGGGTACCCCGTGCGCCCGTCCCGCCAGGCGTCCACGGCCTGCGGATCGTCGGACCAGCGGATCGAGCGGTCGCGGTAGTCCGACCACGCCGCAGCCGGGCGGGCGGCCAGCAACTGGTGGTGGAAATCGCGCCAGGCCAGCTGCCGGGCGAACGCGAGCCCGCCTTCGGTGGACAGATTCACCCCGTGGACGAGCTCCACCGGGGACACGCAGCCGAAGTGCAGATACGGCGACAGCCGCGAGGTGGCGTCGGCGCCGAGGTCGTCGCTCAGGCGCGCGTAGTCCTCGATCGGCCCGGACAACCACTCGCGCATCAGCTTTCGTCCCGCCGATTCGCCGCCGACGGCCAGCCGCGGCGAGGCAGGGCCCGCACACAGGTCGTCCGCGTCCGGCAACGGCAGGCTCTCTACCCGCGGCAGCCTGAGTTCGCGTGGTTTGCCGAGCGGCTTGCGCCGGTGCGTCATGGACCAGCGCCGGAAGTACGGGGTGAAGACGGCGAAATGGTCGCGTCCGGTGGCAGGCATGAGCGCCTCCGGATCGGTGCTGGTGATACTCGCGGTGTGGGTGTGCAGCAGGCAGTTCCGTCGGGCAAGACGCTCGCGCAGCGCGCGTTCCCTCCGCTGGCTGTAACCGCTGACATCCGCGGCGATGTGCACGCTCCGCGCGTGCACTTGGCCGGCCACCCGGTCGACCTCCGCGACCACGTCGCCGCGGCGCAAAACCAGCCTGCCACCGATGGCTCGCAGTTCGGCATCCAACTCGGCGAGCGCCGCGGTCAGGAATCCGGCCCGGTTCGGCGCGGCGAAGCGACCGGAGAGGATGGCATCGTCGAGAACGAACAGCGGCACGACCGCGGCGCCTTCTCGATGCGCGGCCGTCAGCACAGGGTTGTCACGGACCCGCAGGTCGCGCGTGAACAGTGCGATCGTGACGGTCATTGGAGGCAATCCTCTTCGGGCGGCTCAGCCATACCTCCGATTGCTCGGGCCTCGCGAGCGCCGAGCAATCGGATCAGCGCAGGCACAGTGGGACGATGCGCGACTCTCCGCCCGTCGTCGGCGAGGTCAGGTACAGGCACGGATTCTGGCCCGCCGCCGTGACAGCCGCGAGCACCGCCCTCCAGGCTCCCTCTTCCAGCGCGGCCGCGCGGGCCAGGACGAACCCGGATGTCCGGCTCGGGTCGGTGACCAGCGCCCACGAATAAGCCGGGCCGAGCGCGGTGACGATGTAGTTGGTCGGCCCTTCCAGGCGGTCCTGGGTCGGCACGCCGGGGAAGCTGACGTGCAGCTGGGCGCCGGTCTCGCGGTCGTTCACCACGGCCGTGCCGTTGATCTCGCTGAGGGTGTTCTGCCAGGTGATGCAGGAGTTGCGCACCGCGATATTGCCCTGCGGGTCGAGCGAGTAATTCGCTTGTGTGTCGCGCGCGCACTGCAGGTTGAAGTACTGCGGGATGGCGGCGAGCTGACGCCACGTACCCAGGTACCGCTCCACATCCAGCCGCGGCACCGGCGTGGGCGCGGTGATCTGGGTCGGCATCGGCGCCGCGGCAACCCCGCCCGCTGCCAGAGTCACTGTGGCCACCGCCGACGCTATTCCCCCGCACAGGCGCGTGGACCAGGTCAGCATCCGACTGTGGGTCATGCTCACTCCTCGGACATCGACAACTCTTTCCTCCAGCTTATAACGATGCATAATCGATGCAATAGGATTCCGCCAAGCCGAGGTCATCGCGGTCACGATCGGCTGCGGCAAGTTGCACGCCGCGGTCACACGCACCCCGATGAAAGTGATGCCGTGTCCCAGCCAAGCGCGAAGCGCCGCCCAGGTGAGGCCGTTCCCGTCGACGACGGGAACAATGGGGCGATGCCCGCCGGTCCCGCCCCCGTGTCCGATGCGGCCGGATACCCGGTGCGCGCGGTCGCCGAACGCCTCGGCATCCCGACCGCGACGCTACGCAGCTGGAACCGCCGCTACGGCATCGGGCCGCCGCAAGACCGACCGGGTCGGCACCGCCTGTACACCGAATCCGATATCGCCATGCTCGAGCGGATGCTCGCCTTGATCCGCGCGGGCGTGAGCCCGGCGGGAGCGGCTGCGACGGTGCGTGGGCCCGCGCCTGCGCTCGGCGAGCGCGCCCCGCTGCTGGCCGCGGCGTTCGCACTGGACGCCAGGTCGCTATCCGATCAACTGGAGGCGCACGTGCGCGCGTTCGGCGTGGTGGACACCTGGGATCTGCTGTGCCGTCCCGCTTTTGCCGACATCGTCGATCGCCAGCTCGGCGGCGAGGGATGCATCGATGTCGAGCATCTGCTGTCCTGGTGCGTCATCTCGGTGCTGCACCGCACGAATCCGCCACCCGCGCGGACCGCTCCGACGCCGGTGGTACTGGCCTGCACCAGCGGCGAGACGCATTCCCTTCCGCTGGAGGTGCTGCGCGCGGCCCTCGCCGAGCGCGGTAGCGCGGCGCACATGCTCGGCGCCGACGTACCGACCGCCGCACTCTCCGACACCCTGGCCCGGTTCGACCGCCCCGCCGCCGTGCTGCTGTGGTCGCAGCAGGAGTCGACCGCGTTGACCTCTGCGGTGCGCGCCTGCCTGGACGCGGGCGCCCAGGTGCAAGTCGCCGGGCCGGGGTGGGACGCGGTCTTCCTGCCGGAGAACGTCGAACGGGTGGACAACCTTCTGGACGCTGCCGACCGACTCGCCTGACCGCGGCCGCCCTGGTCCGGCTACGTGCGGCTCGCGCCAGCTCGGAGCCGGTACAGACCCGCCCTGCCACCCATGGCGACAAAACGATTCATATTCGATCCGCATCGGCGTGCCTCGTCGCTCAGGCCGCGGACCTGCCGAGCAGATGACGTAGCGCCGGTTCCAGTCCAGGCGCGCGGAACTGATGACCGGCCTGCTCCAGCCGGTTGGGAACGACACGCTGACTCGCGGACGCCAGCTCCCGGTTGCCCTCGCGGCCGAGCAGCAGCGCGGGTCCGCACCGGGGTACCGGAAGAAGCGCGGGACGATGCAACACCGCAGCGAGCACCTTGGTGTATTCGGCATTGCGAACAGGTTGCGGCGCAACGGCATTGACCGGCCCGGTCAGAGTGGTATCCCATAATGCGCGGTAATAGATGTCGATCAGGTCGTCGATCCCGATCCACGACAGCCACTGTCGGCCGCCGCCGATCGGTCCGCCCAGGCCCGCGGTGAACAGCGGCCGCAGCAACCGCAGCGTGCCGCCGCGCGGAGACTGCACGATCCCGGTGCGCACGCGCACCACCCGGACACCCGATTCCGCGGCCGGAGCCGAGGCGGCTTCCCACTCCTCCACCAAGCCGGCGAGAAAGCCGTCACCGCGCACCGCGCGCTCGGTCAGCGTCTCGTCGCCGCGATCGAAGCCGTAGTAGCCGATCGCGGAGGCGCTGACGAAGACCGGCACCGCCGCCCGCGCCGCGACCTCGGCCAGTTTGCGGGTCGGCCCGATCCGGCTGTCGGCGACGGCACGTTTGTGCCGTTCGGTGAACCGCCCGGCGATCGATGCGCCGGCCAGGTGCACCAGCGCGTCTACACCATCGAGCAGATTCGGTGCGGGATCGGCTGGGTCCCATTGCCTTTCGTCCGCTGCACGCGGCGGGTGGCGGACCAGCCGCACCACGCGATGCCCTCCGGTGGTCAGGAAGGCGGTCAGCGCCGAACCGACCAGGCCGGACGACCCGGTCACCGCAATGGTCTTGGACACGAAGCCCGCCCGCGTCGCCCGCGCATGCGCCGCCAGATCGTCGGCGAGCTGACGATGCCGGTAGGCGAACATGGGGCGCAGCACCGTGGCGGGCACCGGCGCGTCCACCTGATCCACCACGCGGGTGTGCCGCTCGTCGACGACCTCGAAATCGTGGGTATGCCGCCAAGGCAACAGCCCCGCCGGCAGTGAGCCGATTCCGTCGACGGTCACCGCGTCGACGAACCGGTGCGGAGGGTCGTATTCCTCGGGGTCGTGCCGGGCCACCCAGCGCAGTCCGCCGGGCAGACCGAGTACCGCCTGGCCGTCGGACAGCGAACCCGATTCGGCGCGCGGCGACACCGGCTGCCAGGGCGGGGCCAGCCTGGTGAGCGCGCCGGGGCGGGCGTGCCAAGCGAACACCTCGGACCGAGGGAGATCGATGACACTCGCATACTCGATGCCCATACCGCGACTGTAGTTCGAAACCAACCGAACGCAGTGTTTGCTGAGCGTTTGCTGTTTCGAAATCTTTCCAAACCGTAATACACGGTCTATATCCGATTCGCCCGATACCGGGCAGCGGCCAGGAGTCCGGCCTCGCCGAATAGAACGTGTTCTACCATGGGGCGAGTTCTCCCAATGCCACTGGAGGTACCGCCATGCCGCTGGATCCCTCGGTCGCGGCGCTGCTGACGACCGTCGAGGCGTCACCGCGTGCGGTCGCCGCACACGACAAGTCGGCCTGGGTGGCGCTGTTCACCGAGGACGCCGAGGTCAACGACCCGGTCGGCTCGCGCCCCCATATCGGCCGCGCCGCCATCGAACGCTTCTACGACACCTTCATCGGTCCGAACACCATCACCTTCCGCGTCGATCGCGACCTGGTGCACCCGCCGACGGTGCTGCGCGATCTGACCATCGAGACCACGATGTCGACCGGCGCCACCGTCTTCGTCCCGATGCACCTGCGCTATCGGCTGGTCGCGCGGGATGGCGTCTGGAAGATCGCCCACCTGGCCGCGCACTGGGAGTTGGCGGGCATGATCCGGCAGCTGCTGCGCACCGGGTTGCCCGGCATCGCCGCCGCACTGAAGCTCGGTCCGCAGTTGATCGTCAACCAGGGCTTCGGTGGAATGCTCGGCCTGATGCGGGCGCTCGGTGGCGTCGGCCGCGGCGGAAAGCGCGCCACGACCCAAGTTTTCGCCGCCGCGGCCGGTACCGACCTGCCCCGGGTCCGTGAACTGCTCGGCACCCGGGCCGACATCGAGCTGCCCGCGGGGACACCGGTCTCGGCGGAAGAATTCACCAATCGGGCGCGAAATATGCGCTGGAGCAAAGTGATCGCGGCAGGCCGCACGGTTACGGCGAGCGTCCGGCTCGGCGACGCAGCCGGCGTCGCGGTGGTGGAGTTCGCGACAAATAGCAATCGCATAGCAACCATCCGGTTCCACCTCGGCGCCGTCTGAGCTCAGTTCTCGGGAAACAGATTCCTTGCGCGCGGCCGTATGCGGTGCTGCCACCGTCCAACTCACGTTCAGCAGGCAGCCGCCTTCGTGCGCAGTGGCTCGATGCGATCAGGAGGTCAACTGCGTGGCAGGAGTGCGGTCGTCGGCTCGATCCGGAATCTCGGCTCGATCCGATGCCGGGTCCTCGGTCCAACCGGGCGGGCCGAAGATGTACCCGAGCCGTCCGCGCCACGTGGCGGCGCCGCGCACGTCACGCACCAGCCCGGCCAGCTCGTGGTAGTTGACCTTCAGCGGATTGTCGGTGCCGACGTTCTTGGTGAGGCCGTAGCGGATGGGTTCGGTTTCGGCGGCGAAGCTGCCGAACATGCGGTCCCAGACGATGAAGACACCGCCGTAGTTCTTGTCGATGTAGGGCTGGTTCGAGCCGTGGTGGATGCGATGATGCGCCGGAGTATTGAACAGGAACTCGATCGGACGCGGCAGTGTCTTGATGCGCTGGGTGTGGATCGGGAATTGGTAGAGCAGGCCGATGCTCTGCAGTAGGAAGATCATCCAGGCCGGGAAACCGAGCAGAGCCGCGGGCACCCAAGCCACCCCGCGCAGGGTGCTGGCCACCGGGTGCAGCCAGGGCAGCCGGATGGCGGTGGAGAGATTGAAGTACTCGCTGGAGTGGTGCACGCTGTGCGCGGTCCACAGCAGGCGGACCCGATGGTCGGCGCGATGCGCCCAGTAGTAGCAGAAGTCCGTCACGACCAGACCGAGTGCCCAGACCCACCACGATCGCGGCGGGAGGTGCAGCGGGGTGACCGCCGCGGCGGCGACCACGGCCGAGAACGGCAGCAGATGCTGCAGCAACGGTTTCGCCAGCCTGCTCAGGGTGAACGTCACCACGTTGGAGGCGGTGTCGTGGGCCGAACCGCTGCTGTCCGGTCGGTCCGGATCGCGGCGGTAGGCGATCCATTCCACGAACATCAGCACCGCGAACGCCGGAACGGCCCAGATGAACAACTCCATACGGCCCATGAGTTCTCCTTCACCGTCTGCCGTCGGCCTCGACGCTACGGGCCCCGGCCTGCGCGAACATCGCGCCGACGAGGGATTCCGCGTCCCTCGCGCGGGGGACGCGGACGGCCCGGATCACGGGCACCCTGGACATCCGGCATACGCGCGGCGACCGGGCTCGCTAGCTAGGATCGCCCGCGAAACTCGACGGGACCAGAGACGGAGGCGGTGGCGAACGGTTGGATGTGAGCAGATCGCTGGCCCGTCAGTCGCTGGTGGTAGCCGTGGTCGCCGCGCTCGTCGACGCGGTGGTGCTCGGACTGTCCGGCGTGTTCGCCGTGGCCCCGTGGCAGACCGCGGCGGCCATGGCCGTGGTCGTCGCCGCCGACCTGGCCCTGGCAGCGCCACCTCGAACGGCGGGTGTGGTGGCCGTGACGCAGGTGCTGGTGCGATTGCTCGCCGTCCTGCTGCTGTACCGGTACGGGTTCCCGGTGCGGTTCGCCGACGTGGGATTCCTGGTGGCCGGATATCGCGCGGGGGCCTGGCTCGCCGGTCCGAAATCCGCGCTGACCATGCTTGCGCTGTGCTGCGGTGTCGCCTCGGCCCATCTGTTCACCGACACCGCCGCGGCGCACGACTGGCGGCTGCTGCTCGCGTCCACCGTGGCCGCCGGATGCGTACCGTGGCTCGTCGGCCGCTACACGGCCGCGCGCGGCGCCTACATCGCCGACCTCGAGCAGCGTGCCCGGCTGCGCCACCAGGAGCACCGGGCCGCGCTGGAGCGTGCCGTGACCGAGGAGCGGGCCGCGATCGCGCGGGACCTGCACGACGTGATCTCCCATCACGTCAGCGCGATCGGCATCCACGCGGGCGCGGCGCGGCTGGCGCTGGGCGGCGCGGCGAACACGGCGGCCGCGCGATCGCTGGCGGCCGTGGAGTCCAGCAGCAGAGCGGCGATGACCGACCTGCGCCGCCAGCTCGATCTGCTGCACGGACGCGAGGACGAGGGACAGCGCCAGCCGGGACTGGCGGATATCGACGGACTGATCGAGCACGTGCGCGAAGCCGGACTTGGGGTCGAGGTGAGCGTGCGTGGCACCCCCGTCCATCTCCCGGAGTCGCTGAACCTCACGATGTATCGCATCGTGCAGGAGATGCTGACCAACGCACTGCGGCACGGAGACGGAACGCGGGCGCGGCTGGAAGTGGAGTATCTGCCGAAGCGGGTGGTGCTGCGGGCGACCAATCCCCTTCCGCTGGCGCCGGCCGCCGCCGACACCTCGGTACCACGCGGTCTCAGTGGCATCCGCCGTCGCGCGGAGCTGTTCGACGGCGAACTGGACTACGGCCGTGCTGCCGACCACTGGCACACCACGGTCGCCATGCCGATCGGAGGATCGTGAACACGCCCATCCGCGTCCTGATCGCCGACGACCACAGCATGTTCCGCTCCGGTCTGCGCGCCGTCATCGACAGCCAGGACGGTCTGGACTGCGTAGCCGAGGTGGGCGACGGGCGGGCCGCGATCGCCGAGACCGCCCGCCTGCGACCGGATGTCGCGATCCTCGACGTCCGGATGCCGAAGCTGGACGGGCTGGCCGCCACCGCCGCGATCGTCGCCGCGGGCGGCACCTACGTGCTGGTGCTCACCACCTACGACAGCGACGCCAATCTGTACCGCGCGTTGCAAGCCGGCGCGAGCGGTTTCCTGCTCAAAAGCCTGCCACCGGAAGAACTGGTCGCCGCCATCCGCATCGCGGCGCGCGGCGACGCGTTGATCGACCCCTCGATGACGCGCCGCCTGGTATCCCGCTTCGCGAGCAGTCTCGCGCCGCCGTCCACACCACCGGAGGTAGGGCAGCTCACCGCTCGCGAGCTGGAGGTGCTGCTGCTGCTCGCCGACGCGCGCAGCAACGCCGAGATCGCCGCGGTGCTCGGTGTCGGCGAAGAAACGGTGAAGACGCACGTCTCGCGCATCCTGGCGAAACTCGGCGTCCGCGACCGCATCCACGCGGTCGTGTACGCCCACCAGCACGGCTTGACCTCCCTGGGGTCGCCGCGCGCGGACTGAGCGGACCGATGCGCACCGAACGGCGGGGTGGCTGCCCACCCCGCCGTCATGCGTCAGGCGCCGGTGGGTGGTTCGCCGACGGTGGTGCTGGGATCGATGATGCCGAAGACCTCGCCCTGCGCGCCCTGCACGATGCCCATGCGGCCGAAGGGGCTGTCGTCGGGCCCGGACATGATCGTCGAGCCGAGATCGCGGGCCTTGTCCAGCGCGGCGTCGGCGTTGTCCACCTGGAACCAGGCCAGCCAGTAGGACGGATTGTCGCCCGGCATCTTGGTCGAGTCGTTGACGCCGCCGATGGCGTCGCCGTCCTGGGTTCGGCTGAAGGTGGAGTAGATGAAGTTCTGGCCGTCGCCGATTTCGGTGTAGTGCCAGCCGAAGACGTTGGCGTAGAACTCCTGGGCCTTCTTGTAGTCGCTGGTGTGCAGCTCGTTCCAGCAATAGGCGCCGTGCTCGTTGTAGATGCCCGCGCCGCTGTGGGCCTTGGACTCCCACACCCCGAATACCGCGCCGGTGGGATCGGCGCCGACGAACATCCTGCCGACGTCGAGTACGTCGAACGGCGCCATCATCAGGGCACCACCCGCCGCGCTGACCTTCTCGGCGATGGTGTCGGCGTTGTCGGCGGCTAGGTAGGTGGTCCACACGGAGGGCATCGGCATGCCCTCCGGCTTGGGCCCGATGCCCGCGGCCGGGCGGCCGTTGCGCATCGCCATGAGATATCCGCCCGCCTCGGGCGGACTGTCTTGGATCTCCCAGCCGAAGAGTTCGCCATAGTAATCGCGGGCGCGCGCGGGGTCGTCGACCTGGCAGTCGACCCAGCACGGCGTTCCCTGCGGCCAGCTTCCGTCATGAGTGGGCATTGCGGTGCCTCCTGACATGGGTTGCTGAGGTGCGGCCGAGTCAGCCGACACACGGCTAGTCAACCACCGGTACTCCGCAGAGGTGGCCCGAATCGGCCGACCACTCCGGCTCGATTCCCGAGCCGCGTTCCCCCACGTGAAGACCCCCAAAAAAGATCAGTCCCCGGTAGTCTCCATCGAATTCGTGGGTCTCAGTCGTCGCTGAGACTCCGACATTCGACTGGCTTGCCGGGGGCCTAGCCGGATCTTGGATCAGTATCCTCATTGCCAACAGACGTCTCCGTCGACAATGTGACACTTCTCCGGTGTTCCGGTGTAACTTCTAATTTTCGTCCAGATTTTCCCACCAGTCAATAGGTCCGCCCGGCCGAATTTCCTCGGGCTCGCACCGGGCCACGAGATGTGCCGCCTCCCGCCGTCGCCGACCGCAACACCCAGGACCTCCTCGACGAGAATCATCGGCGTCTGCCGCCCTGGGGCGATCGACACATCAGCGGCTCCCCGAGCAGCGATCCGAGCACTACTCCGTGCAAGTAGTGCGACACGCGCAAACCGCTCCGGCGGATTGCACTGTAATGGATTGTGGCACAATCCCATACACATGCCGACCGACGGGAGTGGCAGTGATCGGGGACCGGGTCGCCGCCGAAACGACAGCTACCGGAGATGATCCGGAAGAGGATCCGGCACTGCTGCGCCGGGTACTCGGGGCACGATTGCGGCGGTTACGCGAGGCAGCCGGGATCAGCGGGGAAGCCGCGGGCCGGGCAATACGGGCCTCCCACTCCAAGATCAGTCGCCTGGAGTCCGGCCGGGTGGGCTACCGCACGAGGGACATCGACGATCTGCTGACCCTCTATGGCGTGCACGACGCCGACGTCCGGGCCGAGTACCGGCAACTCGCCCGGCGAGCCAATGCCGTGGGGCGCTGGCAGGCCGACGCGGATCTGACATCGCTACGGTTGGACACGTATCTGGCGCTCGAGGACGCCGCTACCATGATCCGCTGCTACGCACCGGGTTTGGTGCCGGACCTGGTGCGCACACCGTCCTACGCGCACACGGTCTTCACCATTGCCCATCGCGAGCCGGCAGCCGACATCCAGCGACGCGTCGAGCTGCTGATGCGGCGACAGCGCCTGCTCACCCGCTCCGGCCCGCCCAAGGTGTGGCTGGTCCTCGAGGCAGCGGCGTTGCGGCGCCAGATCGGCGGACTCGAGGTCTGGGATGCGCAACTGGACCATCTCGCAGGCTTGGCGGCGCGCCCCAACATCACCGTGCAGGTGCTGCCCGACCACGTCGGCGGTCCGGCCATCAGCGAAACCCCCTTCACGCTGCTTCGTTTCGGCGCACCCGAGCTCAGCGACCTCGTCCACCTCCCGCACGCCACCGGCACCCAGTTCCTCGACAAACGCGGCGATCTCGACCACCACAACGCGATCTGGGATCGACTGTGCGTGTGCGCCACATCACCAGAACAGACCACCGAGCTCATCGACGCGCTCCGAACCCCTCATTTCCCTATCGCATAACAGCAACGGCAGAGGCAGTACCCAGCGCATGTCCGACAACTACATCAGCACACAGCCGCCGACCAAGATCGACATCACCGTCGCGCACGAAGCCCGCGTCTACGATTACTGGCTCGGCGGCAAGGACAACTATCCCGCCGACCGGGCCCTCGGCGACGCCATCGCCGAACACATCCCCACCATCAAGACCATGGCCAGGGCCAACCGGGCCTTCCTCACCCGAGCCGTCCGCTACCTGGTCGGCGAGGCCGGAATCACGCAATTCCTCGACATCGGTACCGGCATCCCCACCGCGGGCAACACCCATGAGGTCGCCCAGCGCCTCGACCCCGCCGCACGCATCGTCTACGTGGACAAAGACCCGATCGTGCTCGCCCACGCGCGTGCGCTCATGAGCAGCACCTCGCAGGGCCGCACCCGCTTCGTTCACGCCGACCTGCACGATCCCCGCTCCATCCTCGATCACCCCGCGCTCGCGGACACCCTCGATCTGACGAAACCCGTCGCCATCATGCTCGTCGCGATCATGATGTACTTCCGCGACAGCGACCACCCCGAGGAGATCATCGGCACGCTCCTCGACGCCGTCCCCTCCGGCAGCCACCTCGTCATCACCCACCCCACCGCCGACTTCGACGCCGCCGCCATGGCCGCCGTGACCGCCGCCGCGGAAGCCTCCGGAATCGCATTCCACCCCCGGAGCCAGGCCGACACCGCCACCCTGTTCACCGGGACCACGCTCGTCGACCCCGGACTCGTCCCCGTCGCCACCTGGCGCCCCGAACTCACGGACCGGCCCACTCCCGTCACCAAGGCCGACAGCGCTTGGTACTGGGCCGGCATCGGACACAAACCGTGACGGTCACCTCGGTCAGCTACCGGATAGGAGGTTGATCTCGCTGTCGGATCGACCAGCTCCACCCGACTGAACAGGCTTCGACGAGGAGGCGACGGACGCTCCCGCGATCCTTCAGCAAATTGATCTTGGCGTGTACCCTTGGCAACCAGATCAGGGAGGCCTTGCCACTAGCTCAGCCCGGAAGCGGCCCCGCGGTCGGCCACCGCCGGTGTGCGCATCCAAAAACAGCGGATCCGTCACTACGGAGACATCATGGGTGGACCGAACCGATTCGACGAATTACAGCAGCGCGTCGCGGATATCGCACGCCCGGTGTTCCGTCGGCCACTGGACTCGCCGTACCAGATCTCGAACGAATTGTTCGCCGCGCTTCGCCACGTCCTGCACGACGTCGGCGGCCAACCGGACGTGCCGATCGAGTACCTGGAGAAGGACGAAGAAGCCTGGGAGATGAACACCTACGTCACCTGTGAATGCCTCGGCTGGCGTGGCGTGTGGAACTCCGAGGAACGCCGCCGGGCCGAGAACGACCTCGGCGCCACGCTGTACTTCGGTCTGCCCTACTACGCGCGGTGGGTGACCGTCGCCGCGAAGACCTTGGTCGAGAAGGGGCTGATCACCCCGGACGAACTGTCGGCGAAAGTGGACGAAGTACGCGCACGGTTGGAGGCGCGGCGGTGAGCAGGAAGTATCGGATCGGCGATCGGGTCAGGGTCCGGAACGCTACGTCGATGTTCCACACTCGCACCCAGGCCTACACCCGCGGGCACACCGGTGTCGTCGTCGAATACCGGCCGGAGTGGATCATTCCGGAGGACGAGGCATGGGGACGCGAGGACGGTCGTCTCGAGCCGTTCTACGTGGTGCGCTTCCGTCAGAAAGACCTATGGCCCAACTACACCGGCTTCGACGTCGACACCTTGGAGACCGAGGTCTCCGAGCGCTGGCTCGAGCCCGCAGAGGAGGACGCCCGGTGAGCCGGACCCACGATCACGAGGCGCATGCGCCGATCCAGACCAGTGAGGAGATCAGCGAGTTCGAAGTCCTGGAGACCGCGATCCGCGAACTCGCCATCGACAAGGGCCTTTTCTCGCAGGAAGATCACCGCCGATTCGCCGAATGGGCTCAGTCGGTCGGCCCGCACGGTGGATCGAAATTGGTCGCGAAGGCGTGGACGGATCCGGAGTTCAAGGCACGTCTGCTCGCCGACGGCACCGAGACGTGCAAGGAGGTCGGCATCGACTGGCGCGACCCGACCGGATCCGGGACGCCGAGCGACTACACCTACTTCTACGTGCTGGAGAACACGCCCACGGTGCACAACGTCATCGTGTGCACGCTGTGTTCGTGCTATCCGCGGCCGGTTCTCGGCATGTCACCCGACTGGTATCGCACCCCCAATTACCGTCGGCGCCTGGTCCGCCGGCCGCGCGAGGTGCTGGCCGAATTCGGCCTGCACTTTCCGCCCGACGTCGAGATCCGGGTACACGACTCGAACCAGAAATCCCGGTTCATGGTGCTGCCGATGCGCCCCGAGGGCACCGAGGGGTGGACCGAGGAACAGCTGGCCGCGATCGTCACCCGCGACACGATGATCGGCGTGGCACTGCCGCAGGTCGATTGGACCGCGCGGCAACCACCGAACCAGGTCGAGGCCGCCACGGGAAAGGACGCGCGACAGTGACGAGCGGTCCCTACGAAGTCCTGCTGGACACCCTGGATCCGGCGTCGCGCCGGGAAACGACGCTGCCCGAACTCGACCGCGCACCCGACCCGTGGGAGTCGAGCATGCAGGCGACGTGCGAATGCCTGTCCTGGCGCGGCGCCCTGGACAACCTGGAACGCCGCCGAGCCGAGGACGCCCTCGGCGAGACGATCTACCAGGACTTCCCGGTCCGGACCCGCTCGGTCGTCGTCACGGCCCACGCTCTGATGGACCGCGGAGTGATCACCCCGGAGGAGCTGCGCGCCCGTATGGACGCGGTACGGAAGCGGTTCAACCGGCGGTAGACCTCGCTGCCCCACCGTCATTGCCGCGATCCGATCGGCCATTCAGCGCACCACCACGACGTCGCAACGCCAAACCAGGCAGCGGCGCGGTCGTCACCTGTTTAGCCCGGAAAGCCGGTGGAATCTCGCGAACAAGCATCGGACCGGACGGGAGGACGCATTGGACCCCGAGGACACCGCGTCCACCGCGAAAGCCGGCAGCGGTCTCGGACCTGACGCGGCGGATCGAATAGCCCAGGAACGCCCATTTGTCGTGGTGGTGGGTGACGCGGCTCTAGATGTGTGGAAATGGGGACGCTGCGAAGGGCTGTGCCGCGAGGCGCCGGTCCCGGTGATCGACATCGAACGCGGCTCGACAGTGCCGGGCGCGGCGGGAAATACGGCGGCCAACCTGGCGGCGCTCGGCGCGCGGACGCGATTGGTCGCGCTCACCGGTGACGATTGGGCATCCACCGCATTGCGTGACGCACTGGAGCGTTCGGGCGTCGACGCGACGTGGCTGCGGCGGGCCACGAGCCGCGCGACTCCGGTCGAGACGCGCATCGTGGCCGATGACCAGATCATGGTGCGCTACGCCGAGGGCGGCAGCACCGCTGCCAACGACCCCGAAGTCGACGCGCTGCTCGTGTCGCTCGATGAGACGCTCAGCGCCGCCGCCGCGGTAGTTGTCGGCGACCATCACGGAGCGCTCGGCGACCGCATGTGCCGAGCCCTCACCGCCCGGCGCGAGCGGTTACCGCTGCTGATCCTCGACACCCACCATCCAGGGCGCTGGCGCCGCTTGTGCCCGGACCTGGTGAGGCTCGACGCGGATGACGCCATTGCCGTGCTCGGCCTGTCCCGCACCGACGGAGACCGCCCGCCGACGAACGCGAAGCAGCGCGTCGAACTCTTGGATCGTCATCGGCACCGCCTGTTCGAGGTTGTCGGCACGAGCACGCTGGTCATCACCCTCGACCGCGCCGGAAGTGTGCTCTTGGACGAGGATCGTCCGGTGCATCCGACACGGGCGCGGCCGGTGCCGGAAAGTCGATCCGCAGGCGCCGGAGGCACTTTCGTCGCCGCCCTGACTCTCGCATTGATCAGCGGTATGCCGCTCACCTCGGCTGTGGAGCTCGCGCAGGCCGCCGCCGACGTGGTGGTCCATCGGCAGGCGACCGCGGTCTGCACGACCGGCCAACTGCGTGAGCGGCTCGCTCGCAGCGGCGCGGCGGTACTTCCGCAGCGGGAATTGGCCGAGGTCGTCCGCAACCATCGTGCTGAGGGCAAGCGCATCGTGTTCACCAACGGTTGCTTCGACGTGCTGCACGCCGGGCACATCGCCTACCTCGACGAGGCCAAACGCCTCGGGGACATCCTGGTGGTCGCGGTCAACTCCGACGGAAGTGTGCGCAAACTCAAGGGTCCCGATCGTCCGGTGAATTCCGCGCACGACCGCTGTGCGGTGCTGGCCGCGCTGAGCTGCGTCGATCACGTGACGATCTTCGACGAGGACACACCGGCCGGATTACTGCGCGCCACGGAACCCGACCTGTACGTCAAAGGCGGCGACTACCGGCTCGATTCGCTGCCCGAGACACCGATAGTGCGCGAATACGGCGGCGAGGTAAGGGTGCTGAGTTATCTGCAGGACCGCTCCACCTCCGCGATGATCGAACGGATCCGCGCCGGTAGCTGATTGCGCCCCGCCGTGCTGTCCACCATCTCGGATTGATCATCGGCGCAGCGGGTACGCGCCGGTCATGGACTTACTCGTGATCGCCACTACGGGCCTGGTCGCCGCTCCCGGAGGGACCGCGAAGAGACCGCACCCAGCAGCGACGATCACGGACACCATGGCGAGCGGTTGAGCAGGCCACAGGCAGTCACGCTTCCCGACCCCGCGGGTACGACGACGAGGAGGGACAACGTCGTGAAGATCGCCATGGTTTCCGAGCACGCCAGTCCCCTCGCCCAGCTCGGTGGCGTCGACGCCGGCGGCCAGAATGTACACGTCGGCGAGTTGGCGGCCGCGTTCGCCCGCCGTGGGCACGAAGTCACGGTCTATACCCGCCGCGAGGCGCCCGACATCGACACCGAGGTCGTCACCGAAGCCGGTTATCGGGTCGTACATGTCCCCGCCGGTCCGCCCGAGCCGATTCCGAAGGACGGCATTCTCCCCCACCTCGGCGAGTTCACGACGTTCCTGCGGGAGCAGTGGTCGAAGCGTCCACCCGATCTGATCCACGCGCACTTCTGGATGTCCGGGCTGGCCTCCGAGGCGGCCGTGGCGCGAGGCCCACGGATCCCGGTGGTGCTGACCTTCCACGCGCTGGGCACGGTCAAGCGCCGATACCAAGGCTCCGCCGACACCAGCCCGCCGTCGCGGATCGAATTCGAGCGACTCATCGGTACCCGCGCCGATCACGTGGTGGCCACCTGTACCGACGAAGTCCAGGAACTCAAACGCATGGGCGTTCCCCGGGCGCGCATCTCCGTCGTGCCGTGTGGTGTCGATCTGACGTCGTTCGGTCCGCACGGGCCTGCCGCCGAGCGAGGACGACACAGGCGTTTGGTCTCGGTGGGAAGACTGGTCCCGCGCAAGGGATTCGACACCGCCATCAAGTCACTGGTGTACGTGCCCGACACCGAACTGCTGATCGCGGGCGGCGCGGACAACGACAATGACGCGAACGGCGCCGAATCGCAGCGGCTGCGGCGCGTCGCGGTCGAACACGGCGTCGCCGACCGCGTCCGCTTGCTCGGCCAAGTTCCCCATGCCGCCATGCCCGCGCTGCTGCGTTCGGTCGACGTGGTCGTGTGCACGCCCTGGTACGAGCCCTTCGGCATCGTGCCGCTCGAGGCGATGGCCTGTGCGAAGCCGGTGGTGGGCAGCGCGGTCGGTGGGTTGCTCGACACCGTGCTCGACGGTGTCACCGGCGCACTGGTCGCCCCCGAACCGGACCAGGTGGCGCGCGCGTTACGGCCCCTGCTCGACGACGACTCGCTGCGCCGAGCGTGGGGCATCGCCGGATATCAACGAGCGCGCGACCGCTACTCCTGGGATCGCGTCGCCGAAGAAACACTCGCCGCCTACCGCCGCGCCACACCGGCGCCCGACAGCCCCCTCGCGACCGCTGGCTGAAATCGACCATCCGTCTGGAAAGGATCTCGTGTGAGCCGACCGGAGAAGACAGCACTCGGCAATGTCCTGATCACCGGAGGCGCCTCCGGGCTCGGCGCCGCCACCGTGGAGGCGGTACGCGCCGCGGGTGGCGTCCCTTTGGTCATCGACCGGAACAAACCCGAAACCGACGTCATCTGGGAGTACGCGGATCTGGCGCACTCCGAGGACGCCGAACGAGCGGTGCACACCCTTCTGCACCGCGCCGACGGCCACCTGAGCGCGGTCTTCACCGCCGCGGGTATCGACTCGTGCGGCAAGCTGGACGACGTCTCGACCGAGGACTGGGAACGCGTCGTACGGGTGAACCTGCTCGGGACCGCCGCCGTCATCCGGGCCGCGCTGCCCGCGCTGCGCGCCGGCCACGGCACCGTGGTCACCTGCGCGTCCACTCTGGGCCTCAAGGCGCTGCCGGACGCGACCGCGTACTGCGCCTCGAAATTCGGGGTGGTCGGCTTCACCAGGGCGCTCGCGGCCGAGACCGCCGGCGAGATCGGCGTCACGCTGCTGGTCCCCGGCGGTATGCACACCGCGTTCTTCGACGGGCGACCCGCCCAGTACGCGCCGCCTCCGGATGTCCAGCTCAACAAACCCGAGGACGTCGCAGCCGCCGCGGTCTTCGCCATGACTCAGCCGCGCGGGTGCGAAGTCAGAGAGCTGGTCGTCTGCCACTCCACCGAGCAATCCTGGCCATGACGATCTCGAAGTGGCTTCCCGAGCGGCCGAACGAGATCGAAGCCGGGCCTGTCCCGGTGCCGCAACCGCTGAACGTACTGATCTGGCATGTGCACGACTCCTGGATGACCTCGTTCGTCCACGGCAACCACACCTACCTGGTTCCCTGCGCCGCCGAGCGCGGCAACTGGGCCCGCGGGCGGACTGGGCGCAGCAGACCCGCCGCGGTGCGCGAAATCGCGCCGGCCGACCTGGCGAAAGAACAGGTCGACGTCGTGGTCCTGCAGCGGCCGGAGGAACTGGAGCTGGCGCGCCGATGGCTGGGCCGAGCACCCGGCACCGACCTGCCGGCGGTGTACGTCGAGCACAACGCCCCTCGTGCGCACGCGGCGCTCACCCGTCACGCGCTCGCCGACCGCAGCGACATCCTGCTCGTGCACGTCACCCATTTCAACCGGCTGATGTGGGACAACGGCCGGTGTCCGGTCACCGTGATCACACACGGGGTCCTCGACCCCGGCCATCGCTACACCGGGGAACTCGAACGCGCCGCCACGATCATCGACGAGCCGGTGCGGCGCGGGCGGATCACCGGCACCGATCTGCTCGTCCCGCTCTCGCAGGCCGCGCCTATCGACGTCTTCGGTATCGATACCGACGATCTGCACGTGGCGCTCGGCCTGCCACCCGAGCGTGTACACGGCGCGGGCGATCACGGACAGAGCCGACTGCACGCGGAACTGGCGCGACGGCGTGTCTTCGTGCACACCGCCCGCTGGACGTCGCTGGGACTTTCGGTGGTCGAGGCGATGTTCCTCGGCATGCCCGTCGTCGCGCTCGGCACCACGGAGGCGCCGTCATCGATTCCGGCCGACGCGGGCATCGTGTCGAACGATCCGGCTGTCCTCGACGAGGCCGTTCGCATGTTCCTTCAGGAGAAGTGCTTCGCCGAGGTCGTCGGCAACGCGGGCAGGCACTGGGCGAAGGACACCTTCGGCATCGACCGGTTCACCGCGGCCTGGGACCGCCTGCTGGCCGAGGTCGCCGCCGCCCACCCGGTGCGGACATGAGCGGACATGTGCTGGCAGCCCGGCTCGACAGCGCCGGAGACGTCCTGATCACCGGTCCCGCGGTGCGGGCGGTGGCGGCGCGCGCTGATCGGGTCACATTTCTGGCCGGACCCCGCGGTCGCGCCGCCGCCGAGCTGCTGCCCGGCGTCGACCAGGTGATCGAATTCCAGGCGGGCTGGGTGGACTTCGATCCCCCACCGGTGACCGCGTCCGCGGTCGAGCAGCTGCGGACCACAATGGCTGCGCTGGGCTTGGACGAGGCGCTCATCTTCACCTCGTTCCACCAGTCACCCCTGCCCTTGGCCCTGATCCTGCGCATGGCCGGGGTGCCGCGCGTCTGCGCGATCAGCACCGACTATCCGGGGTCGCTCCTTGATGTCCGTCATCTGGTCGACGAGGACGCGCCCGAACCGATCCGCGCGCTGTCACTGGCGCGTGCGGCGGGGTATCCGGCGGCGGATGCGCGGTTGCGGATCCGTACGGACCTGCCCGACGTGCGGCCGCTCACCGGCGACCCTGGCTACGTGGTGGTGCATCCCGGCGCGGCCGTGCCGGCCCGGCACATGTCCGCTGCCCGCTCGAGGTCCGTGGTCGCGGCACTGACCGGAGCGGGCCACCGGGTGGTGGTGACCGGTGGTCCCGACGAGAAGGCACTCACCGCCACCGTGGCGGGCGACCTCGCGACCGACGCGGGTGGCGCGACCGACTTTCCGATGTTCGCCGCCGTGTTGCGCGAAGCGTCCGTCGTGGTCGCCCCCAACACCGCCGCCGCACACCTCGCGGCCGCGGTCGGCACACCGGTCGTCTCGCTGTTCGCGCCGGTCGTCCCGGCCGGGCGCTGGGCGCCCTATGGGGTGCCCTCGATCGTGCTCGGCGACCAGTCCGCGCCGTGCGCGGGCTCACGCGCACGGCACTGCCCGGTACCGGGGCATCCGTGCCTGAACCAGATCCCCGATACCGCCGTCGTCGCCGCGGTCGACCGGCTGGCCGCATCGGCCGCGAGCGGTTCGCCTCCTGCCGACACCGAGAAACGTCCTGCCTGAACCCGGGTTCAGCGTGCCGCGCGGTTTCAAATTGGTCAGCCCGGGCATGACACACGCATCAACGCCGTCGAAGCGCACAGACGCGCGTCACCTGCGTGACGGGACGAGGAGGGTGAATGAGCATCACAGAACCCCTGGTTCCTCGTCTCGCCAGGGTGCCCGTCCGTCCCGCGGCGGTGTTGTTCGATCGCGATGACACGCTCATCGTGGACGTTCCGTATCTCGCCGACCCGGCCCTCGTGCGGCCGGTGCCGGGAGCGCGCGAACAGCTGCGCCGCCTGCGCGGCGCGGGAATCCGCACCGGGGTGGTGAGCAACCAATCCGGCGTCGCTGCCGGTCTCATCACCCCAGGGCAGCTCGCGGCCGTCAACGCCAGAGTCGAAGCACTGCTCGGCCCCTTCGACACGTGGCAGGTCTGTGTGCACGCGTCCGCCGACAGCTGTGGCTGCCGCAAGCCCGAGCCGGGGCTGATCGTGGCCGCCGCGGAAAGCCTGGCGATCGAGCCCGAACGCTGCGTCGTGATCGGCGACATCGGCTCCGACATCGAGGCGGCGCTGGCGGCAGGCGCAGGCGCCATTCTCGTACCGACGCCGCGGACACGCCCCGCCGAGATCGCCCACGCCGAGCGGATGGCCGCCGTCGCCCCCGATCTGACCGCCGCCGTCACCCTCGCCCTCACGGGCGTGTGCAAGGAGGGTCCGTCGTGAGCAACGCGAACGAACCGACCGAGGGCAGCCGTGGGATCGCCGACGGGCGCGTCGACCATCGGCGTGTCGCAGCGGTGGAAGAACATTTCGACGCGCTGGGCGTCGCACTGAGCCGGAACCTTCGACCCGCGGCGGCGCGGATCGTCTCGTGGGCACAGCAGCTGGCCGCGGTCTACGAACGCGGCGGCCGGTTGCTCGTGTGCGGCAACGGCGGCAGCGCCGCGGAGGCCCAGCACCTGACCGCCGAGCTGACCGGCCGCTTTCGCGCCGAACGCCGGCCGCTGTCGGCCATAGCGCTGCATGCCGAGACCTCCAGTCTCACCGCGATCGTCAACGACTACGGCGTGCAGGAAATGTTCGCCCGCCAGCTGCGGGCCCACGGGCGCGGCGGCGATATCCTGCTGGCGCTGTCCACCAGCGGTTCCAGCGCCAATGTCGTCGCCGCCGCGAAGGCGGCGCAGGAGATCGGGCTCCCCACCTGGGCGATGACCGGTCCCACCCCCAATCCGCTCGCCGCGCTGTGCGACGACGCGATCACGATCGAAGCGGACACGACCTCGACCGTGCAGGAACTGCACCTCGTGCTGGTGCATTCGCTGTGCATGGCGCTGGAGGCGGCGCTCGGGGCGGACTCATGACCTCGCAGGGCCCGCTGGTCGTAGTCGGCGACGTACTGCTGGACATCGACATCGAGGGCCGTGCGGACCGGCGCAGTCCCGACGGGGACGCCCCGGTGGTGGACGTGGCGACCCGCACGCTTCGACCGGGCGGGGCCGGGCTGGCCGCTGCCCTCGCCGGACAGGACGTCGCGGATGTCGTGCTGATCGGCGGATTCGCGACCGATCCTTCGGGTGATCGACTGCGCGCGCTGCTACCGGAACGGATACGTGTGGTGTCCTTGCCATTTCGTGGGAGTACGGTCCGGAAAGAGCGGATTCGCGCGGTGGGGCCCTGTGCGGGCTGCGCAGGGCCGGAGGACAGGCCGGCGACCATCACCCGGCTCGACTTCGGTGACGGCGGTGTCACCGCCGACCCGTTGAGCGACAACGTGCGTGAGGCGATCGACACGGCCCGAGCGGTACTCGTCGCTGACTACGGCCGAGGCGCCGCCGGCCATCCGCAGGTCAGGACACTGCTCGAGGCACGGGCGGGACAGATTCCGCTCGTCTGGGATCCACACCCCAGAGGGCCGGTGCCGATCCGTGACGCCACATTGGCGACCCCGAATCGCGACGAGGCGCAGCGGTTCGTTCCCGGCACGCGGGGTCCCCGCCGGGCCGCCCGAATGCTGACGGAGCGATGGTCCGCGCAGGCGGTCGCGGTGACGCTCGGTCCGGATGGCGCGATGCTGTTCTGCCGCGGCCGCCCAGACGTCCTGCACCTGCCGACGCCGTCCGGACTGCTCATGAGCCCGGGATCCGATACCTGCGGCGCGGGTGACCGGTTCGCCGCCGCCGCGGTCAGCGCGCTGGCCGACGGGGCGGACGTGGAGAAGGCGGTGCAGCTCGCCGTCGCGGCGGCGACGGAATTCGTCAACAGCGGTGCGGCCTCCGCACTCGCTTTTCCTCAGGATCATGCGCCTGTCGCGACGCCGATCCCGGAGCATCCGATGTGACAGCCGAGTCCGATGAGCAGCACCCTCGTTCCGCGTGCACTCGGACTCGGGGATCTGCGTAAGCTGCTGCTGCTATGGCCCTCAACGCGACACTGCACAACTTCGCCGTTCACCTGGCCGACGTCGACCGTGACGTCTATCAGGAGCTGGCGTTGCGGGTAGCGCGGCATCCGTCCGAAACCGCCGAGTTCATGGTGACCCGACTGCTGGCCTACTGCCTCGAGTACGAGGAGGGCATCGCTTTCAGCGACGGCGGCGTGTCGTCCACCGACGAGCCCGCGGTGCTGGTGCGCGATCGTACCGGGCGCCTCACCGCGTGGGTCGAAGTCGGCGCGCCCGACGCAGAACGCGTGCACCGGGCCGCCAAACTGGCGGATCGGGTTGCCATCTACACCCATCGCGACCCGGTCAAGGTGCTGGCGCACCTGGACGGCAAGCGGATCCATCGCGCCGACGCGATCCCGCTCTACAGCTTCGACAGTGACTTCGTCGGTTCCGCCGTCGCCGCGATCGAACGCCGCAACACGGTCACCATGTCCGTGACGGAGCGCCTGCTGTACCTGGAGCTCAACGGCACGGCCCTCAGCACATCGGTCACCGAGCATCGATTCGGTTAGTCCTGGGCAAGGGCTGCGCTGGAGGGACGGGTAGCGATCCAGGGGTCGAAAAATGGCCCAGGCCGGAGAGATCGGAATCTCTCCGGCCTGGGCCGTTTGTAGCGGGGACAGGATTTGAACCTGCGACCTCTGGGTTATGAGCCCAGCGAGCTACCGAGCTGCTCCACCCCGCGTCGGTGAACACAACATTACACATGAGCTCGCAAGGACTGCAAATCGCCAGCTCAGCGGCGTTTTCGCAATGTTTACCGAGGCGCGACGCGACAAAGAGGCGACGAATGCCGGAGTCCCCACCCGAGGGCGGCGACGTCCCGGTGCCGTAGTGCGCCCGCGCGCCATATGGACACAGCATCCCGCTTTCAAACGTGACACATATCACCATTTCTACGTGATATCGAGCACATAACGATGCGATAACTCGGGGCACTATCTGCGTGTCAGGGCGTTTCCAACCTGCCAAAACGGCGATATTCGGGTTATTCGCTTCATGCAATTCCGGCGTTATCGAGATGTGATCCGCTGAGATTTCTTCGTTACCTTCAGTCCACGGCCCTGATCAACCGTGACGGGCTCGAACTCGAACCGCCGAACACCGGTAACCCTGTCCCGCGGTTCGAGGATCCCCGACGACCTGGGGACAGGGACACGGCAGCGAGCTCGATCGCCGTGCCGGCGGGCGCAGGGAGGGAATCGACCATGACTGAGAACCGGAAGTTCAGCACCCGCGCCCTCGGCTTCGCCGCCATCACCGGCGCCCTTGTTGCCGTCCCGTTCGCAATCTCCACCGCCGAAGCCTCCGCCGCCCCGACCCACGACTGGGACGGTGTCGCGCAGTGCGAGAGCGGTGGCAACTGGGGGATCAACACCGGTAACGGCTACTACGGTGGCCTGCAGTTCTCGCAGAGCACCTGGACCGCCAACGGCGGTCAGGGGTCCGCGCACACCGCGAGCAAGGAAGAGCAGATCCGCGTCGCGGAGAACGTGCTCGCCACTCAGGGTCCCGGCGCCTGGCCGAGCTGCGGCAAGTACCTGCGCCCCGGGACCTCCGAGCCGGAGCCGGCCGTCCAGCCGGAGCCGATCCCCGCCGCGCCCGCCATCCCCGCCGCGCCCGCCCAGCCCGCAGTGCCCGCCCAGCCCGAGACCCAGACGGTGGTCGACCAGGCCAAGTCCGCCGCGAACGAGCTGGCCAAGCGGTACGGCCTCGAAGGCCAGTTCCAGCAGATCCTGGACCAGCACAGCAACCTGATCGACTCCTTCGGTCGCTGACGCCACCTGCGCCGGATCGTTCCGGCGCCACACGAAGGGCGCCGCCATCGCAATGATGGCGGCGCCCTTCGTTTCTGCCCTACTTCAGCGGCGTCCTACTACTACCGGCCCGCGTCCTGATAGGCCTTGACCGCGGCTTCCAATTCGTCCAGCGCCCGGCCGAAGTCCTGGAAGTTTCCGCTGCGCATGGCAGTTCGCACATTCTCGATCTTCCGGTTCAGCTCGGCGGCGGCCGCGTCCTTCGCGGAGGACGACCCGGTCGCGGGCGGCGGAGCGGAAGCAGGGGCCGGGGTTCCGGCGTTCGTCCCGTTGTTGCCCTGCTCGACCGGCGGCGGCACGGTGCCGGGCTTCGGCCTGGTGCCCGAGTCACCGCCGAACGGCGTCGCCAGCGCGCCCGCACCGGGGATGACCTGGTTCAACGCCTCGGCCAGTGTGGAGGCGTAGCCCACCTTCACGCTGCCGGCCTCGTCCCGGTAGCTCACCAGTACGCGCAGCAGCTGCGGGAAGGTCGCGGTGTTCGGACCGGTATTGCGCTCGTTGTAGAACGGCTCCACATAGAGGATGCCGCCATCGGCGACCGGCAAGGTCAGCAGATTGCCATATTTGATTTTGTTCGAATTGGACAGCAGCGTTTTCTCGCGGGATACCTCCGGCGCCGTCGTCATTCGGTTCTGCGTCTGCTGCGGACCCAAAGTTTGTGTGTCCGTTGGCAATCGCAGAATCGTGAATTTCCCGTATCCGTCCGGATCCGACCGCACCGAGATATAGGCCGACAGGAACTGCCGGTTGTAGCCCACCATGGCGCTGGTCAAATTGAACGTGGGCTTGCTGGTTTTCGCATCACCCAGCAGCACGTAGTACGGCGGCTGGCTCGCGGTCGTCCCGCCCTCGGTGGTGGGATCGGCCGGGACCGACCAGAAGGCGTTGTTGGTGAAGAACTCGCGCGGGTCGTCCACGTGGTACTTGGTCAGCATCTCGCGCTGCACCTTGAACAAGTCCTCCGGATAGCGGAAGTGCGCCCGCAGTTCCGGCGAGATCTCACTCTCCGGCTTCACCGCACCAGGGAACACCCCGCGCCACGCCTTCAGCACCGGGTCCGACGAATCGACCTCGTACAACGTGACGCTGCCGTCATAGGCGTCGACCGTGGCCTTGACCGAGTTGCGGATGTAACTCACCGACTTGCGCGGCAGCAAACGGCCGGTCTTCTTGTCGATGCTGTCCTCGAGCGCGCCCTCCAGTGAGGTGGTCTGGGCGTAGGGGTAGTTGTCCAAGGTGGTGTAGGCGTCGACGATCCAGACGATGCGTCCGCCGACCACGGCGGGATAGGCGTTGCCGTCGGGGGTCAGCCACGGCGCGACCTTCTGCACCCGCTCACGCGGGCTGCGGTTGTAGATGATCTTGGAGTCGTCGCCGATGGCCGAGGAGAACAGGATATTGCGCTCGGCGTACTTGGCCGCGAAAGCGAGTCGGTTGATCCAGTTGCCGATCGGCACCCCGCCCTTGCCGGTGTAGGTGTACTGCGCGGTGTCGGAGTCGTATTCGCGCGGACGCTGCCCGTCCATCGCGCCGACGATCGCGTAATCCGGGTTGGACTGCGAGATCAGCTCACCGAAGTACACGCGCGGCTGGTCCACCTTGATCCGCTGCTTGTCGGAAGGTGTGAACAGGTCGCTGACCATGAAGATCGGGTAGCCGCTGTCGCTGCTGCCGCCGGTGGCGTTGGGATCCTCGGACTGCGGCTTGTTCACCCGGTTGGCGGGAGCGGCGACGAAGCCGTTGCCGTGGGTGTACACGGTGTGCCGGTTGATCCAGTCGGTCTGGTTGCCGCTCAGCGCCGCAGGCGAGAGCTCACGGGCGGCGACGATGTAGTCCTGTACGTCGCCGTCGAGGTTGTAGCGGTCGATGTCCAGCGACTCGGGGAAGCCGTAGAAGTTCTTCAGCTGGCGCAGCTGGGTGAAGGTGGGCGAGAGGATGTTCGGGTCGAGCAGCCTGGCGTTGCCGATGGTCGCGGCGTCCACGGGAACCTCGAGCGGGCTCTTGCTGCTCTCGCCCTTGTAGTCCTTGTAATCGATCTTGTCGTCGGTGATGCCGAACGCCTGCCTGGTCGCGGCGATGTTGCGTTCGATGTACTCGCTCTCCTTGTCCGCGGCGTTGGGGCGCACGGAGAACTGTTCGACCACCAGCGGCCACACCGCGCCGACCAGGATCGAGGACAGCACCAGCAACGCGGCGGCCATCGCGGGCACGCGCAGATCGCGCAGCACGATGCCGGCGAAGAAGGCGAGCGCGCAGATCACCGCGATGGACAGCAGGATGAGCTTGGCGGGCAGCACCGCGTTGATATCGGTGAACGAACCACCGGTGAAGGTGGGTTCCTTACGGCTGCTGGACAGCAGCTCGTACCGGTCGAACCAGTACGCGATCGCCTTGAGCAGCACGAAAAGCCCGGCCAGCACGGCGAGTTGGATGCGCGCCGGGCGGGTCAGCGTGCCCTCGCGTCCGGTCAGCCGCAGGCCGCCGAAGACGTAGTGGGTGACCAAGCTGGCGAAGAACGCGATGACCACCGCGACGAACAGCCAGTTCAGCACCATCCGGTAGAAGGGCAGATCGAAGGCGTAGAAGCCGACGTCGAGGCCGAACTCCGGATCCTTCTCGCCGAACGAGCCGCCGTTGAGGAACAGCTGCACCGTCACCCAATTCGACTGCGCCACCAAGCCGGACAGCAGGCCCAGCAGCACCGGGATGCCGACGCCGAACAGTCGCAGCCTGCTCATCACGGTGGTGCGGTACCGCGCGATCGGGTCGTTCGGTCCGGCCACCGGCACGAACACCGGCCGCGACCGGTAGGCCAGCAGCAGCGCGAGCCAGACCACCGAGCCGACGAATGCCGCCACGACGATGAACAGCAGGATGCGCGTGCGCAGCACGGTGAGATACACATCGCGGAAGCCGACCTCGCCGAACCACAGCCAGTTCGTGTAGGTGTCCGTCAACCGCGGCCCGAGCAGCAGCAGCGCCGCCAGGACGACGGCTGCCACCAGCAGCACACGGCTGCGTCGGGACAGCGAAGGTAAGCCGGTGGGGGGCCGCATGCCCACGATGCCACTCTCCAAGGTCCGGCGACGCTCGCACCGATACGCCCGGCCGATGCGCCGCAGTCCGATGTTGCGGGAGGTCCTTGCGGACCGTCTCGGGCCCACTCTACGGAAATCGGACACCGGGCAGCTGGCAGGGTTGCTCTCGCCGCGCCGGATGGATCACCGACCGGGTTACGGGGTTGTCCTGAACGCCCGTTTGATTGGATGTTCGCGTGACGCCAGACCTGCACGCCGAACTCGTCCTAGCCCGTTCCGTCCGAGAGGTAGCGGAATTCGTGGATGCCGAGGGGTGGGGCCGTCCACCGCAGATGTTCGCGCTGGTGCCGACGGCGGACCTGGTCGCGGCGCAGCCGGAGCTGGAAGATCAGCTCGACACGGGCGACGAGCTGACGCCGGTCGCCCAGGAGGCCTTCCCGGACGACGTGACCGGCGGATCGATGGCTCTCGACGAGTTCCTGGCCACCACCAGCTGGCCGCCCGCCGTCCGCGGGTGCGTGCTGGTCCAGGAGATCGTGGTGCTCCCGCCGGACGCGGAATCGACGCTGGACGACGCCCTCGCCCCACTACTGGCCGACCATGAGGCCGCCGACGCGGCCGCGCGCGCCGCAGCCGAGGCGCACCCGGAGCGCCGGGAGGCGCGGCTGTTCGCCGCGGTGCTACGTGATGGCGCATCACTGTGCCTGCTGCAGCTGCGTCCCGAGGACGACGCCGACGACTTCGGCGACCTCGATCTGCGCACCTACCCGAACCTGGCCCCGAACCTCATCGAGGCGCTGCACCACACGCTGGAATGAGCGCGCTCGGTCAGCCGCAGCTGACCGGCTCCTTGCCCACGGTGATGTCGTTGAGCGACTGCACGGCGCCGGTGAGGTTCTCGACCTTCACCAGCCGGAGGCCGTCGGGGCTCCGCTGCCTGGCCTCGTTGCAGTTGGCCGCGGGGACCAGGAAGGTCTCCGCGCCCGCTTCACGCGCGGCCATCATCTTGTATTGGATGCCGCCGATCGGGCCGACCTTGCCGTCCTGATCGATGGTCCCGGTGCCCGCCACGAATTTGCCGCCGTCCAGCTCGCCGGGGGTGAGCTTGTCGATCAGGGCCAGGCTGAACATCAGGCCCGCCGACGGGCCGCCGATATCGGCGAGGTTGAACGCGACCTGCATGGGCGGGCGAGCGCCCTCGCCGGGCGTCACGCCGAGGTAGCCCTTGGCGGCGTCGCCGGGGCGGGAGCCGAGCGTGATCGTCGCGGTCTGCTCGGCGTTGTCCCGCCGGTACACCACGGTGAGCGGAGTGCCGGGCGCCTGCGACGACACCGCGGAGACCACGTCCTTGGGCGCGGACATCGGCGCGCCGTTGATGCTGACCAGCTCGTCGCCCGCGCGCAGCACACCACCCGCGGGGCCGTCGTCGGCGACCTTGCGCAGCAGCACGACCGTCGGCAGCTTCAGGTAGTGCAGCGCGGCGACCTCGGCGTTGCCCTCGGAATCCTTGAAGTCCTGCTGGTTGGACTTGTCGATCTCCTCGCGCGACACGCCGGGCGGGTAGACCTCCGAGCGCGGCACCAGACCGTGCTTGCCGCTGGCCCAGAAGCCGAACGCCTCGAAGATGCTCAGCCCGTCGCGTACCGACACCGTGGTCATGTTGAGGTGCCCGGTGGTCGGGTCGACCTCCGTCCCGCGGACGTCGACGACCTCCTTGCCGTCCACCTGGCCGAGTGTGTTGAAGGTGGGTCCGGGACCGAGTGCGACGAACGGCACGGTCAGCACACTGCCGACGACACCGAGCACGAGCACCGGGATCAGGGCGGCCACCAGGGTGAGGATCCGACGATTCACCCGGACCACAGTAATGACAGCGGGCGCCGCGAAGCGGGAGAGGCGGTCATTTCGCCCGCGCGCGCCGTCGCCGTTTCGCGCCGCGCGAACACAGAGCCACGGTGCTACGCGCGTAGATTAAGGACTATGAGTGACCTCCCCTTCGGATTCTCGAACCGCGACGACGACGACGAACGCAAGCGCGGCGACGAGCCGAGCGGCCCCGGTCCGAACGACGCGTTCGGTTTCGGGATCGGTGGGTCCGGCGCGGGCGGATTCGATCCCGCGCAGCTCGGTCAGATGCTGACCTCGCTCGGTCAGATGCTCAGCGGCATGGGACAGCCGGGCTCGGCGCAGGCCGGGCCGGTGAACTACGACGTCGCCAAACGGCTGGCACGCCAGCAAGTCGGCTCGACTGTCGCTCCGGTGACGGCGGGCGCAGCGAGCGCGGTTGCCGACGCCGCGCATCTGGCCGAACTGTGGCTGGACAACGCGACCGACCTGCCCGCGGGCGCCACCAAGACGGTCGCCTGGACCGCCAACGATTGGATCGAGCAGACCTTGCCCACCTGGCAGCGGCTGTGCGACCCGGTGGCCGAACAGATCTCCGGGATGTGGACGGCATCGCTGCCCGAGGAGGCCAGGCAGTTCGCCGCGCCGATGGTCGGCATGCTCGGCCAGATGGGCGGCCTGGCATTCGGCTCGCAACTCGGCCAGGCGCTCGGCCAGCTCGCCAAAGAGGTGCTGACCTCCACCGACATCGGCCTCCCCTTGGGACCCACCGGCACCGCCGCGCTGCTGCCCGCGGCGATCTCGGAGTTCAGTGCGGGCCTGGAACAGCCGGAAAGCGAGATCCTGGTATTCCTCGCCGCGCGCGAAGCCGCCCACCAGCGGCTGTTCGCGCACGTGCCGTGGCTGCGTCAGCAGGTGCTCGGTGCGGTCCAGGATTACGCACGCGGTATCCGGATGGACTTCTCCGCGCTGGAGCAGGCCGCGCAGGACATCGACCCGATGTCGCTGACCGATCCCGCGAAGCTCGAGGAGATCCTGTCCCAGGGCACGTTCGAGCCGCAGACCACGCCGGAGCAGAAGCAGGCGCTGGAACGGCTGGAGACGCTGCTCGCGCTGATCGAGGGCTGGGTGCAGGTGGTGGTCAGCGACGCCGTCGGCGATCGGTTGCCCGGCGCGGGCGCACTGGCCGAGACGCTGCGCAGGCGGCGTGCCACCGGCGGGCCCGCCGAGCAGACCTTCGCCACGCTGGTCGGCCTGGAATTGCGTCCGCGCAAGCTGCGCGAAGCGGCGGCGTTGTGGCGCAGGCTCACCACCGACGCGGGCATGACGGCGCGCGATCGAGTCTGGTCGCACCCCGATCTCCTGCCCGATTCCGCCGACCTGGACTCCCCGGCCGGTTTCATCGACTCGGTGATCGGTGGCGGAACGACCGCGTTCGACGATCCGCTGGCGCAGCTGGCCGAGACCGAGGCGCGCGAGCAGGCCGAACGCGAAGGCAAGGACGGCGGTTCCGGCCCGGACCTGGGCAAAGAGGGCGACGCTCCCGCTTGATCCACCCTGTGGATGACGCGAGAACCTGTGGATAACCGCGGGTTTCGAAACGAGTCACGCATTGCGTGTTTCGCATACTGCTGACATGACAACGATGTGTCGCGGTCCGCGGTTGCGCCCCAGCGTGACCGTCCTGGTTCGCCCGGCCGGCGTCGTCCAGCTCGGATGTGATCCCGAGACCGCCGTGGTGCTCGGTCCGGAAGGCATGGACGCCGAGGCCGTGCTCACATTCCTGCGCCTGCTGGACGGCTTGCGCACCAAACCGCAGATCATCTGGCGAGCCGGGGAATGCGGTATCGATGCAGAACAGGCCGTGGCGTTGCTCACGCTGATCGACGAAGCCGGGCTGCTGGACCATCCCGAGGACCGGGCCGGGCGGGTACTTGCGGTGCGGGTGCACGGGCTCGGCCCGCTGTCCGACGCGGTCTCCGCCGGGCTGCGCGCACTCGGGGTGCGGCCGAGCCGTTCCCGGGACTACCCGTCCGGCGCGGCGACGGTGCGCACCTGGAGGTCGGACCTGGTGGTGCTGGCCGACACGCTGATGCCCGACCCGCGATTGGTGAACGACCTACTGCTGCACCGGATTCCGCATCTGCAACTACGCATTCGGGACAACAAGGGCGTCGTCGGGCCACTGGTGCTGCCCGGCGCCACCAGCTGCCTGCGCTGCGCCGACCTGATCCGCGCGCAGAACGACGCCGACTGGCCGCATCTGGCCGCCCAGCTGCTCGGCCGGGTCGGCCACGCCTCTCCCGCCGGGATCGCCGCGACAGCCGCGGTCGCCCTCGGCGAACTGGAGGCGATCGTGGATTGCTCGCCGCGCCGCACCCCGGCCACGTTGAACGCGACGGTGGAGCTGGATCTGGGTTCGCACGTTCTCGATCGGCGCGTATGGCACCGGCACCCTGAGTGCGCGTGCGCACGCGTGCCCGCCTAATGGGCGCAGCCGGACGAAGTCCGCCAATAGCCCGCGCCGGGCCGAGCGAAGGCGAGGCAGCCGCACACCTGAGCGCGGGAGCGCGTCCGTGATCAAGATTGCCATGGCCGACTCGCTGGTCTGTCCGCCATGATGGGTACGTGTCAGAGATCGCGCGCAGCCGCTCGTCCCGCAACGCCAAGTTGGCCAAGATTCCGCTCGGCATCGCGGGCCGGGCCGCCGTGGGGTTCGGCAAGAAGCTCGCCGGAGGCGACAAAACCGAGATCAACGCCCAGCTCAACCAGAGGGCCGCCGAGCAGTTGTTCACCGTGCTGGGTGAACTCAAGGGCGGCGCCATGAAGTTCGGACAGGCGCTCAGCGTGATGGAGGCCGCCGTCCCGGAGGAGTTCGGCGAGCACTACCGCGAGGCGCTGACCAAACTGCAGGCCGCCGCGCCGCCGATGCCGGCCGCGACGGTGCATCGCGTGCTCGACCAGCAGCTCGGCACCCAGTGGCGCACTCGCTTCCGTGAGTTCGACGACAGCCCGGCCGCATCCGCCAGCATCGGCCAGGTGCACCGGGCGGTGTGGTCGGATGGGCGACCGGTCGCGGTGAAGGTGCAGTACCCCGGCGCGGACGACGCGTTGCGCGCGGATCTCAAGACCCTGTCCCGCATGACCGGCCTGGTCTCCTCAGTGATCCCCGGCGCGGACGTCAAGCCGATTCTCGCCGAGATCACCGAGCGCACCGAAGAGGAACTGGACTACCGCAACGAGGCGGCCAACCAGCGCGCCTTCGCGAAAGGTTTCGAGGGACACGGCGAAATCGTCGTGCCGAAGGTGGTGGCGAGCGCGCCGAAGGTGATCGTCACCGAATGGCTGGATGGGACCGCCGTTTCCGCGATCATCAAGCAGGGCGGCGAGGATCCGGCGGGCACCGTCGCGCTGCGCAATCGAGTCGCGGCTCTGATGGGCCGCTTCCACTTCTCCTCCCCGGAGGTCGTCGGGCTGCTGCACGCCGACCCGCACCCGGGCAATTTCATGATGCTGCCCGACGGCAGGCTCGCCGTCATCGATTTCGGCGCCTGCGCGCCGATGCCCGACGGCTTCCCCCCGGTGCTGGGCCGGATGCTGGCCCTCGCGGTGGAGGAGCGCTTCGCCGAGCTCACCGGGTTGCTGTACGACCACGGCTGGGTGATCCCGGGCCGGGTCGTCACCCACCAGGAAATCGCCGACTATCTGCGTCCGTTCACCGATCCGATCCAGGCCGACTCGTTCCACTTCACGCGCAGGTGGATGCAGCGGGTGGCGGGCAAGGCGTCGGAGTTCTCCAGCCCGGAGATGAAAACCGCTCGGGCGCTGCAACTTCCGGCGGAATACGTGATGATCTTCCGGGTGCTCGGCGGTTCCGTCGGCATCCTGGCCCAGCTGGACGCCGAACTGCCGTTCATGCAGCTGGTCCGCACCTGGATGCCCGGCTTCCGCGAGGAACGCACAGCCTCCTGAACGCAGGGCAGCCGCCCACCGGGCAACGGTGAGCGGCTGGCCTGCTTTCTCGTTCGTTGGCTCGGCCCGTGCCGGGACCGACTGAATCGAGCACATCGACCGGAGGGAGAGAAGTCACTCCCCGACTCATGCCGGGACCGCGACCTTGCGCGGACGACCACGCGGACGCTTGCGGGCGATCACGACACCCTGGTCGAAGATCTCACCGCCCCAAACACCCCATGGCTCACGCCGATCGATGGCCGCGTTCAGGCAACCCTTGCGGATCGGGCAGGTCGCGCACAGCGCCTTGGCCTGCTCCAACTGGACCGGGCTCTCAGCGAACCAGAGATCCGGGTCGCCGGCACGGCAGGGCAGGACCTTGGTGGACTCCTGGGGACGAGTAGTCGACGCCACGGTTCGGCATGTCACGTCAGTAGCGGCTTGTGGCCAACCCTGTGCGGTGAACACGTCGTTCTCCTTCAGCTCGTTTGCAGCGGTTCGTTTCGTTGTCCGCGAAACCGGTGCCTGGTGGCTGAAGGGCCGGAGAAGATTGGCCACGGTTTCGCTGTCGTGCGATCCGTGGCCAGGAGGTCGGGGAGGAGTTCCCTACCTAGGTCGACATCTGTGTCGAGTCCTGTTCACGGTCGCTGGGTGTGCGGTGCGGAGGCGTGCTGCCCGCGGATCCGCCGGCTCGAAGCCGGACTCGTCCGCGAAGACGCCGACTGCTGCGTCGGCAGCCGTCGGGTGCCAGCCCACGCTGGGCTTGTCCTGCTTTTCGGTGCGAATGGATGCGGGCATGACGGCCGAATTCACTTTCGTGCCGACCATGCCGCAGGCACCGATTCCGGACAGACCGATCCCCTGCAAAGCGAGGATCCCCCGGGAGGCCGCCATGGGCGCATAGACCGCAACGCCATTGGCGTCGACGTTCATCATGTTGTCCATTGCTCTGCCTCCCTCCTGTACTCGTTGTCGGTAACTGTGCGCGCCGAGATGACCTCTCGGTGCGTGAAATCCACCATAGGCAAGATCGCCGACGGCGACAACCTATTTTCTACCTGCGGTTTTGTGATGTGGTTCGAATCCGGGACGCGACGATAGCGAGCACGTCCGCGCCGAACTGGTCGATCTTCTTCGCGCCGATGCCCGCGATCGAGGCCAGTGCGGCGTCGTCGGCGGGCAGTTGTTCGGCGATCGCGGTGAGCGTGGTGTCGGTGAACACGACGAATTCACGCACGCGCAACGCCTCTGCCTTCTCCGCACGCCAGTCCCGTAGTGCGGCAAGCAGTTCCGCGTCCAGCTCGGCCGGGCAGCGGCGGCAGCGGCCGAGCATGGTCGCGTACGTGCCGATCAGTGGTTTGGCGCAGACCCGGCAAGTCGGCCGGATTTCTTTCGACGCGGGGGCGGCCGGTGCCGCGATACGCGAGGCGGGCGAGTCGTCGGGGACGAGACCGTTGAGAAACCGGGAGCGCCGCCGAGTGCGCCTGCCGCCCTCGTTCCTGGCCAGCGCCCAGGACAGCCGTAACTGCTCCCGCGCCCTGGTGACCCCGACGTAGAGCAGCCGCCGCTCCTCTTCCAGCGCGGCCTGATCGGCCACCGATCCGTCGTCGGCGAGGACATGCTGGATGGGCAGGGTGCCGTCGGAGAGGCCGACGAGGAATACCGCGTCCCACTCCAGCCCCTTGGCGGCGTGCAGGGAGGCCAGCGTGACGCCCTGCACTGTGGGTGGATGCCTGGCCTCGGCGCGGGCTGCGAGTTCGCGCAGCAGGCCGGTCAGGTCGAGACGATCGTCGTGGCTGAGCAGTTCCTCGGTCAGTCGCACCAAGGCGACCAGGGACGACCAGCGCTCCCTGGCCTGAGCGCCCGCGGGCTCGGTGGCGGTGAGGCCGATCGGCGCGAGCGCCGCGCGAACCAGCGCGACCAGCGCTCTACCGCTGCGCGCCTGATCGGGTAGATCATCGCGGGACGCCGCCTGGCGCAGTGCCAGCACCGCCTGCTTGACCTCGGTGCGCGCGAAGAAGCCCTCGCCGCCGCGCACCTGGTAGGGGATGCCGCGCTCGGTGAGTGCCTGCTCGTAGCTCTCCGAGTGGGCGTTGATGCGATAGAGCACCGCGATCTCCGCGGCGGGTGTGCCCGCCTCGATGAGCCGGGCGATCGCCTTGGCCACCGCTGCCGCCTCGGCGGGAATGTCGTCGTACTCGGCGAACGCGGGCTCGGGCCCGTCGGGCCGCTGACCGATCAGGAGCAGCTTGGTGCCCGCGATGCGACCGCGCGCCGCGCCGATCACCCGGTTGGCCAGTGACACCACCTGCGGAGTCGAGCGATAGTCGCGTTCCAGTCGCAGCACCGTCGCGTCGGGGTATCGGCGGGAGAAATCGAGCAGGTAGTTCGGCGTTGCGCCGGTGAACGAATAGATCGTCTGATTGGCGTCGCCCACCACGGTGATGTCGTCGCGGTCGCCGAGCCAGGCGTCGAGCACCCGCTGCTGCAGTGGTGTGACGTCCTGGTATTCGTCGACGACGAAACTGCGGTAGCGGCCGCGGAATTCGTCGGCCACCGCCGGATAGTCCTCCAGCGCGGCCGCCGTGTGCAGCAACAGATCGTCGAAGTCCAGCAGCAGCCCGTCCGGCGTGGCCTTGAGTTTCTCGTAGCCCGCGTACACGTCGGCGACGCGCATGGCGTCGTAGGGCGTCTCCCGCCTGCGCTCGGTGACCGCCGCGGTGTAGTCCTCCGGAGCGATGAGCGAGGCCTTCGCCCATTCGATTTCGCTCAGCAGGTCGCGCACGCTGTCGGTGGAAGTGGACAATCCGGCCCGGTTCGCCGCCTGCGCCACGATCGGGAACTTGGCGTCGATCAACCGCCACGGCACATCACCGACGATCTGCGGCCAGAAGTACTTCAGCTGCCGCAACGCCGCCGCGTGGAACGTCCGTGCCTGCACCTTGGCGGCCTCGCCGCCGAGGCCGAGCGCACGCAACCTGGTCCGCAGCTCCCCCGCCGCCCGCGCGGTGAAGGTCACCGCGAGCACCTGATCGGCCTTGACCTGCCCCTGCGCGACCAGATGCGCGATGCGGTAGGTGATGGTTCTGGTCTTGCCCGTGCCGGCGCCCGCGAGCACGCACACCGGACCGCGCGGCGCGCGTACGGCGGCGGCCTGCTCGGGATCGAGGTCGGCGAGTTCGAGTGCGGGCACGCGGTCCATCATGACAGCGCCCACCGACACCGACCGTGTCGCCGTCGCGGCCGGATCCGCCGCCGGGTGATCAGCGTGCGCTTCGATCGCGCAGCAGCCGCAGCGAGCGCGCGAAGGCGCCGCCCTGCCTGCGGAGCGGCGCGAAGAACTCCTGATCGCAGGCCTCTACCGCCACGATGGCCCGATTCGCGAGTGCCACACCGGCTTCGGTGACGACGAGGGCCTTGGCCCGGCGATCGACCGGGTGGTCGCGGCGCTCGATCAGGCCCTTCTCCGCGAGCGCGCGCAGCACCTGGGAGGTCATCATCGGGTCGGTGGCGGCGTGCTCGGCCAGGTCACGCTGCCGCACCGGATCGTCGCCGCCCGCGGCGAGGTAGACCAACGAGGCGAGCAACACGAACTGCACGTGGGTCAGGTCGAACGGGGCCAGTGCCGCCCGCTGCGCGGCCTGCCAGCGGTGGGTCACCTGCCACAGCAACAGCCCGGGACTTTCGTCGGCGGTGCGGAACCCGCTGCGCAGTCCCGCGCCGGTCGCCTGCTCGTGCATCGGTCTCCCTCACTCCCGCGCCATGGTCCGCGCGATCAGCGCGTAATCATGTGCGCTGAGTTCTACCAGGCCGCGGCGCAGCACCATGCCCCAGTTCGGCACGCTGGTGAGGTCCAGGTGGTCGCGCAGCGCGTCGATCGGGGTCTCCCGCACCCGTTGCCGATAACTCACCGACCGTCGCCACGGCCGGAAGCAGCCGCCGTCCTGCGGGTCGGCCTGCCAGGCAGGCCGGTCGTCGATGGTGCCGATCGCGGTGAACGAGCGGACCGCCGCTCCGGCGCGCATTCGCTCGCGCGGCGAGTAGTAGACCAACCCGTCGCCCGGCCGCATCCGCTCCACCGCCGCACGCTTCCCATGGTTGGCCTGCGCGATCCCGAGTGCGACGCCGCGCAGGACGTGTTCCCGGGATACGACGGCCAGCCAGTACCGCGCGTTCACGCCGCTACCGGCTCGGGGAAGGTGACCAGCGCGTCCAGGTCGGGCCGCACGGATTCGGCCAGACCGGCGCGCGCGAAGAAAGCGGCGGGCGGAGCGGTGGAGGTGGCATGAGCGGTGGCGGCAATCGGCATGGATTTAGTATGCGCGCATATCAAATTCCAGGCAAGCGGCCGGGCGGGCGTTCGAGTTCGGAACAGTGCGGGGTACTTCAGCGTTGCATCATCCGTGACTGACGCGAACCCCACTCTGACGATGTACTCGACCACCTGGTGCGGTTATTGCCGCAGGCTGAAGAAGCAGCTGGACGAGGCCGGCATCAGCTACGTCGAGATCGACATCGAGCAAGATCCGGCGTCGGCCGAGTTCGTCGGCAGCGTCAACGGGGGCAACCACGTCGTGCCCACCGTGAAGTTCGCCGATGGCACCACCGCGACCAACCCGTCCCTGGCGGCCGTCAAGCAGACCCTCGCCGGTCTGTCCTGATCACCCGCTCCGTGCGGGCCGTGCCGGTTCGCGATTCAGCGAGCGCACAATAGACACAGCCGAGCCCTGGCTCGCACCGGAGCCGAGCGCAGGCATGAGCGTGCGCTCAGTCGATCGCCGCCCAGGACTCGACGATGGTGCGCGCGATGGAGATCGAACCCGGGAGCAGCAGCCGTGCACCCTCGCCGCGCGCCGACCAGTCGCCCATCGCCAGCGCTTCGCGCACCTCGGCGCGGGTGAACCAGTTGGCCTCGGCGATCTCGCCGTCGGAGAAGGCCAGCGGCTGGTCGGGATCGGCGACGGCGGCGAAGCCGAGCATGAGTGAGCGCGGGAACGGCCACGGCTGGCTGCCCAGGTAGGTGATCTCGCGCACGTCGAGGCCGACCTCCTCGCGCATCTCCCGCTCGACGCAGCGCTCCAGCGACTCGCCCGCCTCGACGAACCCGGCCAGCAGGGAGAACAGCGACTTCGGCCAGCTGTGCTGGCGCGCGAGCAGGACCCGATCGCCGCCGTCGTGGATCAGGCAGATCACCGCGGGGTCGATGCGGGGGAACTCCTCGTAACCGCTCTCGGTGACGCGCGACCATCCGGCCTTGGACGCGGTGGTCACCGTGCCGTCCGCACCGTTGAACCCGGCCTTGTCGTGCCAGTTCAGCAGCGCGAACGCAGTGGAGAGCAGGCCGGCGGTGCGGTCGTCGATGCTGCTGCCGGCGAGCGCGCGCAGATCGGTGAGCGTGCCCTCCAACTCCGGATCGCGGACCGCCCACAGGTGGATGCCGTCCTCGACGCCGAGGAACACCGCGGCCGCGCTCGGCTCGGCGGACAGCTCGAGCGCGGCGTCCAAGACCAGCACGCCATCATCGAAGCGCACCTGCCCGCGCCGATTGATCCGCAAAAGTTTCGCCTGGCCCCAGCCCTCCTTCAGGGCCTGGGCGTCACCCCGGATCTCCTCCGCGCGATCGATGACAGAACGGGACAGCAGCGGAACACCATTGAGCTGAAAAGCGGGCACGGTTCGAGACTATCGCGCTCGAGTTACCGCCCGGCTCGCCACCGGTGTCACTTGCTCGCCCGGCGGATGTACAGCAACTTGTCGCCCGCCTCGATCGCGTCCACCTGGGGCTCGCCGACGCGGACCAATACGCCGTCGCGCACCACGCCGAGCACGATATCGCTGAGATGCCGTGGCGAGCCGCCGATCTCGGCGGCTTCGACCTCGCGTTCGGCGACGGCGAACCCCTCCTGGGGCGTCAGCAGGTCCTCCATCATCTCCACCACGGTCGGCGTGGTCGTGGCGATGCCGAGCAACCGGCCCGCGGTCTCCGAGGACACCACCACCGAGTCCGCCCCCGACTGCCGCACCAGGTGGGTGTTCTCCGCCTCGCGGACCGCGACCACGATCTTGGCCGTCTTGTTCAACTCGCGTGCGGTCAGCGTGACCAGCACGGCGGTGTCGTCGCGGTTGGTGGCGACTACGACCGACGCCGCGTTGTGCACGGTCGCCAGCCGCAGCACGTCGGACTGGGTGGCCGAGCCGTGCACCGTGACCAGCCCGGCGTTCGCGGCCGCCTCCAAGGCGACGACGTCTGTGTCGACCACGACGATGTCGGCGGCCTTCACCCCGTCGCCGAGCATGGCGTCGATCGCGGTCCTCCCCTTCGTGCCGTATCCGATGACCACGGTGTGATTACGCACGCTGTGCCTCCATCGCTGAATCTTGAAAGCTTGCCGGGAGCGTTCCGTCAGCACACTGAGCGTGGTTCCGACGAGGACGATGAGGAACAGGATGCGCAACGGCGTGATGATGACGATGTTCGCCAATCGCGCCTCGGGCGACACCGGGTGGATATCGCCGTATCCGGTGGTCGACAGCGAGACCGTGGCGTAGTAGAAGGCGTCCAGGAACGACAGTTCGTTACCCGAATTGTCGTGGTAGCCCGCGCGACCGACATAGACCACGAGCGCGGCGAGGACCAGCAGCGAAGTCGCGAACAGCAGCCGCCTGGTCAGCGAAATCCACGGACTTATCTGCACTTCCGGGATGCGCAGCACTCCGACCAGCGCGAAGTGGGGACGGCTGGCCAAGCCGAGGCCACGTGCCCGATCACCGAACACCGGACCCACCTGTGCTCGTTTCCGCGGCGCCGCGTGTTCGCTCCGGCCGGAAACCGGAGTTGGGCGGAGTGGCCGGGTGGTCGCTCGTGTCGGTCATCTCGGTATTCCTCGTAGCTCCGGCACAGCACCGGAGCCTACCCGTGTCCGATTCGTCGCGCCTGCGGCGCACTCGGCAATACGGCCCCGGTCTGGACGCGTACACGGCGCAATGCGAGGGTGCCCTCATGGCAGAAGACACGCTGACACCCGCGCGCGACACCGGGCGACGCCCCGCGCTCGCCTTGGCCGCCCTGCTGTTCGGCACCGGGGTGCTGCATTTCGTGTGGCCCAAGCCCTTCGACTCGATCGTGCCGCGCGGCCTGCCCGGACGTGCCCGCGACTACACCTACGCCTCCGGCGTGGCCGAACTCGGTGTCGCCGCCGCGCTCACGATCCCGCGGACCCGCGGCTTCGGTGGGCGCCTGGCCGCGCTGCTGTTCATCGCGGTGTTCCCGGCCAACGTCCAGTTCGCCGCGGACATGCTGGCGAGCGAGAAGGCGCCGCGGCTGGTCAAGATCGGCTCGGTGCTGCGGCTTCCGCTGCAGATCCCGCTGATCACCCGCTCGCTGGCGGTGAGTCGACGGGCGCGGCGTTCCTGATCAGCTCGGCCAGTTCGGCCGGACCGGCCAGCGTGGCCGGCGCGATGGTGCGTCCGGTGCGGACGTAGTGGAACGCGGCGCCGATCCGCGGCAGCATCTCCTGTTCGGAGCGGCCCTCGCGCGCGGCCGTCAGCCGCGCCCAAGCCAAGCGATAGACCGCCAGCTGCATCGCGACCGCGGGTTCCTCGGCGGGGCCCGGTTCGGCGCCGGTCTTCCAGTCGACCACGATCCAGCGGCCGCCCGGTTCGGCGAACACCGCGTCCATGCGCCCGCGGATCACGGTGCCGGCGATCGAGGTCTCGAACGGGATCTCGACCTCGATCGGGCTGCGGTCGGCCCACGGCGAGTTCAGGAACGCGTCCTGCATCGCGGTCAGTTCGGCGTCCAAACCCGTATCGGCCGCGCTGTCCGCGGCGCCCGGCAGTTCATCCAGGCCCAGTAGCCGGGTGGAGCTGAACCACCGCTGCACCCAGGCGTGGAAGGCGGTGCCGCGGCGGGCCAGCGGATTCGGCGGGTAGGGCAGCGGACGACGCAGGCGCGCGGCGAGTTTCGCCGGGTCGGCGCGGAGCTCGACCAGCGCCGTCGCCGCGATCTGACCGGGCAGCTCGACCGCCTCGGCGATGGCAGCGGCGGCCTGGTGTTCGGCCAGCAGGGCGTCGACATCGGCGGCCCAGCCTTCGGGGTCGTCGGGGTCCGGCGCGGGATGCGCCTGCTCGAGCGGGTAGGCGTCCTCCGGCGGAGGCGGCGCGAAGCCGGTGGCCGAGGCGGGCTCGTCGGCCGACAGGTACTCCTCGACCGGGTCGGGTGCGGGTCCGTGATAGGGCTCGAGATCCGCGTACGGGTCGGCGTATTCGATTGCGGTGTAGTCGAAGTCGGGTGGGTCGGCGAACTCGTCCAGTGGGTCCGGGGGGAACTCGTCATCGGGCGGGTAGTAGTCGGTAGCGGGCGTATCCGTATCCGCCACCTCGTCGCCGAGTGATTCGGTGCGGCGGTCGTCTCCACCGCGAACGGATTCCGCGACGCGGCCCCGGTCGTCGGTCGATTCCGCGACGCGGTGGTCCGCAGCACCGGTCGCATTCGGGCCGCGTTGTGCGGCGGTTGGCTGCGCGCGAAGATCGGCGAGGGCGGCGCGGACCAGCGCGGCGCCCTGTTCGATGGGGTCGCGGCGGATGCTGAGGGGGTCTCGGGGCCATTCGGCGGTGGCCGGGTTGTCGGTGAAGGGGTTGACCGCGTCGTGCGCGGGCGGGTCGTCCCACCGGTCGATCGCCAGGACGTCGTGCGCCGGGCTGTCGGGGTCTTCGTTCGCGCGCTTCAACTCCAGCAGGAAATCCGAAGGGCCCTTCGGGGAGCTGCCGGTCTCCGCCCAGTGGTGCGCCGAAACCAGCAGGACCCGTTCGGTTCTGGTGAGCGCGACGTAGAACAGGCGGCGTTCCTCGTCGATCCGGCGACGCTCCAGCGCCTCCTTGTGCGCCTTGATCGCACGATCGAGGTCGGCGCGGTCGTACAGGTCGCCGAGATCGAGCACCGGAACACCTTCGGCGGCGTCGTCCTGTCTGCGGTCGCCGCGCAAAGACGTGGGCAGCTCGGCGAGCGCGCCCAGCCAGGTGCCGGAACCGACCTTGGACGGGAACACGCCCTCCACCACATGCGGGACCGCGACGATCTCCCATTCCAGGCCCTTCGCGGCATGCACGGTCAGCACCTGTACCCGATCCTTGGCGACCTCCACCTCGCCTGGTTCCAGCCCGTTCTCCACCTCCTCGGCGGCGGCGAGGAAGGCCAGAAGCCCGCCGAGGGAGGCGCCGCTGTCCGCGGCGTACCCGGCCACCACCTCGGCGAACGCGTCCAAGTGCTCGCGTCCGGCGCCCGTCCCCGCCATCGCTCGCCGCGTCTGGGTCTCCACACCCACCCCGATGGTGCGCTCGACGTCGGCCACCAATTCCGCCAACGGCTGGCCGCTGCGCTCGCGCAACGCGGCCAGCTCCCGGCCCAGCGCCTCGATGCGGGTCAAACCGGTTTCCGAATAGTGCTCCGCTGGACCGGGATCGGCGATCGCGTCGGCCAGACCGGCTTGTTCCGCCGGTTCCGGCGCCACCTCGCGCAGCGCGTCCTCGAGCGCGGCGCGGTCGGCTATCTCGGCCGGGATGTCGGAGCCGGGACGGCGGATCGACAAGTCCCTGGCGCGGCGGGCGAGCGCGGCGATGTCGGCGACGCCGATGCGCCAGCGCGCGCCGGTCAGCACCCGCATGGCGGCGGTGCCCGAGCCCGGATCGGCGATCAACCGCAGCGTGGCGACGATGTCGGCGACCTCCGGCGTGGCGAGCAAACCGCCGAGTCCGACGATCTCCACCGGGAGCCCTTGCGCGCGAAGCGCTTCCGCGAGCGGCGCGGCATCCGCGTTGCGGCGCACGAGCACCGCAGAAGTCGGCGGCGGCTGCTGGTCCGCGCGCCGGGCCGCCCACTGCGCGGCGATCCGCTCGGCCACCCACTCGCGTTCGGCGGCGACGGTTTCGGTCAGTGCCAACGCCACGGCACCCGGCCCAGCATCGGGTTTGGCGCGCAGTGCGTCGACGGTCACCCCGCCGCCCTCGATCGCCTTGCGCCGCAAGGGTTCCGCGACCAGATTCGCCAGCGCCAGCGCCTCCGGCGGATTGCGCCAGCTGGTCAGCAACGCCAGCGTGGGGGCCGGGACGCCAGGAGCACTGGGGAAGTCGGTGGCGAACCGGGGCAGATTCGCCGCGGACGCGCCGCGCCAGCCGTAGATCGATTGCATCGGGTCGCCGACGGCGGTCACGGCAAGGCGCCGCGCGGCGCCCGGGGTATCCGGACCAGGTGACTGGGCGTCTGAACCGGCGACTGATGAGGAGGCGTCCCGGGTCGAGCGGACTCTGCGTGGGTCGTGCGCGCCGGCACGCTGCGACTCGCCCTCTCGCATCGACGGGTCGAAATGCGCGTCATGGGCATCGCCGCGCCGCGACTCCGCGTCTGGTCCCGTCGTGTGCTCGTGCTCGCCGCCGAACAAGGCGGCGAGCAGGACGCGCTGGGCGTGGCCGGTGTCCTGGTATTCGTCGAGCAGGACCAGGCGGAAGCGGGCACGTTCGGCGGCGGCTACTTCGGGGTGTTCGGCGGCCAAGCGGGCGGCAAGGGACATTTGCGCGCCGAAATCCAGTGCGCCGCGGCGGCGCAGCGCCTCCGAGAGCTCGTGCACCAGCGGCAGCAGCGCCACCCGTTCGCGCTGCACCTGCACGATGTTCAGCAGGGTTTGGCTCGGACCGCCGCGTTGGCGCGGGCCCGCGGGCAGCGTGTACACCAGCTTCTCCAGCTCGGTGTGCGCCTCGGCCAATTCCTCGGGCTCGACCAAGTGCTCGGCCAGCTGCCCGGACAACGCGAGCACCGACTCGGTGACCGACACCGGCGTGCGATCGGTGTCCAGGTCGCCGTCCCAGGTCCGGACGACCTGGTGGGCGAGCTGCCAGAGCTGGGTCTCGGTGAGCAGCGTCGCCGAGGGCTCCACCGGCAGCAGCAGCCCGTGTTCGGTGAGCAACCTGCCCGCATAGAAGTGGTAGGTGCTGATTTCCGGTTCCGCGCCGGTGAGCTCCGCGCGCAGCTGACCGGTCGGGTCGAGTTCACGCAGCAGTGGCGCACCGGCGAGCCTGGCCAGCCTGGTGCGGATGCGGGTGGTCAACTGCTGTGCGGCTTTGCGTGTGAAGGTCAGCCCGAGCACCTCGTCGGGCCGGACGATCCGATTCGCGACCATCCACACCACACGCGCGGCCATCGTCTCCGTCTTACCCGCGCCCGCGCCAGCGACTACCAGAGTCGGACCCGGCGGCGCCGCGATCACAGCCGCCTGCTCGTCGGTCGGCGGCGGCAGACCGAGCGCCTGCGCCAGCTGGTGCGGCGTCACATGGCCGCCGCTCACGACTCCGCCTCGCTGACGCTCGCTCACGACTCCACCTCGCCGGCACTCGGCACCGTCGAGCGCAAGAGCGCGCTGTGTTCTCGATTCGCTCGCTGACGCTCGCTCACGGCGGCGCCTCGCCCGTGATCGGCCGCGTCACATCAATCATGGCCGACACCCGGTGCGCGCCCAGCGGGTCGATGACTACTGCCGCTCGGTCGGGTATCGCCTCACTCTGAGCTGTCATCGTCGCATCCGTGACCATCCGCGGCGCATTACAGCGTGCCGCAGCCTCGATAGACCCGCTCACTCGTCGGTCACCTGCCTGCCCCTGTCCTGCACGGGGCAGCTGCCCGCGACCGCGCAGTGGCGGCAACCGTCGTTGCGCATGGCGCGGTAGCTGGGTCCCTGGGTAGCCGCGGCGGCATCGTGGATCGTGTCACGCCACTTGCCGAGGGCCTCGGCGTCCAGCGGGGGCTGCATGCGCTGGGTCGCGCCCTCCGCTTTGCTCGGTTTGGCGACGTAGACCAGCCGCGCACCACCGGGTTCGGCTGTCGCGTCGGATTCGGTTGCCGCGGAGGCGGTTTCCGCACCGGTATCGAGTGCGCCGCTGGCGGCCGCGACCTGGTAGGTCGCCAGCTGGGCGTGGTCGGCGGCGGCCTGCTTGGTGACCGGGGACTTGCCGGTCTTCACGTCCACGATCACGAAGCGGCCCTGGGTGTCCCGTTCCAGCCGGTCGACTCGGCCCCGAATTCGCACGGCGCGTTCGTCTTCGGTGCGCGCGGGCAGCACACAGTCGACCGGCACTTCGACACCGGCCTGGGTGAGCTCGCCGCGGGTGTTGCGGACCCAGGCCAGGAAGGCTTCCAGCATCGCCTCGGTGCGGCGCAGCTCCTGACGGGAGTGCCAGCCGGTACCGGGATCCACCCCCTGCCAGGCGCGATCCAGCGCCGCGCGCACCTCGTCCTCGGGCACTTTGCCCGCCAGCGCCTGCACCAGGGTGTGCACCAGGTTGCCCTTGACGGCGTGTGGATTGTCGCCGTCGGTGCCGCCGTGGCGTTCCAGCGCCCAGCGCAGCGGGCAGGTGCGCAGCAGTTCGACGGTGGAAGGCGACAGCGCCACCGCGCCGTCGTCGTCGGTCCACAGCGAACGACCCGAGCTGAGGTCGGCGGTCCCGTACCAGTCGTCGGGATGACTGCCGCGCACGCCCGCGTCCGCCAGCCGGGCCAGCTGATGTGCGGCCCGCCGCCTGCGCTCCAGGTCGGCCTCGGGATCACAGACGACGCCGCGCAATTCGGCCACCAAGGAATGCATCACCAGGGCACGGCCGGGGTCGACCACCGGAAGCGCGCCGGGCTCGCCGTCGTCGTCGTGCCCGAGCAACTCGGCGAGAAAACGCGACGGCACCAGATCGCGTTCCCCCGAGCCCGATTCCACGGCCGTCACCAGCAACGACCGCCGTGCCCGGCTGCATGCGACGAGCAGCAGCCTGCGTTCCTCGGCGAGGATCGGCGCCACGCGGCTGACCCGCTCCCCGCCATCGGAGACGCCCGCGGTGAGATCCACCAGGTCCTCGGTGTGCAGCAGGGTGCCGCGCGAGCGCGGATTGGGCCAGATCCCCTCTTGAACGGCGGCGACCGCGACCACGTCCCATTCCCGCCCGGCGGCAGCGTGCGCGCTCAGCAGCGCGACCGCTTCGCCGGGCGCGGTGCGCGGCGCGGCATCGTTCGGAATCTCCTGCTGCGACAGGTAATCGACGAAACCTTCGATGCTCGCCCGCGGCAACCGATCGACATAGGCGGCGGCCGCGGCGAACAGCCCGACGGCGGCGTCCAGATCGCGATCGGCCTGCATGCCGACCGCGCCGCCGCGTTCGGATTGGGCCACCCAGCGCCGCTCCAGCCGGGAACCGGTCCACAGCGCCCACAGCACGTCCTCCAAGCCGGCGCCGCGCGCCCGCGCCTTGCGCGCGCGATTCAGCGCGTCCAGCACCCGGCGCAGCGGAGCGGCCTCGACCTCGGTGAGCCGGTCCAGGATCGCCGCGTCGCCGGTTCCGATCAGCAGGTCACGCAATACCTGCGCAGAGGGAAGGTCGATGTCCGCGTCGCGATCCTGCGGCGAATCTTCCTGATCCTCGAGTGCTTTCGCCCCGGTCCGCGCCGCTTGGAGCACCGCGCGCCGGATGCCGCGGCGCAGGCGGCGCAAGGAGATCTGATCGGCGCCGCCGAGCGGCCCGGCCAGCAAGTCGAGTGCGTCCTCCGGCTCGAACTCCGGCTCCGCTCCCCGCCCTACGGCCTCGCCCGCCAGCACCGCGCGCAGCGACAGCAGCATCCAGGCCGCGCCGCGCCTGCGGGCCAGCGGCGTGTCGAGCGCGGGCTGCTGCACCGGCACGCCCGCGGCAAGCAGGGCGCGGCGCAGCGGCGCCAGCGACAGCGGCACCGAGCGAACGATCACCGCCATCCGCGACCACGGCACCCCGGCGGTGAGGTGCGCGCGGCGCAAATGGTCGGCGATCAGCGCGGCCTCCTTCGCGGGCGTGGCGAGCACGCGGACCCGCACCTCGGCGCCGTCATCCCGCGGTGCCACCTGTTCGGGTACCGGAAAGCGCTGTGGCGCGGCGCCCGGCAGACGAGCGGCAATTCGCGCGACCGCCAGCCGCACCTGACCGCTGAACCGGTGGTTGTCCCGCAGCACGATGCGCTGACCGTCCGGCGCGTCCAGGTCGGCGACGAACCGCGCGTCCGCACCGCGGAAGGCGAACACGGCCTGATCGGGATCGCCCGCGATCACCGTGGTCCGCGCGCTGCGCCCGATCGCCTTGACCAGGATCGCCGCCTGCGGGTCGAGGTGTTGGGCGTCGTCGACCAGCAGGTATCCGATTCTGGAGCGTTCCGCGGCAAGTAGATTCGGGTCGGCGGCCAGCGCGTCCAGCGCCGCGCCGACCAGTTCGGCGGCGTCCAGCGCGGGCGCCGTCGCCTCCGGCGCCTCCACGCCGACCGACCAGCGCAACAGCATCGTCTGTTCGTAGCGGAGCGCGAATCTGCCCGCCGCCACCCATTCCGGCTTGGCATGCTCGCGGCCGAGCCGGACCAGGTCCTCCGGCCCGATACCGCGCTCGGTGGCCCGGAGCATGAGATCGCGCAACTGCTCGGCGAATCCACCGAGCGCCAGCGCGGGCCGTAGTCGCTGCGGCCACAACCCGTTCGCGCCCGCGGTGATATCCGCCAAGTCGCCGCGCAACATCTCGCGCAGCACCGCGTCCTGCTCGGCGCCGGTCAGCAAACGCGGCGGCGGGTTGCCGTGCGCCGCCGCGTGTCTGCGCAGCACGGAGAAGGCGTACGAGTGCACGGTGCGTACCAGCGGCTCTCGTGTGGCGCCGGGCACACCACCCTCGGCGCCGGGCGCCGGCCCGGCCAGCCGCGCGGTGATGGCGTCGCGCACCGCGCGCGCCGCCTGCTTCGAATGGGCCAGCACCAGCACGGATTCGGGATCCGACCCAGCGGCGATGCGCGCGGCCGCGATATCGACGAGCAAGGACGTTTTGCCCGTACCGGGGCCGCCGAGCACCTGCCAGGGCTGCCACCCCGGACGCGTCGGCCCGTCCTCGGCCGCGGCGTCCAGCAGCGCGCGAACGTCGGCGCCCCAGTCTCGCGGCCGGGGCGCCACCACATTCCGGCGAACAAGTCGCACCGCGCCATCCGATCGCACCACGCGGGCTATTGCAACAGACGCGACCGACACGCCGGTACACCCCTCCGCTCCACTGGCTCTGCGCGGGATTCCGGCGCAGGTCACAATGAACCGGTGTCTGTTTTGAATGTCCACCGGTTCGGTCCGACGACCGGGCCGGTGGTGCTCGCCCTGCACGGTGTGACCGGTCACGGCAAACGCTGGGAAGACCTGGCCACCCGGCATCTGCCCGACGTCCGCGTGCTCGCCCCCGACCTGCGCGGACACGGTCGATCGACCTCGCTGCCGCCGTGGAACTTCGAGACCATCGTCACCGACCTCGTCGAACTGCTCGCCGCCGAGGCCGACGGACCGGTTGTGGTGGTCGCGCATTCGTTCGGCGGCGCGTGCGCGCTGCATCTGGCGCACCGACATCCGGACTTGGTGCGCAAGCTGGTGCTGCTCGACCCGGCGATCGCGCTGGAACCGGAATGGCTCAACCGGATCGCACTGTCCACGCTGGTCTCGGCCGACTACGACAGCGTCGAGGAGGCCCGCCAGGACAAGCTGGACAGCGGCTGGAGCGACGTGGAGCCGCGCCTGCTGGAGGCCGAGCTCACCGAACATCTGATGCCGACCGCGGACGGACGATTCGGCTGGCGGATGAGCCTGCCCGCCATCAACTCCTACTGGGGCCAGCTGGCCCGGCACTGGGTGCTGCCGCCGCGTGAGCTGTCCACCGTGCTGGTGCAGGCGATGAAGGTCGATCCGCCGTTCGTGACGCCGGAGTTCCGCGCGGCGCTCACCGAGCATATGGGCGCCAGCCTGACGGTGCTGGAGTGGAATTGCGATCACATGGTCGCCCAGGCGTATCCGGCCGAGACCGGCGACCTCGTGCGCTCGGTGCTCTGATCCGATGCCGACGACCGACGCCCAGATCGAGCAGGTGCGCGCGTTGGTGGCGTCGATCCCGCGCGGCCGGGTGGCCACCTACGGCGACATCGCCGCCGCCGTCGGCCTGTCCACGCCGCGCACGGTGGGCTGGATCATGCGCACCGACGCCGCCGACCTGCCCTGGCATCGGGTGCTCGGCGCGAGCGGCAGGCCTGCCGCGCACCTGGCCCATCGCCAGTTGCGCCTGCTCGCCGAGGAGGGCGTGCCGATCCGGGACGGACGCGTCGACCTGCGCGTTGCCCGCTTCCCGTTGCCCGGCCACTGAGCGCGGCCTGCCGAAAGAGCTCCGCGACGGACCGGCGGCCAGTACCGTTGAGCCATGCCCACCCGCCTGGCGTGTGTCGTATTCGATGCCGACCGGCCGCGGTTGGTCGCGGACTTCTGGGCCGAACTGCTCGGCTGGTGTGTGACGCACGAGGGTCCCGATCGAGTGGACGTCGCGGCCTCCGAGGCCGACGGCCCCGGACCAGCCCTCACCTTCCTGCCCGCGCTGCGGGCCAAGATCGGCAAGAATCGCCTGCACCTCGATCTGGCCACCCGCTCGCTCGACCATCAGCGCACCCAGGTGGACCGGGCGCTGGCGCTGGGGGCCCGGCGGGTGAACATCGGCCAAGGCGCGGTGCCGTGGACGGTGCTCGCCGATCCGGAGGGCAACGAGTTCTGCGTGCTCGAGCCGAGGGAGGAGTACGTGGACACCGGATCCGTCGCGGCGATCGTGGTGGACACGCGCGACCCGGCGCGCCTGGCCGAATTCTGGTCGGTCGCCACCGGCTGGCCGTTCACGCACCGCGGCGCGCGACTCGCCGGGCTGCGTTCGGCGGCCGGGCTCGGCTACTGGCTGGAGTTCGTGCAGACCCCGGACGCCGGGTCCGGCCGCACCAGGCTGCATCTGGATCTCGCCTCGTTGCCGGCCGATGACCACGCCGCCGAGGTGGCCAGGCTGCGTGCCGCGGGCGCCAGGACGGTCGATCGGGCCGCCCCGGCTCCCGACCACGAGACCGATTTGGTGCTCGCCGACCCCGAAGACAACGAATTCCGGCTGCTGCGGTCGGCTCGCTTCTGGTCGAACGCCTGATCCGCACCGTCCGCTCCCCGGCTTCCCGGCACCGACGAATTAGCATGGCCGCCATGGTGTACCTAGCTCGAGGTCGAGGCGTGTGACGGCCGTCGACGCGATCGTCCTCGCGGGCGGCCGGGCCAGCCGGATGGGCGGTGTGGACAAACCCGCGATCGTCATCGGCGGCCGTTCCATGCTCGAAGTGGCGCTCGCCGCGGTCGCCTCCTGCGCGCACACCGTGGTGGTCGGGCCGCACCGGCCCGAGCTGCCGCCGCAGATCATCCAGGTCAGGGAGGTGCCGCCGGGTTCAGGGCCGGTGGCCGCGATCGGCACGGGATTACGCGCGCTGGGCTCCGCCGCGCCGCTGGTCGTTGTGCTCGCCGCGGACCTGCCGTTCCTGTCGGAGTGGGCGCTCGCCGAACTCCTGCGGCACGCCAACGAGTCCGGCGCGGACGCGGTGTTCGCGGCCGACGAATCGGGTCGTCCGCAATACCTGATCGGGGTGTGGCGGCGCTCCGCGCTGGCGGCCGCGCTGGACGGGCTCGGCGCGCTGATCAACCAGCCGATGAAAGCGCTGGTGCCCGCCGACGCCGCGATCATCCCGCTGCCCGGGGTCGGCGACTGCGACACCGAGGAGCAGGTGCGCCAGGCCAGGGCAGCGGTCGAAACACCGCGCAGACATCCGCCGCTCGAGCTCGACGAGGCACGCGCCCTCTTGCGCGGCAGGCTGTCCCGGTTGACCGAGTACGAGGCCGACTTGCGTTCGGTGACCGGCGCCGCGCTGGCGGGTCCGCTGACGGCGGCCGGGCCGCTGCCCCGCTTCGACGTGTCCGCGATGGACGGCTACGCGGTGGCCGGCGACGGGCCGTGGCGCCTGCGCCGCGATATCGGGTTCGCCGGCGGGCGGCGTCCGGTGGGACTGCTGTCCGGCGAGGCGGTGCGGATCGCGACCGGCGCGCATGTGCCGGACGGCACCACCGGCGTGCTACGCGACGAGTTCGCGCATGTCGCCGAGGAAACCCTCTACCGGCTGCCGGACACTCCGCCGCGCGACGACATCCGCCGCCGCGGCGAGGACCGCGAGGTGGGCGATCTCGTCGCGCCGGAAGGCACGCCGGTCACCGCGGCGCTGGTCTCCGCGGCCGCGAGCGTCGAGGTCACCGCGGCACCCGTGCGCGGCCCGGTGCGCGCGCGCATCGTCATGACCGGTGACGAGATCCGCAGCGAAGGTCCGCTGCAGGCGGGCCAGACCCGCGACTCGATCGGCCCGATCCTGCCGGACCTGCTGTCGTGGTATGGCATCCACACTGTCGACCGGGTGCACCTGCGTGACACTCCGCACGGCTTCGACGAGGTCATGGCCGCCTCACCGGACGGCGACCTGCTGGTGATCGTCGGCGCGACCGGTGGCGGGGCCGCCGACCAGCTGCGTGCCGCCCTGACCCGTGCCGGGGCCGAGATCGTCGTGCCGCGCCTGCGCCTGCGACCCGGCGGTTCCACCGTCGTCGCCGAACTCGGGCCGGGTACCACGGTGCTCGGCCTGCCCGGAAACCCGTTCGCCGCCGTCGCGACGCTCATGACCTTGGCGCCCGCCATCGTCGAGGGTCGTACCGGCGCGTCCGCGGCGCGTCCACAACGCGGACCGCTCCGCAACGCCGCCGAGGTCGCGGGTCCGGTGCCGCGTATCGTCCCCGCCCGCGCGGTCGACGAGGGTGGATGGGTCGGCGACCCGGCCGTTCGCACCGCGCACCTGGGCGGCTTGGTGGACCGCGATGGTCTGGTCGTCGTCCCGCCGGACGCCGTCGACGGCGCGATCGTCGAATTCCTTCCGCTGCGCTACTGAGCGCCGAGCCGGAGCCGGGCATGTCCACGGACCGGTGTGAATGATCGCCACCGAGTAACGAAAACCACTGGGGTATTTGGTGTTCCAGTCCGGCGTCCACAAGACCGCCGGTCCGGCACCTGCCCCCTGACCGGGGGTATGCGTGAAACGCCTTCCCCGGCAAGGTTTTTCGTACACATCCGGCCGACGATCCGGCCGACGACCGCGTGCATCACAACAGCAGAATTGAATTCGTTCGCCATATGCGCGAAGTGTCCGGGATTCAAGGCCATATCGACACCGCGAAACTCTCTCCGGAAGGGCTGGATCGGCCCTGATTACATTTCGATAGAGTAGATCCCGAGCGGCCGCAAGAAATGTATCATGCGGAGTCCATGGCGGTCGGATTCGCCAGTGAGTACCATAGCCAATAGCTCTTCTACCTGCGGAAATGCAGCCAATCGGCCGCTACGGACCGTATTTTTCACTTTCTCTTCCGCAAGTCATATCCGCTCGCTATCGTTTGGGTTGTTAGGCGAATATCAATCCCCCGGAAAGGAACCGAGTGGAGATGGCTGAAAAGTCGAAGAAAACGCCTAAGAAAATGCCGAAGCAGATGCCGAGGCAGCAGCAGCAACAGCGCCAGGAGCAGGGCATGCCCGAAGGCGCGAACCCCGAAAGCCGTCGGGGCCCCAGGTCCGAGGGCGAACGGCGCGGCGAGCAGGACCGCCGCTACAGCTGATCTGCGCCCTCGCCGCGCCGCCGGTCCCCTCTCCTCCCGGGACCGGCGGCTGCGGTCTGTTCGTCGCCTTTACCTCCGCGGTAATTGCCGCCCTACCCAGCGCGGACCTACGGTCGGGTTCCACGCCATCCCCGGCGTCATCGAACGAAGGAACGCCATGCCCGCCTATGGCTTCGCGCACCTGCGCACTCGCAGGCCGCACCCGGACATTCTGGAGTACCTGGAACGCATCCAGGCCACGCTGGACCCGTTCGGCGGTCGTTTCGTCATCCACGGACCCCCGGCCGAAGTCGTGGAAGGCAGCTGGCCCGGCAGCATGGTGCTGATCGAGTTCCCCGGCATGACCGAGGCGCGGGACTGGTACCACTCGCCCGCCTACCAGCAGATCCTGCCCCTGCGGGCCGATCACATCGACGGCGACCTGTTGCTGATCGAGGGCGTGGGCCCGGACTACGACCCGCGCGAACGCGCCGCGAAGCTGCGCGCCGAGGCGACCGGGGCAGCCTGACGCGACTACGGGCCGCACAGCGCCGTCCGATACCGTTGACCAGGCACGACCCTGCTCGACGTGACGAAGGATGCGCCTGATGAACGACAGCTCTCTGCTCTGGGACGACGGTGCGCTCGTCACCATCGACCAGCGCGGACTGCCGCACGAGGTGCGCGAACTGCGGCTGAGCACGGTCGATCAGGTCATCGACGCGATCAGGACGCTGGCTGTTCGCGGCGCGCCGGCTATCGGCATCGCGGGGGCATTCGGCGTGGTCATCGCCACCGCCGTGCACACCGTCGAGGGCGTGGTGGACGAGGCCGCGGTGCAGGCCGAGGCGGATCGGATCGCCGCTGCCCGCCCCACCGCCGTCAACCTGGCCTGGGCGGTGCGGCGAGTCCGGCAGAAGGTGGCCGAGGGCGCGGACGCGGTACTCGCCGAGACGCTCGACATGCTGGCCGAGGACGGCCGGGTCAACCGGGCGGCCGCCACCAACGCCGCCGACCTGGTGCAGGGGCTTTGTCCGGACCGGCCGCTGCGGGTGCTCACACACTGCAACACCGGCAGGCTCGCGACCAGCGCGTTCGGCACTGCCATCGGCACGCTGCGGGTGCTGTCCGAGCGCGGCGCGATCGAGCAGGTGCTGGTCGACGAGACCCGCCCCCTGTTGCAGGGCGCGCGCTTGACCACCTGGGAACTGGCCGAAGCGGGCATCCCGCACCGGCTGACCATCGACTCCGCGGCCGCGTGGGCGATGGCGACCGGGCAGGTCGACTGTGTGCTGGTGGGCGCCGACCGGGTCACCGCCAACGGCGACGTCGCCAACAAGATCGGCACCTACGGTCTCGCACTGGCCGCCCGGCACCACGGCATCCCGTTCGTCGTGGTCGCCCCGGAGTCGACCCGGGACGCGGATATGACCACCGGCCGCGAGATCGTCGTGGAGGAACGTGCGGCACACGAGGTCACCGGATTCGGCGGTACGGCAACGGCTCCCGCGCAGACCGAGGTCTTCAACCCGGCGTTCGACGTGACGCCGGGTGAGCTGGTGACCGCGGTGGTCACGGAGAACGGCGTGGTACACCGCAATGATCCTTCCCACGGCGCGGCAATCGCGGACATCGCCAGAGAGCTCTACCGGCGCGGATGGATGCCCGGCACGGCGGGCAATATCTCAGTGCGCACCGACGCGAACGCCGTCGTCACCGGCAGCGGGCTGTCCAAAGGCGAACTCACCGAACGCGACATGGTGACCGTGCGGGTCGCGGATTCGGCGCCGGTGTCCGGCCAGGAACGCAAACCGTCGGCCGAGACCACGATTCACACCGCCGTCTACCGCACCCGCTCCGCCCAGGCTGTGGTCCACATCCACCCGCCTTTCGCGACCGCATTGGCCACCCGCTCGGCGGTGCCGGGCGCGCTGACCACTCTTCGGATCACCGACTACGAGCTGATCAAAGGGCTCGGCGGCGCCGATCCGGCCGTCGCGGACATCCCGGTCTTCCCGAACTGGCCCGACGTGCCGCGCATCGGCGCGGACATCGAGCGCTACCTCCTCGACCACCCCGACGCTCTCCCGGTCCTGTTCATCGCCGGGCACGGGATAACCGCGTGGGGGGATAATCTGCCCCAGGCGCGCGATCGCGCCGAATGTCTGGAAGCGTTGTGCGAGCTGGTGTCCCGCATCGGCAGTCCCGCGGCGTTCGGTGCCCGCGACGACATTCTCGAGATTGGACTGACATGACCCTGCTGCAGGTGATGGCCGCCGAAAACCCGGCCGACGTGCGCGTCCGCACCACCGACGACGAAGTGATCGGCACCGAACTGGCCCGGCACGGCATCACGTTCGGCCGCTGGCCGGTGGTCGAGAACGCCGCGTCCGTGTCCTCCGACGACCTGCTCGCGCACTACGCGAGCAACGTGGCCGAGCTGAACGAGTCCGGCCGCTACAAGCACATCGACATCGCCCGCATCCACCCCGACGACGCCGACCCGAACTGGCCGGAGATCGCCAAGGGCGCGCGCGGGAAGTTCCTCGACGAGCACCGGCACGCCGAGGACGAGGTGCGCTTCTTCGCCGCCGGACGCGGCTGCTTCTACCTGCATCTGGGCCATGAGGTCCTGGCCGTGGTCTGCGAAGGCGGCGACCTGCTCTCCGTGCCCGCGGGCACGCTGCACTGGTTCGACATGGGCCAGCGCCCCGATTTCATCGCCATCCGCTTCTTCGAGGAGGAGGACGGCTGGGTCGGCGACTTCACCGGCGACAAGATCAGCGCGGGCTTCCCCACCCTCGACGAGCTGCTGACCGCGCCGTGACCGGCGCAATAGTCCTCGACATCGAAGGCACCACCAGCCCCACCGCGGCGGTCCGCGAAGACCTGTACGGCTACACCCGGCAACGGCTTCCGGCGTGGCTGGCCGAGAACAGCTCCACCGCCGCCGCACCCGTGCTGGCCGCGACCAGAGATCTGGCCGAGCGACCGGACGCCGACCCCGCCGAGGTCGCCGCGATCCTGCGCGAATGGCTGGACTCGGACGTGAAGGCCGAGCCGCTCAAGGCCGCCCAGGGCCTCATCTGCGCGGAGGGTTTCCGCAATGGAGCGCTGCACGGTGAATTCTTCCCCGATGTGCCGCCCGCCCTCGCCGCGTGGCATGCCGCGGGCTTCGCGCTGTATGTCTACTCTTCGGGATCGGTTCGTAATCAACAGGATTGGTTCGCCTTCGCGCGCGGCGGCAGCCTGTCCGGTCTGATCAGCGGGTACTTCGATCTGTCGACGGCGGGCGGCAAACGCGAATCCTCGTCGTACGCAAAGATCGCGAGCGCCATCGGCGTACCCTCCGAGCGCATCCTCTTCCTGTCCGACCACCCGGACGAACTCGACGCCGCCGTCGCCGCGGGCTGGCGCGCGGTCGGGCTGGCCCGCCCGGGCGAACCCAATCCGGCACGGCCACCGCACCATTGGGTCGACACGTTCGCCGACATCACTCCCGCCGACCGACTCTGACTGCGGCGCGGGCTCCCATCGCGCCAGCGCCAGCAATTTCGCAATACCTTGCATCTCGGCAGTGTCACTCAGTCCGCGGGCGGCTCAGCGATCTGCTTGCGGTCTGGTCGTCGCAGAGCCCGGGTCGGACGCTGGCCAGGTCGAGATCGGCACCGCCAGCCGGATGCCGCCTTCGTCGAGCGCAGCGGGGGCCTGGGTCGCCGGACGAAGGCCATCGGAGCTGTATTTTGAGCGTCATAACTGTGATGGAAATCGAGGTCGACATCGGCCGGGTCGAACGGCGTGACCAAATCCGGGAGAGCGGCTGCGGATGTGGTTGGACAACGAGGTACTCGGCAACTTCGGGCGCGAGCCGGTCGCGAACTCGAAGATCGAATTAATCTGTTCACCACCTATACCGCGCAGACCCACAGCAAGGAGTAACCGTGCCGCCAGTACAGGTAGCGGTCTGCGGTCCTCGGCACTGCACCGACACCGACGAAGCGAACGCTCGGGAGGTGGGACGACTGCTGGCCGAGGCAGGCGCAACCGTACTGTGCGGTGGCGGAACCGGCGTCATGGCCGCAGTCGCCGAAGGTGCCGCCAAGGCAGACGGCCTGGTCATCGGTGTTCGCCCCGACGCCAACCGGGAGGGAATTTGCGATGGTCTCTCCGCTGTGCTGTACACCAACATGGGTGAGGCCCGTAACGCCATCCTGATCTGGTCGGCCGACGCCGTGATCATCATCGGGGGTTCATGGGGCACCCTGTCGGAACTCGCACTCGCCAATCGCCGGGGTGGCGTGCCGGTCGTCTCCCTCGGCGGGTGGCAGCTACTGGACGCTGACGGCAACCCTGTCATCGCGTCAAAGGTCGTCGAAAGCCCGAAGGAAGCAGTGAGTATCGCGTTGGCAGGCTGATCGTCTCCACCGCTCGTCCTGGGTCACGCAACTCGGGTGGGCCTGAATCGCCTTGGTCGAGCCTATGCCTTCCTTATGCCGTTCCCGTTATGGCAAACTATCCGCGAATTGTGATCCAGGCAACTGAATGCGTCCAGGAAAGCGCTACGGAAGCGGCCGGAAACAAGGAGAACCGGCACCGTCGAGGTCTGTTCAGTTGTGTTAACAAATGTAAAGCGCGAGAGAACCGGTCGTTTCCAAAGCATCACCGACCCTGCAGTAACTAACCGCCCCCGAGTCGCTTTTGACCAGGTCATCGAGCATCCGCCCTGGTCGACCCGCCCGGCGCGCCTCGTCCGCACCGCGGCACCGTGACCACCACGTTGCGGCGATCTCACAACTCACCACGCGCTCGAATGGGCTGTGAGAGAGTTGTTTGGCGAGCCGTCGACGTCTCCTTACCCTCGACACATCAGCCCGATTTAACAGCTCGAAGGGGACGTCGTGGTTAATTCGCGTACCCAGGGTCGCGGACCCTCCGCCCCGGCCGCCGACGCCGGGGACGCCCTCCTGCGGCTGGGGAAATATTTCCACCGGGGCGAGGTGTCGTCCGACCAGCGGACGCTGCACAAGGTCGGCGGTCGCAGTGCCGACGAGTTCTACCGGGACCGCTGGTCGCACGACAAGGTGGTGCGCTCGACGCACGGCGTGAACTGCACGGGGTCGTGCTCGTGGAAGATCTACGTCAAAGACGGTGTGATCACCTGGGAGTCGCAGCAGACCGACTACCCGTCCGTCGGCGCCGACAAGCCGGAGTACGAGCCCCGCGGCTGTCCGCGCGGCGCGTCCTTCTCCTGGTACACCTACTCGCCCGCCCGGGTTCGCTACCCCTATGTGCGCGGCACGCTGCTGGAGTTGTACCGGGAAGCCAAGTCCCGGCTCAAGGACCCGGTGCTGGCCTGGGGCGAGATCGTCGAAGACCCTGATAAGGCGCGCAGCTACAAGGCCGCACGCGGCAAGGGCGGATTCGTCCGCGCCGAGTGGTGGGAGGCAGCCGAAATCGCCGCCGCCGCACACGTTTACACGATCAAGCAGTACGGACCGGACCGCGTCGCCGGTTTCTCGCCGATTCCGGCCATGTCGATGGTCAGCCATGCCGTCGGCGCCCGGTTCATCTCCCTGCTCGGCGGCTCCATGCTGTCGTTCTACGACTGGTACGCCGACCTGCCGGTGGCCTCGCCGCAGGTGTTCGGCGACCAGACCGACGTGCCGGAGTCCGCGGACTGGTTCGACGCCGGCTACCTCATCATGTGGGGTTCGAACGTGCCGGTGACCCGGACGCCGGACGCGCACTACATGACCGAGGCGCGCTACCGCGGCCAGAAGGTGGTGGTGGTCTCCCCCGACTACGCCGACAACACCAAGTTCGCCGACGAGTGGGTGCCCGCGCGTCCCGGCACCGACGCCGCCCTGGCCATGGCGATGGGCCACGTGGTGCTCGACGAGTTCTTCGTCAAGAAATCGACGCCGCGATTCCTCGACTACGTCAAGCGCTACACCGATCTGCCGTTCCTCATCACGCTGGACGAGCGCGACGGGTCGTACGTGCCCGGAAAGTTCCTCACCGCCGCCGATCTCGGCCACACCGGGGAGAACGTGCAGTTCCAGACGGTGCTGCTGAATGGCGAGGCGCAGCCGGTGGTGCCCAACGGGTCGCTCGGCCATCGCTTCGGCGAAGCGGGCGCGGGCAAGTGGAACCTCGATCTCGGGGACGTCGATCCCCTGCTGACTCTGTACGGCCGCACCGACGACGCTGCGGCCGTGCAGGTACCCCGCTTCGACAGTGACACCCCGGGCGTCCTCACCCGCGGTGTGCCGACCACGACGGTCGCGGGCAGGCTCGTCACCACGGTCTTCGATCTGCTGCTGGCTCAGTACGGCGTCGGCCGTGACGGCCTGCCCGGCACCTGGCCGAGCGGCTACGACGACGCGTCCGAGCCCTACACCCCGGCCTGGCAGGAGGCCATCACCGGCGTGCCCGCCGTGCAGGCCGAGCGCATCGCGCGGGAGTTCGCCGACAACGCCGACCGCTCCGGCGGCCGCTCGATGATCCTGATGGGCGCGGGCACCAACCACTGGTTCCACTCCGACCAGATCTACCGCGCGTTCTTCACCCTGACCCTGCTCACCGGCTGCCAGGGCGTGAACGGCGGCGGCTGGGCGCATTACGTCGGTCAGGAGAAGTGCCGCCCGGTCACCGGCTGGTCCACGCTGGCCTTCGGGCTGGACTGGCAGCGCCCGCCGCGGCAGATGCAGGGCACGGTGTTCTGGTATCTGACCAACGACCAGTGGCGCTACGACCCGTTCACCGCGGAGTCGTTCGCCTCGCCGCTGGGCGCCGGGAAGTTCGCCGGTCGCACGGCCGCCGACAATATCGCGCTGGCCACCCGGCTGGGCTGGATGCCGAGCTACCCCACCTTCGACCGCAATCCGCTGGACCTGGTGGACGAGGCCGAGGCCGAGGGCAAGACAGCGCCCGAGCACGTGGTGGCCGGGCTGAAGTCCGGTGACCTGCGGTTCGCCTGCGAGGACCCGGACGCGCCGGAGAACTTCCCACGCTGCCTGACCGTGTGGCGGGCGAACCTGCTCGGCTCCTCCGGCAAGGGCAACGAGTACTTCCAGCGCCACCTGCTCGGCGCCGACTCCAACTTGCAGACCACCGACGCCACCGGCGTCCGGCCGCAAGAGCTGAACTGGCGCGAGACCGCCGCCACCGGCAAACTCGATCTGCTGCTGTCGCTGGACTTCCGGATGACCAGCACCACGCTGTTCTCCGACATCGTGCTGCCCGCCGCCACCTGGTACGAGAAGCACGACCTGTCCTCCACCGACATGCACCCGTTCGTGCACGCCTTCTCCCCGGCCATCTCGCCGCCGTGGGAGGCGAAGACCGACTTCGACGCCTTCCACCGGATCGCGCGCGGCTTCTCCTGGATGGCCGAGAAGCACCTGGGCAAGCGCAAGGACATCGTGGCCGTGCCGCTGCAGCACGATTCGCCGGACGCGACCGCGCAGGCGGGCGGGCGTGTGCTGGACTGGAAAGCCGGTGAGTGCGAACCGATTCCGGGCAAGACCATGCCGAAGCTGGTGGTCGTCGAACGCGACTACCCGAAGCTCGCGGAGAAGATGGCCGCGCTCGGGCCGCTGATCGACACGCTCGGCGTCACCACCAAGGGCGTCACCACCTACCCCGACCAGGAGGTCGAGTACCTCGCCGGGGTGAACGGCACCGTGGTGTCCGGCGTCGCGCAGGGACGCCCGTCGCTGGCCAAGGACACGCACGCGGCCGAGGCGATCCTCGCGCTGTCGGGCACCACCAACGGCAGGCTCGCGGTGGAGGGCTTCCACGCGCTGGAACGCCGCACCGGCACCAAGCTGGCCGACCTGGCCGCCGAGCACGAGGGCAAGCGAATCTCCTTCGCCGACACCCAGGCTCGCCCGGTACCGGTGATCACCTCGCCGGAATGGTCGGGCAGCGAGACCGGCGGACGCAGGTACTCGCCGTTCACCATCAACACCGAACGGCTCAAGCCCTGGCACACGCTGACCGGGCGGCAGCACTTCTACCTCGACCACGACTGGATGATCGAACTCGGCGAGCAGCTGCCGATCTTCCGTCCGCCCCTGGACATGACGGCGTTGTTCCGCGAGCCGTCGGTGGGCGAGGTCGGCGAGCGGGGCGTCACCGTGCGCTACCTGACGCCGCACTCGAAGTGGTCGATCCACTCCGCCTACCAGGACAACCTGCACATGCTGACGCTCTCCCGCGGCGGGCAGACGATCTGGATGTCCGACCGCGACGCCGCGAAGATCGGTGTGGCCGACAACGACTGGATCGAGGCGATCAACCGCAACGGCATCGTGGTCGCCCGCGCCATCGTCAGCCACCGGATGCCGGAGGGCACGGTGTTCATGTACCACGCCCAGGACCGGGCGGTGGACGTGCCGCGCATCGAGGGCATCGGCGAGGACACCAAGGGCCGCGGCAAGCGCGGCGGCATCCACAACGCGCTCACCCGCATCATGATCAAGCCCTCGCATCTCATCGGCGGCTACGCGCAGCAGTCCTTCGCGTTGAACTACCACGGCCCCACCGGAAATCAGCGCGACGAAGTCACGACGATCCGCAAGCGGTCGCAGGAAGTGGAGTACTGACATGAGCCCGACGAGGTCACGACGCTCTGTCCGTAGACGGCCGCAGGAAGTGGAGTACTGACATGCGAGTCATGGCACAACTGGCCATGGTGATGAACCTGGACAAGTGCATCGGCTGCCACACCTGCTCGGTCACCTGCAAGCAGGCGTGGACCAACCGGGGCGGCACCGAGTACGTCTGGTTCAACAACGTGGAAACCCGTCCCGGACAGGGCTACCCGCGGCAGTACCAGGATCAGGAGAAATGGAAGGGCGGCTGGACGCTGAACAAGCGCGGCAAGCTCACCCTGAAGTCCGGGTCCCGGTTCAAGCGCTTGCTGAACATCTTCGCCAACCCGGACCTGCCCACGGTCGAGGACTACTACGAGCCGTGGAGCTACGACTACGACAACCTGCTGTCCTCGCCGCCCATCGACACCACGCCGGTCGCGCGCCCGAAATCGCTGATCACCGGCCAGGATACGAACGTCACGTGGGGTGCCAACTGGGATGACGACCTGGGCTCCGGCCCCGAGCAGGTCGGCAAGGACCCGCTGCTGGCGAAGCTCTCGAACCAGGTGAAGCTGGAATTCGAAGAGACCTTCATGTTCTACCTGCCGCGGATCTGCGAGCACTGCCTGAATCCGTCGTGCGCGGCCTCCTGCCCCTCCGGCGCGATCTACAAGCGCGCCGAGGACGGCATCGTGCTGGTGGACCAGGACAAGTGCCGCGGCTGGCGGCAGTGCGTGTCGGGCTGCCCGTACAAGAAGATCTACTTCAACCACAAGACGGGCAAGGCGGAGAAGTGCACCTTCTGCTACCCGCGCGTGGAAGTCGGCATGCCGACGGTGTGCTCGGAGACCTGCGTCGGACGGCTGCGCTACATCGGCGTCATGCTCTACGACGCCGACGCCGTGCTGGAGGCCGCTTCGGTCACCGACGACAAGGATCTCTACCCGTCCCAGCTCGGGGTGTTCCTCAACCCGCACGACCCGCGCGTGATCGCCGAGGCCGAGCGGGCCGGGATCTCGCCGGAATGGATTCAGGCGGCCCAGGATTCGCCGGTCTACAAGCTGATCGTGGACTACCAGATCGCGCTGCCGCTCCATCCGGAGTACCGCACCATGCCGATGGTCTGGTACGTGCCGCCGCTGTCGCCGGTGGTGGACGTGCTCACCGAGACCGGGCACGACGGCGAGAACGTGTCGAACCTGTTCGGCGCCATCGACGCGCTGCGCATCCCGGTGGAGTACCTGGCCGAACTGTTCACCGCCGGTGAGGTGGGACCGGTGCGCGCCGCGTTGCAGCGCTTGGCGGCGATGCGCTCGTTCATGCGCTCGGTGAACCTCGGCGAGGAGCCCGATCCCGCCATCGCGCCGTCGGTGCGGCTGGAGCCGGAGGAGATCGAGGCGATGTACCGGCTGCTGGCCATCGCCAAGTACGAGCACCGGTATGTCATCCCGACCGGTGCGGGAGCCCGTGCGCACGAATTGGATTCGCTCGCCACCGGGTGCAGCTTGGACACCGACGGCGGACCTGGCATGACGGCGTTCGACCAGATGGTGGAGAAGTTCCACCTCACCGACTCCAATGGCGCCGCGCCGGAGGAGAAGTCGTCCCGGATCAATTTGCTGAACTGGGACGGCAAGAGCACCGAGGGTCTGGTGCCGGCCAACGGGGCCGGGAACGGCACGCGCAATGGGCACGGGAGCAACGGCGTTCCGGCCAATGGCTCGGCAAACGGCGAGCCCACCAATGGCTCGGGCATCGGCGTGGTCGCGAATGGCGACGGCGCCCCCGCCGATGCCCCGGCCTCCGCACCGAGCGGGGCGCGGCGATGAGCCTGCTGAAGCTGCGCCGCCGCCCGGAACCGTCCGTCGAGCTCGCCCAACGCGACCGGCAGCTGGTGTGGCGGATCGCCGCGCTGCTGCTGGACTACCCGACCGAGCAGACTCTCGCCATGGTCGGCCAGCTGGCCACCGCCGCGGCGGAATTGCCGGACGAGGTGCGCAGCCAGCTGAGCGAATGCCTCGACTACCTGCGGACGACCCCACCGCTGAAGCTCGCGGCCGCCTACGTCGAGACCTTCGACATGCGCCGCCGCGCCAGCCTGCACCTGACCTTCTACGCCTACGGCGACACCCGCAAACGCGGGATGGCATTGCTGCGGTTCAAGCACGCCTACCGGCACGCCGGTGTCGAACTCGGCGACGAGGAACTGCCCGACCATCTGCCGGTGCTGCTGGAGTTCGCCGCCACCGTGGACCCGATCGGCGGCGAGCGACTGCTCGGCGAACACGTTCCGGTGCTGGAGTTGCTGCGACTTTCGCTGTCCGACAGCGGTTCTCCATACGCCGGGGTGCTCGCCGCGGTGGGAGCGACGCTGCCGCCGCCCACCACTGCCGACCGGCGGCGCATCGCCGAGCTGGCGGCGCAAGGCCCGCCGGAGGAAGAGGTCGGGTTGGAACCCTTCGCACTTGACCCCTCCCTGTTCGACGGATCGGAAGGCCGACGATGAACGCATCCCCGAATCTGCCGATCTCGCTGTGGCTGATCCTGCCGTACGTCGCGTTCACCTCGTTCGTGCTCGGGCACCTGTGGCGCTACCGCAACGACCAGTTCGGCTGGACCACGCGCTCCTCGCAGATCTACGAGAGCCGACTGCTGCGCCTGGGCAGCCCGCTGTTCCACTTCGGCATGGTCGGGGTGTTCGGCGGTCATGTGCTCGGCGTCCTGATCCCGGAGTCGTGGACCGCCGCGGTCGGGATCTCCGAGCACGCCTACCACGTCATCGCGGTCGGGGCGGGTTCGGTGGCCGGTCTCGCCGTGCTGGCGGGCGTCGGCATCCTGCTCTACCGGCGCTTCACGGTGCCCGCCGTCCGCAAGGCCACCACCGGCAACGACAAGTTGATGTACGCGCTGCTGGCCGCGGCGCTGATCACCGGACTGCTCAACACCTGGGGCAGCAACCTACTGTGGGGCACCTACAACTACCGCGAGACCGTCTCCCCCTGGTTCCGCAGCCTGTTCACCCTCAGCCCCCGGCCCGAACTCATGGTGGACACACCGTGGACCTTCCAGCTGCACGGGCTCGTGGTGCTCGCGCTTATAGGGTTGTGGCCCTACACCCGGTTGGTGCACATGTTCAGCGCGCCGGTCGGGTATCTGGTGCGGCCGTACGTGGTGTACCGCAGCAAGGAATACGACGCCGCCGACAAGCGCCGTTACGCCCGCGCCTGGGAAGCGCCGGTGACACCCGAGCGCTGGCGCTGAACGACGCCGTCGCGCCACGCGAAGACCCGCCCGGCCATCGTCGTCCGGGCGGGTTTTCGTGTGTCAGGCGCTCGCGTCGGGGTTCCCGGGTCAGCGGTAGACGTCGGATCTCTTGGCGACGGTGTAGATCGTCACGAGTTGTTCATCGTCATCGATCTCGTACACGATGCGGTACTGGCCGATCCGAACTCGCCAGTCATCACGGCTGCCGACAAGCTTCTTCGCACCGGCGGGCCGCGGCTCTTTACTCAGCCCGATGATGGCCTGGAGCGCGGCTTCGAACACATCGCGCGGAAGCTTTTGCAGTTGCTTCAGTGTGTCGGGGTGGAACTCGATCCTCACGACGCAAGAACCGTCGCCGGGTCGATACCCAGCTCCTCGACCATTTCCGACATCGACATCGTTTCGAAGGGCACTTCCCGCATCCGCCGCAATCGAAGGGCGTCGGCGAGGTCGGCGTGCTCATGCAGGCGCTCGTAGTCGGCCATGCTGATGAGCACCGCGATTTCGGTGCCGCTGTCGGTGATGACGACCTCGTCGCCGGTCGCAGCGACCTCCCGCACGATGGCACCAAGCCTTGTCCGCAGATCCCTCAGACTGTAGGTACTCATGTCACACATGTTACACATATGGGGCGGAATTTGCCTCAGTCATCGACTGAGCGGCGGGAGAAGAGGCAGGAGCTTGCCGATTGACGGGCATCGACGACACCGGGCGCTCGGACGGAATTGTCCTCTGCACAGAACGAAGCCCCGCGCCGCGTCGATTCGCGGACACAGGGCTTGCTCGGGAGTATTGCTATGAACGAGTGAATTCGCCGTCTACGACGCCAGCGGTGAAAGCATCCCACTCACTCGGGGTGAAGATGAGCGCCGGACCGGTCGGGTTCTTGGAGTCGCGCACGCCGACCATGCCACTGTCCAGGTGTGCAACCTCAACGCACTGGTCTTGCCCGGCACCGTGGCTGCTCTTGAACCAGTGTCCCCCGGACAGGTACGTGCTCATGGCACATACTCCTTCGCTACCCGCCGTAGCAGGTGTTTGCTCTGCGTCCGATCCAACGCTACCCACTGGATCTTCTCGAACGCCTTCCGACAGCGGCGCACACTGTCCGGACGCTCGAGATGGACGCTGCCCACATAGCTCTCGACGTAGACGACGGGTGGCTCGAGTGGTTCGCCTTCGTTGTCGGTGCCGAAATCGAGCATGGTGAACGGACCGGTCGTCGTGCCGACCGGGAATCCCGCAGTGTCGGGCAGTATCCGGACAGACACATTCGGCGGCATGTCGGCAAGGTGCCGACACTGCCTGTCCATCACTCGTGGCCCGCCGACGACTCGCCGCAGTACGCCTTGGTCGATCACGAGATCGGCATGGAGCGGTGAGACCGTACGCATGATGAGGTTCTGCCGTTGACGCTGCATCCGCATGCGGCGCTCGCGTTCCTCGGAAAGGTCATCGGTGAAGTACAGCCGGTCCAGCTTTCCGCATATTCTCGTGTCTGGAACAGAACCAGATATGATGTCGGGCCGATAGATGGTCAGGCGCCGGTGCGCTGGCGCTGAACGACGCCGTCGCGTCACGCGAAGACCCGCCCGGCCATCGTCGTCCGGGCGGGTTTTCGTGTGTCAGGCGTTGTCGTAGGCGTCCTGCAGCGACTTGACGTCCAGCTTGGACATCGTGCGCAGCGCGGTGCCGACGGCGATGGTCTTGGCGGGATCGTCACCGCTCATCAGTTCCAGCAGCACCGAGGGCACGACCTGCCAGAACAAGCCGTAGCGGTCGGTCAGCCAGCCGCACGGGCCCGGCTGGCCGCCCTCGGTCAGAGCGTCCCACAGACGATCCACCTCGTCCTGGCTGTCCACGACCACCTGCAGCGACGCCGCGTCCGTGAGCGGGTGGTCCGGGCCCCCGTTCATGATCGTGACCGCCTGGCCGTCCAGCTCCAGCGAGACGATGAACGCCGACCCGTCGGAGTTGCGCGCGATGTCGACCACCCGCGAGTTCGGGATCACCGAGACGTAGAAATCGGCCGCTTCCTCAGCGCCGTTCTCGAACCAGAAGAACGTGTTGACGGACATGATGTGCTCCTTGTGGGTTGCTGTGTGACCTGCTGTCACCGCTTGGTCGGAGCGGGCGGCACGGTTTCGACGTAGTTCGCGAACTTTCTCGAGAAATATTTTCGACCCTGCCGGCGACATTCGGCACTCGTAAGTCGCTGGTAGACATCGCGCTAGCGGATCCGACTGGATCCTCGCAGGCAGCGCACACCTCCCATCCGGTAGCCCAACATGTGCTGACCAGGTTTGGGCAGTGCGATGCGGTCTAACCAGCACGTGGGGCAAACAGGGCCTCGGTTGTATTGCCGTCGCTATGCCGCGGCAGCCGAAGGCAAGCAAGGAGTGATGATGAAGGGCGGAGCGAGGATAGCTGTAGGGGTGGGTGCCGGGTACCTGCTGGGCCGCACGCGCAAAATGCGCTTGGCGTTGACGCTGGCGGGCGCGGCGATGGCCAGGCGGTCTTCCGGCGGGGCCACCCAAGAACTGCTGGAGCGCGGGACGTCGCTGCTCAGATCGTCGCCGGAGCTGGCGGGGATCACCGATACGGTCCGGCAGCAGTTGATGGGCGCCGCACGGGCTGCGGCGGTCACTGCCGCGAGCAACCGCATCGATGCGTTGAACGCCCGCTTGCAACAACGGGCCGCGATTTCGGAGCCGGAGGAAGAACTCCCCGAGGCGGAGGAAGAACTTCGGGACGAGACCCCGGACACCGGCGAAGAAGAGTACCCGGAGGAGACGACCGAGGGCGACGAGCAGGGATACGCCGACGAGGACATCGAGGACGAGTACCCGGAAGAAGAGGAAGAAGAGGACGAGTACCCGGAAGAAGAACAGGACGAATACCCCGAAGAAGAACAGGAAGAGTCTCCGGAAGTAGAAGCAGAGCTGGTGGAGGACGAGTCCGAGGGGAGCCAGGACGAGTCCGAGGAGTCCCCGGAGCCTGCCCCGGCACGCCGGACGGCATCCACCACCCGGCGTCGTGCCGGTGAGTCCCGCTTCCGGAAATCCGGTGATCGCACAGCGGCATCGCCTGGTCGGCGCCGGATTCGCGCCGAGGCCCAGGAAGCGCCCATACGGCGCACGAGGAGGTGAGTCCGATGGCGTCGAGAGCACTGTCGGACGCAGCGGACAAGGCGGGCAAGACCGCCGCCCGCGCTACGGGCAAGGCAGGCAAGACCGCCGCCCGCACTACGGAACAGGCGGGCAAGACCGCCGCCCGCGCTACGGGTAAGGCAGGCAAGACCGCCGTCCGCGCTACGGAAAGGGCAGGCAGAACCGCTGGCCGCGCCGCAGGAAAGGCAGGCACGACCGCCGGCCGAGCTGCAGGCCGGGCAGGCGGAGCGGCAACCCGCGCCGGCGCGACGGCCCAGAAGACGGTTCAGGAAGCCACCCCGACCGGCATGCTGCAGCAATCACTGCAGACCCTGGCCGGAACCGTGGTCGACCGCGCTCTCATGGGAGTCTCCGGAAAGCTGTCGAACACGGCGGAACGCCTGAACGATTACGCCGAAGGAGGCGGGAGCCTGCTGGCGGCGATAACCGGGGCCGAGAAGCTCGCGGGCGGCGCCTCGCCGCTCAAGGCGGCCATGAGCGGTGGGTTGGCGCAGGTCACGCACACGCTCCAAGACAAGTTCCAGGATGCCAAGGAGAGCCTGACCGGCGGGAAGGGGAAGGGCGCCGGAGGCAAGAAGCTGAAGCTGACGAACATCGTCGAACAGATCGACGTCGGCGTTCCGATCGAGCTGGCCTACGACCAGTGGACCCAGTTCGCGGACTTCCCGAAGTTCATGAAGAAGGTCGAGCAGGTCGAGCAGGTATCCGACGAGAAGCTCGCGTGGACCGGCAAGGTGTTCCTGTCGAGGCGGACCTGGGAGTCCACGATCGTGGAGCAGGTGCCGTACGAGCGGATCGTGTGGCGCTCCAAGGGGCACAAGGGCTATATCGACGGCGCGGTGACCTTCCATGAGCTCACGCCGGACCTGACCCGCATCATCATGGTGCTCGAGTATCACCCCGGCGGCGTGTTCGAGAAGACGGCCAATTTGTGGCATGCGGTCGGCCGCCGCGCCCGCTTGGAGCTCAAGCATTTCGAGCGGCACGTCATGACCCAGAGTGCACTGCACCCGGACGACGTCGAGGGCTGGCACGGCGAGATCCACGACAGCAAGGTCGTCAAGGACGACGAGACCGCCCGCCGCGAGGAGCGCGCCGAAACCGAAGACGAAGACACCGAAACCGAAGAAGAACCCAGAGACGACGTGCGGGGCGAGGAAGGGGCTGCGGACGAGGAACCCCAGCCGCGCCGTCGACCCGCGGGCCGGCACCGCAGCGACGCACGCCGAGAGTGACAGTAAGGAGACCGGACATGACTATCGAACCCGTAGGCGGCGGTGGCGGCGGCGCCACAGGCACGATGGCGCGCCCCAACTCGGGCAGCTTGGCCGACGTCATCGACACGATTCTCGATAAAGGGCTGGTCATCGACGCGTTCGTGCGTGTGTCGCTGGTCGGTATCGAACTTGTGACCGTCGACGCCAGGGTCGTCGTGGCCAGCGTCGACACGTATCTACGCTTCGCCGAGGCCGTCAACCGGCTCGAAATCGGCACTGAACCGAAGGGCCTTACGGATCTGGTCGGTGACGTCACGAGCGGCGCGGCGAAGCACAAGACGAAGGGCGCACTCGAGGCCGCGGGCGAGAAGGTCATGGGCTTCCTCAACGAGGTCGAGGAGAAGCGCCAGCCCGCGAGCCGGCCGAAGCGTAAGGAGGGATGATGGCCACGCAGCACGCAACCGAAGCACGGGAAACCGAGACCGCGGAGCGCAGCGGCGTATACGTCTACGGCATCGTGCCCGCGGACGTGGAGCCCGAGGAGCACGCCGCCGGTGTCGGCGACCCCCCGAGCACCATCGAATTGGTGCGGCACGGCGAGATCGCGGCGCTGGTCAGTGACGTCGCGGTCGATCGGCGGTTCGGCACACCCGATGACCTGACCGCGCACGCGCGGCTGCTCGACGGTGCCGCAGCCGTCGCTCCGGTGCTGCCGCTGCGGTTCGGAGCGGTCATGTCCGATGCGGAGGCGGTGGAAAAGGAACTGCTCGAGGCGCACGAGGACGAGTTCCGCACCGCGCTCGAGGAACTGGAGGGCCGAGCGCAGTTCGTGGTGAAAGGCCGCTACGTCGAGGGCACTATCCTGCGGGAGGTGCTCGACGAGAACGCCGAGGCGGCGCGGCTGCGGGACGAGATCCGCGACAAGCCCGAAGACGCCACCCGCAATGAACGGATCGCCTTGGGCGAGATCATCAACCAGGCGGTCACGGCCAAACGCACCGAGGACACCCGCCGGATGCTCACCCTGCTCGAGCCGCTCACGTCCTTGGTCAACCAACGCGAACCCACCCATGAGGAGGACACGGTCCACGTCGCGATCTTGCTCGAACTGTCCCGGCAGAGTGAATTGGAGGACGCGTTGCGTCAACTGGCCGAGGGGGAATGGGACGGGCGCGTGGATCTGAGCCTGCTCGGCCCGATGGCGGCGTACGACTTCGTGACGAAGCGAGCCCCCGAGGGCTGACCCATGGGCTTGCTCTCGTCGATTTTCACGCTGCCGATCGCGCCGGTCCGGGGCGTGATCTGGCTGGGTGAGGTGATCCAGGATCAGGTCGAACAGAAGCTGCGGGATCCCGCCGCCGTTCGTCGCCGGATCGAGGCGATCGACGAGGCAGCGGCAGCCGGTGAGCTGTCCGAAGAGGAGCGGAAGAAAGCGCAGCAAGAGGTCCTGGATGCCCTGATCGAACGACCTGGCGGCACGAAGCCCACCGAGGAGAAGGAGTGACCGCGTGAGCCGGAACACCTCCCGTGAAGAGTCCGAGGACGTCCAACCCGAATCGGGTGAGCCCCTCGCCGCGCAACAGGCCGCCGCGGCAGCGGTCGAGCATCTGCTGGAGCTGACCTCGAAACAGGCGGAGGGAGTGACCTCCATGGAGCCGACCGAGGACGGTTGGGTGGTGGAGATCGAGGTGCTCGAGGACCGCCGCATCCCTTCGTCGTCGGACATGCTGGCGCTCTACCAGGTCGAGATCGATGTGGACGGGAATCTGCTGGCCTACCGCAGAACGCGGCGTTACGCCCGCGGCAGCACCGACATCGGTGGGAGGGATCAGCCATGACGGTAGTCCCAGAAGGCGGGGCGCAGGCGCCGATGCCCTATGGCGGCGCACGTCAGTCGACGAACCTGGGCGACATTCTCGAGCGGGTCCTCGACAAGGGCTTGGTGATCGCGGGCGACATCCAGGTGAATCTGCTCGACATCGAACTTCTCACCATCAAGCTGCGCTTGGTCGTCGCGTCTCTGGAGACGGCCAAGGCGGTGGGCATCGACTGGTGGGAGACCGATCCCTGGCTCAACAGCAAGGCCCGCGCCCTCGAGCGGCAGGGGGGCGACCTCGAACTCGAGAACCGGAAGCTCCGCGACCGGATCGCCGAACTGGAAGCCGCGGACGAGCGCCGCAAATCCCTCGAGCCGCGCCGCGAACCGAGAGAAGCGGACGACCGCCGCAGATCCCTCGAACGCCGCCGCGCACCGAGGGAAGCGAGGGATCGTGACTGATGGCGTCGGCGTCTGGCTGTACGCGGTGACGACGGCCGGAAACCTCGCGGAGGAGCTGGGCGGGATAACCGGGGTGGCGGGTGAGCCGGTGCGGGCAGTGCTCTCCGACGGCTTGGCGGCAGTGATCGGCACCGTGCCGCTCGAGGTCTTCGGAGAGCAGCCGCTGCGCCGGAATCTGGAGGATCTGGACTGGCTGGAGGCGACGGCCCGGGCGCACGACGCCGTCGTCTCGGCCGTGGTACGCCGGGGCCCGGCCGTCCCGCTGCGCCTGGCCACCGTCTTCCTCGACGAGGATCGGGTACGCGAGATGCTCGACGACCGGCGAGCGGACTTCGATGCGGCGCTGACCCTGGTAAGCGGCCGGACGGAGTGGGGTGTGAAGGCCTATGGCGACCGCGCCGCACTCGTCTCCGCCGTCGCGGACGCCGCCAGTCGCGACGCGGGCGGTGGAAAGGGATCGGGCGCAGCGTATCTGGCGCGCCGACGCGCACAGCTGGCCGCGCAGGAAACCGTCGAACGTGACGCCGCGCTGCGCGCCGACGAGATCCATGCGCGTCTGGTCCGCCACGCCGCCGCGGGCCGCCGTCAGGCGGTGACGGACCCGGCTCTTTCCGGCCGCCGGGAGTGGATGGTGCTCAACGGCACCTACCTGGTGGACGACGAGCGCGCGGACGATTTCGCGGCGATGGTCGACGAGCTCGGCAAAGAATTCGCCGGAATCCGGCTCGAGCTCACCGGTCCGTGGCCACCGTATTCGTTCGCGGGAGTGGAAAGGATGCCGACATGAGCCACGTCGCGCAGAACGTCGACCGTGAGCGCCGCGTCGCGCTCATCGACCTGCTGGATCGGGTCCTGGCCGGTGGGGTGGTCATCACCGGCGACATCAGGCTGTCCATCGCGGACGTCGACATGGTCCAGATATCGCTGCGAGCCCTCATCTCTTCCATCAGCCCCGTGTCGACCCCCGCGCTGGAATCCCCGGCACACGGCGCGCTGGAGCCAGATGACTGAATTCGGCGGCATCCCACCGCGTATCGACACCGACCCCGAATCCGTCGAGCGTGGTCTCGTCACGCTCGTGCTCACCCTGGTAGAGCTGCTGCGGCAACTGATGGAACGGCAGGCGCTGCGCCGGGTGGACGAGGGCGACCTGAGCGACGCCCAGGTGGAGCGGATCGGCACCACCTTGATGCTGCTCGAGCAACGCATGGACGAACTACGCGACCATTTCGGCCTCACCCCCGAGGACCTCAACATCGACCTGGGCCCATTGGGCACCCTCCTCCCCCAATACCCCGACGAACGTTGAGATCTACGGCACATGGCTGCGGGATTTCGCGAGAAGACCCTCCACCATGTGCCGTTGATCATGAAGCGCAGGGCGGCGCGGGGGCGTCCACGAAGAGAGGTTTGCCGGTTGGAGGGGCGTAGACGACGTCGAGGATGAGGGGTTCCGTGCCGAGGTTTTGGCCGATATGGACGTTCCATTCGCCCGCGGGCTCGTAGATGAAATCGCCGGTGCGGTAGACCGGGGCGTCGCAGTCGGGGCCGGGATGGGTGAGGGTGCCCGCTCGGACGAAGCCGAAGACCGGGCCGTCGTGATAGTGCCAGCCGGTGGAACCGCCTGGGCCGATGGTGATTTCGCGGGCCACCAAGTCGGTGCCCGCGACGAACGGGAGCAGTCCGGCGGGAATCTGCGCTTGACCGAGAGTGACGGCGGTGACATCGGTGCCCGGCGTCGCGTTGGCGTTCGCCGCGCCGGCCAGCGCACCGGCGAGCACGACCGGCGCTACGGCGACGCGGAGGATAGGCGACATCCTCGCAGCCTACGCTCCGCACGCGCTGTCGCTATATCTCCCACGGTTCGAACAGCTCGGGAACGATGGTGATGTCAGCGATGATCACAGCTGCACTCCGGTGGCCTCCGGCTGCTGTGGCAGTTCGAGTTCGGTCGCGTGGTCGCGGGCGCGTTCGAACAGGGTCAGCAGCAGCCCGTTGGGCCGTACCTCGTCGGCGAGGATTGCCGTGCTACATATTGCGACCGTGCGACGCGGCTCTGCGCCGCAGTCGCTCTTTCACATCGTTGTCCAGATCCCGGATGGTAATGCTTGCCATGCAATCAATGCATATCACGCAGGCTGCGGAGAAGGGGGGAAAGTGACCGGCAGAGCCGCCAAGGCCCGGTGGAAGGGGCCAGGTCGCCAGGTCAGTCCCTCGGCCGGTACGGCCAGCCGCATCTCGGGCAGCGCATCGAGAAGTTGATCGATGGCCTCCTGAGCGATCAGGTAGGACATGGATTGCGCGGGGCAGGCGTGTGGTCCGAGGCCCCATGCCAGATGCGAGCGATTGCCCGTCTGATCCTTGGTCCGGATCGCGGGGTCGTTGTTGCAGGCGGACATGCTGACGACGACCGGCTGGTGCGCGGGCAGCCAGACGTCGTCGATGAGGACCGGCTGCCTGGGGTAGGTGATCAACATGTTGGCCAGCGGCGGGTCGTTGAACAAGAGCTCGTCGAGGGCGTCGCGGGTGGACAGGCTCCCGCCAAGGACAGTTGCGCCGAACCGCTCGTCGGTGAGGATCAGCAGCAGGGTGTTGGCGATCAGGTTCAGTTGCACCTCGATCCCCGCACCGTAGAAGCCCACCACCTGGTGGACCATCTCCAGCTCATCGAGTTCGGCTGGGTGCCGCAGCAGCAGCGAGGTGACGTCGTTGCCAGGTTCGCCCCGTTTCAAGGTCACCAATTCCAGGATCGCCTCGCTGAGCATGGTGTTGCCCTTCTCGGCCTCGACGCCCTCGAAGATCGCGGCCATACCGGCGGCGACCCGACGACCTATCTCCGGCGGGCAGCCGACATAGGCATTTACGACCTCGAACGTCAGCGGGAATATGTACTGACTGATCAGATCGGCCGTCCCAGCCTGACAGAAGCCGTTGATCAGCGGGATGGCGATCTTCTGCACGGTGGCTTGGATACCGTACAGATTTACCTGATCGACGCTCGCGGTGATGGCCTGCCGGTAGCGCAGCAAGTCAACCCCGGCGTTTCTACTCCCGGTGGGGCGCCACTCCATGATCGGAAGGACCGGGCAGTCGGCGGGGATGTTCTGCTGCCAAGTACGGGGATCGGCCGGAAAGCGCTCAGGATCGTTGAGGATCCGCAGCGCGGTCTGATAGCCGATCACCAAGGTGGCCGGCACGCCCGGCGCCAGCTCCACCGGGACCAAAGATCCGTACTGCCTTCTCATTTCACGGTAGACATGGTGCGGATCGACGGCGAACTCCGGTGAATGCATCGACACCCGCGAGTCGTCGGAACCGATCGGCGAGCCGTGGACGACCGGACAGGATGGGGCATGCGCCGGGAACTCGGGCGTGCTCAAAAGGAACTCCAGACCATTCGGGTGTACTGCCGGATCCCCCCGATCACAATGCCGTTCAGCTCGACTGTCTACCAAAGGCGAGCCGCTGATGCCAGTTGAGCGGGCCCACAACACATTCTGCATCGATACGGGGCCGCGCGGGCACCGCCCGTCCCGTGTTCCCGCACATGGTGCGGGTGTCGAGTTGCCGGGATGCGCCATGCCCGTACAGCATCGGCGTATGCCGTCCACTCCGCTGAATCCAGCAGGCGACATCCCCGACACCGGAATTCCGGACCGTCTCGCCACCGACATGACGATGACCGAGCAATACGAATGGCACCGCGCCTATCTGCGCCGCCATCCGGTGTCGCGGCGCAACATCCTGCGTGGCGCCGCGGCGGCCGCGGCAGTATCGGCGGTCGGCGTCGCACCATTCGGTGCTCGCGCGTATGCCGAGGAGGCTCAGCTCGCGGTCGGCGGACGACGGGTGGCGTTCGGCCCGGACGCGGCGAGTCAACTGCGTTTCGCGGCCCAGCTGTCGCGGCGACCGGCGGGCGCGACGGTGTATCTCGATCATGGACCCACGCCTGCGCTGGGCGCGACGGTCGAGGCCGAGGTGCGCAATCTGCTCACCCAGGTGCCCACGGCCGATGGCGGCGTGCTCGCGGCCGAACAGTTCTACGTCCACGCGCCGGTGGACGGCCTCCCCGGCCGGGTGCCGCACTTCTATCGCTGGCGCACCTCCGACGGTTTCGCGGGCGACATCCGCGCCGCCGCGCCCGCGATGCCTACCAGCAGGACCGCGGTGCTGCCGTTCCGCTTCACCATGATGGGCGACCAGGGCACCGACGAGACGCCCGCGCTGCCGGACGGCGTCGCGCCCGGCGACTACGACGACAAGTACTACCGGGCCGACAACGATCCGGTCGCACCGCACGCGAGCAACGTGCTGCGTCAGATCGCCGCGGCCCGGCCGGATTTCCACATCCTCGCAGGCGACATCGCCTACGCCGACCCCTCCGGCAAAGGCAAGCCAGGGCAGTTCGTCGCGCACGGCGCGCACCCGTCCAGCGGCTTCGACAAGTACAACCCCTACGTGTGGGACGTCTACTTCAACGCCATCGAGCCCAGCGCCGCGCAAACCCCATGGATGTTCACCACCGGCAACCACGATATGGAAGCCACCTACGGCGACCACGGCTACGGCGGACACTCGGCGCGGCTCGACTTTCCCGGTAACGGCCCCGCGGGCTGTCCTTCGGCGTACTCGTTCACCTACGGGAATGTCGCGGTGCTCTCGCTGGACGCCAACGACGTGTCCTATGAGATCCGCGCCAACACCGGGTATTCCGGTGGGGCGCAGACGAGTTGGGTGGAACGCGCGCTGGCTGCCTACCGCGCCGACCCCGGCATCGACTTCATCGTCTGCTTCTTCCACCACTGCGCGTATTCGACCACCGAGGCGCACGCCAGCGACGGCGGCGTGCGCGACGCCTGGGTCGGGTTGTTCGACCGCTATCAGGTGGACCTGGTGCTGCAGGGGCACAACCACGTCTACGAGCGCACCGACCCGATCCGTGCGGGAAACGCGACGAAGGTCGCCGGCGACAACTCGATCGTCTACCCGGAGACCGACGGAACCGTGTACTACACCGTGGGCGGCGGCGGACGCCCACGCTACGAATTCCAGCCGGGTTCGCAAGAATCCTTCCGCGGCAATGAACTACCGGATGCCACGGTGCCGAACAGCTACGTGTGGACGCCCGGCGGCGGCAAACAGGACGAGGCCGCGCCGTGGTCGCGGGTCCGCTTCCGCAACTACTCGTTCCTGCGCGTCGACGTCCGGCCGGGCGTCTTCGCCAGCGAGATGGACGTGGTCGCGGTCGACGAGTACGGCCGCGAATTCGACCGGGTGCTCTACCGTCGCCAGGTCCGGGCCTGAGGCAGGCTACTTCTTCGGCGGGAAGGTCCGGGCGTAGGCGACCCCGCGCTCGACCCATTCCCGCAGGATCTCCTCGTCGGCGACTGCCGCCGCGGCGACATACAGCCAGCCGACCATCTCGCGGCCGCCCATCACCATGGGTTCGACCGACTCACCGATCAGCCGCTCCCCCTCGTCCGGGCCGACGCGGACCAGCAGGCCACCCTGACGGCTGGCCGCGACCGCCATATTGCCGTCGATCAAGAACGCCAGGCCACCGAACATCTTCCGCTCGGTGAGCTCCGGTCCGGGCACGATCAGTTCGCGGATCCGCTCGGCCAACTCCTCGTCATATGCCATAGCGGCATTGTGCGCCCTCGGTACGACAGGCTTGCGGAGCACAAGATGACCCGGCCTGTTCGATCGTGACGCGGCCGGGCTCGATGTTCTGCGCCGAAATCCAGGCGCAGTCGACCACCGCACGCGGGGCGAGACTCGCCTGTCCAGCCGGCAAGCTGCACGGCCTTGCCCGCAGACCTACGAACCAAGCGGCCGATCGGTATTTGAAATATCCTGCACGACAGCATATTTGGCCTTGTGCCTGGCTAGCCCTCCCGAGGTACTTACGTACACTCCCGAGCCGCGTGGATGTCACTGGACGTTAAGGCGGATGTTTCCCTACCTGTCTGTAATACACGGCGTGAGACGGGGGCCCGGGTTGTCATTACCGCTCGCGTGCAATCCGTTTGAACATTCGCAGTCGACCGCGCCCCCAGAAACGGGACGAAGGACTCCTCCGTGCACATCTGCTCCCCGGTGGTGCGATCACGCACTGTCAGCCGCAGTTCATCCAGGCGGTATTCGGTTCGGGTTCCCGGCATGTTCCACCGAGCCCGGCATGCACATCGCGGTGCGCCGGCCCGGTGGCTGCGCTCGGGCGCGGGAACTGGGCGGCGACGGGTGGCCTGGCTCGCCCTGATCACCTTCGCGCTGTTCGTATTTCCCGGCTTCATCGGCGCGGTGGCCGTCGCCCAGGACGCCGCGAGCACGACGGCAGGAACAACATCCGGGATCGACGGGCTCAGCTGGATGAACATCCGCGACTCCTCGGGAATCCGCCTGTCCGACTATCGGTTCGCGACCGGCGACGAAAGCCTGTTCAAGCCACGCTCCACTGTTCTGTGGACCGTGCTGGGCCTGGAATTCATCGGCTACATAGCCATTGTGACGACCGCGATCTGGGTGATCGGCTACGCGTTGAGCTTCCGGTGGCTGGACATGTTCAGTGCGGCGTTGCGTGGCGTGGCCGATGCCATGGCGGGGCAGATCGCGACCCCGATCATGCTGGTCACCGCGGCCACCATCGGCGCGTTCTGCGTCGCCTGGTTCATCGTGCGCGGCTATCACGCGAAGGCCACCATGCAGGTGGTCACGATGCTGGCGGTGGCGGTGCTGGGACCGCTGTTCCTGGCCGAGCCCCTGGCGGACGTGCTGTCCTCGAATGGATTGCTCGCGCAGGGCCGCGATCTGGGTATCTCCGTGGCGGCCGGCTTGAACGGAAACGCCAACCCGAATCCGACCCAGCTCGTGTCGACCATGCAGAGCGATCTGGCCGACAATTTCGCCCGTCAGCCCCTGCAAGTGTGGAATTTCGGGCATACCGTCGACGCGCGCCCGGCCTGCCGGTCCGCGTGGTCGGCAGGAGTGGCGGCAGGCGAGGACGCCCGGGTGCTCAGCGGCATGAAGTCGTGCGGAGACGCCGCCGCGCACGCGAAGGCCGAGAATCCCACCATGGGACAGGTCGCCACCGGGCTCATGCTGCTGGTCTGCGGCGGCATCCTTCTGGCATTCGCGATGTATCTCGGAATCAAGGTCATCAAGGCCGCGCTGGACACGATCTATCACGGGATCATGTCGATATTCGGCTTCGCCGCGGGCGGATTCGTCTACGGCCCGACACAGACGTTCCTGGTCCGCAATCTCGTGGACAGCTTCGTCGCTGCGGCACGGATGACCGCGTACACCATCTTCCTCGGTGTCTACGTGCTGTTCATGGGCAACCTGTTCGCGCAAGCTCGCGGCCAGGTGATGGCGGTGATCATCATCGCGGGCACCGTCGAGATCGTCGCCATCCTCCAGCTGAAGCGACTCAGCAGCAGCCTGTCCCGCGGCAACGACTGGATCGCCAACCGATTCTCCCTGGCGGTCCAGGGCAGTCAGACCAAGTCGTCGAGCAGCGGCGGCGTGGCCCTCGGCATGGGTGGTGGGGGTGGTGGGGGGAAGCCCTCGTCCGGCATGGGATTCGTGAGCACACTCGGCGCACTCAACACCATCAACTCCTCGCCCGTGACGGCTTGGCTCGCGGGTGGAATCGTCAATCCGTTGAATCCTCTGGCCCCCACACGGCGACGGATCGAACGCTCCACCAGGAGAATCCTCGCCAGCCGCGAGGAGGGCTACATCGAGCATCAGCTGTCCCGCACGAACTGGCGTGGCGTCGCGGTTGCCGCGGCCAGGCAACATGGGGGCATGAACACCCAACTGGGCGTTTCCCGCGCCCTGAAGGCGTTGCGCGACAACAAAGTTCCCGAATCGCGCGTGCATAACGTGCTGCTCGCCTCGGGTGCCAGCCACGAAATGGTCAACCATTCGCTGGCCGCACTGTCGACCCAGGAATCGACGGTGTCGCAGAATCCGTACGGCTTCGCACCGTTGCAGAAGGCGATCGCGACAGCATGGGCGGTGGAGAACCACGTCGGCCACGAGGCACACGAAGCCTACGCCGCCCAGGCGGTCATCGCGGCAGACAGCTTCGTCCGGCACAGCAACGCACCGGCCCCTGGCGCCACGATCGATCACGCGTTCGTGCAAAGGGTCGAGAACAACTGGCATTCGGACCGGGCACTCCGTGCGGCTATCACCCCGGACGAGTGGAACAGCGCGGGCCGGGATACCCGCTGGCACATCGGACACCAGGTGGCGACCATGCACCGGGACGCGGCCCAGGCCTACTACGCGAATCCGACCGATATCAACCGCGAAGCCCTGATGCGATCGGCCAGACGCGTCGCCAATCTCGATCACCTGGATCCCGAAGGGGGACTCGACCCCTGGAATCCGTGATCAGATCCGGAGCGCTACGGCCGCGCAGGCCCATTCCCGTGCCGGACTCGTAACCTGCTCGGCTCGGGTCGACCGCCCACCTGGCGGGTGCTATGGCCGATCAGACGCCCAGCGCGGCGGCGAACATCGGCCAGGACTCGTGCACGTCGTCCTGCCAGTACGTCCAGGCATGGGTGCCCGCGGGACGGAGGTTGGTGGTGACCGGAATGCCGAGCGCATGCAACCGGTCCACGAACTGACGGGTGCAGCCACCGATCACCGTCTCCATGGTCCCGCCGACCAGCAGCCGATCCACCAGCCGAAGGGGATTGCCGTCGATGCCGGGATCGCTGAGCGTGTCGCGGGAACCCGGCGCGCCGGTGCCCGCCGAAACGTAGAGGGCTACGCCGCGCAGCCGTTCCGCCTGCACGGTCGGATCGTTCGCGGCCCAGGCCGGATCGGCCGGCGGCCCCCACATGTTCGCCGCGCTCGCGCCGAACACCGCCAGTTGCGAGTTGACGATCGCCTGACCCATCGGATCGCTGGTGCGCGGGCATCCGCTGTAGGAGCCGACCGCCCGATACAGCCCTGGTGCGGCGATCGCCAAATTCAACGCCGAAGTCGCCGACATGGAGGTTCCCGCGACGGCGTTGCGGCCGTTCATCCCGAACCGGTCCGCGAGCAGCGGTGGCAGCTCCCTGGTCAGGAAGGTGGTCCACTTGTTGCGGCCGAGCACCGGATCATCGTGCAGCCAATCGGTGTAGTAACTGGCGCGCCCGCCCATCGGCACGATCACGTTGACCGGCTTGTCGGCGAAGAATTCGGCCACGTCGGTGCGCCGGGTCCACGGCCCGCCCTCCTCTCCGCCGTCCACGGCGTTCAGCAGGTACAGCGCGGGCGCGCCGGGGCCCGGATGGGACAGCCACAACGTGATGGGCCGCCCCATCGCTCCCGACTGGACCACGACCTCGAACTGCCGCCCGCCCAGCGGTCGCACATCCAGAACGGCCGCGTCGGGGTCCGCGGTGGCGGTTGCGGCGGGGACGAGCGCGGCGCCGACCGCGAGGAGGGAAACCAGGCATCGCATGAGCCGGTACATGGGCCGAATTAGTATCACGGCGTGATCGCCGTATCCAGCATCCGCTGGGCGCGTTCCCAATAGTGAAATGAAATCGCATTTAGAAGCCGGAATCATCACTTGACCAGAGCAAGCTACGGATGTTTAGCAATCGACCAGCGAAGTCGGTGAGAACAGTGCGTATCCGGCCTCTCCGCGCAGTCGTCGCGCTTCGCCGGTCGAGCCCGGCTGCGCTGCGCCGGCTGTCGGGAAAGAGGTTGCCGGACCCGCTCGCCGATGCGACCGCGCCAAGGCCGCGCCACCGAGGCCGAGCGCACCCAGATCCTCAGCTCCCGGACCGCGTCGTGCGGCGCACGGGGTCCGCGCTCAGGAAGCTCGCACCACCTCCGCGAACACCTCATCGGGACCGGATGCCTTCAGCCCGAAAGTGTCCCGCATGGCCGAGTCGTCGACTGTGAACGGCGCGTGCGACAGGTGGTAGGTCTCGAACAGCTCGAGCCAGAACGGGTCGGTGAGACCGAGCAGCGTCAGCTCCCGATCGCTCATCAGCTCCAGCCGCGGCTCGGGAGCCCCGGCGGCAGCGGCGAAGCTCCCGGCCAGCTCGCGCACAGTCGCGGTGGTGACCGGCGCGTGCCAGGCCCGGCCCCACGCGCGCTCGTCGCGAGCGACGGCGACCGCTGCCGCCGCCGCGTCACCGACGGCCGTGTAGGCGTGCGGCAAGTCGAGCGCCTGCGGCAGCAGCGCCAACTGACCAGCCAGGATCTTCGGCTGGGCGAACAAGGAGAACACCGAGATCGCGCCAGGGCCGATGAACTGCGATGCCCGCACCTCGGTGACACGCACCCGGCCCGCTCGGTGCGCCCGCTCGGCCTGCCGCCACATCTGGGCGCGCACCTGACCCTTCGGGCCCGTGGCCGCCAGCGGGGACTGCTCGGTGAGCGGTCCGTCCGCGGGTCCGTACCCGTACAGATTGCCCAGCATCACGTAGTTCGCCCCGGTCTGCTCGGCCGCCGTGCGAATGGACCCGAACAGCGGCGGAATCGCTTCCGGCCACGTGTGATACGCGGGCATGGCCATGTTGAACACCGTCGCGGCGTTCTCGGCGATCGCGGTCAGCGCCGCCGTATCGAGCGCGTCCAAGGCGATCAGTTCGATATTCGGATGCTCGGGACCGGCCCCGCTGCGGCTCACCATGCGCACCCGGTCGCCGGATTCGGCCAGTAGCGCCGCGGTGGCCGAGGCGGTAGCGCCCCGGCCGACGATGACCTGCGTCGGCATGTGATTTCCCTTCTGCCACAACAATATCGACACGACCGGCGAAACCTCGACTTGCCATTTGCCGATCGCGTGCCACTCAGCCTGCCGCCGCCCGCCCGGCTAAGCTAGTGACCGGATTGCCAACTACCCCAAGGATCAGGCCATGCAGACTGTCGCCGTCGTCGCGGTCCCTCCGGTGAAGGCATTCGACCTGTCCATGCCCGAAACCGTGCTCGGCGCGGCGATGGTGGACGGCGAACCCGGCTACCGCATCCTGGTGTGCACTGCCAGGCCCGGGGTGCTGCCCGCGGGGTTGGGCGGATTCGACGTGGTGGTGTCGCGCGGACTGGAGGCTATCGATGTCGCCGACATCGTCATCGTGCCCAGCACCGGCAGCCGCGGCAGCGCCGACGAAGCCACGGTGGCCGCCCTGCGTCGCGCCGCCGCCGACGGCAAACGCGTCACCTCGATCTGCAGCGGCGCGTTCGTGCTCGCCCAGGCGGGTCTGCTGTCCGGCCGCACGGCCACCACCCATTGGGGCCTGGCCGACGAGCTGGCGGCGATGTTCCCGGACGTGTCGGTCCGCAGCGACGCCCTGTTCATCGAGGACGGCCCGATCACCACCGCCGCGGGCGCGGCGGCCGGAATCGACCTGTGCCTGCACCTGATCCGCGCCGACTACGGCGCGACCGTGGCGAACGCGGCCGCCCGCACCGCCGTCGTCACCCCGGTACGGCCCGGCGGGCAGGCCCAGTTCGTGGACGTCCCGCTGCCTCCGGAGAACGGCGTGACCCTGGCGGCCACCCGAGCCTGGGCGCTGGGACGCCTGGACACGCCACTGTCGCTGGACCACCTGGCCAGGCACGCGCGCACCAGTGTCCGCACGCTGACCCGCCGATTCCACGAGGAGACCGGCCTCAGCCCACAGAAATGGCTCCTGCACCAGCGCCTGCAACGCGCCAGAGAGCTGCTGGAATCCACCACGCTGCCGATGGACCAGGTCGCCCGGCACAGCGGTATCGGCTCCGCGGAATCATTGCGGCAGCACATGATCCGCCATGTCGGCGTGCCGCCGAGCAGCTACCGCGCGTCCTTCACGCGCTCGCCTGCCGGTCCGCAGCCGCAGCCGCAGCCGCAGCCGCAGCGAAAAGCGCCTGCCCGACGCCGACCGTGACGCACCTCACGTCGCAGGTGTCCGCTGTGCACACCCGGCCCGAATCGGCGCGAACCGTACTTACTCCGCTTTCCGGGAACCTCGATTCGGGGCATGTGTCGAACAGGCGGAACAGGCCCCAGGAATGGGAACAGTTTGGGGCGGGAGGAAACCCACGGAGTCTGGATACCCTCTGCCCGTGGCGGCCGTTCGAAAGTATGTTCCCCGGAGGAGAAGTTGATGGATACCGTCCGCGAAGTGGTGGACCTGATCGTCGAACTCGGTATTGTCGACCAGTCCACCGTCGGGCAGACCTTGCAGCAAGACGAGCTCGACAAACCACTGAGCTACTACGGCCACATTCCCCAGCGGGCCGTGCTGAGTCTGCTCGACGATCTGGGCATTCGATTCGCGTTCGATTACAAAACGTTTCGCGGGATCGAAGAGACTGACGACGACGAGCGGCTGGAGTGGTACGAAGAGGTGTTGCAGACGATCGCCTCTTGCACAAAAGGTCTGGTGACCATTACGAACGTGCGGCTGGTAGAAGACGACGAAGACTGGGAGCTCCAGTTCGACTGCAACGGCGAGACCGAGGCATGGCCGGTATATCCCGGCGACGAAGAGGAGGACCTCGAAGCCGCGCTCACCTTCGCCACGTACCTCTCCGGGATTCCCGCAGACTCCCTCGAGCGCTTTTGCTCCGTGGATCCTCCGGACGAGGACTACAGCGGAGAAGCCGTCTTCGGCGACCCGGAGGCGCTCAATCGGTTGGGCGCGCATTTCGGGCTCTCCTTCACGCCGTAGCCGATCGAGACAGCCTGAATGCACCTCCACGGACGTGATGCGACGAGGACGATCCGCGGAGGTCATCACGGCGCGGGTTCCCCGATCCGGCCCCGGGCAATCGGTTACGCGTTCGACGAACTGTGCTCAGCGGCGCGCCTGTGGTACAACGCGTGCGGCTGCTCAGCGGGCGCGCGCTCGGACCATCTCGCGGGCAGCTGCCCGGTAGCGGTCGGCGATGAGCCGGACCACGGCCGGGTGCACGCCGATGGGTTCGGCGACGCCGTCGGCGCCGGCCTCGTGCAGGCGCTGCTGGAACAGGCCGTGTGCGAGCAGGTATGAGGCGACGAAGACCCGGCGCGCGCCCGCGGCGCGCAGTTCGGCGACCACCTCCGGTACGCGCGGCGCGCCGGTGGCGACGTAGGCGATACGGACTCCGGTACCGAGGCGTTCGGCCAGCAGCGCGGCCGCGCGCCGGACGTCCTGGCGGGCGCGGGCGTCCGAAGAGCCCGCGGCGGCGAAGACCACCGCGTCACCCGGGGTCCAGCCCGCGGCGCGCAGGCGCATCTTCATGATGCGCGCCAGCGCGGGATCGGGGCCCATGGCCGGGGTGACCACCGTCGCCGGATGGCCGCTCTCGGAGACCTCGCGCGGTACGTCCTGGTAGACGTGATAGCCCGAAGCCAGGAACGCCGGAACCACCACGGCGGGCACGGAGTCCCCGGCCGGGGTCGCCAGATCGCGCAGCACCTCGGCGGGCGAAGGACCGAGCACGTCCACGAATGCCGTACGCACCCAGGGCTTTTCCTCGGTGCCGGGCACCCCGGCACCGAGGTCCTTCGCCACGGCCTCGGCGAGCGCCGCGATCATCTGCACGCCCTTCGTGCTGCGGGTCCCGTGGGCCACCAGCACCAGGGCGGGCGCGGTCACCAGCTCCCCGCAGTCTGGATGTACCGAGGTGCCCGGGTCGGAATTCCGACGCCGGGCACCTGCGGGCCTCCTGTCGCGGTGGGCCGTGGATTGTTGTCGGTGCATTCCGCCGGGTCCAGCGCGAGCCGGTACCCGCGTTTGACCACGGTCTGAATCGCTTTCGGCGTGCCGAGACCGGCGCGCAGGCGGGCGATCGCGGTTTCCACCGCGTGCGTGTCGTCGCCGCCGCCGGGCAGCGCGGCGAGCAGGTCTTCGCGGGAGACGACCCGGCCGGGCTGGCGGGCCAGCGAGCGCATCAGCGCCATCGGCGCGGGCGCCAGCTGACGCACCTGGCCGTCGACCACCACGCACGCGCCGCGCACGCTGATGTTGTGGCCCGCGGCCTGAATCCGGTTGGCGCGCCTGGGCAGTTCCTCGGCGACATGGCGAGCCAAAGCGCCGAGCCGAGCCCGCCCTGGCATCGAGGTCGGCACCCCCAGCTCCTCCAGCGGGGCAGCCGTGATCGGTCCGACGCAGGCGGGCAGCACCCGGCCGCGCAGTGCGTACAGCAGCCCTTCCAGCAGTCCGGTTTCCTTGGCGCGCATCAGCATGGACGCGACCGCGGGGGCGCTGGTGAAGGTGACGCAGTCCAGACCGGAAGTGACGATGCCCTCGATCAGGTTGTCCATCGGGCCCTGGTCATCCGGCGGGACCCAGCGGTACACCGGCACCGGGACGACATCCGCACCGGCGCAACGCAAGACCTCACAGAAGTCCGGGACCGGTTCCCACTCGGTGGTGGCCCCGTGCAGCTGCACCGCGATCCGGACACCCTCCACGCCCTCCGCGAGCAGGTGGTCGAGCACCTCGGCGGAAGACTCGGAGGCAGGCGACCATTCCTCGCGCAGCTCGGCGGCGCGGATGGCGCCCTTGGCCTTGGGGCCGCGGGCGAGCATCCGGGTGGTGCCCAGCGTGCGACGCAGATCCTCGGCCAGGCCCCAGCCTTCGGCCGCCTCCATCCATCCGCGGAAGCCGATACCGGTGGTGGCCACGGTGATCTGCGGCGGATCGGCGACCAGCTGCCGGGTGACGCGCTCCAGCTCGTTGTCGTCGGCCAGCGGAATGATCCGGATGGCCGGCGCGGACACGATGCTCGCTCCCCGGCGTTCCAGCAGCGTGGCGAACTCTTCGGCGCGCCGGGCCGCCGTGACGCCGACCGTGAATCCGGCCAGGCTGGCGCCCGTGTCAGGTGTTGTCATGCCATTCATCCATCCGACGACGCGAGCTCGGCTGCGACCGGCTCGTTGGAAACCGAAACGATGCCGTCGTCCACGCGCACCGCGTACACCGGCAGCATCGCCGATTCGTCGTCCAGGCAGCGCCCGTCGACCAGGGAGAAAGCCTGCTTCAGCAGCGGCGAGGCCACGACGGGCACGCCGCCGCGGTCGCCGACGATGCCGCGCGACATGACCGCGGCCTTGCCGAACGGATCAATATTGCCGACGGCATACAGCATGCCGCCGTCGAGCAGGAACAGGGCGGCCTGACGGCCACCTTTCAGCAACACCGCAACGCCGCGGCCGGGAATCAGATAGTCGAGACGGCATGCCTGTGTCCACCCAGTGGTGGTAGCTGCGGCGATGCCGGGGGTGTCGATCACGGTCATCGGTGTCATCCTCCAAACGCCTTAATCATTGGTACCGGCGTTCTGTTTCCGGGCGGTTAAGCGGTCATTTCCCCTGCGTGGCGACCGGGACTTCGGGCAGTCCCAGCAGAACGGGAACCTTCCGCTCACCCGATTCGTCGAAGGAAATCGTCGGATCGGCCTCTTCCGGGGCATTGACGAACGACACGAAGCGAGAGAGCTTCCCTTCGTCTTCCAGCACAGCGGCCCACTCGTCGCGGTAGCCCGCGACATGCTGAGCCATGGCTGCCTCGAGATCCTCGGCGATGCCCAGGCTGTCCTCGCAGATCACCTGCTTGAGGTAATCCAGGCCGCCTTCCAGCGCCTCCTGCCACGGCGCGGTGCGCTGCAAACGATCGGCGGTGCGGATGTAGAACATCAGGTACCGGTCGATGTACTTGATCAGCGTCTCGTCGTCGAGGTCGCCGGCCAGCAGCACCGCGTGCTTCGGGGTGAGGCCGCCGTTGCCGCCGACGTAGAGGTTCCACCCGTGCTCGGTGGCGATCACGCCGACGTCCTTGCCGCGCGCCTCCGCGCATTCGCGGGCGCAGCCGGACACGGCCAGCTTCAGCTTGTGCGGCGAGCGCAGGCCGCGGTAACGCTTCTCCAGCAGCACGGCCATGCCCACCGAATCCTGCTGACCGTAGCGGCACCAGGTGGAGCCGACGCAGCTCTTCACGGTGCGCAGCGACTTGCCGTACGCGTGACCGGACTCCATGCCCGCGTCGACCAGGCGCTTCCAGATCAGCGGCAGCTGTTCGACGCGCGCGCCGAACAGGTCGATGCGCTGGCCGCCGGTGACCTTCACGTACAGGCCGAATTCCTTGGCCACCTCACCGATGGTGATCAGCTGCTCGGCGGTGACCTCGCCACCGGGCATCCGGGGCACCACCGAGTAGGTGCCGTTCTTCTGCAGGTTGGCCAGGAAGTGGTCGTTGGTGTCCTGCAGGGCGGCCTGCTCGCCGTCGAGGATGTGCTCGCTCGAGGTGGAGGCGAGGATGGACGCGACGGTCGGCTTGCAGATGTCGCAGCCGCTGCCCTTGCCGTACTTGGCGATCAGACCGGAGAAGGTGCGGATGCCGGTGACCTGGACGATCTGGAACAGCTCGGCGCGCGACTGCTCGAAGTGCTCGCACAGCGCCTTGGACATCTCGACGCCGGACTGCTCGAGCAGCTTCTTGAGCATAGGAACGCAACCGCCGCAGGAGGTTCCGGCGGTGGTGCACTTCTTGATCGCCGGGACGTCACAGGCGCCCTCGGCGATCGCCCCGCAGATCGCGCCCTTCGACACGTTGTTGCAGGAGCAGATCTGCGCATCGTCCGGCAGCGCGTCGGCGCCGAGTTCCGCGCCCGCGGGCGAGATCAGCGCGGCCGGTTCGGCGGGCAGCGGGCGGCCGACCAGCGGGCGCAGCGCCGCGTAGGCGGTGGCGTCGCCGACCAGGATGCCGCCGAGCAGGGTCTTCGCGTCGTCGGAGACGACGAGCTTGGCGTAGGTGCCCTTGGCCGCGTCGTGCAGCACGACCGACAGCGCGCCCTCGGTGACGCCGTGCGCGTCGCCGAAGCTGGCCACGTCGACGCCGAGCAGCTTGAGCTTGGTCGACATGTCCGCGCCGGGGAACTCGCCCGCCCCGCCGAGCAGCCGGTCGGCCACGATCTCGGCGGTGCTGTAGCCCGGCGCGACCAGGCCGTAGCACACACCTTCGACCGCGGCGCATTCGCCGATGGCCCAGATGTTCGGGTCGGAGGTCTGCAGGCCGAGGTCGGTGATGATGCCGCCGCGCGGACCGACCTCCAGGCCCGCGTCGCGGGCGATCTGGTCGCGCGGGCGGATACCGGCGGAGAACACGACCAGTCCGGCCTCGATGACCGACTCGTCCGACAGCGTGACCTGCACGCCCTGGTCGGTGGCCTCGATCGAGGAGGTGCCGACGCCGGTGTGCACGTGCAGGCCCAGGTCGGTGACCAGCCGCTCCAGGATGGCGCCGCCGCCCTCGTCGACCTGAGCGGGCATCAGCCGGGTGTTGTACTCGACCACATGCGGGGTCATCCCCAGCAGCCGCAGCGCGTTCGCGGCCTCCAGGCCGAGCAGACCGCCGCCGACGACCACACCGGCCGCGCCCGGCCCGGCCGCCTCGGCCGCGGCACGGATGCCATCCAGGTCCTCGATGGTCCGGTAGACGAAACACTCCGGGCGGTCGTGGCCGGGCACAGGCGGCACGAACGGGTAGGAGCCGGTGGCCAGCACGAGCGCGTCGTAGGCGAGGGTGTCGCCGGCCGACGTGGTGACCTTGCGCGCTTCCCGGTCGATCGACTCGGCGCGCTGCCCGAGCCGCAGCTCGACCAGGTCGTCACCGGCGTACTCGTTGCCGGGCAGCGCGAGCGAGGATGCCTCCCAGCTGCCGACGTAGGACGAGAGGCCGACCCGGTCGTAGGCGGGCAGCTGCTCCTCGCTGAGGATGACCACCTGCCAGCGGCCTTCGGTGTCGCGCGAGCGCAACGCCTCGACGAACCGGTGCCCGACCATTCCGTGGCCGACGACCACTGCGGTCTTGCGAGCGACTGTGGGGTTCATCTGTTGGTCCTCCTGGACTGGATCTGGTGTCAGGCGCGGGCCGACGAGCTGGTGGACTGGGACGGGGCGCTCTGGGAGCGGCTGGCTTCGGCTTCGAGCACGAACGACTCGGCTTCCACCACGACATCGGAATCGGCGGCGACCCGGGCTGCGGGGCGGCGCAGGAATACTGCCCAGACCACCAGCGCGCAGACCACGTAGAAGGCCATGAACACCCAGAACGCGGTGGTCGCCGACTTGGTCGAGGCGTAGGAGGAGCGCAGCACCAGGTTGATGCCCACGCCGCCGAGCCCGCCGATGGCGCCGACGAAACCGATGAGCGCTCCGGAGGTGTTCTGCGACCACGCGGCCCGCGCGTCGGGGGTGGCGTCGAGGCTCTTGGACTTCGCCTCGAAGACCGACGGGATGATTTTGGTGACCGATCCGTTGCCGATACCCGACAGCACGAACAGTGCGATGAAGCCGACGACCAGCGCGGTCATCACCGCACCGGTGGCCACGCCGTTGTTGCGGTCTGCCATCGTGCTGGCCACCGCCACCAGCACCGCGGCGCCCATCATCGCGCCGAACACGTACAGCGTGACCCGGCTACCGCCGATGCGGTCGGCCCACTTGCCGCCGTAGGGTCGGGCCAGCGAGCCGAGCAAGGGACCGATGAACGCGATCTGCGCGGCGTGCAGGGTGGCCTGCACGGCGCTGTCGCCACCGGCCTTGAAGCTGATCTGCAGGATCTGGCCGAAGGCGAAGCTGTAGCCGATGAACGAGCCGAACGTGCCGATGTAGAGGAACGCGATCGCCCAGGACTGTGGCACCTTCAGGGCGGTGATCATGTAGGACAGGTCGGCCTTCTGGTTCGGCAGGTTGTCCATGTACAGCGCCGCGCCGAGCCCGGCGATCACGACGAACACCAGGTAGATCGCGCAGATCAGCGACGCGTAGCTGTTGCCGAGAGTGGCGATCACCAGCAGGCCGATCAGCTGGATTACCGGAACGCCGATATTGCCCCCACCCGCGTTCAGGCCCAGCGCCCAGCCTTTCAACCGCTGCGGGTAGAAGGCGTTGATGTTGGTCATCGAAGAGGCGAAGTTGCCGCCGCCGAAGCCCGCGAACGCGGCGATCACCAGGAACGTCGTGTAGGACGTGCCGGGCTGGTTGATGAAGTACAGCGTGAGCAGCGTCGGAATGAGCAGCAGGGCCGCGCTGAACACGGTCCAGTTGCGCCCGCCGAAGCGCGCGGTCGCGACGGTGTAGGGGATCCGCAGGATCGCGCCCACCAGCGTCGGAACCGCGACCAGGAAGAACTTGCCCGCGGGATCGATGCCGAACTTGTCGGTGGGCATGAACAGCACCATCACCGACCAGATCGACCAGACCGAGAATCCGACGTGCTCGGCGACGACCGACCAGATCAGGTTGCGCTTGGCGACGTTCTTGCCGCCCGCTTCCCAGGCCGCGACATCCTCGGCATCCCAATGCTCGATCTGCGGCCTGCGGATCTTCGTCCATAGCGCTTCCGAACGGTTACGCGTCAGCGTGCTCAACAGGGCCTCCCAAAGTCGGTTGGCCCCACGGTAGGAAATGGGTATTGCCGAAATGCTGCGCGAAATGACCGTCAAATCAACGGTTGCTCACGATTACCGGCGACGCCGGGTGAGTTCCGGGTAATTGTTTCGAGCATGTGACACGGCGGTTTCCGCGCGTGACAAAGCGGCCGATCTCGAATGGGATCGCCCGTGAGGTGTGATGCGCGCTACCCGCCGCATGCGTCGCCCACATCCTTACTCGGTTCGCACAGCCACGCAACCGGAGTTGTGAGATTCGGCGAAATAGGCGGGAGGCTCAGCTCCAGGTGTCTTCGAGCATGCGCGGTTTGCAGGCTTGCCAGGCGCCGGTCAGCAGCACGAGCACGGCGGCGCCGAGCATCGCGAACGGAGCGAGCCACCCGCTGGTCGCCGTGTGCAGTATGCCGAACAGCAGCGGCCCCGCACAGGCCACCGCGTATCCGACGCCTTGGGTGAAGCCGGACAGCGCGGCCGACCCGCCCGGTGTGCGGGTGCGCAGGTTGATCAGCGTCAGTGCCATCGGGAAGGTGCTCGGTCCGAGGCCGAGCAGCACAACCCAGAGGATCGGCGCGGCCATCGGCGCGGCCAGCAGTCCGGCGAACGCGATGAAGAACAGCACCGCGCAGCCGGCCACCACGGGGAAGGGATTGCGGAACCGGGCGACCACGGTGGGCGCGGTCAGCGCGGCGACCACGCCCACCCCGGCGAACAGCCCCAGCATCGCGCCGCCGTACCCGGCGCTCGCCCCCGCCTCGCGCAGAACTTTGGGCAGCCAGGTGAACATGGAGTAGGTGATCAGCGAGGTCATGCCGAACATGCCCGCCATGCCCCAGGCGATCGGCGAACGCCACACGCGTCCGGCACGCGGCGCCTGCTCCGGTGCGGCCGTCCGGTCCACGTTGTCACGTCCGCGCAGCACCAGCAGCCACGGCACGGCCGCCGCGAAGCCGAGCACGGCCCACACCCCGAGCGAGATACGCCATCCGTGCGCCTCGGCGACCGGCACCGCGGTGAACGCGGGCACGACGGTGCCTAGCTGCACCATGACGATATACAGCGAGCTGATCACCGCGAGGCGATCCGGGAAATACCGCTTCACCAGCGGCGGGATCACCACGTTGCCGATGCCCATGCCCGCGAGCGCGAGGGCGGAGAAGATCAGCAGCTCCACCGTGCCCGACATGAGCACCCGGATCAGCATGCCGGTGCCCGCCATCAGCATGGCGGTCAGCGCGGTGCGCTCCAGTCCGAGCCGGGTGGCCAGGATCGGGGTGAGCAGTCCGGACAGCGCGAACATGGCGGTCGGGATCATGCCGAAAACACCGACAATGGCGGGTCCGTAACCGATTTCGGCGCCGATCTGGTCGGCAAGCGGGCTGAACGCGGTGACGGCGACCCGCAGGGTGAGCGCGGACATCACGATCGCGGCCAGTACCAGCAGGCGACCCTCGGTCAGTGCGCGTCGACGACGCTCGATCAGGACGGATTCCCGACGAGTCACGATTTCCGGAAGGGTCGCAGTCACCGAGAAATCATAGGATGACCGGATGATAAGCGGCAACGATTTGTGATGGGCGGTACTCTGTCGAGGTGCAACCCGTCCGGCGCACCAGCCTCATCGCCCAGGTCACCGAACAGCTTCGGGCCGAAATCCGTTCCGGCCGTTGGCCGATCGGCTCACGCATTCCGACCGAGCCGGAGCTCACCGAGCTCACCGGCACCGGCCGGAATACCGTGCGCGAGGCCGTCCAGGCCCTCGTGCACGCGGGCATGCTGGAACGTCGCCAGGGCTCGGGCACCTATGTGATCGCGGCTTCCGACCTCGGCGGCGCCTTGGGCAAGTACTTCGCCGACGCCGAGGAGCGCGACATCCTCGAGCTGCGCCTCGCACTGGACACCACCGCCGCCGCACTGGCGGCCCGCCGCCGCGACGACACCGACATCACGAACCTGCTGCGCCTGCTCGCCGAGCGCGACAAGGAATGGGACGAAGACCAGGCCGCCGCGATCGAGGCGGACGTGCAACTACACCGCGCGATCGTGGTCGCCAGCCACAACGCGGTGTACCTCGAGTTCTACGACTCGCTGCTGCCGATCATCGAACAGGTCATCCGGGCGCGGACCGCGAAGTCCGACGACTCCTATCCGGAGGAGCACGCGGCCCTGGTGCACGCGGTGATCGACGGCGATCCCGAGCGGGCCGCCGCGGCGACACAATGCTTCCTCAATTCCCTCATTGCCGAATATCCGGACGCGCGATAAACGCAAGACCAGCGAGGTAACCAAGTGGTCACCATCGGCATCCGGCCAATGTGAGTCGGAATTGCCGGGAATGTCATGGAAAGCCACGGGGACGCAACAACCGGCTTTTACCTTTGTCTCGACCGTAGCTAGGCACTCGACAGCCGCCGGCGGCAAAGCGCCGCGATGAGGGCCGGTCGAGCCGAATCGAGAGGAAGCCGATGACCGCCGTAGCAGCCACCGGCCAGCAGTCGCAGCCAACGAGTTTCGAACACCAGAAACGCGGACGCTGGATCGACCACTGGGATCCGGACAACGCGAAATTCTGGGAATCCGGCGGCGCGAAGACCGCTCGCAAGAATCTGATCTTCTCGGTGTTCGCCGAGAATCTCGGCTTCAGCGTCTGGGTCATCTGGGGCACCGTGGTAACCACCATGGGCCTGGCAGGCTTCGACTTCCTGGCCGGACTCGGCAAGGGCAACCCCACCGCGGTGAGCAACGCGCTGCTGCTGACCTCGACCCCGACTCTGGTCGGCGCCGCATTGCGGATTCCGTACACCTTCGCCATCCCCAAATTCGGCGGACGGGCGTTCACCGCGTTCAGTGCGGCCATGTTGTTGATCCCGACCCTCGGCCTGGCCTATTTCGTCAACCAGCCCGGCACGCCCATGTGGGTCTTCCTGATCCTGGCCGCGCTGGCCGGTTTCGGCGGCGGCAACTTCTCCTCGTCGATGGCGAACATCTCGTTCTTCTTCCCCGAAGGCAAGAAGGGTGCGGCCCTGGGCATCAACGCCGCGGGCGGCAACCTCGGCGTCGCGCAGACCCAGCTCATCCTGCCGCTGCTGATCACCCTCGGCACCCACATCATGGCGAAGGATCCCGGCGGCTACCGGTTCGGCATCACCCTGTCGGTGCTGGTCTGGATACCGTTCATCCTGGTCGCCACGTTCGGCGCGCTGCGCTACATGGACAGCATCAGCACCGCGAAGTCCGACGGCAAGTCCTACAAGCTGGCCCTCACCAGCAGGCACACCTGGGTGATGTCGTTCCTCTACATCGGCACCTTCGGCTCGTTCATCGGGTTCTCCTTCGCCTTCCCCACCCTGATCAAGGCCAACTTCCCGGACCTGGCCAAGATCGGCTGGATCACCACGCTCGGTAACCTCGCCTTCCTGGGCGCGCTGGTCGGCTCGTTCAGCCGTCCGTTCGGCGGCTGGGTCTCCGACAAGGTCGGCGGCGCCAAGATCACCGTGTTCGTGTTCGGCACCATGTCGGCCGCGGTCGCGCTCATCATGGCCGCGCTGGAGATGAAGAGCTTCCCGCTGTACCTGACCGCGTTCCTGCTGCTGTTCGTGGCCACCGGCATCGGCAACGGCTCCACCTACCGGATGATCCCGATGATCTTCAGCGCGCAGGCCAAGAAGTACGCCGCCGAACACGGCCTCGACATCACCGAATCCGTGGCTTCGGCCAAGCGCCAGGCCGGCGCCGCCATCGGCGTGATCGGCGCGATCGGTGCCTCCGGCGGCTACCTGCTCCAGCAGGCGCTGCGCCTGTCCAACATCAACTTCGGCAGCATGGCGCCCGCCTTCTGGGCCTACGCCGCGACCTTCCTGGTCATGGCCGGCGTCACCTGGTGGTTCTACCTGCGGTCCTCGTTCGCCATCCAGCGCGTCCCCTCGCTGGCGTACGCGAACGTGTAACCGCCACAGCGTGTCCCGCGGTCCGGACCCCGCGGGACACGGGCGCGGCGGCCCGCCGTTCCCCTCCGGTGAGTCCTGCGCCCACGCATGAGACCGAACGTCCGCCCAGTCGCCCGGGTGAAATCCCGGGTCCGGCAACGGGTCCCGGCCTGCACCGGGACGACGGGCGGGCGTTCGGTTTCGTCGTGTGGAGGTCTGTCACGCACCCGAACGTCAGCCCGCCGTCACCGGCAGGCTGACGTTCGGCATTTGGCACGCGGTTTACGCGCTGCCTTCGGTCCGGGAAGGCCGAGCCACCAGTTCGCCACCGAAATGCCGAGGCGAACAAGATCTTCCGACCTCTGACAGAGGCGGCGAGCAACCGGTCGGCACAAGCCACCGCGAAACAGGCTCTGGTACCTCCTCCGCTCGAGTCGCCGGCCCAGGCACGGTTGGTTCCCGACACGACAGCTCATGTGTCTGTTGCGGAGCCGGCGACCGCTGCAGCCTGCGTCGACCGGCCTCCGGCGCGGCTGCTCGCCGGAGGCGCGCCGCCGCCGAAAACGCCGCTGCCGCAATTCCTGACAAGCCGTTCCCGGCGTCATCGTGCCGGCATCCAAAACGGACTAAAACGGATCGGAGACGCGTTGCCCAGCAACTGGTCCGGAGAGGTTAATGGAAATAGCCGGGCCATTGAGCGAGTCGGGCACCCCCCGGTGCAGAGGAACAATCACCACGGCAACGAGGAGGCAGCGCCATGCCTACCATCACTTCCATCTCCCCCACATCAGGGCCCACCACAGGTGGCACCAGTGTGGTGATAACCGGCACGGGATTCACCGGTCCCACGACCGTCCGATTCGGCAGTACCGCGACGACTTTCACCATGAACTCGCCGACCCAGATCACGGCCATCGCGCCTGCCGGTTCGGCCGGTACAGTGCAGGTCACCGTGACCACCGCGGCGGGTACCAGCAACGGGGTCCCCTATACCTATCTTCCGGTCCCGTCCTTGAGCAGCGTCAGCCCGAGCCAAGGGTCGACCTCGGGCGGGACGACGGTCACGCTGACCGGGTCGGGCCTGACCGGAGTCACCGCGGTCAATTTCGGTAGCACGCCTGCAACTTCGTTCACGGTCAACTCCGACACCCAGATCACGGCGGTATCCCCTGCCGGGAGCGGGATCGTGTCGATCACCGTCACTGGTCCGGGTGGCACCAGCAACCCGGTCACGTTTGTCTACGTCATCGTCCCGACGATCACTTCCATCTCCCCGACGGCAGGTCCCGCCGCGGGCGGCAATAGTGTCGTGATCACCGGCACCAACTTCACCGGCCCACTGACAGTACGGTTCGGCAGCACAGCAACAGTTTTCACCGTCAACTCGCCGACCCAGATCACGGCCACCGCCCCAGCCGGGTCGCCCGGTACCGTACAGGTCACCGTCACCGGCTCGGGTGGAACCAGCAACGGCGTCAATTACACCTATGCCGGAGTTCCCACCCTCACGTCGATCAACCCGAGTTCGGGACCGACCACCGGCGGCACAACGGTCGTCCTCACCGGAACGGGCCTGGCCACCACGACCGCGGTCACTTTCGGTGGCACACCGGCGACCTCGTTCACGGTCAACTCCAACACGCAGGTGACGGCGGTCGCTCCGGCCGGAACGGGGACGGTGCAGGTCACCGTCACCACTGCCGGGGGCACGAGCAACGGACTCTCGTATACCTATGTCGCCGTGCCCACGCTGACTTCGGTGGCGCCGAACTCCGGACCAGCGGCGGGCGGTACGACGGTCGTGCTCACCGGAACAGGATTCACGGGAGCAACCGCGGTGAGTTTCGGTGCGACACCCGCGACCTCGTTCACGGTCAACTCTTCGACCCAGATCACCGCTGTCGCCCCCGCCGGAACGGGAACGGTGCAGGTCACCGTCACCACTCCGGGTGGAACCAGCAACGGGGTGTCCTACAGCTACATTCCGGTTCCGACTCTGACCTCGGTGGTTCCCAGTTCGGGACCAGTGACAGGCGGAACGACGGTTGTGCTGACCGGAACGGGATTCACCGGCGCCACCGCGGTCAACTTCGGCGCCACACCGGCGACCTCGTTCACGGTCGACTCTTCGACCCAGATCACCGCTGTCGCCCCCGCCGGAACAGGCACGGTGCAAGTCACCGTCGTCACTCCAGGTGGAACGAGCAATGGTGTCGCTTACACCTATGTTCCGGCCCCCACCCTCACCACGGTCGTGCCCAGCTCGGGGCCGGTCACCGGCGGGACGACGGTCGTGCTCACCGGGACCAACCTGACCGGAGCGACTGCGGTCACTTTCGGTGCGACACCGGCGACCTCGTTCACAGTGAACTCCGCGACGCAGATCACCGCCGTGGCCCCGGCGGGCACGGGGTCCGTGCAGGTCACCGTCACCACAGCGGGTGGAACCAGTAACGGGGTCACTTACACCTATGTCCCGGTTCCCACCCTGAGCACAGTGGTGCCGAGTTCTGGACCGGTGGCCGGTGGGACGACGGTCGTCCTCACCGGAACGGGATTGACCGGCGCTACTGCGGTCACTTTCGGTGGCACACCGGCGACGTCGTTCACTGTCGACTCCGCAACCCAGATCACCGCCGTCGCTCCGGCCGGAACGGGTACCGTGCAGGTCTCGGTCACCACCGCTGGTGGAACGAGCAATGGTGTTGCCTACACCTATGTTCCGGCCCCCACCCTCACCACCGTGGTTCCCAATGCGGGACCGGTCACCGGCGGGACGACTGTCGTTCTCACCGGAACCAACCTGAGCGGAGCCACAGCCGTCACCTTCGGTGCGACACCGGCAACGTCGTTCACCGTCGACTCCGCAACCCAGATCACCGCGGTCGCCCCGGCGGGCACGGGGTCCGTCGCGGTCACCGTCACGACAGTAGGTGGAACCAGTAACGGGGTCACCTACACCTATGTGGCGGTTCCCACGCTGACCTCCGTCGTGCCGAGTGCGGGTCCGGTCACCGGCGGGACGACGGTCGTTCTCACCGGGACAGGATTGACCGGCGCTACCGCGGTCACTTTCGGTGGCACACCGGCGACCTCGTTCACCGTCGACTCCGCGACGCAGATCACCGCGGTCGCCCCGGCGGGCACGGGATCCGTGCAGGTCACCGTCACCACAGCGGGTGGAACCAGTAACGGTGTCACTTACACCTACGTCGCGGCTCCCACCTTGAGCACAGTGGTGCCGAGTTCAGGATCGGTCACCGGCGGGACGACGGTCGTCCTCACCGGAACAGGGCTCACAGGAACGACATCGGTCACCTTCGGTGGCACACCGGCGACCTCGTTCACCGTCGACTCCGCGACCCAGATCACCGTGGTCGCCCCGGCGGGCACGGGCACCGTGCAGGTCACCGCCACTACCGTGGGCGGAACAAGCAATGGTGTTTCCTACACCTATGTTCCGGTTCCCACCCTGACCACCGTGGTGCCGAGCTCGGGACCAGTGGGGGGTGGGACAACGGTCGTCCTCACCGGAACGGGATTGACCGGCGCTACCGCCGTCAGTTTCGGGGCGACACCGGCGACCTCGTTCACCGTCGACTCCGCGACCCAGATCACCGCGGTCGCCCCGGCGGGCACGGGATCCGTGCAGGTCACCGTCACGACAGTAGGTGGAACCAGTAGCGGGGTCACTTACACCTATGTCCCGGTTCCCACCCTGACCACGGCGGTCCCGAGCTCGGGACCAGAGGGTGGTGGGACAACGGTCGTCCTCACCGGAACGGGATTGACCGGCGCTACCGCCGTCACCTTCGGTGGCACACCGGCGACCTCGTTCACCGTCGACTCCGCGACCCAGATCACCGCAGTCGCCCCAGCGGGCACGGGCACCGTGCAGGTCACCGCCACTACCGTGGGCGGAACAAGCAATGGTGTCGCCTACACCTATGTTCCGGCTCCCGCCCTGACCACCGTGGTTCCCAATGCGGGGCCGGTCACCGGCGGGACGACAGTCGTCCTGACCGGAACCAACCTGACCGGTGCCACAGCCGTCACCTTCGGTGCGACACCGGCGGCCTCGTTCACCGTCGACTCCGCGACCCAGATCACCGCGGTAACCCCCGCGGGGACTGGATCGGTCGCGGTCACCGTTACGACAGTCGGCGGAGTGAGCAACGGCGTCACTTACACCTACGTCGCCGTTCCCACGTTGGCCACAGTGGTGCCTACTTCGGGACCAGTCGGTGGTGGGACAACGGTCGTCCTCACCGGAACGGGATTGACGGGAGCGACCGCGGTCAGTTTCGGTGCGACACCGGCGACTTCGTTCACCGTCGACTCCGCGACTCAGATCACCGCCGTCGCCCCCGCCGGAACTGGCACCGTGCAGGTCACCGCCACCACCGCAGGCGGAACCACTAACGGCGTCGCTTACACCTATGTTCCGGCTCCCACGCTGGCCACAGCGGTGCCGAGTTCGGGACCAGTGGGTGGTGGGACAACGGTCGTTCTCACCGGGACGAATCTGATCGGAACGACCGCGGTGACTTTCGGGGCGACACCAGCTGCTTCGTTCACGGTCGACTCCGCGACCCAGATCACGGCAGTCTCCCCCGCCGGAACAGGGACCGTGCAGGTCACCGCCACTACCGTGGGCGGAACCAGCAATGGTGTTTCCTTCACCTATGTTCCGGCTCCCGCTCTCACCACCGTGGTTCCCAATTCGGGGCCGGTCACCGGCGGGACGACGGTCGTGCTCACCGGAACCGATCTGACGGGTGCCACAGCCGTCAGCTTCGGTGCGACACCGGCAACGTCGTTCACCGTCGACTCCGCAACCCAGATCACGGCAGTCTCCCCCGCCGGAACAGGGACCGTGCAAGTTACCGCCACCACCGTGGGCGGAACCAGCAACGGTGTTTCCTTCACCTATGTTCCGGCTCCCGCTCTCACCACTGCGGCTCCCAACTCGGGCACGGCAGCGGGCGGGACGACGGTTGTCCTGACCGGAACGGATCTGACGGGAACGACCGCGGTCAGTTTCGGTGCGACACCGGCGGCTTCGTTCACGGTCGACTCCGCGACCCAGATCACGGCAGTTTCGCCGGCCGGAACGGGAACCGTGCAGGTCACCGCCACCACCGTGGGTGGGACCAGCAATGGTGTTTCCTTCACCTTCATCCCGGTTCCCGCTCTCACCACTGCGGCTCCCAACTCGGGACCGGCAGCAGGCGGGACGACGGTCGTGCTCACCGGAACCGACCTGACGGGAGCAACAGCCGTCAGTTTCGGTGCGACACCGGCGGCTTCGTTCACGGTCGACTCCGCAACCCAGATCACGGCAGTTTCGCCCGCCGGAACAGGGACCGTGCAGGTCACCGCCACCACCCCGGGCGGAACCAGCAACGGCGTCGCCTTCACCTTCATCCCAGTTCCCGCTCTCACCACTGCGGTCCCCAACTCGGGACCGGCAGCAGGCGGGACGACGGTCGTGCTCACCGGAACCGACCTGACGGGAGCAACAGCCGTCAGTTTCGGTGCGACACCGGCGGCTTCGTTCACGGTCGACTCCGCAACCCAGA
>NZ_JADLQX010000364.1 GCF_015477605.1 Nocardia amamiensis
GCTCCTACGGCGCCGCGGACTTCGTGTCCTGGTACGACGGCCACCCCGACGTGCCGCGCAGCTGGCCGCTGGACGCGGAGAAGGTCGCCGTCCTCGGCGTCGGCAACGTCGCCCTGGACGTGGCCCGCGTGCTGGCCAAGACCGGCGACGAGCTGCTGCCCACGGAGATCCCGCCGAACGTCTACCAGGGGTTGAAGGCCAACAAGGCCGTCGAGGTGCACGTCTTCGGCCGCCGCGGTCCCGCCCAGGCCAAGT
>NZ_JADLQX010000365.1 GCF_015477605.1 Nocardia amamiensis
GCCGTCGCCGCCGCGCTCAACAGCCGTCCCCGCAAAACACTCGGCTGGAGGACGCCGGTCGAAGCACTCAACGAGCTGCTACTGTCGGCCCAACAAAGCGGTGTTGCGACGACCGATTGAGCCCGGGTTCGCTGCCGCGATCAGAGTGGAAGACAACCCCGTCGATCGCGTCGAACCCACCCCGGGTGGCAGCGGCCATTTTCAATGCGGCACAGGCCAGTTCGGCATCATGATTCGCGCTGGTGGCGTAGCCG
>NZ_JADLQX010000366.1 GCF_015477605.1 Nocardia amamiensis
GCGTAGTCCTCACGGTGATCGACAACCAACCGCACGGCCTTCGCGCGGGTCGCTGCATCGTACTTCGCTGGCATGATCTGCCCATCCTCTCCAGGAAAGGGGTGGGCACGAAACACGGGGCGATTCATTTCCCTTGCCGCGTGGTCGCGGATCTGCGTTTGACTTTCCGTGCTACCCAACCTTTTTCGGCCATTATCGCGGCGATGGTGTTGTCGGAGACCCGCCAGCCCTTCTCCCGCAGCTCCAACCCGATG
>NZ_JADLQX010000367.1 GCF_015477605.1 Nocardia amamiensis
CGCGCCACCGGTGGCCGTCCCGGCGACCGCATCGCCGGCCTACCCGTTACCGCTGTCGCCCAGCCCCTCGGCCGTCCCATTCCACACCTCCGGATCGAAGGTGGTGCAACGACCAGTTGAATCCGCCTTGCGATCCCGCGTCGCTGTGATGGATCAGTCCTTCGTCGACGGCGTGACCATCGTGGTCGCGCCGCCACAGCGCCATCCTCAGTGCGGTGGTGACCATGACGGTGTCCTTGATCGTGGCGGGCTGC
>NZ_JADLQX010000368.1 GCF_015477605.1 Nocardia amamiensis
CCCGGCACCGGGCTGGTCGGTCGACGGGCACCGGATCAAGGCGCCCCTGGAATACTCGCGAGGCCCGGACAGGGTCTGGGTATATGGATCAATCCGAGTCCGTGACGGGCACGCCGTCACACTCACCCCTGCGTTCCGCATAATTCCGGGGTTTCGGAGCCCAAGACTGCCGGTTTCCGCGGGTCGCGGGGTCTCGGACGAGAGAAACTCTGAAATTTGCCTAGAGACGCGATTCGCTGAATTCGAGTAGCGT
>NZ_JADLQX010000369.1 GCF_015477605.1 Nocardia amamiensis
CAGGGCGTGCGGCACCTGCTCGGCGCTCTGGATCTATCAACCGGCAAGCTCCACTATCGGATCCGGGATCGGAAGCGATGGCAGGAGTTCCTGTCGTTGCTGAAGTCGCTGCGGGCGCGCTGGCCTGCGAAAGGCTCTACGTCATCGTCGACAACTTCTCCCCGCACAAGCGAGCCGAGGTCCGCGCCTGGGCCGCGGTCAACGACGTGGAACTGGTGTTCCTGCCGACCTATTCATCGTGGTTGAACTGGAT
>NZ_JADLQX010000370.1 GCF_015477605.1 Nocardia amamiensis
TCCCTACAACCAGGAACAACAGTGGAAAAGCTGGCCAGACCAGCGGCTACCCCATGCCCGAAACACGCGCGTTCACGCCCCCCCGGGCGCGCGAACGAACCAGAACCCCACTCCACGGATCCAGGCTTAATACTCCAGCGGTAGATCGTGACGTGCCGTCGGGTTGGTTTGATCGCCGCGGCTGTGGTGCAGCGCGTCGCTGACTGAAATGGGTGCAGCCACCGTGTGGTTCGGTTGATCTTGTGTGTAGTAC
>NZ_JADLQX010000371.1 GCF_015477605.1 Nocardia amamiensis
ATTTAACCTCCGCGGCCGGTGGACAGACCCCGGTTGATCATGCAAGCAGCCCTTGTCTGATGATTGCTGTTGCGACACAGACAATTTCACACAAGAGCTGCGGTGATAAGTATGACCGACGGCGGGTTGAATCTCCCCGGGTTCCGTGCGCACCGCGTTATCTGTCTCCGGCAGGTTGTTCGGAGCAGGTGGAATAGTAGTCGTCTTCGTATTCGATCGGTGGTCGGCGGCCGAGCCGGTGCATCAGCCGGGA
>NZ_JADLQX010000372.1 GCF_015477605.1 Nocardia amamiensis
CGGGTGGATTTGCTGTTGTGACTGGAGAGGTTGTCGGTGATCACGTGGATGTCGCCGACCGGGTTGGCCTGTTCGACCAGTTCCAGGAACCGCTGATAGTTGACGCTGTTGCGGGAGGATGCGGTGACCTGCGTTCCGCGTAATTCGGAGCGGATAGAGCCCAGATTTATGCCCTGACCTGCCCAGACATGGAGAAACGCGCCTGGGGACCGTGTCTCTAGGCGTGCAGATACTCGCAGGTCAGGGCGCCGGG
>NZ_JADLQX010000373.1 GCF_015477605.1 Nocardia amamiensis
GGCCACCATCCCCGCCTCCACAGACTCGCCACCCCCGACACCGACGATAAACCGCCAGCAACCGCCACAACAGCCCCACAACGACTACCGCAGATCAACGCACCACACACGCTATTCGATCAGTTTGGGACTGCCCCGGATCTGATTGACTCGCGGGTTGTGGTGGTTTCAGGCCGCGAGTGGGGCCTGGTTCAGGGTCTCATACTCGACCGGAGTCAGCCGGGACAGCCCTCGCTGGCGGCGTCGGCGGTGG
>NZ_JADLQX010000040.1 GCF_015477605.1 Nocardia amamiensis
GTTAGTTCTTTACTTACTTGATTCTTTCCTTCCATTTTCTTTCCTTTCTTTCTTGCCCTGACGGGTATTTTTCTGATAGGGTGAGAGGGTACCAGACGAGAGGCCGACATGAAAGGCGACATCATGACCGACGAACGGCGCACACCGCTGTCCGAGCGTGTTCCGGTTGGGGAACAGGTCGGGACCTGCGAATTCGTGATGGATGACGAGGGGCACCAGTGCGGGCGACCGGTTTACGCGAAGTCGCTGCACGGCCGCCGCCCGAAGTACTGCAACGAGGTCGTCAACGGCATTCTTCACAACGGGAAAAATGCCGCAAAAGCCCGTGAGCTGCACGGATTCAACGCGGCACCGGCTATCCGCCCCGTCCAAAAGCAGGAGTTCCCCGCCCCTTCACGCGTCGCCGAGCCTATTTCTTCCGAGCCTGCTGAATCTGCGGCCAATACTTTCGTTACATCTACTTCCGTTACATCGCACGCCGCAGAGTCGACCAGCGAGGAGCCCCATCGGCCGGTGACCGAGGCGCGCGAGCAGTTCGCCGCGCTCGTCGAGCAGTTCCAGGCCGCCGCCGAGAAGATCGCCCAGGCCGCCGAGAAGATCGCTCCGGAAGCTCGCGCTGTAATCGGGGCGGCCGGGGCGGCCGGGGCGGCCGAGCGCGAGATCATCCAGATCGTGACCGCTGCAGAGGAGGAGCTGGTCCACGCGAACGCGCAACGCAAGGTCGCTGAGGAGTTGGCGCAGGAGCGCCGCAAGCTCGCCGACAAGCACGCCGAGGAGCGCCATCGGATGGCGGTTGAACGCGACGAGGCGAAAGCTGCGGCAGAGACTGCGAAGGCGGAGGCCGATCAGGCTGTTGCCGAGGCCCAGAAGACGGCGGCGGACGCAATCCAGGCCGCTCGGGATGAGGCCGCCGAGGCGATTGCTGCTGCCGTAGCGGAGCGCGACGAGGCGCTGAGAGAAGCCGAGGAGCAGCGGAAGCGTGCGGATCGGATTGCCGCTGAGTCCGCTGCAACTGCCCAGAAAGCAGCCGAGGATACGCGAGCTGCTCATGACCAGGTCCAGGCCGCTCAGCGGGCGCGGAAGCACGCGGAAGATGAAGCTGTGCATCTGCGGAAGCAGGTGGATCAGCTCATCGACAACCTGGAAAAGGAGCGTAAGCGCCGCGACGAGGATGACGAGCGGTACCGGACGCGGCTCAAAGAGGTAACCGACTACTACAGCGCAATGCTGAAAAATGCCACTGCGGCGGCACACAATGCCATGCAGGTGGAAGAAATCGGGAATATTCCCTCTCCGACCACCCCGCGTGCTCAGGGCTGATTCCGAGAGAGGGCTTGGACGTGGTGAACAACCCAGCAGCGGCGGCGCGGGCGGACATCGGCGCGGGTTCTGCGATTATCGAATTGCCTTGGACAGCACCGCCTCTCACGCTGAACCAGCGTCGCGCGACGCGTGGCGCCATGTTCGCCCGCGCCGCGAAGATCGCGGATGTCCGCCAAGAGGTCTACGAGCGGGCTATGGCGGCGCGCCTGCCTCGCGGCCTCAACCATGTCACGGTGACGCTGCACTACCGCCCGAGAGACAATCGGCGGCGGGACACGGACAACCTGGTCGACACTGCCAAGCCTGCCTACGACGCCCTCACCGACGGCCGGCCTGCAAGGCTCTCGCGGCCGAAGGACCCCAAGAAGAAGCCGAGGCTGATCCCTGCCCAGCTCGGGTGTGGCCTGGTGCCCGATGACACCCCTGAGTTCATGGCCAAACCCGAGCCGATCATCCACCGCGCCGAGAAGGGCAAGGGCGGTGCGATGTGGCTGGAGATCACCTGGGATGCGCAGTCGCCCGACAGCGTGCCTGCAGAGCCCGCTCCCGTGCCAGATCCGGTTGTGGTTCCGGTTGAGCAGGATCATCCCGTCAGAACGGCGCACAGCGCCCCGAAACGTGCCAGCCAGAACAGGCGGCGGACAGCCCAGCGAGCTGCTTTGCACGCGGTTCCTGCCGTGGCCATTTCTTCCCCCGACATCGCGGTGCCAGCGACGCCAATGCCTATTTCTTCCCCAGCTTCGGCGACTTCGAGCGGCAACGGAGCAGCGCCTGCGGCGACGTCGGCTTTGCGGGACACCACCCGGTGCGCGGTGTGCGACGGGGCGATCATGCAGCCGGGGACCGGCCGTCCGCGCCGTTTCTGTTCGGGCGCCTGCCGCGTGCGCGCTCATCGGGCAGCGAAGAAGTAGAACGGGACGGCATTCGTCGTCGAAGGATCGGGGGGCATCGCTCCGGGCTTTTGCTGTGCGTGGGAGTCGTTGCGGCAGGGTGATTCCTGGGGGGGCGCGGCGAGACCGGGGCGGCGATGACCTTGGATGCCAAGTGGATACACCGGTTGCCTTCCCACTGCCCCTCTTCCACACTTGCTGTCCGTTCACCATCCTCACCTGACATGCACCCATCACCTGCAGCCATCCTCCTATAACCCCAAATTCGCCTACGCCCACCACCATTCAGCAATAACCGCGCAAACCTCATACATTCTTGGCCGCTAAGGGTTTGCGTACCGTGGATTGTGTGGTCATGACGCTGCACAAGCTGGCAGCGGGCGAGGGCTATCTGTACTACGCCCGCTGCATTGCTGTGGGCGACGGCGATGATCGCGGACGCGCCACGCTGGCCGACTATTACGAGGCCAAGGGCGAGGCGCCGGGGCGGTGGATCGGGTCGGGGCTGGTCGCTTTCGCCGGGATCGAGGCCGGGGACGCGATCACCGAGGCGCAGATGGCCGCGCTGTTCGGTGAGGGTCGGCATCCGGATGCCGCGGCGATCACCGCGCGGTTGAAGGCGGACGGCGTGACGCAGCCGTGGGTGATCCGTGAGCTGACCCGGCTTGGGCGGCCGTTCTACCGGTACCGCGAGCGACCAGACTTTCGGCGTGAGTGCGCGGTCGCGATCGAGGCCTGGAACATCGAGCAGGGCAATCCGCGCGATGAGAAGGTGCCCGAGGAGGTGCTCGAGCGCATCCGCACCGAGGTCGCGTTGCGGATGTTCACCGCGGAGCACGAGCGGGCGCCGAAGACCGATACCGAGTTGTCGGGGTGGATCTCGCGGAATCTGCGGCCGCCGAAAGTGGCGTTGGCGGCGGTCGATCTAACGTTCTCCCCGGCCAAGTCGGTGTCGGCGGTGTGGGCGGTGGCGCCGCGCGAGGTCGCCGAGAAGATCGAGGCTGCCCACTATGCCGCGATCAGGGACGCGCTGGCGTATCTGGAGAAGCACGCCGTGTACACCCGGCTGGGTGCCTGCGGCGTGCGGCAGGTCGACACGGAAGGGATTATCGCGGCCGCCTACACCCACCGAGATTCCCGCGCCGGCGACCCTGATCTGCACACCCATGTGGTCGTCTCGGCGAAGGTCCGCACCTTGGACGGCAGTTGGCGAGCGATCGACAGCAGCCAGCTCTACTTGCACAACGTGGCCGCCTCCGAGGTCTACAACACGAGACTGGAGGCATATCTCGGTGAGGCGCTTGAGCTGGCGTTCGCCGAACGCCCCGGCCAGGTCGCGGGTAAGCGGCCGGTGCGGGAGATCGTCGGTGTGGCCGCGGAGCTCAACGAGCTGTGGTCCAAGCGCAACACGGAGATCACCGCCCGAGTTGGCGCGGAGAGCAGCGCATTCCAGGCCCGGCACCAGCGGGAGCCGATGCCGAAGGAAGTGTTGCGGATGGCGGGGACGGCCACGATCGCGACCAGGGCGCGCAAGCACGCGCCGCGGGCGCTGATCGAGCAGCGGGCAGCGTGGTGGGCGGAGGCGGTGCAGCTGCTGGGCGAGCAGCGGCTCGAGGCGATGTTGGCGCATGTCCTGGCACGCGAACACGACGGCGAGCGTGTGCGGGAGTTCGTCGACGAGGCCTGGATCGACGACATCGCGCGGAGGGTGATCGCGACGGTCTCCGAGTCGCGGGCGACGTGGCGGATCCCGCATGTCCGGGCGGAAGCAGAGCGGCAGATGCGCGGCCGGCGCATCGACGTCGAACAGTTGGATGAGATTGTCGAGCGCGTGATCGATACCGCTCTGGCGGAGCCGATCTCGATCCCGCGTGGTGTGCACGACACCATCGCGGCGCCGGGCGTGCTGGCTCGCCGCGACGGCACGAGCGTGTACGTGACTGCCGGATCCACGCTGTACACCTCGCCGCAGGTGCTGGCGGCCGAGCGACGGCTGCTCAAGGCGAGCACCCAGTACGGCGGTCGCACCATATCGGCGGCCGCCGTTGAGGTCGCTGAAGTCGAGTACGCCGCAAATAACCAGGGGCGGCGGCTGAATCCGGGACAGCGTGCCCTCGTGCAGGCGTTCGCGACTTCCGGGGCTCGGTTGCAGGTGGCGATCGCCCCAGCCGGGACGGGCAAGACAACGGCGATGCAGGTGTTGGTGCGGGCGTGGCGGGCCGAGGGTGGCTCGGTGATCGGGCTGGCGCCGACGTCGGCGGCGGCGGGGGTGCTCGAGCAGGAGGCGGGGGTGAGCGCGTCCACGATCGACCTGCTGGTCACGGTGGCCGCCGATCTGGAGTCCGGTGTGCTGGACGAGCTGGATGCGCCGGAATGGGTGCGCAGCATCGACGAGCGCACGCTGGTCATCCTCGACGAGGCGGCGAAGGCCTCGACCGCCAATCTCGATGCGGCCGTGGCGTTCCTGCTGCGGCGCGGCGCGTCGATCCGGGCGATCGGCGACGACCAGCAGCTGGCGTCCGTGGCGGCGGGCGGGGTGATGCGCGACATCGCCCACACCAGCGACGCGCTGACCCTGACGACGGTGATGCGGTTCGCCGATGCCGGCGAGCGCGCCGCGTCGCTGGCGGTGCGAGACGGCGATCCGGCCGGCCTCGCCTTCTACGCCGACCGGGACCGTATCCATGTCGGCACGATCGGATCGGTGACCGAGCAGGCCTTCGCCGCGTGGGCCGCCGACAACGCCGCGGGCCTGGACTCGCTGCTGCTCGCGCCAACCCGGGATCTGGTGAGCGAGCTGAACGCGCGGGCCCGCGCGCAGCGGCTGTCCCGCACTCCCCTACCGGATGATGCGCGTGAGGTGGTGCTCAGCGACGGCCTGGCCGCCAGCGTCGGCGACACGATCGTCACCCGCCGCAACAACTACTCGGTGCGCATCTCGGCGACCGACTTCGTGCGCAACGGCTATCGCTGGGTCGTGCGCGAGGTGCACCCGGACGGCCGGATCACCGCCGCGCACACCCTTTCCGGGCGCCTGGCCACGCTGGACGCCGACTACGTCCGCGAGCATGTGCAACTAGGCTATGCGAGCACCATCGACTCCAGCCAGGGACTGACCGTCGACACCTGCCACGGGCTGATGACCCGTCGCGCGCACCGTGGCCAGGTCTACGTGGTGCTCACGCGCGGCCGATCGGCGAACCACATCTACATCGAAACCGGCCTGGATCCGGCCGGACCCGCGGCCTACACGATCGACGCGGTGCACCCACCGACCTACCTGGACGTGCTCACCGAGGTGTTGAACCGCCGCGGTGGGCAGGTCTCGGCGAGCACCGGGCAACGCGAAGCCGAGGATCCGCGCCGCCGGTTGCAGGCCGCGGTCGGCGCGTACGCTGACTCGATCGGCGTGGTGGCCGAGCACCTGTTCGGCGCCCGGGCGCGCGCGGACATCGACGCGGCCGCCGATCGCCTGGTCCCCGGTCTCACCGACGAATCCGCCTATCCGACGCTGCGGCAACACCTTTGGCTGCGCGCCGCCCAGGGTGATGATCCGGTGGCGCTCCTGACCGAGGCGGTGGCGGCGCGAGAGCTCGACACCGCGACCGACCGGGCGGCGGTGTTGCACTGGCGCATCGGCGACCGTGTCGAGCGTGGACCGCTGCCGTGGCTGCCGACCGTGCCCGCGGCGCTGCGCGGTGATCCGGAGTACGGGGCGGCGCTGGCGGCCCGCGAGGACCAGGTGCAGGCGCTGGCTGCTGAGGTCGCGCAGCAGGCGCGGTCCTGGACAGAGAAGACGGCGCCGATGTGGGCGCGACCGCTGGTCGGCGCCGACGCGCAGCTGCTCGAGGAGCTCGCGGTGTGGCGGGCCGCGCGCGGGATCGCCGACAACGACCGCCGGCGCACCGGCCCGGCCGTGCGGGAGTCCACCGCACAGGGTGTGCAGGTGGATCTCGACCGGCGCGCGGCCGCCGTGCTCGGCCACCAGGCCCTCGACGTGCGCCGCTGGAAACCCTTGGTCGACAGCCTGGATCCGAAGATCACCAGTGACCCGTACTGGCCGACGCTGGCCGCGGAGTTGTCGCGGGCGGCTGCGACCGGTGTGGACGTGCCCGCAGCGGTGCGTGCCGCGGTCGACGAGCGGGCGTTGCCGGTCGATCAGCCCGCCGCGGCGCTACGGTGGCGTCTAGCGCCTGAGCTAGACGAACGCAGCGACGACAAGACCAGCGCGTTCGGTGCGGTGCTCGACGAGCTGCGCGGCAATAAGCTGCGGCGAATGACGGATACCGAGTTGGCGCGGCAGGTCGAGCAGCTGCGCAACCAGGTGATGTTCGACCACACCGCCCCCGCGCTGACTGGCGACAAGACCGGCCAGGCCGTCGCCGAGACCCAAAGGGCCCAGCAGCGCCGCGTCGAGCAAGCCGCCGCGATTCGCCGCGCGCAAGAGCTCGACGCCGAACTCGTCGAGCTGAGGCAGGAGAGGTACCGAATCGGAGCTGCGCTGCAGGCAGAGTGGCGGCGCCTTCATGAGGCGAACAAGTGGCAGGTCCTCGCTCGCCGCAAGGCCACCAACCGGATCGCCGAGCTGGAGAAACAACTCGAGGAGCACGACAAGCTCCAGGACCCTGCACAGAAAGCTGCCGATGCCGTCGCGCTGAAAATAGTTGAGCCGAAACACCGCTGGTCGCAGGTCATCGCCGAGGCAGACGATCCCCGCCGCCACGCCGCCGAGCTCGACGCCGCAGCCGACATCGACCGCAAGTACGCCAAGGAACGCGCCGAGGCGATCGTCCGCGCCGACAACAGCAGCGCCGAACTGGACGCTGCACTCGACGAACAGCGGCGCCGCACCGAGCAGGCCGACCCGGAGCGGGATCTCGAGGACCGCGCCCGGGCGGAACTGAAGCGCCTCGGACACCCCGCACAGCCGGAAACGGCGGCCGCCGCGAAGAAGTCACCGCGCCGCCAATCCAGGACGACGCGCGCCTGGGATCCCGGTCCCTACCGAGATATTCCGTCGATCGGGCCATCTCACGGCAGTGGGCCTGGCTACGGCCTGTAGACCGGGTTTGATGCGGGCGAGTGCCTGATAGTCCATATAGTCCATATGTCGCCGCGTCGAAGTTGGTTGGATCACGGGCGTCACCGTGGCGGCGTTGGCTTTCCGCGAATTCGGGCGCACTGCGCGATGACAAGGGCGTACTGGTCGCGAATCATCTTGGCACTGGCCTACCCGGTGGAAAATGCAATCGGTGGGCCCGGACGCGCCCGAGCCCACCGACCTGGGGATGTCGCACGCTCCCTACGGCAGAGCGCGTAGCCGGACCGATGTGGTTCAGTCCCAACCTCGTGGTCGCCCTTCCGCCCGGCGTCCCGGGCTGGCCGGACCCTTATCCACGTTTCGGGCTACCCGGTGGTGCAGTCGATCTCACAACCCCAGCAGGGAAGACGCTACGCCAGAGCACCGACAGAATCCGGGTGGTGCCGAGATTCGCGCCCACGAGAATCTCGCGGGGACATGTGGTGTCGAGATTCGTGACGACCAAAGCCACGGCGTTCTTCGGCGGTGTACATATGGTGATCGGATGGAACTCCGACGGCTTGTCAGGTTCGAACATCTCTGAGCCTCCGGGGCTGACTGCGCCGGTGGCTGCTGTGGGGATCGACCAGAGACGGTGACACCGTGGCCTAATGCCTGGATGGTGGCGGGGTTCCTGAGCGCGGGGAAATCCGTGGCGCGACTGGCAGTGAGCGAGGACAGCGAATATTCACCGAGACACATAGTGTCGATGGTGTTTCCCCTGGAAGTTTCGGGCTCCGCTTGCGCTGCGCTCCGCGTTCTCGCTGCGCCCGAAGCATACAGGGCCGGGCCGGTATTTCCCGATCACCACTGATCATGCGGCGTGGCGTGGGCCGGGGACGCGCGGCCTCCAAGTGCGTCCATCACGGCCGGGTCGGCGGTGCCGAGAAATTCGTCGAACAGGCAATGGCACGGAGCGCTCTAGTCGGCTTCTTTCACACGGTCTGTGAGGACGCTGCGGGCAGCATCCACGGAAGCAGTGCGGATGTACCGGAGTAGAGCGAGGGTTCGAGGGTTGAGGAAGTAGATGGCTGCGCCCAAAGTAGTCGCCGTCACGCCCAGCGCGGTGAACCACGGTGGGGTGTGGTCTTCGTAGACGGTGCTGGCGACAATCCCAGCGACCAGGCTGCCGCTGACAAGTCCGATGGCGACTGCGCGGTTGATCAGTATTCGGCGGGCTCGTGTCAGCACACGCTGTTCAGCTGCGTGCTCGTCCGAGGAAGCCTCGGGCTGCCCCGCATCGTCGGTTGCCACACGCATCTCGGCAAGCTGGAGGGCAATCTGCCGCTCGATCGTCTCCTTGCCCTCCAACTCTTCCGGCCAGTCACGGTAGAGCTGAACCAGCGTCTCGAGATGTTCGTGCGGTGGCTTGCGAACATTCCATCGCGCGACGACAGCCGCAATGAACGCGGCGGCTATCACCCCCACCGGTGCAAGGACCGGAAGCCAGTCCACAAGCGCGCTTCCCCGAGGAAGGTCGGAGGCGGCAATCCAATGCAGCGGAACCATGATCGAATGTTCCCAGCTGTCAACGTCTTTCGCCTCCACGACGTCAGCCCACCTGAAGAACTTCCTGATCGACCGATTGGCCGGAGCGAGACCGAACCCAGGGACGCCGGTGCGCAATCCAGGCCGCAGACGGGAGTGGAAGTGCCTCACAACCGATCGCCGCCGCGAGCCTGGCCTCACCTGTTGACCGGACTAAGAGCCTGATTGGTGTCGGTAGGCGTGGCTATGGTGGGTCTGGGCAACGCACAGGCCCCTCTCCGAGCCGACCCGGTCCCCACGCGGCCGACACGGCGACCGAGGACAAGACGGCTCCGCCTCAGTGCGAACGGCACATCCGACGTGATCACCTGCTGTCCAGGGCTGACCTCGCGGAGTGCGTGGGACTCTGCTGGAGGACAACCTGATGACACGCAGCAACCACAACCGCCGCAAAGAGGTCCGGGCCTACATGGCACGCCACGACGGCGTGACCTACACCCAGGCGCTGAGGGCGCTCGAAGACCAGGCAATCCCAGTGCCCACCGACGGCCCGTTCATGGACGTCGACCCCACATACGGCAGCGACGTCAACCCCATCTGTGGCCACCGGCTGAGCAGCCGCTGCGGCGGATGCGGTGTATGCCGCACCTGCGATGGCTGCTACTGCGACGACTTGAGGCAGGAAGCGGACCTCGAGGCGTACTCGGCGTTGATCGCGCGCGAACACGCCGAGCACGTGGACGAACCCGACCCGACATGCCCGACATGCGAATACGACCGGGAACGGTCGAAGGACTTCACCGAGTGCCCAAAGTGCAGCCAGCCACTGCAAGGCTTTTGGCACTTCAGTGAGCACACGCCACCGTATTGCTTCAAGGACAAGCCGCACCCGCCAGGTTTGGACTGGTCGCATCTGATCGGCAAGCGCATCACGATCGACACCCACTGGTGCTACCAGGGCAAGATGGCTGAGTTCGCGGCGAGCTGGACCGGCACCGTGACAGGGCGATTGAGGGCTTCGAATACCGGCGCCTTGACCGACCACTACGACATGCGCCTCGACCCCGCCGTCCCTCAGCCGAACAACAGCACCGGAACAATCCAGTTCGACCCACGCGAATTCACCATCACCGAGCACTGAGCCCGGCAGCGCCACCCGCCGGGGCCGCATTATCTGTCCCGGCGGGTGGCCCTTTCGTCGGCTAGTCCGGAGAACATTTTCGTGCCTGAAAGCGGAAGTTTCGCAGGTCAGACTGCTCCGTTCGCCCGACAGAACGTTCCCGGAGATGTATCTTTGTGACAATAAATCTGCTCAAAATTTAAACTTGGGGAGTTTCCCCATGTTTCCTAGCAGGGCGGGGAACGATGTCGGCAGTTGAGATTCTGGGGAACTTCGCCGAGTTGGCGACGCGCGTCGAGAAGGCTGGTGGGTGCCTGTCCGTCCAGATGTACGACCTGCGTGAACTGGTGCAAGCGGGCCGGCTCGATGACGGTCCGATCGGCCAGATCAAACACAACCTGGACCAGGCAGGCCTCGCCGCCACCACCCTGACGCGCCAGCAGAACGACTGGACCCTCGTCTACACCAGGCACTCCCCTATCGGTCAAGTCATCCTCGCCGCCGGCGGCGGTCACGAACACTCCGACGAAACCCTGCGTACGGCGATCAAGAAACTCGTCGCCTCCGACACGGCGATGCAATCGAGTGATCGCGAGGAACTCGACGCGCTTCGAGCCACCGTCGATCAGATCAAGGCACTGGTCTCGGCCATCTGAGATCCTGTGACGGGTTCCGCTGGTCAGTGGGCTGAAGCCGAGATTCACGCGTGTGTCGACCAGCAAGGAGAGACACCGATCGCTGGCCACATCCCGGGTGGAAGGTACTGAAAAGTGCAGGGACGGAAATATTCCGATGAGCTGCGGGAGTCCGCGTTGGAGATGCTGCAGCAGGCCTACGACGCGGGGATGACGCAAACCCAGGCATGCGAGTCGGTTGCGTCGCAGTTCCTCAGTCGTCAGGCCTCCTCGGATTGGGAGGATGCACCGTCGGTGCACACGTTGCGGTACTGGGGGGCCAGTTGGGGGATCTTCGCTGGGCTGCCTGGAAGGCGTGCGACCAGCGAAAGGGCCGCGGGCACCACCGCTTCGGGCGCTGAGTCCGGTGAGAGGGGTGTGGACGATTTCGACCGGATCGTCTACGGGGAGCAGGTGCGCACGGCGCTGTTGGCTGAGCACGAGTCTGCAGCGGCCGAATGGGACAGCGAACGGTCTGGTCTGCTCACCGAGATCGAGCAGCTGCGCGCCGAGAACGCCCAGCTGTGCCAGGAGAAGGACGCAGTAGCCCAGCTCGCCATGTTCTACCTGCGGCGCAACCAGAACGATTGACATGACAGGCGTCCAAGCCGAGGCTCGTCATTCGGGCTGAACAGCATCCCACGGCACCCATTGACGTAGAGCGACTCCGCTGACGCCGTTCTTGGTCATCAGCTGAACCTCGATCTCACAGAACCACACTGGCGCGGTCCCAATATTGAACCGTGCCCACCGGTAGGCGCGCCCCGGGATCCATTCCTCTCCGAGGTGCAGGTCGAGGGCGAATGCCTTCTCCCCGAGCGTCACCGGCATGACGCGCTCCGGCGTCCGCACCGGCAGCACCCACATCCGCCGCGGGTCCACTCTTACCGACCTCGGCGGCTCGAGGTGCCGGATGGCCGAATACCGATCCTCATTCATCGTCGATCACCCGGTCCGCGCGATCGACGCCGGCGCCACCGCGGCAACCGGGGCTCGCCGGGTCCAGCTGCATCGTTGGGTACTGGTACCGGCGAGCTGGACGCGGGTGGTGCGCGGCCGCCGCGCGGTGCGGCCGGTGACCTGGATGTCGAACGTCATCGTCTGCAACCGTCCACGCCCGCGACTCAGTCCATCGTATTCGGCGAGCTCGCATCGTATTTCGAGATCCGGACGCGCCCATCCCGCGCCGGTGACGACGAGGACACCGTCATGGCTGCGCAGACGGGCGAGCACGGCACGCATCCGGCTCGGCGGCGCACCACCGGCGACGTCCAGGACGACGACGTCGACACCGTCGAGCAGGACCGCGGCGACCGTGAGCGGGTCCTCGCCTTTGAGATCGGGGATGTGAGCGAGCTTGGTGAGGTCACCGTTCATCTCGGTGAAGGCCAACAACCCGAGCTGCGGCTGACCAACGACCGCGACCCATTCGCCGGCCGCGGTGACAGCGGCGAGCAGGCCGACCAGCGGGGTGCGGCGGCCGGTGCAGGCGACTACGCCGCCGCGCGGCAGCCCACCCTCTGGCAGCGCCTCACCGAGCCCGCCGGCCACCGGGATCACCGCAGTAGATGACCTGGCGAGCAGCGGCGGCGGTTCGGTTGCGCCAATGCGGCCGGGGATGGCGGCCATGCGGGCGCGCAATTCGGCGAGCTGCTGGTCCCGGGGGAGACCAGTCAGCGTCACCACGTCCGCGTCGTCGAACACATGTTCGAGTATTGCATACCGATCGGTCCGTGTGCGGTTGGTCAGCCCTCCCAGTAATGCCGCCGGTCTGCCTCGATGACATCCGCTACGACACCTGCAGCGGCCGAACTGGATCCGGCGCGGTGGTGGCGCCGAAACCGGTTCACGGCACGATCACCAGGCAGTTGAGCGCCGCCCCGACCCCAGCTCATGGGCTTCCCGCAACCCAAATCTGGGACGACAAGTCCGCAATGCGGTTACGGTGCTGCAGCAACTGAAACGGGATGTCAGTTCGGGGGTGAGGATGTGGCCTGGCCTACCCACATTCACGATCATGGACATTGGCGCGCTGACCTACTGTTCGCGCTTCAGCAGTGCGCGGACACGCCGCTCGGCGTCGGCAATCTGTTCGCCGGTGAGTTCGCCGTGCTCGGCGCGCAATCGCTCGAGCTCGTCGACGAATTCGCGTTCGGCTTCCGCTTCGGCGTACTGGGCGGCAGTCTCGGCCGGGTGCGCCCGCTGCCACACTGCCAGGGCTTCGGCCTCCTGACGCAGCAGCCGGGACGTGCACGCCTTCGCGATCCACGCCGAGACATCGCCGGCGGCCTCGGCCTGGACCAGCGCGGCCAGCCGGTCGTCGACAGTGATCGTGAACTCAGCCATGGTTCACCTTCGCATCTTCGGCGAGATGACACGCGGCACATGAGGGGATATCTCGCGAACCGCGCCCTCACTTACACGGTGTAAGTAATAACTTGCTCTTCGGATCCGTGCGTGTTCACCGTGCTCTTCGGATCCGTGCGTGTTCACCGTGAATGAAACGTCTTCAGCGGTGTCCGCGCCCGAGATCAGGCGCGCCGGAATGTCGGTCCGCTGGACCAGAACCGCGCCATGTGGCTGCACACATACCCGGGGGTGGGCGAGAGCGGAGGGCACCCCCACCCCACCCCCGGGGGATGGGGTGGGGGTGCCCAGGAGGTGGGGGTGGGTGGCCTGCCTGGTCGAGTGGATGCAGGACCGCCTCTCTGCGCGTGTCAGGGTGCAATAGGTGTGCCATCGCATACCCCTTATGCGTATCTATGGATGCTTGCCGGGGAGGAGATGAGCGAGTCAATCCGGCAGCTGCGCGATCGGGTGCAGGTCGGCGAGCGGAGTCGAGTGGACATACAGGTCGTTCAGGTCGAGATCCCATTCTTTGGGGTCGATTCCGGCCAGGTCCCACACGCGCCCGGATTCGGCGGCGGTCCAGGCAGCGGCCGGGGTGGAAAAGTCCCCCACTTGCAAGGTTGGTGCACCGATCCGAGGAATAACCACTTCCCATTTGCCGCCCGCCGCCCAGTGGGCGAGCACGTCCAGGTGCTCTTCCAGCTCGAACGCCACCACATCGGGCATCTGACCCCGCTCGCGTTCGGCGGCGTACCAGGATGCCAGTGCTGCGTGTGCGTGCCCGATCGCGGCGCGGTCCTCGGTGTGCATGTGGACCACGAAATTCCCGCCGCACTCCATCGCATGCGTGGATATCGCGCGGTCGGTGGCGGGGTTGTACGCGGCTCCGGGGTGGCGGCCGCGGCTGAGATAGACCACCGACCAGGTGCCGGCGTATTGGAACCCGACCCCGATGCGATCGTCCGTGCTGATGGCGGAGTCATCGGGGACGATCAGCAGTTCATAGGTGATGTCGAGAAAGGTTGTCATGGTGCGCTTCTCTCCTTGATCGGATGTGGGGGCCGGGGGCATGTCGCTGGCACCCCGGCTCCGCCGTTGATGGCGGGTCGCTCGGGCTCGATTCGTTTTCTGGCCGCGTGTGCGACCATCACTCGCGGAGACCGGCCACATTCCCCGTGGCCGGTCTCTGCTTTGTCGGTCAGTCTTGCGACGGCGCCTGGATCATGACCGGCCGCGTTGAGCGGCGCTGACACGTTCGGCGGCGATATCGAGGCGCAGCCGCTCAACGCGCGGGAGTTTGGAGCGTGTCTCCCAGTCGTTGCGTCGCTCCCTGAACTCCTGGGCCAAGGCCTCGCAATGCTGGAACCAGGACCCATCACCACTGATCGGGTACTGGTAGCGGGACTTCTCTGCGTACTCGATTTCTGCCACCAGGTCATTGGTGGACAGCTCCTGGGGCGAGGTGACCGAGTCTGGCGTCTTCAGCAGCTGCGGGCAGAATCCGTCCTGCACCTGGAGGCGCTGGCTCTCCCGGTCCTGCTTGGACTTGGCCGCGTATTCGCGATTCCATTCGTCCCGTTTGGCCTCGATCCGTTCGATCTCAGCGCGTTCGGCTGGCGACAGGCGGCGGCGGGCGACCCGCTCGGCCATGCTGTTCCACGGGTCGATCTCGACCCAGGCGATCAGCCCGGCAAACGCGGCCGCGCCAGCGGCGATGCCGACAGCGGCGGGGCGTATATCGTTGCGGTTCATCTGGTTTTTTCTCCTTTTGTCCTTGTGGGTTGTCCTGGTCAGCGCACGCAATCGGATTGGAAGGGGAAGCAGGTCTTGTCCATCGGGAAAAGCACTCCGCTGCTGGGCTTGGGGGCAGGCGCAGGGGGTTGCGGCGCGGCGGGTGCCTGCGGGACTGAAGTGTCGACGCCGGCGGCGGGTGGCGGGGCGGGCTCGCTGCTGGCGGGCTCATCGGAGGGCTGCGAGGCGGAGACGTGGCTCAGCACGCCGACACCGCCGGTGAGCAGGCACGTTGCCGCGCCGATGAGAACGACGTTGCGGATCCGGTGGCTGCGGTCCGCAGCTCGCCTCGCGGTGGTTGAGGCCAGGTGCATCGCGGTCCGGGGGTGAATCTGTTCCTCGGGGCTGCGGCCGAGGTCGCCGCGGTCGGCTGTGGTCGCGGCGGTCCGGGGCGGTGTCGTGGTTCCGGTCGGTGCCTGGGGGATTACGGCGGTGGGTCGCAGCGGCACGACCACCCCGTCATCGTCGGCGCCCGCGGCGGGGGTGGGGTTGGGAAATCCTTCGGCGGCCAAGGCGTCGCGGGTGACAGCATCGGCCTGGTCCAGCGCGGAAAGAAGGGTGTGGGCGCGCTCGACGGTCCAGTTCTGCGGGTGCTGACGGGCGGCGGTGTGCAGCCACTTGGTCAGTGCGGTGTCATCGCCACCGAGCAGGACGTCACGGCCCGCCGGCATCGGCACCGACCCTTTATCGAGGGTGATCCGGCCGCCGAACGGCTCCACCAGGACCAGGCCCGGCACGAACACGTCGAGACCGCAGCGGGAGACAACGCCTTTGAGGTTGAACATGGCGTCGGCGAGCTGGTTGAGCGGGTTGGTGTCACCGTCGCGGACGTGCACAGGGTCGCCGTCGATGCCGGGCAAGGACCAGCGAGGGTTCACGTGGCAGGCCAGGGTGCCGTTAACACCGCGCTTGAGGATGCCCTTGACCTCGATGCATACCAGCGTGTCGGGGGTGAGCAGCACCAGATCGACTTCCTGGCTGTCGCGGCCGCTGCGGTCGGGAATGTGGCTTCCCGAGATCGCGACACCGGGGATGCCGCTGGCTTGGAGCCAGTCGAGTACAGCCCGTTCCGCACCCGACATTTTCGGGCGGGTTCCGTTGATGATCAGCATGAGTTTTTTCCCTGTTGTGAGGGCACTTCGTGGTGCCGTGAACGTGTCGTGATGGTGAGGCCCGCGTTCGGCGTGTCGAAAGTGCACACCTGGCCTGGCCGGGTCGGCGGCGGGCGCTACAGGCCCAGGCGCCGGGCGGGTTCGCAGAACAGCCAGCAGGTCGGCGTCTCGTCGGCGGCCGCAGCGGTGTCCACGTGCTTCGGGGCCTCGGTGGCGGTGCAGAACATGGCGCAGTTGGTGCTTGCGGGGGTGGTGGGCAGCGCGTCGGCGGGAGCGCGGTCCACGGTCAGCAGCATCGAGAAGTACAAGGCAGCCGCGGCGACGAACACGCCTGCCAGCAGTGCGGGGGTGCGGAGCAGGAATGCGATCACGCGGCCGGCGCGGCGGCGCAAGGCCAACGCTGGGCGCAGCCAAACGGGAGCGGAGCGGCGGGAGGTGCGGGGCTGAATCGACATGATGGTCGGTCCTTCCGGAGATAGCTCTACGACTTATAACAGTTTAACAGTTCAATCTGTTGACAGTCTAGAGCTGCGCGGGATCTCGGCACCCTGCCACGCAAACGGGCCCGGAGCGATTCGCTCCGGGCCCGTGTCGGATCTCGAGCTACAGCGGGCTCACCGCGGCTCCCAGACCCGGATCTTGTCGACGAGCAGGTCCCAGACCGCCGAGTCGTGCTCGGCCAAATCGACCAGGGCCTCGACCATGTCGCGGCGGCTGATGCTGCCGACGCTGCGGGTGCTGGCGCGGCCGCTGGTGCGCACACGCAGTCCGGCCTGTTTGGCCAGCTTGGCCAGCAGGTCGTTCCAGTGATCGCTCTGCTCAGGCGACATCTTCAGCGTCCACGTCAGCCAGTCGGATCGGTCCTCCACTGCTGAGGTCTTGGCTGGGTTGAGCTTGGCTCCGCTCTTCAGCGCCTCGGTGATCGAGCCTGCGCGTTCGCCGCTAGACATCGGTCTTGTCCTTTCCGTTCGGGTTGATGCCGAGCTCGGTGAGCACGTCGGCGTATGCGGAGTCGACGAGGGTCGTGCCGAGGCTGTACCCGATGGACTCTTTGAGCGTGATCATCGTCTTGAACTGTGGGATTCCGGCTTCACGCAGCTGCGCGGGTACATCGGTCGAGTGCCCGGCACTGAGCCGGACCTGCACCAGCAGCACGCGGGGGAAGACCGGGTTGTGGCGATCTACCTCACCGGCCAACTCCAACGTCTGCGGCAACTTCCTCACATCCGGCGGATATGGCTTCATGGGCATGATCAGGTTCGTCTTCTGGTCCGTGTCGGGTCGCCACAGCGTCTCCCGCAGCAGTTTGTCGCGTTTGGGCTCGACATCGATGATCGAGTGCGGGTAGGACCGTTCGAGCTCATGCAGCCGTTTCGTGCGCCCACCTGTGAGGTCGAACGCGTCCAGCCGCGAGCTCGCAGCGCCGCCGCTCATCTTCAGCAGCTTCTCGCGGACCGCCATGATCCACTCGTAGGTGGTCAGGTCGGTATCGGCGTCGCCGACGAACACCGGTCCGAGACCGAGCAACGACATCCAGATAGCCAACTGCGCGGCGGTGGTGGACTTGCCGGCACCACCTTTGAGGATTCCCACCACCGTCCGTTCAGTCATATCCGGATTATAGACTGTCAGACTTTTATAAGTCTATGTGATCGGTTCTGCGGCGAGTTAGGTCCGCGACCCAGCATCGTCAGCGCACGCGATATCCGCAGTCGGTTTCCAGAACAGCGCGGCTGGCACGTATCGATCGGATGGCGGCGGTCAGATGGTGCGCGACATCGTCTCCCGGCTCACTTGAGATCTCGCCGCCACCGACGAGTTCATCACGCCAGACATCGAGCACGTCACGCGCAATGATCATCTGTTCCTCTGCGGCGCCGAGTGCGTCGACAAACTGGTGCACCGCAAGGCTGTCGACCTCCAAACGCCACAGGCGCAGGGTTTTCAGGTCGTGACGCATCCCGGACACGACACGGCCGCACAGCATCGGCACGCGCCCGTTGACCGGCTCCGTGTCGACGGGGACCGGAGCTCCACAGGCGCCGGTCAGTTTTCCGTCATTCACGATCGGGAATCGGCAGGTCGACATTGCTCGGTCCTTTCAATTAATCGTTTATTTTGCCCGTGGCACCTCGGCCAACAAGCAAGAGGCCGGGAGCAGGAAAGTCCCGGCCTTTCACTTCAGGTTGGTCACCGCTGACGACTGGCGGTCTCTGCGGCCACGCCGGTCACTGCTGCTCTGTCCAGGTGTGGCCGTGAGTTGCGCGAAGTGCGGCGGCCAACCGGATCGGATCGGCCACCGCGGCGCGCAGGTCGTTCGCGGACGGGTGGGTCTCGCCGGTCAGCGCGACCACCAGGTCCGGCACCGAGGCATCCGCGGCCCAGGTGAGCAGCTGCTTGTACACGTGGGGTGTCGGGCCGGATACCCACAGGTCCGGGTCCGGCAGACTGCCGTCCGCGCGGGCGCAGGTGATTTTCACCGACTCGCGAGGCCATTCGTCCGGCCATACCTCGGGCGGGCCGAGCTCGGTGGTCTGCACGGCCAGCGCGAGCGCGCTGCGCAGGTCGGTGCAGATCGTCCGCGACGGGGCCAAGCCGGTGTCCGGGCGGTGCTCGAGCAGGCACGGCCCGGAAGTTGGGGTGATGTCCATTTCGCTCCTTGGGATTGTGATGATGGTGAGCGGGCCGGGGACGGTATGAGCGTCCCCGGCCCGCCATTCGAAGGCTGTTGAGGACTCAGCAGGGGGCTATTGCGATGCTGCCCACGTTTCTTCGGCCTTCTTGTACAAGCCGGCCGGCGGGAGTGCTGCCCCGACTTTGTCGAGCGATTTGGTTGCCGCTGCGGTGGCCTCTCGCGCCCAGTAGACCTCTGGTTCGTCGGGGTGGCTTGCCAGCGCGTCTATGCGGGTGGTGAGCCGTTCCACGGCTTCCTGAGCTTCCTGGAGCGCTATATAAGCGTCGGTGGCCAGGTCTTCGACGGTCTGACTGGCAGATGTGCCCATTGTCGTTGTCTCTCTGTCGTTTCGGGGGTTGGCGGCCGTCCTCGCTCGCGGTGATCCTCTCTCGGGACACCGACAGGAACGGCAGGGCGCGGTCAGTGGGTGGCCGCCTCCCATGCGACGTGCTCGGTTGCCGTTGATCCGTGATCGTCGGGAACGGGGGAGGTGAGTTGGTCCCACCACCGCATCACCCATCGGGCGTCGCCGAGTGCGGTGTGTTGCTCGGCTTCGCTCGGGGGTTCGGCGCCGGTCGCGCGGGACAGCTCGTAGCTGCGCATCGGCTCGGCGATGCCAAGGCGGCCTGCGGCCATGTTGCCCACGTCGATCAGGTGGTAGTCCCACCGCGGCAGCCGCCGATGACGGCGCAGCATCGCGTCCAGGGTGTCCGCGTCGAACCAGACGTTGTAGCCCGCGAACCGGGCTCGCCCGTTGGCGCTGGGAGCGGTCCAGTCGTCGACGACGGCGGCTGCGGCGGCCTCCGTCAGGTAGAAGACGTCATCTTCTCCGGTGCAGGTGATCGACGACGGCGGGGTGTCACGCACCAGCGGAGGAATCGGCGCGTACTGCGGGTGCCGCTCATAGAAGCGCCCAACATCGAGCGCGCGGGGATCGGCGTGGGACAGGTCTACGTCTTCGATCAGGATCGTGATCTGCTTCTGCCAGCCGTTGGGTTCACGGCGGATCAGCGCGATCTCCCACGGCCGGCGCAGACCCGGATCGGTATGGGTGGTCTCGATGTCGACGAAGACCAGGGGAGAAGCGGCAATGGATGACACGGAAGACCTTTCGAGTTGAGGAGATGTTCTGGTCAAGCGGTTCATGCCATCGTCAGAAGGCATTCCAGCCGTGGGTGTAGCCGAGTGCATACCCGGCCGCCGCGCCGACGACAGCGACAGCGGCCGCGGTGGTCGGGCGAATGCGGATCCGGCGCGCACGTCGGGCGGGCGGCCAGCTCGGCGCACACAGCGGGCACAGGGGGTTCGGCTTCACCGGACCGGACTGGTGGTGCGCGAGCTCCGGAGCGAGCGCCTCGCCTGGCATGGCGATGTCTTTGGAGTGTCGGCGTCTGGACATTGCTTCTTTTCTTTCCTCATGCCGCTGGGGGCGGCGGTTCGAAGTGCGTTGAATCGCATTTGCCGGGAAGGGCATTGGTCAGTCCTGCTCGGATTCGTCGCCTTCCAGCTGGTAGCAGGCGGTGCGCCAGATCTGCGCCGCCGAGTCGTAGCCCTGCTGCGCCTTCAGCCGCGAGAACAGATCGGGAAACGTGTGCTCTCTCGGCTGGTCATCGTCTTCTGCCGCGATCAACTCGGCCAGCGCGTAGGGGTCGGTCGGCACCGGGGGCAGCACCGACACACCGTCAGGGGTCGGTGACCAGGTGACGGTGGTTCCCTGCACGTGCGCGGTGTTGACGAAGTCGCTGGTGAGCGACCAGGTTGCATGCTCGGCCTGGTGCGCGAACACGAATCCGAGGTGCACATCCGGCAGTCCGGGACGGTGCACGGTGGTGACGTACGGATAGTCGGTAGTGGCAGTCATTTTGAATCCTTCAGTAGTGGTAACCGGGTCCGCCTTATCGCTCGCGGGGGCTGATTTCCGGTATGCGGGGCTCAGGTGACCGCCCTTGGCTCACCCGCAGAGCTCGGTACCATTCGTCGCGCGCCAGCCGCTTGGCCTTCGCCTCCTTGGCGAGCTCGGCGATGCGCTCCAGGCGAGCATCGATGCGGGCCATCCGCTTCTCATGCCCTCGCATGAATTTCTCATGATCCATGACTGGTTTCCTTATCTTCAGGCCACGGTGAGCGTGGCGGTGGCGGTCGGGGGACCGGCGAAAAGCCCGTCCGGGGCTTTGTCGATGCGGCTGGGCAGTGGCTTGAGAATGTCTTTGTGCCCGTTGCGGACGCTGCAAAATTTGAATGGCCCCCTCGGGTCGAACATCTCCCGCATGTGCGGGTCGACGTGGTGGAGTGCGAAATCGCTCATCTCCAGCGGGCCACCGGTGGCTCGGACATACTCGTAGCCCTCCCACAACAGGCCGAATTTCCAGAGCGCCTCGGCGTGCTGCCACCACTCCGGGCACCACACAACCTCGCTGATGTCGGTGACCTGACGTGCGTGGCGCTCAGCGAGAAAGCCGTCGACGAACCGCCCCAGCGACGGGAACGCCGGTGTGAATCGGATGCCACGCAGGATCTCGGCCAGATCCTGCACGGCCAGCGCCGGTTCTGTCTCCCAGTCGGGAGCCTCGGGAGCGTGGTAGCGATCGATGCGTGCCTGGGCGGCGCGCACCACCGCCTCGAGGCGGTTGGCGACAAGATCCTGACTGGTGATGGGCATGGTGGTCTCTCCTTCTCGAGCTGCGTTGTGGGTCACCGCTCGCGGCTGTGGCCGCGCTGCTGCGCGCGAGCACGTTCTTGCTGCCGCCGCACATACAGGCGGCGGCAGCGCTCGGCTTCGAGCTGCTCAGCGTGGGTGAGTTCGCGGACGCTGACGGCGGAGATTTCACCGGCGCGCTCCGCCACCTTCGCGGCGGCCAGTCGCCTCTCCAGCTCCTCGCGGCTGTAGACGCTGATCGAGGTTCCCAACTTCCAGGCCGGGTTGGTCGCGTACCCCTGCTCCGTGGGGGTAATGCTCAGAACGTATTTCGCGGTCATGGTTCGCCTCTTTCGGGTTGGTGTCCGGTGCCGCCCGACTTGTGCAGCCGAGCGGCACCGGGGTCTGTGGTCAGGCGGCGGTCAGGCCGCGCTCGGCGAGGCGGGCCAGGATGTGCGAACGGACAGCAGCCGCGACCGCCGCCGGGTCGGCGGGCGTGTAGCCCTCCTCGGCGGGGCCTCCTCCGCCCTGGGTCTGGATGTCGATCAGCTCGTCGAGCTCGGCGGCCGCTCCGGCGGCGCCCTCGACGTAGTCGCGCATGGAGCTCCACATGGAGCTGCCGGGCATCGAGGTCGCGCCCAGGGCCAGGGACAGAACCGCGTCTACCAGGGCGACGGCCTGGGTGGTGATGGCGGCGGTGAGGTTGGTGTCGGTCATCGCTGACGGCCTCGACTACGTGCCTGGTCGCGTTCGCGTTCGCGCTCCTGCCGCTGCCGGGCTTGGCGCTGCTCCACGGCAAGCAGCTGGTCGATCAGCTCGCGGTTGCGTTTGATCATGGCCGGGGCCTGCGCGACCAGCTTCCGGTTGCGCGCGAGGAATTCTGGAGTCAACTCGACGTTGGTGGGGTCCTGCATCGGGGCGGCCCTTTCCGTTGGGGGTGATGGGGGCGGATCGGGCATGTTCACGATGTCCGTCCCGCCAAAACAAATCTAACAGTTTAGACTGTTAGACGTCTAGATATTGGTGGGTGTGTTTCGTCGAAGCCGGGGTCCGCAGCGGGTTCACGCCGCTGCGGACTCCTGAAATCCCATCAGCGACTGGGCATCTCGTCCCAGATCCGGCCATCGAGCAGCCGCCCGCCCGACTTCGGCCTGATGCCGCCGACCTGCTTGAAGAAGAACGGGATGCTCCGCTCCTGGCAGCGGTCGCGGATGTCGCGGGCCCAGTCCAGATCCAGCGGCGTGAACCCGGGTCCGCTCTCGCCGCCGACGATGACCCAGTCGATGCCGTCGAGGTTCAGGCTCGGCAGCGGGCCCAGCAGCGGCTCCAGCGACAGGAACCGCACCGCGGCCGGCGTCGCCCGGAGATCGTCGGCGCGCCAGCAGTACTCGTCCGACTCGATCGAGGTGCCGATCCAGACGTTCGACAGTGGCCAGGGCGCGTTGACGGCCAGCCAGTCGGCGACGTGGTCACCGTCGTTGCCGTCCTCGAACCCCATCGACTGCGCGATCCGCTCACGAATCGCGGGATCCGACAGCAGCTTCGCCAACCGGCGCGGGCGCTTGGTCAACACCTGGAACGTGTGTTGCTGCGCCGTGCCCATGACCGCGAACACCGACTCGACGAACCCACGGTCGATCCGGGCGTGCCCGAGATCGGACATGCTGTTGACGAACACCATGCGAGGTCGGCGCCACCGCAGCGGCTCCCCCAGCACGTCTTGGTGGACCGCGACACCGAAACCTGGGCCGGACGTGCGCGGGTCGCCATCGGTCTGGTACTTCGATGAACCCATCGCCTTGAGCCGCTTGGCCATCGCCAGGGCGTAACAGCGGCTGCAGCCAGGTGAGATCCGGTCGCACCCGGTTGTCGGATTCCAGGTGACCTCAGTCCACTCGATGCTCGTGGAAGTCATCGCGCACCCGCCGCTTCGGGCGTGGTCTCCACAACGTGGTGGATTGCCCAGTCGACGGGCTTGCCGTGCTCGGTGGCGTAGGCGATTTCGGCGCGGGTGGATTCGCCGTGGTACCGGGTGTGGTCGGTGACGACGACGATGCGGTCGGCGAGGTCGATCTTGCGGCGGTGCAACTCGTCGAGCGCGGCCTTGGCGGTGCTGTCCTGATCGCCGGCGTCGACGACGACGAATGGGGCGAGCACGATCTCCCCGCGGCCAGTGAGTTCGGCAGCGGTCGCCAGCATCAGGTCGAAGAATCGCATGCTGCCACACAGCGTCGTCACGACAGGCGGGCAATTGGTGCTGGTCATCAGCGGTTCTCGCCCTCGTGGTCGTCGTCCTGTTCGCTGGCACGCAGGTCGGCCAGCAGCGAATCTAGGTCTTCGGCGCGCACATGCACAGCGCGCGCTTTCGACCCGTCGGCCGGACCGACGATGCCGGCCTGCTCCATCAGCTCCAGCAGGCGTGCGGCCTTGGCGAATCCGATCCGCATCCGGCGTTGCAGCATCGCCGCCGAACCGAACTGCGACCGGACCACGAGATCGACCGCACGCAGGAACATGTCGCGGTCGTCGCCGATCTCGTCGGCGTCGAGGTCGACGATGTCGACCTGGGCGTGTTGCTCGATGCGCTCGGCCTCGGCCGCGGCGACGATGTCGGGCAGGCGGCGGCTCCATCCGGCGGACCATTCCCGGCGGTCGTCGAGGTCGCGGTCGAGGAGCTGTCGCGGCATCATCAGGCCGAGAAAGCTTTCTCCGCAGCGGATCAGCAGGGCGCGGCTGGCCGAGTGCGCCTCGACCTCGAGTGCCTGGCCGTAGGCGTTGGACGCGGCGCTGAAGCGCGCCATCATCTCACCACCGACCGACATGTCCGTGAGCAGCGTGGCATCGCTGCCGTGCTGGCGGGCGATGAGTCCGGGGATGGTGCAGAGGGTGCCGCCATCGGTGGGCATACGCGGCACGGTGAGTGCGTGTCCGTCGATCAGGCCAGAGCAGTCGGTGATGGTGATCCGGTCCTTCGTGATGTCCAGGCGCAGCTCGAATTCCGGGGTGTCGCTCTTCTCCTTGCCCGCAGTGAAGATCTGCAGGATGTTCTTGATGTCGGAGGGTGCGATGTCGACGGTGCACGGGTACTGCCCGGGTTCGTCGGCGCTGTCCAAGACCGACGCGATGGCCAGGCCGGCGGTGAACATGTCGGTCGCCGTGACAACGATGTTCTGCCGGTCGACGGCGAGTCGAATGCGGTGGATGGGCGGGATCTCGCTGTCGGTGCAGGCGTGCACGCGCACAGCGTTGAGGGCGTGACGGAAGTCGGCGGTGCCGACTTTGACGGTGGTCATGATTCGGTCCGATCGAGGTCGATGATGTCGGTGATGTCGGTGATGTGTTCAGGCCAGGCCTCGGCGCTTCCGCAGTCGCGGCAGGCGATCGCGATTCCGGTGTCGGTGTCGACTTCGTCGAGTTGTGCGCCGCACAGGCACCTCAGCGTGGTGATCCTGCGCATCAGCTGGCCGTCTTCTCGAGCAGCGGGAGGTCGGGGAACTCGTGCAGGGTCAGCGGAACACCTTCGGCGATCTCGGTGCGCCACTGGAACAGCCACTCGTCCATCGAGCTGCCGTCCTCCCATGCGCCGACGAGGTTGCGGGCGGCGCGGTCGGCCGCGGCCGGGTCGACGCGGTGCAGGACCGACAGAAGGTAGATCAGGCCGTATGCGGTGACGTGACGGCCGATGAGCGCTCCCCGCAGATGATCATCGACGGTGCGGGCCAGATCGGGGTGGTCGGTGCGCAGGGACTTCGTCACTGTGGTGATGAAGTCGTACTGGTCGGTGAACTTGAGCTCCTGGTCGATCTCGGTGGCCAGAAGTGAGAGCGCGGGCTGGGATTCGTCGCCCGCCCATTCCGGCCACGGCCAGTGGGTGTCGTCCTCCGCCATCAAACGGCTGCTGACCGCTCGGACCTGCTGGGCCTGCTCGGCGGACAGCTCGGAGGCGTGGGTGAGCACGGCCCAGTCGATGGGCAATTTCTCCAGCTCGGTGGCGTAGCGGCGCAGGTCCAGCCATCCGGAGCGCGTGACCAGCAGCCCGGTGGGGATATGGGTCAGCGAGCGGCCGTGGTCGGCGAAGGTGAGAGTGCCGTCCTGGCGGGCGGTGAGCGTGGGCGCGATCGCGAAATGCGCGGTCACCTGCTCGGCGGTGATGGTGATCGGGGAACCGTCGCTCCACCGGATCTCGAGACTGATCAGAGCCATTTCTTCCTCCTGGATTGGGTGTTTTCTTCCGGGGTTGGGGGATTTATGCGGCGGCGGCCGCGCGCCGGTGTGGCGAATCGCTCGATGTTCGTCTGCAGGCTTATGACGCCTCCCTCAGCCGGACGAACCTGCCCGCCACACCGCAGGTCGCCAACCTGGCGGCATCGAGGGCGCCGTAGGCAACCAGGCACGATGGCGCGCCGGCGTTTCCGGCTGCTCGGGATCCGTCGGGCAGGTAGAAGTGCAGGCGTCCGTGCAGGAACAACACGGCGGTCGCGCGTTCCCACACGGTGTTGATGAACCAGCGGGTCTCGGTGCGCGCGAACACGATGGCGGTTCCTTGGCCGTGCTCGGCGAGCTTGGACAGCCAGCGGTCGACGGCGGCGTAGGGCGGGTTCAGCCAGACCCGACCTGTCCATTCGGCGGCGAGGCCGTCGTCCGGTGGGGCGATGTGCTGGCGCGCGGTGTCCCATGGCCGGTCGATGGCTGCGCACGGGTCGAGGTCGAAAGGGCCGAGCGCTGTGAGGATCCCCGGCGGGGTGAGCCACATATTCGACCCGGCGCGGGTCGAATGGTGGCCGCCGATGCTGGTCAGGGTCATGATGCCGTCGGCCACTGCGCGAGGATGCGCTGGACGTTGGCGTCGACGCGGGCGCCGAGGATGATCTGGTCGGCCTCGGTGATGACCACCCGCGGCCGGTCGCGGTGCCCGCAGGGGTTGGTCCAGGTCTGGACGCGGCCTCGCCAGCGCGGGACGCCGCGGGGTTCGCCGCAGCGGGGGCAGCCGGTGGAGATATCGACGGTGCGCAGCGGCCCCCATGCGCCGAACAACCACCAGGGGCCGCCGACGCGGTCGCGGAGGGTGACAGAACGCAGGGATCCGGGCTCGAGGGCCTCGGTCTGGGCGTGGCGGGCCATGGTGTCGGGTTCGCGGCGCGCGGCGGCGGCCTCGCGCCGCACCCAGCGCCGGTACCGGTACATCGCGATCATCGGTTGTTTTCCTTCCTGTACTGCTCGGCGTGGCCGTTGATGCGGCGCAGCTCGAGCAAGGCGGTGTGCATCTGCGTGTGGAGGGTGTGCGCGTGGTGAATTTCGTCGGTCCCCCAACTCGGGGTCGGTGTCATCTCGCCGCAGCTGCACGACCCGCTGAACAGCTGACGGCCGGTGGCGTCGGTCTCTCGCGGCGACAGCTGCAGCTGGTGTTGCTGCTGGGTGGGCGCGGCCGCCGTCGCCATACGCGAATGACGTTGGCGGTGCAGTGATTTCATGGATTCCTCCCTGGGTGCGGATTCCCTGGACGAGACGGAAGTGGGAAGTCAGCGGCGCAGTTCGTCGCGGTTGAGCTTCGGGCCGCGCGAGGAGTTGTAGGCGCCGATCATCACCAGAGCGACGAGCGCACCGTTCTGGCCTTTCTCGGTCTCCTTCAGCGCCATCGCGCGGGCCTTGACCTGCCGCGGTGCGAGGTCGACGAGGACCTCGCTGAAGCGGTCGTGGTCGAGTTGCTGCTCGTAGCTACGCAGAATGAGGGCCACGCCGGCGACCAGCGGGGCGTCGACGGCGTCGAGGCGGTGTCCCCAGACGTCGACGATCAGCCGCAATGTGTTGCCCAGCAGCAGCTTTCCGCCGCTGCGGTGGATCCGCTCGAGGGTGCTGGTGCAGCGGATGACGCCGTCCTTGGCGGCCTCGGCGACGGTCAGCCCAACCTCGCCGACGATTTCCTCGATCGCGGCGACGGTCGGGTCCGCGGCCGCGCGGCGCGAGCGCCACCGGTCCCACGTGGTCAATCGCCGCGTCTTGGCGTCGATTTCGTGGAACAGCCGAGCCTCGTCTGCCACGGTCAGACCGGTGTGGACGTTGGCGACGAGTGCCATGTCCGGGTCGATCAGACGGGCGGCTGCGGCGCGGTGCTGACCGTTGATCACCGCGTAGCGGGCCAGGGATCCAGGGCCGCGATCAGCGACGTCGAGGACGCCGACCAGGCGGCGATCCCACGTCTTGGCCATGGTGCGGGCCCGGGGCTTGTCGAGCTCGCGCTGATAGCTGGCGTCGACGAACATCTCGGCCACCGAGATCGCCGAGATGTAGACCTCCGGCACCGACGCGTCGGCGTATGAGGTATCGAGGGAGTCGGATCGGTCCAGGACCGCGGTAGCGGTGGTGTCAGAGGTCATGATCGGTCTCGGTCTCTTCGTCGATGGGAAGGTTCGTGGTCAGTGCGTCGGCGATCCAGTCGCTGTTGTGGGCGATGGCCTCGCGGATGGCGTCGTTGACGGCCTCGACCGTCGCCGGTCTGCGGATGTGCACGCGCATCCCATCGGGGTGGGAGTCGGTGAGGATGTAGCGGTCACCGTGGTCGACGACAGCGATGCTGATCTCGCCGAGCTTCGGGGTCGATCGGTGGCCGCCCAGGCCGAGTTCGGCACGGCTGCGGGCGAACAGCTGCTCGACGCGGGGCGAGTAGGCCATCACCGACCACCTCCGGCGCGGCGACGACGCCGAGCGCCGAGGTCGACCGTCTTGTCCAGCCCGGACAGGTAGCCGTCGAACTCCTCACGGTGCGCCTCGATCAACGCCGCGATGGCCCGCAACTCGGCTGTCATCCGAGCGGCCTCCGGTTTTGTGCTGCGGCTCAGCCCCGGCGGATGGATGCCGGCGCGTTGGAGCTCCCGCTCGAGCACAGCGATCGGGTACCGCTCCCACGTGCTCGAATACTCCACTCGGCCAGCGCACGTCATGCACACCGTGAAGGCGGTGCGTTGCTGACCGATTCGTTTGACCCGCGCCGTCAAATCGTCCGCGGTGATCGCTGACGCCACATCGACAGCGGGGCGTCCGCACTCGGTCAGCTCCTCGTCACGCCACGGCAACGACGGCCGGAGTACGTGATCGAGGGGTTCCTGGTTGGCACTCACGGCAGGACCTCCGTGCTGGTGTCGAATGCCGCGACAGCGGTGTCGAGCTGGTGGGCGATGCGGCGCTGGAAGTCGAGCAGGTCGAACGCGAGATCCTCGTCGTCACCGGCGTTTTCGATGTCGTTGAGCGCGGTGGCGAGGTCGGAGGCGGCGCTGTGGGCGCGGTGTGCGGCCTCCAGTGCTCGACTGATCGAGCCTGCCTCGATGGCGGCGGCCAGGTGCAGGGCGGCGGTGAACAGTGCGCCGGCGTCGGCGGCCGCGAGCGCGGGCAGCGTGGTGGACTCTGGGCAGGCCACGATCAGCTCTTGCGGCGCGGCGCCGTCGATGCTGGTGTTCATGCCACGGCCTCCGCGTCGTCCGCGTCGTCGAGGGTGATGGCGAGAATGCGGCGGGCGAGCGTCTTGTGCACGTGCTGCCAGCCGTCCTCGCTGTCGGCGAGCTTGCAGATCGTGGAGAACCCGACACCGGCGCTGGCGGCGATGCTGCGTGCGCTGCGTCCGGCGTCCATCAGGTCGTTGATGTGGCGGCGAACGTCGGCGACTGGCATGAGGCCCCTGCAGTCCTCGCAGGTGTTGAACTTGGTGCGGGTGGTGAACACCGTGTCGCACTCGGTGCAGCGGACCCTGTACGCCGGGGAGCGGCCGAATCCCAGCCATGCCTGCAGCTCGGCGCGCTCGTCGGGATTGGAGGTGCGGTATCCGCCGGCGACGGCGTACTGCTCGTTGGTGCGGACCGCGATCATGCCGCAGACCTCGCGGACCGGGCAGCCCGCGCAGATCCTTTTGGCTTCGGTGGCGGGGTCGTCCGAGGAGATCGGGAACCACAGGTCGGGATCGGGGTGTCCGGCGCAGGCCGCCTGATTGCGCCAGTCGGTGCTGGGGGCCGCGGCGTCGAGATCGGTGATGGTCATGACTGTGTGGGCCTTTCGAATTCGTGAGATGTGGTGGTCGCTGCGCGGGTCAGCGGGGAACGCGGCCGGTGCCGACGAGGCCGCGCAGCTGCTCGGGCAGGCGCTCGCGCACGGCGGCGATCAGGGTCTGCGGGGTGATGGGCAGGTCGCTGGTGTCGAGCACCTCGAGGTAGAGGGCGCTGCCGGCGCAGTCGAGTCGGGTCGCCTTCTGGATCAGGGTTTCGGGGTCGTCGAGGTCGGCCAGCAGTGTCAGCAGCTGCCGGGCGCTGGCGGCGATCTTCTCGGCGAGTGCGACCTCGGTGCCCGCGCTCGCGGCCGCCGACGCCGGCGCACTGTTCATGTCGTCGGATCGGTGGTCGCTGATGTCGAGTGAGTGAGCGTCCGTGGTCGGCGAAGGTGGGGTGGTGGTTCGCATTGGGGCGGCCTGTCTGTGATGATCTGAGGGGGACGTCCCAGCCAGGTTCACGCTGGCTGGGGCGTCCCTTTTTGTTCAGAAGGTGGAGTAGTTGCGTGCCGGTACGAGCACGCCTTCGTCGATGAGCAGTGCCATGGCGGCGGCTTTGATCCGGCAGATCCGGGGGTTGTCGCCGGGGCATTCCAGGTGCTGGCGGGTGATGGCCTTGGCCTGGTCGACGCTCAGCCCGCGGCCGGTGTCCTCGCACGACCAGGTCGTGATCGTCATGTCCTGGCCGTGGATCGGTCCGGTGATGACGAGCGCGCCGCTACGGCCGCCGTTGTCGCTGGTGAGGGTGTTGGCGTGCATGCTGGTCCAGGCGTCGATGACGTCGTCGACGAGCGCGGTGAGCATGCGCACCTGGCGGCGCAGGTCGGCGACCTCGTCGTCACGGTGACGGCGGAACGGGTGCAGGATCGTCATGGCGCTCACCGCACCGTTTCGACCGGGTACCACGGCCCGGTGCTGATCTCGTTGCCGCGGATGAGGACCTCGCGGGCCATCAGCTGCGGGGTGTAGTCCTCGGGCCGCACGCCGTAGTCGCCGACTGCCTGGCCGATTACGTCGAACATCTCGTCGGCCGCGCGGGCACGGTCGTGGAAGACGGTCGGGGTGGTGTGGTTCGGGGAGGCGAGGCGGGTGGACAGCTTGCGCCACCAGCGGCCGTTGGGCAGTTTGATCGCGTACTGGTGGGTGACCGACGAGATGGCGGTCAGGGTGTCGATCAGGGCCTGCTCGGCGGCGGTCGGCGGCGCGAGCAGAGTGCGGGCGAGATCGAAGGTGAGGGTCATGATTTGCCTTCCTGAACTGGTGTTTTCTCTGTCGCCCACCCGTTGTGGGGGTGGGAGTTCAAGGCGGAACCGATATTTAACAGTTTAGACTGTTAACGGTCCAGATGCCTGGGTTTCAGGCGAATTCGTCGGCAGCGTCGATGTCGTCGTCGGTGTCGTCGCTGCGGTTGTCGTCGCCGAGCTCGTCGAAGTCGATGCCGTCGAGCGGCTCGTCGGCGCCCTCGCGCTCCTCGCGCTGCTGGTCCTCGGCCAGGGCGTCACCGATCTTCTTGCTCAGCTCCTCGGCCTCGGCGTCTATCTCGGCCAGCAACCCCGTGACGTTGGGGATCTCGCCATCACCGCGGCGGCGACGCGCGGAGTCGATCGACACCACCGGCTTGCCCCCCGCGGCGAGCTTCCCGCTGATCGTGGTGGCGGCCTCGGCGGCTTCCTGCACATGCGGGTGCGGGTAGGGCGGGTAGGTCTGCGCGGCCCAGGCCAGGTTCTCGTCGGAGACGAAATAGGCGCGCACGCGCACGATCTGGGAGCTGGAGTCGTCGAAGACGTAGGCGATGCCGGCGCTGCCCTGGTCGGGGATGTTGGTGTTGTCGGCGCCACGCTCGGCGGCGTGGTGATCGCCGTAGACCATGACCATCTGCTCCGGCGAGCTCAGGCGCATGCCGATCCGGATCTGGAACAGATCCCGCAGCATGTCGAGGATCTTCTTGTTCGCCAGCTGCGTGTACCCGGAGATGGAGACGCCGATCGCGCGCCCCAGCCGGGCGATCGACACCAGCAGCCGCAGGAAGGCGGTGCGGGTCTTCGGGTCGTCGAGCAGCTCGGCGATCTCGTCGATGATCAGGTGATACATCGGGGCGCCGGCGGTGATGACGTGCTTGGACAGGCCCATGGCCTCCATCTCGCGGCCACGGTCCTCGATCACCGTCCAGCGCAGCCAATCCAGCATCTGCTCGGCCGAGACCGCGTCGGTCGCGGTGCGGTGCAGCAGGCCCTTCATCCGAGCGGCCTCGACACCGAACTTCATGTCGATCATCAAGTTCACGAGCAGGCCGTCCCGGGCGGCGGGAGCGGTCGCCATCAGCAGCGACGCCACGAACCCGGACTTGCCGGAGCCGGGCAGGCCGACGCCGAGGATGTTGCGTTCGAACAGCGGCACGAGCCAGTGCTCGCCGTCTTCGCGCATGCCGGGGTTGAGTTTCTTCAGGTCGACCGGCTCGGCGGGGACCGGCACAGGGACCAGGTCCTTGATCGGGTCGAAGTAGCGCAGGTCCAGGCAGATCACACGGCCGCGGGAGGCGACCACGCGCGCGGCGTCAGCGTCGAGGGCGACTGCGATGCGCTTGAGCTTCTCCTCGTAGTGGCGACGCTCCTGGCCGTCGCTCATGCGCAGCCGCAGCCGCAACCCCACCGGCACGGACTGGATGCCGCGGTCGGGCGGGTAGGAGCTCTGCGACGGCATCAGCTGCGGCCACTCCCCCGGATCGCCGTTCGCGGGAACGGGCAGCCGTCCCAAACCCAGTGCGGCCCACTTCTTCACCGCATCCCATGGGGTGGACAGGATCTGCACCGTCTCCTGGACGTCTTCGGGGAATTCGGTGACCCAGTCCGCCCACTCCCGGGCAGCATCCCGCTCGGCGCGGGTCACCTGTGTCTTCGCCGACCACCGCGACCACACGGCCCGCGCGCCGAGCGCACCCGCCCCGGCCAGCAGCGGCGCGACACCGACCGACCCAGGCACACCCAGGTTTTCAGCCGTCTTGTACACGGTCGCGATCGTCATGAATCCGATCCCGGTCCCCAGCAGGGCGACGGGAGCGATGAGCTCTGGTTCGATGTCCATCTCAAGCCACTTCCTCGGTGGTGTCAGTGGCGGTGAGGTACCGCCATTGGATTCGGGTAACGAGGCTGTCCGGGCGGCAGCCCCGGTGGGTGGCGCAGAAGAAGGTGACGAACTCCTCCGGCGTCATGTCCGGGAAGCCCTCGGCCACGAGATCGGCCTGGCTGATCGCGGCCAGCGGTTCGCGGCTGATCGCGGTGATCTCGACCTGCGCGATGCGCACCAGCGGTTCACCGGCCTTGCGGCCCATCACCTTCCGGCACAGCGTGAGCTGGTCACCGACGCGCGCCATGCGCCAGCCCATCCGCCGCGTCACAGTCTTTTGCCGGGCGACCACTTGGGGTTCGGTCAGGCTGACCGACATGAGCCGCGCCATCACGCGGCCTGCTTCCGGGTCAGCCGCAGCTCGATCTCTTCGATCCGATCCGGGGTCCAGGCGACCCGGGCCTTGCCGGCACCGAGCTCCCGCGCCAGGCGCTGCGCGCGGCGGTCCCAGTCCTGCGGGGTCTGGCTGGTCAGCATCCGCACCCGCAACACGACCTCACCGCCCTCGCGGCGCGTCGAGATCAACCGCGGCACCAACTGCTCACCGAGGAGGTTCCGGGTGAGGCCGGCCGTTTCGACCGCACGCGCCCATCGGCGCCGCCGCATACCGCCGCCGCTCGAGGCCCGCAGCGCCAGCACCAGCATCGCGACCGACGCCGCCACCACCGCTACCCCGATCGCGGGCGGCACCACGACCTCCACAACCCGATCAGCCCAGTCCGCCGGCCACATCGGACGAGTGCAGATCCCCAACCCGACCGGGACGCCGACCAGCATGAACACCGTCTTGCAGCGCGACGACTTGGCGGCGCGGCGTGAAGATCTCGATGCGGAGGAACGTTTCGGAGCCATGTCCTCACCGTCTTCCTGCGCGGCGGCGTGTCGGGAGTTGGCAAGGGTTAACAACCCGTGCGGCGGTGGCGCCGACCCGGCGGCAGCGCACCGCGAGTTCACCCACTGCCCAGCGATCTGAATTGATCAGTTGAGAGCGCAGAGCGTTCGAGTCGACGACGTTCGAGCCGCTGCCGTTTGTCCGCACATGTCCCGGCTCGGGGGATGATTCGCCCGGTTTCCAGAGCACTTCGGGTCGAGTTCGCAAATTCATCGAGCACCCCTCCAAGGGGGAGATCCGGGTCACATTATGTTCAGATGGTATCAACTGATCTATTCAGATGTAACCCTTGAACATCCCCCTGACTGTTGGTACAAACCCCCCGATCTGCGCTATCGCCCGCTGATTCACACGGACTGATAGCGTTTGGTTGCCTCACAAGCGCAGATCAGAGAGGGCTCAGCCGGGATGACTGAATCGACCAGTAGCGAGGCCCGGCGGTGGCAGATCGCGCGTGAGCTCAGGACCGAGATCGAGTCCGGTCGGCTTCGGCCTGGCGAGAAGCTGCCGTCTTCCCGTGCGCTCGCCGAGAAATGGGGAGTCAGCCTCGGGACGGTCAACCAGGCGATGGAGCAGCTCGGGCACGAGGGGCTCATCAGTACCCGCCCGCGATCAGGGCGTGTGGTCGCCGACCGCGCCGGGGCAGCTGGTGACCGGCCGCGGACGCCGCAGCCACGAGTCGTGTACATCGGTGGCTATGCCGGAAGCGGGAAAACGGAGGTCGGCCGGGTTCTGGCGCGAGAGACCAAGTGGGCGATCCTCGACAAAGAAGTACTCACCCGCAGCGTGGTGGACGCAGCACTCGTCCAGCTCGGTAGCACGATCGCCGATCGAGAATCCGCGCTCTACCGCGATGTCGTCGAGCCTGCCGAGTACCAGTGTTTGGCGGCCGCGGTGAGCGAGAACATCGCCTACGGGGTGAGCGTCATCGCCATCGCGCCGTTTCTCGAGCAGTTCGCCAACCGCGCCTGGTTCGAGCGCCAAGCCGCCTGGCTCGCCGAACAGGGAGCCGACATGTCGGTGATCTGGGTTTCCTGCAGCACCGAGGTGATGCGGTCTCACCTCGAGCGACGCGCGGCCGCCAAAGACACGTGGAAGTTGGGCCACTGGGATCAATACCTCGCCGGCGTCGACGCCCAGTTCGCTCCGGCCTGGCCCCACACCGTCATCGGCAACAACCTCGATGACGAGCCGATCCAAGCCCAGGTGAAGACCGTCCTGCGCCGCCTCGAGCCCCTCCCAGGAGCGCACCGGCCGCAGTGATCCGGCAGTCGGCAGCCTCAAGCCTGTCCCCTAGCCTGGACGTCGTGGCTCGCTCATCGGCATCCGCGTTCCTGCCCGACATGGTTGACAAAGTGCTGATCTCAGCGTGCCGGGCAGCCGGGCTGGATCCCGCCGATGCGGTCATGCTTCGACTGGGAGAGAACATGCTCTACCAGCTGGCCGCAGCGCCGGTCGTTGTCCGCATCGCACGCAACCTGCAGCATTGGGACGACGCCTCCAAGGAGGTCACGGTCGCGAACTGGCTTGCTGCCCAGCGATTCCCCGCCGCACAGACCTACAGCATCGGTGACCGAAGCCAGCCCATCGAGATCGACGGACACCCCGTCACGTTCTGGCGTTTGATCCCAGGGCGAGCAGCCGACCTCCACGAAACCGGCATCCTCGGCGAGCTGCTGCACCAGCTGCACCAACTCGACCGGCCAGCCGGGCTGACGCTCCCCGCCGTGCAGGCATTCGGGCACGTTCCAGCGCGGCTGGCCACCGCGCCGATCCCTGCCGCGGACGCCGATTTCTTGCGGCACCGAGTACGCGAACTGGAGCAGGAACTAGAGGCGCTGACCTTCCAGCTGCCGGTGACCGCGCTGCACGGCGATGCCCACGTGAAGAACGTCATGATCACCGACGACGGCCAGGCGGTGCTGATCGATCTCGAGGCGTTCGCGTTCGGGCCGGCGGAGTGGGATCTGGCCAAGACCGCAGCCGAAGCGTCGATGGGGATGCTCGCCGAACGGGACTATGCCGCGTTCGCGGGTAGCTACGGCTACGACATCACCACCTGGTCCGGATGGCCGATCCTGCAAGCCATCCAGCAGGTGAAGATGGTCAGCTGGTTGTCGCAGAACGTCGATCACTCCGCACGCGTCCGCAGCGAATACGACAAGCGGATCCGCACGCTGCGCACCGGCCGGCTAACCGAGCCCTGGCGTGGTCTCTGAAGGTCCCCGCAAGCGCTACGTGGCCACCTGCCAGCAGGCTCAGTCGCCGAGCTGGTCGGCATCCGCGTCGCCCTCGAGCAGAACGTCGAGGTACTGCCACTGGTTCTCGGTCGGCTCGGACACGTAGACCGAGGCGTCGGTGATCCCCTCCTCCCGGGAGAAGGTGGCGGAGAACTCACCGGAGAAGTCGAAGTCGGCGTACCTGCTCGTCGTGTGCGGTTCCCACCATTCGCGGTCCTCGACGTCCTCCTCGATGTGGGCGGTGAACGTGCCCTCCAGATCCCCGGTTATCTGGACCTCGCCGTTGACGTATCGCAGCTCACGGACGTACAGCCCGATCGGATTCGAGCTCGGCTGCTGCCACGCCTGCGTGTCGCGGAAGCGGTTCGCAGTGCCGTACCGGATCCAGTGGTCCACCTCGTCGTCGACGCGCTCGCGGACCTCATCACGCACACAGCCCAGCGCGTAGACGATGGGAGTGTCGAGGACATCTTCGAGGATCACCAGTGCGCGCCGTGACGTCACGTCCCACTCGATCATCGACCGTTCCTCGGGCAGCTGGACTCGCCGGCCTTCGAACTCGACGACCGGTCGCCGCTCGGTGTAGTCCTGCCAGTACGGTGCGTCGAGGATCTGCGGGAACCGTTCCCGGAAGACAGGCAGGATCACCGCGCCGAACTCCGCGACCGAGTCTGCGACCTCGTCGTTGCCGAGGTCGGCCGCGGTCACCGCGAGCAGCGCTCGAACGACGCTGTCATTGGCGCGGAATCTTGTGAGGTGGCGTTGGACCCGCGGGACGGCGTCAGCGGCCGCCTTGATGACGGAGGCGATTCGGGGGATATTCCAGTACTCGTCGTTGTTCTTCTCTTGGTTACAGGGCCCGCAGATCGGTGCGAGGTTGGCCGCCGCGTCCACGTCGAAGTCGGCGCCGAGGCCCAGATCCCCGACCGGGCCCGAGGCGGGATTGCGGGGGACGATGTGGTCGATCTGCAGGCCCCGGAATGTGGTCGGTGTCTTGCACCAGTAGCACTTGTGGCCCCACGCCTGAACCAGAGCCAGCAGCAGGAGCCGGTTGTGCGTAGGTGACGAGTGTGAGTACCGCGCATCATCGGTGGTCACGAACGACGCACCGCCACGATCGCGGGATGGTGGGTGTGCATGAGGTCGACGAACTCCAGGAGCGCGGGATGACGTGAGCCGCCGGCGGGGAGCCGGTTGTAGAAGTCGTGCAAGTACTGCAGATATCTCGCCGACCGCAGGTCACCGCCGTTGACGACGGCGGCCGCGGCCAGTGCTCCGGCGTCCTCCCAGTCACCAGCGACCAGCGATGCTTCGGCCGAGACCATCTGGATGAACGCCCGGGTCCGGGGTGGGGTGTCGTCGGTGAGGGCATCGCTGACGAACGTGCGGGTCTGGGGCACGAGCTGCAGATCGCGCCAGCAGTGGCTGGCGTCGCCGGCGAGCTCGGCCGGGTCGTAGTAGCCGATCCAGGTCGGCTCGTCGCCGTGGCGGCGTTCGAAGAGTTGCTCGGCGCGGTGGATCGCGGCCGCGGTGCCCTTGCGATCGGACAGGCTGGCCAGCCCGCGCGCCTCCATCATCACGCACATGGCCTCGACACTGGGTGTGCCGTGTCCCCGCAGAGCGGACTGCGCCGCCCTGGCGTACATGACCGCGTCGTCGAAGCGGTGGACGAAATTGCTCTGATGAGACAGGTTGGCCAGCAGCCGGGCGCCCATCCGCATGTCCCCGGCTTCCTCGGCGAGGCGAAGGCCCTGGATGAAGTATCTGATCGCGGCCGGGTGCCGTCCGGCGTCGTAGGCGCTCCAGCCCAGCAGCTGAACGACTTCGGCGGCCGCGGAGAAGATCTCGCGGCGCACCCGCTGCGGATGCACGGCGTGCAGCTCGGGCACGACCTGGGTGCGGAAGAACTGCAGCAGCGTGCGCCGCACATGCCCACCACCCCGGGCGAAGTCCATCGACATCATCGCCGCGACCGTGTCGCGGATCCGGGCGGCGATCGCGACCCCGTGTACCGGCCCGGCCGCCTCCACGGTCAAAGTGGGCGATTGCGCGAACAGGTACCCGGTCACGACCTGGGACGCGCCCATGCTGGTGATCGCCCCCGCGGTGACCAGTGCCGGATCATTGCCGCTGTCACTGTCGGCCAACCCGTCGAGCACGGTGATCGCAGCGGCGACGTCGCGCTGGTACTCCCGCCCTCGAGCGAGCGGATCACCGGCATAAGGCAAATGCAGCACCTTCGCCAGCAGCCTGGAATACAGGTCGTCGGGCACGACATGGCCGTTCTCCCACCGCGACACCGACGTCTTCAGCGAGGCCGGAGTCATCAGGTGAACACCGTCGCGGTCAGCGGCCTCGATCAGGGCCGCAACGAGAATCGGGATCGACCATCCCCTCGCTTTCCGGGCTGCCCGGATATCCTCGCCTCGCATCATGCCGCTGGTTCGTCCTACGGGATGGTGTCGGTCAGCGTGCCCGAGTCGATGTCGAGCAGTACATCGGAGCGGTCGGTGAGGACATGCCAGCGACGCGAGAGGCATTCGCGCACAGCGTGCGCCGCCGACAACAATGCGTCGGCGTTCGACTTCCCCGCCAGCAAGGTGCCGATATCACCGGCGGAGGCCTCGTCGCAGGCGGCCACCAGCGTGTGTGGCATCCCCACCAGGGCGGCGAGGATGTCGTGCTGGTCGGACGGAATCAGCGCGTAGGCGGCGGTCAGCACGGCGGCGGGAACGACAATGGTGTTGCCCGACTCGACAGTCGCCCAGGTGATGGCGTGGGGATACGGGTCGCGGCGGCACCAGCCGCGCACAGCGGCCAGGTCGAGCACGACCCCGGACAGGGCCGTTGCGCTCATGCGGCGCCGGCAGCAGGGTGCTCGTCAGACGACAGTGGCGGCAGGCCGAGAAGCTCGCGGCCGCGGTTGATCATCTCCAACGGCGGCCGGCCGCCGTAGACGGATTCGATGGTGGCCAGGGACTTCTGCCGATCGACAGCTGCCTGGATCGACTCGGCGACGAACGCGCTCACCGACTCGATCGTCCCGCCGTCGCGCCAGTTGTCGAGAGTGGCCGCGACCTCTTCGGGCACGGTCACGGTCACTTTGCGGGTCTGCCGCCTTCTCGCCATACCCAAATGCTACTCCGGTATGCACATGTGAGACCGTTGGTGCGCTAATCTCCCACATATCGCCCGCCAACCATCCCGTCGCCGGGAGGATCTTCCGTGACCGACACCGTCGTTCCACTCTCCTCACTTCGCTTGCCGAAGCCGTACGTCATCACTCTCGGCAACCTGAAAGGTGGCGTAGGCAAGACAACTTCGGCGTTCTTCCTGGCCGCCTACTTCGCCCAGGTGCACGACCTGCGGGTGCTGATCGTGGACGCCGATCCGCTGTCGCAGACGGGCTACGCCTGGTACCGGTTGCTGCGCAACGCCGAGATCGAAGTGCCGTTCAACCTGATCCACTTCCCCTCGCGGCACATCGCGGACTGCATCGCCGACAACGCCGCCCAGTACGACGTGATCATCATCGACGTGGGCGGCGAATCCGACGCCATCCTGAAGGGCGCGATTCCCTACAGCGACGATCTCATCATGCTGGCGGGCGCGACCGGGGCCGACATGAAGCGCATCCCCTCCACCTACAAGGCATGCGAGGAGGCCACCGCCGATACCGAGCGGGAGATCGAAGTCCACATTTTGATGACCAAATGCCCGGTCACCATGAAGAACGGCGAGAACGTCTCCAGTGAATACCGCAAGTACCGCAAGCGGGCCGAAGACTCGGGGTACGGGGTGTTCCAGGCATACATCAGCAACTGGAAGTGGTACCGCGAGGCCGCTGACGGGGATATCGGCGATGGCGCGGAGAACCCCCTGGAGGACCTGGGCGAATACAAGCAAGTCGGTGACGAGCTGGTGGCACGGTTCCGCACGAACTCGGCCGCAACAGAACAGGAAGTGAGTGCCTGATGCCCCCACCCGTTCGGAAGCTCGGCGGCAAGAACAAAGGCGGCGCGGACTCACAGCAGCCCCAAACCCTGGAGCAGGGGGCCACGCCGCCGGTGTCCCCACTGCGCGACGCCGAATGGAGTCGCGACATCGCCAAAGGGCAGCAGGCGGCGGGAGTAGAGACCATCACAGCGCAACCGGCCACCCCGGCCGAGGTCGCGGCCGGCCCGCACGCTCCCACGCAGGCCCCTGTACCGGCGTCGCTCGCGGGCATCATTCCCGACCACTACGAGCAGCCCGACGCCACCGGGGACCTCACCGCAAAAGAGCGCGACGACCTGGCCGCCTGTGAGGCCGCCCTGGACGTGGCCCGGGTGGCGTTCTACATCGCAGGCAAGGCCCTGCGGGTCATCCGGGACGCGAGGCTGTATCGGGCCACACACGCCACGTTCGACGACTACGTATCGGACCGGTGGGGGATGCGCCGCGCCAACGCGCACCGGCTGATCGAGGCCGCCCCGATCGCCGAACCCATCGTTATGTCTCCCATGGGAGACAAAATCAACGAGCGTCAGGCGCGCGAGCTGGTGCCGCTGAGCAAGCACCACAGCGAGCAGGCCGCCGCTGATCTGTACCTGGCGCTGGCCCAGCAGGTCGCCGCCGCCAACGGCAAAGGCCCGAAGATCACCGGCGAACTGGTACGCCAGGCCGCCGAGGCCACCCTGGCCGAACTCCCGCCGGGCAGCGAGTGGAACCGCGAAACAGCCGCCGAGGTTGCGCGAACCGTCTTGGCGCAGGTGACCGGCCAGGCCCCAACTGAGGAAGCGGCCGACGACGACGCCGAGCCACATTCCTGGTTCGAAGCCGAGACCGGCCGAATCGCCTCTCTGGCCGACCGGGTGGCCAAGCGCGCCGACAAGCATCCCGCGGAGGCGAAGGCCTTCGCGGCGGCGCTCATGGCGCACGCCAGGCGGATCGAGAAAGCCGTCAGCAAGTCCGCCCAGTAGGGCTTCTCAGTCGGGTTCGAGCATCGGGAACTGGGCGATCCAGCGGTGAAACTGGGCAGGGTCTTGAAGCCTCCGCACCTGGCGGTAACTATGCGCTTCGGCGTTGGCGCCTACCAGAAACTCGAAGGCACGAGCACCGTTCTTCGCGGCGGAGAAACAGTGCGATACGGACTCGACTACCAGCGATAGCGCTGCGCCGTCCACTTCGAAGTGGAGGTAGTCGTTGACGCGAGGCAGCGCTTCGGCATTGACCACGAAACACACGCTTTCGCTGGTGTCTTCGCCGTTCTCGTCGACCATCGGAAAGATCACGGTGTAGCGCACAGGGCCTGCGTCGCGTCCGCGTGGCTGCAAGGGATAGACGGGAGCGCGTGTCCCGCGGGGTCTGTCGCCGAGCGCCATGTCGCGTCCTCGCTGTGGAATCGCAATCTGTCTACCGTGGCCGCCGCCTCATGCCTACCGTGCGGGTCGATGCGGTCGGACCGAAGGATCCATGAGCGTGCCCCGCCACAGCGGCCGATCCGACGATATACCGAAACATCAACGCTACGAAGACTTTTCAACACGAGGCCGACCGGTGGCCAGCGAGCGCGCCAGCCCCAGATCCCGCAGCACTTACGGGCTAGCTGTCCCGCGCCCTAATTGCCCATCACGCCCGAATCGCCGGGCCATCCGGGAGCACGGCGATCGGGTCGTCCAGCCAGCGTTGGATGAGCGCGTGGACGACTGTGGAGCGGTCGGATCCGGCGTCGCGGGCGGCCCGCTCGAGCGCGTCCCATGTGTCCTGCGGGATGCCCCGCAGACCCCGGACCGGATAGCGGTGCTGGTTTGCCATAAGCCCAGCGTATCGGGTGGTTGACCACCCCGCAAGCGGCCTGCTACGCTGAGGTGGTCAACCACCCGGAGCGCAGCAGGGAGACGCCATGGGCACCACCTACACCCTCGGTCAGCACATCCGCTTCGACGGCACCACCTGGCGCGTCAACAGCGTCCGGGGCATCCCGGGCGCACAGGTGGTCGATCTGCGTGACATCGACGGCGGCCGCCACTGCCAGTCGTGGAACGCCGGCATCCTGGCCGACATGATCCGCCGGGGCTGGTAACCCCAAGCGGGGCGCCGCATTCGCCCCATAAACCGCGTTGACGAGACGAAGGCCCACCCGATCCGGTTCGGGTGGGCCTTCGTCGTAGTCGCGTTCACGCACCTGGCTCCGCGGCCCCACGTGGATTCGAGGCCTGCGCGCCGAAAGCTCGGGATCTTGTGCGAGTGCGAGCGTGGTGGACATGCTGGGTGTATGCGGGCCCGCGATATAGAGATCGGGTGCACATACCTCGTGTTCGTGCCGTACCGGCTGCCGACGAGCCGCTACCCGTATCGTGACCAGCCCGGCACGCCGGAGTGGTCGTGGTGGTGGATGACGGGCTGCCGGTTCCGACTGACTGTGACCGCGGTCGACGCCGCTGGTGATCCGCCGATGGTCGAGGGGCTGCGGGTCACCGAGAGTTCGTGGGCCGAGCTGGAACTCTCCGATGAGCAAGCCGCCGCGCTCGGTCTGCCGTATGGCCGCTATCGCGTGCGCGGCCAGATCGTCGACGACAGGGATTGGCCTGTCGCACTTCCAGAACTGCGGACGCTGCGGATCCCGGCGCGCTGGCTTCGCCCCACCGGCGGACCGCCACCCCGAACCCACATAGATCTCGACACGCTCGGCCCGTGGGGTTTCTGACCCCCAGTGTCGCTTCCCGAGCTATCTGGCGGGCCTCACCCACTGGGACCTGCGGTTCGCCACTTCCGCACATGCGATGGGACGCGAACCGCCCAGAACGTCGCCGGAATGTCAGTACTGGGCTTGCCGCCACCGACATTAACGATATCGCTTATTGTGTTCGCCTCTTGCTCCATGGATAATTAACGATATCGTTTATTCCCTATGGAGGAGTTGGCTCATGACCTACCCCGAGGATCTGCGCACGCCGACCGAGGTCGACGACGACGACCTGAATTCAGCGCTGGAGGAGGCGACCGAGGATTGGGAGCGACCGCGGCCGGGCCGACCGGAGATCGGTGGCGCCGCGCTCATCCGTTTCGGTGATCTACTGGCCCGTGTCGACGAGCGCTCCCGTGAAGAGAGCATCAACCGGGCGGAGCTGGTACGTCGCGCTGTGCGCGCCTATCTCGAGCCGGTTGAGCCGACCATCGAGGCGGTGCGGCGGCACCTGCGCTCCGGGTTCACGACTGTGCTGGTCACGTCCGGAACTTCGGCCCCGGCCGCTTGGCTGTGCCGGACTCCAGAGGAGGCTGTCGAGATGCTCGACAGCTGGGCCGACATCTGGACCCGCGATGGACGTTGCGAGATCGTGGCCCGATCGGATCGCCATGTCGCTGCCAGGACGACCGACGAGTCCACGGAGGGGATGACGATGACGTGCGCGATCGTGGACGCAGCGCCCGTCAAGGGCGGCCTGGTCCCCCGCGTCAACAAGGGCGAAGCGGACCTGTGCAGGCGTTTGGGGTTGGACCCTGACGACCTGTGGCCGTAACCACCGAATCAACCCTCGCCTGACCTCAGCCTCACCAGCACCCGAACGGCCACCTGCAATGCGTGCAGGTGGCCGTTCGGTCCGTCCGAGGTGCTGTCTACGACGTGGTAGCGCCAGTGGTGGACACTATCCAGACTCCCCCAGCACCCGGCGCCCCCGCACCAGAGATCACCATCACCGCCGCAGTCGGATCCGGCACCCACACGCCGAGCGCCCCGACAGCGCCAGCGGCGCCGTCGAGAAGATGAAGATGAATGGGATGGGCTCAGAGATTCGTGGCTCGTCAGCGCCGAGAGTTGAAGCTGGGCAACGCCGACTGACGGCTATCCGCTAGGCCGCGGCCGCCACAGTGGTTATCGCCTGCGGGGTTGAAGCCACCCTTGCCATCGGGCCAGCGGGAGCCCCAGTGATGCATATGTCGGCATTCATGGCGTGGTTGACCTGGCTCATCCCGTCGACGGCGTATCTCGCCGGGATAGGTTTGGTCGTCCTCGCTGTGGTCTTCATACCTGCATCCCGCCGCAAGGATGCTTCTACTGTGGGCTGATGGCAACCGCAATCATCGAGATGGACGACGTCTTGTTCGCGCGGATACAGCAGGAAGCCGGGGAGAACTTCTCGGAATGGGTCTCCAAGGCGTGCCGGTCTCGGTTGCTGGCCGACGCGGCCCGGGACGCGGTGGTCTGGGAGCGCGAACACCCCGTCGAGGCCGCCCGGGAGCGCGCCGAGGAAGCAGCCCGATCCCTGGAATCCGAAGCCGAACACGAGATTCAGTACCAGGCCGAGGAAGCGGCCCGACGCCGCGGCGGTGACCATGCCGAGCCGACTGCTGAGGAAATCGCCGAGGCCGAGCGGCGAGTGCGTGCTCTCTTCGAGCGGGCCGACCGCCGACTTCGTGAACGCGAAGAAGGCGACTGAGACTGGAGCAAGTTAGACGCGCGCGACCATGCTGTCGAGGAGCGCAAGCATGGCATGGATCTGCGTCTGACCTTGGATTGCGTGAACTTTCGCCCAGGCGAGCAGTACGGCTCGCCAATGCCTGCGCGTGAGGACATCTGACCACTCGTCCTGCTCGGTAAAACTGTCCATCACATCGAGCACCGCCCACATTGCTTCGTCCGCCTTCGCGGCAAACTCCTCGGCGCGGTCTGCGTGTGATCTCGTCATGAGGCGAAACCGTACGGAACCACGCACCGCAGCGCCTAGATCGCCGTGACGCAAGATCCGTGTCGGCGGCGCGTAAACCCGAGACGCACTGAGACGGGAAAGGCACGGGAAAGCGTGGGCTGGATTTGGGCTGAAACTGCTGCGTGACCGGAAGTTGCCCTGTTCAAGGCGAGAATTCCTGTGATGTGGGCCGGAATCCATTCACAGCCACGGCCAGCCTACTAGAGGTAGTTCTTAACAGGAAAGAACTAAAGGCGGACGCAATTTTATGCGTGTCACCTGCGCAGATCCAGGGGCGCGGTCGGCAAGGTATGCGAGTGGGTCGGCAAGGTATGCGAGCAATCCTGGGAAAACACGGCCGCTCCGGTCGGCAACGTATGCGTGGACAACTTGCTAGCAGCGGCGTCGGATCCACAGATTGGGGACTGGTCGGCAAGGTATGCGAGGACAACTCCGCTTCGGGGCCGGTCGGCAACGTATGCGTGGATAACCGTCTCGGGTCGGCAAGGTATGCGAGCCAGAGCGCTCCTGGTGCTGTGGGCCGCCCGGTCGGCAAGGTATGCGAGTGGTGCCATCACAACGGCGCAGCGCTCTGGCAGGCTGGCCCTCATGCCCCGGCAGAAACGCAGCGACCTGGACTTCTTCAACGCAGCGGTCGAGCTGTGGGATGCCGAGCCCGAAATCGGTTATCTGGCCAGGCTGTTCACCCAAACTTCCCTGCCGTATAAGGAACCCAAGAACAATCCGGCGGCGTGGCGACGGGTCAATGGCAACACCCAGCTCATCGTGCGGCCCGGGGTCATTTTCGGCCCGGACGGCGAGGCAGTCTCGCTCGGATACCCGTTCGGCAGCATCCCGCGGCTGGTCCTGACGTGGATGAGCACCGAAGCGGTCCGCACGAAAAGCCGGGACCTGGTGCTGGGTGCGAGCCTGACCGAGTTCATGCGCAAAGTCGGGTTGATCAAGGATCATGAACTACCCACCGGCGGCAAGAATGGCAACGGCACACGCGCCAAGCAGCAGATGGAACGCCTTTTCCGATCCACCGTCTCTGTGGAGTACATCGGCGACGAGAACCGGCAGCTGGGCGCCCAGATGTCGGTGGCGTCGGGATATGACCTGTGGTGGAAACCGGGCTCCGAAGATGACCAGCCGTCGCTGATGGAGTCCATGGTGCGGTTGTCGCCGGAATTCTTCGAGCAAGTCGTCGAACGCCCGGTGCCCGTGGACATGCAGGCGCTGATGCTGCTGCGCGAATCACCGATGCGGCTCGATATCTACACCTGGCTGACCTACCGCATGTCGCGGCTGAAGAAGCAGACCACCGTGCCGTGGGCCTCGCTCAAAGGCCAGTTCGGATCCGAGCTGGCCGACACCAAGCAGGGCAACTACCAGTTCAAACGCGATTTCAAGAAGCGGCTCGCCGAGGTGACAACGGTGTACAAGGAGGCGAACGTGGACGTCACCGACTCAGGCCTGGTGCTGCGCCCCAGCCTCACTCACGTACGCAAGAGTCCCGGCTTCCTGGCCTTGGAACGCGGCAAATAGTCCGGTCAGTGCCCATCAGGCAATGGAAGGCGTACGCCGCCGATCGGGTCGAGCAGGATTCCCCCCTGCTCGACCCTGGTCCGGATCATCGCCGCACCACCCACCCAGGCCAATGTCACAGCGAGGATGGGGTTTCGAGGCGACGCGCCTAGCCCATCGCCTTGACCAAGAGCGTCGTGGTCGGGTCGACATCCTCAGCCCAAGCAAGGGTCGGCAAGTCCGCGCCCTCCAATCCCGTGAGCTCGAGAGCGGCTTGCCCGGACAGATGGGCCGAGTTGATTGACTGGCCGTTGGCGATCGCGGCATAGAACTGGGCCGCATAGTTGATCGCGTCACCATCACTGATCTCGTCGGCCATGCCGATCGCGAACGGCGCAACCTCGGCCACCAGATCCTCGATCTGGGCAGCGGACTTGCACGAGTTCAACAGCACCAGCAGCGGCGGCGTGTCGGTGGCCTTCACCGCCCGGGCGAACGCACGAGCAGTCACAGCTATACCGATATGACGCGCGTCCTCGTCAGCCTCGAACTCGATGAAGTCCTCGTTGCTATGACCAGAGAAATGGACCACATGAGGGCGGAACTTGGTGATTCCGTCGAGCAGATCAGCCGTTGTCGCCGCAGTGCGCACGTCGAACTCGATCTGATCGCGACCGAGCGCGGATTCGACAGCGGAGCGGATCCGCTGCTGCTCACGCCCCACTCGCAAATCCCCCTTGGACGCGGCGCCGAGCAGCAGCACACGAAGCTTCTCGGGCTTGGGCGCGGGCAGCTGCCGAAGCACATGCTCGACAGCTGTCTCCGTTTGGGCAATCCGAGATTCGAACGCGGCCTGCTGGCGAGCAGCCTGCTGCTCGTCGCGCTTGCGCTTACGCTCGGCAGCGTCAGCCTCGGACTTACGTTTACGTTCGGCCGCAGCGGCATCAGACTGACGTTTGCGTTCGGCCGCGGCAGTCTCAGATGCTTCGGCCTTGCTCAGGTTGAGCGCCAGCGCCTGCTCTTCCTTGGCATACGTGCTGGCCCGACGCTGCCAACTATTCGCCTGCTTCCCGGCATCTTCGGCGCTTTTGTCCTTCCGCGCGGCCTCGCTGAGCTTGCTCTTGGCCGTCGACGCACTCGACGTCTTCGACGCGGCGAGACGCAGCGCCGCAGCATCGGAGCGGAAGTTCGACTCCTTCGTCCGGTACTCCCCGGCCTTCTTCTCGGCCTCGAGGCGCTGCTTCCGCTTGTTATTGAGCTGATTCCGATACTGACTCGAACTCAACGGGTTTCTCCTCAGTCCAGTAGTTCGTGCCCGGCGACTACCGAGCCCTCCGACGCTACGCCGAGGCTCCGACACACCTGCAGGAATCATCGATGGGCCCGAACTCGGGTGCCATCCTCGACGCGGCGAAGGTAATCGGTGATTCAAGCGTTCGGGAGGGGCGAACAGTGTCCACTGCGGTGAAAGTCAAGAACGGTGCGGAACCGACCGATCAAGAGGCTCAGCGCTGGCTCGCTGCGACTGAGTTGGCCAGCGATCAGCGGGCAGCCATACTGCTGACGCGCGCGATGTTTCCGGCACGGTTCGGGTTCGCGCAACGAGAACCCCTGATCCCGCCGGCCGCGGACAGTGATTGCGCTGCCAAGGTGATGTGGCTGCTGAAAGTTGGGCAGACGCCCACGCCTGTTGCTGTTCTGAAAGCGGCGTCCACCAAGTCGGCGAAGAAGCTGGCCAGAAGGAACGAATGGTTCGCCAGGCAACAGCGTGCGAAGAAGGTCATCTCCACGACCAAGGACGTGACCGCTCTCAGCAAGCTTCTGGCCGAAGCGGTGGCAGCACATTGGTGCGAGCACGGCACCGGCCCGCACTGGAGCGAGGCCGTGGCCGCCCCCGAGGTTGCGCAGTGGTGGACCGAGGCGACCGGCATGGCGTATCTCGGCAAGGACTTCCGACAGGCCATCTTCCTGACGGCGCAGAAATTGGGGTGGATCGCGTTCAACACCCAGGAACGCTCCCTGTGCACCGGACGGCGGTTCCACCGACGCCACCTCGCCGCCGAAATCTCGAAGGCTCCGCACGAGGACATCGGCTACTTCACCGCCGCCTACATCAGCATCCATCAAGCCATTCACGGCCACAGCCCGAATTGGGCGCAGATCGCCGAAGCAGCCACCGACCAGAACGGTCTCCTGCTATTCCTCGATGCCGATGATGCGACGGCACAATCCCGGTGGATCGCCACTCATGGCTGGATCGTCCTGCGAGACGGAAGCATCCAACCGGGAAAGCGCGTCGCTGCAGAGGCTCGCAGTCGAGGCCACAGCATGCCAGTGGTGGACAAGATCGAGACTCCCCCAGCACCGGGCGCCCCCGCACCAGAGATCACCATCACCGCCGCAGTCGGATCTGGCACACCCGCGCCGAGCGCCACGACAGCGCCGGCGGCGCCTACATCGGGAAGATGACGGGGGTTCGGAAGAGCTCGGTGACCCCGGCCGCGCTGGCGCCTACATAACCGCTGCCCAAGCACACGACCAAGCGGTGGAGCGCATCGTCCTCGGACGCGCGCCCATCTCCGAGTGCGCTCCTCCACTTGAAACGGTCACCTGCAATGCGTGCACGTGGCCGCTCGGTCCATCCGAGGCGTTATCACGTCCTTGATTCCGTCGAAGACGCTATTGGGCCAGCCGGACTGGGCGCTCGCTGGCGGCGGGAGTGCCGAACCGTTTGGCGAAGTCGTCCCACCACGCGCTCGGCGGCACGGTGAGCGCTGCCTCGGCGAGCGCCTTCCCGGTGGCGGTCGTGATCAGCGGGATCATGCTGTGGATGAACCGGCCCATTGCGGCAGCCCCGCGGCCAGCCTCCTGGTATTCGCGGGCCTGCAACAGTAGGTCCAGCTTGTCGGCGTCACGTGAGCACAATGCCTCGGCACTGGCACCGGCCCGTTTGGCGGATTCGTGTTCGACCACCGCAGCACGGATACGGGCGGCCAAGTCGGCGGGCAGGCCGGCGGTCTGATCGGCAACCACCTCGGTAGCCGATACTTGGGTCACATAAGCCTTCCCGGTGGCCTGCACATCGCCGTAGCGGCTTTCGGGCACATCATGGAAGATGCCAAGCACTGCGGCCCGTTCCGGATCGGCGCCTTCTCCGACAGCGATCACGAACGCAAGCACGGCGACCCGCCAACTGTGCGCAGCCACCGATTCGCCGTTGGTGATTCCCGCGCGCAGCCAGCCCGCACGCGGCAATACCTTGAGGTAACCCAACTCGTAGGCGAAGGTGATCGTTTCCGTCGCACCGTTCCCGTCCGTGCTCATGCCATGCTCCCGATCAGGTAGTGGACTTGCTCAAGTCGTTGCCGCGCCCGAGCGCTGAGGCTGTCGTCGGAGGTGGCTTTGTCGACGGTACTTGAGATGGCCGACGCCCACCGTGGTTGCGTGACAAGCATTCGCCGCGTCCGCGCCAGCGCCCACAGACTGTGGGCACACAGCTCGCGGTACGGAGCGCTGACCACACCCGTCAGTAGCGACGGCAACAGCAATTCTCCCGACCACGCGTCGGACTTCGTGCGCACCATGTCCGCATCCGAAGCCCACGGTGTGCCGAACTCACCGACCCAGTACGCCCAGTACCGGAGATTCGCCAACTCCGTCTCCGCGTCGGACAAGCCCTCGTCCACGAATCGTTGCAGCGGTTCATGATTCCCGGTGCTGGCCGCCCGGACGGCCGCCGACCGGGCCACCGCCCACTCTGGCGACCAGCGGCGCAGGTCGGCCTCACTTGCCTGCCGCTTGATCTGGCTGGAAGCCCATCCTTCAGCATGCTGGAACGCAGCGTCGTGGGAGGCGACCAGAAACACTGCCTGCCGCCGGAGCATCGCGCCCTGCTCCCCGTCACCTGCCGATTCAGCCAGCGCCCGCAAGCTTGCCACCGCCTCGGTGCGCTGGCTGACTGGGATGTGCAGCACTGCCGAGGTGCCTTTCAACTGGCGAGGAATCGCCCCGGTCAACGGCCACGTCAACATCTCCGTGATGGCCCGGTCTGGCACTGTCAGGCCAAGCGGGTGCCGTTTTGGGTCGCGCTGATCGAGCCCGGACAGGATGTCATCAGCTTGAAGTGCCGTCTCAAATGCGGCGACCAGTTCAGAACAAGCCCCATGGACCAGTAGTGCGCGTGTCACTTGGCGCAGACGGGCGAACGGCAACCGGGTCAATGGGTTTCGACCTTGTTCCCAGGCGCCGACGGTCTTCACCGCCACCCCCAGCAGCTCGGCCAGCTCATCCTGGCCGAGGCCGATCTGGCGGCGGATCGCAGCCAGCACCGCGCCAGCGACCCGGCCATCGAGTCCACTCCCATCCGCAATGGGAGTGGAGTGAGCAACGACCGCCATCTGGACTCCTTGCTTGCTGAAAGTCCTATTCGTGGTGAGTCCCGCCCTGGTCAACCCAGTCATACCGTGGTTTCGAGCAGGAACGACCGGAAACCACAGCGGGTCTAAGCATCTCATCCATTCCGATGGCTCGTCACCCGATCTTCCGGCCCATCTCGAAGAAAGGTTGTGGCCATGGCCCCACTTTTTCAGTCCCTCTCATCTCAGACATGCACTCTGAGTCGGGAGTTCGATGATCGAGAGTTCAGCGAGCGGTTGGATGCCGTGCTGTCTGCCGAGATTCGGAGACGGCTTGGTCCCGGTGGTATGGCGGCGATTGAGGAGTTGATGCACCTGCATCAGCAAGGTGTCCTTGATGCCGTTGTCGTTGAGGACGGCGAACTGAACTTCTACGTGGTCGAGCGGGAGTTCTATGTCTCTGACCAGGTTCCAACGCGCCCGTCGTGATGTTCTCGGCGACAGCGTGTTAACCGCTGCCAACTCCCGACACGCCGAGTGCTGCGGTGACGGTGTGGTGGAGGCGTCCGGTTCGAGAGGGCAGAGATTGTTTCAGCGTGCAGGGCCCGCGGGTTGCCGGGCTGACTCGGATCGACTGCCGCAGTACAATCAATTTAATAACTGTCAACAGTCTAAACTGTTAGAGTGTCAATGTCTCGGCATCGTGAACATGCCCGGGACCTCTCCCTCCGTATCTCGTCCCAAGGATGTCCCCGATGAAGATCACCTTGACGAAGAAATCCACCGAACTGCCCGCTGTGCTCGAGCGCCGCGTCCAGCAGGCGCGCACGGTACTGGCCCACCAGCACGATCCAGCGCTCCTCGATGCGCTGTCGGAGCGGGAACTGGCCGAGAAGCGCGCCTTGGCCGAGGCCGTACGCGAACACGAACTCAAAGACCAGTACGCGCGGTTGGACTCGGCCGCGGCGGCGGCGAAACGGACCCGTAGCACGGTGGCCGCGCTGGCGGACCGTGAGGCCGAGGAACTACTCCTGGCGCAGCGCGCCATCAGCGATGCCCGGCGCGCCACCAGCCCACAATCGCGTCTCGCGCGCCTGTACAAGCGCCGCACGCTGGTGCTGCGCATCCTGACCTCCGTCATGATCGCGGCGATGCTCTACTCCGCGGTCACCGTGCAGCAGAACATCGCCCCAGCCGGCGGGGTCACCAATCCCATGTTCTGGTTCTCCTACGCGCTGGAGGCTCTGATCAGCGGCTCGCTGCTGGCGATCATGCTCATCGACAGCGACACCGTCGAATGGCTGCCAGAGGTAGAAAGTCAGAAGGGCATCGAGGTGGCTCTGCTGGCCGTGACGATCGGACTCAACACCTTCCCCTACATCAAGAGCCTCGACTTCTACGGCACCGTCGTCCACACGATCGCTCCGGTCATGATGGGCGTCGCGCTCTCCATCCATGACCGAGCAACCCGCCGCTACGGGAACGCGATCATTCGGGCCACCGAGACCATCACCGACACCGACGAGATCACCACGCGGCTGGCCGAGCTGACGCGGATGACCGCCGATCCGATGGGCTCCTCCTTCGCACACGCCGACGTCGCTGTGCCCCACCACCGGACCGCCGAGCGTGTCGACCTCTCCCCCGCACCCGCACTGGAGCAGCCCGCACCCGCAGTGCGCGACGACGCGGAAACCCGCACCCCGCACCTGGAAACCCGCACCACTGCGGGTGCGGGGCAGCCCGCACCCGCAGTAAATCCCGCACCCGCACCCGCACCCGCAGTTGACTCCGCAGCGGCCCGCACCACTGCGGGCCCCGCACCTGCACCTGCACCCGCAGTGCGGGACAACTCGGTGGCCGCGACCCCGGACAACACCGCCGATTCGGCCGCTGAGCTGGCGTTGGTGCGGACCCGCACCGAAATCCCGCACCCCGCAGCCAGCGGCGACGCGATCGACACCGAAACCCGCACCACCAGCGCCACCGACGACCTCCACAGCACCGACCAGGGCTCTACTACGGGCACCGAGACCAGCGACAATGCCGACACCAGCATCGACGCTGGTACACGGCCCGCAGTGACCGAGGCGATCGACGCGGCGCAGGCCCCCGTCGATGAGCACGCCGGTGCGGCGGATGCCGACACCGCCACCACCGACGACCAGGCGCGCACCGACGCACCGGCCGCGGTGGGCGAGCGGCCCCTGTCGGGCGCCAAGCCCGCAGTGCGGGCCCGCACCACCCCGCACCAGCTGACGTCTCGCCGCATCAGCCCGGCGCCCGCACCGGCCCGCACCGGCGCTCCCCTCGTCACCGCGGCCGCGGCGGCCCAGCAGTTGCCGGAGTGGATGTCGCCGGTGTTCGAGCTCGCCGAGGAGGTCAAGGCACGCGGCGTCGCCAAGACCAAGACGGTTGAGGAGGTGGCTGCGGTCATCACTGCGATCGACGCGGGCGCGAAGAACAACGCGATCGCGACGGCGCCGGAAACCCGGATGTCGCACAGCACCGTCGCGAGCATCCGCAAGACCGCGGCCGAGATCCGCAACGAGCACCGCGGCGGCGGCCGCGTCATCGAACTGAGGAAGTAGAGAGGACGTCATGGACTGGCACCACCACATCACGCGGCTGATGCGCACTGTTGTCAAACAGGTGCACGACGAGCAGATGGAACACCGGGAGAAGGTCCACGACCTCTACCACGACCGGCTCGAAGGTGTATTCAAGGCGCTGGCCGAGCTGGAGGACGCCACAGTCGACGGCGTCGGTAACTACGCGAACTGGCCCGCGCTCGACGAGGACCAGATCCTGCGGATGCTCGAGATGCTGCCTGTGGTGCGCGAGAAACTCGACCTGATAGAGATCGAGCTCCTGGACGCCGCCCAGCACGCCGGCGTTTCCTGGGAAGCGATCAACCCCGTCTACGCCCCCATCCCCGCGGCCGCCGCGAAAGCCCGCTACGTCGAGCTGGCGATGCGGATCTACGGCAGCTCAGTCGTCGGTCCCACGAAAGACACCAACGCATGACGACGGCGCGGAGGGCCGCCAGGACGAACAGCTCTGTGACGGCACGGCGCATCACAGCGCGCCGTGCCGTGCAGGTGTGCACTTTCAAATCCGGAATGAGGCCTGATACAACAGCTCTCAGGCCCCTTACCACACCCAGCATGTACAACCTGCTGGCCCCACACACCCAGTGTGGGTGCGTGTCGCAAACGGCATTTTCGGTGCCATTGTGGTGGGGTGAGAACAACGATCGGCCGCTCAGCGGCCGATCCGACCGAAGCAAGACAGCAAGAAACCCCGGTCTCCCATCGTTTGGCCGCGAAAGAGATCCGGGGTTCCCGTTACCCAAGCTGGGTGCGAAGCCTCAAATGAGGGTCCGCGTGTATGACCATACAGCCCCGCTCGGACATCGTCCGAACGGACTGGGTCATTTTCACAGGGCGTGTCGCATTCCGGCTCTGACCAGAAGGACACCAGAGACGATGTGCCACCCGGCACCCCGAGCAAAACGATCGACAGTCGCGTCGAGTACGCTCCGCGGCCATCTCGTAGACCACGCACCGGATCAAGACTCCGGCGCGCGGGGCATGCGGCCGTTACCCGCCTGCCCCGCTGCCGCCAGACTCCGGTGCGCACCAGGACATTCCGTCACCGACCGGAGGAGGTGCTGCTGACCAACACCTAACTTCACCCTCGTTGCTGCAGCCGGTGTGACCGCTATTTCGCGACCAACGACGTAGTCCCACCAACTGCCCTCGAAAAGACGCCTGCAAATCGCAGATGCGTCCCTCTTTTGTGTCCCCGAAAGGACTGCTCTCTTGCAAAGCAGGTCCAATGGTAAAGCACGTCCGCACCTGGGCGCGACGCTCATCGTCGAGAAAGTTCGCCACCGCGCGGGTATCGACGATGACGCGACCGCCCTCGAGCAGACGATCGCCGAGCTCAACGCCACCCAACGCGGCAACAGCTGGTCGTTACCGGTCCCTGAGGGCGCCGAGGCCGACGCGCCGGTGTGGCACGGCCCCGAGCACTGGATCGAGACCGCGCGCGTCCTGCTGGCCACCGAGCGCGGGCAGCAGCTGGTCCGCGCACACCACACCAACGCCGACACCGTCGTCATCGTCGCCAGCGGGATCGCCGCGCACGCCGATGGCCTCACCGGGCGCAATGTCACCGTCTCCGACGCCACCCTCTGCGACGAAGTCGGCTTCCAGGTCAAGACAATCCGCCGAGCGCGCTACGTGCTGCGGGATCTGGGCCTGGCGCGCTCGCTGGCCACCGGCCGGCCTCTGAACCTTGTGGAGCAGGCCGCGGCCTGGCTGCACCACGGTGGCGCCCAGACCAAGGCAGCGTCGGTGTGGGCGCTGATGATCCCCCGCGAAGCCGCCGCCGTCACCCGCCCGCTCACCCCGCGCCGCAAGTCCGCGTCGCTGGGACGGCTCAGCCGCGCCGCACACGCCGCAGCGGCGGCCGCCAATGCCGCGCCGTCGACGCCGGATCGACCGGTGGGACCACCTACTACAAACCTCTCTAGTAGAGAGGTTTGTCCTGGAGCTAATTACTCACCAAGCGCGCGCGAGCGCGATGGAAAAAAGTCGAAAAAATCCAAGGAAGGCAAGGAAGCAAGCCCGCGACCACTGCATCTGCAGCTCGCGGCGGCCGAGCTCGTACACCACATTTCCGACTTGAACCGCGGGCACTGGATCAGCACGCCGGGATCGGGTTCGTATGTGCGGCTTCCGGGCTCGCACATCGGCCGGATCGCGGATCTGATCGCCGATGCCGGCATCGACACCACCCGCTGGACCGGCCGCGCCATAGCTGCCCGGTTGACCCGCTACGTGGCCGATCAGGGCTACAGCTGGCCGAATCGGATCTCCAACCCGGGCGGATTCCTGCGGTCGCTGCTGTGGGCCGTGGACTGGACCGAACAGACCCCGACGATGTCCGCGGCCGCCGTGCGGGAGCGCCGCCGCGAGCTGCAGCGCCAGGACGAGCTCGAACAGCAGCAGCGTCAGGCCGAGCGGGCCCGTATCGCCGCCCAGAAACGCCAGGAAGCGGCCCAGAAAGCCGCCGACAACGCCCACAGCAGCGGTGAGTGCGGGCTCTGCCACGACACCGGCTGGATCGTCGCATTCGGTGCAGGCGACCCGATCGCGCCGATGCGGTGCATCTGCCCCGGCCTGGACCGCCCAGCCCTGGATCTGCCCGCGCCGCCGGATCCGATGGCCCCGGCTTCGGAGCAGCTCGTCGATGCGGTGTCCTCGGAGGTCGAGGTCGAGGATCAGCGCGCGGCGGAACTCGACGCCGCCGCGGGCGAGACGTGCCTGATGTGCTCGTCGGCGCCCGGGACGGTTCGGACGTCGATGGCGTCGCGGCCGGTGGTCTGCGATCCGTGCTGGCATGCCGCCGGATTCGATGGGGTGCCCAGCTGCAAGGACCACCACGCCGCTGTCTGACATCTGCCCTGGTCACAACATCTAACAGTCGAAAATTTCCAACTTATAGACCTATAACAGTTTAAACTGTTAATATAGGTAGAAGGAACCACTGGAAGGGAAACGAAGACCGTGATCAGCAACCGGAACGCCAACTACGAGGCACTGCGCACGGAACTGTTCGGCCTGATCGAGGAATCCGACACCCGAGGCATGAGCGCGCACTGGGACCTGATCCGCCGCGACGGCTACCCGGTGGCCAGCGCCGTGGTTCACAACGCGCAGCGCTGCACCGTCCTGGCTCACACCGCCCGCCGGGTGGCTGCCGACGAGCGTGACGCGCAGCTGGTCCGCGCTGCCGAGCGCATCGCCGAAATCGCCGAAGAACTCAACCGCATCGTCTAACAGGCGACGGAAGCCACCAGGAGGTCCCCGATGAACACCAGCTCCCAGTACCCGATCAGTGCGGCGGAGGCCCCCACGTTTCTGCTGGTGCTTATGTTCGCCGTGGGCGTGGCCATCCTCATCGCGACCTACCTGTTCCCGGCCGCCGGCCGACGTCGCAAGAAGGGCCCGACGCGCCGCAAGAAGGCCGCGCGCATCGACTTCGGGTTCGGTGTGGAGATGGGGCCGCTCGGCCCGCTGCCGCTGACGTTGCGCACCGCCGCGAACCGCCTCGACATCTACGAGCTGGCCCTGGCCGAGCTGAACCGCCTCGAGGCCGACGATCACACCGCCGACGCCGAGGTGAGCTTGCGCATCGGACCCTTGGCCTACGACGAGAACACCGCGGTGATCGCCCGTGACACCCACAAGCCGGTCGTGCTGCCGATTCCGGAGCTGCGCAAGCGCATTGCGCTCTACCGGCGCAACCACGTCAACAACCTGACCAAGGCCAAGATGCGTGCCGCTGAGGCCCGCCACACCGCCCGCCAGTCGCGTCCGCAGCCCTGATCACCCCCCCGACACACTTCAACTGTAGGAGATTTCGCATGGGCCAACTGTTCAGGGCAGTTCTGCTCGCCGACGCCGGCGATGCCGTCACCGGCTACCTGGAGCCCCACGACTACGACTCGGGCGGCAAGCTCGTCGAGCACTCCTGGATCGGCTCGCTGTTCGTCACCGCTGTCGAGCAGCTGCTCACCGAGCCCACGCGTGTGGTGTGGGCCGGTGACGCCGCTGCCACCGAACCGGGCCAGGACCGAAACCTCTACGCCCTTACCTGGCATGCCGCCGGCAGCGGTCCTCACTCGGCGCGTCATGTTGGCCGCGATTGCGGAGCCGGACCCGCAGCGCGCCAGGATGCGAAAGCGGTTGCAGCCGGTTCCGGCCCCAACCGGCCGCTACGTCATCAACCACGACCAGCGCAGCTACGTCGACAAGGACGCCGTTCCAGCGGACGCGCACGGCAAGCGGATCCACCCGCTTCCAGTGCTCACGATGGAAGGCCTGGGTGCCGGGGTCTTCCGCGAGGACCGCACCAGCGGTAACTCTGCCTTGGCTGGCACGTGGGCGCGCGACCGTATCACCGTCGCCGACACCATCCCTGTCGGCTATCGCGAAACCCAGTTCGACTTGATGGAAAACGGCCGCGGGCGATAGCGCGACTGGCCTTGCAGCGCGCCGGGCCGCTGCCGCATACTTACGACCGGAGAAGGAAGGAAGAAAAGAATGTAACGAAACTGGGGAAGGAATGGAAATTGAGGGGAAATTACGTTATTATCGTATGTAGCACCCCGGAGGCAGAGGAAGGAAAAGGCAATGGCCGCAGTCGACAAGCTCGACAACATCGAGACGGTGACCACTCGCCTGCGCGAGTACGATTTGGTGCTGCTCGATCAGGCGATCGCGCGGTGGAAGATGGAAATCGGCTCGCGGAAGATCGACGTTGGTATCGCATTGAATGCCGCAGTGCTTATGATCTTGCGCGCGGACAGCGAAGAGTTGGTCCGAGAGTACGCCGCATCGAAGGGATACGCCGAGGACAAGGTGGCCCAGATGATCAAGGCCCACAAGTTCTTCATGGACGAGTTCTTCGACGTGCTGGAAGAAGTGGTCGAGACGCGGAAGCGGTTGGACGGACGAATCAAGTCCAACAAGAAGATCGCATAGGAATAAATAGTGCGGGTTGGAAAAAAGTCCGGAAACAACGTGACAAAACTCCAGCCCGCACGCTATACTAGAGCTATGACCAGGGAGAACGCGAGAAACCGCCACTACAGCGAAAGGGAAGATTACCATGGGAAGGAATCATGGAAAAAAGGTAAGGAAGGAAGAAAGTAAGTATAGAAACAAACTGTTTGTTTCTATACTTACTTTCTTCCTTCCTTACCTTTTTTCCATGATTCCTTCCCATGGTAATCTTCCC
>NZ_JADLQX010000374.1 GCF_015477605.1 Nocardia amamiensis
GCAGCCCGCGCATCGGGTTGGAGCTGCGGGAGAAGGGCTGGCGGGTCTCCGACAACACCATCGCCGCGATAATGGCCGAAAAAGGTTGGGTAGCACGGAAAGTCAAACGCAGATCCGCGACCACGCGCGGCAAGGGAAACGATCCGCGGCACCGGATTTGGTGCGGCGGCAGTTCACCGCCATCGCCCAGGACGTGCTGTGGGTCGGCGATGTCACCGAAATCCCTACCTTGGAGGGGAAACTGTATTTGGC
>NZ_JADLQX010000375.1 GCF_015477605.1 Nocardia amamiensis
AGCCGGTGCATCAGCCGGGAGTTGTTGAACCAGCTGACCCATTCGTGGGTGAGTAGCTCGACATCCGCCAGCCGATGCAGAGGACCGCGCCGGAACGGCGAATCATCACGCACCGCCTCGGTCTTATCCTGGATCCGTGGAGTGGGGTTCTGGTTCGTTCGCGCGCCCGGGGGGGCGTGAACGCGCGTGTTTCGGGCATGGGGTAGCCGCTGGTCTGGCCAGCTTTTCCACTGTTGTTCCTGGTTGTAGGGA
>NZ_JADLQX010000376.1 GCF_015477605.1 Nocardia amamiensis
CATCGTCAAACGCAGCGACGACACCTCGGGATTCGTTGTCCTGCCCCGGCGTTGGCTCGTCGAACGCACCCTGGCCCGGATCACCCGACGCCGCCGATGCGTCCGCGACTACGAACGCCTACCCGAAGGGACTGCCCCGGCGTCGGTTGACTCCTGACCTGAGGAGACCGTTCGGTCTTCTCTGTGAGAGGATGCGTCACCGTGCCGAAGCCCTACCCCGAAGAATTCCGTCGTGACGTGGTCGCGGTGGCC
>NZ_JADLQX010000377.1 GCF_015477605.1 Nocardia amamiensis
GCGCCTCGACGCGGCGAAAGCGAAGGCCGAAGCCAACTTCGACGGCAAGTACCTGCTGAGGTGTTCGGATCCGCACCTGTCGGCGGCCGATATCGCAGTCGGTTACAAGCAGCTGCTCGAGGTCGAACGCGGCTGGCGGGACATGAAACAGATCCTCGACCTGCGGCCGGTCTATCACCGCCTCGAGGAACGCATCCGCGCCCACGTCGTGTTGTGCTGGCTGGCACTGTTGATGATCCGGATCATCGAAA
>NZ_JADLQX010000378.1 GCF_015477605.1 Nocardia amamiensis
ATCCCCACTCCGGCCGGAGCCACGCCACGCGAGATCGGCACCGCGGCGACCGCCACGCTGTTGCCGATCGTGTCAGTCAACCAGGGCAAATCCACACGACCTTGACATTTCAGATTCCACAGAACCGGCGGGTAGTGCGACACGTCGGATTGCTTGCCGAATGGCTTGCGCACATGGGTGGCGATCAACTCACCTCGGTCGAAGATCTGCACCATCGAATACGTCGAGCGCACATCCACTTTCCGGCCGAT
>NZ_JADLQX010000379.1 GCF_015477605.1 Nocardia amamiensis
GTCACCCATGACGCACGCCGAGGCGGGGACGATCCACGCGCACGGGATCGGGAACTACGTTATCGGCATCAGCCGATCCCTCCTTCTCCGAGTTCCACTGTTACTCATGCGACTTCGTGTCGCACGATCCAGTTCAACCACGATGAATAGGTCGGCAGGAACACCAGTTCCACGTCGTTGACCGCGGCCCAGGCGCGGACCTCGGCTCGCTTGTGCGGGGAGAAGTTGTCGACGATGACGTAGAGCCTTTC
>NZ_JADLQX010000380.1 GCF_015477605.1 Nocardia amamiensis
GTACGCGGCCGCCAGCAAGGTCGGATCGGGCCCTTCCAGGCGACCGGGTTTGGCCAAGCCGTCGAGCACCACGAAGCGCAGCACGCCGGAGCGGGTCTTCTTGTCGGTCTGCATGGCGTCCAGGAGCAGGCCGAGACGGCGATCGCCGAGGTGCCCGGCATGCTGCAGCGCGAACTGGGCATCGAGGTGCCCGGGGAGATCGCCGAGCGGATCGTGCGCGGCAATCGCCTGTACTCCGCGGGGCGCTTCCG
>NZ_JADLQX010000381.1 GCF_015477605.1 Nocardia amamiensis
CTTCCGGCGAGCGGGACCGCAGCACTTGCGCCGGTCCGCGCTGATGGGTTTTCAACTCATCCAGCGCGATCTCGATCTCCCAGCGTTCGTGATACAACGCGGCCAGATCGGTCGCCGGGGCGGCTAGGGGATCCAGGATCGTGGTGATCAACCGGTAGGGCGCCTCCCCGGCGGGGAAACCGGGTCCTTGCAGGGTGTACTCGATAACCCGCACGACCGTGGGATCGGCGCGTTTGCGATGGTCCTTCGC
>NZ_JADLQX010000382.1 GCF_015477605.1 Nocardia amamiensis
GCGGATACTGCGGGTGAACGATAACCGGTCGGCGTCGACGGCCGCGGCGTCGGCCGTGTCGTGCATGAGGGTGCGGATGGCGTAGTGCACCAGCAGGTGGCCCCATATTTCCTGCTCGACGCCTTCCTGCTCGACGCCTTCCGGCGAGCGGGACCGCAGCACTTGCGCCGGTCCGCGCTGATGGGTTTTCAACTCATCCAGCGCGATCTCGATCTCCCAGCGTTCGTGATACAACGCGGCCAGATCGGTC
>NZ_JADLQX010000383.1 GCF_015477605.1 Nocardia amamiensis
GCGAAGGACCATCGCAAACGCGCCGATCCCACGGTCGTGCGGGTTATCGAGTACACCCTGCAAGGACCCGGTTTCCCCGCCGGGGAGGCGCCCTACCGGTTGATCACCACGATCCTGGATCCCCTAGTACTGCAACGACACTTGGTCGGGTTGGTGCTGGTAGATCTGTTGCGTGTTGTTGGATCGTGTTGTGGCCGAGTTGGATTCGTTGATGTGCCGGGTGGGTTGGCGGTTCGCGCGGTCGGAGCCG
>NZ_JADLQX010000041.1 GCF_015477605.1 Nocardia amamiensis
TACCCGTCGACCCCGACGTATAGATCACATACGCCAAATGCTGCTCCGACAACGGACGCAGCCGATCCAGATACGACACCGAATGCGCCGCCTCCACAGCGATCTTCTCCCGATGCACCGGCACATCGAGCTCGATCCACTCGATGCCGTCACTGGGCAACCCCGAACGATGCGCGCCGAGAGTCACACCCAGCACAGCACCGGAATCCGACAGCATGTGCGCGATTCGATCCGCCGGATAGCCCGGGTCCACCGGCACATACGCGGCGCCCGTCTTCGCGACCGCCCACATCGCCAGCACCGACTCGACCGAACGCGTGATCGCCACCGCGACGAAGTCCCCCGGACCCACGCCGTACCCGATCAGGTAACGGGCCAGCCGCGACGACGCCTCGTCCAGATCCCGATAGGTCAGCTCACGCTGGTCAGCCGGATCGCCAGTCGGGTTGTATCGCAGCGCGGCGGAGTCGAACGCTGTGTCGACCGCGGCGGTGAGCAACTGCGGAAACAGGAGGCTCCGTGCTCGTGAGGGACGGGTACGACGTGCGGAACGACGTGACGGGGTCATACGGCGGCAAGTTCACTCTCTGATCGATCATGGTTCGCCCTGGCTATGGAGCCAGAAGCGCTGCTTCAAATGCGTGAACCCATGACCCGAGCGTGCTGTCGGAATATAGCGAACGACGATCGCGTCCGCCCACCGAACCTGGGAAAGGTCGCCTGGTTTACCCGTTTCGGCGGGCGATGAACAGTTTTTGTGACCAACGACATCCCGCGGGTCCCAGGCCGCACAGGTCGAACACTGCGCCCGCCGACGGGTGACGCAAGCGTCATCGACCGGAGCGTTCCAGGTCTTTCAACTGCTGTTGGAGGCGGTCCAAGGCCGCGCGGATGGCATCGATCTGCGCGTTGAGTTCGGCGATCTTAGCCTGATCCGCAGCCGACGGGGACTGCGCCGGCGGAAGCGCTGCCGGTGGTGGTGACGGGGGTTGCTGGCCCGGTGGCGGCGGGGCGGAGGGGCCCGTGCCGGGCGCGGTGGCGAGCTGGCCGGTGCCGGGACCGAACACTTGATCGAGCGCCTCGGCGAGGGTGGGGGCGTACCCCACGCGGACGCCGCCGGTGCCGGGTTCGCGGTAGCTGACGAGTACTCGCGCCAGCTGTGGGAAGGTCGATCCGTTCGGTGCGGTCGAGATCCGCTCGGTGAACAGAGGCTCGACGTAGAGCACACCGCCGTCGGCGATCGGCAGGGTGAGCAGGTTGCCGTACTGGATCCGGTTCGAACGCTCGAGCAGGGTCCGCTCGGACGCCACTCTGGTGTCGGAGATCATCGAGTTCTGGATCTGCTGCGGACCCTGGGTGAGGGTGTCGGTGGGCAGCTGCAGGACGCTGATCTTGCCGTAATTGTCCGGATCGGAGTGCGCGGAGACGTAGGCGGACAGAAATTCCCTGTTGTATCCGACCATCGCGCTGGCCAGCCGGAATGACGGCTGGGCGGTGGACTGGTCGCCGAGCAGGACGTAGAACGGCGGCTGGTGCGGGTTGGTTTCGACAGTCGGATCACTGGGCACGGACCAGAACGCGTTCGTAGTGAAGAACTCTCGCGGTTCGTCCACGTGGTATCTGGCGAGCATCTCGCGCTGGACGGTGAACAGGTCCTCCGGGTAGCGGAAGTGGGCCCGCAGTTCCGCGCTGATCGACTCCTCGGGTTCGACCGTGCCCGGGAAGATCTCCATCCATGCCGCCAGAACCGGGTCCTGTCTGTCGACCTGGTAGAGGGTGACCGTGCCGTCATAGGCGTCGACGGTGGCCTTGATCGAATTCCGCACGTAGGAGATCTGCCGAGCCAGTTGGGCATCGCTGTCCGGCTCCGGGGCCCCGAGCGAGCTGCGCTTGGCATACGGATAGCCGTCGATAGTCGTGTATGCGTCGACGATCCACACGATCCGGCCACCGACGACCGCCGGGTAGGGATTGTGGTCGGTCGTCAGCCACGGCGCGACGAGTTCGACGCGATGGCGCGGGTCCCGATTGAAGATGATCTTCGATTCGGGACCGATGGCCTTCGAGAAAATGATGTTGCGCTCGGTGTAGGTCACGGCGAAGGCGAGGCGGTTGACCCAGTTCCCGATCGGGACGCCGCCGGCGCCGTCGTAGGTGTACTTGGTGGTGTCGGTGTCGTACTCGCGGGGTTCGGTGCCGCCGCCGACGATCGCATAGTCGGGGCTGGCGTGGGCGATCACTTCGCCGTAATAGACGCGAGGCTGATCCACCGGGATCATTTGCTGCCCGGATGCCTGCGAGGCGATGTCGCTCACCGTGTAGATCGGGTATCCGCTGTTGCTGCTGGCGGCATCGCCCGCGGCGTCGCGGACCGCCGCGTTGACGCGGTTGGCCGGCGCGGCGACGAACCCGTTTCCATGGGTGTAGACGGTGTGCCGATTGACCCAGTGGCGCTGGTTGCCGCTCAGCGCGCTGGGAGTCAGCTCGCGGGCCGCGACCACGTAGTCGCGCTGTTCTGCGCCGATGCGGTAACGATCCAGGTCCAGATGCGCCGGGAAGCTGTAGAAGTTCTTCAGCTGTTGCTGCTGGGTGAACGTTCGCGAGAGCGCGTTCGGATCGAGCAGTCGGGCGTTGGCGATCGTGGTCACGTCCGCCGGCACCTCGGACGGACGCTTGGTGCCGACTCCGGAGTAGGCCTGGTATTCGACGCGGTCGTGGCCGATCCCGTACGCCTGGCGGGTAGCCGCGATGTTGCGTTCGATATAGGCGCGTTCCATGTCCGCCGCGTTCGGGCGGACCGAGAACTGCTCGACGGCCAGCGGCCAGACGGCCCCTACCAGGATCGACGACAACAGCAGTAGCGCGGCCGCCATCGCGGGAATGCGCAGGTCCCGGACGACGACGGCGGCGAAGACCGCCGCGGCGCAGATGACCGCGATCGCGAAGAGAATGAGCCTGGCCGGAAGCACCGCGTTGATGTCGGTGTAGCCGGCGCCGGCGAAGGTGGGTTCCTTGCGGCGGCTCGACAGCAGCGAGTAGCGATCGAGCCAGTAGGCGGCTGCCTTCACGGCGATGAACGTGCCCGCCAGCACCGCGAGTTGCACCCGCGCCGCATGGGTCAGGCCGGGCGCGCTTCCGGACAGCCGCAGCCCCCCGAACAGGTAGTGCGTCGCGAGGCTGGCCAGGAACGCCAGGATCGCGGCGGCGAACAGCCAGTTCACGACAAGCCGGTAGAAAGGCAGATCGAAGACGAAGAATCCGATGTCGTGTCCGAATTCGGGATCCGATACTCCGAAGGCGCCGCCATGCAGAAACAATTGGACAGTCATCCAGCTGGACTGTCCGATGAGGCCGCAGATGAGGCCCAGCGACGCTGCGATGCCCAACCCGAACCGCACCGGCCACCGGATCACCATCGACCGATACGGCCGGAGGCCGTCTTCTTCCCCGGCATCGGGTAGGAAGAGGGGCCGGAACCTGAACGCGAGCCACATCGCCGCGAACAGCACGCCCCCCATGAACAACGCGACCACGATGAACAGCGACACCCGCGTGAACAGCACCGTGGCCCAGACACCACGGAATCCGACTTCACCGAACCACAGCCAGCTGACATAGGCACCGATCAGCCGGGGAACAATCAGCAGCGACACGACGAACACCGTGGCGGCGACCACCAGCACCCGAGTGCTGCGATGCAACCGCCGCAGGCCGGGGCCGTCGCGTGCGCTCATCTCCCACTCCTGTGGCTGCGCCGAGCCGAACGGAGTACGGCCGACGTGACCACTCAGCCCCGATACTACCGAGCGAGCCCCGAGGCCGGGGCCGACCGTGCGTCTGCTTCCGCGCACCCGTGACTGGTTTCCTCCTCATCGGGTCGTAGCGCACGGCGGGGGTTGCCGATTCGACCGGCAAGGTGGTGGGCTTTTGGAAACGCCATAGCATTCGGGTCCCCGATCCAGCTCGCAGTCTGCTCGACAGACGGCGGTTCACCAGGAGATCGCGTGGAATAACCAGCCATAGTCAGCGCCGAGATGACGATGGAGCAGCCCATGGACGACGAGATCGAACGCACACCGCGGCTCACGGCGTTCCCGCCTATCGATGACTACGGTTTCATCTCCGACTGCGAGGTCACCGCCCTCATCGCTCCCAGCGGAGCCATCGAGTGGATGTGTCTGCCCCGTATGGACGCCCCCAGCATCTTCGCCGCCGTCCTCGATCGTTCCGCCGGGTCCTTCCGGTTCGCCCCGGCCGACTTCATGGTGCCGACCGATCGCCGCTACGTCCCGGGCACCATGGTCATGGAGACGACCTGGCGCAGCGGGGAAGGGTGGGCGACGGTGCGCGACGCGCTGCTCGTCGGGCCGTGGCGGCACCAGACACCCGGCCGGAGCGCCCATCGCCGGACGCCCACCGACTACGACGCCGAGCACATTCTGCTGCGGACCGTGCACTGTGAGACCGGGCAGATCCAATTCGGCATGGACTGCCATCCGTCCTTCGACTACGGCAGGCATCGCGCTCAGTGGGAATACGTCGACAGCTACCACCTCGCACAGGCCAGCGCAGACGGGACCGATCTTCGGCTGACGTTGAGCACCGACATGCGTCTGGGGCTGGAAGGGACGCATGCGGTCGCCCGCACCCTGCTGAAGGCGGGCGACACACGCTTCTGCGCGCTCTCGTGGGGCAGTCGCGAGGCCCCGATCGCCGTTGACGAGGCCGATGAACGGCTGGTGCAGACGATCCACCACTGGCGGCACTGGCTGGCCGGCGGCCGGTTTCCGGACCATCCGTGGACAACCCAGCTCACCCGCAGCGCACTGACCCTCAAGGGCCTGACTTTCGCCCCCACCGGCGCGATAAGCGCGGCAGCGACCACGTCACTGCCCGAAACCCCGGGCGGACAACGCAATTGGGACTATCGCTATTCGTGGGTCCGCGACTCCGCGTTCGCGCTGTGGGGCCTGTACACGCTGGGCTTCACCTGGGAGGCCAACGACTTCTTCTCCTACATCCTCAGCCTGACCGAAGAAGCCAGGGACATGCAGATCGTGTACGGCATCGGCGGCGAAACCGACCTCACCGAGCAGACCCTTCCCCACCTGCGCGGCTACGACAATGCCGGTCCCGTGCGCGTCGGCAACGACGCATACCGGCAACGTCAGCACGATGTGTGGGGCACGGTACTGGATTCGGTCTACCTCTATGGCCGCCACCAAGATCAAATCGACGCGCGGGCCTGGCCGCTGCTGGGCCGGGCGGTCAAAAGCGCCCTCACCTACTGGCGAGAGCCCGACCACGGCATCTGGGAAGTGCGCGGGAAGCCGCAGCACTTCACCTCCAGCAAGGTGATGTGCTGGGTCGCCGCCGATCGCGGCGCCCGGCTGGCCCGCATCCACCAAGACTTCGACCGCGCGCGTCGCTGGCAGCAGGCCGCCGACGAAATCCACGCCGACATCTGCACGCACGCCGTCGACTCCCGGCAGGTGTTCACCCAGTACTACGGCGGCACGGCGCTGGATGCCTCGGCCCTGCTCATCCCGCTGGTTCGCTTCCTTCCTCCCGACGACGAGCGGGTACGCAACACGGTCTTGGCCATCGCCGACGAACTGACCGAAGACGGACTCGTCCTGCGGTACCGCGTCGAGGAGACCGACGACGGATGCGCCGGGGAAGAAGGCGCTTTCACGATCTGCTCGTTCTGGTTGGTCTCGGCGCTGTCGGAGATCGGGGAAAAGAAGCGAGCCAAACAGCTGTGCGAGAGACTGCTCGGCTACGCCAGCCCCCTCGGCCTCTACGCGGAGGAGATCGACCCGCGCACCGGCAGGCACTGGGGCAACTACCCCCAGGCGTTCACCCACCTCGCCCTGATCAACGCCGTGATGCACGTCATCCAGGACGAGCAAGCCGTACTGCGGGAGGCACTCGGCGGTGAATCGATCGCCCCGCGACTGGGCGATGCGCCGTTCACCGTGGGATACATCCACCACTGACCCTGGCTTGGGCCTAACTCAGGAGGCCGACGATGGTGGCGGACAGCAGGCTGACCAGCGTGGCGCCATAGAGCAGGCGGAGTCCGTTGCGGGCGATGACGGTGCCCTGCTTCTCGCTCAGACTTCGGACCGCGCCTGTGACGATGGCGATGGTGGCGAAGTTCGCGAACGACACCAGATAGGTGGACACGATCGCGACGGTGCGGTCGGACAGTCCATCGTGTTGCCTGCTCAGTTCCTGCATGGCGACGACCTCGTTGGACACCAGTTTGGTGCCCATGAACCGGCCCGCGTCCGCCGCTTCGTGCCACGGGACGCCGGTCAGCCAGGCCAGCGGCGCGAAGACGTGCCCCATCACATCTTGGAACGTGGTGCCGTGGAAGAGGGCGGCGAAGAGTCCGTTGATCATGGCCAGCAGGGCGATGAATCCGATCAGCATGGCCGCGACGGTGAAGGCGACCTTGAACCCGACCAGGATGTACTCGGTAAGCATCTCGAAGAACGATTGCGGTTTGCGGCTGTCGACGATTTCCTCGCCGAGCAGCTCGGCATCGTCGGCGGCGGTGACCGGGTAGGGATTGATCAGCGAACACACCACGAACGCGCCGACCATGTTGAGCATGATCCCCGCGATCACGTACTTCGGGTCGATGAGCTGCATGTAGGCGCCGAGGACGGACGCGGAGACCGTCGACATCGCCGATGCGGCCAGGGTGTACATCCGCTGCGGCGGGATGTCGTCCAGCATCGCGCGCAACGAGATGAACACCTCGGACTGACCGAGGATGGCAGAGGCGACCGCGTTGAACGATTCGATCTTGCCGAAGCCGCTCACCCACGACAGCAGCAGGCCGAGGTATGTGATGATCAGCGGCAGCACCCGCAGGTGCTGCAGGATGCCGATCAGGGCGGAGACGAACACGATCGGCATCAGGACCGCGAACAGGAACGCCGGTCCGCTGGCGCCAGTTGTGGGCAGGTCGCCGAACACGAACGCCGTGCCCTGGGCGGCATAGCCGAGTAAGTGGTCGAAAGTTTCGCTGACCGCGCGAACTACGGTGCGCCCGATCCCGGTTTTGAGCAGCAGGAAACCGAGCGCAATCTGCACGGCCAGCAGGATCGCGATCCGCGGCAGCCTGCCGCCCGCGGCGCGCCGGTCGGTACTGGGCAACCACGCCAGCAGCAGGAAGAACGCCAGCCCGGCGACACCGATCAGATAATGCACGCGCACCTCGAAAGCCATGCCGTGCAACCGCTTTGGCTAGCACCTCTCATGTCGGTCCATAGTGGCGTGTACCCACAGTTGAGAAGCCGGGGTGATGCCTACCGTGATGGTCGCGTGCCGGTCGCCTCGGCTACGTCGGCGAGCATCCGGTCGGCGGCCTGGACGCCGATGCCCGACATCCAGGTCTCGTCGGGGACCTCGATGACCTTCCCGCTCTTCACCGCGGGCAGATCGCGCCAGACCGGGCTGGTGGTGACGGCGTTCTTCTGGGTCTTGCCCGGATCGTCGATGGTGGCGACGAAGATGAGATCCGCGTCGGCCTGGTCGATCTGCTCCGGGCTGACCTCTTTCATGATCTTCTTCGGATCGTTCGAGATCTGGGAGGCCGGGCGCGGCAACCCGATATCGGCGAGCACCACGCCGCTGAAGGAGTTGCTCTGATACAGCCGGGTCGGTCCGGCGAGGAAGCGGACCACCGACACGGTGGGCAGCCTGCCATTGTGCCCGGCCTTGATGTCGGCGCCGAGCGCACGAGCGCGGTCCTCGTACTGTCTCAGCGCGTCGGCGGCTTGCGTCTCCAGGCCGAGCGCCGTGCCGTGCAATGCGAGATTGGCCTTCCACGGGCCGCCGACGGTTTCGGTGAACACGGTGGGCGCTATGCCGGAGAGCTTGTCGTAGATCTTTTCGTGCCGGATCTTCGACGACAGGATCAGATCCGGTTTCAGGGAGGCGATGCGTTCCAGATTCGGCTCTTGCATCGGTCCGACATCGATCACTCCGTCGACTTTGCCGGCCAGGTAATCCGGAAATCCGCCCCGGGTTTTCGTGTGCGGCACCACTGCCCCGAGCGGCTTGACACCGAGCAGGGTCACCGAGTCGAGCTCGGCCGTGTCGAGCACCACCACACGCTGCGGTACCCGGGGGATCGTCACCTGCCCCATGACAGTGTCGACAGTGCGCGGGAAACTCGCCGGGTCGGCGGCCGGCATCACCGAATCCATTGTGGTGGAGCTTGTTCCGCACCCGGTCAGTCCGGACATGCCGATCGCGGCCGCGAACAGCGCAACTGTGACGCGACCTGCTCGGCGCAGGCGGCATCGCCGGATGGTCATGATGATCCTCGTCTCTCAGCGGTAGAAGCGGCCGTCACTCCGACGGGGTGAGGGCGTGGTCATTGTGATGTCTGTGCCGCGCGGCACGGCTTTTGGGCACGACCAGCGGGGTGCCGGTCTCGGGGTCGGGAATCACTCGGCAGTCGACGCCGAATACCGTTCGGACCAGCTCGGCGTCCAGCACCTCGGCGGGCGCACCCGCGGCGGCGAGCCGGCCGTCGTGTAGTACGACGAGGTGGTCGGCGTAGCGGGCGGCCTGACCGAGGTCGTGCAACACCATGACGACGGTGCGGCCTGCCGCAGTGTGCAGTTCGGCGACCAGATCCAGCACGTCGAGCTGATGACGCAGATCCAGAAAGGTGGTCGGCTCGTCCAGCAGCAGCAGGTCGGTCTCCTGCGCCAGCGCCAACGCGATCCAGGCCCGCTGCCGCTGCCCACCCGAAAGCCGGTCGACCGGCTCGTCACGCAACACATCGGTTCCGGTGCGCCGCAGAGCATTCTCCACCGCCGCCTGATCCGCCGCCGACCACGGGCTCAACATGCGCTGATGCGGATAACGGCCCAGCCGCACCAGCGCTTCCACCGTGATCGCCTCCGGAGTGATCGGCTGCTGCGGCAGCAGACCCAGCCGCAACGCCAGAGCCCGCGCCGACATCCGATGGATATCCGCACCGTCCAAGGTGACCGTTCCCCCCGACGGACGCAGCAACCGCGAAAGCCCGCGTAACAGCGTCGATTTGCCGCAAGCGTTCGGTCCGACGATCGCGGTGACCGCACCGCCGGGCAACACCAGATCCAGCCCGCCGATCACGCCACGATCCCCGTAGCGCAGCACCAGATCGTGGGTGGCCAGCACATTGCCACCCGCACCCACACGCCCGCCCGCACTCGTGGCCACGCCCACGCCCGTGCACACGCCCGCGCCCACAGCCACGGCCGCCACCGCGGTCGGCTGACGCTCGCCCTGGTCCAGACCGGCACCCGTCGCGCCGGTGTTTCCCTCGCTCATGCAGTCCTCCGATAGCTGCCGCCTCGACCTCTCCGGAGTCCTCGCTCCAGACAGATTTCCGTCGCTCATCCGGTCCTCCGATGGGCCGGGCTGCCCTCACGCAGCAGCAGAATCAACAGCCACGGCGCGCCGACCGTGGCGGTGACCACACCGACCGGCACCGCGACCGGCAGCAGATGCTGCGCGACCAGATCACAGCCCACCAGCAGCGTCGCACCCAACAGCCCAGTGACAGCCAGGGTGGCGGCCGTCGGCGGACCCGCGACCATGCGCACCAGCTGCGGCACCGCCAACGCCACGAACGCGATCGGCCCGCTCAGCGCCGCGGCGAGCGCGGCCAACACGACGGTCGTCACCAACAACCGCAGCCGCGCCGACGACACCGCGACACCGAGCGTGCCCGCCGACTCCTCACCCAGATCCAGCACCGCCAACGTCCGGTACTGCACCAACAACGCCACCAGCACCACAACCGACGCGACCGCCGCACCCTGCACCTCGATCCACGTCCGGCCATACAGCGAGCCCGCCGTCCACTGCATCGCCGACCCCGCAAGCTCTTTCGGGAAACGCACCACGATCAGATTCACCGCCGCCGCCAGCCCGGCCTGCACAGCGAGCCCCACCAGCACCAAACGGTTCACCGGCAGCCCGGCCCGGCCGAGCACACCCAGCAGCACCGCCGCGAACACCCCACCCGCGAGCGCACCGAACGGAATCAGCGTCTGCGCGGCACCAGCCGCGAGCACGACGACCGCACCCAGCGAAGCCCCACCCGTCACGCCCATGACGTCCGGCGAGGCCAACGGATTGCGGAACAGCCTTTGCAGCACCGCTCCGGCCACGGCCAGCCCGGCCCCGGCGATCAGCCCGGCGACCACTCGCGGCGCCCGGAACTGCTGGACGATGTAGACGTCCCCGGCGTCACCGAATCCGAGTGCGGCGCCCAACGCCGTCGCCGCCGGCATGTCCACCTCCCCCGAGGACAGCGCGACCACCAGCAGGATCACCGCTACCCCACCACACCCGGCGCCGACCGACACGACACGGCGGCGGCGCGCAACGACGACCGACCGAGGCGCAGCGGTGACCGATCGAATCATGCTGCCAGGCAAAAGCTTCCGCGAACCGAGCCGATCCGACTCATCCTGGCCTACCGAGACCCCGTTGCTCATCGACGCTCCGTCCGACGAGCCAGCACGGCCAGCAGCGCTGCGCCGAGGAATGCCGTGACGATCCCGGCCTCCACCTCCGACGGCCGCGCGATGAGCCGGCCCACGATATCGGCCGACAGCAGCAACAGCGGACCGGCGAGCAGGCATCCCGGAATCACCAGCCGGTGGTCACCACCCACCAGCAACCGCACTAGATGCGGTGCGGCCAACCCGATGAACGCGATCGGCCCAGCGATCGCGACCGCCGAACCGGCCAGTAGCACGACCGCCGCCATTCCCGCGAATCGAATCCGCGCCACCGGCACACCGAGTGCCTGCGCCGAATCATCACCCAGCGCGAGGGTGTTCAGCGCCGGACCGATCGCGAGGCCCAGGACCACGCCGATGGCCAACGTCGGCAGCATCGGCGCCAGCACGTCGAGATCTCGTCCCGCGATCGAACCGGCCAGCCAGAACCTGGCCTCGTCCAGTGTTCGCTCGCTGAACAGCAGCACCGCCGACGTCCACGACACCAGAACCAGTTGCAGCACGGTGCCACCGAGGACGAGACGCACCGGATCCAGGTCACCGGCCCGCCGCCCCAGCGCCAGGCTGAACATCGCGGCGGCGGCCGCACCCGCGAAGGCGAATCCCACGTACTGCACCGGATGTGACAGGCGCAAGGCGTAGATCGCCGTGACGACGGCGAGTCCGGCGCCGGCATTGATGCCGAGGGTGGTCGGCGCGGCCAGCGGGTTGCGGGTAATACCCTGCACAACCGCGCCGGCAAGTCCGAGCGCGGCGCCGACCGCCAGCCCGATGAGCGTCCGCGGCACCCGCAGACCGGTGATCACCAGGGCGTCGCGGCCGTGTCCCGCGCCGAGCAAAGCCTCGACGACCGTGGGAATGGGCACCGACCGTGCCCCCAAGGCAAGACTGAGCACGACACACAACAGCAACGCCGCAAACCCGATGAACAGCGCCGGTACTTGGCGCCACATCGGGGTGCTACGGGTCGTATCAGTCGAGGTCACGAGAGGGGAGCTTAAGTTAGCCAGACCTAAATCTGTCAAACCGGACGAGCTTCCCAACCCAGGTCAGCCACGCCCTGTCACTTGGTTCTCCCGCGCCGCTTCTTACCTCCTGCCGGCTTCTTGGAATTGACCGGGCGGGCTCCCGGACTCGCAGCTGTGGCAGCGCGACGATCGACCGCCGAGGTTGTGGGAAGGACCTTTTCGCGGTGCGATTGGGGCGACGCCGGTCGTCGGAAGGACCGCGCCGGAACGGAACATGGGCAAGAACCGAAGCCCGCGCAGCCCGTCAGGCGTTACACGGCGGCCGGAACCCGTCCGGGTGCTCGTGGATGAGGACGTCCAGGGGTGTCAGGGGCGCTCTGTCGGCGGAAAGCGCCACGAAGACGCTGTTCATCGCGTTGGGGCCCGGCGCCGACTGCCCGGGTGGACACAGCGGCGAGCGGGCACAATGCCCGGTGACGGCCAGCAGGAAACCAACGCGACTGCCGCACCGACGACCGCGGTAGGGCCATCGGCCAACAGCGACACCGCGACGACAAGGGCCGCCAGCACGGCCACCCAGTCCAGCTGAACGAGACTCAGCTTCCTGGACAAACGCGACCAGACCCATGCCACGAGACGAAGCATACCGAGCCATTGGCGCGTCGCCGGCGGGCGCGACAGCCATAGGCTCCTGGCAAGCCAGCGGTAATCTTCACTGCGGCAACGGCGTTCATATCGGGCGCACCGGTGGCGTGCCGCCTACGAGGCCGGACATCGATGCCAGTCGACATGAGGTAGGGCATATGAGGAACAGCGGTACAAGGGTTCTCGACATAGTCGGTAGTCGGTGGATGGCGGTGGCGACGCTCGCCGCGATCACCGGGTTCTACTATCTGTTCGTCGCGGTCACCAACTGCGTGGACACCGACACCAACCGAAACGGTGTCGCCGCTGTGCTGTCGATGAGGTCGACGATCCACAATGCAGGCACGGACTGGCGGGCGATCACGAACGGCAATGTCGCGCTTGTCGCCTACATCCTGATCGTGATCTGGGAGTTCCTGATCGCTTTCGTGCTGCTGGCCGCCACGGCGGTGTGGGTCCGGGTGCTGACCGGGCGGCCGCGCCGGCTTCGAGCCGGCCTCGGCGTGGCGGTCAAACTGTCGAGCCTGGGCTGGACCATGGTGGTGGTGCTGTTCGCGGGCGGATTCCTCACCGTCGCCGGTGAGTGGTTCCGCATGTGGGCCAACAAGGAGGTGAACGCGTCATCGGCTGCGCTGCAGAACTTCTTGATCGCGGCCGTCGGCCTGATCCTCGTACACCTGCCGGAATCGGTCGCCCCGCAGGCCGCGCCCCCGTCATCGGAACTGTCCAAGCGCTAGCACGGCAGCTTTCGCGCGGCCGACCGGATCGGTCCCCTTCCCGCCTACGACATGCCCGCACCCGCGTGAGTTCAGTCGGGCAGTTCGATGCCGCGCTCCTCGGCCTTCGCCGCGACTTCGTCGGGAAAGACATTGCGCAGCAGGTAGAGATCACGACCCAGCTGCCAGCCGGGGGCCAGTGCGACCGCGTACCGCTCGAAGTAGCCCAGCTGCTTGCCCATCAGGATGAGCTGTTCGGGTCCGGCGACGCCACGCCGCTTGCCGAAATCCAGCAGCGCCGAGGTGATCATCTTGAGGTCCAGCCGCGCGAGCTCACCGGACAGGATCGGTCCGAGCACGATGGCGAGCTGCCTGCCGATCGCGGTGTTGTCGGTGCTCTGCTCGGCGAAGAGATCCAGTTCGCGCAGCGCGGTCGCTACCGGGGTGAAGTCTCCGTCGAAGGCGCTGGCGTAGAACATCGCCCGGACCATCGCTCGCCACGGCGGCGACATCGTGCCGACGATGCCGAAATCCAGCATCGCCAGTTTGCCGTCCTGGAGCAGCCACAGATTCCCCGCGTGCACGTCGCCGTGGAACAGGCCGTGGACGATGACGCCTTCCAGCCACACTTTCACCAGCCGCCGGATCAGCAGCTCCGGATCGGCGTGCGCACCGACGACGTCGAACTGGTCGAGCGGCACGCCACGCAGACGCTGCATGCCGATGGTGCGCGGCCCGCACAACTCCCAATACACCTCGGGGACAACGACTTCGGTATTGTCGCCGAACGCGCCGAGGTTGGCGCGGACGCGGCTCTGATTGTCCGCCTCGATCAGGAAGTTCAATTCCGCCACGGTGACTTCGTAGAGGTCGTCCACCACGCCGACGGCGTTGGCGATCCGCGCGTGCTCGGATCGCCGTTCGAGCAGCTTCGCGAGCACCAGCGCCGCACGCAGATCGACGATCATCCGGCGTGCGATCCCCGGGCGCTGCACCTTCACCACGGCCTCGCGTCCGTCGGCGAGCACACAGGCGTGCACCTGTGCGACCGAAGCCGCCGACAGCGGCACGTCGTCGAACTCCGCGAACATCTCGTGGATCGGGCGGCCGAGGTCTTCCTCGACGATCCGCCTCGCCGCGGCGGCCGGGAACGGCGGCACATCGTCGAGACAGCGCAGACAGGCGTCGGACAGCTCACGAGGAAACGCGCCGGAAGACGACGCGATCAACTGTCCGAGTTTGACGAACATCGGCCCGAGACGTTCGAAAGCGTCGACGACGCCGTCTGCCAGCACTTCCCGCCGTGTTCGCCGACCGGCACGCCCGCGCATCCCGGGCACCGACCGAGCAGCCTCCACGATAACCCGGCGAGTGAGGGCGACACCGAATACCAGCGCGATGGTGAGCATCCGAAGCGCCTCGGGTACACCGAAGGCGTCGAGCCGGGGCCGGTCGACGGCCAACGCCTCGGCAGGCGGACGCTGCTCGGTGCGCGCCGCGGCAGTGACAGACAGTGGGTCGGCACTCATGCATTCACCTCACTGAAGCCCGGTCCCGGCACGACCCTCGTGCCGGTTGTGTCGATTCGCCCCTTCATGCCCTCGTCTCCACCAGATGAGCGAAGCACACACGGATCCGGGTACGCCACATTTCATAATCGGGCACGCCGGAGGATTCCTCCGGCGGCCGCCGCTCAGCGGTGCGCCGAGTGGTAGGCGCCGATCTGGGACGTCACGATGCGGACCAGGTCGCCCAGCGCGATCTCCACGTCGGTCAGATGCAGACCCCACGTCGCGTCCGGGACGGCGTACAGCTCCGGGCTGCCCGGTTCCGGAGTCGCCATCAACGCCGTCGCGTCGGAGCTGCGCACGCACTGGAGCCGGTACCGTTCCGCGGGGATCAGCCACGGGGTCGGCGCGACGACGGCGGATGGCCCGTGGCGCAGCGCCAGCTCGACGCCGAGTGGACTGGGCACCGGGCTGACGCGCAGGACCGTTGCGGCGGTGCGGGATTCATTGCGGTCCAGCGACGCCGGGTTGGTGCACGCGATCTCGTAGTCCGGGCCGTACGGCCGCGGCAGTGGCTCCGGGGTCATCGGGTTGCGGCCGAATCGGCTGGCCGCAGCAGGGGTTGCGCCGAAGGTCTGCCAGGCGAGCACACACCGCGTCTGCCGCTCGCTGCGACACAGCGGCAGATACTGGAAGTCGCCGCCGACGTCACCGTCCTTCGGCACCACCACATTGCCGCCGAGCAGGATCGCCGACAGGATCCGGTCTCGCACCGCCTGCCGCGGTTCGATCTCCTCCCGGATCAGTTGGCGCAGCATGCGCGCACCCTGTGAGTGCCCGATCAGCACGACCGGCCTGCCGCTCTCGCGCTCGGCGAGGAACTGCCGCCACGCCCGCAGCACGTCCTCGTATGCGATCCGGGCCATCTCGGCGCGCTGCTCGGGGGTGTAGGACCTCTCCGTCGCCAACGCGATGATGGTCCGCTGCCGATACACCGGCGCGTACACCTGACACACCTGGGAGAACCGGGCCGCCTGTTGCTCGGCGACCGCCCGCACCTCCCGCGTCACGGTGGTGTCGGAGTTGGGCGTCGGCTCCAACGACACCGTCGGATACACATAGAAGCAGTCCACCCCCGAATCCCCTGCGGGAGCGGGTTCCTCGCGCACGTCGGGCTGTCCCGCCCTCCGCACCGTCGTCGCCGAGCTCCCCCGGCACGGATCATCTGCCCGATCCGGCCTGCACAACCAGACCACACCGCCGTCACCGCTCGGGTCCGCCACCGCGTTCACCGACGACCCCGCCAACAGCCCGACTCCGCATACCGCGGCCGCAGCCGCTCGCCACCACCGACTGTCCCGCATCGCATACCTCACTGCTTCCGCGCCCGACCATCAGCGTCTACCGCGCCACCGCGAACGCTCGGTCGGACGCCTTCGACGGCGTCAGCCCAGCGAAATCCGGCTGCCCACATGGGCCGGCCAAATCCCATGGCTTTCGGAAAGATACAGCAATATCGGCCATCCGTGTCCCGGCCGGATCGCCACCGGCCGTCCGCCGACCAGAGCAACAGGCGCGCCACCGACGATCCGCACCGAGCACAGCCATTGCACCCCTCGGTGACCGAGGCCGTCCCGAGAGCCCGGATGCCCCGGCCCCGACTGTCGGCTTACCTGTGCGCGGCAGGCCGCGCCCGGCGCGGATCGGGCCTGCTCAGCTACCGAGGCCGTGATCGGTCCAGGCGACCGCGCGCAGCGGGAACGAGCCCATCCCGCGCATCGGCGCCGGCAGTGCGACCAGCCTGGCACCGGTGTCGGGGACCGCGGCCAGGTTCGTCATCTGCTCGATGATCGGGATTCCCGCGCCGAGCAGCGCGTGGTGGCACGGGCGCGTCGGCAGGGACGTGTCGTCGATGTCGAGCGAGTCGATTCCCACCACCGCCACATTGGCGGCGACCAGCGCATCCGCGACCTCGCCGACCAGGAATGGATGCCCAGGGCCCCAGTATGCGGGCGAACCCCACTGCGCCGACCATCCGGTGTGCACGAGCACCGCCCTGCCCCATAGCCGCGCCGGGTCGCCGAGCACATCCGGCCCGACCACGCGAGTCCCCGGCACACGGATCATCACGATCGGCACGTTGAACAGCCGTTCCAGCGGCAGCTCGGCGATGTCGGCGCCGTCGGCGTGGAAATGGGAGGGCGCGTCGATGTAGGTCCCGGTGTTGCCGACCATATCCACGCGTGCGATGTCGTAGCTCATGTCGATCAGCGACGACTGCTCACGCGGGAACTCTGTGGTGACCCGCGGTCCAGGCAGGCCCGGATAGGTCAGCATGCCATCCGAGATCGGGTGCGACAGCTCGACCATCGCCTTGCTCATGCTAGGCACCGTACCGGGCGATCCCGCTGCGCCGGACGCGGATTGGAGAGTGCTGGTGGAGGTCGGTTCCACGCCGAGTGCACCCCGGTCCGAAAAAGAGCAGACTAGGACCAGGAGGTCATCATGCGACTGCTAAAGGGCCTGCTCAACGTGGTGGTGGGACTCCTCACGGCCGTGCTCGGAACGGTGCTGGGAATCCTGGCGGCGGTGCTATGGCTCGTCGGTGCGCTGCTGTGCGTGACAATCATCCTGCTGCCGCTGGGCATCCCCGTGGTGAAGCTCGCCCGTCGTCTATTCACCCTGTCCAGGCAGCTGATGCGTCTTCCCTGACGGACCACCCGGGCATCCTGGCCGGGCCCTCGTGATCATCCGGCACTCGGGTCCGGCGGCCGAGTCGACCGGCTACGCGGTCATGCCCACGCCTGCCGCCTGACCGCCAGCGGCTGCGGCGGGATGAGTTTCTCCCAGAATTCGCGGCGGACCGCGTCCCACAGCCTCGCCAGTTCCGGATGGAGTTCTCGCGCTCGCACGAGGTCCGGGTAGTTGCCGGGGCTGAAGGACACTACTGGCGAAGCGTCGTGTTTGTTGTGCACGGCGACGATCGCGATCAGATGGTGCTGAAGCAAGCCCCACGTCACGCGAAGTCCGTCGACTTCCGTGCGGCGTACGTCATCCATCGTCGACCCCCCGTAGTCGTAGGCGTACCCCGAGCCTTCGGGGACCGCTGTCAACCGGCTGCAGTCGGCTGTGCACCGCCATCTCGGCTGCCGACTCGGCACCGCCACGGACGCACCACCGACGGTGCTCGCTAGGCCTGGTCGAGTTCTCGTACATCGGAAATTTCCTGCTTCGATCGTGACGATGACGCCTCACGGTGCCCGCTCGGGCAAATCACACCCTAGAACATAAGACATTAGATTTCATAGTTCAATGCATCTTCGGCAAGAATTCCGTAAGCCCCCGGCGCACCCCCGACCGTCACCACCTCTGACCAGCTTGTTGCCGCCTACCCGGCCGCACTGTGATTGCGAATGCAACCAGATCCAGAGTGGCCGGTGAACATCTAACGTTAAAGTTCATAATTCAATTTTCAGCGGCTAGAATGGTGTTATCCCCGCCACCCGAGGAGTCGCGTTGTCCAACCAGGAGAGCGCCGGATTGAGCGCACTCGGCGCCGTGCTGTCACCGATCGAGGGTGGCGGTCCGAAGACCGAGGCCGTGGTGCAGCGGCTGTCCGCCGCGATCAGCCTCGGCGTCATGGCGGATGGCCAGCAGTTGCCGAGTGAGACCGATCTCGCCAACCAGTTGGGTGTGTCGACGATGACCCTGCGGGAGGCACTGGCCGCGCTCCGGCAGCAGGGCATCGTCTACACCAAGCGCGGCCGCGGTGGCGGCAGCTTCATCCGCGGCTCGGCGGAGGTCCTCGAGAACACCTCGCTGGTGCGGTTGCAGCAGATGAGTATCCAGCAGCTGCGCGATCTGGGGGACGAGCACTTCGCCGTCACCGGAGCGGCTGCCGTGTTCGCCGCGCGCCGCGGTCTGCGGGCCGATATAGCCCGGCTCCGCGCGCTTGCCGAGCGGCTGCAGGGCAGCACCGAGCTCGTCGCGGCACGCCGGGCCGACAGCCGGTTTCATATCGAGATGGCGGTGTGCGCGCAGTCCACCCGGCTGACCCGCGCCCAGGTCGGTCTGCAGGCGGAGCTTTCCGCCTTGCTCTGGCTGCCGCGGCTGAAACTGGATCCGTCGGTAGAGGCGACCGCGCTTCGTGACCTGGTGGACGCGATCGAACGAGAAGACGATGCCCGAGCGAGAGAGCTGGCAGAATCACATACCGAATCACGGATCCGCCGCCTCGTCGCCCTACGCTTGGAGCTCAGTGATGATGAGGGACACCGATAACTTTCCGGCCTCGGTGACCGTCGAGTCGCTCGCTCATGCCGTCACGAAACTGGCCGACGAGGTCTATCTGTCGCTGGCAACCATCGGGACCGCGCTGGCAACCCTCTGGGAGGGCCTGATCGAGAAGCCGCGGTCCGCTCCACAGTCGACCGACCTCGCACCGCTGCGCGACACCATCGTCGACGAACTCGAGCGGCGCGGGAGGCTCTTCGACGGCGCCGGCGCGGTGATGGCCGAGGGCATTCTCGCGGATCGCCCCCTGTATCTGGAGTGGTGGCGTCTGGACGCAGAACGCGGACCGCAACGCCTGACGCTGGAACTGAATCCACACAGCGAATACTTCTACGACTACACCAAAATGGACTGGTTCGCGATCCCCCGTGACGAACATCGGCGATGGGTGTACGGGCCGACCCTCGATTACGCGTGCAGCGATCAGTACGTGTGCACATTCGCTATACCGGTCACGACCACCGCGGGAACCTTCCTCGGAATCGCCGGTGCCGACGTGCCGGTTGCCGCGATCGAGGAGGTGCTGCTTCCGCGATTCAAGGCATCCGGTCAGCGGGTAGTGCTGGTCAACGGCGAGGGCCGCGTCATCATGGGGACCGATCCCGAATTCACCCCCGGGTCCAAGACGAGCCGGATGGACCGATCTGTCGCGGCGGTACCGATCGAGGGGGTGCCCTGGTGGTTGTACCCGCTGGGATCGAGGGCACCCCACTGAAGTGGCCGGGTTCCTCGGCCGGATACCTCACCGCCGAGCGGCTGACACGGCCGTGGGCCTCGTGCTGGGCAGCAGAATCATTGCATGCGGCGGAGCATGCGGATGACCGCGCTGTCCACTCGAACCGCCTTGGCGAGCAAAGGTTCCCGAACGCTGACGCGTCGCCTGACGCCGCCTTTGGCCAGATAGTCGCGTCCGTGCCGGAGTCGCCTGACGCCGCCCTCGTATGGTCGACTGCGCCGTAATCGCACTCAGGCACCGCTGCCGCTCGCATACACATCACCTGGCTGCCCGGCCCGGCGCGGGCCAAACAACGACGGCAGGCTCGTCGAGCCGCCGGTCCGGTGCGCGCCGGCTACGCGACGAGTTCGAGGTGGGCGCCCTCGACCTTGCCGGTACCGCCCGCGCGCGTCAACAGGCGCGCAACCGCCTCGGCCACCTGCCTCGGCTGCTCGAGAATCACCGAGTGACCGGCGCCCTCGACCAGCACCAGGTCCGAATACTCGACGGCGGCGGCCATCGCGACGGAATGCGACGGCGGCGTCATCAGGTCGGCCGAGCCGCAGAGCACCAAGGTCGGGATCTTCGAAAGAACGGCAAGCGCGTCGGTTCGGTCGTAGACCATGAATTCGCTCAAGAAGCTCGCCATCGTCACGATCGGCGTCTGGTTGCGCATGGCGTTGGCGAGGGTGAGCACGCGAGGGTTGACCGCGCGATCGCCGAATTCGGCGGTACGGACGAGCGGGGCGAGGAACTTGCAGGCCATCAGCTTCGCGCGGTGCATCGCGCCCGGAGCACGTCGTACGGCGGCCTGGAATGCGGAAACCGCCGGGTTGCGCAGGAGGCGGCCGAAACCGGCGTCGGCGAGCCCGCTAGCAGCAGTCGCGATGAGCGCGACGCCGACGATGCGAGTGCCGATCTCGTGCGGGTACCGGCTGGCGTAGGTCAGCGCGGTCATGCCGCCCATCGAGTGGCCGACGAGGACGACCGGCCCGTCGGGAGCGACAGCGTCGAGCACGTCCCGCAGATCGTGGCCGAGCTGCTCGAGGTTGTAGGTCCGCCCGGACGCCACGGCGGAGTCGCCGTGGCCGCGGTGGTCGTAGGACACGATCCGGGCGCCGGTGTATCGGCGCAGCAGTGCGTGGCGGACGTAGGCCCAGGACTCGGTGCGCAGGCAATGTCCGTGCAGGAGCACGACCGTGAGGTCCGCGTCTCGCGGGCCGTATTCGCGAACTGCCAGTGCCACACCGTCTTCGGTGGAGACCGTGGCACGACGCTCCGCCGTGGTGGCGATTGTGCTGGAGATCGACATGGGAGCCTCCGGTCTGCTGGCGGTGACAGGTTCAACTGTCCGCCAGACGCGCCGCCGGTATCAGGCCCCCGAGAGATGGGGTCCGTCCCCCAAGGGGGAACAGATCACCACCTAGGGTGCACTGCCGCCCGTCCGCTGTGCCGAATGCCGCGCGACCGGCGAAAGCTCGGCTCGTGACCGCCGCTGATTTCGATCCGTGTCGCGCCGCCGACCCGGCAATTGCCGAGGCGTCGGCGCGACCCTTCGGGAGTCGTCACCGAGGCCGGAACCCAAGATCAGCGCGGCGGTCGGTTCATGTCCCGGTTCATCTGCGGGATTTCGATGCTGATCGGCATCCGTAGTTCGGCGAGGTAGATCAGCGCTGCTTGGCGGAGGAATTCGTCGAAGAGCCAGTAGGCATCCGGCGCGAGCGGGACAACGGGGAGCAGGCCTTCGCGGACGGCGATGAAGGGTCCCCAACTCACCCGCAGCAGCGGGTCCCAGACCGGTTCCCTGGGGATGGCCAGGCCATCGGCGATCTTGTCGCCGAGCAGGAAGCGGGTGAACGCGCCGAGGACCGGCTTGCTGAGTACGGCGAGATCGAGGTTGGCGCCGAGGCGGAGGAGCCGGTCGGCCAGCTTGGCGCCCTCTGGAGTCGGAGCCAGTACCGGGTCCAGGACCTGCCGGGCCTGGTCATCGGCCTCGTCCCATGAGGCCGGAATGTACTCGTCGCGGATGCCGAGCATGTGCGCGCAGAGCTGCCAGGAGTGCAGGAAAGCCTCGGACTCGGCGGCGGGAATCGGCACCTTCCACGCGGTCAGATGCTTCATGACGGTCGTGGGCAGGCTGTGCCAGGTGACCATCATGTCGTTCTGGCTGATCGGAATGTCCTCCTCAGCGGAGTGCACCCAGTACGGGGACTGCGGCAGCAGGTGACGCACCGCGGCATGCACCAGCCGGGTCTTGACGCAGGTTACGACCATCTCGCCATCGGGGGCATAGGCATTCGCGGTCCCGATGTCGTAGCCGAGTTTCGCGGTCTTGGAGATGCGGTCCTTCAGATCGTGGCCACCCTTGGAGTAGTAGACCGCGCGCGCCTCCTTGGGAATGACCGTGCTCATCATGCCGCTGGCCAGCCCGTACAACACACCGAGGTAGAGTCCTCGCTTCTTGTTGAACTGCACCGCGGTGGCCAGCTTGCCGTGGTCGGCCCACGGCGGCAGCCGACGGGCGTACTCCATGAAGTCACGCAAGTCCGGCGGCAGACCCGCGGGCAAGGGCTGACCATTCCTGGTCCAGGTCCGCAACAGCTCATTGACTTTCGGCACGTCTCCCCGGTCGAGCAGTGCGGCGACCAGCTCGTCGGCCTCGGGGTCCCACACTCCCATCGGATCGGCCCCGGACCCACTGCCTGCCACCGAACCCTGCGGCGACCAGGTCCACGGCTCCGCCCGCACCGGGCTCACCATGGCGTCGAGCCCGAGCACCACCGTGACGATGCAATAAGAGCCAGCAGTGCTCGTTCGCGCCTTCAGTTTAAGAATATTCATTAACTTAGCAAGCTCTGCGCCGTGTTGTACGAGCTTTGCGCGATTTACTCCCACCGAGGGCCGACTGAGCAAAATCGGCCACAACAACGTCGATCAACGTCCTTGAACAGCATGATCACCGGAATCGCATCGGGATGGCTCAACGAGAAGATGCCGAAAACCGACCGGACAGCAGGAGAACTCCACCCTGCAACGGCGCGGCAGAACAGAGGATAACGACTAGTCACTTACAGACTTGGGTGGCTGCCTCGATGGTTGGTCCGCGCCGTGTTCGGACGGCGAACCCGCAGTCCGCTCGCCACCCTCCGCACGGCGGTCCCGCAGGGCCACGAACACTACGACCGCGACCACGAGCAACGCTGGCAGGAAAGCGGGTATCGCCAGCAGGATCGAATGATCGGCCAACAGGTCTGCACCGTCGTAGCCCTGGATCATCGCGAAACCGCCGATTCCTCCGGCGCCACCCCCGGGCTCACGTGCGGATACCGGTCGTTGATCCGCGCCGCACCCCAGGACAGTGCTCCGACGAGGACCAGGCTGCACACCAGCACGACCAGCGATGCCGCACCGAACAACCAGGACGGGTAGTCGAACGATCGCTCCCGCTGCAGCAGGGTGATCTCGGCGATGAACGGCCGGGTGAAGGAAGCGAGCGCGGGGACCTCCTCGGCGCCTATACCCGGGTCGGCGGCCAGGAAAATCGGCGCCGCGGTCAGAACGCGACCATCCTGCATTCGCAGGACCGTCTTCCATGTGCCGTGTGCCGGAACCGGTTTGGTCGACACATAGTGGCCGGGGCCCACCCGCTGGAGTTGGTCGACCACCAGACCGCGGCCGGGACTGTCGCCGCCGATCCCGCCCTGCCAGGACAGGATCTGGACCCATTCGGGATCGGAGCCGACGAGACCGGCAGGAGTGACACGGATGTTGCCGAGCACCATCCTCCCGCCTGTCTCCGATTCGGCGTCGCGCAGTGCCACCGTGGCGTCGGCCTGTTCCGGAACCTCGATGAACAGCCCGTTGGCGGTCGCCGCGGCCGCGGTCACGACCGCGGCGATCATCAGGCCGCGTCGCACCGGTGGGCGTGGCAGCGCATCGCCTCGCAGCACCAGGCCCAGAAGCGCGCCGACGACACCGCCCGCGATGCCGGTGGGCACCGCCATCGCAAGAAGTTCCGGCCACATCGCATTCGGCCACGAGTCGACGAACATCGCACGGACCCAAAGGGATTCCAGCCACAGCCCCGCCGTCGCGATCCCGAGTCCGCAGAGCGCACCCCACCAGATCGGCCGCCGGGCGAGCGGCAGCAGCGCCAGTAGTTCCACCACGACGGCTGCGCCGAGATACAGCGGGAAGACGTTGCGGGGCGCGTCGATGACCGGCCCGCCGACCAGCACGGCCACCACGGCGCGGACGAAGGCGGCGAACAGCACCACAACCAGCGTGCCGCCCCGCCCCAGGGTCGCGCGGGCGGCGACGAGGGTGACGGTGGCCGCGGCCACGATGAGCATCGGCTGCAGCACGAGCCGGAACTGCGGCACGCCGAAATCGAATTCGACCTGGAACACCGACAGGCCGATGAGCAGGCCGCCGAAGGCGCAGGACCGCAGCAGCCACATCAGCCGCCCGTCGGTGCGGCCGGGATCGGGCCGGTTGCGCCTGCCCTCGAACTCCAGCAGCAGCACACCGACCAGCGATAATCCGGCGCCGCCGATGAGCATCAGATGCGTCGGTCCCCACAGCGTGACGTCCTGTCCGAACAGCCGATGCCAGACGTCGTCGAGCGGGAACGCGATCAACGCGTAGAGGCCGGCACCGGCGATCAGGATGCCGCCGACCGGCGCATACCAGGTGCGGGTGACGCGCACCGCCGCAGCGCCGGGCTTCTCGTCCAGCGGGAGGACGATCGCCGACATCCCGGCGGTGAACAGGAAGAACAATCCCGCCAGGATGAAGTAGTGCGCCGGATTCGCCAGCGGCCCCGCATCGCGACCGTTGCCGACGTGCAAGCTGACATCCCAGATGAAGCCCAACAGCGCGGTCAGGATCGTCGCGAGGAACATCACCAGCGGCAGCGCGACCCAACCCGGCCGGTTGCACAGTCGCCCGAGCCCGTCGGCGAGCCGCTGCAGCCAGGTGATGCGGCGGGTCCGGTGCAGATACCCGACCCACAGCAGCAGGAGCGCGACGACGGCTGCGGCGCCGGTCATGACCGCGACCTGGTCCAGGGCCGCTCCACCACCCTCGGCACCCGGAGCGGCGGACCACACGATCTCTTCTTGCGCGATGTCGGGCATGAGCGCCTCCAGCACAGGAAGCATGTATATGTGACTTACAGTATCACGAAATTTCCCGCCGCTGAAGAAGGTCGACGCGAGCGATCAGGAATCGAGAAGCGCTGGTCACCCAGCCGTAGCTAACGTCTTCACCACCGAGGTCCGCCCGGCAGATCGCCGGGACGTGGGCTGCTCGCCGTCGGAGGAGGACGCGATGAACTGGAACAAGCGGGTTCGGCAGACGCACCGGTGGCTGGCCATCGTCTTCACGGTGACCGTCATCGGCACCGTCGTGGCTTTGGCGCTGCAGGGTCCGGTCTGGGTGTCCTACCTACCGCTGCCTCCGCTCGCCTTGCTCCTCTTTTCCGGTCTCTCGATTTTCGCGGTGTCGTACGCCACCGCGCGGCGCACCCGCCCAGCCGCGGACATTCCGCCCCGGCAGGCGCGTGAGACCGGAGAGCGTTCGTCCGCACAGTGGGTCCGGCAGCTGCACCGTTGGTCGGCCATCGCCTTCGTTTCGACCGTGCTCGCCGCTTTCGTCGCCTTGGCAGAGCAGGAGCCGGTGGTCTGGGTGTCCTACCTACCGCTGCTCCCGCTGGCTCTGCTCCTGTTCTCCGGTCTGTACATGTTCGTACTGCCGTATGCCACCAAGCGGCGCAGCGCCCGTCGGGTGCTCGCAGCTCCGACCGACCCACGGTCCGGGCAGCCGAACGAACGTTCGTCGACGACGCGCTAGTCCAGTACCGCGGTCGCCTCGACTTCCACCATGATGTCCGGCTCGCCAAGGGCCGACACGCCGAGCAGCGTGATCGGCTTGACCGGATCGATGCCGAGCTTTTCGGCGGCGCGCCCGACCCCTTCGCCGAGCAGCGGCATCTTGTCCGGCGTCCAGTCGACGACGTAGATGGTCAGCTTGGCGATGTCGTCCCAGGAGCCACCGACCTCGGCCATGACCGCGGCCACATTGAGATACGCCTGCTCGACTTGAGCGGCGAAGTCGCCCTCGCCGACCTTCTCGCCGTTTGCGTCGCGGGCCACCTGGCCCGCCAAAAACACCAGCTTCGATCCCTCGGCGATCGAGAGTTGGCGGTACACCTCTGGTTTCGGCAATGCCTCGGGATTGACCAGTTTCACGGCCATGGTCCACTCCTTCGTTCGTCTCGGTCCGCGGTGCGGCACCCGGAGCAAACCATAACAATGCTATGTTATTTTGCGCCATGGCACGCAGCAAGAATCCCCGCATCCGGTCGATGCTGATCGAACGAGCCGCGCACATGCTCCGGATGCGCCGGCCGGTGACATTGCGCGCCTTGGTCGCGGGCACCGAAGTGTCGACCATGGCCGTCTACACGTACTTCGACGGCATGGACGGGCTGTGGAAAGCCTTGCGGCAGGAGGGTTTCACCCGCTTGGCCGCGAAACTCGCCAGGATCGCGACGACTTCCGACCCGGTCCGGGACCAAGTCGCGCTCGGTGCCGCGTACCTGCGCAACGCGCTGGAGAACCCGGATCTCTATCGCGTCATGTTCGACGCGAGCTTCGAACTCGAGGACGCCGCGGCCGCCGACGAGACGCTGCACCGCTTGGTGGACGCGGTGCAGCGAGCGAAAACCGACGGCCGCTTCCGGGCCGACGTCGACCCGCTGGAGCTCGCGACACAGGCATGGGCCATCGGCCACGGCCTCGCCACCCTGGTCACCTCGGGACCGCTGCCGCGCGAGACCCTCGCCTACGGCGTCCCGATGCTCACCGCACTCTTCGTCGCCGCGGGCGACGATCCCGAGCGATGCAGACGCTCGGTCGAATCCGGCTGGGACGTTCTCCCGTCATGAGCCGGGGCGGGCCGCCTGATGGCGTTCCGCATCGTACAGCTCGAAAAATGTCTCGCCCACGGCGAACATTCCGCGTTGCGGCAGCCAGAAATCGCCCAATCGCACCTGTTCGGCCAGCGGCCCGGGAGGGCCGATATCGATTCCATCGATCCGCGCCCGACTGTTCTCGACGATCCACATCATCCGCGGATTGGCCCGGAACCACTGACCGTTCGGGGAGGTACCGCTGAGCCGCACCCGTCCGACGCCCAACACCGGACCCGCGACCCGCGACATGAGCGACAAGACCGCAGGGCGTCGCCATAACCCGTCGGGTAGAACGCGACCGAGACCCGTCATCGCCACCGTAGCCGCCGACCGTCCCAGTTCCACATCCCACACGAGCTTGTCCCGCACCTCCACCGTGAAGGCGAACGGACCCGTCCACGTCACCGAGATGCGTTCAGTCCGTACGTCTTTCACCGCCGAGCCGTAATAGCGGGCGCAGCTGGCCTCCGGGGAGACACTGCTGTAGATCACCCATGCACCGGCCGGGTCCCGATGCCACACCGCGTCGTACCCTTCCCCGAGCGAGCTGGCCGGGAAATGCCGAAGCGCCAAGTAATGGCCGCTGGCGAATGGCATCCCCATTACCCCGTAGCCGGAGAAGCGCTCTTGCCCCTCGCCCGACGGGAGCGCCCTATCGATTTCGGCGATCGATCGTGGATTGTCGGCCATCACCAGCCTCCTCGAGGAGTGGACGGGTACCGACTATTTTACGGCCGATTCCACGGCCCCAACCGGCCGGAACGCCGTCGTCTAATTCGTCGCCGGTACGCGGATTTCGTGCGCTCGCGCGATAACCGTGCTCAACCCGTACCCATTGATGAGCGGTATTCCACAGCGGTGTTCGAACTCGGTTCTGAGTTCGATTCCCGCGTGTTCCATGCAGCAGATTGCGAACCGCACCGACTCGTTGTTCGTTCGCAGGTGGCCGGGCAGGTCGGACAGCGCTGCGAAATTTCCAGGGACCGCGGAGAGGTAGGTGGGGCGGCTGTGTTCGATCCGGTCCGCGAATCCCTCCGGGCCCAGCGGGCCCGCCATGGTGGCGCGCCCCCCAGCGACCAACGGTGACAAAGCGCCGACCATGATCCCGCTCACCTGCCACATGGGCAGGGTCGACAGGCTGTGGTCGGCATCGCTCAGCGCGAATACCCTGATCACCAACTGGCACATTGCCTCGAGATTCCTGTGGTCGAGCATCGCTTGGTTCCCGCTGTCCACGTAGGTGATGAGCGCCGGTCCCCCGTCGCCAGGCCACGCCGCATCGGTGGGATCCGGTTGCGCCGCGGCGAAGTCGCGGGCGGGCATGACGACCCGGACCGGCGAGGAGATGTCCGGAGGACACGCAGCGACGATGAGAACCTTGGAGCCCGCGTCAGCTATCTGGTAGCCGGCCTCTGCGTCGCTCAGGGACGGGTCGATCAGGGTCGCCGTGGCACCCAGGCGCCACGTGGCGAACAACGACACCACGAGGTCGACGGTGGCGGGCAGCATGACCGCGACGACGTCGCCGTTCGTGATGCCCGCCGCGCGCAGACAGGCCGCGGCGCGCTGCACGGTCGCCAGCAATTCGCGGTTGTTCAGTTCGTTGCAGTCGTCGGCAAGGGCTGCTGCTTGTGGCGCGGCCTGGGCACGACGATCCAGGAGGGTCGAAAGTGTCATGCGATGTCCTCAGCACCCGGGTACAGGGATCATTGAAAACTGTAGAAATCGCGCGGCGGATCGGCACCGTCGTGTACCGACTGAATTCGGCGCAGGTCTTGTCCCCGGAAGACAGTATCGGCTGCTCGATTCACCGCAGCGGTCACGGCGATGTAACTATCATCAGGTTGTGACGACTTTTCGTCGCGACGGTGATATCGAGGTGGACCGCTGTGTCGCGAGAATCGCCGCCCGCATGAACGAGCGGGTGACGGACATCAGCGCGAGTATCCACCGTGGACTGGAGGAGGAAGTCCCCGAGCTGCGTGCGGATGTCCACTCCGCCGAATTGCTCGGGTCCAGCGTGCAGGGCAATCTCGACACCCTGCTGCACGCGCTGAGGCACGATATTCCGGCGACGCGAATCCACCTGCCTTCGGTGGCGATCGAGTACACCCGACGCTTGGCCCAGCACGGCGTCCCGCTCAATGCCCTGATTCGGGGATATTACCTCGGCCAGCGGGCGGTCACCGAACTGGTTTTCGCCGAACTGCAAGCCCCGGATATCACGCCGGTCGAACAGTTTCTCGTCGGAAAGGCGATCACCACCCGGCTGTTCCAGTATCTCGACCACGTCACCCAGCAAGTCGTCGCCATCTACGACGCGGAGCGCGAGCAGTGGTTGGAAACCCGCAACAGTGTCCGCGCTCTCCGTGTGCGCGAGCTGCTGGCGGGCAAAAAGATCGTCGATATCGACGGCGCCGCCGGACAGATCCACTATCCGCTGCAATGGCACCATTTGGCGCTTATCGTCTGGTATCCCGATACCGGGGCCCACGGTGACGAACTGGCCGAGCTGCGACGATTCGTCCGTAAGTCGGCGGAAGCGGCCGGAACCGCCGCGGCCCCACTCTTCCTCGCGGCCGATCGGATGAGCGGCTGGGCGTGGCTGCCGTATCGGTCAGCGCAAGCGGGCGCCGTCGCCAGGGTGCGTGAATTCGCGGCCGGACAAGCCGATGCACCATCGGTAGCGATCGGCACGATGGCCGCCGGAATTTCGGGTTTCCGGCGGTCGCATCGCCTTGCCCAGGACGCGCGTTCGGTCGCTCTGGCGCGAGGAGACGCCGAACCGCGAATCATCGCGGCCGAAGATCCCGGGCTGTCGGTAGCGGCCCTGCTCGGTGACAGGATCACGGAGGCCTGGGAATGGGTCAGCGAGGTACTCGGCGATCTGGCCGCCGACAATGACAACGACGCACGGCTACGCGAGACACTGCGGGTATTCCTGCGCACCGGATCGAGCTACAAAGCGGCCGCCGCGGAACTCGACCTGCACTCCAACTCGGTGAAGTACCGGGTCGCACGAGCAGTGTCGCGGCGCGGCAGACCGATCGCGGAAGACAGGCTCGACGTCGAACTCGCTCTATTGCTCTGCCACTGGTTCGGACCACCGATCCCGCACCCGGCCAGGGCGTGACTCGGCCGCGCTTTCCTCGAGGCCGACCGCCGTACCTCGGCGAGGTGTCGCGGCGGTTGCCCGCCATCCAGGAAGGCGAGCCGACATACCCCACGGGCAGCTTCAACCACGGTGCCCACTCGAGGCCCTACAGCAGTTCAGCCCGATCGGCGTGCGGTGACCAAGAGGTACTCCCACTCCATCTGCCCATTGCCCAGGTCGTGTCGGGAACCGAGATCCGCGAGTGCGCGGTCCAACTGCGCGACCCGGTCGGGCTCGGCGGCAATGGCCTTGTACACCGCGACCGTGGGTCCGTAGTGGGCCTTGAAGAAGTCGCGGAACTCCGCGCCGTCGCGGAAGCGATCGATGACGGCCTTTTCGCGCCGCAGCTCCAAGTCGGCGACGCGATCGCCCAGTAGCGACCGGACATGCGTCTCGTCGCCCCACTGCGGAGGCGGCAGCGCACCGGGCGGGGGCGGCGGAGCGAACGGCTTCATCGTGGCGAACATCTGCCCGATGAATCCGGTGGGTGTCCAGTTGATCAGCCCGATCGTGCCGCCCGGCTTGATGACGCGCACCAGTTCGTCCGCGGCCGCCTGGTGGAACGGCGCGAACATGACGCCAACGCATGAGATGACGACGTCGAACTCGGCATCGGCGTAGGGCAACGCCTCCGCGTCGGCTTCCTGCCACCGCAGGTCGACGCCCCGCGCGGCGGCGATCCGCCGACCTGCCTCGAACAGCTCCGGCGTCAGATCGCTCGCCACGACGTTTGCACCGGTCTCCGCGGCCGGGATCGCCGCGTTCCCGGATCCGGCCGCGATGTCCAGCACACGTTGCCCCGGACCGATGCCGCAGGCCTCGACAAGACGGCGGCCGAGTCCAGGGATGACTTCGGCGGCGACAGCCGAGTAGTCGCCCAATGCCCACATTGCGCGCTGCCGCTTCTTGAGATCAGTAGGGCCGGATTCGGTCATCTGATGCTTCCTCCGCAGTCGGGCCTGAACGCTGCCGAAGATGTCTGTTGAGCTGTCGCTCCTTGCTGACTGTTGACACATCGGCTACGGCGGTCCGCCGGGACCGAGAGCGGGTTGCCGCAGTCCGAGCCGAGCATGGGTCCTGCCGAGCAGGTGTTTACCCGGCAAAGGTCCCGACAAACGGTGACCGCCCACGCGACGGCCCGACTCCTGCCCATTTCCTCCCGCGCGCCGAACCCGGGCCGCCGAACCGATCAGCATGAGCTGGGTACCGCACCGGCTACCTGGATTGCTTCACTCATGCCGTGATACGACACCCGTCACTGGATACGGGGCAGGTCCAGGGTGTCGAACCGGTGCCTGGACCAGATGTGCCGAGAGCGTTCCTCGGGGTAGGACTGGGTGATCGGCTCGGCGGTGTATACACGGGTGGATCGTGTGTCCGGATCGTAGGCCGCCCAGCCGGGGTTACCCGTGGTCGCGAAGTTCAGCCAGTCGGTGCGCATGTGGTGGGCAACGCGGACGGCCTCGTCCGCCGCGTTCGGAACGGCGGACCGATGGCTGCGCACATCGTCGATGCTGAGCGTGCCGAACACCAGCAGGTTGTCGAGACTGTGCGAGGCGCCCTGCTCCCGGTTGTAGGCCCAGCACAGTTCGTAGGCCCAGGCATGCCCGCCGCCGGCGTGTTGCGCGTCGGCCAGATGCAGGCTGGGCATCCGGAACAGCCAGTCGGAGTTGACGAGTTCATCCAGTTCTCCGGGGCTCGCCTCGGGGTAGGCGTCGCGGTAGCCGCCGCTGCCGCCGGCGAAGGGCGCGAGACGCTCGAGCGTGGCGGTCACCTGCTCATCGGTCACCTCGCTGCCGGGCCGGGCAGTGAACAGACTGTATTCGTCACGGGTGTGCCCCACGAGCAGGTCGATGCCCCGCGCGGCACCCCCGGCGAGCGCACGCCACGGCGCGTGCGGGAGGACGTCACCATCGACGACGGGTGAGAACGGTGTAGGGGTCAGCGCGGTAGGACCCCATGATTCGACGAGTTCCGGCATCTTCTGGATGATCGAGCCGGTCGCGCCGGTCAGCGCGCGCGGAAGGATACCGGCCAGCTCACCCACGGTGGCTTGCACGCCGAGTTCCGCGGCGATGGTCGCGGAGATGGCGGCGGCGAGTCTCGGGGAGAAGTAGGTGCCCGGGACGCTCTGCGCTATCGCACGACGAAACAGCCCCGCGGCCATCGGCATGGTGAGCAGCGCCGCAACGCAACCCGCGCCAGCGGACTGGCCGAATACGGTGACGTTGCCCGGATCGCCGCCGAACGCGGCGATATTGTCCTGTACCCACCGCAACGCCGCGACCTGATCGAGAATGCCGCGATTGTCCGGAGCCCCGGTGATGTGGGCGAAGCCTTCCACACCGACGCGATAATTCATGCTGACCATCACCACACCGGCCCGCGCAAGAGTCGCACCGTCGTGGTGCGGGTTACTGGAGGTGCCCTCCAGGTACTTGCCCCCGTGGATCCACACCATCACCGGCAGCCCGGCGGCGCCCAGGTCAGCTGACCAGACGTTGAGGGTCAACCAGTCGCCGGAATCACCGGTGCCGCCGGACACCGACGACATCGCGCAGCCTGCTCGGGGAACTGACGGACCGAACTCCAGCGCATCGCGGACGCCGACCCACGGCCGCGCCGGAACGGGGGCCGCAAACCGTCGTGGCCCGACCGGCGGCTGGGCATAGGGGATGCCCCGGAAGACCGCGACGGCGTCCTCCCACGTGCCACGTACAACTCCGGCGGCCGTGCGGACTTCAGGTTCGGAATTCACTCGGAGGTGCTCACTTTCGTTCGCTGGGGTCATCCGCTGAGTGGGTCGTCGATCTCGTCGGCGAACGCCTGCCCCCTCACCCGCGCCGGCGGTCACGAACGCCGCCTCGAAGCCCCGACAGTCTGCACCATATGCCTGGATTTATTGGCTCTCAATAGAATTCGGCATCGACCACCCTTACCACTCAGTGCGCCGGCTGAAGCCGATCGCCGCGAGGCGCTTGGCATCCGCCGTCGAAGAAGTCGAACAGTCCTGATGCCGGGTCCGTCGCGGTGGTCGTGTTCGCCGCAACGACAACAATTCGGGAGCAGGCGGCTGTTGGCCACCCGAACTCAGGGAGTCGTCCAGTAGCAGAGAATGGGGTGAGGTGCAGGGCTTCCAGAGCGGAGCGCTCTACCGGCGCACCGATCGGCCTGCCTACCGGGTGCACGGCGAAATCCGGGAGCGCTGGAACCGGAGCGGATTCGAGACGGGGCCGCTCGGCTGGCCGACATCTGACGAAATCCCCTTCGACAGCGGCACCTACCAGGAGTTCGAGGAAGGCCGAATCTACTGGACCCCGAAACAGACGGTGGCGCTCCGGACGGCAGACGGGCGTGATGAGCCCTTACACGACACTCACTGATACCAGGACCGATAGCGCACATTTTCGGCCCGCCATTCGCTGAGCTATCGAACACGAGCGGGGCAGCGGGGCCCGAGGCTACCCGGCTGCCCCCGTCGCCAGTCCGCCGAGGAGGTCTCGTACGAGACGGGTCGCCTGTGCGCGGGCTCGGTCGGGGTGATCGGTATCGACGATGGTCAGCGACAGTTCGGTCAGGGCGCCGTAGAACGCGCCGGCGACCAGTTCGGCGGGGTGTGGCCGGATGAGTTCGGCGTCGAGTAGCGCTCGTACGGCGTCTACGACCAGTCCGCCGAGGTGCTGCTGATCCAGTTCGCGCCAGCGCTGCCAGCCCAGTGCGAGCGGCCCCTGCAGCAATACGATCTGGCGGTAGTCGTGCTCGGCACAGATGTTCAGGAATTCCGCTACCCCGCGGTCGGCGCGCTCGAATGGATCCGAGCTCGACGCGATTGCTTCGCGGATCCGCTGTGCCGCGCGGCCCTCCAGCTCGCTCAGGACCGCTTCGAACAGGCCGCGCTTGCCATCGAAGTGGTGGTAGAGCGCGCCGCGGGTCAGACCGGCCGCGCGGACCAGCTCCTCCGCCGAAACGTCCGCATAGTCCCGTTCCGCGAACACGCGCAGCGCGGTGTCGAACAGCGTTTGACGAGTGCTCTCCGCGTATTTTGCCCGAACCGATTCCATACGCCATGGATATCACATACAGTGTGTATTTAAGATACATCATGTATGAAGGCAGGTGGCGGTGAAGACATCAGTGGATGTCGTGGTGGTGGGAGCCGGGATCGCGGGGTTGGTTGCCGCCCGCGACCTGGTCCGGGCCGGGCGTGAGGTGGTGGTCCTCGAAGCGCGGGACCGCGTCGGCGGGCGGCTGCTCAATGCCGAACTTCCGGGTGGCGCTCCGATCGAGGTAGGAGGCCAATGGGTCGGACCGGGACAGGATCAGGTGCTCGCGCTGATCGATGAGCTCGGCCTGACCACCTTCCCCACACACACCGAAGGTCGGCACATCGCCGAAATCGGCACGGCGCGGTCGGTGTACACCGGTCGCGTACCCCGACTGAACCCGGTGGCGCTGGCCGATGTCGCACAGGCCCAGTGGCGACTCGACCGCCTCGCACGGCAGGTCGCGGCGCGGGAGCCGTGGCTGGCCGAGCAAGCCGAAGACCTGGACGGCCAGACATTCGCCACCTGGCTTCGGCGGAACGTCTACACCTCCGGTGGCCGATCCTTCTTCCGGCTGATCACCGAAGCGGTGTTCTCCGCGGAGCCGGAGGACCTGTCCGCACTGTGGGCCTGCTTCTACGTCGGCGCGGCGGGCGGACTGGACGCATTGATCAGCACCGCGGGCGGGGCGCAACAGGACCGTGTCGTCGGAGGTTCGCAACGCATCGCGCTGGCTTTGGCCGACGAACTCGGCGACCGAATCGTGCTCGGCGCTCCGGTCACCGAAATCTCTTGGGACGCGGCGGGCGTCCAGGTCTCCGCAGGCAGGACCACGGTCCGAGCCGCCCGCGCGGTGATTGCGGTGCCACCTCCGTTGGCTGCACGGATCCGCTTCGGTCCCGGCCTTCCTGGCGACCGTGACCAACTCGTCCAGCGCATGCCGATGGGACGGGTGATCAAGGTCAATGTCGCCTACGACGAGCCGTTCTGGCGCCGTGACGGGCTCAGCGGCCAGGCCAACAGCGATCATCGGCCATTGGGCACCGTCTTCGACAACACCCCGCCCGCCGGTGCGCCCGGAGTGCTCGTCGGATTCCTCGAGGGCAAGCACGCGGATGCCGCCGGTCGATTGGATCCGGCCGAGCGTCGATCCCGAGTTCTGACCGATTTGACCGGATACTTCGGACCACAGGCCCAGCATCCGATCGCCTACATCGAACGAGACTGGGCCGAAGAGGAATTCAGTGGCGGGTGCTACGGAGCGTTCACCGCGCCGTCAACCCTCACCCGGTTCGGTACTGCGCTGCGCACCGCTATCGGTCCACTGCATTGGGCAGGCACCGAAACCGCCACTCGCTGGGCGGGTTACATGGACGGGGCCGTGGAATCCGGTCACCGAGCCGCCCGCGAGATCTCGGACGTCCTCATGACGCACGCCCAGATCTAGACCGCCGCGGACATCGCCCGACTCTCCGGAACTCTTGATTTCAGCGGGTGAACAACCAGGTTCGGCGACACTCGCCGAACCTGGTTGTGTACGAGAACTCGTTGTCCGGTAACCGATCGGCGTTACGACATCGACCGGACGAGCGAGATGCATGCCCACAACACCGGGTCCACGTGTCAGACCGAGCGGCCTCAGGCCGACGCGACCTCCCATGCGAACCCGTCCGGATCGGTGAAGGATCCGATATCGCCGCCGATGACGATCCGATGCGACCCGGTGCCCTCCGGGGCGACGCCGGCGTCCTTGGCGGCGGCACGACGCCCGTAGAGCGCCAGCTTGACCGACGACGACGGGGCGTCGAACTCGACGTACTTGCTGCCGAAGCTTTTCGCCACGGTCAGGCCACGGTCGAGGTAGAACTGCTTGGTCGTCTTGACGTTGTCGACCCCGAGGAGCACCACGAACTCGTCGATCTCCCGGGTGGCCGGGCCGGTGTCCTTCTTCGACGAGGTCGCGACCTTCCAGATCGCCCCGTCCGGAGCCTGGACGACACCGCCGTAGCCCCAAAAGCTCTTCTTGGCCGGCTTCAGCGTCGTCGCGCCCGCGTCGACAGCGGTGCCGATGAGGCTGTCGACGGCGCTCGGCTGAGACACCACGAGCGACAAGATGAAGCCACGGAACCCGCTCGTCGGCGCCTCCGAGGCGCGCACGCGCAGCTTGTCGCCCAGACCGAACGCGGCGGCGTAGAAGGCTGCGCCGGCCGCGGGATCGGGCATCTCGAGGATGACGGAGTCGATAGTGGTCTGATCAGTGGTGATGTTCATGGCAGTAACGCTATGTGCGGCCCGGTGACCAGCGCTTCTCGATTCCTGACCGATGTCGTCAGCCGTTTCGGGGCGCAAGGCGCCATCCCCGCTGGCGCATATACCGTGGGTGCGACGAGCCAGCAAACCGCAGCTCACAGCGTCATTTTGTGGTGGCACCCCGTGGGCGTCGGGCGCTAGTCGCCGGCAGTGGCCTGTTCGGCGATTTCGTCGGCGGCCTGCTGGTAGGCGTCGGCGGCGCGGGCGAAGTAATCGAAGAGGAGTTCGCGCTGTTCAGGCGTGTAGCTCTCGATGATGGTGCCGATATTACGGCGCGCGGGGGCCAGCACCCGGTCGAGATCGGCGGGTCGGTCGATGGGTTCGACGATGACTTTGCGGCGGTCGCCCGAGGCGGCGGCGCGGCGCACGTAACCGGCCTGTTCGAGACGGTCGATCAGGCGGGTGGTGGGGCCGGTGGTCAGACCGGTGCGGGCACCGAGCTCGCCGGGGGTCATGGCACCGCTCAGTTCCAGGATGTTGAGCGCGTACAGATCCGTCGCCCCGAGCCCGACCGCCTTCGCTCCGGCCTGCGCATGCAGCACCACCGAACTCAGGTACCGGCGGAAGACCAGGCCGGGATCGACGTCGCGCCGACGTGTTGACAAGGCGGAGTCCTCTCTCTACTCTCTTCCTCAACGAAGAGAAATCTTCTGCGCAGTTAATTCTTCTGAGCAGAGAATAGCACGAGAAAGGGTTTCCCATGACGTCGACCACCCCCGAGACCGAGCCGACCACCCCGCGCAAGACGCGACGCCGCATCGTGCTGCGCACCCTCGGAGTCGCCACACTCGCGCTCGGCGTCGCCGCCGGCGGCGGATACGTGTGGCTGGATCAGACGTCCGAGGTCCGCAGCACCGGTGTCGCCGAGTGCGCGACCGTCACTCCCGACGGTGGCAGCGCCGACGACTTGCGGGCCGTATGCGCCACCATCGCCGCCATGACCGCGGCCTGGGACCGCAATGACGCCGACGCGTTCGGTGCCACCTTCGCCGAGAACGCCACCTACACCACCTTTCTGGGCACTCATTACGTGGGCCGCCGCGACCTCACCGAGTCGCACCGTGCCCTGTTCTCGGGATTCCTGAAGGGCACCAAGCTTGCCGACGCTTTCCTCGGGGTGCGCTTCTACGGCAGCGACGTCGCGATTATCACCAGCCGGGGTGACCGTTACGAGCACGACCGCCCGGCGGAGTTGTCCAAGACGCAGACCTACACGGTCGTGCGGGAAGCCGACAGCCAATGGCGGATAGCGAGTTTCCACAACACCAAGCGGCAGTCGGTCATGGAGCGCATCTCGTTCCTGTTCGACCCGGCGACGAAGCCGGAGGCCGAGCGGTGAGAGCACTGGTCACCGGCGCCAGCGCGGGAATCGGGCGCGCATTCGCGATATCCCTCGCAGCGCAGGGGTATTCGGTGACGGCCGTGGCACGTGGCGTCGACGGCCTCGAGACGTTGATGGCCGAACTCGGCACTGGGCACGACTATCTGGCCGCCGACCTCAGCACCGAGGAAGGGCTGCAGGCGGCCGCGGAACGGCTCCGCTACGGCTGCTACACGCTGCTGATCAACAACGCCGGAACCGCCGCGCACGGCGATTTCGCCACGGTTCCAGTCGAATCGGCGCTCGCCACGTTGGATGTGAATTGCCGGGCGGTGGTCGTGTTGGCGCACGCGTTCCTCGACGCGGCGACGCCCGGAAGTGCCTTGGTGAACGTGTCCTCGACGCTCGGACACACCCCGAAACCCGGTCTCGCCGTGTACAGCGCGACCAAGGCCTTCGTCACGGCATTCTCCGGAACGCTCTGGCACGAACAGCGATCACGCGGCGTGCGAGTGCTGGCCCTGTGCCCTGGCGTCACCGCCACTGCCTCGCAGACCGCCGCCGATGTGCCGCCCTGGCTGCTCCAGACGCCCGAGCAGGTCGCGGACCGCGCTCGGAAAGCCTTGTCCGGCATGACCGATGCCGTCGTACTCACCAGCCCGGTCGACCGGGCATTCACCGCCGCATTGCGGCTGCTCCCCCGCCGGGCCGCCTTGGCCCTGCTGGCCGACTGAAAGGATCATCATGACCATCAACGCCATCGCCGTCCTCGGCGCCACCGGTCGCACCGGGCGGATGGTGGTCGACCGGGCCGTGGCCCGAGGGCATCGCGTCACCGCTGTCGTCCGCCCGACCACCACGCCGGCCCGCGTGCACGGATCGACCGTGGTGACGGCCGATCCATGCGCTGCGGGCGCACTGACCGGACTGCTCGACGATCACGACGCGGTGATCTCCGCGCTCGGCGCGGCCGGGCGCGGACCCACCACCGTCTACTCCGCCGCCACCGGCGAGATCATCGCCGCCATGCCCCCGGCCGGACGACTTCTCGTGATCTCCTCGGGGGCGCTGGACATCCCGGCCGACGCCGGACCGAGCACCAGACTCATGGCCATCCTCTTGCACAGGATCATGCGGCACACCTACGCCGACATGACCCGCATGGAAAACCTGCTCGCACACAGCGATCTGCGCTGGACAGCGGTGCGCCCCACGAGGTTGACCGACGCACCCGCCAGCGGCGGTCCACGCGTCTCACTGGGTGCGAGTGCGAAGGTCGGCTCGCGCATCTCGCGAGCCGACCTCGCCGACTATCTCCTCGACGCCATCGACGACCCGCACACCTACCAGTCCGTGGTCGCCGTCTCGTCCTGATCGCGTCCTTGCGCCGCGGCGCATCGGCACAGCGATCTTCGGCAGTGCGTATCAGCCGGGCAGACCGGCCTCGATTGCCTCGATGATGCGCGGGCGCAGTTCGGCGGCGCGGATGATGGCATCGACCGAACCGACCTCGACAGCGCGCTGAATACTGTGCACACGGTCGAATTCCGCGGCGACATCGCCGAGTTTCGCCGCGCGGACCGACGACCGGACTTCGTCGAGTTCGGCGGTCAGGGCCATGCGGTCGGCGCCGGATGCGTTCGCGGCGCGCGCCTCCAGCTCCCGCACCCTCGGATCGGTCGCGGTGCGCGTGTCGACCTCACCGGAGAACACCACGGCAGCCGCCGGGGCGCCACCGAGTACCGAAGCGAACGAGCCTTCCAGCGCCAGCACGGTCATATTCGGGTTCAGTGCCTTCGAGAACACCACAAACGCGCCACCGTGATACCGGGAGATCACGCAGAAGACGATGGGGCCTTCGAAGTTTACGATCGCTCGGCCGATCTCGGCGCCGTACTCGAGCTGCAGCTTGCGCATCGACTCGGGCGAGCCGTCGAAGCCCGACAGGTTCGCCAGGACGACCAGCGGCCGATTGCCGCTAGCGGCGTTGATCGCCCGCGCGGCCTTCTTCGACGACTGCGGGAACAGCGTGCCCGCGGTATAGGTGTCCGGGCCGTCGGTGGGCGTGAAGCCGCGTCGCGGCACCCCCCGTGACTCGATGCCGAGCAGGCACACCGGGATACCGCCCAGATGCGCGTCCTGCACCACCGCGGTTTCGGCGTCGGCCATCCCCGCCCACCGTTCCAGCACCGGGTGGTCCTGGTCGGACAGCGCCCGCATCACGGTCCGGATGTCGAAGGGCTTCTTGCGATCCGGGTTCTTGGCGGCGGAGAAGATCTCGCCGACGGTGGCGAAATCGCTGTCCGCCACCACATGCGGGAAATCGGAGACGTCGCGATCGACGGGGTCGCTGGTCTGCGCCCGCCGCGGCGACTGCTCACCGGGTGCGATGTAGGTGTGGTCGTAGTGCGACATCAGAACGTCGCGCGCGGCGGTCAGGTTCGGCGCCCAGTACTGCCCCTGACCGTTGGGGCCCATCACCCGGTCGTAGCCGCCGATGCCGAAGTTGTCCTCGGCCGACACACCGCCGGAGAAGTCCAGCGCCTGCTTGCCGGTGAGCACCATCGCCGAATCCGGCGTCATCACCAGGATGCCCTTGGTATGCATCAGCATGGTGGCCTCGGCGTTCCAGTACGGCTGCGCACCCACGTTGATGCCCGAGACCACGATGTTGATCTCGCCGCCGTCCTGGGTGAACTCGACGATCCGCTTGAGTGCCGCCGCCACCCAGTCCATGTTCTCCGTGCCGGACTTCATCGAGATCCGGGCGCCGGAGGACAGCGCGTACCACTCCAGCGGCACGCGCATCTGTTCGGCCAGATCCATTGCGGCGATCACACGGCGGCACTCCGGCTCCGACAGAGCACCGAGCGATTTCGTCGGATCCCCGAGCAGGACGACCCGGGTGACGCCCTGTGGATGCAGCGCGGTCGGCGTGGTGACCACGCCCGCGACGATGGCCGCGGTGTTGTGCCCCTTCGGCCGGTCGACCGGCACCAGCGCGTGGTCGGAGTCGAGGTCGTACTCGGCGAATCGGCCGAGCAGACCGGTGAGCTCGTAGGGGTACACCGTGTTGCGGCTGCTGGCCCGCAGCACCTTCTGCCGGTACTCGTCGAGCGGCTCGACCGGGTCGTCGGTCCGCTCGTTGACGATCACCTCGGTGCCTCCGGTGGCATCGAAGGAGATGTGCACGGCGACCTTCATCAGCTCACCCGTCTCCGGGTCGCGCTGCCGCGCGATGATCAGGATCTCCTCCAACCCGGCGCCCGCGGTCGTCGGCTCCACGCGCTCGACGATGGTCTCGAACTCGGTGGGAGTGATGTCCAGCGGCGGCCAGATGTACATCACGATGCGGTTGGTGTTGAAGCGCTTGGCCGACGGCCGCCGCGACTGCGCCCGGCGAATCGAGTCGACGCAGGTGGCGATGGTGCCCTCGGCCGTCGGCAGTGCGAGCAGCCTGCCGTCGTGCTCGCGCAGTGCCGCCAGGTCACGCACCTGCGCGAACGCGACGAGTCGCTCGTCCGACGGATTCTCTTTCGCGACGCACCGGAACAGGTAGACCTCGTCGTTGTCCGAGGACGGCAGCCGGGTGAGGTCGAACTTGCGCAGCCGCCTCATCTGCATCCGCTCCGCTATGTACGGGTGCAGGCCGCGGATCAGTCGCTCCTCGGCCATGCCGGTGGCAGACGGGCGGAAGGTGAAGTGATGGTGCATCACGGCGCCGCCGCTACCCGCGACGGTGGCGGTGATCCGATGCACCTGCTTCGGCAACCGTTGCGCGCCGAGCACATCCTGCAGAGCCGCGGCCATGGCGTCGAAGTCCTCGGGCTGCTTCTCCCAGCCGAGGTAGATGTCGGCCTCGATGGACACCGCGCCGGTCGCCAGCTCGGTGAGGCCGCGCAGCACGGTGTCGAGCGCGTCGAAACTCACCGCGGCGGACACCAGGGTCAAGCCCCGGCGCTCGGCGATCACGAACGTGCAGCCACCCACCTCGTGGGTGCGAACGCCGGTGAGTCCCTTGTTGCCGTAGTACCGCCGGGTCAGCACCTCCAGCATGACCGTGTTGTCCGGGTTGCCGCGCACCAGCCGCTGGCCGAGCAGCCGTACCAGCGGCTCGGTGCTGCGCACCATGTCGGCGACGCGGTCGGCGCGATCGGCTGCGTCCGGGTGCGCATCGAGGTGGCTCAGGTGCTTGCGGACGTTGGTGTACACGCGGGCGCGGTTACGCCGCAGCAACGGCTGGCCGAACCAGGCGTACACCAGGCCGCGCGTGAGGTCGGCGATCACGGGGAAGCGCACCTGTGTCGCCGCTACCACCCGCTCCAGCGCCAGACCGACCGGCTCGCGCAGGGCCCGGTCCGGCACCGGCTCCCCCAGCCACTCGCGCAGCAGGGTGGTGATCACCGTGACGATGTCGGACGGACGCTGCTGGACCAGGAAGATCCGGAAGACCGCGACTTCGAGGTCGGAGGAGCGTTCCAGATCGGTGACGCCGTAGTGCCCGAGCGCCTTGGCGAGCTTGGCCCGGAACGACTCCGGCAGCCCGGCCCGCTCCACATCGAGGCTCTGCAAATAGGTGTGGAAGTACTCGCGGGCACTGTGCACGTGGCCGTGGCCGCCGTCCTCGTCTCCCGACCGGTGGTGGCTCAGTTCGGCGAGGTCGGCGAATACCTGCACGAGCTCGAGTTCCTCGGCCAGCGGCCTGCGGTTGTCCGCGATGGCCGCCCGGCGAGCGGCGAGGTAGTCGTCGAGCACCCGGAGGTCGTCGTGCGGGTCGACGTCGAAACCCAGCAGCAGGCTGCGCAGGTCCTGCTGGCCGCGGGCCAGTCGCTCGTGCGGCCGGACCGGAGTGGGCTCGCCGGGCAGGTCCAGTTCGACCGACTCGACCGGGGTGTCCTCCGCGGCCTCGCCACCCTCGGCCAGCGGTTCCAGCCGCAGCATCGGTGCGCCGGTCTCCACCTGAGTGCCGACGGAAACGCTGCATTCTTTCAACCGAGCCCGGAACGGCGCACGCAGCACCGTTTCCATCTTCATGCTCTCCAGCACCAGCACCGGCGCGCCCGCTTCGACCTCGGCGCCGATCTCCAGCGGCGTGGCGACGACCAGCGCGGGGGCGGGCGCACGGACGACACCGCCCTCGTCACGGCTGATCCGGTGCGTCACACCGTCCACATCGACCAGATGGATCGGCCCGTGCGTGCCGGTGATCACGCGGTACCGGGTGCCGTTGACCACGATCTGCCCGGCGTGCCGGTCGAAGCGCTCGAGGTCGACATCGGCGGTGCGGATATCGCCACCGGCCTCGATACCGATACGGAACCGATGCGCGCCGATGCGCGCGACGCGCACGCGGTAGCCGACGCCGCGCAACTTCAGGTCGAGCGGCCGGCCGCTCTGGTGCTGCACCTGCGGGCGTCCGCCGGATGCCGTGGACAGCAGCCGATGCCGCTCGACTCGCTCTTCCTCCTCGTAGGCATCGATGGCGGCGGCGGCCAGCGCGATGGCGGAGTGGCGGTGCGATACCAGACGGCCCGCACCGCGAACCCGGTCGATCCAGCCGGTGTCCGCGCTGGCGTCGATCACTTCGGGCTGGTCCAGCAGGTCGAGTACGAAGCTCTTGTTCGTGGCACCGCCCTCGATGACCACGCGGGTCTGTGCCACCGCCCGGCGCAGCCTGCCCAGCGCTTCATTCCGGTCACGGCCGTAGGCGATGATCTTGGCGATCATCGAGTCGAAGTCGGCGGGAATCGTGTCGCCCTCGCTGACACCGGTGTCCACGCGAATGCCCGGCCCGGCCGGGAGGTCCAGCCGCGCGATGCGGCCCGGGGCGGGTGCGAAATCGCGGTCGGGGTCTTCGGCGTTCAGCCGGGCCTCGATGGCGTGCCCACGTTCCGCGGGCGGGTCGCCCTCGAGCCGGCCTCCCGATGCCACCCACAACTGCGCGCGAACCAGGTCGAAACCGGTGGTGTATTCGGTGATCGGGTGCTCGACCTGCAGGCGCGTATTGACCTCGAGGAATGCGAACAGCTTTTCACCGGGGTGGTAAAGGAACTCGACAGTTGCCGCACCGCGATAGCCGACCGCTATCGCCAGCCGCTCGGCCGACCCCTTGAGCTCGGCCGTCTGCTCGGGGCTCAGCACCGGTGACGCCGACTCCTCGATGACCTTCTGGTTGCGCCGCTGCACCGAGCAGTCGCGGACGCCGAGCGCCCACGCGGTCCCCTGGCCGTCGGCGATCACCTGGACCTCGACATGCCGGGCGCCGGTGACCAGCCGCTCCAGGAACACCACGCCGCTGCCGAACGCCCGCGCGGCTTCCTGGCAGGTGCGCTCGTAGGCATCGACGAGCTCGGCCTCGTTCGTGATCACCCGGATGCCGCGGCCACCGCCGCCTGCGGTCGCCTTCAGCATCAACGGGTAGCCGATCTCGGCCGCGGCCGCCACGGCGGCCTCCACGGACTCGACCGCACCGCGGCTCCACGGCGCGACGGGTACGCCGACCTCCTCGGCGATCAGCTTCGCACCGATCTTGTCACCGAGCTTGCGCATGGCCTCGGGGCTCGGGCCGATGAAAGTGACACCGATCTGCTCGCACAGCTCCGCGAACGCCGGGTCCTCCGCGACGAATCCCCAGCCCACCCAGGCGGAATCGGCTCCGGTCTCCACCAGGGCGCGCTCCAGAACCTTCAGATCCAGGTACGGGCGCGCAGATGCCGGGCCGAGATCATAGGCGATGTCGGCCTCCCGCACGAACGTCGCGTTCCGGTCGACATCAGTGTGCAGAGCAACGGTTTCGATCCGTAGACCGGTCTCCGCCGCCAGATCTCGGACGGCGTGAATAAGGCGCATGGCGGCCTCACCCCGGTTCACGATGGCGATGCGGCTGAACACTCGCCAGCTCCTTTCACTTCACAGCTCGACCCGGTCGGACGAGGGATTACGACTTCCGGCTCCGCGTAGTGTGCACCCTCACTCCACATACGTGTACAGCGTTCCGGTGTTACTCGCACGTATCGTGGGGCAATGCCTCGCACGAGGCCATGACAGCGGCGGAGGAGTTCCCCGGCCGACTGGCTTCCAGTACCGTACCTGTGATCGGATCGTAGTCGAGCGAATCGTCGCCCGCGGCGCGCTGCGGCGCGCCATCCGATGGTTGGAGGCACCGAGAAGCCGTGTGAAATGCTCCGCCGCAGCGTGGGAGGTGATCTGTGTGGCCGACATTCTCGACGTACTGCACGCTCGCTGCGCCGAGGTCGCGGGCGAGGCGATCCTCTCCGGAGAGGAGCACCCGACCCTCACCCTGACCACACGCGAAGTAGCGGACCTGCTCAACCACATAGCCGATCTACGCCGCCGCTACTACGACATCGACCTCGCATACCGCGAACTCGACCACCAGCACACCGTGCTTCGCGGCGCGAGCACCGATGCCGCCGCATCGTTGGATCGGATCCGCGCCGTGCTGGAGCAACGCACCGCCCATCCGGAAGCCCATGCACGCCAGGCATGTACTATCGCCCGCTTCGCCGCTCAGAACCTCACAGACGCAAGCCTGAACACCGGAGGAACAGCGAAGTGAGAACGGGCACGGCGCCTGCGCGGAGCGTCGGTGACCGGTGGCCTGGAGTGAGCCGCTTGCTCGACGCGGCCGCCGTGCGACCGGCGCTGCTGCCGGTCCTGCTGCGCTTGACCGGGCACAACGCCTAGTGGTCGCAGCCCTGGGTGCGCAGACTCCTGACCTGGTCGGCGGCCCCATCCTCGAAGCTCGGATCGCCAGCGCGCGACCGGGCGCTCACTCTGGTTGGTGAACGCTCGGCCCCGGGACGTCCTGATAGAGCTCGTCGATCTCGGTGGCGTATTTCTCCGTGACGACCCGCCGTTTCAGCTTCATGGTGAGCGTGACCTCGTCGCCACCGGCTTCCCAGAACGTGGGCAGGATGCGGAATCGGCGAATCTGTTCGACGCGAGAGAGCTTGGCGTTGCCCTTCGCGATCCCCGCGGTGATGTGCTCGATGACGGTGGCGTCCACCGCCAGCGCGGCGGCGCCTGGGTCGGGCAGATTGTGCTGTGCCGCGTACGGACCGGCGGTTTCGGCGTCGAGGACGACGAGGGCGGTGTTGTAGGGCCTGCCGTCGCCGATGACAGCCATCGCACCGATCAGCGGTGTTGCGGCTTTGATGGTGTTCTCGATGTTCGTCGGTGACATGTTCTTCCCGGAGGCGTTGATGATCAGCTCCTTCTTGCGGTCGACGACCGTCAGGTACCCATCGGCATCGATGGTGATCACGTCGCCGGTACGCAGCCAGCCGTCCGAATCCACTGCCTCAGCGGTCTTTTCGGCCTCTCCGCGGTAGCCTTTCATGACCAGCGGCCCACGGACGAGCAGTTCGCCGTCGTCGTGCCTGACCTCCATGCCGGGGAGCAGCTTGCCCACGGTGCCCAGCCGGGCGTCACGTGGGTGGCTCACACTGCAGATGCAGGCCAATTCGGACATGCCCCAGATCTCGGCGATCGGGACACCGAGCCCGGCGAAGAATCCCAGGGTCTGCGGTGGGATGGGCGCCGCGCCCGACATCGCCCACCGGACCCGGTCGAGACCGATTCGGGCACGCAGCGGCGAGAGAACCAGCTCGTCGGCTCGCGCCCAATCGGCGGCGACATCCGCGGGAACTGCGGTGCGGGCGAGTTCGTACTCGCCGCGCTCGGCGGCTACCGACATCGCCCACTGCATGACCCGCCTCCGTTCCGGGTCAGGTTCATTGGCGACGGTGAATTCGATTGCTGCTTTGAGCTTTTCCCAGACGCGGGGCACCGCGCCCCAGATCGTGGGGTGCAGGTCGGCCAATGCCGGTGCGATCTGCCTGCCGTCGGCCACACAGGTGATCTGGGTGCCGAACACCTCCTGGAAGTACAGCCCGGTGAGCCGGTCGGCGATATGTGCGGTGGGCATGTAGGAGGTGATGGTGTCGCCGAAATGGATGTCGAGCACCTCGCTGACGGCGTAGCACTCGAACATCAGATTCGCGTGCGTGGTCTCGACCCCCTTGGGGTTACCGGTGGTACCGGATGTGTAGATCAGCGTGGCCACATCCTCGGGACCGACCGCGCGCCAGGCGGCGTCGAAGTCGAAATCCGCAGGCGCAGACGCGAGCAGCTCCGCCACCGACAGGGTGCCCTCCGCAGGATCGTCGAGACAGACGACATGGTCGAACTGGATTCCGCAGGCATCCAGGCGAGGCACATACTCTGCTTCGCAGATGACCACCCGAGCACCGGAGTTGCCGAGCACATGGGCGAGTTGTTCTGCGGAGAGCGTGTTGTACACCGAGAAAGAGGTGGCACCCAGGTGTTGCGCGCCGACCTCGAAGGGGTAGAAGTCGATCCGGTTGGCCATCATCATCGCCACCGTGTCCCCACGTCCCACGCCCAGCCCCGCCAACCCCGCGGCGACCGCGCGGACTTGTCGGCCATACTCACGCCAGGTGAGCGTGCGCTGGTCACCGGGGGTACGCAGCGCGACGGCGTCCGGGGCGATGGCGGCATTGTGCCGGAAGGCAGCGCAGAGCGTGTCGAAGCTGGGGTTTGTCACGAAACGTCCTTCGGTATTGCCTGGGCGACAGTGGATTCGAGAGGTGTGCGGGCAAAACGCGTGGCGGCGACCTTGCCGATGTGTTCGCCGACAAAACGCGCGGCATCGCGGTAGGCGGCGCGGGCTTCGGGGACCACGGCGGCGAGAATGTGGAAGACGTGCATCTGGCCGGGCCAGAGCACCAGTTCACATGTCGTGCCCGCCGTGCGTAGCCGGTCGGCCAGCGCGATGGCGTCGCCGGCGAAGAATTCGGCGTCGCTGGCGTGGATCAGTGTCGGTGGCAGCGGCATTTCCCGGCGCGGCCGCAATTCGCGCGGTTCGCTGGTGAAATGACCGTCGGCGGCTTCCCTTGCCGCTGCTCATGGCGTGTTCTCGAGGCGGCGGATCAGGGTGGCGAGCCTCGGGTCGCGGGCGAGCCGATGGTCGAGGGCGATATTGACCAGGCCGCGCAGCAGCGCGTACGGCTCCCACCCGGACGGCGCGATGGTGCGCGGCGCGCGGCGGCCGATGCCGTCGGCGATGACGCGCGCCGCCGCGGCCGCGGTGATGCGGGTGTTCAGTGGCCAGGGCAGCAGTTCGCCGATGGCGCGCCCTAGGTCGTCCTGGTCCAGGGTCGCATGGGTCATCGCCGTGTCCACGACACCGAAGTAGGAGACGCCGGCGGTGGCGCCGTGCGGCGCCAGTTCCACACGCAGGGCGCGGCCGAGCTGTTCCACGCCCGCCTTGCTGATCATGTACGGCGAGCCGCCCATTCCCGGCGCGAACGCCGCGCAGGAGGAGACGACGACCACGTGTCCGCGCGCCGCGACGACATGGTCGAGGGCCGGGCGCACGGTATTGAACGCACCGGTGAGGTTGACGCCGATCACACGGTCGAAACTGCTCGCGTCCATGCTGCGCACGGTGGCCGGTTTCGGAACCACACCCGCGTTGGCGACCACCACGTCGAGGCGGCCGAAGCGCTCGACGGTCCGGTCGATGGCCTTCTCCATGGCCGCGCGGTCGGCGACGTCGGCGTCGACCGCCAATGCTCGTTCACCGAGTTCCGAGGCGGTTGTCTGTGCGGTGACAAGGTCGATGTCGACCAGTGCGATCGCCGCGCCCCGCTGGTGCAGGAGGATGGCCAGTTCACGGCCGATGCCTTGGGCCGCGCCGGTGACGAGGACGGTCTTGCCACGTACGTCGTAGGGCGGCACGCCGAAGCGGTGTAGAAGCGCCAATGGTCCGGGGCTCGTCACGCGCGCACCTCGTGGACTTCGTCGTCGCGGGAGTCGATGTCGTAGGAGTCGATGTCGAAGCGCCTGGTGCGACTGCGGTATTCGAAGCTCCAGTTGGGGTACAAGCCCGCATTGCGACCGTCGGGTGTCTGGTAGTAACCGGTGCAACCGCCGGTGACCCACACCGTGGACTTGCTGCGCTGTGCCATCTCGTCCAGGAATCTCTGTTGCACTTGCGGTTTCACCTCGATGCAGACTGCCCGCCGAGTCCGCATCGCAATGAGCGCGTCGACGATGTAGGCGATCTGCGATTCGATCATGAAGATCGCGGACTGGTTGCCCGCCGCACCGAACGGCCCCAGGGTGCAGAAGAAGTTCGGGAACCCGGCCAGCGTCGCACCGAGGTAGCTCTGCGGCTGCTTGCGGTAGAGATCCGCCATGGACAGGCCGTCGCGACCGACGAACCGTTCGAACGCGGTGGGAACGGGGGTGAATCCGGTCCCGTAGATGATCGCGTCCACGGCGTGCTCGGTGCCGTCGCGGGTCAGGATCGAGTGTGACCGCACCTCGGCGATGGTATCGGTGACGACCGCGACGTTGGGCTGGTCGAGCGCGGGGAGGTAGGCGTCGGAGAAGATCGCCCGTTTGCAGCCGATCATGTAGTCGGGAGTCAGCGTGCGTCGCAGTCGCGGATCTCGGACCTGGCGTAGCAACTGCAGCCTGCCGAGCAACTCGTACGGGTGCCGGAAGCGCTTGTCCACGAATCCGACCAGCCCGAAGCCCTCGATCGCGGTGAACCAGCTCCCGCGAATAGCTTTGCCCGCCAGCGGGATTCGCCGCAGCAGCTGGCGTTCGAGGCGTGAAGTGCGGCGGTCGAGTCGCGGCATGATCCAGGGTGCGGACCGTTGGAACAGTACCAATTTCGCGACTTCGGGTTGGATCTCCGGCACGAATTGAACCGCCGACGCGCCGGTGCCGATGACCGCGACCCGCTTGCCCGTGAAGTCGTAGTCGTGGTCCCAGTGCAGCGAGTGGAAGGACGTGCCCGCGAAGGTGTCCAGACCGGGCAGCGACGGGTACTTGGCCTCGGCGAACAGGCCGGTCGCCGAGATCAGGAAGTCCGCCGTGAGCGGACCGCGGGATGTCTCGATGCGCCAGCGCGTCCACGTCTGGTCCCAGCGCGCGTCCAGCAGCTCGGACCCGAACCTTATGTGGCCCAGCACATCGTGTTCGGTAGCCACCGCACGGATGTACTCCAGGATCTCGGCTTGTGTGCCGTAGGTGCGCGACCAGTCCGGGTTCGGCGCGAAGGAATAGCTGTACAGGTGGGAGGGCACGTCGCAGGCACATCCCGGGTAGGTATTCGCGCGCCAGGTACCACCGAGGTCATCCGCACGCTCCAGGATCACCAGATCCCCGAATCCGGCCTCTCGCAGCTTGATCGCCAGACCGATGCCGCTGAAACCCGAGCCGACGATGACGATGTGCCGATGTTCGATCGAGTCGCTCATCGCTATCGGATCCTTCCGTGCAGCACCGCGATGAGGCGGTCGACGATCGCGTCGGCGGCCGCGCTGCGGGCGAATGTGGTGAGCGCCAGAGGCGACGGGAAGCGCTGCCGCGTAGTCGCTTTGGCGTAGGCGAACTCTTTGAGTCCATCAGGGCCGTGCACCCGGCCGAATCCGGAGCCGCCGACACCGCCGAGCGGTAGCGCCGGAACGAGCGCATGCGCGACGAAGGCGTTGACGGAGACGCCGCCGGCCCGGATGCGATCGGCCACGGCCTGGCCGTTGCGACCGGAGAACACCGTGCCACCGAGCCCGTACGCGGTCGCGTTGACGCGGTCGACGGCGTCGTCCATGTCGGCGACCTCGGTGATGGTGAGCGTCGGACCGAAGGTCTCCTCGGTGACGGCCGTGGCGTCCTCGGGGACGTCGACGAGGACAGTAGGCTGCGCGAACTGTCCGTCTATGGCGTCGGGCCCGCCGAGCAGCGCCCGCGCGCCACGGGCCAGCGCGTCCTCGATGTGCCCGCGAACGATCTCGATCTGCTTTGGCATGGTGATCGGTCCGATCTCGGCCGAGCCGGTACCCGCGCGAACGGCGCCCGCGCGCTCCACCACCTTCGCGACGAACTCGCGGTAGACGGCGGTGTGCACGTACACCCGCTCCACACCGAGGCAAGTCTGGCCCGCATTCGACATGCCACCCCACACGGCGACATCGGCGGCCGCATCGAGATCGGCGTCGGCATCGACGATCAGTGCGTCCTTGCCGCCGCATTCCATCAGTACCGGTGTCAGGTTCTCGGCGCAGGCCGCCATCACTCGCTTGCCGGTGGCGGCCGAACCGGTGAATCCGATCTTGCCGACGTTGCTGCGGCACAGCGCCGCACCGGTCTCCCCGAACCCGGTAACCACCTGCAGGACAGCTTTTTCCGGCACGACACGGGAGAACATCTCGGCTAGCAGGACGCCTACGCCGGGGGTGTACTCGCTCGGCTTGAACACGACCGCGTTGCCCGCTGCCAGCGCGAAGGACACCGAGCTCAGCGGAGTGAACACCGGGTAGTTCCACGGGCCGATCACCCCGACCACGCCGAACGGACGGTACTCGACCTCGGCCGCATGGTTGATCGTCAGCAGGCTCGACGGCACCGGCCGGCGCCCGAGCACCTTTTCCGCATGCCGCGCGGCCCATTTCAGATGCTCGAGCGCCATGACGATTTCGAGTTTGGCGTCGGCGATGGGCTTGCCCATCTCCTCGTGCACGATACGGGCAAGCGCGTCACGCCTACGAGCGATTTCGGCACGCCAGGCGTCGAGCCGGCGTGCGCGGCCGGCGAACCCGAGATCCGCCCACCAGGCCGCCGCCTCGTAGCCGAGGGCCACCGCCGCGTCCACCTGCGCCGCCGTGTGCACGGGGTGGACACCCACCGTCGCCGCTGTCGCCGGGTTGCGCACCTCGAAAGTGGAAACCGTGGCAGCCTCCGGCATTTTCGTCTCAACGGACATCAGTTCCCCGTTTCCCGGCTGGTGCGGACCCGACGTGCGATGCCCCCGGCGATGGCGGCGGTGACGAGTCGAGTGCCCGGCCCGGCAAGAGCCAGCAGCGGTCGCAGCGCCGGTTCGCCTTCCAGCGCGAAGGTCCACCTCAGCCGAGTACCTTCCCCGTGTGGCGCGAGCGCGATGTCCTCGGCGAAACGCCGTAGCCCGGGGATGGAGGCGGCGTCCACGGTGAAAGTCATGCGTTCGCCGTCGTCCCAGCGGTAGAACCGCTCGTCCAGCCGGATGAGATGCCCGAGGGTCACCGTTCGGGTCGCGCCGACGCCGAACGGGCGCGGCGAGGTCCACTGGATCCCGGTGATCACCGTGGACCAGGAGACCAGCGCGTCGTCACCGGTCAGCGCCGCCCATACCGCATCAGGGCCGGCCGCCATCTCGACGGTGTGTTCGTAACGCCGGGCCGCCGTCGCGAGGAACGCGTCATCGGATTCGGCTAGTGCGTAGCGTTGTGCCATGGACGTCGTCGTCCCTTTCGGATCGTTCTAGATGAATGATTCCAAGGGGTGGGTGGCCTGTGTGCGGGCCGCCGACCCTGGGTCAATGGTCGTAGGCGGTCAGTGACCGGTGGACCGGTGCGTCGGTGTTGTCGTTGTGCCAGATCGCGGCGGT
>NZ_JADLQX010000384.1 GCF_015477605.1 Nocardia amamiensis
TTCTCCATGCGGCGGGTGGAGACCCCGAGCAGGTAGCAGGTCGCCACCACACTGGTGAGTGCGCGTTCGGCGCGTTTGCGGCGCTCGAGCAGCCAATCCGGGAAGTAACTGCCCGAGCGCAGTTTAGCCTGGATCCGTGGATGGGGTGCTGGTCACAGTCGGTGTGTGAGATAGGGAAAATGCCTTTCGACCTGGGATGATCGTGGTTGTCGAGGCCAGGATCATGCAGGAATCGAGAGGCATTTTCAGT
>NZ_JADLQX010000385.1 GCF_015477605.1 Nocardia amamiensis
ACCGAAAAGGTGCTCCTACAACCTCGATCTTCGACCCTCAGTAAGTCGAATTATCGCAGGTCAGAGCACCTTTTCGCTATTCCCGACACGAAGTGCCGGGAAAAGCATGAATGGCCGAGGCTAGTGCCTGTGAACAAACTGCTCATTTCCGGGTTCGGGCGAGCCGACGGAACATGAGGATGATCATCGACCAGGTGACCATGGCTTCGTGGTGTTCGGGTAGGCGTTCGTAGTCGCGGACGCATCGGC
>NZ_JADLQX010000386.1 GCF_015477605.1 Nocardia amamiensis
CACCGGCTCACAATCCGCTACGACCGCAAAGGAACTCACTATCTGGGCTTCCTGACGTTGGCGGCCACGCTCACCTGCTTCAAGAAGCTGGCGAAAGCAAAATCAGCCATGTGAGACATGGTCTTAGTTGTCGTGTTGCGATAGCTGCTGATCCTGTTGCAGTGCTGGATGTTTGGTGTTGTGTCGAGTCGTGTGGTGTTTCTACTGTCACCGCTCGTGATTCTGAACTTCTTCTCCGCGCAAGGCTGG
>NZ_JADLQX010000387.1 GCF_015477605.1 Nocardia amamiensis
CGGCCGCCCGCGCCGCCAGCGCTCCCACCGTCGAGGCCTCGAACACCTCCCGCACCGGCACCCGCGCATCGATCGCCGCACCCACCCGCGACACCAGCTGCGTCGCCAGCAACGAGTTGCCTCCCAATGCGAAGAAATCGTCGTCGAGCCCCACCCGCTCCACCCCCAACACCTCCGCGAACACCCCCGCCACCACCTGCTCCACCGCAGTCACCGGCGCCCGGAACACCACCGGGGCGAACACCGGCA
>NZ_JADLQX010000388.1 GCF_015477605.1 Nocardia amamiensis
CTGACCAGCTGATCGACGCCGCGCAGGACCGGGCATCGGTCCAGGATCCGGGCCAGGTCGGCTCGTTCGGCCTCGGTGCGCTGGTGTGCCGGACGGATGATCCAGCCGGTGACCTGCCGGGGTTTAGCCTGGATCCGTGGATGGGGTGCTGGTCACAGTCGGTGTGTGAGATAGGGAAAATGCCTTTCGACCTGGGATGATCGTGGTTGTCGAGGCCAGGATCATGCAGGAATCGAGAGGCATTTTCA
>NZ_JADLQX010000389.1 GCF_015477605.1 Nocardia amamiensis
CTGACCAGCTGATCGACGCCGCGCAGGACCGGGCATCGGTCCAGGATCCGGGCCAGGTCGGCTCGTTCGGCCTCGGTGCGCTGGTGTGCCGGACGGATGATCCAGCCGGTGACCTGCCGGGGTTTAGGTGTCGTGATCGGCGTGGCGGTCGGTGGCGTGGTGCCGGCTCGCCAGGTCTGCAGGAGGCGGCGAACCTGGCGTTCACCGCCCCGGTAACCGCGCTCGCGCAGCTCGCCGGTCAGGGTTG
>NZ_JADLQX010000390.1 GCF_015477605.1 Nocardia amamiensis
GGAAACCACTGCCGCACCAGCTCGCTCCACTCCGCGGGCGAGCGCTGCGGCCCGCCCGGTGACAACCCGGCCGCGATCGCCGGGTCCACATACTTCTTCACTGTTTTGCGGTCCAGCCCGAGGCTGGTCGCGATCTGGCTCTGCGAACGACCCGCATGCCAGTGAACCAAGATCTCGACGATATCGACCACGTCGAACGTTCTCCTCGCCAATACAGGCTCCCATCACCATCGAGCGATGGGAGCAG
>NZ_JADLQX010000391.1 GCF_015477605.1 Nocardia amamiensis
ACCGGCTCACAATCCGCTACGACCGCAAAGGAACTCACTATCTGGGCTTCCTGACGTTGGCGGCCACGCTCACCTGCTTCAAGAAGCTGGCGAAAGCAAAATCAGCCATGTGAGACATGGTCTTAGACCATGTCTCACATGGATGTAATTCGTTCTTGGCGCATTGAGATCGGTTGTGTTGCATGATGTTCGGTCGTGGTGGATGCGTTGTCGCGGCGGCTTGTGCCGGACGAGTTGTGGGATCTG
>NZ_JADLQX010000392.1 GCF_015477605.1 Nocardia amamiensis
TCACCGCCCCCAACTCCACGCGATCCGACAACCCGGTCCAAGGATGCATGCCCGATACAAGATCACATCACCAACATGTGTCACCACGACCGCGACGAACCACTTGCCTTGTCAAGCAACGGCATTGAGTTCCGGGAGGGTAGTGGCAGACCATGATCTCCAAGCCGCTGTCGATGGCGAAGGCGTGCAGGTACTTCTTCCATGTCCAGCGGCGGGGGTCGTTGGAGCCACCGGCGT
>NZ_JADLQX010000393.1 GCF_015477605.1 Nocardia amamiensis
TTCGCTGCCGCGATCAGAGTGGAAGACAACCCCGTCGATCGCGTCGAACCCACCCCGGGTGGCAGCGGCCATTTTCAATGCGGCACAGGCCAGTTCGGCATCATGATTCGCGCTGGTGGCGTAGCCGAGCAGACGCCCGGAGAACCGGTCCTCCACCGAAGCCAAATACAGTTTCCCCTCCAAGGTAGGGATTTCGGTGACATCGCCGACCCACAGCACGTCCTGGGCGATGGCGG
>NZ_JADLQX010000042.1 GCF_015477605.1 Nocardia amamiensis
CCAGCGCATTGGTTCCGATCGTCTCCTCGGCCAGACAGACCCCGTCCCGGATGCCGAGGCTTTCCAGCGCGGATTCGAACCGTGGGTCGCCGAACCAGCGGTACACCAGACGACAGTCACGGTCGACTAGCAACAGGCTGAACCCGGTGCCCGCGAGCCTCTCGGCCATGCGATCGAGAACCACCGAGGCGGCTTCGACCAGACGGCTGCTGGGATCGAATTCAGCCACCGGGAGATCGGCGAAACCGTCGAACTCGGGCGCTACGCCGCTGAGCTTCGAACGCCTCCACGACAGTTCGATTTCCGGTCGCGTCACCGACGCTCCGGTTCCGGGGTCGTGAATCGACGACACCTCACTCCTCGCGTCCTGCCCCGTGGCCGTCACAGACTCCGACACGAGATCGGATCCATGGCCGCCTCGCGTGGCACTGCCATGTGCGAACTCCAGAATACTCATCATGCGTGTTTCACATCACATCGACTGCTGGTCGGCTATTACTGCGTCCGCCACGGTCGCCCACCGCGCGGGCGCGAATGGCGAGGTCAAGAGCTTTTACGAAGATCAGGCGTTCCTCCTTCATTGCCTGCCCATCCATGGTGGGCGACGCCAGCCACAGTCGAGTGTTCAGAAGTTGGACATTCCGGGTGCACATCGCGCACGGCGACCTCGAGTCGCCGGCCGATGGTGCTCGGCCACGATGACCCACGCGGATCGCGCTCGAGGTCTCCCGACCTGGTCATGAAGCGGACGTCTCCGACGCCTTCGACATCGTCGGCAAGGACGGCATGGTCGCGATGGCCGGCCGAACTTTCGCCCGCGACATCGCCGCAACATTGTCCAAAAACTGAACAGCACCTGGGCGCCGCAGCGTCATAGCTTTGTTACCAGGCGATCGGACCGGCAATGGCGCCGAGTTTCCCGGCAATGGCGCCGGGAGCGTCAGGAGAATGACAGCCAGTCACCGAGGACATGCCGTATTCGGACACGGCGGCCACTCTCCTGACGCCCCGAACGCCCGACAATGCCCGCAAGACCCAGGAGCACGGATCGTGGCCAGCTGTGTCGCGTGACCACCGCACCTGACGCGCTGGACCCGCCGGTCGTGCACGACGCGACCACTAGCCGGTCCGGGCAGTTCACCGGAAGGAGAAGTGGTCCAGTTGCTGTATGCCGGAATGACCTCTCGCGCCCCCGACAGCGGCCGGTTTCCGCACAGACGCTGGATACCGGCAGCCGATACGAATCCGTTCACGCTCGACGATCTCCGCATCGCTGCTCGTGTCCTGGGATTTCCCGATGTGCGCACCCTCGTCGGCAGCCTCCTGGAGCTCAGCTCGCCACCAGAGGGCAGTACGGAATAGCGCACTCGTCGCACGATCAGACGCCGAGGGCCGCCGCGATGGGCTCGCCCGGCGCGGCGCCCGGTGGTATTGCGAAGATGGCGCTGCCGGTGTGTTGGATGAGGCCGTTGAGCCGGTCGGTGGCGGCAAGGGCGCGCTGGGCTCGGATGAATTGGTTCGGCGGGTTGTTCATGTAGGCGGCGAACAGCAGGCCCGCGTCGAGTTGATTGTGTCCGCCGTGGGTGTGGTCCGGGTCGGTGCCCGCTGGATGTTCATGCGGGGGTGTGGGTTCCGAGGCGCCCGCGAGCAGGACGCCGTAGTCGTAGGTGTAGCCGCGGCGCAGCATCGGGATGCCGTGAACGAGTCGCACGTGGGCGTCGGCGGGAATTTCCAGATCACCGTCCGTGGACCGGGCGTCCAGATCGATCGGGTCGAATTCGGTGCGCCCGCCGAGCGGGGCGCCGTCGTCGCGGCGGCGGCCGATGATGCGGTTCTGCTCGGCGATAGGCAGCTGGTCCCATTCGGCGGTCTTCATCCGAATCTTGCGGAACACCAGGTAGGTTCCGTCGTGAAACCAATCCGGCTCGTCAGGAGACGCGACCCAGACAGCGCGATCGAACTCCGGTGTTCCGGCGCGAGGGTTGGCCGTACCGTCCTTGTGCCCGAACATATTTCGTGGCGTTCCGGCGCCCGGTCGGCTGAGGAAGCCCTGCTGTGTCCACCGCATGCGTGCGAGACCTGGCATGCGTGCCCGGAAGGCGCGAAAGGTGTGGCTGACGATCTGTGGATCGTCGGCGCAGATCTGGACCAGCACGTCGCCGCCGCTCCATGCGGGCCGGAGAGCGTCTCCGGCGAATTCGGGCAGTGGATGCAGGTGTTCCGGTCGACGGTCCGCCAAACCGAACCGGCCGTCGAAGATGCTCGGGCCCAGACCGAACGTCACCGTCAGCCGTGCCGGATCGAGGCCGGTGGCGAAGTCAGTGTGCGCACTGAAACCCGGTGGCGTGCCGGGCTTTTCGGGAGCCGGGTCACCCGCGGCGAGTGCCGCCGCCGTGGTCGTCCATCCGGCGAGGAGATCCCGCAGCGCCGCGCGATCCGGCCGGGCGATGTCGCAGGCCAAAAACAGCGCATGCGACTGCGCCGGAGTCGCGATGCCCGCTTGCCTGGCCCCATGAAATGCCTCGGCATGGGAGCCGGCGGGCTCCGCGCCGATCATCCGGCCCGTCGCGACGCCGGCCGTCGCCGCACCGGCGGCGGCGAGCGCGGAACCGAAAAGGCCACGCCGCGACATCCGCCACGACGGATCATCTTTACTACGCTCGGTAGTAGATTCGCTCATACGCGCCTAGCGTAGTTGAGCCGCAAACGATCTTCAACCAGATTGAAGGTTGCGCGGCCTACCCGGATGGGCTGGCCGAGCCCGTGCGAGAGACTGAAGTGGTGACCACCGATAACGGCCGCCCCGGTCTCCCTGCGACCAGCGCATCGATCGTCGTGCTGATGCTGGCGCGGCGCGTGGAGGCCGAACTCGCGGCCGCGCTCGCGCCGCTGGATCTCACCGTCGCCAGGCTCGGTCTCCTCGGTCATATCGGCAGCGTGCCCGGGGTGTCGTTCAGCGATCTGGCACGGATGTCCGGCATCAGCGTGCAGGGCGTCCATACCGCGGTGAAGGCCCTCATCGGCGCCGGGCTGGTCCGGGATCGCACGGCGCGCGCGGGGTCCGCGTCGACCATCGAGCTCACCGGCAAGGGTTCCCGCCTGCTCCGGGACGCGCAGCAGGTGGTCTCCGAGGTCGACGAGCGCCTGTTCGGAGCGCAAGGGGATCCGATCCAGCGGACAATAGGCGCCGCAATTGCGCTCGCGTTCGCGGAGAATCCGATACCCGGCTCGTAATTCGCCGCTGCGCTGTCGACTCGGCTTCAGCGACGTGGTACCGCACTCCTCGGAAACGTCGGCCGGTGCGCCTTTCGCCGCCGATCCCGATCCGCCCGCCGAGGTCCGTCCGACCGCATCGTGCGGCCGACCGACCAGTACGTGGTCCTGTCATGGGATATCTTGTGCCACTTGGGATTTGTGGAACGATGCTCAGCAACCGGGTGGTCTGCGAGGGGGTCTGATGCGTTTCGCCGCGATGGTGTCAGCGATCGGCGCTGTGGGTTTCGGTGTCCTTTGCGCTTGCGGTGCACCGAATCCGGAGCCGCCGGACATTCCGCCCGCGAATACCGTGCAGGCCGGCACGTCGAGCGCGTCCGTGACTCCAGGTGAGCTACCCGCTGAGCCCACCTCGTCCGCCTATGTGACACGGGGGCTCGTTCCTCCGACCGCGGCGCCTCCGGCAGCACAGCAGAACGGGGGCGAGGGGGCGACCGGTCCGACTGTGCCACCAGCGAACTCGCAGCCTCCGCCGAGCAGTACGGTCTCCACTGTCATACCGACGACGCCACAGGTGAACCCCGGACCGAGCCGATCAGGTGCGGGCATCGAAAGTGGGACGCCCACCCCGACGCCGACCAAGACCGCGCCTCCGCCGACTTCCGCACCGGAGCCGCGCCGGTGATCACCACCGATCTCGGGCAGACCGGCCAAGCCGCTCGCGCCGACCAGCACTCGGATCTTCCGCACGGGCTCCGTCTCGTGTTGTCGGCCGCGGGTGCGATCACCTCGCAAGCGCTGGTCGTGACCGCGATGCTGTACTACTTCGGACAGGTGTACACGCGAACCTGGTTCGCGCACTTCGGGATCGACGTGGGCATGCTCGGCTATTCGATTCCCGACTACGTCGTGCGCAGCGTCAACGGCGCGTACTGGCCCGCCTTGCTGGCTCTGCTGGCCGCGGTGGCGCTCGCCGGGCTTCGCCCGATCCCGATACTCGTCGCGGTCAGAACGCGGCGACCACGACGCACGTTGCGCCGCTGGTTCCTGTTCGTCGTCATACTCGGGGCGGGCTTGCAGGCTGGAGTCGCCGTCGGGATCCTGCTTCGTGAGCGGTTGCCGGCGGCGATGAGTCACTATCTGCCGCTCATGCTGATCTCCGGCGCGGCATTGCTCGGCTACGCGATAGCGCTGCGGATGTGGTATCCCGTCCAACTCGGCCCCCGACGACGCCGACGCGATCGCACAACGGACCTGCCGTGGGTGACCGTGCTGGCGCTGCTGGCCATCGGCTTCCTCGGAGTCATGTGGTCGGTCGGCGGCTATGCCGCGGCACAGGCGAGCAAAGATGCCCGGACCGCCGAGACCACCCACTTCGCCGACCGCCCGCTGGTGCTGTTGTTCAGCGTCGACCGGCTCGCCATCGAAGGCGGCGCCTCCCGCGTCGACCCGATCACCGTGCCCGACGAGAAATTCCGCTACGTCTACAGCGGCCTGACGCTGCTGGTTCGGACACCCGATCGCTATTTCCTGATCCCCTATGACTGGAAAGCCAAGCGCGATCGCGTATTCATCATCAATACGAGCGACAACATTCGAATCGACATCGCCCGTCATCCTTGATCAGTTGTCATACGACGCGACGCCGACCGGTCCGACGCCAACGCACAGATCGAGCCCCGGGGTACCAGAAGCAATCCGGAGCGACGCGCCGCCGCCGACGATGCGGACGAACACCGTATTCGGCCCCTTCCGCACCGGGGCCGCAACAGCTTTCCCGTTCTCGAAGCCGACAGTTATCCGGCCGTCCTGGTTGGCGAAGTAGTTGAGCTGCGCGGTCCACTCGTGCTCGAACATAGGCCCGTCCAGGTGCAGACGGACCGGCGCGGCGCTGTCGATGCGGTACCCGCAGCCCGGCTGGGGACCGGGCAGGATGATTCGATTCCACCAAACCATTGCTTCGACGATCTCTCCGGTGTCCGTGATCATCCGCAGATGCGGTGTCGAGTCGGCGAAAGCGCCGGGGGCGGCGACGGGCGAGAGCACCTGACTGGTCAGGTTCTGGGGGTAGGCCAGCGGATTCAGCACATGCCACGGCACTTCCTGCTCGAGCAGTGGTGCACCGTCCCACCCGTTCAGCGCCGACTTCACGTTCGTGACATAGGTTCTGGTCGGGCCGACACGCCACGATCGCACGAAGGTATACGTGGTCCACAAACTGCTCACGAGGAACACCACCAGCGCGGCGACCACGACCCGGCGGCCCGGGAACCACGCGGATCCGCGTGATGGTTTCGGCCGGGCACGCGCCAGCAGCGCACCCGCGACAGCCAGCACCACCGCCAGGTCGGCGAAGTAGCGCAGGGACTGCATCAGTTCCGCCGCGGTATTCGGTCCGCTGCGGGCCAGCGCCACCGCTATCTGGACGACCAGAACGTAGGCCACGATCGCCAGCCAGACCGGAACCACCCGCAGCCGGGCGCGGACCGACCAGACCACCAGCCCGGCCAACGCGAGCCACGCCGCCACCACTGCCGAGGCCGGCGGATCCGCCCACGGTGTGGACGGTAGCCAGCGCTCCCAGACCCAAGGACCGCCGAACAATGCCGGAACAATGCCGGGCGAGGCCCCGCCCGGCAGCAGATCCCGCAGCTCGCGCAGGTCGTCGGGCACGGCTGGGCCGCCGACCACCGCGAGATAGCCGATCAGCCAGCAGGCCAGCACCGAGCCGGATCCGGCCCACAGTGCCGCACCGCGTCGCGTGACCACGCGAATCGGGGACTCGCCGCCGTCGACATAGCGAGCGAGGGCCACGGCCGCGAACGCGACGAACGGCACGATCACCGACTTCTCGAAGAACAGCAGCGCCACCGCGAACACCACGGTCCCTGAGATCGCGTACCGGCGCCGACCGCTCCGGACCAGCAGCGTCGCATCGCCGATCACCCAGGCGACGGCGAATTGCAGCGGCAGCGCGTTCAAGGCGGCCGACCACCACGCGAACGCAGGCAGCGTCAGCGGGCAGAACAGATAGAACACCAGGGGGGGCAGGATCGTCCACCGCACGCCCACCAGCACCACAAGCATCCGCAGTACCGCCACGGATGCCGCGAGCTGGAGTACCAGCACCACGGCCACCGGCCCAGCCCAGGCCAGCGGCGCCACCGCGGTCACCGCCCATGCGGTGGCGAAGGCCAGCGGCATGAAGTGCCCGTCATGGTTGTACAGCAGCAGATCCGCCGACCACAGCGGGAATCGGGCCGCTCGGCCGACCAGTATGAGATCGTCCCAATAGAAGTAGCCGCTGTCGGCTACCCACCAGCGGATCGCCAGCTGCGCCGCGATGAGACATCCGGCCGCCACGACCACCGGCCGCGCATCCCGAATCCTCCGAGCGAAGCGGAACGTCGCCGACGACGGCGGCCGAGGGACGCGCACAGGCTCCGGCACGGCGAGCGCGGCAGTGTCCATGCCATCCCACGGTAGCGCCGGTCGGCTCCGGAACCCATTTCCCACTCGCCGCGGTGTTTCCCCGCGACCGTCCAGACCGCGACCGGTCCTGGACCTCTCAACATCCTGTTCTGCGGCAGCACGCGTATCGAGCGCCCGCGGTCTCGTTGGCCGGGCAACGTGCGCCTGCGCGGGACGGCGGTCCGCGGTTGACGCGCTCAGCTAGGCGTGGCGACGACGTACGCCGATGGCGCACCTCTCCGACCGCGTGCCCGAACTCAGTGACCGACGACGCCGCTCAGTTCGTTCGGCGTGCCGGGCAACGTGACGGTCGCGGTTTTCGCTCCGGTCGCCAGATCGATCCGGTGCACCTGCTTGGTGGCGGGATCCGAGACGTACGCCGTGCCGCCGCGGACGAACAACGCGGGTCGCGGTTTCTGCCATTGCAGCGGTTCCTGCCAAGGAGCGGTGACCGGAATGGTGCGCACAACGGCGCCCGCGACCGGATCGATCACGTGGATACGGCCGTCCGTGCCCAGGACGAGGGCCTCGTCGCGCGGTCCGCGGCCCAGCGAGCGGAAGGTGTAGCTGGTGCCGAGATCGACCAGGCGCAGCGTGCCCGTGACCGTGTCGATCAGCGAGATCTGCTGTGTCCGTTCGAGTTCGGCGTCTTTGTCGCGCTTGTAGTCGCCGAGGACGATGGGGGAGGTCGCGCTGCCCGCCTGGTTGCCGATCCGGCCGTATTCGGTGGGACTGGTCACTTTGCCGATCGCGCCGTTGCGGTAGACGAGCACACCGTTCTGGCAGCCGATCACGACGGCCTCGCCCGCGGCGGTCGCCTCACCGTGCACTCCTGGGCAGTCCTCGTTGCGCGCCTTCTCGGTGCGGTTCTTGTCGAGAACCGCGATCCCGGTCCGTTTTTCCTCGGTGCCGAGCGTGACGACCAGTTCACCGTTGGCGAGTTCGATCGCGACGCCGTGGTGCGGAGCGGCGGCGCGGTAAGTGGAGGTCTTCGGTGTGCCCTCGGCGAGATCGGCGGAGTCGAACACGACGACTTCGCCGGTCCCGTCGCTGAACAGCACGGTCCGCCCGGCATGGCGCACCACATGGCCCGGCTCGGGACCGGGGAACCGCGCACCGGTGAATTCGGCGGCGGTAGCGTCGAAAACGCGGAAACCGTCTTTGGTGGAGACGATCAGGTGACGATCGTCGCCTGCCGGGTTGAGCCGGTTGAAGCCGTCGAGGTCGACGGTGCCCGCGAGCTCCAGAGTTGTTCCGTCGAGCACGTAGACGCCGCTGTCATGGGTGAGCGCGATCGGATCGGCAATGTGTTTTCGCGGAGCGTTCTGGTCTGCCTGGGTGTCGGCGCCGCAACCGGCGACGGTGAGAACGGCGGCCAGCAAACCGGCCAAGCCCGCCGATTTCGTGGTTCGTGATCGTAGCTGCATGGGTTTTCTTCTCCTTGGTCGGTCGCTAACCGGCGGTGAGCCCGCGGACGATGGCCTCGGTGTTGGCGCGCATCATGTCCAGGTAGGTGCCCGCGCCGCCGCCCGGTTCGGTGAGCGACTCCGAGTACAGCGGGATCACCTGCACGTGCAGGCCGGCCTGTTCGGCGAGCACCCTGGCCAAGCGATCGGGTTGCGAGGAATCGGCGAAGATCGCGCCGACCCCGGCGGCGCGGATCGTCCCGGCGAGCGCGGCCAGATCCGACGGGCTCGGCGAGGCGAGCGTGGTGCCGCCCGGAATCACGGCGCCGACCACGGCGAAGCCGAATCGCTCTGCGAGGTAACCGAAGACGTGGTGGTTGGTGACCAACTTGCGTCGCTCGGCGGGAATCGTGGCGAACCGATCGGTCATCCAGCGGTCGAGCCGATCGAGTTCGGCGAGGTAGCGGTCGGCCCCCGCGCGGATCGCGGCGGCGTCGACACCGTCGGCGTTCGCGATGATCCGATCACGGACGACCTCGACGGCCTTGCGCACGCGACGCGGGTCGGTCCAGAAGTGCGGGTCCGGCCTGCCCTGCGCGTCGTCGGCGGAGTAGCTGATCGGATCGATCTCCGTGCCGACCGAAACGGCCGCGACACCGGACTGCTCGGCCGCCTCGACATTGCGCAGCACGTTCTCCTCGAGGCCGAGACCGTTGTAGACGATCAGGCTCGCGCGTTCGAGCTGGGCGGCCTGCTGGGCGGATATCGCGAAGAAGTGCGGGTCCGCGTTCGGCGGCATCAGGACGGTGACCTCGACCGCGTCGCCGGCGATGGCGCGCGTGAGGTCGCCGAGAATATTGGTGGTGACGATGATTCCGCCGCGGTCGGCGCCGGAATTCAGGCATGCGGTCGGCGCGAGCAGCGCCGCGGCGACCAGTGCGCACATCCGGATCGCGCGCTTCATCGGCCGGCCTCCACCATCACCGTCGGGCTGATGTCGAGGGGAAATGTTCGTGCGCCGCGGAGGTTGTCCGCGTAGTCGATCTCGTGGATCACCTTTGCCACAGGATCGTTGACATAGGCGCGGTGGTCGTCGACGAGGATCACCGGTGCTTCCGCACCGGCGGCTACCGGTGCGGTCAGCGGCCGCGCCGGGGTGGACTCGCGCCCGGACGCCGGGTCGTAACCATGCAGCAGGCCGTCCTCGGTGAGAGTCAGCACCGCGGTGCCCTCCCCCGCCGTGTTCACCGCGACCACCGGACCCGTCTCCAGCAAGGTCCACGTCGTGCGCCTGATGTCGAGCATCCAGGCGCCCCGCCGTCCCGCCCGCGCCACCAGCGTCGCGCTGCTGGGACGATGGAAGAACTCCACCGCACGGTCGCCGTCCGCGACAGCGTGCGGATACGGGATCTTCGCACCCGTGAACACCGCGTTTCGCGCCGTCACCACCAATGCCCCATCGGCGCAACCGAAGACGACGCCACGCCGCGTCACCGCCGAGCCGCGCGGGTCCGGGCACCGCTCCGCGATGACCGCGGCCGGTGCGCCGTCCCGGGTGCGGACCTCGATGGCTCCCCGCGCAGGGACAGCGACGAGCAAGTGCTCGGCGTAGGGCACGGCTACCCCGTCCTCGATCGCGCCGCGTTCGTGCAGCGAGCCGGTGCCGAGCGCGGGCCGGTCGAGCAGAGTCGTGCCACCCGTTTCGAAAGCGACTGCCGTGACACTGCCGTCGCCGTGCACGGCCGAGACCGCACCACCGGTGAACGCACCGAGATTCCGCGCAGCCGCCCGGTAATAGTGCACATGGTCGCCGTGGTCGACCGTCCACGCGCCAGCGTCGACGGTACGCACCCCGCCACGGCCGGACAGGAAGGCGAAACGGCCGTCGCCGCCGATACCGTCGACACCTTCGGTCCGGCCGAGGTCGATGACGCCCCCGGTGATGAGATCGACAACCCGCACGGCACCGGTCCCTCTGTCGGCCACCACAAGACGCGGCTGCGCTTCCGCGGTCTCCTCGGCACCCTCGACATAGCCGTGCGGCGTCGCCGCCACCGGTTGGGACGGCCCGCTCGCGCCGCAGCCGAGCAGCGGCGCGATCGCCGCGACGATCAGCGACAGTGCCAGCGGTTTCGACGTCGGACCGGTCGAGCGAACTCGATCACGCAACCAGGCCGACAGCGCGGAGAGGAAGAACAAAGCGACGGCGGTCGCGGCGATCGTCGCGCCCGCGGCGGTGCCCGCGTGCCACGAAATCACCAGTCCGGCAACCGTGGCCACCGCACCGAGCACCGCGGCGGTGAGCATGATCGACCGGATGCGATGCGCCCAGTAGACCGCGGCCGCGGGCGGCGCGATGAGCAGGCCGAAGACCAGCAGCGTGCCGACGATATGGAACGACGCGACGATCGCCAGGGTCACCAGGCCGATCAGCGCCACATGCGCAACACGGGGTCGCAGCCCGAGAGTGTGCCCTTTGCGCGGATCGAAGGTGAGCGCGACGAACGCCCGGTGGCCCAGTACCGAAACCACGGCCGCGAGAACCACCGCGGCCGCCAGGTACCACAGATCCCGTTCCCGGACGGCCAGCACGTCACCGAAGAGGAATCCGGTCAGGTCGACCGCGAACGACGGCGAACGCGACACGACGATCACACCCACCGACAGCATCCCGACGAACAGCAGCCCGATGCCCGTGTCGGGCGCGAATCTGGTGCCGCGGCCCAGGACGGAGACTCCGACCGCCATCGCCGCCGCGCTGAATGCCGCACCCAGCAACAGGTTTCCGCCCAGCAGGGCCGCTATCGCGACACCCGGCAGCATTCCGTGCGCCATCGCGTCGCTCAGAAAAGCCATGCCGCGCACCACGACCCACGTTCCCGAGATGGCGCACAGGCACGACACGAGCAGCCCGCCGCACAAGGCCCGCTGAACGAAGGAAACCTCGAACGGGGCGACCAACCACTCCATGACGCAGCACCCTACAATGATAACGATTATCATTTCAACTAGTGATGGGGGTCGCGATGCCGCCGCCAGATATCCGTATCGCCGAGTTGTCGGCCGGATACCGGGGACATCAGGTGCTGCACGAGCTCAGCGTCACGATTCCGGGCGGACAGGTGACCGCCCTCGCCGGGCCGAACGGGTCCGGCAAATCCACCCTGCTCGGCGTCCTCGCCGGTGTCATCACACCCACCGCGGGAACGCTCAGCCTGGGACACGCCCGACCGGCATTCGTCGTGCAACAGAGCAGCGTCCCCGCGACCCTGCCGATCACGGTCCACGAAACCGTCGCCATGGGCCGCTGGGCGCATCGCGGCGCGTGGCGCCGCCTCACCCGGCGGGACCGGACGATCGTGCGGGAATACCTCGGCCGCATGGACATCGCCGACCTTGCCGACCGCCGATTGGACACCCTCTCCGGCGGCCAGCGCCAGCGCGCGCTGCTCGCCCAGGCACTCGCTCAGGAATCCGGCTTACTCCTGCTCGACGAACCGACGACCGGTCTGGATACCCTTGCCCAACAGGAGATTTCCGAGGCGATCCGCCGAGTCGGCGACCAAGGCGTCACGGTCGTGCACGCCACACACAGCCGCGAGGACGCATTGCGCGCCGATCACTGCCTTCTTATACGCGACGGACGGATCGCCGCTCAGGGAGACCCGCACACCGTCCTGCACGGCGAGCGAACCGCCGAACCGGCGTGAATCGCCGCGCCCAAAGAGCGCCACGTCTCGACGGTCTCGCGACAGCAGCCGACCGCTCTACACGCAGATGCACACCGAACTAGCGGGGCACTCCGGGCATTCCAGCGAAGAGAATCCGAAAGACGCTGGGAGCGTCGAGCACGACCGCGGCTGACGGAACATAAGGAGCGCCTTCGTTGGTGTCGGTGACGGCATAGCCGGCGTGGCTGCCGGGCACGCGGTCGAGGATCCCTTCGCAGTGTGGGCCGCCGGTGGCGTTCACCTTCGGCAGGTCGCCGGGGTAGGTATAGGGCCGAGCGCCGTACATGAAACTGGCGTTGAAGATGGCGCCCGGCACGGTTCCGCCGATGATGGCTTCGGCCGCGGGCAGCGCCTTCGCGATGCCGACGACCACGCAGTACAGCACGGGCGAATACCGGTCGAGCAGGGCGCTGGTCGGTCGCAGGAGTTCCACCGCCGCGCCGAGACCGTGCTCGTTCTCGGCGAGCGCGGCCCCGGCGGTGTCGGCGAACCCGATCAGCTCGAGCAGCAGGGCATCCATGTCTTGCGCACCGGTGGTGATCGTCTCGCTCGGCACGGTCGCGTTGTCCACGGTGCGCAACAGATCGGGAGCAGTGTCGGCGTACAGCCCGGCGACATCTCGGGCAGCGGACAGGTCTCGTCGGAGCGCGGGCAGGCTCGGATTGAGCTGCCGCAGATAGTCATCGGCGCGGGCGAGGAAATCGCCGAACTGATCGCCGCGACCGTGCAGCGCGGTGCCCAGCCCGGTCAGCGTGGCGTTGAGCTTGCCGGGTTCGACCGCGGCGAGGATGGCGCTCAGTCGCTGGAACAGCGTGTTGTACTCGACGGTGACGGCGTCGGCGCGGATCGTCGCGCCCGGTCGCATCGGCGTCGGCGACGGCATGCCCGGCACGACGAAGGTGACGTACTTCGCGCCGAACACCGTGGTGGAGCGGATGTCCACCGTCGCGTTGGCGGGCACCAGCCGCAGCAACTCGGGATCGAGCTCGAGCCGCAGGCGTACGTGGTCGTCGCGATATTCCACCGCGCTCACCCGTCCGAGTTCCACCCCTCGCATCCGGACCTTCGCATCGGGATCGAGAACCAGCCCCGAGCGGGGCGCCTCGACGGTAACCGTCGCGGTGGACCGGAACCGCCCCGCGTACATCGAGACGGCGAGCACGATGACCGCGGTGACCAGCAGAATCATCACCGCCCCCGCGAATTTCAACCGAATCGCTCGCCACACGACCAGCACTGCCCGGTTGCGGGAATCTCGCTTCGGATGCACCGATCACCTCTTACCGCGGGCTGTGTGGCGAGGCACGCCACCAGCCCTGACCCGGGTGACGGCGGCGGGTCGGTCCCCTTGCCCGGCACTTCTCAATCGTAGTACTGTCCAGACACGTGTCCATGATAGGTCTCGGGCACCGATCCCGGGGAAGGATTTCCACATGACGCTGGTGACACCACGGCGGGTATCCGGAGGCGACCACGAGCACGGCCATCTAGAGGAGTTCCGCGTCGATCCGATCGGGCTGATGCGCCGGGTCCGCGAAGAGTGCGGTGACGTCGGGTCATTCGAGCTGGCGGGTCGGCAGGTCATCCTGCTGTCCGGCGCGGAGGCCAACGAATTCTTCTTCCGTTCCGGCGACGAGGACCTCGATCAGGCCGCCGCCTATCCGTTCATGAAGCCCATCTTCGGCGACGGCGTCGTCTTCGACGCCAGCCCGGAACGCCGCAAGGAGATGCTGCACAACCAGGCATTGCGCGCGGAGCACATGCGCGGCCACGCCGCGACCATCGCCCGCGAGGTCGAGCGGATGCTGGCGCGCTGGGGCGACGAAGGGGAGATCGACCTGCTCGACTTCTTCGCCGAGCTGACCATCTACACCTCCTCGGCCTGCCTGATCGGCGTGAAGTTCCGCGACGAACTCGACGACCGCTTCGCCCGCCTCTACCACGATCTCGAACGCGGCACCGACGCATTGGCTTACGTCGACCCGTACGCCCCGATCGAGAGCTTCCGGCGCCGCGACCAGGCGCGCGCCGAGTTGGTGGAACTGGTCCAGGCGATCATGGACCGCAGGGCCGCGAACCCGCCCGCGGGCAAGGACGACCGGGACATGCTCGACGTGCTCATCTCGATCCCGGGCGACGACGGCCGGCCGCGGTTCAGCGCCAGCGAGATCACCGGCATCTTCATCTCCATGATGTTCGCCGGCCACCACACCACCTCCGGCACGGCGGCCTGGACGATCATCGAACTGCTGCGCCACCCCGAGATATCGCGGCAGGTCGTCGGCGAACTCGACGAGCTCTACGCCGACGGCTCCGAGATCAGCTTCGGCGCGCTGCGCCGAATCCCCCGGCTCGAAGCGGTTCTCAAGGAAACACTGCGCCTGCACCCGCCGTTGATCATCCTCATGCGCGTGGCACGAGGCGAGTTCGATGTCCGCGGTCATCGCATCGCCCCCGGTGACCACGTGGCCGCCACCCCGGCCATCTCGAATCGGATTCCGGAGGACTTTCCCGATCCGGACGCCTTCGATCCCGGCCGCTACATCGACCCCAACCAGGCGGACATCGTCAACCGCTGGACCTGGATTCCGTTCGGCGCGGGCCGCCACCGCTGCGTCGGGGCCGCGTTCGCGCTCATGCAATTGCAGGCGATCTTCTCCCTTCTCTTGCGCGACTGGGAGTTCGAGATGACCCAGCCACCGGACCGCTACCGCAACGACCACTCCAAGATGGTGGTGCAGCTCGTGCAGCCATGCACCGTCCGTTACCGGCGGCGCAAGTCCGGCACAGCGTGAGCGGCCCGTGCTCCCCGCCTCCGGACGGCGGTGAGCACGGCACCCGAGTGGGCTACTGGATGTCTCGGCGGATGCTCGTTCCACCACACCGGCGCAGCGCGGTGAAGGTCGGCATCATGGCCGCGGCGTGGATCAGGGCCACCCCGTCGGGCATGGCGTCCACGGAATGCTCGAAGAGGTCGGCGAAATCGTTGGCCATGTCATTCCATCTCTGGGCGGAGCTGTCCCGCGACGGTGAGCGGAAGGGGTATCCCCCGGTCGGTGAAGGCGAACGCGGCGCCGGTGCTGAACCGGGTCAGCGCGACCTCCGTCGCCTCCCGGAACGGTTTCGCACCGAGCGAGACTTCGGCGGTCCAGCCCTGGTCGGTGGCGGCGACGGCCTCGGCGCTGAAGCGTGGATTCACGCCACGCACCAGTGCGTTCAGCGGGCCGAGGTGGTGTGGGCCGAGCAGTGACGGCCAAGTTCCGTCGGTGTGGGCGCCGCTGGTCGCCGGAAACGTCAGCCGGACGCGGCTGTCGGCTTCCTCCACCTCGATTCCCGTATAGCACAGTGGATTCAGAGCGGGATGCAGGCGCAGTACCGTCGCCAGCGCGCCGGTGTCATCGGCGAGGCCGAGGCAGTCGCGCATGCGCTCACTGGTGAGCCCGGCGATCCCGGCGAACTGTTTGCGCCCGATCTCCAGCGCCGCGGGGGCGTCCAATCGTGCGCGCACCGCGATCAGGAACCCGAGGGTCAACAGGTGGTGTTGCAGGCAGACCTCTTCGGCGATGCGCACCAGCGCCGAGCGGGAGAAGTCGGCGAAGCGCACATCGCTGAGCAACGGCCCCGAATAGTCCGGGCGCCCTTCGTCAGCGCGGTCGATCGCGGACAGCTCGAGCCCCGCCGCCACCGACCCGGCGACGAGTTCGGCGTTGGGCGGCACCGGCGGTGGCACATGCGCGGGATCGATGCGGACGGTCCACGCGCACATCGGTTTCCGATCGGCTGGTCGACGCGGCGGCCGGTGGATCGGCCGGACCCGAGCGTGCGGATTGGTGGCCAGGGCCGTCGCGTCGAACGTCGGGTCCTCGATGTCGTGGCACATCGACACGACGAACTCCTCGCCCATCGGCTCCACGTCGGCGAGCGCGCCGCAGTGGTCGAGCCAGAACTCGCCATGGTGGCGATCGTCGACCCGGAACCGGAAATCCATGAACTGCGGTGGCGCGCCGATGTCCAGTTGCAGCCCTTTGAAGATGGTCTCCACGCCGTCGCCGGTGAAGCCGAGTGCGCGCTGCATGCGGCGGGTGTAGACCGGGCTGGCCGCCTGCCACTCCTCGATCGCGACCGCGGTCATGCCCTCCCGGCCGAACGCGGCGATGGAGTGCGCCATGCCCGAGCGGTCGATGAGGTGCCCGCACAGGAGCAGTTCGGGAACGAGCGCGGCCAGGGTCGTCCGATCCAGGTCGGCGAATCGGCTGTGCGGTGCGGCCACAGCGGTCACCACAGCGAGACGGGCGATTCGCCGGCCCGATACCACCCGGGCAGCGGTCGGCCTGAGACCGAGCGCTCGATGCGCCGCTGCATGCCCGGCGTGAGCGCCTGGTTCGTGATCATCTCCAGGAACAGCGCGGAGACATTGCCGAAGTCGAAGAAGTCACGCTGCCAGGACCATTGGAAGTCGCCGCCGTAGCGGAACCAGCTGCCGCCGATGCCCTCGGGCGAGTAGTTGCGCCCGTCCGGGCGTTCGGCCGCGCTGATCTGTTTCCAGAAACCGATGACGCTGCCGGTGCGTTCGTCGACGACGAACTCCTGGTACGGGTAGGTCCAGCCCTCCAGCCCGGCCATCTCCTGGCCGAGGGCGAGCTCGCGGATCTCGTCGCGGCCGACAGCCATGAACTCCTGGGTGGGACCGTAGTTCCACCCGTAGGTGGCGTCCTCGGTGTACATCTGCGCGAGCGGCTTCCAGTCACCCTTTTCCTCGCAGCGCTGATTCTCCACGATCCAGCGCTGGATCATTTCGTCGAGTTCGGCGCGTTCGAAACCTGGCATCAGTCGAACCTTTCGGGCCGGGGCGGTCTCGCCGTCGCCGGCGATCGACAAGCCTTGGTGCGGGCCGTGATCACCGGGGTGACGCTCCCGAGAGACACCTAGCTGGACATGTGTCTGGACGGTACCATCGTCCGTTTTGCCGGACAATCCCCGAACAGCCGATCATCTGCCACATCGCGCGCCGCCGCGGACCGGCGGCGCCCGGCGCGTCGCGACGGGTCGGCAACCGCGCTCGCCCATGATGTTCAGCGTTCATCGGCGCGGTGGCGCCGCCCGGCGCCGTGCGCCGCAATCGATCGACTCGACCGAGGATGGGAGAGCGTGTGGGGAAAATGGGTAGGCGGAAGCGGTCCAGGCTGATCACCAGCGGGATCCTGCGCGAAAAGCAGCAAGCGAGAGAACCCGGTGATCCGGCGAAACTCACGCCGGAACTCGCGGACGTCGCCGAGGTCGTCGCCGCGCGGGACCTCGACGCTCTCGCGACGCGCGTGCGTGCGCGGCGCCGCGAGATGAAGTGGACCCAGGCGGACGTGGCGGGCAACGGCGGCCCGGCGGCCAAAGTGGTCAGCGAGATCGAGCGGTCCCGCAATCCGCAGCCCAGCGCCGAGGTGCTGGACAAACTGGACGCAGGGCTCGGCTGGCCGCCGGGCACCAGTGCGACGATCCTGCACGACGGCGTGGCGGGCGAACTGGCCGCGGCACACTGATCAGCGGTTCGAAACTCGGCCGGTCGGAGCGTCTTTCGCGCTCCGACCGGCCGCGCCGTAATGCTGCTCCACGACCCCCCGGCGACTGCTCTCGCGCACCGGAATGCGCGAGCCGGGCCGCGTGGGACGCAGAATCGCCGCTACAGCGGCGCGGTTGTCGTGTTCGAGCGTCCGACCCGTTCGTCGTTGATCAAGTGGTAGGCGCGCCCCAAGTCGTCCAGCACCCGCTCCCATCGAAGCTCCGCCTCGTAGCCGCGCGGGTTGTGGCTGAGCAGCAGCAGGGCCTCGGCCGCGTCCGTCGAACGCGCGGCGGCGTCCAGCAGCACCGGAACCGGCTCCACGGTGCTGCCCGCCGCCAGTGCGCCGATGCGGTCGTGCAGCCAGTGCGCGTCGAAACGCGCCTGTTCCGTGGGATTCTCGCCGTCCACCGGACGGGTGCTCACCGCGGCGGCGCGGGCGGCCTCCTCCTCGTCCATGGTCGTGGTGACGACCTGCCGCAGTTCGCTGCTCGCGACGCGGTGTAGCAAACCGACCAAAAGGACACGCTCCGCGTTCGGACCGCGCAGACCGGTGTCTCCCAGCCGCGCGCCCACTTCGTCCGGGTTGATCCGGAGAATCGACAGAACCGCTCGTAACTGCGCAATCGTTACCACTTCGTCCGCCCCTCCTCGTCGTTGCGGGCCCCACCATCACATCTGGACGACAGCCTGCCAAACCCGCCGCAGGTTAACTATCCGGTAGCGATCTTTTGATCCGGCGTGTCTCCGATCACGTCTCTGACCACAGCCCGGTCCGGGTTCAGGCGACACCGGACCGTCCCGCGATTATCGTCCTCTGGCCGGCTCTGCGGTCCAGGTCACCGTGATCCGCAGGATAACCGGCGAGAGAGTTGGGTACTCCATCCACTATGAGAGCGATACCGGCGCGGGTCACTGGGGACGCGACCATGCCCGCAGTGCGCGATTCCGAGCACGGCGGTGCGATCGCGAACACGAAATGGCGTCGCATCAGGGAGGTGATCGCCACTCGCACCGTCGCCGACGCCACGCGGGAAGTGTCGATCGAGGTCGGCAAACCACAGATGGCGCCGGGAGACACCGGCGTGGTGTGCGGATTCCGCATCCAGGGCATCGGTGAGCGCTGGGCGCACGGGGCCGATTCCATCGCGGCGCTGTACCGCGCGTTTCAGGAGATCGCCGACGAGCTGCGACAGGCCAACGATCGGGGCGCGCACTTCGACGTGACCGAGCCGTCCGATCCGAGATTCCCTGCCACCCCGGCCCGCCCGTCGCGCGCCGCCGCGACGGCCGCGCACGAACCGCAGGCCCTCATCGCCGCGCGCACGCTGCGCGATGCCGACAGCTCGCTCTCGATCATCATCGGCAGGCCCTACCTGGCGGCCGACCGGCGTAACCATCTGTGCCGGTTCCACATCAGCGAGCAGGGCGCCTCGGTGGCCAGCGGCGTGGACGAAATCCAGGCACTGTACAGCGCGATCCACTTGATCAGCGAGCGCCTCGAGCTGCCCGCCGATTGGCCGGTGAGCCGCTTGTCCTGAGGCTCGCGCGGATCAATCACGGAAAACCGCCCAGCCGGTCCGGATTCGGCATCGAATCATCGGTTGGTGGATTGTCGTTCGACCGGCGCAGTTCCCCTCCGGCGCCATGAGCACCTGCGGCACGCCGTCGCCGACACTCCCCGTGCCGAACCGGACCGTGGCGACGCCGCGGCGACGCCAGGAGGGAACTGCCCATGGAATTCATCTCGCCGCTGGACGCCTTGTTCCTCATCGCGGAATCACGCGAGCACCCGATGCACGTCGGCACACTGCAGATCTTCGATCCGATGGACAGCACGGGACCGGAGTTCGCCCGGCGCGCGTACGCGACGCTGGCGGCCGAGGAGAACTTCCATCCCACCTTCCGCAAGCGCCCGGCGCGGCTGTTCGGTACACCGCAGCTGGCATGGGCGGTGGAGCGCACCATCGAACTCGACTACCACCTGCAGCGGTGGGCGTTACCCGACACCGGTGGCCAGGACCCGCTGGTGGAGATGACCGCCGGACTGCACAGCACCCTGCTGGACCGCCACCGGCCGCTGTGGGAATTACATCTGATCGAAGGGCTCGCAGGCGACCGCGTCGCGATGTACGCGAAGATGCACCACGCCCTCATGGACGGCGTCGCCGCCCAGCGCCTGCTGCAGCGCACGCTGACCAGCGACCCCGACTCCCGCGAAGCGCCTGCGCCCTGGCATCTGCCGCCTTCGGACCGACGCCGGGAGAACCCGTCCCGGCCGCGCACGCTCGGTGGGGCGGCGCGGGCGATGTTCGCCGCGGCGGGCTCGGCACCCGCCGTCTTGCGCCTTGCCCGCACCGCACTGGTGGAGCAGCAATTGACGCTGCCGTTCGCCGCGCCGCGCACTCTGTTCAACGTCCCGATCGGCGGGGCACGCCGCTGCGCCGTGCGCTCCTGGCCGCTGGATCGCCTCCGCCAGGTCAAGAAGATGACCGGCACGACCCTCAACGACGTGGTGCTGGCCATGGCCGCGGGAGCGCTGCGCGCCTATCTGATCGCCCATCACGCCCTGCCGGACAAACCGCTGGTCGCGATGGTGCCGGTCTCGCTGCGCCCGGAGTCCGACGACGGCCACACCGGCGGCAACGCGGTGGCGGCGCTGCTGTGCGGTCTCGCCACCGATCTGGCCGATCCGGCGCGGCGGCTCGCGGCGATCAGCTCGTCGATGCGCCGCAGCAAAGAGATCTATCGCGAGCTGTCCCCCGTGCAGGCGGTCTCGCTGTCGGCGCTGACGCTGAGCCCGCTCGCGCTGGCCCTGCTCGTTCCCGCCACGACCGCGCTGACCAACCCGCCGTTCAACATCGTCATCTCCAACGTTCCCGGGCCGCGCGAACCCCGGTACTGGAACGGCGCCCGCCTCGATGCCGGCTACCCGCTGTCCATCCCGCTCGACGGCCAGGCGGTGAACATCACGCTCACCAGTAACGCCGACAGCCTCGACATCGGCATCGTCGCCTGCCGCCGCAGCGTGCCGGACGTGGCCACGCTGCTCGACCACCTCGAGACGGCGCTGTCCGCTCTGGAAGACACCGTCTACTGACTGCCAGGCGCGCCACGGTCGGCCGAGGGCCCGCCCGCCGCTCGACTCACCGGCTGCCCTTTTCCGCGTTCAGGTAGAGCCTGCCGTGCCGAGCCCGTTGATCGAGGGCGGCAGCTGCTGTGGCGTCGCGCCGGGACGGGCCAGCAGGCGCTTGAGGATCTTGCCGGTGTCGCCGCGCGGGAGTGCGGCGAGGAACGTGACTTCACGTGGCACGGAGAAGCGGCTCAAGCGATTTCGGATATAGGTGCGAACCATGTCGGAATCGAGCCCGGCTCCCTCCCGTTTGACCACGAAAGCCACCAGCCGCTGGCCGAATTCGTGGTCCGGCACCCCGACCACCGCGACGTCGCTGACCTGCGGCAGGTGCGCGAGCGCCTCTTCCACCGGGCGCGGGAAGACGTTCTCGCCGCCGGAGATGATCATTTCGTCGTCGCGGCCCGCGATGAACAACCGTCCCGTGGCGTCGAGGTAGCCGAGATCGCCGGTGTCGAGCATGCCGTGCGCCTCGTCCGGCGGCGCCGCGTTGACGTAGCCGTCGAACAGCATGTGGTTGCCGACGAAGATGTGCCCGGTGGCGCCGATCGGCAACCTGCGGTGGTCCGGCCCGAGCACGGCGATCTTGGTGCCCAGTGGCGGGCGGCCCGCCGTGGTCGGCGAGGTGTGCAGATCCTCCGGGGTGGCGACGGTCGCCCAGGAGACCTCGGTGGAGCCGTAGACGTTGTACAGGACATCGCCGTAGGCGTCCATGAATCGCTCGACGGTCGCACCCGCGAGCGGTGCGCCGCAGCTGATCACGTGGCGCAGGCTGGAGGTGTCATATCGTGCGCGCACGTGCGCGGGCAGATCGAGGATGCGCTGCACCATCGTCGGCACCACGATCATCGTGTTGACCTGGTGTTCGGCGATGCGGCGCAGGCAGTCCTCCGCGTCGAACCGTTCCGCGAGCACCACGGTCGCGCGCAACGCGGTGCTCAGTTGCAGCCCGGCCAGCCCCCAGGTGTGAAACAGCGGAGCCGGAATCAGCATGGTCTCGTTCATCTGCATCGGGATGCGCGACAGCAGCGCCGCGATGGACCCGAAGCCCTTCGGATGCGGCCTGCGCGCGCCCTTCGGCGTTCCGCTGGTCCCGGAGGTGAGCACGATCAGCCGTCCGGGCTGCGCCGGTGTGCGAAAAGTGCGGTGGCCCTGCGCCACCAGATCGTTCACGGTGACCCGGTCGGACGCCGGGGGCCGCTCGTCGGTGTTGTAGCGCGGGATGTCGGCGTGCAGGTATTGCACCAACTGTTCGAGGTCACCGTCGACGAACAGCGCCGACAGCCGGTCGCGCTGCACGATCTCCTCGATGGTGCGACCGGCCAGCCCCGAGTTGAGCAGTGCCACGTCCACGCCGAGTTTGCCTGCGGCGACCATGCATTCGACCATGCCGGCGTGGTTGCGCGAGAGCAGTCCGATGGCGTCGCCCGGCCCGAGCTCGACTGCGGCCATCGCCGCGGCGAGCGCGTTGGTCCGCTGATGCATGTCGGCGAAGGACCGGCTGCCGCGGTCGTCGATGATCGCGGTCCGTTCCGGATCGAACGCCGCGCCCGCCGCGTACCCACCGGCCAGGTTGAACCCCCACTTCGCCAGCGAGCGCAACTGTTTGATGCTGCGATCCAGACGAGCGGGCAGCACTACGACGCCGGAGGCCACCATCTGCCGTGCGACGCCGGCGTTCCGCCGGATCGGCGAGTCCTCCCCGTTGACGATCAGCGACGTCCGCGCGCCCTTGGCGACATCGGCCACCCGGCGCAGTCCGCTCTTGGTCCAGTCCGCGATCGCCACGTTGGACAACTCCGCGACGCGCGGGTGCACCCGGCTCGGCGCGAAGTAGGTGACCGTGACCTTGGTGCGCTCCTCGTCGCCGTGCAGGCGCACCGACGCGAAGCTGCCCAGTGCCGCGTACTGCATCTCGAAGCTCTCGTACCAGCGACCCACGCTCAGCCGGATCTGATGCGTGCGGATACCGGTCTCGTGGGTGCCGACACGCATCTGCCACACGACATTGCCGTCGGCCGATTGGATCTGCTCACACGCGCCGATACCGGGGAACATGCGCGGATACGTCTGCGGTTCGAGCAGCAGATCCCAGATGGCTTTGCGGGCGATCGCGAACTCGGCGACTACATCGATGACATCGGTAACCAACTTGGCGCACTTCTCGTCGGCCGGTTCGAAAAACTTCGGGTTGGCGGGTAGCTCCTTTGTAACGTCAGTCACACGAGAGGTCAAGTATCTCGGGCATTATCGCTACTACCAGCAAAACGCACGAAAACTCCTGTGATTGCCAGGCATTCACCTGCTCCTGGGACCGTACCCAATCCAGTGGGGCGGCGGCTGTGAATTCGCCCAATGATCGCCGGAATCCAGGTGCCCCCGGACCGGCGCTCCTAACGTCGCAGGCGCCTGCTCGGCAGGACAATACGCTGGCTGGAGAGGTGATGGACCACGACCCGACCCGACGACTCGCGCACTCCCGCGCCGAGGAGATCCTCGATTTCTTCGGCAAATGCCGTGCGTGCGGCTACCCCGCTTACGCGGAGACCACGACGCTGCGCTACGACAACGGCGACATGGAGACCAAGGTGATCGCCAGCTGCGCGCTGCCGTGCGGCTGGACGGGCGAAGTGTCGTCCACGCCGATGACCGACTCCGGCGCCCGCCCCCGCACGTGACCCGAGCTCACGCGGCCCGCGACGCCGCCTCGTCGGTGCCGAGCGCGCGCTCGCGCAGTTCGCCGAGAATCCGGGCCAGGATACGGGACACCTGCATCTGCGAGACGCCCAGCCGTTCCGCGATCTGGGCCTGGGTCCGGGATTCGAAGAAGCGCAGGATCAGCACTTGGCGGTCGCGCGGCGGCAGCTCGGCGATCAGCGGGCGCACCGCCATCGCCTGCTCCAGCAGCTGGTAGCACGGTTCCTCGGCGCCGAGGGTGTCCGCGAGCGGTTGCGGCGCCCCCTCGTCGTCGTGGCGAGCGGCGGAGTCCAGCGAGTTGGTCTGGTAGGCGTTGCCCGCGATGAGGGCCTGGGTGACCTCGCCCAGCTCGACGTCCAGCTCGGCGGCGATCTCCCTGGCCGTCGGCATCCGCCCCAGGCGGTGCGACAGCGTCTCGGTGGCCGGGCCGATGCGCAACTGGATCTCCTTGAGCCGGCGCGGCACCCGCAGCGACCACGTGTTGTCCCGGAAATGCCTGCGCACCTCGCCCATGATGGTGGGAACCGCGAACCCGAGAAACGAGCTGCCGCGGGTGATGTCGAATCGGTCCACCGCCAGCACCAACCCGACGCGGGCGATCTGGAGCAGGTCGTCGAAGGACTCGCCACGGCCGGCGAACTTGCGTGCGATGTGTTCCGCGAGCGGAAGACACCGCCGCACCACCTCTTCGCGCAGCTCGGCGTGGTGCGGGTCGGTCTCCTCCACCGCGGCGAGCTTCTCGAACCACGGTTCGATGTTGTCGTAGCTGTCGCCTTGGCGCGTGCGCCCAGCCATGTCGTTCCGGTCGGTCGTGAACTCACGTGTCATCAAATGGTCCTCGTTCCCAACTGAATTCGATGACGGTCGGATACCCACGAACATCCGAGTCAAAAGGGTCACGGGAAATCGACAGGGAACTGGTGAGCATCCGGACCAGTTCCCAGCTCAGTGGGTCGCCGCCGACCTCGTCCTCGGTCGCGGCCGTCGCATCGACGCGCATGCTCACACGATCGGTGCCGTAGGTGAACGCACAACCGAGCATCGAACCGGGTACCGAGCCCGCGACCAGCATCGTGGCGATCTCGTTGATCGCCAACCGGATGTCCGCGACCGCGCCGAGCGGCAGATCGGCGACCAGGCACACGGTGTCGACCAGCCCGCGGATCAGGGCCAGGTGCCGCTCGGCGGCGGGAATCCGCACGGCGACCGTGGTGGTCTCGACGGCAGGCGCGCCGAACGCACAGGTGATCACCTTCATCAGACCGTGGCGAGCTGGGCTTGCCACATCCAGTGCAACTGCTCCAGGCGCGCGGCGATGTCCAGGAACAGATCCTGGGTCACCGGGTCGGCCTTCTCGGTCGCGGCGATCCGCTCGCGTAGTCGCTTGATCACGGCGGCGAGGTTGCTCACGATCGCGTCGATGACGTCGGTGTCCTGCTGCCAGCCTTCGCCGATGCCGAGCGCGCCGGAATCGCGGGCCACCGTCGGCGCGCGTCCGTCCGGGCTGACCCCGACCGCGGTGGCGCGTTCCGCGGCCGCGTCGGTGAATTCTCGTGCGACCGTGACCAATTCGTCCAGCGCCAGATGGACCGACCGGAAATTGGCGCCGACGACGTTCCAGTGCGCCTGCTTGGCGATCAGCGACAGGTCGATCAGGTCGACGACGGTCCCGCGCAGCGTCTCACCCGCGATGCGCTGCTGCTCGGGATCCAGTGTGCTCGTGATCGGTTCCGACATCGCTCCTACCTTTCTGGCGTTGATGCTGGTCATCGACGGTCTACCCAGCTGCGCCGCGCTAAACCCCCCGGTAGGGTCGTCGGCCGCACGGCCGAACGCGGGCCGCAGGCGGATCACCCGGCCCATTCGGCATCGGCCCGCAGCTTCTCCGCGATCGGTCCTCAGTCGCGGAAACCGGTCGACCGGATAGCGACCGCTGATGCTACGGGCGGCAACGCCGTGGTCGGCGCGAGAGGTTGTTGCCGAAGCGGCAATTTTGTTTGCCAATTCCCGGACCTCCACGGCACCTTGGGGCATGGCTGATGAAACGCAGGTAGATGTAGTGGTGGTCGGTGGCGGAGCAGCCGGGTTGTCGGCGGCACTGACCCTGGTGCGGGCACGCCGCTCGGTGGTCGTAATCGACGCCCTGGAGCCGCGCAACGGCCCCGCCGCGGGTGTGCACGGATGGCTGACGCGCGACGGCATGCCGCCCACCGCGCTGGTGGCGGCCGGTGCGCGTGAAGTGGAGCAGTACGGCGGGCGGATCGTCTACACGCGCGCCGAGTCCGCGCGGCGGACGCCGAACGGCTTCGTAGTGGACACCGATCGCGGATCGTTTCGCGGTCGCCGGTTGCTCGTCGCGAGCGGCCTGGTGGACGAGCTACCGACGATCACCGGTGTGCGGGAACGGTGGGGCCGCGACGTGGTGCACTGCCCCTACTGCCACGGCTGGGAGATCCGCGACCGGCCCATCGGCGTGCTCGGCTCAGTGCACCACGCCTTGCTGTTCCGGCAGTGGAGCACCCAGGTGACGCTGCTGCGGCACTCCTCGCCTCCGCCGAGCACCGAACAGTCCGAGCAGCTCGCGGCCCGCGGCATCGCCGTCGTTGACGGCGTGGTCAGCGCACTCGAGATCGTGGACGATCGCCTTGCCGGCGCCCGGCTGGATTCCGGCCGCCTGGTGCCGATCGCCGCCCTGGCGATAGCGCCGCGACTGGTCACCCGCGACACCCTCCTGCTCGGTCTCGGCGTCGAAACAGCCGAGCACGCTTCGGGCATCCACGTTGCCGCGGACATCGGCGGACGCACCTCGGTGCCGGGAGTCTGGGTGGCGGGCAACGTCGCCGACATCGCCGCCGGGGTGGTGCAGGCCGCCGCCAGTGGCGTGACGGCCGGTGCGGCGATCAACGCCGATCTCATCGAGGAGGATACGCGGCAGGCCGTCGATCGGTGGCGCGCGGGAGGATTCTCCGCGGACGCAGAACGGGCGACCTCGCAGCGGGTGCCAGCCGCCCGGCGACACGGTCTGGACTCGCTGCTGCCGATGCCGCCGAGCTGACCGAATTCGGCTCTCCACGAACTCGATCAGCGAGCATCGCATCCGCGCCGGATCTCGACGGCCACGAAAGCCGGTCTCCCTGCACTAGAATGTGATCTCCACAACACCGGGAGGTGCGGGATGCCAGAGGATTCGGCGACGCCCTTGCGGGCGGCGACGATGCCGGAGTTCAGCGGTCGCGTCTCGGCACCGACCTACGACCGCTCCCGGATCTCCACGGGCATAGTGCATTTCGGGGTCGGCGGGTTCCATCGCGCGCATCAGGCGATGTATGTCGACCGACTGCTGGAGCGCGGCCTTGCGCACGACTGGGGCATCTGCGGTGTCGGCGTGCTGCCCGGCGATCGCCGGATGCGCGATGTCCTCGCGGCGCAGGACGGCTTGTACACGCTGTCGACGGTCGGGCCGGACGGAACCTGGGCCACGCGGGTCATCGGTTCGATCGTCGAGTACCTTTACGCGCCGGACGATCCGGAAGCCGTGGTGGAGAAGCTGGCCGATCCGGCCACCCGGATCGTCTCGCTCACCATCACCGAGGGGGGCTACCGCATCGCCGCCGGCACCGGGGAGTTCGACGCCGACGATCCCGGCGTCCGTGCCGACCTCTCAGGCAAGGCGCCGCCCGCCACGGTGTTCGGTTTCGTCACCGAGGCCCTGGTGCGGCGCAGATCGCGCGGTGTCGCGCCGTTCACCGTGCTCTCGTGCGACAACATCGAGGGCAATGGGCACGTCGCGCGCCGCATGTTCGGCGCGTTCGCCGCGCTGCGCGATCCCGAACTCGGAACCTGGGTGGCCGAACGGGTGCGTTTCCCGAATTCGATGGTGGACCGGATAACCCCGGTGACGCCGCCGGCCGCGACCGGCGAGATCGAGCGGCGCTACGGAATCACCGACCGCTGGCCGGTCGTGACCGAACCGTTCGCGCAGTGGGTGCTGGAGGATACGTTCGAACTCGGCCGCCCCGCCTTCGACGAGGTCGGCGTCCAGCTCGTCGACGACGTCACGCCCTATGAGCTGATGAAACTGCGGCTGCTCAACGCCGGCCACCAGGCGCTGTGCTACTTCGGCCATCTGAGCGGCTATCGGCTGGTCCACGAGGCCGCGCAGGACCCGGCCTTCCGGCTGTTCCTGCTGCGCTACATGGACGCCGAGGCGACGCCGACGCTGCGCGAGGTTCCCGGCGTCGACCTGGATCGCTACAAGCAGACGCTGCTCGAGCGGTTCGCCAACCCCGCGATCGGCGACACCATCGCACGGCTGTGCGCGGAATCCTCCGACCGCATCCCGAAATGGCTGCTGCCGGTGATCCGGGCGCAGCTCGACTCCGGCGGCGAAATCGACTGCGCGGCGGCGGTGGTGGCGAGTTGGGCGCGCTATGCCGAGGGCGTGGACGAGCAGGGTGCGCCGATCGAAGTCGTGGACCGCCTGCGCGACCAGCTGATTCCGCTCGCACGGCGGGAGCGCGAGCAGCCCACCGCCTTCCTGGGCGAGCGTTCGGTATTCGGCGATCTGATCGACCGGCCCCGGTTCGTCACCGCGTACCGGGCAGCTTTGCATTCACTGCACACCAAAGGCGCCCATGCCACGGTCGAGGACTTGGCGCAGGCGTAGCTCCGCCTTCGCTCCGGCCATACCGGCTGCCGCTGCCCCGTCCGTCATCGCGGCGTGACGCGGGCGACCGCGCGCACGTCCGCGCCGACGGCGAACCAGACGTCCAGGCTCGAGCCGCCGCAGCGGGAGACGAGCCGCAGATCCTCGCCGGACCGCACCGGCTTCCCGTACTCGATCACCACTCGGTGCGGGCCGGACTTCAGTTCGGCGTGATCGGCGAGAACTTCCTCGAGAGCGGTCAGGTAGACCGCATTGTTCACGTGATCGAGCAGGTCTATGTCGGTGACGCGCAACGGGAACGGATGGATCCGCATGCCAGGCTCGCCGGCCTGCGGCATCGGGTCGGTGAGTTCGGCCTTCCACCGGAGCCGGTGTTCGGTCGTGCAGTCCAGCATGGGCGCCAAGAAGCGGTCGCTCATCCGGGTCGGGACTCCGGTTTCCGAGCCGAAGTGGATCAGGAAGGCCTCGGTCTCCACCAGGCCACCTCCGCTGCCGCAGATCTGGACGCGCATCGTGCACCATCGGGTGGACGTCGCCGAGGGCCAGCGCCGCAGCGTGGCCCACTCGCCGAACTCGATGGGTTTGAGTGCGTCGATCACCGTCCTGCGGACCACCCACAGGCGGTGGATGTCGCCGTCGTCGAGAACCCCGAGATGGTCGTAGCCGACGTCTTGCAGGTACCGTGCGACGCCGTCCAGCCGCAGGTGCTGGTCGCATCCCGTGTCACCGAGGCGCACCGGCCATCCCGTCTCGAACACGGGTACGTTCGCTCGGCTTTCCGGCAGGACGCTGGGAATGGCCATAACCGAATGATGCCAGATATTTGCTATCGCCGCGCGTACAACCGTTCCGCATAACACGCAGGAAACAAATAGGCAGCTATGTTACGAATTTTCCCGCCTAAAGCGCACCCACTGCCGATCGCTGAATATTCGCCAATTGGCTGGCCGGTGCGTGATCACACCTCGCTGCCGACCTCACCGCGGCCCGCCCAATGGCGTGTCGACACGAAGCGATGACCACGTCCATCACCTGTTCGCCGCGCCGACCGAGACTCGGGGGGAAACTTGACGACATGGCCGAAGACGAAATCGTAGATGTCTCGATCACCGCCGATGACCCGGTGTGGTTGGCGGAGTTCACCCGCAAACTCGTCGATGCGGAGCTGGCGGCGTGCGGCAACATCATCCCGGGTGTCCGGTCGATCTACCGATGGAACGGCCGGATCCACGACGACGCACAGGCGCTTGTCGTCCTGCACACGCGTGCCGGCCTGGTCCCCGCGATCATCGCGCGAGCCGACGCCGAGCACCCGGACGCGACACCCCAGGTGCTTGCGGTGCCCGTGGTCGACAGTCACCCCGGCTACCGGCAATGGGTCCTCGACTCCACTCGCGGATAGGTGCGGAAAGCCCCGCGTCGGGACTTCCCGCACCGCGTCGCCTAGGTCGTCGCCGGACGGTCTACTTCTTGGAACGATCCCGCTTTTCGCGCACCCGCACGGAGATCCGCACCGGCGAACCGTCGAAGCCGAATTCCTCGCGCAGTCTGCGCTCCAGGAAGCGACGGTAGCCCGCCTCCAGGAAGCCGGTGGTGAACAGCACGAATGTGGGCGGCCGGGTAGTCGCCTGGGTCGCGAACAGCACGCGGGGCAGCCGGCCGCCCCGCATCGGCGGCGGGGTCGCGGCGATCACTTCCTTCAGCCAGGTGTTCAACCTGCCGGTCGGAATGCGCTTGTCCCAGGACTCGAGCGCGGTTTCCATGGCGGGCACCAGCTTCTGCACCGCGCGGCCGGTATGCGCGGAGATGTTCACCCGCTGCGCCCACGGCACCCGGATCAGCTCACGGTCGACCTCGCGCTCCAGCTGCAGGCGGCGGTCCTCGTCTACCAGATCCCACTTGTTGAACGCCAGCACCAGTGCGCGCCCCGAGTCGGCGACCATGCTGATCACACGCAGGTCCTGCTCGGTGATCGGCTGCGCGGCGTCGATCAGCATGATCGCCACCTCCGAGGCCTCCAGCGCGGACTTGGTGCGCAGCGACGCGTAGAACTCGGTGCCGCTGGCATTGGCGACCTTGCGACGCAACCCGGCGGTGTCGACGAACTTCCAGACCTTCCCGCCCAATTCGACCAGGGAGTCGACCGGGTCCACCGTGGTGCCCGCGACATCGTGCACCACCGAACGCTCGTCGCCGGACAGCTTGTTCAGCAGGCTCGATTTGCCCACGTTGGGCTTGCCGACCAGAGCGACGCGGCGCGGACCGGTGCCGCCGGTGCCCTCCCGCGGGGTCTCCGGGAGAACTTCCAGCACGTTGTCGAGCAGGTCGCCGGTGCCGCGGCCGTGCGCGGCGCTGACCATGCGCGGCTCGCCGAGACCGAGCGACCACAGCGCCGCCGCCTCGGCTTCCACCCGCTGGTCGTCGACCTTGTTGGCGACCAGGATGACCGGGACCGAGGAACGACGCAGCTTCTTCACCGCCGCCTCGTCGGTGGCGGTGGCGCCGACCACGGCGTCGACCACGAGCAGGATCGCGTCGGCGGTCTGCATGGCCAGTTCGGCCTGCCTGGCCACCGCTTGCTGCAGCCCTTTCGCGTCGGGCTCCCAGCCGCCGGTGTCCTGGACCAGGAAGCGGCGACCGGCCCAGTTCGCTTCGTAGGACACCCGGTCGCGGGTCACCCCCGGAATGTCCTCCACGACCGCCTCGCGGCGGCCCAGGATCCGGTTCACCAGCGTCGACTTGCCCACGTTCGGGCGGCCGACCACCGCGAGCGTCGGCATCGCGACGTGCGCCTGATCCTCGAACTCGCCCTCGAGATCGGCCAGCTCCCAGTCGGCCTCGTCGCTCCAGACGCCGTCACCGGCCAGCACGTCACCGTTCACCGGTCACCTCCGGCCGCGAGCGCCGAAAGCTGCTGGGCGACAACGCGATACAGCTCATCGATGACCTCGTCCATGGACAGCTCGCTGGTGTCGACCAGCACCGCGTCCGCGGCGGGGCGCAGCGGGGACACCTTGCGGGTGGAGTCGAGGGTGTCGCGGCGCTGCACGTCGGCGAGCACGCCCGCGTAGTCGTCGCCCCGCCCCTCGGCGATGTTCTGCTGATTGCGCCGGTGGGCGCGCGCCTCCGCGGAGGCGGTCAGGTAGATCTTGGCGTCCGCCGTCGGCAGCACGACTGTGCCGATGTCGCGGCCCTCCACCACGATCCGCCGCGCGACCGCCGTGATGTCGCGCTGCATCGCGACCAACAGCTCCCGCACCTCGGGCACCGCGGAGACCGCCGAGACGGCCTTGGTGACGGCGTCGCCGCGGATCTCCGACGCGACGTCCTCGCCGTCGAGCTCGATCACCTCGCGGCTGGGCTCGGTGCCGATGGACAGCGGCAGCTCCTTGACCGCGGCGGCGATGGCCGCGGTGTCGGTGAGCTCGATGCCCGCGCGCAGCACGCGCAGCGTCGCCGCCCGGTACATGGCGCCGGTGTCGAGGTACTGCGCGCCGAGCCGGGTGGCCAGGCGCCGCGAAACGCTCGACTTCCCGGTGCCCGACGGCCCGTCCATGGCGATCACCAGCGGGCTCCTACCGGACATGCGCGCCGGCGCCTGCACCGGGATCTCCAGACCGTTCACAACGACACCGCCTCGTAGAGTTTGCCGATTTCATCGCGGCCGAGCACGCGCAGTGTGCCGGGCCGTTGGTCGCCCAGCGCGACCGGACCGATATGCGTGCGCACCAGCCGGATGACCGGGTGGCCGACCGCGTCCAGCAGACGGCGCACGATGTGTTTCCGCCCTTCGTGCAACACGATCTTGACCAGGGAACGTCCCTCCCCCAGTTCGAGGACCTGGAAGCGGTCGACCTTGGCGGGACCGTCCTCCAGCTCGACGCCGTCCCGCAGCCGCTTGCCGATCGCACGATTGTTGACCTCACCCTGCACCGTCGCCAGGTAGGTCTTGGAGACCTCGAAGGACGGGTGCATGAGCCGGTGCGCGAGGTCGCCGTCGTTGGTCAGCAGCAGCAGGCCCTCGGTGTCGGCGTCCAGCCTCCCGACGTGGAACAGGCGCTGACCGGCGGCGATCCGCTCGGCCACGATGTCGCCGACGCAGGGGCGGCCCAGATCGTCGGACATGGTGGACTGCCAGCCCTTGGGCTTGTTCAGCGCGACGTGCACCAGTTCCTCGCGCACCACCACGCGGGTGCCGTCGACACGCACCACCGCGCGCTGCGGGTCGATGCGCAGACCCTGTTCGCGCACGATCATGCCGTCGACTTCGACGCGGCCCTGCGCGATCATCTCCTCGGCGGCGCGACGCGAGGCGACGCCCGCCTTGGCGAGGACCTTCTGCAGCCGCTCGCCCTCGCCCCACGGCAGTTTGGTGTGCCCTTCGACCGGATCCACGTTCTGGTGGCGCGCGGGCTTGGCGTTGCTCAGCAGCGTCGGCTGCGCGACCTGCCGTTGCGGCTTCGGCTTCTTCTTGCCACCGGAGTTCGCGTGCCGCTGCGGGGCCGCTGCAGCCCCGTGCTGCGTCGCGCCGCGGGTCGCGCCGCCCTGCTGGGTGCCACGGGCGGTGGTCCCCCGTTGGGCCGAACGTGCGTCGCGTGAGTTCGTGCTGCGGCTCGCGCCCCGTTCGGGCTGGGTGCCGCGTTTCCTACGATCCGGTGTGCCATCTCGGCGAGCGGGCGTATTCATCGTGTCCTGTCACTCTTCGGTGCCGAGGTCCAAATCGGCCTCGGCGGGTTTCTTCAACCTGGTGTAACGGGGGTCCGTCTCCAGGCTCTCGTTGATCTCGTCGATCAGGTCGACGCCCGGAAGCAGGGGCGCCAGCGGCGGCAGGTCGCTCAGCGACGGGAGCCCGATCCGTTCCAGGAACAGCTCCGTCGTGCAGTACAGCGTCCCGTTGGTTTCCGGGTCGACGCCTGCCTCGGCGATCAGTCCCCTGGCCAGCAGCGTGCGCATCACGCCGTCGACGTTAACGCCGCGCACCGCGCTGACCCTGGTCCTGGTCACCGGCTGACGGTATGCCACCACCGCCAGCGTTTCCAACGCCGCCCGGGTCAGTTTCGATCGGGAGCCGTCGAGCAGCATCCGCTCCACATACGGGGCGAACTCGCTGCGAGTATAGAAGCGCCAACCGTCACCGACGAAACGCAGATCGATGCCGCTGGAGCGTGCCGACAGTTCGGCTGACATAGCACGCAGGGTGCTCTCCACCCGCTTAGCGGTATCGCCCAGCGCGGCCGCCAATTGCTCCACCGGGGCCGGAGCGTCGGCCACGAGCAGCATCGCCTCCAGCGCCGAGCGGAACTCGGCGTCCTCCAGCGGTTCCGGAGTGAGATCCGTCACCGCCTCGTTCACGACCGGGCCGCGCTGACGCTCACTCACCCGTAGTCCTCCTCGATAGTCACGGCGTCCGCCTGTTCCGCCGCGTCGTCGCCGATCCAGCTGACCGACAAGGGACCGAGCGGATCGGGCTGGTCGAACTCGATCGTCTTGCCGCGATACAGCTCGAGCAACGCGAGGAAGCGGGCGACGATCTGGACCGGGACTTCGCAGTCGGCGACCAACTCGCCGAACGAGGTCCACGCACCCGCTCCGCGCTGTTTGAGCCGTTCCAGCACCAACGCCGCCTGTTCGGCCACCGAGATCGCGTGCGTGTGCAAGTGGTCGAGCCCGACCTTCGGCACTGGGCGGGGCCGGAAGGCCGCCGCGGCGATCGCGGCGAACTCGGCCGCCCCGACACCCAGCGTAACCTCGGGCAGCAGATCGGCGTAACGCTCCTCCAGACCGACCGCGCGCGGGTAGCGGCGCAGCGCCGCGGCCTCCAGCTCGCCGAGCAACTCGGCCACCTGCTTGAACGCGCGGTATTGCAGCAGTCGCGCGAACAGCAGGTCGCGCGCCTCCAGCAGTTCGAGGTCTTCGGCGTCGGTCATCTCCCCGGACGGCAGCAGGCGCGCCGCCTTGAGATCCAGCAGTGTGGCGGCGACGACCAGGAACTCGGTGGTCTGGTCCAGGATCTTGTCCGCGCGCAACGTGTTCTGCCGCGCCGCGTGCGCGGTCAGCGCCTTCGTGTAGGCGATGAACTCGTCGGTGACCTTGTGCAGCGCCACTTCGGTGACGTCCAGCTTGCGCGAGCTGATCAGAGTGAGCAGCAGGTCGAAAGGACCCTCGAAGTTGCTCAGCCGTAGGTGGAATGCGGACGGCTGCGCTGTGTCTTCCCGGGGAGAGTCGCCCGGCGGGGCAATCTCCGGAACCTCGGCTCGGTCCGCCGCTTGCCGCACACCCGGCACGCCGGTCGCCGGAACCTCGGGCTCGTCAGCTTGCACGCGACCGCTCGGCCCGGCATCCACCCGAGCTCTACCACGGTCAGCCGCCTGCGCCGGACCACCCGACCTGGCGTCCTCGGCCGCCTGCGGGTGATTCCCCGGCGCGCCGCTCGCCGGAACCTGGGGTGCTTCCGGCGCAGGAGCGGACGAATCGCCTTGCCCCGCGGGGATGTCCCGCGCGGCTGCCGCGGTGTGGGATGCGGGTGTCACCGGCGATTCGTCAGCGGGAGCGTCTGTACCGGGCGCTGTGGAAGCCTCCGACGTCGACGCGGTACTGGAGGGGATACCCCCGACCACGGCCGGATTCGGGCGTTGCGCCGCCGAGCCCCGGCCTGCGGCGATATACGCGGCGGCCGCGTTTCCGAGCGCAGGCGAGTTACCGGAACCAGCGGGTGGCTGATGCGTGGATTCTTCGGCGGCGTCCGGGGCTTCGGCAGCGCGCGCACGGTCGTCGGACGGGGGTGCAGACCCCTGGCCGGATGAGTTGTCGGTGGACGCAGACGAGGGGCCGGAGGGGCCGCTCACCGGCCCGACCGGTGGATGACTTCCCGAGCCATCGACCGGTATGCTTCGGCACCACTGGATTTCGGCGCCCACGTGGTGATGGGCTCGCCCGCGACGCTGGCGTCCGGGAAACGCACGGTCCGCGCGATCGCGGTGTCGTAGACCAGGTCACCGAATACCTCGACCACCCGCGCCATGACTTGGCGGGAGTGCAGCAGTCGAGCGTCGAACATGGTGACCACTATTCCGTACAGGCTCAGCCGCGGGTTCAGCCGGTCCCGCACTTTCTCCACGGTGTCGTTGAGCAGCGCGAGCCCGCGTAGCGAGAAATACTCGCATTCCATCGGAATGATCACGCCGTCCGAGCAGGCCAGCGCGTTGACCGTGAGCAGGCCGAGGGAGGGCTGGCAGTCGATGAGGATGTAGTCGTAGCGGTTGCGCACCGGCGCCAGCGCGCGGCCGAGCGACTGTTCCCGGCCCACCTCGTTGACCAGCTGGATCTCCGCGGCGGACAGGTCGATGTTGCTCGGCAGCAGGTCCATGTTCGGGACGCGGGTCTGCATCAGCACGTCGTCGATGGACACGGTGGAGCCGATGAGCAGGTTGTGCACGGTGTGGTCGAGAGTGTGGTGGGCCACGCCGAGACCTGCCGACAGCGCGCCCTGCGGGTCCAGGTCCACAAGCAGCACGCGGCGGCCGTATTCGGCCAGTGCGGCACCGAGATTGATGGTGGAGGTGGTCTTGCCGACCCCGCCCTTCTGGTTGCACATGGCGACGATCAGGGCGTCGCCGTGCTGACCCACCGGCGGCGGGTCGGGGACCAGCCGCAACGGCCGACCCGTCGGGCCGAGCGTCGCGTCGTCCGGGACCGGCTCCGCCCCGGTGCCCCACAGCGTTTCCGCCGCGGCGTCCGAGTACGGACCCGGTCGCGGGCCCGTAAGCGGCTCCGCCCCAGCACCCATCGGCGGCTCTGCCGCTCCGGCTGTCGTCACGATCCGCTGCTCCTTATACGTTCCTGCCGGTTGCCTCGCCGAGCGTAGCGAGGCCGATCAGGGCCCGACCTCGCTTTCGTACGGTCCAGCTCTCGATAGACGCTACCGCTTGACGGCACTCGAGTGCCGCGCCTGCGCGCGGCGTGTTCGTCTCACGCTGGTCAGCGCCATTGCGGGCCGCCGTCGAAATGCACGTCGAACCGGTCGTGCAAGTCGTTCAGGCTGTCCCAGTCCGCCTCCCCACGCGCGATCCGGCCGAGTTGCCGGAAATACTCGAAGCGGACGATACCCGGTGTGAGGACCGCCAGGAACTCCGCAGGCCCGTCCGTGTCGGCGCCGAAGGCGTGCACGACATTCGGCGGGATCACCACCAAACCGCCTTTGCTCACCTTGCTCAGTTCGCCGTCCACGAGGAAATCCATAGTCCCGTCCAGGATGTAGAAGATCTCGGTGGATCCGGTGTGGTGATGCGGCCGAGTGCCGTCCGCCCCCGCCGCCAGAGTCAGCCGGTTGGCGCCGAACAGCCCCTCGGACTTATCGCTGTCCTCGAGCAGCCGGAACGACCCGCCGCCGGGCAGCGTCACCGCTTCGACGTCGGCTTCGTGGACGATGAAAGGCCTTGCCATGCAACTCACCTCGCGTTGTGCCCGAAATCTGACCGCGGCCGTCCGCATCGCGCGGACTCCGATGACCGAACAACCGGACCGCGGTCCTGTTTGTTCCGCGCACCGTACGGCCGCCCAGCCCTACCGCGTTCGGACATCGGTCCACCAGCAGGCCGATATCCCTGACTCCATAGGGATTCGGCACTGCATCGTCAGGGATCCTGGGTCAGCGTGGCGTGTTCGAATACACCGCGATTCGGGCAGCCGAACAGGCCTGGAACCCGGGAAGACAGCGCCGAACGGATCAGCGAGCTCGTGGGTGAGCAGTCGCCCAGACTTCGCGCAGGGTCGTGACCGTGACCAGCGTGTAGATCTGCGTCGTCGTCACGGATGCGTGACCGAGCAACTCCTGCACGACGCGAACGTCGGCCCCACCGTCGAGCAGGTGGGTGGCGAAGGAGTGGCGCAGCGTGTGCGGCGACACCGCCGCCGCGATGCCCGCGCGTTCGGCGGCGGTCTGCAACACCTGCCACGCGCTCTGCCGGGACAGGCGGGCACCGCGGACGTTCAAGAACAGCGCTCCGGCGTTCCCTTTCCCATGTGAGGCAAGAGTCGGCCGCCCACGCACCAAGTACGCGTCCACGGCGGCGAGGGCGGGCCGCCCGATCGGCACCACGCGCTGCTTCCCGCCTTTGCCGCGCAGGACCACCGCCCGTTCCTCGGTGTCCAGATCGTCGACGTCCAACCCGACCATTTCGGAGATCCGGGCGCCGGTGGAGTAGAGCATTTCCAGCAGCGCCCGGTCGCGCAGCCCACGCGGTCCCCCGTCCGTGCCCGCCGCGGCGTCCTGGCCGTCCGCGGATCCGCCGCCCGCGGCCTCAAGCAACCTCAGTACCTGGTCGTAGGGCAGCGCTTTGGGCAGCCTGCGGCCCGGTGTGGGCGGCTTGACCGCGTGGGCGACATCGGTGCTGGTCAATCCCTCCGCCGCGGCGAAACGATGCCATCCGCGCACCGCGATCAACGCGCGTGCCGCCGAGCTGGCCGCCAGCGCCGGGTGCCCGCCGCCCCCCGAGCGCAGCGTGACGGTGAACTCGGCGACGTCCGGCTCGCCGACCTGGTCCAGCGAGCCGATGCCGCGCCCGTTCAGGAAGTCGAGGTAGCGGCCGAGATCGCGCCGGTACGCGGCGAGGGTGTTGGGTGCGAGGCCGCGCTCGACGGCGAGGTGGTCGAGGTAGGCATCGAGCTCGCGGGCGAGCACCACCGCTCAGTCTTCGGATTTGCGCGCCGCTTGACGGCGCAGAAGCGCGGTGGGCAGTCCGGGCCACGGCGCGTCCGGCGGCCGCAGCTCGGTGCCGCCGACCCGCGCGGCCGCCAGCGCGAGCACGCCCGCGACCGCGGTGGCGTTGACGATCTCGCCCGCCAGCGCCGCCCGCACGGCCGCGTCGACCGGCATCCGGACCACTTCGAGGTCGGCCTCCTCCAGCTCCGGCTCGGGCCGGTCGGTCTCGTACAGATCTCGTGCCAGGTACACCCGCAATGCTTCGTCGGTGAAACCGGGCGACAGCATCACATCCACCAGCACCGACCACTCCCGCGCGGCCAAGCCGGCCTCCTCGGCCAGCTCACGCTGCGCGGCGAGCAGCGGGTCCTCGCCGGGCAGGTCGAGCAGACCGGCGGGCAATTCGAGCAGCCGCTGCCCGATCGGGTGGCGGTACTGGTTGATCAGCACCACGTTGTCGTCGGCATCGACCGCGGCGACGGCGACGGCGCCGTGATGCTCGACCACCTCGCGTTCGACGACCCGCCCACCCGGCATCGACACCTGGTCGAGCCGCAACGCCAGAATGGCGCCGCTGTAGACGGTACGGCTGGATACGATCTCGAATTCGTGGCCGCCCGGTCCGGCAGCGCCTCCGGTGGACATGGCCCGGTCGTCGGTCATGCCCCGACCTTATCGGCCGGAGCGGACACTCCCCGGTGCCGAGGACCGCCGCCCGCGGGCACGGACCGCACGCCGCTACGCCTTGTCGGTCGCACCTGCGAGTTCTTCGCCGGGGATGTCCACCGGGAGCCGTTCGGCCGCCTTGTACTTCAGCGCCGCCGAGATCAGCGCCGCGAACAGCGGGTGCGGCCGGGTCGGGCGGCTCTTCAGTTCGGGATGCGCCTGGGTGGCGACGAAGAACGGGTGCACGTCGGCGGGCAGCTCGACGAACTCGACCAGATGTCCGTCCGGCGAGGTGCCGCTGAACGTCAAACCGCTCTCGGCGATCTTGTCGCGGTAGGCGTTGTTCACCTCGTAGCGATGACGGTGCCGCTCCGAGACGTGCTCGCTGCCGTAGGCCTGGGCGACGACCGAGCCCTTGGCCAGCGTCGCGGGGTAGGCGCCGAGGCGCATGGTGCCGCCGAGATCGGCCTCACCGGCCACGGCCTGTTCCTGGTCGGCCATCGTGGAGATGACGGGATGCGGTGTGTCCGGCTCGAATTCGGCCGAATTGGCCTCCGCCAGACCGACCGAGCGGGCGGCCTCGATCACCATGCACTGCAGGCCGAGGCACAGACCGAGCAGCGGGATGCCGCGGGTGCGCGCGTAGTGGATCGCGCCGACCTTGCCCTCGATGCCGCGGATGCCGAACCCGCCGGGAATCAGCACGGCGTCGACGTCGCGCAGCGCCTGCTGCGCGCCCGCCGGTGTCTCGCACGCGTCGGAGGGCACCCAGTGGATGTTCACCTTGGCGCGCGAGGCGAACCCGCCCGCGCGCAGCGCCTCGGTGACCGAGAGATACGCGTCGGGCAGGTCGACGTACTTGCCGACCAGCGCGACCTCGACCGTCTCGCGCGGCGAGTGCACCCGCTCGAGCAGATCGCCCCACACGGTCCAGTCCACGTCACGGAAGGGCAGGCCGAGCCTGCGCACCACATAGGCGTCCAGGCCCTCGCGGTGCAGCACGCGCGGAATGTCGTAGATCGACCGCGCGTCCGGGGTGGAGATGCAGGCGTCGACCTCGACGTCGCACATCAGCGCGATCTTGCTCTTCAGCGCCTGCGGGACCTCCCGGTCGCAGCGCAGGATCAGCGCGTCGGGCTGGATACCGATGTTGCGCAGCGCGGCCACCGAGTGCTGGGTCGGCTTGGTCTTCAGCTCGCCGGAAGGTGCCAAGTAGGGCACCAGCGACACGTGCAGGAAGAAGACGTTGTCCCGGCCGACGTCGTGGCGGATCTGGCGAGCGGCCTCCAGGAACGGCTGCGACTCGATGTCGCCGACCGTGCCGCCGATCTCGGTGATCACCACGTCCGGCGTCTGCCCCTGCAGATCCGGGCCGCGCATCGCGAGGATGCGGTTCTTGATCTCGTCGGTGATGTGCGGGATCACCTGCACCGTGTCGCCCAGGTACTCGCCGCGGCGCTCCTTGGCGATGACCGACGAATAGATTTGCCCGGTGGTCACATTCGCGTCCCGGGACAGGTCCCGGTCGAGGAAGCGCTCGTAGTGGCCGACGTCCAGATCGGTCTCCGCGCCGTCCTCGGTCACGAACACCTCGCCGTGCTGGAAGGGGTTCATGGTGCCGGGATCGACGTTCAAGTACGGGTCGAGTTTCTGCATCGTGACGCGCAGCCCACGCGCCGTCAGCAGCTGACCGAGGCTGGAGGCGGTAAGACCTTTACCCAATGAGGAGGCGACACCACCGCTGACGAAGATGTGCTTCGTGGCCGTTCGCGCCTGAATCCGTGTTTGACCCACGGGTCTTCACGGTAACACGAATCCGCCCGTCCGTTCGAATGCCACGCCCGTTTGCCCACCGATCGCCGGGCTGTAGTTCAGAGCATGTGCATCCCGACTGTGAAGCGCGTCGCGGCAGGGGCCGCCGACGCATTGTCACGCGGAGCTACGGCGGCACCGAGCAACCCGTTGAAACGGGCGTTCCGCGATGGAACGTCGGCCGCCATGGATTCGCTGCACGGCCGGGCTACTCAACCCGGCAGTGCTGCCAAGGTGAGCGACGTGGCTTTTGCGCCGGTGCCGTAGCGGCCCGCTCCGCCGTTGAGCTGTTCGCCGAGCGCCAGCACCGTGGTGACGCGGCCGAGGTCCCTTTCGAGGTTGTCGACCGTGCTGACCTGGGCGGCGAGCGAGGCGTCGGTACGGACGACGGCGATCGGCCCCTCCCCCTCGGCGGCGCCGGCGCGACCGGCCAGGACCACACCGGACCCGCGGCCGCGCAGGGCGCCCGTGAAGCGAGCGGTATTCGCGCCCACGCTGTCCCTGGCGGCGCCGACGCCGTTTCCGGTGACCACCACGGCCAGCTGCGCCGGACGGACCGGCGTATCGCCGTAGGCGAGGAAACCGCCGCCACGCAAAGTCTCCAGCACCAGCCCGAGCTCTTGCGGAGTGCTCCGGGGTTGCCCGTTGGCCGGGTCGAGCAACAGCACCAGGCCGAGCAGATCGCCCGCCATGCTGCCCTGGTCGACCGCGCCGGTACGCAGCTGCGCCCCCGCCGGGATCACGTTGGTGAGGGCGGTGCGCATCCGGTCGCCCTCGGTCGCGTCGACGAAAGCGTCGGTGAACGCGATTCTGCCGGTCACGGCCGCACCGGCGGTCTCCAGCGCTTTCGTCACCGCCTCGACGTCGCCCGGATCGGCGTCCGGTGTCGTGAACACGACGACGCCGCGATCGGCGAGCGCACCGCCGAGGATGCGGCCCGACGACCCGGCGATGAACCGGTCGGCGGCCATGACCTGATCCGCGAGCCGCCGGTTCTGATCGCCGAGCATGTCGACCTGCTGTCGCAGATCGGTCTTGTCCGCCCGCAAGCCGGACAGCAGATCGGCGGCGAGCGTCTGCGAGCCGAGCACCACGCCGATGGCGAGCGCAAGAAAGATCGCGGCGATCGAGATGGCGTGCTGGCGGATCGTGATCATCGTTCTCCCTCGGCTATTCCCACGAACCGGCGCGCGCCTGCGCCCAGAGCGCGAAGCGGTTCCAGTTGTCGACGGTCCAGTCCATGACGTCCGCGCCGCGGTTGGAGGCCAGCAGCACGACGATCACCGCGACGAGCGCGGCGAGCACCACCAGCGCGACGGCGATCCCGGACACCCGGCTCCGGTACAGCGTGGCGACCGCCTTCGCGTCCACCAGCTTGGTCCCGACCTTGAGCCGGGTGAGGAACGTGGCCGGGTTGCTGTGCCGGCGCCCGCGATCGAAGAAGTCGTCGAGCGAGGCCGGAGCGCCGGCCACGACGATCAGCGCCGCACCGTGATGGTCGGCCAGCAGCAGCGCCAGATCGGCGGCCGAACCCGACGAGGGAAAGGTCGTCGCGCCGATGCCGAGATCCTGGATGCGCTCGAGTCCCTTCGCGTGGCCGTCGGTGTCGGCGGGCAGGATCACCTCGGCGCCGCATTTCATGGTCGCCGAGGTGATCTCATCCGGGTCGCCGACGATGACATCGGGGCGGTAACCCCGCCTTCTGAGCGTGTCCGCACCACGGCCGACGCCGATCAGGATGGGGGCGTATTCCTTGATGAACGGCTTGATCCGCTGCAGGTCCTCGGCGTGGTCCGGGCCGTCGGCGACGACCACCACATGCCGCTGCTTCATCACCAGGTCCAGTTCCGGCACCCCGAAACCATCGATGAGCAGCGCGTTCTCCGTGCGGATGAACTCGATGGTGTTGCCCGCGAACGCCTCCAGGTGATCGGCCAGACCGTTGCGCGCCTCGATCATCCGCTCCGCGATGGCGGACTCGGTGAGCTCGATGCCCTCGACGAGGACCTCCGGCTCCTTCTTGATCAGCTTGCCGGAGTAGACGACACCCCCGTCGATCCGGACCCGCACGCCATCCTTGATCTTGCTGAAGGCATCCGAACTCACCGTGTCCAGGAGCAGGATTCCGCTGGCCACCAGCGCTTCCGGACCTAGATTGGGATAGCGGCCCGAAATGGAGGGCGAGGTGTTGATCACCGCGCCCACACGGGCCTCGACCAACCGGTCGGCGGTCATCCGGTCGAGGTCCATCTCGTCGAGCACGACGATGTCACCCGGGCCGACGCGCCCGAGCAGTCGCCGGGTGTTGCGATCCACCCGGGCCGTCCCGGTCAGACCCGGCAGTGTTTCGGTGTTCCTCGACAACAGCGCCAGCATTTTCATGCGCCGATGATGGCGGCAAACCCTCAACCATTGGTGGAGGCGCGCCGAGGTAGCGAATGAGCAGCTACCGATGGCACCAGCCCCGGTTGTGACGCGAACTACATGATCACCGAGCGGCGGACGAAGTACCTATATGCTGCCCGTCACAGGTAACTCGAAGAGGAGAACCATGGCCAGCACCACCGTCGACGCCGTCATTCCCGCCCCACGCGAGGTCGTGTACCGGCTCTTCGCCGACCGCGAGAGCATCAGTCCCTATCTGCCGGTCCAGATCAAGCTGACCAAGCCCGGCCTGACCGAACGCGAAGGCGTCGGAGCGCAGCACCTGATCGGCGTCGGCCCGGTCGGCGTCACCGAGGAGATCACCGAGCTGGTGCCCGGTGAGCGGATGGAGTACAAGGTCGTCAAGGGCGCGCCGGTGAAGCGGCACGTCGGCATCGTCACCTTCGCCGACGCCGACAACGGCACCTTGGTCTCCTACACGATGGAATCCGACCCCAAGCTTCCCGTCCCCGCCAAGGTCGTCGAACTCGGACTGAAGAACCTGATCGGCGTGTTCATGAACGGCGCGCGGAAAGCGGTGCGCTGATCGTCAGCGCGTCACCGCGGTGGCGCCCGCTTTCTCCGCGCGGGCCGTCGCCAGCAGTTCCTCCGCGTGCGCCCGGCCGGTCTCGGTGTCGTCGAGACCGGCCAGCATGCGGGCCAGCTCGATGACCCGCTCGTCATTGGTCAGCGCGCGGACGCCGCTGTTGACGGCGCCCTTCCCGTCGTCGGACTTGTCGACCACGAGATGGGTATCGGCGAACGCCGCGACCTGCGGGAGGTGAGTCACCACGATGACCTGGTGGGTGCGGGCCAGCCGGGCCAGCCTGCGACCGATCTCGACCGCGGCCCGGCCGCCGACACCCGCGTCGACCTCGTCGAACACCATCGTCGCGCCATGATCGGAGCTGGCCAGCACCACCTCGAGCGCCAGCATCACCCGGGACAGCTCACCACCGGACGCGCTCTTGCTCAACGGCAGCGACTGCGCGCCCGAATGCGCGGACAGACGGAACTCGACCTCATCGATGCCCGCGGGACCGGCATGCAACTCCTGCCCGTCGACGGTGAGCGGCGCCGCGTCCTGCGGTCCGGCCGGCAATGGCCGCACGTCGACCTCGAGACGCGCTTTGCCCATCGCGAGACCACCCAGCTCGGCGCTCACCGCCGCCGCCAGCTTGCCCGCGGCTTTGCTCCGCGTCGCGCTCAGCTTCTTCGCCGTCTCCCGCACCCGCTCGGCGGCGGTATCCACCTCGGCGGCCAGCTTGGCCAGCGCTTCCTCGGAGACGTCGAGTGAGCCCAGCCGCGCGCGTGCTTCCTGCGCCCAGGCCAGCACGCCGTCGATGTCGGGTGCGTACTTGCGGGTCAGCGTCTTCAGCTCGGCCTGCCGGGTGAGCAGCGAATCCAGCGCGCCCGGATCGGAAGGCAGATCCGAGAGATAACCGCTCAGCTCGGTGGTCACGTCCACCACCACCGCGATGGCGTCGGCCAGGCGCGGTGCGAGAGCGACCAGCGCGGGGTCGTCGGCCGCTTCGATGCGGGCGCGTGCGGCGCCGAGCGATTCCAGTGCGCCGGAGCCGTCTTCAGGCGTATCGGCCGGTCCGGCCAGCGCGTCGTGCGCGGTCGCCGCCGCCTCGCGCAACGAGTCCAGATCGCTGAGCCTGCGGACCTCGTCGACGATGCGCACGTCCTCGCCGGGTTCGGGTGCGATGCTGTCGATTTCGTTCAGCGAGTGCGCGAGCCGTTCGGCTTCGAGCGCCAATTCCCTGCTGCGCGCGGTGCGTTCGAGCAGTTCGGCGCGCGCGTCGAGCCACGATCGGCGCTGCGCCTGGTACTTCCGCAGCAGCGGGCCCACCGCGTCGGCGGCGAACTGGTCCAGCGCGGACAGCTGCTGGTCCGGGCGCTGCAACCGCAGCTGGTCGTTCTGGCCGTGCACGGTCAGCAGGGGCGCGGTGAAATCGGCCAGCACCGAGGCGGGCACGCCGCGTCCGCCCAGATGCGCACGGGAACGCCCGTCACTGCCCACCGTCCGGATCGCGATGATGCTGCCGTCGTCGTCCTGCTCGGCCGCGGCCGCTTCCAGCACCTGGGCGACTTCGGCCCGGGCGGCGTCGTTGACGTCCTCGACGGTGAACCGGCCCTCCACCACGGCCCGGGACGCGCCGAGCCGGACCCGGCCCGCGTCCGCGCGGGCGCCGCTGAGCAGGTGCAGGCTGGTCACCACCATGGTCTTGCCCGCGCCGGTCTCACCGGTCAGGCAGGTCAGTCCGGCATGGAACTGCGCGGTCGCCGTGGAAATGACGCCAAGGCCGTCAATCCTGATCTCTGTCAGCACGTGTGCTCTCCGTTCGCCGTCGGCCACGCCAGCCCGTCACGGGCAATTGGAACTTGCGCACCATCCGGTCGGCGAACGGTGCGGAGTCCAGCCGCACCCAGCGCACCGGTTCGGCGCCGCGAACCGCCTCCACTCGGCCCCCGCTGGGCAGTGCGAGCGTGCGCCTGCCGTCCAGGAAAACTATCGCATCGTGTCCGGTGGCCACCGATTCGACCGCGATCCGCGAATCCGGGCTGGTCACCAGCGGCCGCGCGAACAGGGCGTGGGCGTTGCTCGGGATCACCAGCAACGCTTCGAGTTCCGGCCACACCACCGGGCCGCCCGCGGAGAAAGCATAGGCGGTCGATCCGGTCGGCGTGGAGATCAGAATGCCGTCGCAGCCGAATGCCGACACCGGCCTGCCGTCGACTTCGAGCACCACTTCCAATACGCCCATGCGCGAGGCATTCTCGATGCTCGCCTCGTTCAGTGCCCAGCCGCTCTCGACCACTTCGTCGTCGACCCGGACGGTGAGGTCGATGGTCATCCGGTGCTCGATGGTGTAATCACGCCGCACCACCTGGGCGAGCGCTTCGTCCAGGTGCTCGGCCTCGGCCTCGGTCAGAAATCCGATGCGCCCCAAGTTGATCCCGAGCACCGGCACCGCAGCCGGACGCGCCAGCTCGGCGGCGCGCAGGAAGGTTCCGTCGCCGCCCAGCACGAGCACCATCTCGCAGCCGACCGCCGCTTCCGGGCCGTGCGCGACCACGCGCACCGGATAGCCGCCCGGCTCGGCCTCGAATCGGGTGCTGTCCGCCTCGTCGGCGAGCACTCGCAGGCAGATGCCCGCATCCGCGAAGATCTTCGCCACCCGGTGGGCGGTCTCGATGATTTCCGCCCGCCCCGGGTGGGACACCAGCAAGATCTCCCGGCCGCATGGCTGGGCCGGCGCGTTCACTGTGGACCCTCCTCAACCGCACGCTCGACCAGCGTCGCCACCAGCTCGCGGTCGTACTCGAACTGCCCTTCGTTGCGCAGCCACAAGAAGTATTCGACATTGCCGGACGGGCCTGGCAGCGGGCTCGCCACAACGCCGGCGGTACGCAGGCCGAGGTCCGCGGCGGCCGCCGCGACCGCGCACACCGCTTCGGCACGCAGCGCGGGATCGCGGACGACGCCGCCGGAGCCGACGCGCTCCTTGCCGACCTCGAACTGTGGTTTCACCATCGGCAACAGGTCGGCGCCCGGCGCCGAGCAGGCCGCCAGCGCGGGCAGCACCAAGCCCAGCGAGATGAAAGACAAATCGCCCACCACCAGTTCGACCGTGCCGCCGATGATTTCGGGCGTCAGATTGCGCACGTTGGTGCGGTCGAGGACCCGCACCCGCTCGTCGTTGCGCAGACGCCAAACCAGCTGCCCGTAGCCGACGTCGACCGCGACCACTTCCCGCGCCGCCCGACTGAGCAGCACGTCGGTGAAACCACCGGTCGACGCGCCCGCGTCCAGGCAGCGCTTGCCCGCGACGGACAATCCGTCCGGCTCGAACCGTTCCAGCGCGCCGAGCAGCTTGTGTGCCCCGCGTGAGGCCCAGGAGACTTCGTCCGGCTGCTCGCGCACCACCAGCGGCGTGCCCGCCTCGACGGCGGTCGCCGCCTTCATCGCGACCGTTCCGGATATCAGGACGCGGCCCGCACCGATCAGCTCGACCGCGTGCTCTCGCGATCGCGCCAATCCGCGGCGAACCAGTTCCGCGTCCACCCGCGTGCGTCTGGCCACCTCAGATCTTGTCCACCGTGGCCAGCGCCTGTACGAGCACGTCATGCGCCTGCTCCAGAATGCGAGCGCGCCGGGTGATATCGACACCGGCTTCGGCGCTGTCGGCGGCGGGCGCCGCCCCGCTCCAGCCGGGTCGCTCCAGCTCGGCGAGCAGACTGTCCACCTCGCCGCGGATCCGCTCCGGGTCGGCCGGCTCCGGGCGTCCTTGCGCACCCGGATGCTGACCGGGCAACGGGACCCCGGGCCGGGGACCATGCCCACCAGCGGGCGTTCCGGGAACGTTCGGACGGGGCGTAGGAGTAGTCATCGTGGCGTCAACGCTATCGGATTTCCGAACCGCACGCGCGGACCGTCACAGCTCGTCCCGGGTTACGCCGAAGGACCTCGCCGAGGTCGGTATCGGGCTCCGGGTCGACAGGTGCGTGGTTGAGAGCCTCGAGGGAGTCGCAGACGTAGGTGGGTATCCGTTCGTCCGGTGCTTCACGCAGCTCGTCCAGGGTGCTGACGCCGGTCAGCACCAGCAGCGCGTCGAGGCCGACGCGGTTGGCGCCTTCGATGTCGGTGTCCAGCCGATCGCCGACCACCAGTGCGCTGCGCGAGTCCGCCCGGACCAGCGCGTCCTCCAGTAGGGGCGGGTACGGCTTGCCCGCCACGACCGGCTCCCGCTCGGACGCGGCCCGCAGCGCGGCGACCATCGCACCGTTGCCCGGCGCGAGGCCACGTTCGTTCGGCAAAGTCTTGTCGGTGTTCGCCGCGACCCACAAGGCGTCCGCGCGCAACGCGTATGCGGCCTCGGCAAGGTCCGGCCATGCGGTATGGGGTGAATGGCCTTGTACCACCGCGGCCGGCGCGGCGCCGTTGAAACGCCGGATCGAGCGCAGCCCGACCGCGTCCACCTCGGCGGCCAAGTCGTCGGTGCCGACGACCAGCACCTGTGCACCGGGGTCGAGTCGCTCGGCCAGCAACCGGGCGGCCGCTTGGGCGCTGGTCACCACATCATCGGCGGACGCGGGAAAGCCGAGATCAGCCAGATGCGCGGCCACGACCGCCGGTCCCCGGCTGGCATTGTTCGTGACGTACACCAGCCGCTGGGCCGCGTCCCCGTCGGCGGTCAAAGCCTCCGGCGCGCCCTCGATCACCTCGTGTCCGCGATACAGCGTGCCGTCCAGATCCAGCAGCAGGGCTCGGTAGCGATCCCGTAGTCGCTTCACACCACTCTCACTCCGTGTCACCGATCGGCGCCGTGCCGACTCGCATACCGCCGGGCTCTCCGGCAGCACAGCCGCTCGGCGAGTCCGAGACAATCGAAGATTACGCCAGACGGCTGACCGGAATGGCGTGGCGTCGGCCACTCGCCAAGACAGGATCCGTACCGCCACATAGCACTTGCAACGCCGTGGTTTTCGCGCACCAAGGGGTTCGACTCCTCAACCGGCGTCTCCGTCCCGCCGCCGCCAACGCGCAACCGCAGCCGAACTCGAGACTTTTGCGTCCCGTCATATCGTTTGCGCTGGCCCGCTCGGTCCGTTCGGCGGCGACCGTCCGCACTACTTCTGCCAGCAGCGCAGGATCGCACGCCGGAGTCGACACGCACCTTTCCGACCTCGCGATGGGGCTTCAGCAGCTACAGCAGAGTCGCCCTCAGGCCGCTTGCTCCTTCGCGCGGGCGGAAGAGTTTCCGCTGGGTATCCGGATCCTCGGAGTGGCCTGCCCGCACTATCCGCACGCGTCAACCAACGCTCGGGCGAGATCGAGCGCTATGGGATTCGGTCAGAGGTCGATGTCGCCGGTGAGTTCGGCGGCGCGTTCTTCGGCGTCGGTTTCGCCGTCCAGGTCGGCCGATGCGGCGTTGAGGAACCAGGTGAGGCCCTCATCCGTCCGGCCCGCCGCGACCAGCGCGTCGGCGTAGGCGTAGAAGAGGCGGGCCGCGGCCGAGCCGGTGCGGGACGGGTCGAGGTCCGACGTCTGCAAAGTGACGACCGCTTGGTCGTACTGGCCCAGGTCCATCCGTGCGCCCGCGACGACGATGCGCAGTTCGGTGGCCTCGTCTCCGCGCAGGGCACGTGCCTCGTCGCTGCGGCCGAGCTCGATCGCGCGCTCCGGTCGGCCGAGACCACGCTCGCAGTCGGCCATCACGGCCAGCAGGCCGGAACCACCGGACATCCGGCGTGCGGTCCGCAACTCCGACAAAGCCTCCGCCCACTCACCGGCGTGGTATGCCACGACCCCCGCGGTCTCGCGAACCACCGCGATCCGACCGGCACGCTGCCGGGCCGCCCGCGCGTGTGCGAGCGCCAAACCCGGGTCGTCATCGATGAGTCGTACCGCCATCACGAGATGGCGCGCGACCGTCTCCGCATTGCCTTTGTCCAGGCTGAGCAGGTCACGCCGGATGGCCGGGTCCAGATCGGTGGCCTGGAGGTCGTCCGGCAGGTCGGGTTCTTCCGGCCGCGGGGGACGCCGATCCGACGACCGGCCGCCGCCGACACGAGCGCCTTCGCCGCCACGACGACGTTCCTGCGACGCGTCGCCGCGCGGTGCCCGGTCGTCACGATCCGCCTCGCCACCGCGCGCGGCGGCATCACGATCCGTGCTCGGACGGCGCCGATCATCCGCATCACGATCCGTGCTCGAACGGCGCCGATCATCCGCGTCATCCCGGCGCCGGAAGCCCGAGTCGTCACGTCCCGCATCGCCGTACTCGCCAGAGGCACCACGGCGTCCGAACCCTCCACGTCCGCCGGTCTCGCCACGGCGGACATCGCCCCGGTCGCCGGTATCATCCCGCCGAGGGCGGTATCCACCACGGGCCTCGCCTCGATCGAAACCACCTCGCGGACCGGACTTTTCACCCGAGCGGAAGCCGCCACGGGGCTCATCGCGCCGGTCACCGGAATCGCTCCGGCCTTTGAAGCCGCCACGTTCTCCGGAGTCCTCGGAACGTTTGAAGCCGCCACGCTCTCCCGCACCGCCCCGGCCGGTGAAGCCGCCCCGCGAACCGGAATCGTCGCGGCGCTCGAAACCGCCTCGCCTCGGCCCATCGCCGCCGCGGCGGTAGCCGGACTCACCGGACTCCTGGCGTCGGAATCCACCGGACGAGCTGCCGCGCTGGTCGTTCCGCCGCTCACCCGCTTCACCCCGGCGGTCGAACCCGCCCGAAGTGTCGCGCCGCTGGAAACCACCACGCTCGGAGGAATCGTCGCGCCGACCGTAGCCGCCCGACTCTCCGCGTCGTGCGAAGCCGCCGCGCTCACCGGAATCGGCCCGGCGTTTGAATCCACCGCCCCGTCGGCTCGCATCACCGCCCTCGCCTCGCCGGCCGGACCCGGAGTCGGGAGCGCCACGCCGGAAGGGCTTCCGATCGTCGTTTTGTTCCGGCACGGTGCTCCCTTTCTGGATTTCGCGAAAAATCTGTTCGGACCCACAAATTCAATCACGTATCCGCGGTGGGACGCGGGCACGGCAATTTCGCCCGAGCACTATCCGGTGCTCAAACGCAGATAGGGGACCCAGATTCTGGGTCCCCTATCGTGAAGGATGTTCCGGCGGTGTCCTACTCTCCCACACCCTGTCGAGTGCAGTACCATCGGCGCTGGCAGGCTTAGCTTCCGGGTTCGGAATGGGACCGGGCGTTTCCCTGCCGCTATGGCCGCCG
>NZ_JADLQX010000394.1 GCF_015477605.1 Nocardia amamiensis
CATCGGGTTGGAGCTGCGGGAGAAGGGCTGGCGGGTCTCCGACAACACCATCGCCGCGATAATGGCCGAAAAAGGTTGGGTAGCACGGAAAGTCAAACGCAGATCCGCGACCACGCGGCAAGGGAAACGATCCGCGGCACCGGATTTGGTGCGGCGGCAGTTCACCGCCATCGCCCAGGACGTGCTGTGGGTCGGCGATGTCACCGAAATCCCTACCTTGGAGGGGAAACTGTAT
>NZ_JADLQX010000395.1 GCF_015477605.1 Nocardia amamiensis
AGGGATGCCGTCGCGGGTCACGGCCATCCCGATCACGATCTGCGGTAGGTCGTCTCGGGAGTCCTTCGACTTGCCGTAAGTACGGAATCCGCCAGCCTTCTCGCTGCCGCTGCCGCTGCCGCTGCCGTCGGCGTCGTCACCGGCGGGGACCGGGTGGCCGCGGTCGTCGCGTTCCACCGGCTCGTCGGCTCCGGTCTCGAAATACGTCGACGTCGTGTCGAAGAACAG
>NZ_JADLQX010000396.1 GCF_015477605.1 Nocardia amamiensis
GATCGGCGTCGGTCAGCGGCTCGCCGGAGAACTCCGACAACTCCAGCTGATCGATGCGCACCTGCCGGGAGACCGTGGTCTCCAGATCGGAGCCTGAGGTCAGCACGCACACCGGGCGCGCGGTCTCGAGGATGTAATCGATCCGCTCGGCCGGATGGTCCGGGTCCAACGGCACGTACGCGCCGCCCGCGGCGTTCACCGCGTACATGCCGACCACCAGGT
>NZ_JADLQX010000397.1 GCF_015477605.1 Nocardia amamiensis
CATCCCGATCACGATCTGCGGTAGGTCGTCTCGGGAGTCCTTCGACTTGCCGTAAGTACGGAATCCGCCAGCCTTCTCGCTGCCGCTGCCGCTGCCGCTGCCGCTGCCGCTGCCGCTGCCGCTGCCGTCGGCGTCGTCACCGGCGGGGACCGGGTGGCCGCGGTCGTCGCGTTCCACCGGCTCGTCGGCTCCGGTCTCGAAATA
>NZ_JADLQX010000043.1 GCF_015477605.1 Nocardia amamiensis
TCGGCCAGGTCCCCGAATTCGTCGACCCGAATACCGCGGCACCCGCCAACAATGGTGGGACAGGCGGTGGTGGGGGAACCGGAGGCAACAACGGCGGCAATGGCGGCGGGAGCGGCAACGGCGGCGGAGGCAACAACAGCGGCGGACCCGGCACAGGCGGAAACAGCGGCACCGGCGGCGGATCCGGAAGCGGACCCGGCGGCGGCAACGGCAACGAAGCCAGCGGCAACGGATCAGGCGCGGGTTCGGGCAGCGGAAACGGCGGGTCCAGTGGAAACGGCGGCCCGAGCGGCGCACCCTCGGGCAGTCCCGGCCAGGGCACCGGTCCGAGCGGTGCCCCCGGCGCCAGCGGCGCTCTCTCCACCTCCGAGATGCTCAGCATGTTCTCGGAAGTGTTGCAGCTCATCACTTCCGGCATCACGACTCTCGCGCAACTCGGCAATCAACTTGCCGCGCAACTCGGCCCGGGATTGCAGGCGCTGACCAAAGCTGTCGAAGACGGCACCCTGACGGTGAAGCAGGCATTGGCCGAGGCTGCCGAGCGGATCGGCGAGGAGATAGCTGAGGTCGAGGAGCTACTCCTCCCACCGGGTGCGACCGGTCCGATCGAATCGCGGGCGCTGTTGCCCAGCCCGAACGAGGCACTAGAACTACTTCAGCTGGGGGTACTAGGACGTGCGGCGGGCAATCAGCCCGCGGTATTCCAGGATTTCACGACGGCGAGGTCGACCGATGACGGCGTCGGCGAGCCGGGATCGGCGGGCGTCCCGGGTATCACGGCGGAGGGTGGCAACTGATGGAACGGACCTGGCGGCTCACCGGCCTCGATTACCTGGTGCTGCGTGAACGATTGGTCGGACGCCGCACGAGCTGGCCGTTCGCCTACGTCGCCGACGTGAAGGGACATTTCGACTTCCAATTCGTCAAGGCTCGGGTCTGGGGTGAGCTGCAGGCCGCGTGGGACCCCGCGCTGGCCGAGGTCATGGTGAAGTCGATGCAGGCCGATGTGCGGATCGCGGTGCTCGCCAATGATGAGAGCGCGCCCCATGATCTGGCCCGTCAGTGGACGATGGCGGGCAAACTGTTCGGCGACCGAGCGATCCTGGTCGAGGGATTCCGCGTGCGGTCGCCCTATAGTCACGACGAACTGGTGATCACCGAGTGCGATGCGGTGGAGCTCGCACGGGTGATCGTGGACAAGCTTCCCCCGATGGCGGCGGGCAGCCAGTCGCAGATCGAATTGCTGAGCTCGACGGCCGAGCCCGCGTTCGATCACTGGCACGGTCGCAGTTCGCTGTTCGACGAAGGCGACAGCGATGTCGATACCCGGAGCCGCGAGTGGCAGGCCGCGCCGAAATCCACGGTCGGCCGGATCGAGATCACGCACGGTCACTCGAATTTCGGCCCGAGCGGCCAGGTGACCAAGTGGATCTTCTGGGAAGACCATCCCGGCGATGGCCGCTACATCATCGATGCCGGGCCGCCGGTGGCCGCGGTCGCGACCGATGCCGAACGGCTGGTGCGGCTCATCGAACGGGAATGCGCTGAACTGCAGCGCATCCGGGGGGACGAGTCGCGCGGTGGAATCTCCCGGGTCAGCGTCTACGACGACGGACTTTGAGATGACCGATCCGAACCGATTGCGTTGACTGGAGTCGACATGGCACTGGATTCCGATGTCTCGGACAACACCAAATGGGCGAGCTTGGCCAACGCGGAGCTACTGCTCGAGGCGGGCACGGCGCAGAAGTGCGCGCAGCACGTCGAGGACATGCTCAATGTCGTTGTCGGCGTGCACACCTGGGTGCAGGGCAACTATGAACGTGCGAGTCCGGTGTTCGCCGCGTGCGTATCGGGGGTGCAGATGTGGGCCCTGTTCAACTCGAAGATCGCCACCGAGTTGCTGGAACGCATGGATCGGCATCGCAACATCCTCACCAATATGGGCAACACGTTTCTCGCCGCGGGCAAGAAATACGACCTCACCGAGCACAACTCGGCCGTGAGCTTCGAGGGAATCTCCTTCGACAGCCCACCGGGCACCCCTCCCAGCGGAGCGCCCAAATCGGTGAAGATTCCCCGGCATTCGAACAAGCCGGATACCACGACGCTCTACGACCCGGCCTTGTTCTGGCCCGAGGCGGGCTCGCAGCTGGATTGGTCGGTTTTGTACAACGTCGGCCAGTCGATCAATGCGCAGGCGGTCGCCGACGCGGGCGGTGTGTGGTACTGGCTGTCCAAGGGGTTGGACCGTGGTTTCGACACCCTGCGGACCACCATCGCCGGTGCGTCGGATCAGTGGACCGGCGCGGGTGCGGACGCGGCGATTCTGGCGACGACGCAGTACGTACTCGCCTCCGAGCAGCTCACGACGGATATGAATCTGTTGGGTGACTCGCTGGTGTTCAGCTCGGGCTGGCTGCAGCAGACGAAGAACGGCATGCCGCAGACCCCCGAACCACCGCCCGCGACGACCACCTCACAGCAGACGCAGAACGACGCGGACCTGCTCCGGTTCCAAGAGCATTTCCAAACGCATTACACCGAGAACTACATGCATTTGACGACCCATATCGTGGCGCTACCACAGCCGAACGAGGTGGTGGCGCCGAGCCTGGACGTCGGCGGGACGGCGCCGACACCGATCGATGCGCTCGACACGCCCGGTGCAGACGGGTCCGGCGGTGATTCCGGCGACGAGCCGCCGACCGGCCCCGCCAACAACGGCGGTGACGCACCGCCCGTCGGCGATACTCCGACGGGCGGTGACAACCCGCCCGTCGACGGCGACGATCCCTCCTCCGGGCTCCCGAATCCCGAACCCGAAACGGGACCGAACACCCCGAACCTGCCGGAAGGGCTGGAGGACAAACCATTCGAGACGCTGAGCAACCTTTCCGACGACCTGACCTCGGAAAAATCGGGCAGCACCCCGTGGCTGATGAATTCCGCCCTCCTGCCGCCCGGAAACGTCCCGTTCGTCGGCAAGGGCGGTGGCGGCGGAGGTGGGACCGGTCGCGTATTCGCCCTGGAACAGCTGAAAAACCAGGAGGCCAAGCTGTTCCCCCGCCTCACCGCCGTTCCGGACGAGAAGTTGCCCGGGCGGGCCGGGCCCGCTGGTGGGCGCGAACCGGGTGTCCCGTTCGGCGGTCACCCCGGCCGCCCGAATGGCGAGGAGAAGGAGAAGAAGCGGTCCGAACTGCTGGATTCGACCGAGCATCTCGACGAGGCGCTCGGGCAGCACGGGCGCGGCATCAGACCGGTGCTCGATCGGTGAGCCGCACCTGGCAGCTCACCGATACCGAACTGATCGCGCTGTGGGACAGGCTCTTTCAGGACCGGCTACCGTCGCCGCTGTTCGCGCTGAATCGCGGCGACAACACGCGGGACTGGGCGCGACTGGCGGCGGCGGCGCTGGCCGGGCTGGCTGAGGCGGCTGACGGCGGTCTGCACGACGCCCTCACCCGGGTCGCCCACGCCGATATCCGGGTCACCGCGGTGGCGTTCGACCCGCGCGATTGCGGCGACCCCGCCGGCCAGCTTCGCCTGGTCGGAGCCCGGCAGGGCGACGTGGCGACCCTGATTCGCCAGCTTCCCGGCGAAACCCGTTGGCACAGTGGCGGTTATGTCATCAGCAGTGGCGATGCCGATCGGCTGGCCGGTGCGGTGGTCGGCGCGCTCCCCGCTCGGGTGGCCGGGCGGGGGTCGGACACTCCTTTGATCACCAGCCCGGCGAGCGCGGAGGTCGACCACCACTACGGCCGGTCTCCGGTCTACGACAACTATGCGGCCGATCGCGCCAGCGCGGCGTGGCTGCGACGGCCCGCGGAGCGGCTCGGAGTGATCGAAACCCGTATGGGCAGTTCGATCTTCGGGCCGCGCGGCATCACGCCCTACCGCATCGAATGGCGAGATCTGGTCGATGACGGCCGCTACGCCGTCGCCGAGACGGCAGGACCGGTCGCGACCGCGGTCGACCGGACGGCGCTGGCGACCATGATCGCCGCCGATATCGCGACCGTGTCACAGACCATGGAGGACGAGCGACGTGTCTGAACAACCCCCGAGAATCGACGCCGAGTGGTCCGCGGACTCGATTTTCGGCGCCACGATCCACGAGAGCCCGGTCTTCGACGGGGCCGAGGCCGGGCGAGACCCGGAGACGACGCTCGATCGGGACGCGCCGGACCTGGAAGCACCGAAATCTGATTTCACGCCCTACTCGACCGGCGAGGCCGCATTGCGCGGTGGTGACATCATCGTGACCGCGACCGATTCGGCTGTGCCGCTGGCGGTTCGGCTCACCGCCGACCAACTCCGGCGCGACCCGGATGATCTCGGTGACGACATTCTGCGGCTGTGCAAGCTCGCGGCCAACCGGGCCGGCTTGCTCCGGCGTGCGTACCTGGCCGAGATCGGTGTCCCGGAATCGGCGCTGGACCTGCTCGAATTGCCGTCCCAGGACGCGGTCGAACACCACGAGCTCGCAGCGGAATTGGAGCACGGGTACGAACCGCACAGCTGGCTCGACCGGGATGGAGAGTCGTGGTGACAGATTTCGCTGCCCTCGAGGCAGGTGCTCGCGCACGACTGGATCGGATGCGACGGCTCGCCGCGGATCTCGCCGCTGTCCGGGTCGACCACACCGATGCCGACGGGACCATCACCGTCTCGGTCGACGGGGTGGGCCGACTGCTCGACGTCCGTCTGACACAGGGGATTTCGAGGCTGTCGCCGTCCGAGTTCGAACGGGTGCTCGTCGCCACCGCCGCTGCGGCGGTGCGGCGGGCTTTGGGAACGCGCGGACAACTGATCGAGGAATTCAACGGTCAGGTGAACAGCTAGCGCTGCCCTGCCGGCACGGCCGAGTCAACGGGCAGGTGAACAGCAGGGGCCGCCGCTCGCGCACCGCTTGCGGACACCGCGGCCCGAATTAGATTTCTGACGCGAGCCGTCTAGGTATCGAGATCACAGACCAGCCCAGGAGGGTACCGCGATGAACGTCCTCAATGTGCAACCGCAGACATTCCGCCGATACGGCGAGATTTCGGACGGGATGGCGGCGACGGTCGCCGTCGCGGGGGCCGTCGACCAGGCCGCTGTCATCGCGGCCATCGCTCCGACCTTCGGGTTGATCGGTCACGAATTCCTGACGAGTTTCGCCTACGCCCAGGCCAACCACTTCGCCGCACTGACCCAGCTCGTCGAAATCCTCACCACCACCGCCGATACCGCGCGGGTGGCCGCGGCTTCCTATGAACTGACCGAGCAGCACAGCGTGGCTTCGTTCGCTCCGCTGACGGGCACCGAACAATGACTTTCGCGCAACCCCTGGCGGCGCCGCTACATCCGACCGTTCTCGACGCGCTGCGAAATACGCCGGCCGCTCCGCTTCTCGATCAGCCGACCCAGCAGGTGCTGGCCGGCATCGGCTTGCCCGCGCTGCCGCAGTTTCCCGCTCTCCCGCCGCTGCCGGGTCTGCCGGTCCTCCCGCCGCTCGACCCGGCGGCACTGTTCAAACCGGTAACCGACCTGATCAGCGGCTATGGTAACGGCAATCTGGGCGGGGGGGAGTTCAATCCGCAAACGTTGATGCGGAATGTCACCGACGCGGTGCGCACCGCGATGCAGCTGGCCTCAACGGGCATTCAGCTGCTGCAGTCGATGGAGAGCTCGGGGGCGACGGCGGCGACCGCGGCGGCGGTCGACACCGTGGCGACGTCCGCATCGATCTCCGAGCAGGCCGCGCGTATCAACCTGACCACCGGTGGCGCCGCGGGCACCGTCGCTACCGGATATGCGCAAATTGCGGCGGTGGCAACGCGTTTCGCGCTCACCACCGCAGCGCTCGGGCCCACGCTGGTGACGCCGCCCGGCCAGGCGGCGCTGCTGGCCACCGCCATCGAGGCGGGCACCGAGGCGATCGCGATCACCGCCCAGACCAAGGCGCAGTTGCTGGCGCAGTCGGCGGAGATGACCGAGGCGGGCAAGCCGGTGCCGACTCGCCGCCCGAAACGTGCGGACCTCGGCAAAGTCCAGCGTTCGCTCACCCCAACGGTTTCGGCGGCCAGTCCCTCGGCGCCGGATGTGTCGGCGGTCAGTTCGCTGCCCTCCCCAGGATCGGCGTCTGCCACCGCCGGGGTCGCGCCCTCCTCGCCGAACCAGCCCACCGTGACGCAGTTGCTGTCGCAATTGCAGCAGGTGGTGACGCCGTTGCTCTCGGTCGCGCAGACCATCGGTAAAGAGGTCTCCGCGCAGTTCCCGGCCAAGCCTGCCGCCGACCCCGCGGCGCCGGCTCCGACGCGCTCCGCTACGGCAGCCGTGCCGGTCGGGTCGACGAGTGGGGGAGCGGCGGTCGCCCCGGCGGCGGCTCCGCTGGGCGGGTGGCAAGCCGAAGGCGTCATCGCGGCGACCGCGAGCCCGGTCGGCACGCCGCTGATATCGGCGTCGACCGCGACGTACTCGCATGAAGTACTCCCGCCTTTCGCCCCTGGCGCCGGCTCGACCGGCGCCGAGCGGGCCCGCTCGGCGGGCGGCCGACCGGAATCGCCGGTCGATGCCCGCTATGGCGACGAACTGGTCGGAGGTCACCCGCCCGAGACCGCGGCACCCGTCATCGGCGTGGAAACGACCGGCGACCCGGATACCCCATTCAGCCTGTAGGAGGCGAACTTTCATGAGCAGTATCGCGATAGATCACGAACTCGCCCGGATGGCGGCCGGTCGGCTGGACATGCTGGCCGACGGCCTGGAGAGCGGGATACTGCAGCGCGGCGACGCGCTGCGTCCGGTGCCGGGCGCCGCCGACCCGGTGTCGCGGCACACCGCGCAGGTGCTGCGACAGGTCAGCGGTTCGTTCGAGCAGTCCTACCTGGGTGGCATCGGCGAACTGCGCAAGATCGCCGCGAACCTGCGTTCCCATGCCGACCTCGTCGGGGATTCCGACGACGAAGCCGTGCAGTCGTTCCAGCGCCTGGCGTAGTACCGCGCGGCAGACACCGAGACGAGGAGTGACGCGATGGTCGAACTTCCGCACGCCGGATTCACCGGCACGATGTGGGACGCCGTACCGGCCGAGCAGTTGGCACGCGAGCTGATGACCGGCCCCGGCGTCGTGCCGATGGCCGAGGCGGGGCTTGCCTACGCAGCGCTCGCGCTGGGCCTGGGTGAGGCCGGTGCCGAGTATCGCGCCATCCTCGCCATTGTCGGGAACGCGTGGGGATCGGATTCCAGCGCGGAGGGCATCGCCCAATTGGCGCAGCTGGCCGACTGGTTCGACGACATCACCACCGCCGCCCAGCACAATGCCGCCACGGCCGCCGAGCAGGCCGCGGCCTACGAGATCGCTCAGCTCACGATGCCGCACGTGGACGAGGTGGCGGCGGCGGTGCGGATGGCCGAGGAGATGGTCAGCGGCACGCTGCTCGGCGCACCGCTTGCCGGACTGTTCGACACTGCCGACCATCAGGTCGATGCCCTGCGCGACCACGCCGCCCAGGTGATGCGCACCTACGAGGCGGGCAGTGACAAGCTGTCCGCGGCGTGGGAGCAAGAGGCGGCCCCTGCCGTCTCCGCGGGAGCCGCCCTACTCGCCGAGCAGAAGCAGACGTCGAAGCCGGTCGTCGACGGGTCATCGGGGCCGCCTCCGGACTCGCAGGCCGTTTCTCCTCCCGCACTGCAGTTTTCGTCGGTCGTCGACCTGTCGGCGCTGACTGTCGCGCCGACGCCGACCCTGATGGTCGGCGGTGAGTCGCTGGTGTTCACGCCGATCCCGCAACCCGTCGCGCCGATCGTGGCGGCAACGGCCGGCGCTCCTGTCGTGGCAACGGCCGCGCAGGTACCGCCACCGTCGATGCTCGCGCCGCCCACGAATTCGCCGGTTCCGGTGTCGCCGCAAGCCGGTCAGCGGGCGGTGGCAGCCGAGGCGGGAGCTCTCGGCGAGCAGATCGTCGTCCAGGCCGGGTTCGCCACCGCACCACCAGTTCTGGGCGGCGTAGCGCAGTCTCGTACCGCCGGGGCGTCGCAATGACGACCCTGACCGTCGATGCCGCCCTCGTCGTCGCCGAAAAGCTCGGCGCGCAAACCCTTCCGGTGGTTCTCGCCCTGCGCCCACGGCACAGTGAGCACGCCGACTTCCATGCCGCCCGCGTCGCCGCTGTCGCGGAGCTGTGTGGGCGCGGCGTGCTCGACGAGGACGGGAACGTCCTCGACGACGAGCTGACCACCGCATTGTTCGCCCTGGCCCGTCCGGAAAGGCAACTGGCCCTGCGGATCCGGCGCGATGGCGTGCATCGAATCTGCCTGGCCCGGCGCGGCCTGGACCACGCGGTGGCGGTGCGAGTGGGCGACGAAATCCAGATCGGCACCGTGTGGGGTGACGAGGATCCGGTGGCGTTGAGCCGGCCGCTGCTGGCCGCACTCGGCGCCCGTCCACCCGCGGACATCCCGGCGCTCACCGCCCCCACCGCCGAACTGCGTCGACGGCTCGACGACGCGGGAACCACCGAGGCCAGCGCCGCCTACCAGCTCGGCATGTCCGAATCGGACGCGCTGACCGTGGGAGTCGCACTGCGCCAGTGCATTTCGGTCGCCGAGTTGGTGTGCTACTCCCACCGTGACGGCAGCCCGGTGCGGTCGCCCGCCGCCGTCGCCGTGTACGACACCGCGGCCGGCCGGATCATCGGCGGCGGCAGCATGGCCCCTGACGGGCAACCGTGGACGACCTTGGCCCCCGGCAGTGATCGCCGGTTGGCCCATGTCGTCGGTGCGCAGATCGAAGCGCTGCCCGAGGGCCGCTGGATGCCGTAATCGATACGCGCATCCACCCATCGTCCGGAGTCACTTCTCCGGAATTCTCAACACATCATCATCCGAAAGGAAATGTCAATGGCTGACGCAGATCCTCTCCACCTTGATTTCGCCATTTTTCAGAAGTATGCGAACGCGTACGCCGACGTGATTCCGCCCATCGACAAGAGCGTCGACAACCTCGAGGCGACGGTGATCGCCGCGAAGAAGGATTGGGAAGGTGAAGCCAATGTCGCGTTCACCAAATTCGCCGACGAACTGCAGGCGAAGATCCGCAAAGTGAATGTCGATCTGGGCCAGGTCTCGGAGGCGTTGCGTACCGGTGAAACGAAGGTCGCGGCAACCGAAAACGAGAGCATGGGCGGGTTCACCACGCTGAACACGAATTACCTCTGACCGGAACCACCGAAACCACTTCTGAGAACGGAACCAGCACAATGTTGTACAACCCTGCGGGCGTCATCCAGCTGATCACCGATATGGACAACTACCACACGGCCATTACCGCGGAGCGGGAAAACGCGCAGAACGCGGCGACCTCGCTGGTGCGGGATGGCTGGCAGAGCGGCGAAGGCGGCGCCGCCGGCTCGTTCCTGGCCAAGCACAAGACCCTGATCGCCGACCTGGACGACCTGCTCGTACTGCTGAAGAAGGGACGTGACAACGTGCAGGCCGCGCTGGACAAGGCCCGGGCGACCGATCAGCACGTCGCGGACGACTTCGTCTGGTAGATCCGGCACCGAGGAGTCCCCGGGGGCCCGCCGCCAACTGGCCGCGGGCCCCCGTTTTCATGCGGATTGCAGGGCCGGCTCCGGTTGCGGCTCGACCTCGGTTTCGGCGTCGGTCCGAGCGCCCTCGAGGTACTCGACTTCCTCCCGGATCGAGACCACCTGGACGGTCAGTTCCTGGCCCGCGCTGCGAATGTGCACCCGCCCGGGCACGTCCGCCGATTCGATCAGCGCGACATCGGCGCCGAGCAGAACCGCCGCGGACTCCCGCGGCGAACGGACATGGACGGCCGTCGCTTCCGACACCTGCCCAGCCGAGGCGACACCGTCGTAAACGATCATCGTGGCCGCGGCCGTGTATCGCGCGCTACCGGGCGCGGGCAACGACAGCGCGGCAGGCGCGCCGACCGCCGCGACCAGGCATTCCCATTCCCGGGGGCGAACGCTGTGCACGATCACCTGCGCACCCACCGCGATCGCGCGCAGCACCATCAGTTGGGTCAGCCGCAGCGACCCGACGATTTCCACCCGCCGGACCGCGGGCCCGAACAGCGGCACCGCGACACCGAGCCCGTCATCGGTAGCGCCGATCACCTGACCACACCCCGCTGCCGGCACCGTGAATCGCGACATCGCCGCTGGTACTCCGCGCAGCGCGGCGGACGGCTCGAGGTGCCCGCCGTCGAGCAGGACCCGGCGCTGCAGTCCGCGCAACGGACGCAACCCGAGTTCGGCGGGCGGTTCCTCGGCGTCGTGATGACCGACGCCGGCCAGGTCGCGCCGCACGACCGCGCTCAGCGCGACCATGGCGCCGCGCTGGCCCGGCGAGTCCGATTCGACGGCCGGTGTCATGCGCAAGCGGGTCAGCACCGACTTGCCGGGCAGCGTCCACACCGTCGCGAGCACCTCCGGTTCGAGGAGCTGTGGCCGGACGGCGTACCCGGTCAATTCGATGTCGCCGCCGCGCAAGACCTGCCAATCCTCGGCCCACTGCTGTGGGTCGTTGTCGTGCAGGACGGCGGCCTCCGCGGCCGCCAGTTCGTCGGCGGTCAGGATCGATACCCTGACGCCGCTGGTGGCGATGCGACCCGCGACCCGGCGCGTCGCGACCAGGGCGGTGCGGATCACGCCTTCCTGTGCGCTGCCCCGGTTGTCGATCGCGCCGACGTTGTCGAGCGGGTCGAAACGCAGGACCAGCCAGACGTTCTGGGTAGCGGCGGCAGGCAGTGGCCCGAGCAGTTTTTCGTAGACCCGGACGACGTTGCGCGGGCCCTGGGTGCGGACACCGAGCGTGACAACGTCGACGGCGGCCAGCCGAATGTCGAACTGGGACAGGCACCGTGCCACATCGGCGAGTGAGATGGCCGCGCCCGCCTCGATCCGAGCCGATCCGAGCAGGGTCGGCCGCACCGCGGTGCGGCCGAGCCCGACCATGGTGATCAGGTGGCGGCCGTCCCAGCGCATGCCACAGCGGGCGCCGGCGGAGTCCGGGATATCGACATCGAACGGCTCCGGGCGTGGTTCACTACCACTACCGCGCCGATTGCGCCACCAGAGCGAGCCGCGCATTCCCAGAATTCGCCAAACATTGGTTTTCCGAACTCGGACGCCACCGAGCAACGCAATTGCGATCCCGATGCCGAGCGCCACTCGAATATCTGCGCCGAGGATGATGGCTATGGTGGCGGCCGTTGTTCCCGCGGCCGCCGAGGGCAGCACGATGGACAACGGAACCCGCGTGAACAGTTCGCTCCGACCTGAACTCAGCGGTGGCGGATCCGACGATTCCTGAGTATTTTCCGGCGGCATTGTCTCGCTCTTCATTCAGCACATCTCCATTCGGCGCGCACCTGTGTGGTGCGGTAGCCTCTCACACGCCAGACGAGTGTGCGCATTCAGCCACACGGTGTTCATGCGCACGGAGGAGTTGAAATGCCGGCACAATTGACGACCCGGGCGCAGGTCAATGGATACAGATTTCTGCTGCAGCGTTTCGAGCACGCGCTGGTTCGCCGCGATGTGCGAATGCTGCACGATCCCATGCGCATCCAATTCCGTTCCTTGCTGACCGGCTTGGTGCTGGCAGTGCTGGTGACCGCTGGCTGCGGCGTCCTGGCGTTCCTGCGGCCGCAGGGGCAACTCGGCGATGCCAAGATCATCATGGCCGGCGACAGCGGCGCCCTCTACGTCATGGTGGACAAGACCATGCACCCGGTGCTGAATCTGGCTTCGGCCAGGCTGATCACCGGTACCAGCGAATCACCGACGTCGGTAAAGGATTCGAAGCTGGCCTCGGTGCCGCGCGGACCGTTGCTCGGCATCCCCGGCGCCCCCGCGTCGCTGCCGGGGGCGGTCGATCGCGATCGCTCCGAGTGGACGCTGTGCGAAGACGCGACCGACGGTGTGCGCAGTACGGTTCTCGACGGCGTGCCACAGCTCGGCCCGCAGATCCGGCCGGGCAGACCGGATGAGGCGGTGCTCGCGACCTATGACGGCGCCACCTACCTGATCTACGACGGCAAGCATGCTCGCATCGATATGAGCAGCGATGCGGTCGTGGCTACCTTGCAGATTCGCGGGATGCGGCCGCGGCCGATCGGCGCCGGACTGCTCAACGCGACCGTCGCCGCCCCTGAACTCCTCGATCCGGAGATCCCCGACGCGGGTGCGCCCAGCGCCGTGCGCGGCGGCAATGTCGTTGTGGGGTCCGTGATTCGGGTCCAAGGCGTCAACGGCGCGCAGCCGTATGTGGTGCTCACCGACGGGGTGCAGAAGATTTCGGAGTTCACCGCGCAGGTACTGCGCGCGTCGAACTCGATGGGGCATACCGTCATTCCGCTGCTGTCCCCGGACGCGATCGGCGGTCTGCCGGTGCTGGACACCCTGCCGATCGGGCAGTTCCCGGCCGGCGTCCCGTCCATCGTCGCCATGGACACCGATCCGGTGGCCTGCGCGAGCTGGGCACGTGGCGCGAGTGATCAAGCCGCCACCCTGCGCTTGCTCGTCGGCAGGCAACTGCCGCTGGCGTCCGGCCGGACACCGGTGCGGCTCGTCGGGGGCGAGGCCGCCCACACGGCCTACATCCCCGCAGGAACCGGCGAATTCGTGCAGGTCACCGGTATCGAGCTGGACAGCACCCGGCGCGATGGCCTGTTCTATGTCACCGACACCGGCGTTCGATTCGGTATTCCGGACGCCGCGACGGCAGCCATGCTCGGCCAGACCGCCGAGCCGAAGCTGGTGCCGTGGCAGATCATCAGCCAACTGCCCGCGGGGCCGATGCTGGATCGCCAATCCGCCCTCATCGCCAGGGATGTCGTCCGCACCGACGGGTCGTAGCCGGTGTCCGCGGGTGACGAGAAGGTGAACGGCTGTGGCGACCAGATCGTGCCCGGTCGCCGCCCGTGCGTCGGCTGGGTACTTTCCGGGCAGTCGAACGCGAAGGGGACTTGCTGATGCCGCGGATTGTGGGCAGGCGAAACGATGGCGCCGTCGTCGTCGCTGTCGGCGGGGTGTGTGTCATCGTCGGATCCGACGCCCTCGACGCCGCCGGACACTGTGCGACCCCGCCGGAACAACTGCGGGTGATGTTGGTCAGCGCTACGGCCACTGACGCCGATTGCACCGTTACCGACGAGCCGATGCCCGCCGGTCTGCTGTCGGCGGCGCAGCTCGCAGCGATCCTGGCCTGGGAGGTCGGGTTCGTCGAGGGCGAACCAGGCGACAGTGAGCGTCCCGGACTGAGCGGTGCTGAAACCGAACTCTACCTACGCTATCGACCCGATACCGGGGACGCCTATCCGAACAGTCTGGCCGTGGCGGAGGTCGACCGCCCGTTCTTCTCACTCGAACCCGTGCCCGCACCGGTCACGCCGTCCGATGCGCTCGAGTTCACCGACCACGAGTCCGCGCCGCTGGTTCAGCTCTGCGCATCGATGGCCCACGTCGAGGATCTGTCCGCCGCCGGGGTCGTCGCCGCGGCAGCCGAAGACCTGATCGACCGCGTCAGCTATGCCGAGACGGTCGAGGAGTTCTATCCGGCACTGGCGCACGCGGTTTCGGCGCGGACGGTGCCCGCTCCCGCCGTCGAGGCGGCCGACGGCGTCGACCGGGACGAGATCCTGGGCTTCTTCGGCCGCCTGCTGGCGGAGCTGGATCGGCGGCGGCCCTGGCCGGACCCGGTCACGGTCGCGGTCGACCCGCACACCTGGCCGACGCCGGGGTCGAGCAGGCTCATCGGCTGGGTGGATATCGGCATCTCGGCCCTGGAGTGGGCGGTGAAGGCGGGCTTTGCCGAGGTTCCCGACGACGATCAGGCGTTGCTGGTCTTGCGTTTACGGACTGGGCAGCTGATCGCGCTGGTGGGGGAGCAGGACCCGGACCCGGCCCGGTTCATGGTGCTGCTGCCCGATCTCGACGGCCAGCAAGATCCCGTGGCGGTGATCGCGTATCTGGCGCGATACGCCGGACTACGGGTCGAATTCGATGAACGGGCGGCGATGGCAGAGGTGGCGGCACAGTGATACGACCGGAGAACGCGAGCGCGGCGGCCGATGCCGCTGATCTGATCGACGCCGTGGGCCGGGCGCTGAGCCAGATGCGCGATCTGCGCGGTGCCCGCGACGCGCTGACCGCGTCCGCCACCGTGGAACACGGCCGAATCACCGTCGTGGTCAATGTTTCCGGCTCGATCATCGAGACGTACTACGCCGAGGACATCAACACACTCAGCTATGGCCAAATCGCCCGCGCGACAGTTCAGGCGGCGCAGGCTGCGGCCGCGAAGGTGGCCGCCAAGCAGGAAACGCTCCTGGCCCCGGCAGCCGAGCTGCGTTCGCGAATGCCCAAGCCCGAGGATCTGTTCGCGGGCCTGGCCGAGCTGCGGGCGCAACTGCCGACGCACACACCGGCACCGCTGACTCCGCCGTCGGAAAACACGCTGAACGATCGTCGAAATGATGGTCATCGAATTCTGGACCGATAAGTCGCCCGCCGAATTCTCCAGCGCGACAAGAGGACACCCACCATGGATGACGATTTCAATGCTGCCGTTGAGGGATTTCAGGCCAAGATGGCCGAAATCGCCGGTCTGCAAGCCGCACGTGCGCTACTGCTCGGCGTAGGCACCACGGCGCGACGGCGGGTGCGCGTCACCGTGAATGCCGACGGAATCGCCACCGACATCAAGTTTTCCGGCGCGATCGGCGAATTGACCCCGGCGGAACTCGCCGACGCTGTCACCGCGGCGTCGCGGGCGGCCGTGCTCGACGTCGCGCGCAAGGCCAAGGAACTGATGGCGCCGCTCGACGTCGACCAGGCCGAGGCGCCCAAACTGGACGACCTGTTCGCCACCATCACCTCATTGCGCGATCACCTGGGCTGATGCCGACCGCGGTGGGCCCGCGCCGTGCCGACTGGCGAGATCGCCACCGATAGTCGAGACTTCCGATCGGGGGTGGCCGAGCTATCGAGTTGAGGGCGCACCATGGCAGTCGAGATCACCCGTCCAGGCCGAGTGATCCGGACGCAACCGGCGCTGCCGTCGAACCGCGGGCGGCGCGCACTAGTCCTGTCGCTCATCGGCGCCACCGGATTCCTGATCAGCCAGGACGTTTCGTTGCACAGCGTCGCTGTGTCGACCCTGCTGCAGCAGCTGGGTGACCGGGACGTGCTCGAGTTCTCGCTGTGGATCCCGAAGTCTTATGTGCTGTCGCTCATCGTGTTTCTACTCATCGGTGGTGTGCTCACCGACCGCTGCGGCGCCAAACGAGTGCTGGTTGCCGGGTGTGTCACTTTTCTCGCGGGTCTGGTGGCCCACATGCTGCTGGCCGCGACCTCGATTCCGTTGCTGGTGGCCAGAATAGTGATGGGCGCGGGTGTCGCCGCTATCGTCCCCGCGTCGCTGTCGATCCTCGTGCTGGTCAGCAATGCCGGTCGGCAACGTGCCCAGGCGCTGCTGTTGTGGGCAGGCTGTCTGGCCGCGGGTGTGACAGTCGTTCCGCTGGTGAGCGGCCTGCTGTTGAACAATCTGTGGTGGCCCCGGGTCGCCCTCGCCGACGCCGTGGTCGCGGTGGCACTGTTGGCCGGCATCGTCAAGTTCGTACCGCGCTGCCCCGGCGATCCGCAAGCTCCGGTGGATTGGCCGAGTGTCGTTGCGGCGACGGTAGGTTCGGGGCTGGTCGCGCTCGGTCTATTGAAGGCGCCCGACTGGGGTTGGACCGCGGTTCCGGTCATCGTGCTGCTGGGGTCAGGCACCGTCCTCTTGGTTCTGGCGGCGGCAACCCGCCGTGGCGGCGAGTTGCCGCACGACATTCTGCTTCGCGCCGATCCGCGGGCGCAGCCCGCGATGTTCGCGCTGTCCGCGGCGGTCGTGGCGGAATTCGGCATCGTCTTCGTGACGATCCAGTACCTGCAGGCGGTGCGTGGTACCGACCCGGTGGTGGCCGGCGCGCTCATCTTCCTGCCCGCCTGCGTGGCCTCCGCGGCGGGCGCCAAGGCCGGTGCGGTGCTGCAACGCCGTACCGGCGCAACAACTCCGCTGATCATCGGCTTGACGATGGTGCTGGATGGCCTGGCTGTCGGTTTGACCGCGGACGCGGCGGGCAGCCTGGAGCGGATCGTGGGGATGGTCGCGGTGATGAGCGTGGGTATGGGCATCGTGATGGCGGTCGCGCTCGACGCGATCGGTACCGCGCTGCCGTCGACCCGCAACGGCGTCCTGTTCGCGGCGCAGTCGGCCGTCGTCCAACTCGGCAGCCTGCTCGGTTTGGCGGTAGCCGGTGGTCTCGTCGACCAGGGATATCGAGCGGGGCTTGTCATTCCGGCCAAGGTTGCCGCGCACGAAGGCATCGTCGCGGTCGGGCAACCGCTGGGCATGAACGTGGCAACGGCGGCCTCGGTCGGCGACACGCTCGGTGGGCCGCTCGCCAGGGCGGTGCAGAACGCGTTCTTGGTCGGCTACCGGCAGGCGTTGCTCGCCACCATCGTGGTTGTCGTCGTGATGATGCTCGTAATCGGCGTCCTGACCGCCCGCGCCCGCCTGCGGAGTGCCGGGAATTTCACGAGTTATCAAGAGATTCCAAAGAATACGCGGGAAATATAAATATTCGCAAAGTCGATATCAAGAAATTCGCGGCAGGGTTGACGCTTTCGATGCGGTGCGCATAATTCATTTCGGGGCGCACGGACTATTGAGAGGCTGGGGTTGTCGTGAAAAAGGTTGACGATGGCACTCCCGGTCGGCGCCGCATTCGGCCGGGTGCTGGAACGGCGCGACCGGCTACGTCGCGAACCTCGGCCGAGGAGATCCTGACCCGGGCGCGAGCCGAACGGGCACAGCTCGAGCAGGGCCGGCACTTCTATGCCCAGCTCGTCGATCAGGCGGAACTGTTACACGAGGAGATCCGTGCGCTGCACGAGGAACAGCGCGAGGTCTATCGGCAGCTGAACAACCTGCGTCGACGGTTCACCAGCCTGCCGCCCGTCCCTCGGCCGACCGGCTATCCGCCGATCACGGTCGCACCGGCCCCGCAGGCCGAGCCGCGCGCCGGTGCCGGCAGGGCGACTGCCTGACCTCGGGTCGCCTCGGTGAGGGACGTTGCCGGACAACAAAGTTCACCGATCGGCGATGCTCCACTCCGCGACGGCAGGCGTGATCGGCTACTGTAGTCTCACCTCCTGTTCAGGCTCGGACCTGGACTTGTGGAAGGGACCGGGTTCGTGCGTGTGGTGGTGGTGGAAGACGACGCGGGCGTTGCCGGTGCTGTTGTCGAAGGCCTCCGAGCCCATGGTTTCCCGGCCGTCGACCATCTGTCACACGGGCTCGACCTGCTGACTTCGCACGCCGACTACGACGCGGTCGTGCTCGATCTCGGGCTGCCCGACGTCAACGGTTACCTGGTGCTGCGCCAGCTCCGCAAGGTCAGCACGGTTCCGGTGGTCATGCTGACCGCCGAGGGCGACGAGTTGGCGGTGGTGTCGTGCCTGCGCGCCGGAGCCGACGACTACATGGTCAAACCGCCGCGGCTCGGTGAACTCGCCGCCCGCCTGGAAGCGGTCGTGCGACGCAGGCAGCCAACCGAATCCGGTCCGGCCGTGGTGGTTACCGGTGATGTCACCGTAGACCTGGGGGCTCGTGCCGTCGAGGTGGCCGGTCTGCCGGTCCAGCTGACCCAGAAAGAATTCGCCATAGCACGGGTGCTGGTCGAGCGCGCGGGCACCGCGGTGGGCCGGGACACGATCATGCACGAGATCTGGGGCGAGAAAACCCCGTCCACGTCTCGTTCGCTCGATGTTCACATGGGCGCGTTGCGGGCCAAACTGAACCGCCCCGGACTGATCGCCACCATTCACGGCTTCGGCTACCGCTGGACCAGGTGACCTCGCCGGATGCGCGTTCGGTTGGTGAGTGTGTTCACGCTGCTAGCGGCGATCTGCATGATCTGCTTCGGGATCGGGATCGGGATGGAGTTGGCGTCGAGCCGGACCCAGGCGATGGTGATCGATCGGATCCAGGTCGCCAACCAGTTCGCGGCGACGGCATCGGTTGATCCGGCACGCCTCGAAGGGGAGGCGCAGACCTATTTCGAGCAGACCGGCGATGGTGTCCTGGTGATCGCGGGCAGCGGCAGGGTGATGGTCGACGTCGGGGTGGACCGCGCCGACGCACGGGTCATCGAGGTGTCGAACAACGCACACCGGTTCGTACCGCCGGAGACACTGTATCCGTGGAGTACGCACCCGATGGTGGTCGGCCAGCCCATTGGAACCTCGCAGCAAGCCGGTGGTGTGGTCGTCATCGCGATCTCGACCTCGGCGACTCGCCGCGGCATCACCGACAGTTGGATTCAGCTCGCCTGCGTGACCGCCACCGCTGTGCTGGCGTTCGGCGGCGTGGCGCTCGGGGTATCGGGGTGGATCCTGCGACCGGTGTCCAAGCTGCGCCGCGATGTCGACGCGCTGACCTCGACCTTGCCGGTGCGGTGCGCGGAGCCGCGGGGCCCCCGGTCCAGAGGCCAGGGGCCACCGGAGATCGTCGAACTCGCGGTCGGTGTCGCGGCGATTACCCGGGCCGTCGCCGACCTGGCCGCGGCCGAGCGCAAACTGGTGGTCGATACGGCGCATTCGCTGCGAAATCCACTGGCCGCGCTCGCGGTTCGGCTGCAGGCCCTACAGCCGATGATCGCCCAGGATCACGCGGCGGCCACCTTCGCCGGTGTGGTGAGCGAAGTGGACCGGCTCGCCGAGTTGCTGGACGGATTGCTGACCTCGGCGGTGGCCGATGCCAAGGACGGCGGCGCGGCCGTGCGCCAGAACACGTCGAGCTGTGACGCGGTATCGGTGGCACGGGATCGAGTGGACGCGTGGCATGCCGCGTTCCAGCGCGCCGAGATGACCCTGACTCTCGATGCGACCGCGGAGGTCGCCGAGGCCGACGTTCCGGCGAGTGTGCTCGCCCAGATTCTCGATGTCGCGCTGAGTAATTCCGCGCGCTACGCGGGCCGCGATGCCCATACCGCGATCACCGTCAGCCACGAATGCGAGTCGGTGGTCGTGTCGGTGCGCGACGACGGCGTCGGGGTGTCACCCGACGAACTCGATCAGCTCACCACCCGATTCTTTCGCGGAGCACAGGCGACGGCCGGCGGTTCCGGTCTCGGTCTGCCTATCGCGGCGACCATGGCGGCCCAGTACGGCGGATTGTTCTTCGTCGACGTAGCCGACCCGTGCGGTCTGGTCGTCACGGCCAGCTTTCCGGCTTCGGTCGCGACGAACCTTACATCCAGGTGAACGCCTGAAGGTTCGGTGAACTCCGTCGGCGTGCCGCGCGAGCGGCACGAGGGCGACGGCACGATCGCCCTGTGGCACCTAACCCTGACGCCGGTAGCAACCCGTTCCTTTCGCTGATCGGTGAGTCGGGGCAATTCGGGTTGCCGGCGGGGTTGTCGTTCGTGGATCTGAAGGGGGACTGGCAATCGTCCGGGTTTCCCTGGGATCTCGACGGCGACGGCAAGCCCGAAGATGAAAAAGACGGAAAAGACGGCAAAAAGCATGATCCCGCCTTACCGCCCGGAGGCGGTTCGGACAAGGGTGGCTCCGGTAAGCCCGCGCCGAAAGGCGGCGGTGCGGGGCCGAGTGGCGCTCCACCCGGCAACAACCGCCCGAGCAGTGGGAACCCGAACACTGGCGGCAAGCCCAACAGCGGTTCGAACTCCAACGGCGGCGGCAACCCCTACAGCGGCGGCCCGGCCAATTACAACTCCGGTGGCGGCCCGATCAAGGTCGATCCGCAAGATCTGATCAACAAGGGTAAGCGGCTCGCAGAACTGCCGAGCGCGCCGAAGGGTCTGTTCGACATTCTCAGCACCCTGAGCGACTCCTTGCAGCGGCTGGGAAATCCATGGGGCGCAGACGAGTTCGGTAAACAGTTCGCCGAGGGCGCGACGGGTTATTCGGCGTCGGCCGAAGCGCTGGTGGGCAACGCGAGCCGGGGGTCGGACGCCACCGGGGCGATTCCGATCTTCGGACAGTTGCTGGTCAACTATGGCACCACTATCGAGCAGGCGGGCAAAGCATTTGCCGCGGGCGAGGACCTCTACGCCCAGTGGATCCTGAAGAACTACGTGGACGAGAACGCCAGTGGCGACCCCGGTCCGTACAAGGGCCCGCTCAGCTCCGATCCGAGCTTCGGCAAGAACACCGGAAACAACAACCCGTCCGGCCCGCCGCCGGGTGATCAGGACCAGCAGTCCGGCAATGGAGGCGGACAGAATTCGGGTGGATACACCGGCGGTGGCTCGAATTCCGGTGGTTCTGATCCCGCTGGTTCCTCGGCCGGTGACCCGGATGCCGACCTGCCGAACGGGCCTTCCACGCCGAATCTCGCGACTACCGGTACTCCCGATCCTGCCGCGCCACTGAGCGTAAAGGCTTCCTCCTCGAACCCGATCGACGCACTCGCGACGCCGGGACCGACGCTCGGCGGCATCCCGGCACACCCCGGCGTGCCAGCGTTCCCCGGTGCTCTCGGTCCGAACGCGTACCGCGCGGCCGATCCGGGAACGGTTGTGCCGGTCGACAAGGCCGGTGGTCCGACGACCGGCGGCAAGGGTGGCGGCATTCCGTCGGCGCCGCTGCCGCGGATGCTCGGGGCGGCCTATGACGGGGAGAAGCTGGTGCCGAAAGCCGGTGGCATCGGCGCCCAGTCGCGTGCGGGCGTACTGCCCCAGGCCTCGATGCCGGGGATGCCGGGGACGTCCGCGATGGGGAGTGGTGGTCAGTCGGCCCCTGGCAAGGAGAAGCGGCAAGAGCGTCGTGAGCCGCCGGTCGAGGAACAGTTCGAGCCCGAGCCCGACGCTGCCGACCCGTGGCATGGGCCCGGTCGGCGAGACGGCGGCCGGTGATGTCGATTCCCGATGCGGTCCGGCAATCCGATATCAACCTGCCCGAGGACCTGCGGTGGTTGAGCTGGGTCGCCGGTAGCGCGTGGCCCGAGGGCAGCGAGAACGGCATGTTCGCCCTGGCTGACGCCTGGTCGGAAGCCTCGGCGGGATTGACCGGGCTGGTCTCGAACATCGAAGACGCGGTGGACGAGATTCTCTCGGCGTATCCGTCGGCCGGTGCGGGTTCGGCCATGGCGCGCACCCTGCAGAACCTCACCGATGAGTCGGATCAGGCCTCGTTGCAGGCTATCGCCAAATCGCTCGGTCAGATTGCTGATTCGTGCGATCAGGTCGGTTGCGCGATTCAGCAGAACAAGATCATGATCATCGTCGGCCTCGTCCAGCTGGTCTACGAGATCGCGCTCGCGTGGCTGTTCCCGCCGACCGCCGGCCCGGCTCAGGCGGCGTTGATCGGGTGGTACCGCATTGTCTTCCAATACTTGAAGCAGCTGTTGCGGCAGATGCTCGTCGCCGCGCTGAAAGCCATGGGCCAGCAGGTGATTCTGACGCTCCTGATCCAGCTGGGACAAATGGCGGCCGGACATCGCGACGGTGTCAACGGTAAGGATTTGTGGTTCGCGGCGCTGGGCGGCGCGCTGGGTGGTGCGTTCGGTGCGATGTTCGGCAAGCTCGGTGGTGATCTGTTCGCATTCCTGGGCGGAAAGATCACCCGTTCGCAATTCGACAGCCGGTTCCAGCAGCTCATGCGCGGCGCCGTCGAGGGCGGCGCCGGTGGTGTCGGCGGCATGGTCGGCGGTGGCATCGCCAACCAGGTCATCAACGGTGGCGAATTCGAATTGGACCCGCGGATGCTCGGGGCCGGTGCCGCGGGCGCGTTCAGCGGCGGCGCGGGACGTTGGCGTGGCGCCGGCGCCAGCGGCGGCAAAGTGCACGTCGATCCGGTCGGCGGCCCGCGCAGTCTGGCCGGATCGACACCACCGACCAAAGTGCCGCCGTCGGCCTCGGATACCGGGCCCGCGGCTGCCCCCAAGGGTGCTTCGGACTCGCCGAATGTCAACGCAGGGACGGGGAGTGGCGCGCAGCCGAACGAATCGCTGTCCGAGCACCGCAGTGGGTCCCCGGCATCCAACCAGGGCGGTGATCAGACCGACTCGACCGTGAGCTCACCGCACCGGAACACCGCCGAGGACAACCTGTCGCAGCAGTCGTCGTCCGCGAAATCGGGTGGTGACGACTCTTCCGCACCGAACACCGGTCGCGCGCCCGCAAACCATGAACAATCGGAATCGACTGCGCTGCAGCATCCTTCCGATACGGCCGAGCCCGCGCCGCAGCAGCACGACGGCGGTCAGCTCGTACCGCAGCCACACAACGCGGCAAACGCATCCCAGCAGCCGGCGTCGAACGCGACCGGCGGGGACAAGTCCACGAGTTCGTCGCCATCCGCCCAACGTGGCGCGGACACCAAAGTCGGTGCAAGCCGGGACAACGTGACGACGGCACCGAAGAGCGACGTATCCGGTGACCACTCGGTGCGCGCGCAACCCCGGGCGGGTGGCGCACTCGATGCTCCGGAGTCCATTCAAGCGAAACAAGCCGACTCGACCGTCGCGCCCAAGCCGGACGAGGTGTCGTCGTCCCCGGCACAGCGGCGTGCGGAATCCGTGCAACCCGAGACCGATTCGGTCTCCCTGAACCGGCCGGACGCTCCGCAGGGTAACCGGCCGAACCCCGAGAATTCGGCCGCGGCAACCGACAAGACAACGCCGGTCAAGGAACCAGCCGGTGCTCCGAAACCCCAGGGCGACAAAGGGGAGAAGGCTCCGGCACGCGACACCTCGGCCGCGTCCGTGGCCGAACCGCGGGCCCGCGCGGGCGCCAAAGGCCTAAAGGGCGTCAGCGACGACCTGGCTCTCGTGGGAAAGATCGACGAGGCCACCGGCCTGCGCTGGCGGCTGGTCGATACATCGCTGCTCGATCCGGCCTGGCCGGGTGGCAAGGCTTTCATCCGGGAAGTCCTGGGCTTCGAGCAGACAATGCAGATGCTCCGTGGCAACAAGTCCCCGCACGAAGGCAGGGACCTCTTCCGGCCATTCCAGGACGGTGACTTGCCGATGCGCCCTGGCTTCGGCCAGAAGAAGCCGGCCGACGCTGCCGACGGTCTCGGCGGGGGCGGCGGCGTCCGAGGTTACGACGAACGGAACTCCCGTGGTGTGTTCCGGTTCAACACCGACGAGTTGCCCGATCACCGGTACACGATCGACAAGGACGGCCTCTGGTCCAAAGCCTCCGATTCGGAATCCAACGGTAAGCCGGATCCCGAATCGGACGTGATCCCGCGCAAGGGCGCCACGACGATCGAGGTGCCGCGCCAGGGCCCGATTCTGAAGCGCTGGGCCGAAATGTCCGCGCCCGCGATGCGTACCGTGGTCGGCGACCATGACGGCAACTGGTACGTCGGCAAGAACCTGCACCACGAGCAATTCCACAACGCGGGCGTTTACGTGGCTTTCCAAGCGCATTTCGTCAACGGGAAAATGGTCGCGGTGCACGACTGGGCAGGTGCGTACCAGCCCTCGCCGACCCGGGTGAAAGCCGCGCTGGAAAAGCTCGGGATCTACGGCGACCTGGACCATTACGACCAGCAGGGACGCAAGTACACCGATTCCGATCGGGAGGGTTGGACGCAGGCCGCCGAACCGACGCCGACTTCGCGAAGCAACCCTGCGACAGACGATGATTCGACTGAGCGCCCCGAGCCGTTCACCCGTGCCGTCTCCGATGAGCCGCAGCGGGACTTCCTCCGGGAAGCCGAAGACATCACCCGGATGTACAAGCGTGAAGATTGGCAGAACGCCACACCCGAGGACCTTCGGGAGGCGCTGCGGGGCAGCGTCCACCACGATGCACGCGACGCGGAAAGCGTTGCGAAATATCACCGCGCGGTGACCGCCGCCGTCGAAACCATCCGGCGCGGGACAACGAAGCTCGACGACGACGGTGCGGAGGTGGCGCCGGGCAAGGTCCTGCGCTGGACCCAGGTCATGGGCACTATGGGAATGCGCGAGGGCCCCATCAATATGGACGCGGGCGAGGGCAAGACGTTCGTCTTCCTCGCCGATTCGATTCTGAAGGCCGCCGCCGGTGACTCGGTGCACGTCTTCACCACTCGCGACACTCTGGCCAACGATGCGGTCAACCTGTACAAACAGGTTCTCGGGGTGCTCGGCCCGGACGTGTTCAACGTGGTCAGGATGAACCCGAACGGCGCCGACGAGACCGGCCTCGATCCGGTGAAGCCGACCATCTATATCGGCACCCTCGACGATGCGGCATTCGGGCAACTCCGCGGCAAGTTCATGCGCGGCGATATCGCCGTCATCGACGAACTCGACGAGGCGCTGTACTACGCCGACACCACCTGGATCATCTCCGACGGCCCCAGCCTGGCCGCGGATCCGCATATCGCCTCCCGCATCATGGCGGCTCGGCTCTTCCTCGACAATCGGCTGAATTCCGGGGATCTGAGCCCCGCGGACTTCGATCGGACGGACGGGCAGATCGGCGGCCCGGCGAAGCTCAACGCCGAGGGCGCCGAGAAGGTCAGAAGACTGCTCGCCGAGGAGGATCCCGGCGCGAGCCCCGACGACCTCGCCGTCCAGATCGACCGGGTGAATTCCGCCGCCTCGGCGCACTGGGAGTTCGTCGAGAACGACCACTACATCGTGCACCGAGGTGGCGACGGCGTCGACAAGGTCTACATCATCGACCAAACCACCCACAAGGTGATGTTCGATCCGGCGACCTCGACCGAGAGCCGGTGGAACGGCGGTTTGGCGCAGGCCATCGAGGCCAAACACGGGATCACGATCCGGGGCGACTCGGTGTCTTCACAAAGCCTCACCGCCAAGACCATGCTCGCGGAGCGGTACGAATGGCTCTCGGGCGCTTCGGGCACGGCCGAGGGGGTGTCCGGCCACCTGGTCGACAACTACGGGATGAAGCCGGTAGTCACGGTTCCGCGCTTCACGGAATCGAAACTGGATACTCTCGAGGCGAATCTGGCTCCGAACCAGTCGGCCAAGCATGATGCGATCGCCGACAAACTCATCGGTCGGCACAGTGCCCAGGCGCGTCCCGAGCTGGTGATCACCAACCGCAACAGTGAGGTCGCCGAGATCTCGGCCCGGTTGAAGCTCGCGAATATTCCGCACGAGGTCGTCGATGCCCGATGGTTCGCCGACCGGGGCCCCACTGCGGAAGCCGACCTGAAAGCGATCTTCGACAAGGCGGGTCAGCTCGGCAAGATCCTGATCATCAACCGCCAAGGCGGCCGTGGCGTCGATATCGAGATCAGCGATGCCGTCAACGCGGTCGGTGGCCTGCATGTCAGCATTTCGGGCAAGTCGGATGTGCGTGACATCGATATCCAGGCCGAGAACCGCGCCGCGCGCAACGGTCAGAAGGGCAGTGTCGAATACTTCCTCGCAGCCGATGACGCGCTGTTCGCCGGCGCTCCGCACCACGCCCAGACGATCATTCGTTACACCGACGCGGTCACCAGCCACGAGAAGGCGACGGTCCGGCTCGACGAGGCAAGGACTACAAGGGATCTCGCGGAGAGCGCCGATGCCGCGGGTAGCACCGCGCGGACCCGCGCGGTCCGGGACGCGGCCTTCGACGACTACACCATCGCGCGGGACGCGCACCGGGCGGCAACGGCCGAACGCGAAGCCGCCGAGGCCGCGGTGCAGGCCGCGGCGTCGCACCTGCAAGCGGAAAACGCCGCACGGCGGATGGGCCGCACCGTGCTGCTGCCGACCGCCGTCGTCGCGAGCGCCGCGAGCGTGGCAGCACACACACCCGCACGGGACCTGGATATCCCGTCGACGATACCCGAGCAGCGGGCGGACCTCGGGCAGCCGGAAACCGATGTATCCGAGTCGGATACCGGTTCGTTCTCGGACGACCTGACCGGTGCCGAACTGCCGCAGCTGTTCGGCGACGATCAGTTCGGTCCGCCGGTGCCGCCGCTCGCCGTCGTCGACTTCCCGGGCCTGTTCGTAGCCGATACCACTGGGCATCTGGTCGCGTTCGGGACCGAGGAAATGCCGGTGGTGCGGACCTATTCGCATGAGCAGAACCTCGTACACGAGATCGAACATCCGGTTTCCGGTCCGGTGGTGCTCGACAGCGCACTGGTGGCTGAGCTTTTCACCACCCGGACGCGCGATGACGGCACGGTGGTGGTGAGCTCGACGGCGACGGGGGCGCATGTCGTCACCGCCGGGGCGGCGTCGATGTTGCCCGCCGGGTCCGTCTACGGACGTCCTGATCCGCTCGACTCGACCAAGTTCACGCTGTACGGCGGGTCGACTGTCGGCTGGTTGTCCGTGGACGCGAATCGGATCGGTGTGACGACTCGCCGGGAAACCGATCCGCTCCAGCGTGACGATATCCCCGAAGCGGCGTTTGTCAACGGCCACGTATCCGCGCCGGCGGTAGTGTTCGCGGACCCGACGAGTCGTGTGCTGGGCAGGCGGCTGGCGGAGTTGGCCGACGCGATCAAAGCCAGTCGCAACGATGCCGCACTGCGTGCCGAGTTGACGGCGCAGCGGACGGCATCGCACGACGAGTTGGAGAATCACTTCGCGACGCTGCCGGTGGAGCAGCGCGCCATCGCTGTGGCACGCGCGAAGCAGCTGGGGAGCATCGATCTGCATACGGCGAAACTTGCCGAGAAGCACAATATTTCGCTTGAGACGGCGCGCGCGGAGATGAAGGCCGAGCTGGTCACGGCACTCGCGGGCAAAGATATCGCCGTGCGGATCTCGGAGGAGTCGCTGCTGGAAGTACTGCGGGATGGCCGATTCAAAACGGTATTCGATCTGGGCGACACCGGCACCGGAATGGATGACCGAGCGCTGCTCGAAGCCCGCTGGTTCGGCCATGACGTGAATGACCATCCGATCGATAAGCGGGCCGTCTACGGGTACGTTCGCGTCGGCGGTGAACAGCCGGTCGGCGACCTGCACGACGAACGATTGAATGTCTACGGCGACGCCGTGGTCGTCCTGAAGTCCGCGGTGCGGGCCCGGACGACGGTGTGCGTAGGAGATTCCATCGGGGATCAGTCCAATGTCTATCCTTCAAGGCTCGAGGACCCCGCACCGGAGTCCTTCGGCGTCTACCCGCCACGCAGGCCCGGCCTGCCGAGCGCCCATGTCGGTCTGCGGCGAGACCTGACGCATCCGGATTTCCGGAAGTGGGGGTATGTGGAGGCGCAGGTGCACGGTGGCGTCACCAGTGCCGACATCGATCATGTGGTCTTCAAGTGGGAGCCGGAAACAGACCTGCGGGATCAGCTCCGTGCAGCCGGAATTCCTTGGAAGGTAGTCAAGCACACGGCCCCGCCGATAGTGAACAAGCCGGGGCAGGCGGACCCCGCGATCAGTAGCGGATGGAAAACCTATCTCAACTCCTCGCGCGTATCCGATGATCCGAATGCGCTGCACGGCAAGAACTTCCTGGGCGTCACGGTCAGTTTCACCTACGCCGACGTGGTGACCCAGGAACTGATCGGACCGGCGGGGACGCCGATCGGCGTCAGTTACAAGCACGTCGAGTCGGAGATCGAGGGGGCCGAGCGCTGGGCGGGAGCGCAACAGTGGCACGACAAGGTGGTGCGTACCCGGCCCGGTCAAACCGGCAAGGATGTCTTCGCTGGTCAGACCAGGGTCGGGCACGAGGTCGTCGCGGCGCCGTGGGCGGCCGAATACGGCGGGGTCGGCCGGGAACCGGTTTTCGTCAACGCCCACGCTGGTCCGAACACCTTCGAGATCCGGCTGCGGACCGGAACGACGCTCGAGGTGAGCGGCGCGACATTCGCCAAGCTCGTCGAGCAGTCCCCGGCGCTGGAAGCCGCGCGCGCCGCCGGCGGTCCGAGCTCGGTCGTGCTGGTCGCGTGTGAGCCTGCGAAAGGTTCGGCGGCCACCGATTTCGCGGCTACGCTGCACCAGAGGTTTCCGGCCGCGCCGGTGCACGCCGCCGCCAGCGCGGTCTGGATCTCGAACTGGCGGAACCCGGCCGTGCCCACTGTTCGTTACCGCTACCTCGCCGCCGACAACAATGCCGGATGGGTGAGTCTGCACAGCGACGGCACCCGGGTCGAGCACGCCGGCACCCGCTATCCCACCGGCGCGACCGGATCGCCCACCACCACCACCACCACCACCGCCACCAAGCTCGCCGGGTCGAATTCGCTGGCTTCCAGCCGCAATCCGATCGTGTGGCAATGGAAAGAAGTCCTCGATCCACCGGTGAGCTCGCCCCTGACGACGACCACCGCGGAAGGCGTGCGCGGCGCGAGCAAGCAGCACACCGTGTTCGAAGTCTCGGACGTACTCACTCGACCCCTGCTCGACAAGAACGGCACAACGATCGGAGTGTCGTTCGTCCTCAAGTCGGAGGGGCAGCGTGAGGCGATCAAGTGGGCGCGCGCGGCATCCGGACAGGACATGGTGGTGCTGACCGACACCGGCCAGGACGTGGACGATGTCACCAAGCGGCGCTTGGTATTCGGTGAGGATGTCGTCGACGCTCCATGGAAGATCGACTATGCCCAGGACGGTCCGGGTCCGGTCTATATCGACGCGCACGCGAACTCGAAGGGGTTCATGGTCGAGATCATCTGGAAGAAGGGGACGAAGCAGGAGTCGACTCGGTCGGTGCGGGTCGACGGTGCCAACTACGCCAAGATCGTGAAGGCCGCCGAGCACTTCCAGGAGGCGCTGCGGACGGGTGGTCAGGCGACGGACCGGTCGCTGGTGCTGATCTCGTGCAAGGCGGGCAACCGGACGGCGGCGACCGATTTCGCGCTGGCGATGCGCGATCTGCTGCCTACCGCCCCGGTGCACGCGGGCGCGGGCGTGGTGATGGTCAGCGCCAAGAAGGCGGGGAAGACCTTCGCCACCCTCGGCGTCAACGACAACCGGGGCTGGGTCACCATCGGTTCCGATGGCGCGAAGGTGGTGCAGCAGAATACGATCAAGCATGCGTCCGCCGCGGCGAGCGGGACACCCGGGCAATCTACGGGGACGCGGACCGGCGCGGTGCGCGAGGTGGCCGAGGTGGCCGAGGAGACGGTGGCCGACACCACCGCGGAGTCCGGGGCACTCGTCGGCCCCGCGGTGAGCAGTGGCTGGCGCACGTATCTGAACTCGTGGCGGGTATCCAACGATCCGGACGTCCTGCACGGCAAGAACGCCTTCGAACTGCCGATCAATTTCACCTACGCCGACGTCGTCGTGCACGAGATGTTCGGATCGACCGGAGCATTGACCGGCGTCTGCTTCCAGCACCTCGATCTGGAACTCGACGCGAATCGACGCTGGGCGGCCGCGACGGAGTGGCACGACAAGGTGGTGCGCACCCAGCCGGGGCAGACCGGGAAGCAGGCCTTCCACGGTCCGATCAGGGTCGGACAGGAGGTGGTCGACGCGCCGTGGGTTGCCGAGTTCACCCGGACCGGACACCGACCGGTCTTCGTCACCGCCCACGCGGGTCCGAACACGTTCGAGATCCGGCTTCGGACCGGAACCACGCTCGAGGTGAACGGTACGACGTTCGCGAAGATCGTCGAGTGGTCCCCGGGATTGCGAGGCCCGCTGAGCACCGGTGAGGCGACCTCGATCGTTCTGCTGGCCTGCAAACCCGCAAAGGGATCGGCGGCAATGGAGTTCGCGCGCACACTGCACCAGAACTTCCCGCATGCGCCGGTTCATGCCGCCGCTACCTCGGTCTGGCAGTCGACCATGCGTTATCCGGCACGGCCGGATATCAACTATCGCCTGCTCGCGGCGGACCGCAATGCCGGTTGGGTGACATTGCACAACAACGGCACTCGAACAGAACACGCGTCCACTCGCTACCTATCCCCGACCGCCGCTTCGAGTGGCGTGGTCGGCTCCGGATCGACCATCGGTGGCGCGCTCAGCGCTCCGCTGCGTTTTTCTCCGAACAAGGAAACCACCGAGGTGATCGCGGCGGTAACCCCCGCCGAAGCGGCCGCGAACGACGCTCGCCTGTGGAAGTGGCTCACCCGAAACATGTTCGACGACGCCTTCGACCACGCGGTGCGCGGACGCAGGCTGCGCGACGGGTCCGATCTCCAGGAACCGTCCGATCTCGAGGATATGTCCGAGGATGCCCGGCACCCGGCGCCGGGCGCGGGCCTGCTCGCCGACACCGCCGAGATCCAATGGAGCGATGACGAACTCGCCACGCTGTTCGCCGACCCGGACGCCGGCTCGACGGCAACGGCGCTGAGCCCACCCGCTGCGACGGCGGAGCATCACCCACCGACCACGGAAACCCTGGAGGCGTTGCCGTTGCACGTCGCCCCGGCCGCCGAGGCGTTCGTTCGCGGCGATCGATGCGTGCTGATCGATGGACTCGGCACCGCGCACCGGCTCGACGTCGGCAGCGGCTGGCGCGCCGTGAAGGGAACGTTCAGCCATCCCGGCACCGGCGCCGAATACATCGGGCTGGTTCCGCTGGATCAGAAGCACGATGCCAGTCCGATCCGGATCCGTAAGACGTTGCTCGCCGAGGCATTCGAGGAGAATGCCGCCACATTCTTCTGGGAGACCACCTACTTCCTGGCCCGTGCCGGTATCGGAATCGAAGGGTCCGGCGACACCCCGGTCTGGCTACCTCCGCGTGCCGTCGTGGCGGTGAAACACGCGCACAATCCCGATGGGACACCGGATCCGAGCCGGACAATGGTCGGGCGCCCGAAGGCCGCTACCTGGCACACCCTGGACAGCGACATCCTCGGTCCGCTCGTCCCCGAGCTGCGCCGGGCGAACAATCCGCTCTGGGATGAGATCAGTGGTCCCCGGGTATCGGACGTGCGGCAGGGCGCGCTGGACAACTGCTTCCTGGTCGCCAACATGATGGCGCTGGCTCGCAGCCCGCTGCCCTTGCTCCGCGAGATGATGACCGATCTCGGTGACTCCGTCGCCGTCCGGTTCTTCGACAAGAACGGTGACGCGGCTTGGGTGCGGGTCTCCAAGGATCTCTATGTCGACGGCGACAACAGCACTCGCTACGCCGCCGACCTGGGTGTGTTGTGGCCCGCAGTCCTGGAGAAGGCCTACGCGGTCTTCGCCGGTGAATTCGGTTACGCCGGACTCGACGGCGGCAGTCCCGGCACCACCGCCGCGACGATGCTGCCCGCGACGCTGCCCAGCGGATTGCGGTTCCAGCCGTCCCGGGCGGTCACCGATGCCTATTTCCATCATCCGATGCGCATGGACATCGACGAGCTCCGCAGCCTGGCCGGCAGCGATGACGAGTTCGCTCGCGCGGTCTCCGCATTGCGTGGCGAGTGGGAAGATCGGGTGCGCGATCATCGCGCACGCGAGGCGAATCCGATGGGCGCCGACGCGGATCGCGCACAGGTGCTGGCACTGGTGGCCGGCAACGGGAACAACGTGTGGGCGGCCGTGCGTGAGTTCTACCGGCTGATCCGGCCGGACAACCCCAGCTCGACCGAAGGGTTCCGGCGCTTCCTGAACCATGAGTTGAGCCCGGAGCAGCGCACGCGCTGGGCTTCGAACATCGAGCGCCTCGTCGATTCCGTGGACCGGGCGGCGTCCTGGCGCACCCGTGAGCTGGACCAGCAGACCGGCAGGCACATCGCCGAACGCGTCGACTTCGCCTTGGGCCGAGGCGATCTGGTGATGCTGGGTACGCGCAACTGGGGTCGCGACGACACCGTGCAATTCCCAGGCCTGGCGGGCAATCACGGCTACACGGCAGTCGGCGTGCAGCGAGATGAGGACGGCAACCCGGTGGCGTTGCGGCTGCGCAACCCATGGGGCACGAACAGATCGGCACAACCTCCGCTGTCGGGGATCACCTTCCTGGCCGACGGTGTGGTGGACGTGGAGCTGCGGCATCTCAACAAATTCGCCACCCTCGCGATCTGTGGTCCGGGTGCGCGCGGCCTGTTCGGACTCGACCGGCTCGCCCCGCCTGGCGTCGACGATCTGGTCGGAACTCATTCGGAGGTACCGGAACCGGCACAGTCGGCCGACGCAGCCGAACTTCTCGGCGTCGAGTTGCCTGGCGCCGACGAGGGCGACGGTCACGCGGTCGCGCACGTCTCGCATCCGATCGATTGGAAGAAGCACCTCGGTGTACTCGGACAGCTGGGCGGTGGAAAGAAGTTGTCCGGCACCGCTGAGCACACCGTGGTGCGGTTCCGCGCGAAGAATCTGATCCAGGAGCCGATCTTGGATCTCCAGGGCCGCACGGTGGGCATCACCTTCCTTTACGGGCCCGACGAGTTGGAGGTGCTGCGTACCTGGGGGAACGCGCCGAACGGCCACGGGATGGTTTTCCGCACTCGGCCAGGCGAAGCCGGGTCCGCCGCGCTCGCCGGTGACCGGAATCGGATCGGGTTGGACCGGTTCGTCCCGGCTCCGTGGGTGGCCGAGTACCGGGAGGGCAAGCCGGGACCGTTCTACATCTCGGTGCACGCCGACAGCCGCGGTTTCGAAGTCCGCTCGCGCGCCGGGCGGTCGATCGCCGTCGACGGTACGACCTTCGCTGCCATCGTGCAGGCGTCGCCGACCTTTCAGGCGGCAATGACATCGGGTCCGTCGCGGTCGGTCGTCATGATCGCTTGTGCGGTAGCGAACGGCTCGGCGGGCGAAGAGTTCTCGGCCGCACTGCACCGGACTTTCCCCGACCGCCGGATCTACGGGTCTCGCGGCGATGTCGATGTCCATGCGGAGAGTGGTCGCGGGGTGGGCCTGCTGGCCGCCGGCGACAACGCGGGGTGGATGTCCTACCTGAACGCCGTCGCGACCGACCACGCCGCGACGAGGTACGACGCTCCGGCCACCGATGGCAGGGCGGCATTCGTCGAACAGACGGCGAATGACACCGATATCGTCGACTGGGTCGAGCAGTTGCGCTCGACGGAGGCATTTTTCGGTGAGGAACCGTACTTCGGGGTGACCAGCGACGACCGGGTAATCGGCTTCTTCGGCGCGGACGTACTCGTCAACCCGATGCTCGATCACCGCGGCACTGCGATCGGAGTCAGCTTTCATCAGCCAGGCCATCTCGAGGGCGAGCTGTTGTGGGCGCGGACGGAGAATTTCCACAACGTGGTCACCAGAATGCGCGACGGCGACGACGATTTGAGTGTGGTGGTGCAACGAATCCTGCAGGAAGGGTCTTCTCGCACCGAAAACGTCCGTGCGCCGTGGGCCCTCGACTATGCGAACGGGAAGAATGGACCGGTATATATCAGTGCGCACGCCGATGCGAACCTCTTCGAAATCAACCTGCGATCCGGGGTGACCATCGACGTCGACGGGAGGACCTTTGCCTCGATCGTCCAGTCCGCGCACCCTTTCGGCGCCGCGCTTGCCTCCGGGCTCGCCGCCGCGCTGGGGACGCCGAAATCGTTCGTCTTGATGGCATGCAAGGCGGCAGCGGGCGTTGCGGGATCCGGTTTCGCCGAGGTCTTCGGCAGGATGTTCCCGGGGCGCCCGGTCCATGCGAGCACTGGCACCGTCAACTTTCATGTCCTGCGGGTCGACAAGGAGGAGGGGCCGCCGATACGGATCAGCTGGCTGGGTGCGAGCCACAATGCCGGCTGGATGTCCTATCACAACGGCCGGCAGATCCGGCACGACCATACCCGGCACCCACCGCCACACCCCGATTCGACCGAATCCAGCTGAGAAGACTGATCGAGAAGGGCTCATCAATGACCGAGCAGAGCAACGACAACGACGCGGAATGGCTGTTCCTGATCGATCCGGGCTGGCAGCCCGCCGACGAGGACGATCGCCCGCCCGCACACGCGGTGCTGGGTGGCTGGTTCGTCGATGCCGACGGCACAGCAGGCGAATTCCAGCCCAACCCGGACTATCGCCCCGCCGACGAGGGGTCGTTCATCGACCCGATCGACGCGACATTGCGGCTGGTCCTGGAGAAGCGGGCCGAACCGGGCCAGCTGCTCGCGACCCTACGCGGTGCGGTAGTCGGTGTCGCGGTCGACGAGAACGGCAATCCGGTCGTCGCGGCGTCCCCGGATCAGATCCCCTGCGTGCTGGTGACCTCGGCGCCCGAGCACCGCCGGCACGCGCAGGTCGAAGGCTGGACCGAGGTCTCGATGGCCGAACTCGCCGCGGCGCTGCCGGAGGAGGGCATCGATGTCCTGATCAATCCCGGCGCTCCCGCATCGATGCGGCTGCTCGCTGGTGCGGTCAAGGCGGCGGTCGCCGTCGCGACCTGAGTGTGTGGTCGCTGAGCGGGCGTGCGCCGGCTCAGCGACCGTCGTTCAGAACCGAGATTCCTCAAAAGCGTTTGACTGATACCGCATTTCGGTGATGTGCTCGGGCGTCAGCAGCCGGTCGGGTACCGGTTCGTCGCGCCGCGTGAAGCCCGGCCGGGCGAGCAGTGCGGCCAGGGCGAGTACCTGGAGATCAGCCGGCGCCACCGTGTAGCGACCCGCGGCATCGACCACACGCGCGTCGACCACGATGCACACGCTGCCGACCGCGACGACCGGAGCTCGATCGCCGCGCTCGGCCACGATTCTCGGCAGGTGCTCGGGGACGCTCGGCTCGTTCATCACAGGCCTTTCCGATCGGACCGAATCACAGGGCGGGCAGCTGACAGATCTGGACGAGCTCGCGCCCACGCGTGCGTGACACCAGCATGCCCCGTCCCGGCGGATACTGCGCCGGGCGCACGTCACCGAGCAGCACACCCTCGTCCTTGGGGGTGCTCATCAGAATGCCGTCGACCGACATGTCCTTGAGCGGGCCGAGGACATTGTCGTAGAGCGCACGCGACGCGCCGCCGGCTCGCCGCGCGATCACCACGTGCAGACCGATATCGCGGGCCTGCGGAAGCAGATCCATCAGCGGCAGCAGCGGATTGTTCGACGCCACCATGTCGTAGTCATCGACGATCACATAGACCTCCGGGCCGGTCCACCAGCTGCGTTCCCGAAGCTGCGTGGGGGTGATGTCGGCGCCCGGCATCCGCTGGGACACAAATCCCGCAACCTCTTTGAGGGTCGGGACCGAGGTTTGCGCCGAGGTCGAATATCCGGCCAGATGCGGGCCATCGATGGCGCCGAGCATGGTGCGGCGATAGTCGACCATAATGACCCGGGCATCGTTCGGGCTGGAGTTCTCCACGATTCCCTGCGCGATATTGCGCAGCAGTGTGGTCTTGCCGCAGCCGACGTCGGCGAAGACCAGCAGGTGCGGTTGCTCCTCGAAGTCGAGCACCATCGGCGCCAGTTCCGATTCGCTCAGTCCGATCAGGACCCGCTTGTTATCCAGGCGCAGGCCCTGCGCCCGTGCGGTTTCCAGCACCTGTGCCCGGTCCAGTTCCAGCGGGAGTTGGCGCACGGCGGGTGCGTGGCGGTCACCGTAGACCCGCACCATCGCTTCCTTGGCCGCGGCGACGCCCTCGGCGAGGGTCCCCGGGTCGACGTCGGTGTCGAGGCGGGGCAGCGCGATCAACATGTGCAGTTTGTCGGGAGTCATGCCGCGGCCCGGGCGATTGATCGGAACGCCCACTGCCGCACGACGATCCATCTCCGAGTCCGACGGGTCGCCGAGGCGTAGTTCGATCCTGGTGCCGATCTGATCCTTCACCACCGGCCGGATCTCGGCCCACCGGTTGGCGCCGAGCACGAGGTGGATGCCGTAGGACAGACCGCGCGCGGCCAAACCGAGCACCTGGCCTTCGACGATGTCGAAATCCTCCCGGAACGCCGCCCAGCCGTCGATGACCAGGAAGACATCGCCGAACAGGTCGGCCGAGAGCGGGTGCGCCGCGCGTTCGCCCTCGGGCAGCTCGGCGAGCTGTGCCTTCAGTTTCCGGAAGTCGCGCATGTTCTCGATGCCGAGGTCGAGAAAGCGGCGTTCACGCTGCCGCAACAGCATGCTGAGCTCGGCCACTATCCGCCGGACGCGGTCGCCCTCGAGGCGACCTGCCGTCGACCCGACGTGCGGGAGACCGGCGAGCGCGGACAGTGTGCCGCCACCGAAATCGAGGCAGTAGAACTGCACCTGCTCGGGGGTGTGAGTGGCCGCGGCAGCCGTGATGATGGTGCGCAGGGTGGTCGACTTGCCCGACTGCGGCCCACCGACCACCGCGATATTGCCCTGGGCGCCGGCCAGCTCGATCGTGAGGACATCGCGCCGCTGCTCGTAGGGCTTGTCGACGATGCCGATCGGCAACCACAGATTGCCGTTGCGGTTGCTCTCCGAACGCCAATCCTGCTCGGGCAGCAGCATATCCACGGTGGGCGAGATCTCGAGCGGCGGCAGCCAGACTTCGTGCGCGGGTCTGCCGTGCCCGGTCAACCGCTCGACCACCACCTGCAGCAGTGACTGCTCGTGCGTGGGGGCGAGGGGTTCGGTCGCGGTTTCGCCGAGCAGTTCGCTCAGGTCCGGCAGTTCCACCGGGACCGGCTGCGCCGCGCGGACCGCGACGGCCGCGGCGGTGAAGAGGTCGACCGCGCCCGCTGTGCCGGTCGCCTCGGCGACGGCACGGTCACCGGCGGGCGGCACATAGGTACCCGACACGTAGGTCGCGTTGAACCGCAGCGGGTCCGAGGAATCGCTCTTGAGATAGCCGGCGCCGGGTTGACCGGGCAGGTGATAGGCGTCGGTGATGCCGAGCACCTGGCGGGACTCGCCAGCGGAGAAGGTGCGCAGGCCGATTCGGTAGGACAGGTGCGAGTCCAGACCGCGCAGCCGGTTCTCCTCGAGGCGCTGCGATGCCAGCAGGAGATGCACCCGCAGCGATCGCCCGAGCCGGCCGATCATCACGAAGAGCTCCGCGAAATCCGGCTTCTGCGAGAGCAATTCGGAGAACTCGTCGACGATGATGAACAGTGCCGGTAGTGGATCGAGCTGGGCTCCGTTGGTGCGCGCCTTCTCGTATTCGGTGACATTGGCGAAGTTCCCGGTCGCTCGGAGCAATTCCTGACGGCGGGTCAATTCACCGGCGAGAGCGTCACGCATGCGGTCGACCATCGAGAGTTCTTCCTCGAGATTGGTGATCACCGCGGAAACATGGGGGAGGGGGTCGAGGCCGAGGAAGGTCGCACCGCCCTTGAAGTCGACCAGGACGAGGTTGAGCAGATCCGGCGAGTGGGTGGTCACCATCGACAACACCAGCGTGCGCAGGAACTCCGACTTGCCCGAACCTGTAGCACCGATACACAATCCGTGCGGGCCCATGCCGCTCTCCGCGGATTCCTTGATGTCGATCTCGACGGGCGTGCCGTCGGGAGTGACGCCGATCGGAACCCGGAGGCGTTCGCGCGCGGAGCGGGGCCGCCACACGGACTCGGCGTCGATCGTCGCGGCGTCGGGAATCGACAGCAGCGACATCAGACCGGGATCGCCGGAGACGTCGTCGCCGAGATTGACGATCTGGGCGGTGGTGGCGATCCGGAACCGAGCCATGGCGCGCGCGAAGGTGGCGGCCACCTCGGGGCTCAGCCGATCGGGACCCGCGAAATTCTCCACCGACCCGCCGGTGCGCGCGCCGATCACGTCCTCGTCGACGACCAATTGCAGGCCGCGCCGGACCGCGAGCCCGGCTGGTGGCGCGGTCAGGTCCAATACGGTGACCGAGTCGAGGCCCGCGTCGCTGATCGTGCGTTCGGAACCGCTGACATAGCCGTCGTCGATGACGACGACCACGTGCAATCGCCCCGTGGTCGGCGGTGCGTTGCGCAGGAACCGGCCTCGTTCGAGCAGGTCCTCGCTCAATGCGGTCTCGAGCTCCGAGAGCGACTCGTAAACCGTGCGCGCCGAGCCGATCCCGTCGCGGTCGCGCGGATGTTGCAGGTGCGGAAGCCATTTCGTCCATTGCCAGGTCTCCGCGTCGGGTTCGGCGGTGACGATGGCGAAGATCATGAAGTCCGGACCGTGAAAAGTGGCCAGTTCCATCAGTATCGATCGGAGCAGAGCGCGCCCGTGCTCCCGCGGGCCTTCGATGTTGACCGCGGGGAACGCGCGCAGCGAGATGGCGGTCGGCAGGCCGTGCACGACCGAGTGAGTGCGCACGAACCGGCGCAGCGCCACCGTCGCCACCGGTTCCAGGTCTTCGAGCGGGCCGGTCTCGGGCCTGGCCAGCTTGGTGGCGATGCGATGGCTGCCGACGCCGATCCGGACATGCCCGAAGTCGGGGTCGCCGGGCCGGCGTTCCCACATCCGCCGGGTGCCGATCAGGGCGTGCAGGTCGACCGGGTGCGGGTGGCTCCAGATCAATGCCGCCCGCTGCGCGGTGCCAGTGCTGCGGACGTCGCGGCGCAATTGATCGAGGTAGCGGAAATAGTCCTTGCGTTCCTCATTGAGCTCGGCCGCCTTCTTGCCACCGCCGCCGGTGCGACCGGCGAACATGCCGACCATCGACATCAGCATCATCATCGGGAACATCATGGCCATGGGGTTGGTCAGCATCGACCGGCCGCTCATGGTGAACATCAGCGCCATCATGCCGACCATGGCGACCACCATGACCAGCGGAAGCAGGCGCTGCCACAGCGGGCCGGGCACCGGCGCGGTGATCTCCGGCGGTGCGTTGAGCACCACGTCGCCGCCGGGCGGCCGCGGCGGCGCGATCCGGGCCAGCCGAATGAAACCTTGTGTACTCATGGCTGTTCCGTTCAGTCGTCGCCGGGCAGAACGAGCGGCATGCGCTGCTTGCGGCGGAAGGGGATCGACAGCGTCGAGAAGATGGCGAGCAGGGTCAGGCAGATCGCGGCGCCCGTCACGCCGATGCGCCGCGGCCACGGGTTCACCGGTGCGATCGGGGTCGGGCCCGCGATCTGTTCGCCGGCCGCCGGATCATGGAGCGGCGGATTCGGCAGTACGGCGGTGAGCGCGGCTACCGGGTCGACCATGCCCGCGCCGATCCGGGCGTCGTGGCCGTCGCCGGGGGCATGCGCCGTGCCGATGATGCGATCCATCACCTCTTTGGCGGACAGCTGCGGAAAGCGTGCGCGCACAAGGGCCGCCAGGCCTGCGACGTAGGCGCTGGAAAAGCTGGTTCCCGCGACCGGCGATACCTGACCGTCGGCCTGCGGGGTGCCGTTGACCAGGCCGGTGCCACCAGGTTTGCTGTCGAGTGAAATCAGGTTGCTGCCGGGGGCGGCCACCGAGACCCACGGCCCGTACAGCGTGAACGGCGACGGCGAGCCGTCCGGCTCGACCGAGGCCACCGAGAGCACATAGGGCGAGAACCACGCGGGCGTCGCGATGGTTCTGACCGAATCCCAGCCGGCGCCGTTCTGCTCCTTGCACGCGCCCTGCGATTGCAGGTTTCCCGCGGCCGCTACGACGACGACATCGCGGTCGTAAGCGTATTTCAGTGCGGCGCCGAGCATCCCGTCCACCGGGCCGGAACCGGCGGGCCGGCAGGACACTTCGGAGATGTTGACGACCGTCGCGTGCAGATCCACCGCGCGGACCACGGCATGCGCGAGGGTGGCGACGGTGCCGTACCCACCGGCCGACATGCCGTCCGGCCGGTCATTGCGGTAGCTGTTCTTGGCTTGATAGGCCAGGCTGGTCTGCCGGATCGCCAGCACCGTGGCGCCCGGGGCGACACCGGCGAAACCATCGCCGCCGTCCGGGGACGGGTGCGCGGCGATGATCCCCGCGACCAGGGTGCCGTGCCCGTCGCAGTCGGTCGTGCCGTCGGAATCGGAGACGTAGTCCCCGCCCGCGTCGACCGTCAACCGCGGATGGCGATTGACTCCGGTGTCGATCACCGCGACAACCTGTCCCGCGCCGCGACCGAATTCCCAGGCAGCGGCGACCCCGAGCGCCTTTTGCGCGGCGGGCACCCCGACCGGAGATGGTCCGGTCCAGCTGGGTTCCGAGCACAGCAGTCGCTGTTGCGAGGGTTCCGGCGGGGCCACCGGGGCGCCGGTGATCAGCAGGCCCGGATCGACCCCTGGCGGCACGACGGCCCTGGCTGGACCGGCGGGCTGCAACGCCGCCGTGATCGCGAGTGCCGCGACGGCGAGCGCGGCCGGCGCCGATCGTGCGTGGTCACGCATTGCGGGCCAGGGCATAGACGTCGATGATCCAGAAGACCAGTGGCCCGATCAGGCAGATCATCAGGTACTCCAGCAGCTCACCGGCCCGCTGCACGACCGGCGAGATCTCGAGCTTCGGCCCGGCCACCCCGATCAGCAGCGCGAGTGCCGCGACGACGAGCAGCGCGCCCGCGGCGGGCAACGCGGCATCGGTGAGTTGGGTGCCGAGCAGCACCATCGGCGGGATCAGCGCCGAGCAGCCGCCGAGCACCAGCAGCGCAGCCTGGGTGAGGTCAGAGAAGGCACGCCCGCGCCGGGCCAGCACGATGCCGACCGCCACCGCCAGCAACGCGGTTTGCCAGAGGTGCTCCCGGGCCGCCGCGACCACCATGATCGTCGCGCACACCGTCACCGTCACGATCCCGGCGATCATCCCGGACTGATAGTCGTTGGCCCGACGGGACCGTTCGCCCAGCCCGGCCGCCGAGGGGATCGAGGTCGCGCCGATCGCGCCGATGCCCTCGATGGTCGGCCGGGGCTCATGGTCACGCGGATCGATCACTCCGCCCGCGGTCGGCACCGGCGGCACCGGCAGCCGCGCGGCCGCGACCGCGATCCGCGGCGTCAGCGTGATGCCGAGCAGTGCGATGAAGATGACTCCGGCCGCGGTTTTGGACGGTGCCACCTGCCACACCGTGGTCGTACCCGCGGCGCCGAGGCCGAACGCCGTGATCGTGATGACGGCGGTGAACATGGTTGGGCGCACCGCAATCACCCGCATCGCGATCGTCGCGAGCAGCATCGTGACGGCACAACTCAGCAGCAGGTGCGGTGCGCCCGGCCGACCGGGCACGAGCGCCGCGGCCCCGGTGCCCATCAGCAGCAACCCGCACAGCGCGAGGACCGTGGCGGGCAGTGTCGCGGCATACCACCGGGCGACGAGCCCGGCTCCGACCAGGACGAGGAGCCCGAACCCGACGCCCGCAGCACCGGCCCATCCGCCGGCCCCGTGTCCCGCCGCGTACAGCAACAGGAGGCACGCGCTCGCGACCGCGGCGATCGCGCCGCCGAGCCCGGCCAGACCCGCGGACTCGGCGGTCCAGCCGCGAAACGAGTTGTCGGTCAGCCGGGCCACGGCGTCGATCACGTCATCGAAGAGCGCAGGGGAGTCGACCGAATCCACCGCGCTCAGCACCAGCAGGTCGCCGTCGAAGACCTCGGCCTCGGTGAGCGTCCGGACCGGATCGATCGCGGTGTGGCCCAGCCGGGACAGCGTCCAATGCCGGGCGGCCAGCGGCCCATCCTCCTCGTGTTCGGACAGGTCCGGATTGCGAGAGGCGATGAGTGTCACCACATCTGGAATGAAATTGGCGATCGGGATCGTGGCGGGCAGCGCGACATCGACCTGAGTGTTCCCGCCGATCACCGAGACTCTGCACAGCTGCGGCTCGATCGCCGTTGACTCGATCACGTGACAACTCCCGAATTCCCTGGTTACGACGATCGGGAAGGTAGCAATCACGGTGCCCCGCGGCAGTGGCCCGACGCGGAGTTCGCTTTGTCGTAACCCGCGGTGTGGCAACGACATGCGGTTATCGCGTCGAGCGCGCGCGGTGGGGTGAACTGTCCGTGAATGGCCGGTGTTCGCCGTCCGGGTTCGCTGGGCCGGACAGCCGAGTTCGCGCTAATTTCCGGGCATGTCAGCGATTCGGCAAGCGCAACAGGTCTTCGACGCGGGCGTCCTCTCGCTCGGTCTGATGGTCGACGGCCAGCAAGCCGCGAAGAATCTCGAGTACGCCAAGGTCGCCTTCCGCCGGGCGACCGAGCTCGATCCCGACATGTGCGACGCCTGGCTCGGGCGCGTCGCCGCCGGGGACGCCACCCAGGAAGTGCTACGCCAGTTACACCGCACCTCGACGACTTCGCATCTGCGTGAGCAGCGCCGGCTCGGTCTGCCGCCGCGGCAACTGGCCGGCCGGTTCCAGATCGGCCAGTACATCGACTATCCGATCGCCAGCCTCACCGAGATCTGGCTCGCCCAGGCGATGCACCTCGTCGAGGATCGGGATTTCGATGCGGCCGAACGCGTTCTCGACGAGCTGGACGAGCGTCGCAGGCAGCTGACCGAGGATCCCGACCGTGCCGTCGACGACAAGGTCTGCGCCTACGCGCGCGGCGTGCTCTATTTCACCGGTCAACTGTGGCCGGAGGTGATGGGCGTGCTGGCCGGGTCGGCCGACTGGCAGGACCAATACATGGCGGCCGGGGCGCACGTCATGGTCGGCACCGCCTGCGCCCACCTCGGCCTCTTCGGCGAGGCGACCCGCCGGCTGGAATTGGCCGAGCGCGGCCCGATTCCGGCGGCCCGGACCGCGGCCATGTACTGCCGCGGGCTGGCGTTGCGCGAGCAAGGCCACGAGAACGAGGCACGGGCGTTGTTCGAGACCGTCTACACGCAGGTCCCCGGGTTCGCCTCCAACGCCACCGCGATGCGCGACCCCAAGTTCCGGATCATGGTGACCACCAAGGAACAGATCGAATCACGCACCGACCGTTGGGATCCGGCGTCGGCGCCGTCCCTGGCGGAGGCAGCCGAAGAGGAACAGCATCACAGGGCCGAGGTGATCCTCGCCGCCGCCCGCGCGGAACTGGCGGCGCAGATCGGCCTCGGTGCGGTCAAGGTGCAGGTCGCCAAGCTGCAGTCCTCGGCGATGATGGCCAAGATCAGGGCCGAGAAGGGCCTCAACAGCATGCCCCGCGGCCAGCATCTCGCCTTCACCGGCCCGCCCGGCACCGGCAAGACCACCATCGCCAGGGTGGTGGCCAAGATCTACTGCGGGCTCGGGTTGCTCAAGACCGACAAGGTCGTGGAGGCCAAACGGTCCGATTTCGTTGGCCAGCACCTGGGTTCGACCGCGATCAAATCCAACCAGCTGATCGATTCGGCCATGGACGGTGTGCTGTTCGTCGACGAGGCCTACACCCTGATCCAGGCGGGCCTTTCCGGTGGTGACGCCTTCGGGCGCGAGGCCGTCGACACCCTGCTGGCGCGGATGGAGAACGATCGCGACCGCCTGGTCGTCATCATCGCAGGCTACGACGGCGAGATCGACCGCTTCCTGGCCAGCAACGACGGCCTGTCCTCCCGCTTCGCCAAGCGCGTGAAGTTCGACTCCTACTCGCCCGGCGAACTCTGCGAGATAGCCCGATTCATCGCCGCCAAACGCGATTCCGCCGTAGCCGACGAGGCGGTCGAACTGTTGCGCGAGTCGTGCGCGACGCTCTACGCCACCGAAGGCACCGACCAGAGCGGCCTGCCCCGCCGCGGCGTCGACCTCGCCGGCAACGGCCGATTCATCCGAAACGTCATCGAAAGCGCAGAGGAAGAGCGCGAATACCGCCTAGCCATGGACGACAGCCTCGACCACCGCGCCCTCGACGAAGAAACCCTGATGCGCATCGAGGCCGACGATATGCGCAAGGCGCTGGAAGTGGTGCTCTCGACCCTCATGCCCTGAGTGCGAATACAACTGGGAGTCGAAGCATCTCGCCGAGCTTGTCGCCGACCTGACGACGAAGTTCGCCGACCTGTACGACGTCAGCCACGAGCGGAAGAACGTCGCCGAGTATCCGGGCTACTGCCTGGGGTCGATCACTGTGTCGAGAAGAATCCCGGCTTTCTCGCATTTATCACGAAGAGTGAGTTTTCGTTCAAGCGCTACGACAAGTTCACGGCGGCAGGCGTCGTCGAAGGCGGAGACCTCTACCGCGAGTTCGGTGAATTCGACGCATTGACCGGTCCCCGATAACGGGACCACCCGGTCTTTGAGCCCGGGTTGTTTCGATCCCGTTTCAGTTGATGTAGCAGGCCACGGGATGGTGGACATGGCCGCAGCGGGCAGCGTACTCGGCCGGGGTCAGATAGCCCGGCGCCGAATGCCGATGCCGATGGTTGAGCTCGAGCTTGAAATCGCCGATAACCACCCGAGCCTCGAGCAGGCTCGTCCAGTGGTTACGGTTGAGGCACTCACTACGCAGCCGCCGGTTGAACGACTCGATGAACCCGTTGTTCCACGGGCGTCCCGGGCGGAATGTAGACAATCCCCACCCGATCGGCGCAAAACGTGTGCAGCGCAATAGAAATCATCTCCGGTCCGTTGTCCATGCGCAGCACCCGCGGTGGGCCACCAGCGGGCGGTGAACACCTTCTCCAGCGCGGCGACGAGTTTCTCGGCGGTGATCGACCGCTCGACCAGGTGCAGCAGCGATTCGCGGGTGTGCTCATCGAGCGTCGACGCGATCTTCATCGCCCGCCCGTCAACGGTGGGGTCGAATGGAAATCCAACGCCACAACACCTTCTGTGCGTCCGCGTCGACCGGCGGCACCGGCGAACACCCGGCCTGCTTACGCGGGGAATGCTCGCGCACCTGCAAGCCCTCCTCACGCCAGAGCCGGTGCACCTTCTTCTTGTTCACCGCGCTGCCCTCGTCAAACAGCGCCGCCCAGGCACGGCGGAACCCGTGCCCTTGGTTTTTCCTGGCGTAAGACCGCAGCCAGGCCCGCAAACCGGCATCCGATCTTCTCGATTCGCTATCGCCCCGGCGGTGGCCCCGGCCCAAGACATGTGCTTACGCGACACCAATAGTCGCCACCGAGCATGAGCAACTCACCCGTTCCCACCGTGCTTGCCGCACATTCGCCGCGAACCGCCGAGCGCTGCTAGGCGAAACTTGCAGTACCTCAACAAAATCGGGACCTTCTCCGCTACAAGCATTGAAGACGAACACCGAGGTAGTCAAGATCAAAGAGGTACCCACCTTGTACACCTTTTCAGTACAAGACACACACTCTGGGTGCCTTTTCGCCCACCAAAGCCGAAAAGGTCCCGACACTGGGTGACTTTTCGGCTTCGGTAGACGACGCCGACGACCAACTGACGCGAAGAACCGCCGCAGCACCTGTAGGTGGACGAAACGCCGACCCGGCAGCGATACGCCGACACAGCGCACTCGGACCGCACTCTGCACCCGTCCGCGCCCCAGCACCACCTGGGTCCGTGGGCGCACACCGGCGACCACCCGCCCCAAAGAACATCGCCGCCCGCGACCCGGCACCGGTGGCGAAACACTGGCCGTCGGCCGGATCGTTCACCTCCTCACCGAGCGAAATCCATTCCATTTCATTCCATTTCCAGCGATCGGAATGAAATGGAATGGATTGGAACGGAATACCGGTGCTGAAAGCTGTTGCAACGCCCGCCGCCAGCAGGTCGCCGAGTCACCGTCAGTACCCCGGCTGACCGCCGCTTCGCCGGCAGCGACCGCGCCACAACCGCCCGGCGGTCGCCAGCATCGGCGCTGGGACTGACTTACCGCCGAGCATAATCCTGGCAAACGGCGTAGTTCGGCAGGCACCTTCCGCGCCGGGTTCCGTTCTTCCCGCAGCGCTACCGGCGCGTCCCGGGCAGGCGCCGCTGGATATGCCCCGGAAACTGCCTTCGCGTTGGCGATGGATGTCGGTCACCACACTCTGTCCGAACTCGGTCAACGCGTTCTTGCCCACGAACCCGCGGGCGGCCAGAAGATCGGTTCGTGATGAGCGATGCGGGCAGCTTGCGGATCGCTTCGAGGTCGTCGCCGAAAGTATGAACTAAGCGCTTGTGCTTAGCTTTCCGTCGAGCTACGGTCGTATGTTGGTGCGGATGACCTAAGAGCTTGAGTCCGGCCGGATCGACACCGAAACCCGGGTGCAGCATTAGAGCCTGCACGACCCGCTGATCGGGCTGCCGAACCGCACCGCGGTGTACCGGCGGATCACCACCGTCCTGTACACCGCCCACTGCTGGCGCACCCTGCTTGCGGTGCTGCTAGTCGATGTCGACGACTTCAAGGTCGTCGACGACAGCCTCGGGCACGCCCACGGTGACGCCGTCCTGCAACGACGCGGCGGCGGCTGGCGGGGGCGGTCCGCCCGGCCGATACCGTCGCCCGCCTCGGCGGCGACGAATTCTTTCGTCTGCGAGGGCATCGGCACCGCGGACACCGCGACCGCCCTGGCCGCCCGGATCACCGCCGGTTTGGCCCTCATCCAAATGCTCGGCTAATTCAGAAGTTGAAAGTAGCGGAAGGCTACTTCGATGGTTGCTCGGTCTGAGAATACGGTGGGGGTGACGACGGCCATGTATCCGCTGTCGCCGGCACAGTACGGCGTCTGGATGGCGGAGAAGGCGTCGAGCGGCGTGCCGTTCAATATTGCCCATTACCTCGAAATTACAGGTCCTGTCGACGTCGGTTTGATGGTTCGGGAGGGACTTGACGCGACTGCGGAGCTGAAATCCGGGCGATTCCGCTTGGTCGAAGTAGACGGCATTCCCTATCAGTGGGTGGAGGGGGTGCAGTCCTACGAGGACGGTGTTCTCGATCTCAGCTCGGAGCCGGATCCTGTTCGTTCGGCTATGGAGTGGATGCGTGCCGACTACAGCAAACCGGTGGATCTGCTTCGTGACGAATTGTCGGAAACCAAGCTGATCGTGCTGGCGGACGGTCATTACTTCTGGTATTCACGGATCCATCACATCGCGATGGACGGATACGGCGGACTGAATGTCACTCGTCGCATCGCGCAGCGGTACAGCGCCGCGGTGGAAGGTCGGCAGCCGTCGACGCTGAAGACGGTGGACCTGGAAACGCTGTATCGAGGGGAGCGCGAGTACCGCGAGTCCGGTCGGTTCGTTGCGGATCGTCAGTACTGGGCGGAGCGGGTTGCCGGTCTTCCGGAGCCGATCAGCCTGTCGAGACGATCGGCTCCGCCGGCCGCCTACGATCTGGTGAGCGGGCAGGAGTTGGGTCCAGAGCTGACGGCCCGGCTGGAGGCGATGACCCGGGAGAACGGGCAGAGTCCAGCGCAGGTTGTCGTTGCCGCGATCGCGGCGTTCCTGTCTCGGATGGCGAATACCTGCGACGTCGTGATGAGTCTGCCTGTCACGGGTCGGGCGAACGCTGGTGCGAAGCAGGCTGCGGGAATGTTCTCGAATCTTCTCCCGATCCGATTCCACGTCGGTGTGCGGACGACGATCGGTGAGCTGGTCGCCCAGTCTGCGCGGGAGCTGCTCGGGGCCCTGCGTCATCAGCGGTATCGCTACGAGGATATTCGCCGTGATGCGAATCTGCTGAACACCATCGGGGCTGTGTTCGGTCCCGTTGTGAATCTCATGCTGTTCGATTCCGAGTTGAATCTCGGGGAGGCGACGGCTACCTATCACATTCTGCGGTCCGGGATATTGGACGACCTGCAGATCAATGTTCATGGAAGCGGTCATGATGCCGCCTTGTCGATCGACCTCCACGGAAATCCGAACAGATACACCCAGGAGGAGCTGGACCGTCTTCACAGCAGGTTGATCGACTTCTTCGGTCGTTTTCTTCATGCGGAGCACGACACCGAGATATCACGGTTGAGCCTGCTCGATGTGGAGGAGCGGAGCCGGTTGGTGCCGGTGCGGGGTGCGGCGGCGGTGGTGGGCTGGACTCTGCCGCAGATCTTCACGGAGGCGGCGGGGGTGGATCCGGGTGCGGTGGCGGTGGTGTACGGGGCGCGATCGCTGACCTATCGAGAGCTCGACGAGTGGTCGAGCCGGGTGGCGCGGGTGCTGATCGGCCGGGGGGTGGGCCCGGAGTCGGTGGTGGCGGTGGCTGTGCCGCGGTCGGTGGAGTCGGTGTTGGCGGTGTGGGCGGTCGCCAAAGCCGGGGGGGCGTTCGTGCCGGTGGATCCGATGTATCCGGCCGGGCGGATCTCGCACATGCTCGCCGATTCCGGGGCGGTGGTGGGTATGACGCTCTGCGAGCAGGCGGGTGCACTGCCGGGGTCGGTGGAATGGTTGGTGCTCGACGATGCGGCGGTGCGGGCCGAGTGTGCTCGGCAGTCCGGTGCGGTGGTGACCGATGCGGATCGGGTCGGCCCGTTGCGGGTCGATCATCCCGCGTATGTGATCTATACCTCCGGCTCCACGGGGGTCCCGAAGGGGGTGGTGGTGCCGCATCGGGGGGTGGGGAACTTCGCCGTCGAGCAGCTCGAGCGATATCGGGCGGGGTCGTCGTCGCGTGTGTTGCATGCCGCCTCACCGAGTTTCGATGCTTCGGTGCTGGAGTTGCTGTTGGCGTTCGCGACGTCGGCGCGGTTGGTGATCGCACCGGCGCAGGTGCGCGGCGGTGCGGAGCTGGCCGGGCTGATCGCCGGGGAGGGGGTCACGCACGGCTTCCTGACGCCGACCGTGCTGGCCACGCTCGATCCGGGGGAGCTGTCCGGGTTCGGGTGTGTGGTGGTCGGTGGTGAGGTGTGTCCGCCGGAGCTGGTGACCCGGTGGGCGCCGGGCCGGCGGTTGCACAACGGCTACGGGCCGACCGAGGCGACGGTGATGTCGAACATCGGGGACCCGATGGTGGTGGGGGAGCCGATCACCATCGGCGGCCCGGTCCGGGGGGTGTGCGAGGTGGTGTTGGACGGGTGGTTGCGTCCGGTGCCGGTGGGGGTGGTGGGGGAGTTGTATCTGGCGGGGGTGCAGTTGGCGCGGGGCTATCACGGTCGCCCGGGCCTGACGGCGGGTCGGTTCGTGGCGGATCCGTTCGGCGGGTCGGGGGAGCGGATGTACCGGACGGGGGATCTGGTGCGGTGGCGTGCGGATGGGCAGTTGGAGTATGTGGGGCGCAGTGATTTCCAGGTGAAGCTGCGGGGGTTCCGGATCGAGTTGGGGGAGATCGAGGCGGCGCTTGCCCGGCACGACGCGGTGGCGCGGGCGGTGGTGGTGGTCCGCGGCGAGGGTGGGGTCGACCGGTTGGTGGGGTATGTCGTGCCCGAGATGGGGGTGGGGGTCGATGTCGAGGAGTTGAGGCGGTTCGTCGGTGATGGGTTGCCGGGGTTTATGGTGCCGGCGGTTTTGGTGGTGGTGGATGGGTTGCCGTTGACGCCGGTGGGGAAGTTGGATCGTGCGGCGTTGCCGGTGCCGGAGTTCGCGGGTGGGGTGTATCGGGCGCCGTCGGGGCCGGTG
>NZ_JADLQX010000044.1 GCF_015477605.1 Nocardia amamiensis
CGTCCTCGCCCGCTCACGCGGTACCACCGACCCCAACGAACAAGAGGACACCACCCCAGCACTGACCGCCTGACCGAAAGGATCACGCGGCAATCACCTCAATACACCACGCGTTTGGACTTGACCTCTCGCAATCCCGGCAGCGCGTGCTCGAGGCTGTTGTTGACCGCGAGCACATGCCACAGCGGTGAGAAGTATCCGGCCAGCATGCCGACTCGGTCCAGGTCGTCGAGGCGTTCGAGCATCGCAGGCACCTGTGCGACGCGGGCGCGCAGCGCCTCCAGGCCGACGAGGGCCGTGGCGGGGTCTCGAAGTGCACGGATGTGTTGGATCTGCGCAGCCGACAGGGAGTAACCAGAGGCCAGCAGCTGCAACGCTTGTGGGGTGGGGACGCGGTCACCGTTTTCGATCTGCTGGAGATAGGCAGCGCTGAGCCCGATCCGGGTCGCGGCTTTCTCCCTCGACAGGTGCTTGCTGGTGCCGGCCTGGTGGATGGACTCGCGGATCTGGCGCAGGTACGGCCCCAAGGCTGGTGGATTCAGATCCGCACGGTGCGCGCCCTGCCTCGCACGCCGTACTCCCGCACCCGGCTTCACGCGGTCGCCGGCTTCAGGTTCAGTCGAGCCTGATCGAGAAGTGGGCATCTGAAGGTTGTTGTCCGACATCGCTGTTGGTCTGCCTCCTGCTTCCGGCTCGTCGTGCGCCATGGTGGTCATCCCACGACGCGGTAGCCGGTGACGCGCCAGCCTTCGGTGTTGTGCTGTGTGCGCGCGTGGATCCGCATGTCGCGGTAGGGCGTAGAGGTGCCGTCGCGGTGCAGCACGGTCTGGGTCACTGTCGCGACGATGGTGCAGTGTTGCCAGTCGCAGTCGTTGGCGATCTCGGCGTCGGCGTGGGCGGTGACGATGTCGCCGGAGCGCCGCCACACCGCCCATTCGGGCAGTTCACGCACCCCGGGGGCCGGTGGGCTGTCGGCGGCGCGGGCCAGGTCACCGGCCAGCCAACTCCGCGCCCTCGGCAGGGCCGCCCCGGGACTGGTGTCGGTGACCGGTTGCCAGGTGAACATCGCCGCCAGCGCCTGTTCGGCAGCCTCCGGCGCGCTGGCGGTCGCCGGTTGCGGACCGTGGATGGCGTGCTCGGCGTCCCCCACCACCGTCGATGTGTCGGTGCGAGTGTCGCGGCCGGGACCAGCCAATGCCGCCGCGGCAAGCAGCACGGCCGCGGCGGCGCCGCACAGGACGAGGATGCTGCGGGCGCGCGTCATTCGTCGAGGGCAGCGTCGGCGCGGTCAGTGTCCAACAGCCACGACGCGGCCAGCGCTGTCACGGCGTCGCGGACATCCGCCGGTCCGGTGTCCAGGTCGTGCAGCATCTGGGCGTGCCAGTCACCGTCCAGGGCCGCGATCGCCGAGACCGCGGTCGGCTCTCCCAGCCAGCGCCGCACCAAATCCTCGACAAGCACACCTCGCGGACAGGGGGTGCGGTTGGCTGCAAGGATCAGAGCTTCGAGATACTGCTGGGCGCTGTCGACCAGCTCGGGCGGCTGTCTGCCGGGCAGCTCCAGCTGATCGAGCTGCAGCGGCTCCTGAGCGACGACGGAGTTGATGGTGTCCAGCAAGCGTGCGAGCGCGGTTTCGCGGGTTTTGTCGTCGAGCCGTTCATCGGCTTTGACCCGGTCGTAGCGAGCGAACAGGCCCGAGAGGGTGGCTCGCCAGCGCAGCAGGTTCACCGCGATCCGGGCCTGAATCAGAGTGCTTGCCGGGTCAGGACGCGAAGCCAGCAAATGCGGTAGTCGCAGGCGGGTCGTGGTCGGGCTCGTCATCGGTGTACTCCGTTTCTCTCGTCAGCTCAGCGCGGTGCTGTACTCGTTGACTGTGGCGAGGATCTTGTCGACATACGGCCGGGTCTGAACGACGTAATCCGTTGAGCCGGTGGGGAATCCGCCTGAGTGCAGGACGGCGCCTTCTCCGGCGTTGTAGGCGGCGAGATACAGTTCGGTGCGTCCGTTGGGGGCGTGAACTTTCCCTTCGGCGATCCAGCCGTCGACGTGGGCGGCGATCGCGCACATGTAGCGGCCCTGCGCCATGACCGCATCCCCGATATCGAACGGGGACACCTGCCCGTTGCCGTCGTCGTCGGCGCCGTAGCTTGGCCACGTTTCGGGCATGAACTGCGCCGGACCCTGAGCGCCATCCGGGGAGACAGCATCGGTTCTGAAGCCGCTTTCGGCTTCGCCCTGGGCTGCCAGCAGGGCGGAGCTGATCTGCGGGCACAGCCCACCAGCGCGGCGATACCACTGCTCGAACTGCGGTGGCACCGATCCTGGCGCGATGTCGTCGTCGCCGTGGTCGGCGGCGGCCTCGCAGTCACTTCTGCCCGCAGCTGCGGGGCTGGCGGGGCCGGTGATTGCGGATCCGTCGGGGTACCCTCCGCCGACGACGGTGATGTGGACGTGGTCGAAGTGATTGGCTGTATCGCCGCCGCGGTCTTCCATCAGCGAGGCCTCACCGTCGGGTGTGCGGTATTCGCGCCGCCAGATCACGTACTCGACGTGGAAGTTCTGCGCGTGGGCCATGACGTAGTCGACGACCTTGTCGCCCAACGCTTTTCCTTCTCCAGTGCTGTAGTTGGGGATCATCACGTCGATCGCCCGGCCGGACGGGTGGTCAGGGTAGGGATCGGATTCGCGCCATCCGCTGATGGAGGTGATTTCGGGGAACGTCGCCGCGACCGCGCGTGCCGTCCGGACCGCGTCGGCCTGCAAATTGGCTTCCGATCCCATGCTGGCGGGCAACGGTGGCAGCTCCGCGCCCGGTGCGGTCACCGCGGCGGCGATGTCGGGTCGCGCTGAAGCGCTGGCGCCGGGGTTCGGGGCAGGCTCGGCAGCGCGGTCAGGGGCGGGTTCGGCGGCACCGGCCAGCCACGTTTCAGGGTCGGCGGCCTTGCCGCCGGTGAACCGGCCACCAGGCCAGGTTTCGAAATGCAGATGCGCCCCACCGGGGCCGGGTGGGGAGACTTGCCCGTTGTAGCCGACGAGCGCGATCTCCTGTCCGGCTTGGACGCGGTCACGTGCGGCCACGCGTAGGTCGGAGTCGAACATGTGCCCGTAGACGGTGGAGATGGCGCGGCCGTCGATGTTGTGGTCGATCACGATCCAGGTACCGAACCCGCTGGCTGCGCCTGCTGCGGCGACGACACCGTCAGCGGCGGCGTAGATCGGTGTGCCCGCCGCGGCGGCGAAGTCGATGCCCTGGTGGAATTCCCCGCCTTCGCGGTAGCCGAAACCGGAGCTCACCCGATAGGTGCCTGCCTTCAACGGCGCGACCCGCGTCCCCGGCGGCACGGTACCCGAGCTACCAGTCATTGGGGTGCAGCGGTTTTCGGCGCGGTCATCCAGCATCAGCAACAGCACCATCAGAATCACCGACAGATACAGCAGCCCGATCCCCGCGATCACGGTGACCGGCTTCATGGTCCACCTCTGATGTTCATGGCCGGACCTGGTTGTGGCGGCGGGCATGCAGTTCAGCGACGAGGTCACGGTTCAGCTGAGTGACCACGTCGAGTTGGGCTCGGGCATCGGCGAGTTCGCGGCGTAGCTGCGAAACCGACACCAGCTTGCGAGGACGGCCTTCGGCCACCCGGATCCAGTCACGGATGGCGCTGGCCGACACCCCGAGCTGCTCGGCGACGACACGGCGGGCCGTTGACTCGGACTGCCCGCGCGCTTCCAGCGCCTGCACGGCGGTGATCGCCGCGTCACGGACCGCGGCGTCGATGCGTGCATAGCGGCCGACCGTCGATGCAGGGGCTCGTCGACCGGTCATGGCCCGGCCTCTGGTGTCTCCGGCAGGGCAACAGCGCTGGGCGCCGGGTCTGCGACGACCACGGGTTCCGGGACTGGCGGCAGTAGATCCGTCATGGCCTGACCTGTCTGGCTGGACCGACTCGGTAGCTGGTCACTCTCGGCGTTGTAGGTTCTCGTCGAACTTGTCGGCTGGAGCCCTTGCGATCTGCTGATTCGCCCAGGTGTCCCACCGCTCTGTCGGTGGCTTTTCTCATCGAGTTGTCGTTTTTCTCGGTGGCTGAACGCCTTTCGGCCGTGATCCAGCGATAGGGACTGTCACAGATCCGTCATCTCCTCGTCTGTATCCGCTGGCGGGTCGAGGTCAGGAGGCGGGAGACGGTGGTGGAATTCGGCCAGCACATCTGCTGGAATCGGGGTCGAGGGCAGTTGTTGAGGCCGTCGCCGATGAGGGCCGAGGCTCTGGCCGCCATTGTGGCCGCCGGCAATTGAACAGCCAGCGAAGCCTCCAAACGGCGACATCAGAACAGCCATGTGGGGGTCCGCCTGGTGGACAAACCACCATGAAAGGCTGAATCTCTCGTCACTGCTGCTGCGCATGAACTCCCACTCGTGCCAGAGGGAATACAGTCGCGCCACCGCTTCGGTATGTCTCCACCAGTCGGGGCACCAGGCGCGAATCAGATATGCGGCGTCCCCCAGGTTGGGGTGGGTTCGCTGGAACAACGGCAGTTCGGAGGCCTCGATCAGGATCCGCGGATAAAGCGGCAAGAGGTAGAACTCGACGAATTCCCCCAGGTCGTTGAATCTGGGTTGGGAATGCGGGGTGTCCCATGTCATGGGTGGGTTCCGTTTCTCGTGGTTGGAGTGATCCGGTGGCGGCCGGGTAGCCGTCGGCTGTGGCGCGGCAGTAGATGCGCTGGCGGGCTACAGTGCGAAGACGTGCGGTAGACTCTGCGCAGCGTTCTCACCGGTTTTGCGTACACGCAAGAGCGATGCAAAATGCTTGAGAAGACGCAGTCAGTCATGAGATCCCCCAGGCGTTGTAGGCTCCGGCCGTAACTGCCGTTTCCGCTCGTCATTTCGTGCGGGAACCATCGGCTTTCCCATCGGTTTGTCGTCGTGTTCTTCCCATCGGTTTGTCGTCTTCTTGTGGTTGGAGTGATCTGACAGCTGCCTGATGGCCGTCCGGATTGAACCGGTAGTAGATGCGCAGCAACTTCGTTCGGCCGCCGTCCATCGAGAGAGGCAGCACGGTGAGGCCGCCGAGGGCCGGAGGCGGGCGGGTTCCGGCGTCGGCATAGCCGGATAGTCGTTCGGGCCGAACGCTGCGATCATCCGAAATGGAACCGATTCGGTGGGCAGTTCGTCGAGCAGGTTTCCGCCGGGGGTCATAGCTCGGCTTCCGGCGCTTGCAGCCCCGCCGCCTCGTTGCCGGGTAGGGCATCGCTGAGATCGAATCCCGTCTCTGCAACGACGTCGGCGTCGAGTCCGGCTGCCGCGATGGCGCGGGCCGCATTGCCCCCGCCTCTGTGATCGCCGTCCATGTCGCCGGGGTAGATCGCGCCGAGATACCATTCGACCCGGTCCGCGCGATATTCAGCCTCGGACCCGGCTTCACGGATCTCCACGTCCAGCGTGGCGACCGCTCGGTCGATGAGCACCTGCGGCAACGGTGGCTGTGTACCGGCCTCGGCCGACTGTCGTAGACCGAGTTCTGCAGTTCCCATTGGACGGCTAGCATCGGCCACCATGTCGGAAGCTGAATGTGCGCGCCAACGATCCATGATGTCGCCGTAGGGGTATATCGCGTTCTCGAACAAGCTGACCCACCCCTTGTGGTCCCGGCCCCACAGGTCGGATCGCTCATCGTCGCTATGCCCGGCATACGATGCGACGGCCGCCGCTCGTGCCCAGATCGCCGCCATGTTGCTTTCGAATTGCTGCTGTTCTTGCCTTCCAGGAGCCGGGTCTTCGGCGCGGGTATAGAACCGCCGGTCCACCTCAAGGGCGGCCATGTGCTCGAGAGTCCAGATATCGTCGGCTATCGCATCGATCAGCCGCGCGCGAACCGCTTCGTCCCCTTCCAGGACCGGTGCACGGCGATGGCCCCAGACGCTGAGGTTGCCCGCCGCATTCACATCTGCGTGCCGGATTCCGCACGCCCTGGCACGTAGCTCCAGGTCGTGCTGTTGCCGTCTCAGCTCGATCGTTCGTGCGCGCAAGTGGTTCAGCGCCGGGTCGGGTTTCTGGGGCCATGGCGGGCTAAGTTCGTTATCGCGGTGGATCTGCCATTCCTCGGACGCGAGGTCTCGTATACGGTCCAGCAACCGTGCTTTCCATCCGGTCAAGCCTCGACTATCGAGATCAGTCACCTTCTTCATCTCCCAACGTGGCTGTTGCGGGGTCGCCGCCTGACGTGACCTCGACAACGACGGCTTGGGATTCCCTCGCTGTTTGAGGCTGCTGTCGAGGTGGTGGTTGTAGTCCTCGTTCTTGTTTGCGGTCTGACGTGTGTTGAGCTGGCCGGATCATGCGGATTCCCATCGGTGTGCGTCGGTTGTTTCTCACCCGGTTTTGCGCTTCCTTCTGGAGGGCGAACTTCTCAAGCTGCGAAGCGGAGGCCGTACGTGGAATGAGGTGGGAGTAGGTGCGGGGGCCAACCGACCGAAGTCCACAACCCTGAATCGGCCAAGGTTGCGCCAATCCGGCTCGGCTACAAATGATTTGGACGCCACCCGCACGAGAACAGCCCGCGTTTCGCTTCTTCGTTTCCTGGGTCGGAGCCGCCCGACCGATGTGGAAGGATGAGCGTCGTGGGTGTAGCTATGCGGCTCTACGCGGACAGGGTGGATCTGCGGGCAATGCAGGATCTGACACAGCGGCTGTGGTCGCCTACTAGCTCCCACCACGTCGGGGACTTGGCTTGGGGCCGGTTTATGTACACCACGGATCTGGCGGACTGGCCGATCGCGCTCTGGCACGACGGTTTTCGTCTCGTGGCCTGGGCGTGGGCCAACCTTCCCGACGACCTCAGGGTGGAGGTCGACCCGGCGTACCCGGAGCTGGTCTACGACGTCATTGCCTGGTTCGACGAAGTGGCCGACGGGACTCCGCGCCAACTCAACCCTCTGAATAACCAGGTAGACCTGTGTACGGTGTTGGTTGGCTACGGGTACGAGCGCCAGCCGGACCGGCCGTACTTCACTCATCACACCCGGTCCTTGCTGGACCTGCCCGAGCCCGAACTGCCAGCGGGTTTTATCGCATGTTCCGTGCGAGGAGCAGAAGACCTCAGCGACCGCGTCACCGTGCACCAGAAGGCGTGGAACTCCGCCCGCGTGACGGTGCAGTCCTATCGCGATATCATGTCCAGCTGGCCATATCGGCCCGAGCTGGACTGGATTGTCGAAGCCCCGAGTGGTGAGTTCGTCGCGAACTGCCACATCTGGTATGACGAAGATAACCGCGTCGGTCTGATCGAACCCGTCGGCACCGTGCCGCAGTACCGTCGCCGAGGTCTGTCCCGTGCAGTGTGCCTGACCGCGCTGGCGGCTCTCCGCGATGCGGGGGCCGCCATGGCTGTGGTCTCGCCGAGGGGCGACGACGGATATCCAATCCCCCAGAACCTCTACCGCAGCATTGGTTTTCAGCCGTACGCCCGTACCCACACCTATGTGAAGGCGTGACGTCGAATTCACGAACAGGTCTCGTCCCTCAGCAACCTCTTCGTGTCTGGGGTCGAAAATCACCGCGGCCCAACATCTGAACGGACCGCCGACGCGCCGCAGGATTCTCGTCGGTCTTGCGTAAACGCAAGACCGACGCAAAATGACTGAGAAGACGCAATCAGTCATGAGAACCCACAGTGGTGGTGGTGGTTGTAGGTTTCGCCGATAGTTGACGTTCGACACGTTCATTTCGTGGGTGAATCATGGTTTTTCCCAAGGGTTTGTCGCCGTTGCTTTCCCATAGGCTTGTCGCCTTCTCGTGGCGGGAGCGATCGGATGGATCTACGCATCCGGCGCGGCCTGGGCTTCGTCGACGCGGGTGGTCATAGCAACAACCCGGGATCCTGTGAGTCAGGTGCCTCGGCAGCTGGGGCGGGAACCCCGCCCGGTTCCCATTCCAGGGCCGTGGCGGGGTGGATCGCCGCCTCGATCGAGGCCGACAAGCCGACGTCGCCGGCTTCGTGTAGATGAACCGCTCGATCGAGTTGCGCGCGCGGAGGCTCTGCCTCCAAGGCTCGTCTCGCCTGCGCCGCCAGTTCTTCCGGCGTCACCAGCACACGTGAGTTCGGCTCGGGAATGGGGTGGCGGAGGGTGTCGGCGATACGGTCGGATCGGCTTTGGAACCACGGGTCGCCCAGGTCGTCCCGCCACACCTCTTCGATGGCGTCGGGTGTGTCCATAACCTCAGCGGTGCCAGCCATCATTCGCGGCCAGTCGTCCATCGCGTTCGCGCGAACTGTGGCCCGCTCGGACTCGGTCATGTCGATCAGGACCGCGATAGTCTCCACGTTCGCCGCGAGCCCGGCCATGTTCCGACGCTGTTGCCCGGTATCGGCCAGCGACTGTGTGGTGGAGTTGTCTACTCGATGTTGCCGGCTGCGGAGAACCTCGACCGCAACCATGTAGCGCAACTGCCACGCGTCGGCCTTGGCTGTTTCCAGAAGGCTCGCCCGAATCGATTCCTCGAAGTGGGGTGAGTTTCGAACGTGGAGCCATTTCTGGTTCAAGAAGCCGACCACACGAACTTTGTCAATGCGTGTCCAGGAAACTCCGGCCGAATGCGCTCGTTCCTCGGCTTCACGCCGCTCGGATTCGTTTTTCTCACTGGGCGAGTAATTCCAAACAGAATTCGCCGCCGCAAGGTCACCGACTTCGCGCAGCATTTCATCAGTCGTGGCTGACACCGAATTTCCTTTCGCCTGACACAAGGGTTACGAGACGCCACGTCGGATTCCATCGGTTTGTCGTAAACGACAGATCACCGACAAGCGGATGGGAATACCGACAAAAGCCATGGGAACCTATATCGGTGGTGGGCGTCATGTGGCGTCACCGTCGGTGCCGAAGGCCGCAAAGCGGGTGTTGGTGTCGTGGAGTCCGGTGGCGCGTTCGGTGTCGGTGAGCTCCACTAGAAACGGGATGCCGGGTTGGCGGCCTTCGCCGACCTTGAGCAGGAACTTCCCGGTTCCGGGTGGGGTCGGGCGTGGTGTGCCGGGTCGGATGGCTTCTCCGGTCAGTGCTTGGGGGGCTGACCAGTTGGTGACCATCGCGCGTTCGGTGGTGGTGAAAGGGATGAATGTCGAGAGCCGGTTGACTTCCTCGCCGGGTAGTGCGCCGAAGATTTTGGCGCGGGCGCGTTCGAGGAATCCCAGTGCCCGGGAGATCGAGGCGTCGCTGCCGAGGGATTGGAGGTCTTTGATGGTGTGGCTGATCATGATGAGCGCGGTGGCGATTTGGCGTTGCAGGCGGGTGAGTTCGTCGACGCGTTCGACCATGAAGTCGCCCAGGCTCAGTACCTGCCACAGCTCGTCCATCACGACCTGGAAATAGCGCTGTGGCGCCAAGCCGGCGTCGGCGAGCATGTTCAGTGCTTCCACGGCGCTGAATCCCGCGCCCCAGCACGCCAGCATCACCGCGGCTTTGAGTTTGCGGTCTCCGGTGGGGATGTGGGAGACGTCGATGCACACGGCGGTCGAGTCGAGGTTGATGCCGACGGTGGTGGGGCCGTTGAAGACCTGCCCGAACGGTCCGCGTGTGAGGGCGCGCAGCGATTGCCGTAGCGGCACCACCGCGGCCTGATACTTGTCCTCGGTGTCGGCGGCAGCGTCCAGTTGCAGCTCCGGGCCGCCGTCGACGATCACCTCGAGCAGGTCGTCGAGGATGGGCTGGTTGTGTGGTGTGAAGCCGCGTCCGCCGTCGGCGGTGGGCCGGTAGAGGCCCGCGAGGGCGGTGGCGATGACGGTTTCCTCGAAGTCGGCCACCCGCCGCCCGCGCACCAGCTCCACCAGCGCGCAGACCAGGGCGATCTGTCGGGCGCGGAGTTCTTGGGCGAGTGTTTGTGCGCGTTCGAACATTTCGGCGGCTTCGAGTTGGGCGAGGACTTTGCCCATGACGCCGGTGTCGAGCGGGTTGAGTTGCCCGTAGCCGTAGCCGAGGTCGATGACCTGCCCGCCGACCAGTTCCACCAGGGAGCGGTAGTCGGGTTTCACATCGGCCAGGATCAGCGGGGTGATGCCTTGGGCGATGCCGCCGAGCACGATGCGCCGCACGAGTGACGATTTGCCGAATCCGTTGAGGCTTAGCACGAAAAGGCTTGGTGCGGTGATGAAGCCGCCGCGCAGAAACCAGTTCATCGGGTCGAAGCACACCGGGGCGCCGGTGCGCAGATGCGGTCCCAGCGGGGTGCCGACCAGCGGAGCCCCGGCGCCGACTGACCACGGCCACAGTCCGACGACCTGGGCGGTGGTGCCGCGCCATTCCGCGGGCCGCCCGACCGCCGACACCCGCCCACCGGTCGGCCCGGCGTATCCGGTGTCGGTCAACCGCAGTGTGGGCCGGTCGAAGTCGTCGTCCACCGCGGCGCGGGCGAGCGCGCCGACGTTGCGGCGGCGGTGGTCATCGCGCGACAGCAGCACTCCCGCCCACGCCCCACGCACTCCGCCGCGCCGCTGCCGCGCGAGTAGTACGGCGCGTTTGTCGTCGGCCAGCACGCGTGGTCCACGCCGCGCGGGCGACTGCTCGGTTGTGGTGGCGGCACGGTCTTGTTGTTGGGGCGCGGGAGGTTTGGTCATGCTCATCCCTCGAGCGCTTCGGGGACGGTGGCGTGTTCGGGCAGGATGACGCCGACGCCGAGGGAGGCGGCGAATGCTGCGGAGTGGTAGGTGTTGCAGCGGCGGATGGCCAGCCGCGCCTGGGTGGAGAGGTCTTTGACGAGCGCTTCGATGCGGGGAATGTCTTCTCCGCGTGGCGCGGTGAGGGTGATCAGGATGCCGTAGCGGGTCAGGCCGTGGCCGCGGGCTTGTTCTTGGCGGGCCTGTTCGGCTCCGGCGACGCGGATGCTGGCGGTGGCTGAGACCAGCCCGCCGCGGGTGTTCTGCTCGGCGACGCGGGCGTTGCGGTAGTCGTCGTCGACCAGGCGGGTGGCTTCGGCCGCGGAGTGCGGCCGGTAGACGATCGCGACGCGTTTGCGTGGGAGGTCGGGATTGGGTTCCAGCAGTCGCTGCAGCACCCGTTCGGTCATGACACCGCGCGGTGGTTCGGTCATTTCCCAGGTGATGCTGACCGCGCCGGCATGCTGCAGCCGGTCGTAGCGTTGCTGTTCGTCCTGTGGGCCGGCCATTTCCCAGGTCACGCCGTGCCCGTCGGGTTCGGCTGCGGCGGCTTCCAGGTCTGGCTGGGCGGCTGGGTCGTAGGCGCGGCGCACGACGGCGATGATCTGGTCGGCGGTCATCGGTTCCGCCCGCACCCCGGCCTCGGCCAGCGCGGCGAGGATGCCCGGCAGCCGGCGCCCGATCTCGAGGGCCTGCTCGGCGGGGACCTTCCTGCGTTCGGGGGTGGTGGCTTCGAACGTGATCGCGATACGCGGTTCCAGTTGCACGCGTTGGCGCGCCAGCTGGGCGGCCAGCTCCCACATCACCGTGGACGCCAACTCCGGTGCGTCACGGTGGGTCATCGTCGACACTTCGCTCATCAGCCGGTTCCCGGTTTCGGGCACGGTATCGATCACCGGCACAATCGCTTTCACATCCGGCGCCGACCCCACCGAGGCCAGAAACGCCCCCCACGCCGCCACCCACTGATCAACCACGTCCTGATCGACGGCTTCACCGCCTTGCGGCCATGCCCGCAGCACCACGGTGTACTCGTCGAAACGCGGCAGATGGATCATCCCGAACCGGTGCCCGTCGACGGCTTGGCCCTCATACATCCGTGACGGGGCCAGCAACCCGGGTAGCCGTGTCGCTCCGCCGGGCATCGCCGAGAACGATCCCGACCGGTAGACGTGCTCGCCGCGGCGGCCGCCGCGCCACCACTGCCACAGCAGCAGCGCCCGCGCATACCCGGTGCGTCCCCCGATCTGGATCACCAGCGGCGCGGTCACCACCGTGCCCGCCGCCGCCACGATCGCCGCCGCCCGCAACCCCAGGATCGCCTGGGTGAGCACGACCGCGACGATCACCCCACCAGCGGTGAGCATCGCCACCCACGACAGCCCGAACAAGCCCTCGGTACGCGGGCGTGAGCCCGCGCTGTAGGTGCGCTCGACATACTCTGCCGTCACCGCGACGACTCCTTCCCAATCGAAACCTGCTGCCGCGCAGCGTGGTCAGCGCGGAATGTCATGACGCCCCAAATCCGGGCCCCGGTAGGGCACCACCCCGGTAGACGGCGAACCCGCGCCACCGCCGACGTCGTCACCGAGGCGCTCCATCGCCCGCCCCGCGCCGCTCGCGGTCGCCGACACCCGCATCGCACGTCCTCCCGCCCCACCAGAACCCGATGGGTTCGCCAGCGCCGCGGACGGTTTCGATGCGCCCCCAGCCCCGCGCGGCCCGGGCAGCGGTTTCGGGGATCCCCCTCCCCCTCCGGGGCCACCACCGGATGGCGGGGGGCCTCTGTGTCCGGTGGGGGCGGGACCGGGCCCTCCGGCGACGAATCCGGCAGACCCGGCGCCGCCGGACACCGCGCCACGGGCCAGCAACGCTTTTCCTCCGGTGACCGCGACGACGCCCGCGCCCACTGCAGCGCCAGCGGCGGATGCGCCGCTGCCCCCCGAGCCGACCATGCTCAGCGCGGGGGCCACCAAACGCACCAGCGCCGGGAGCACGAACGCCACACTGCACAGCAACACCATGCCGACCAGCGCCCGGTGCGCGGAGTCCGCCGAGCCCGGCTCCCCCTGCTCCACGGCGGTGTTGGTCGAATCGGCGGTGACGAACGCGATCATGTACACCAGCGCCGCCACCGGTTTGAACAGCAGAAATGCGACGATCCAGGCGCCCAGGCGCTGGAATGCCGCGCGCCCGCCGCTCATCCCGGACGCCGCGGCGGTCAAGGGATAGATCCCGACCGCCACCACGAGCAGGGCTTGGCGGATGATCGTCAGGAATGTCATGGCCAGCGCGCCGAGGATGCCGACGAGTGCGACCACGAACACCAGCCCGGGCCCGTAGACGCCGAAGCGGTCGGTGCGGACCAACAACTCCGCTGCGCCGCGCGCGTTGCCGTTGGTGGCGTCGTTGATGATCCACAGCGAGAAGGCATCGGTCAGCCGGGCGCCGGCCAGGATGGCGAATCCGGCGATCCAGGTCGTCGCTGTCGCTCGTACCAGCGTCCGGAAGGCTTCTTCGGCGTGCTCGGCGGCCATGTGCTGGCGGGCGATGCCGATCCGCAACGCCGAGACCAGGATCGAGAACGCCAGCAGCCACGTCTGCAGCTGCCGGGTATAGGAGTCGATACGCTGCCACAACGTTTCCCCGCCGGTACCCGGATCTGCGAGGACGTGGTCGTTGGGCAGCCGCGCCCACAGCATGCTCCAGGACATGGCGTCACCGAGACCATCGAGCAAGATCTCGGTCACCTGCCCGAACGTGGAATCCCACAGCTTGGATTTGGTCGCCTCGATCGCGCTGCCTGGATGGGAGGCGGCATTGCCCGCCTTACACACCGCCGACCCCAGATCCCCGGCGAAGCCACCTAGATTGGGGATCGACGACAGCACATCGTGGATCTGATTGCACACCTGGTCGAACCCGTAGGTGGTGGAGGTTCCGGGATCGGCAGGAGGTGGTGCGGGGGTGGCCGGTTGGGCTGCGGCGCCACCGCAGGCACCGGCCATCACGGCGATGGCCGCGAGGACAGTAAAGGTGACCCGACGCCACCCGATCACGACCATAGCGTCCACCCGGTCAGATCTGTGACGGTCTCGGTCGGCAACTGGCGGCCGTTGCCGCGGATGCGCCAATCCCCGTCGTGCCAGACCATCGGCACCGTCACCGTCAGCCATGACCGGATGCCGGAGGGTTCGCGTTGGGCGTGGGCGGCCAGCCGCAGCACCGCGAGATCGGCGGCGTAGCTGTCGATGCGGAAACCGTCGGGGGCGAGCAGAGTGCGGGTCACCGACTCCGGTTGCTGGCGCGGCAACTTCCCCGCGGCGATGCCGGCGTCGAAGGCGGCCTGGTCGGCGGCGGTCAACACCATGCGGGCGGCGACGACCGCGCGGTCCCCGGGCCGGGCGGCGACCTGGTTGACGCTCGCGGCTGCCGCCAACGCCGCGCCTTGCGGCGTGCGGGCATAGCCTGCGGCGAGCCCGTCCCCGATCCTCGTGGGGCCGTCGGAGGTCGAGAACGGAACGACCGCGCCGTGGACACGCTGCCACCCACCGGGCTCCCGCAAACCGGCCGGCGGCGCGGACAGCCAGTCCGGGTCGCTGGGCTGGCGACCGCGAACGGTTTGGTCGCGCAGCTGTCCTGCCGGGTTGCGGGGGATGTCCACGCGGCGGCCGAACGCATCGACCTCGGGTACATCGAATCCCTCGCCCGTCACCGCGGGCGGCGCGCTGGTGGTATCGGTGGCGGCGGATGGGCTGGCGCTGGTCGCGGTGTCGGTGCGGCGCACCGCGAACGCGATCGAAGCGGCGATCATGATCAGCGCCAGCAGTGACACCGACGCCACCGTCCAGACGTTGACCGGCCGCTGGCCGGGGGATGGTTTGTGTTGACCGGATGTCATTGCGGCGCTTCCAATCTGACTACCGCGTCCAGGGTCGCTGCTTCTCGTACGGCGGGTTCGGTGGCGTCGGGGTCCGGCAGTCGCAGGCGCCAGTCGGCGGCCACCCACACCACCGTCGCGGTGTTCACCGCGATCGAGCCGTCGGGGAAGGAGGTGTAGATCTCCACCCGCGCGGTGGCGGGGTTGTAGTCGGTGAGGGTGTAGCCGCGCACCCGTGGCGCGGTGGCGGGGTCGGCGGGGGTCTGGATCGACAGCAGCACCCGGGAGCTGGCCCAGGCGTCCTTGCCCGCGCCCGCCGCGATTTCGTGGGCGGCGATGCTGGCCCAATGCTCATCCGGAGCCAGAGACATCCGCACGGTGTGCACGATCGCCGCCAGCGCCGCGCCTTGCGGGCTGTGGCTGAATCCTGTTGCCGCGCTGGGATCGATGTTGCGGGGGCCGTCGGCGCCGACCGGAAGGCGCACACCTTGGTAGTTCACCCACCGCACATCGGCCGGGGCCGCCGCGAGATCCGGGCCGGCGGGGACCGGCGGGTGCTCGCTGTCGTCGTGGCCGCAGCCGCCCACCGCGACCACGGCAGCGAGCGTGAGAATCAGGCCGCCTATGCCGGGAGTTGTGCGGAATATGTTCATACTCAGTCTCTTTCACACAGGTCCGGGTTAGAGGGCGAGGTCCATGAGCAGGGATCCGGCGATCGGCCAGGCGACGGTGGCGAAAACCCACGACAGCAGCACGCGCATCACGTCAGCGGGTGCGGCTGGCGGGCCTGGGGGCGGGCGGAAGTACTCCCATCCGGCGCGCCCGCTGACCCAGGCCAAACGCGCGATCAACCCGGTCTCCACCCCCCACAGCAGCCACTGGAACATCTGCCGCAGCTGGTCGGTGACCTCCGGCGGCAAGTCCTTATAGGCCAGAACCGTCTCGATCATCAGCCGTTAGCCCTGAGCGATGATCTGGTTCATGATGGTTCCGGCGCTGGTGGCGACGATGCCGCCGATCAGCGCGCCGACGACCATCTTCGGGGACTCGAGCATGCCGCCGTGCCACTTCTCCCACGCGAAACGGCCACCGGCGAAGATGATCGCGCTCACCCCCGACAGCAGCACGAACCACATCAGCCACCGCACCAACATCTTCAAGCCTTCTGTGCCGGGCGGTGCTTCGGGGGCGAAGTTCTCGGTTTGGGCAAGCACGATGGTGTGCTCGGCGGCGGCCAGGACCCAGCTCATGATCCTTCTCCTGTCTGTGTGGTCGCGGTGTGATGAAGGCTGGTGATCGCGTCGATCACCTCGCGCCCGAGCTCGCGGACATCCGCCGGTGGGGTGGTGAGCGCGTCGACGCGGTGTTTTGAGTCCGGGGGTTGGTCGCCGGGGGTCCACACCGGCAGCGCGTCGTGACCGGCGAGTGTCCATTCCTCGTGCCAGTCCAGGTGCCAGACGTGCTCGACCAGTCCGCTGTAGAGGTCGCGGTCGCGGCGGATCTGCGCCGGGAGACGACCGGGCCGCGCAGCGACCGTCACCAGCCCCACCACGCTGCCCTCGCCTGCCAAGCCCGCATGATGCTGACGCAGCAACGCATCCGCGGCCGCCAACCCCGACACGGTCGCGCGTGCCACCACCAGCACATACGGCGACTCCCGACCGATCGGGGCAGGCCAGCGGCGATGGCAATCCGCAGCCGGTGCCAGCAGCCGCTCCAGGCTCGTGGTCCCGGCACCACCGTGCGCGCCCAACAACCACAGCAGCGGCGGACGCCCCTCCGGTACCACATTGGGGCGCACCGGAACCGGGCGATCCCACACCGGAGCCTGCAGTGCGCGCGGCGGAGCGACGACCGCCCGCGCCGACGGTGTGCGTGCATGACCCGTACCCGCGATAGTGGGGCGGTTGTGGTTGGTGGAGCGGGTGATGATGTCCATCGCGGCCGCCCCTCACGCCGGTTCCACCGCGACCACAAGGGTGCGGTTGTCGCGGCTGGTGGTCGAGATGAATTGGCGGTGAACAACTCTGGAGTCGTTGGGCCATCGCTCGGTCACGGTGACCGCCCACCGATCCGGACCGGCGGGGATGATGTCCACGCAATGGGTGGTGCCGGTCGGGATGGCGTCGATTCCGGCTTGGATCTCCGCGTCACTGCCGAAACGCCCGTCCGGCGCCAGCAACGTCCGCACCGCCGTGGCGTCGCGTCGGGTGTAGTACGCGTACTCCAGCGCCAGAATCACCTCCGGCCCTGACGCGGCCGATCCCGCGCTGTTGCCACTGACCCGCTCCGGGCCGAATCGGCTCTCACACCAGGCCACCGGCACGGTCGAAGACGTAGGTGGCAGCGCGGTCGCCGGTGCGGGAGAACCGGTTGAAGGCGCCGATGCCGTCGGGGGCGAGGGCTGGGCAGGCCACACCCACACAACGGCGGACACGGTGGCGGCCACACCGATCATCGACAGCAGGCCGACCACCGCCCCCCGCCGCGGGCGCGATGCTATGTGGCGCTGACGGATCGGCGGTTCCTGCACACCAGCGGGCTGCTCGGTCGGCTCGGCCGGGTGCGCGGCGGCGGGGTGAGGCAGCCACGTGGTGTAGTCCGGCCGGGCCGCGCCTGCGCGGACGAACGCCTGGCGGGACAGGGCGTCCAGATCGGTCGGCTCAGGCCATTCGGCCGACGGTGCGGAGTACACGTCGGGGACGGCGAATTCGCTGGTGTCGTCGGTCAACGGTCCTCCTTCCGTCTGATCACGTACGCGACCGCGCGCCGGGACTGCTTTACGGTGTCGGCTGCGGGCGTGGGGGCCAGGTTTCGAACAGCCCTCCCCCGTTCGGTGTCTGACTCCTCGCCGGTGTGGGCGTGGCGGTGGTCGAGGTTCCGGCCGCAGGTGTCGGCGTGGACGAGCGCGGCGTGCTCGGTGCCGGTTTGGTGGCGGTGAGGTCGTGGGCGAGGGCGCTGAACCAGTCGGCGGTGAACTGCACGGGGGTGGCGCCGTCGGCGGCGACCGGGTGGGCGGTGTAGGCGCCGCGGCTGGTGATCGCGTCGCTGTATTTCACCCCGGTCGTGGTGTCCACCAGGCCGGTGTTCTCGGCGACGTTGGATACCACTGCTTCGAATGCCTGATTGACCAGCCGCGACACCGTGGTCGGGGGCACCAGTTGCGGCAGCGCGCCCAGCAGCTTCTGCCCCAGCACCGCCAAACCGGCGGCTGGATTCGCCAACCCGGCAGCAGCGATCTCGGCGATGTTGGTGGGTGTGATGACCGCTTTGGCCACCGTGATCACCGAATTCAACGCGATCGTGCCGACTTTCAGTACCGCTTTCAACACGTCGTTGATCTGCAACGGGGTACGCGGGTCAGACGCCTCCGCCATACGCGCCGACAGCGACGTCCTGGTCGACAGTGACAGCGAGGCAAGGGAATTGCCGTGGATGTCGTTGTTCACCACGTTGGTCACGGTCTTGATGGCGGTGAACGCCAACGCCTGGGTCACCGACGCCAGAGCCCGCAGCGGGTCACCGCCGGACTGATCGGCCGCGGCGACGATATTGGAGACCACTCGCAGGATCGGTGCCTGCTCCGGGGTGTCGCACGCCAGATCCCCGGCGATGCAGAAACTCGCCACCCGCCCGGCCAAGGCACCGAAATCCGTGGGCGCACCGCGCTGGGGGCCGATCCCGCCGCCGGTCAACGGCTGCTGCGCCAACGCCTGCATCCGCGCCACCGCACCGCCCGATGTCCCTGGCGCTGCGTCCGGAACCGTCTTGCCGGGCCGGCCGGGAAACAGCGCTGCCGCAGGGTTTCGGCTCGGGTCACCGAACAGCGCCACCCCCGCCACCTGATCGGCCGGGACCCCGCCGGCGCCGCGCGCGACCAGTTGCGCGAACTGCGACGCGACCTGCGCTCCTTGCCCAGCCCCGGCTACCGCGACCTGACCTTCTGGGCAGCGCGCCACGAAATCCGACGCCGTCTGCGACAACGCCGCCACCGCGTCTTCGATACCGCGCGAATACGCCGTGCCGCCTGCACCGGCCCCACCGGCAGCGGCCGGGTCGAGAGCCAACGGCACATACAACCGCTGCACCGATCCCTGCGGAGCGTCGGCCAGCATCGGCCGAAACACTTGCCCCAACACCCCGGAGTCGGTGTCGGGTGCCGCGTCCGCCGCAGCTTGCCCCGCACCTTGCACACCGAGCACCAGCAACGCAGCACAATCCTGACCGGTCGCCGGTTGCGCCGCGGCGACCGGAACGCCAGCCACCACCGCGGTGCTGGCCACACCGACGGCGGCGGCCGCCAGCAGCCGCCGCGGCAGCGTACTCACGCGCACTCCTCGCCAGTTTCTGCGGGAGCTTCCTCGTCGGTGGCCGCGATGTCGGGTTCCGGCTCCGGCTCAGTGGGGACATCCGGGCTGTCTTCCGGTGTCTGGTCCTCAGGCTGCTGGGCCGGATCGAGATGGGTGTCCGAGCCCAGGGCCGCGGCAGCGGCCGCGCCGACACCCGCGCCGACGACGCCCGCGGCGACGGTCGCGGGAATCCCCACCACCGCAGCGCCGGTCATGCATCCGACAACACCGCCGACGAACGCACCCAGCGGCGCCGCGACTCCCGCCGACACGGCGCCGCCGATCACACCGCCCGCGACACCGCCGACCACCATGCCCGCCGCGCAGCCCGCCAAACCGCCGACGAACCCGCCCGCGCCGGCGCCGACACTCCAACCAGCGACACCACCGACCATCGTCGCGGCCGCGCGCCGGTCGGACTGATCGATCGGCAACCCGGCCGCGTCGAATCCGGCCGCGATCCACCACTCGGCGGTGTCGGCCAGATCCTGCGCCACAGCCTGCGCCTCCGGCGGAACCCAATCCGGCACCACCACCGTGTCGGTTCCGAACCGCATCGTCCGCATCGTCCGCGGCGGCGGAGGAGGCGGCGGACCCGGCTCGGTGGCGGGGGCTTCCTCGGCCTGCTGCGCCTGGGCCTCGTCATCCGCTTCGGGTGCCGGCGCAGGCGGCCGCGTCGTGACCACCGGTTGCGTCTGTTGACTCGGGCGCGGCCGGGCGGGTTTGGGCAGCAGATCGACAACCGTCGGGGTGTCCTCCGGCGGCGCAGGAGGCGGTGGCGGCGGGGGTGTCGTGCTCAAACCGGGCTGTCCTTGTCCTGGCGACTCCAGACCCGGTTGGGCGGCATATGCCGGTCCCGCGGCGAGCGCGGCGACGACAGCTGTCGCCGCGAACGCCAGCATCGGCTTGCGTTGAATAGTCATAGGTTCCTCAGATCCTCGCTCCGGCTTCACCAGCACGAATCAGTCAGCGTGGGCAGATATTTGCGGGGGTCAGTCATGAGGCCGCGAGCTTGGTGTCGGCCGCCAACACAGTGACCGTGTGGGAAGGAGACGAACTGGCCTCGCTGTCCTCGACTGCGACGCACGGCCTGCGGGTTCACCGCCCGCCTCCCAGTGACAGCGGCGGCCATCCGAGGAAATGGCCGAGGAAACCAGCGAATGCCTCGACCATCGAGGTGATCGCGCCGACGATGCTATGTGCGATGTCGGGCATCGGATCGGGCATCGGCGCGGGGAGGGGAACTGCTTCAGCCGCAGTAGCCTGCGATGACGCCACTGCTGGTTCCGAAGCCAGCACCTGCGTGCTGCCCGCCGGCACCGTGAGGTGATATCCGCTCACCGGCGTCGAGCCCTGTCCAGGATCGGCAGTGCCGACTCCGCTCAACGCGACGGACATACCCACCGGCAGCGCACCGAGCAACACAGCTCGCCGGAGGCGACCTCGCTTACGCTGGTCCATTGTCTGACACTCCTCATTCGATGAGTCTTGTGAACGCCACAGCGACCGCGCTCGACTGGAACGCGAACGGGGTAATCCGCGGTCCCGGCGACAACTGCCAGGCATCGGCAACCGACACCCCTGCACCGCGTGGAATTCACTCGATACGGGAAAGCCGCTCGACCTCATCGACCGCGAGCCGAGAGTGAAACGACGCTGCATCCAGTTCCGCCACCAGCGAGATACCGGGAAACCCATCGAAAAAGGGCGCACTCGTACTGTATGCCCATCAGCCGTTCACCGCAATAACGAATGGCCGCAGAACGGTGATCGTTTGGCTGCTCTGGTATTTGCGCAATCGAGCATCGAACACCGAGAACCGTCATCGTATGCCTGCGGTTGATGAACCGTATCGACTCCCACTTCGAAACACACCCGCGCTGGGTGACATTTTCAGATGAAACGAAAGCCGCTAAAGACACCCAAAGCGGGTGTGCTTCAGGCATTGACACACCGCTATCAGCGCGGAGTACCGTGTGATACGGCAGAGCAATTCTTCTGCTGGCGAGAAATTCGAGACTCTAATTCGCCGGGCAATCCGGCCGATACCCGAGCAGAGTTCTCGACCGGCGCTGTCGCCTTCCCCCCAAAGAGACAGCGCCGGATCTGCGCTTACACATCAGACTTCGTCACCTCGACTGGTGTGTGTCGCCCCCACACCCGGCAGTCGTGAGCTGGTCGCTGCGGCCGCGGCGGAGTTTTGCAGCCGAGCTGGGACAGTCTCCCGGTTTCATCTGCTCACGCAGCGGTAGAGCCTGATCTCAGCCGTTACGCTGTAGCGACAGCACAATCACACCGGGCAGCACCAACGGGGCGGAGCTCGGTGTCACCACCAGGAGGGGACCCGGCCATGGAAGAAATAGACGGCGTCAGCGACAGCGACCTGGCGTACTTGGAGTCATTCCGGGTGCCTGGCCTACACCACACCTCGCCGCCGCTCGTCTACACCTGCCAGGACAGCGCCTGGATCCGTGCACAGGCTGCCGATGATGCTGTCCGGTTCCAGCAGTTATTTCCGCCGCTGCCGCCCCTTCGCCCGAGCAGTCGCCGACCGCGTGGCTGGCTGGAGCGGGCGAGGATGCGCTTTCAGCGGATTCGATCGAAGCGGACAGGCTTTCCTAACTAGTTACCGCTCGGGACCATTTGGAGCCGGTGGATTCGAGTTCGGCTTGTGTTGGTGGCGGGAGATTCTGCGCCGCAGCCGAACTCTGAGTTTCCGCCGCTTGCGTTGAGGGACCGCCGCTGTGGTGTGTTCTGCGGGGTGTCGCCGCCAGCCGATAAAAGACGCGGCTGTTGCATGGTCTGCGACAGTCTTGCTCCAGTTCCACATAGGACTCCTGATGGTTGGTCAGCGGCGAGGTCCGGGTGTGGCGATGTGGATGACGGTGCGCGGATTGCGGGTCTAGCGCGGGTGTCCTGTGGTGGTGTCGGCGAAGTCGGAGGTGTGCCAGCCCAGTTGTGTGGTCCAAGCGGTGATGTAGTCGGGTTGGTCGATGAGTGCTGGCAGGCGCGGGACGTCGAAACCTTCCAGCAGGGTTGTGCTCAGGTGGGGGGCGAGCGCGGTGTATCGGGTGGTGAGCTGGTGCTCGATGGCGGTGGCGCGTTTGGCTGGTAGCTGGTGGTGGGCGGCGTACCAGCGGGCGTGGGTGTTGATGCGCTCGAGGGCATACACGGCGGCGAGGTCGGTGAGGATTGTTTTGGCTTGGGGCTCGTCGGTTTCGGCGGCGCACGCGAATAGCGCGTCGGCTGTCAGGCGGTCGGTGACCGCGATCGCGATTTCGGTGGCCGCGGAGTCGGGTCCGATCGCGGCGACTCCGGTGAGGGTTCCGGTTTTCGCGGCGGCGACGATGGCCTGTTCGCGTTCGTGGAGCATGGCGTTCCACCACGGCAGTCCATCAGGGGTGTCGAGGACCTGCAGCTGGGAGATGTCCATATGCCGGGGTGCGCGTCCGGCGGCGACGAGCGCGGGGGTGCGGCCGGTAGCCACCAGCAGCGCGGAGTTGGCTCCTTCGGCGGTGACCATCCCAGCGGCGCGCAGGGTGTAGTCACCGAGGTAGTTGAGCCCCGAAAGCCCTTGTGCGCCTGTGATTCTTCGGCAGATCTCCAGTACGTGGGCGGCGGTGTCGGTGGCCCGGGGTTTGGCCAGCATCGCCATGGGTGCGGCGGTGGGGTCGGGTTCGGTGCTGGTGAATCTCGCTCGGGTGAGGGTGGTCAGTGCGGTGGCAGCGGCGATCTGGGCTGCGCAGGAGATGAGGCTGCGCCGGATGCCGTCGCGCTCGCCGAGCAGCACACCGCCTGCGGTGCGGCGTTGGTGGGCGTAGCGGGTGGTGATGCACCAGCCGGCGCGCGCGCTGGCCAGTGCCGCACCGGCATACAGCGCGCGGCCGGTTTGCAGGGTGCCGATGCTGGCGTGGAAACGCTCGTGCCGGTTGAGCTCGCAGTGGAACTGGCCGTTTTCGTCGAAGCGACCCAGGTTCCCGCACAGCAGCGCGTCTTCGGGGAGTGGCTTTTCGCGGAACCGGAATCCGGCGTGGTCCATTTCCGGTCCACCGACCGACGGCGGCAGCGCCCGCAGTTCGATACCGTCGGTGAGGGTGCCGTCGGGGCCACGCAGGACGACCAGGAACGGCCACACGCCTTCGTCTACGCCGCTGACCAGCAGCCGGGCTAAGACCACACCGATCTTGGATACGGTCTCCTCAGCGATGTTCGGCAGGAATTTGATGCTGTCCGGGCTGGGGGTGTGCAGCAGAAACCGCCGCGGGCCCGGTTGCCAGATCGCCTGGGTCTGCACCCCGAGCAGGTCGGTGCCGTGGCCGAGTTCTGTGCCTGCGAACGCCCCGCTGGCGGTGCCGTCCTCGAGCGCGTCCAGGCAGGCACGCTGGTATGCGGTGCCGGTGCCGAGGTTCAGCACGGGTGTAATGCCGAGGTTGAAGCTGTGCAGGACGGTCAGCAGCCGCGGCGCTTCGATCGCGGAGTGATCGTAGATGGCGCACAACAAGTCGAAGTCGCGGGCGATGGCGGTGGCCGACCCTCCGAGCGCGGCGACGAGCTGGGCCATGAGCGTGTAGCCGTGGCGGGCGGTGTCGGTGTAGCTGCGGCCGGGGACCGGGAGGTCACCGAGGTTGTGGATGATGTCGCGGACGCGTTCCTTTTCGGGCAGGCCGGTTCCCGCGATGCGGTGTCGCAGCGCGGCGCTCGCCGGGCGGTGCACGGTGGTGGAATGCAGGGAACGCAGATAGGCTCGGCCGTCAGGCGGGGTTGTCGTGGTCACGGGTGGGTCCTCGATTCAGGTGATGATGTGGCCGTGGTGGGCGTCCCGGCGCTCGTGTTGCTGGCTTGTGGATGCGGGAGCCGGCATTCATGTCGCGGCGGTCGGCGTACCTGGCCGCCGACGCGGACGGGAACGAGGTCGAGCGCGGGATCGCGGCGGGTCATGCGCGCGTAGGCGCGGGCGGTCGACGGCCACGGGGCAGTGATACGCCCGGCGGTGTCCTTGTACCAGCTGGGGCAGCCCGCGGTGGGCCAGACCGTGCGGGCGAGCGCGGCGTGCAGCCACATCGTGTAGCGGCGCGTGGCTTGCTCACTGACCTCGAGCGCAGCCGCGCCGGACTGCTCGCGCAACCGGATCGCCGCCGTAATGTAATGCAGCTGACGTTCTTTCATGTCGATGCTGCTGCCGGCAGAGTTGAAGGTGTTGGGTCCGGCGAGGATGAACCAATCGGGGAAGCCGCGCACTGCCACACCGAGGAAGGTTCCACCACCGTCGGCCCAGTGCTGGTGCAGGAGCTGTCCGCCCCGGCCGGAGACAACCATCGGAGCCAGAAACTGTGTGGCGGTGAACCCCGTGGCATAGACGATCACGTCCGCGTCATGGATGATGTCGTCGGTGGTGCGGATCCCGGTGGCGGTGACACTGCGGATAGGTGTGGTGATCAGCTCGACGTTGTCTCTGCCGAAAGCCCGACAGTAGTTGCTGGACAGGAGAATTCGTTTCGCGCCGATCGGGTGGGTGGGAGTCAGCGCAGCCCGTAGCTGCCGGTCACGGACCTGCCAGAACAAGTGGGCGCGGGCGGCGAATTCGGCGGGGCGCGCCGACCAGCCGCCGGTCATGATCGGCGCCAGCACCAGATCCGCGGCGTAATAGACGGCCGCGCGATACACCGTGTGCGCCAGAGGTATTCGCTGCAAGAGCCAGCGGGTGGCACGCCCGAATCGGGCGCGGGGTTTGGGCAGCACCCACGTCGGGGTGCGTTGATAGACCTGCACCTGCGCCGCGGTGGCGGCCAGTTCTGGGATCAGCTGCACGGCGCTGGCGCCGGTGCCGATGACCGCGACCCGGCGGCCGGTCAGGTCTTGGCGGTGGTCCCATTGCGCGGAGTGGAACCAGGGGCCGGTGAAATCGTCGCGGCCGGGGATGTCGGGTAGATAGCGACGATGCAGCATTCCGGTGGCGCAGATGACGATCTCGGCGCGGATGATCTGTCCGGTGGCGGTGACGAGGGTCCAGCCGCCGTGGTCTTCGTCGAAAGAGGCTGACGCGATGGCGGTGTTGAACCGCAGATGCGGATCCAGCCCCTGGTCGTGGGCGACCTGGTGCAGGTAGTCGAGGGTGTCCGCGCCGCCGGGGTAGCGCACATCGCCGTGATAGGGTTGCGCGGTCAACGAATACAGATGTGCGGGGACATCGCAATTGCATCCCGGGTAAGTGTTTTCGCGCCAGACGCCGCCGAGATCGTGGGCTTCTTCGAATATCAGGAAATCGTTGATGTGTTCGCGCTTGAGCGCGATGCCCGCCGCCAACCCGCCGAACCCGGCGCCGATGACGGCGACCTTGATCTGTGTGTTTGTTGAATCCATGCTGTTGCCTCACCGCATCAGCTGTCGATACCCGCTCCAGCCGTGATCGATTGATGTGCTGTGTGACGGGAACACCCCGCACCCATGACCCCCGAATTAGCCTCGGACCGCCGCTGCGGCCGCGTCCGTGGGCATGATCACCAGCCTCCTCAAGGAGGATGCTGAGCGCGCGCTACCGGTGCTGGCGGGCATCGCGCCTAGCCCCCACCGCTGGGCCATACAAGAGTTCGCTGTCACAGGGTTGCCTTTCCGTTGCGGTCCCACCACTGGTTCAGCGGTATCGGGGTACCGGTGCGGTCGGGGCGCACCGCCAGCACCTGGTGGCATTGGACGTAGCCGCCTTCCATCCGCAGCCGTCCACCGGCGAACAACAGGGCATGCGCGCGGGCGGTGGGTGCACCGACCAGGGCGACGGCCTGGTCCCAGTGCGCGGCCAGCGCCGCGGACCAGTCGCGTAGCGTCAGCGCGTAGTGGCTGCGCAGATTCTCGGCGTGGATGACCTCGAGGCCTGCGTCGTGGATGCCGCTGATGATCCGGCCGGGGGCGGCGAGTTCGCCGTCGGGGAACAGGTACCGGTCAGTGAACGCGCTACCGCGGGCCGCGGCCCGGGTGTCGGGGCGGGTGACGCAGTGGTTGATCAGCCGTCCACCCGCAGCGAGCGTGCGGCGGATGAACCCGAAGTAGCGGCCGTACTCTGACAGACCGATGTGCTCGGTCACCCCCATCGAGGTGATCGCGTCGAACCCGACCTCGCGGATATCGCGGTAGTCGCCGTGGCGGACCTCCGCCAGCCCCGCCAGCCCTTCAGTGGTGATCGCTTCGCGCGCCCACTGTGCTTGTTCACGGGAGAGGGTGACTCCGAGGGCGTGCACGCCGCGACGCGCGCAGTAGCGCACGAATGACCCCCAGCCGCAACCGATATCCAGCACCCGATCCCCAGGGCGAAGCGCAAGCTTGTCGAAGATCAGCCGCATCTTGTTGTCTTGCGCCACATCCAGCGACGCGGACTCGTGGGGATACACCGCGCAGGTGTAGACCATGCTGGGACCCAGCAGCAGCCGGTAGAACGCGGCGGGCAGGTCGTAGTGATGAGCGACCGCGGCCGCATCGCGGGCGCGAGAATGCGCCGACCCCAGTATGTTTCGCCGCCACCGCGGCGGTGCCTCCAGTCCGGGCGGCGCGACGGGGATCAGGGTTCGCCAGCCGATACCCGCGGCGATCCGCGCCAGTTCCCGCGCGGGTGGTCGCGTGAATTTCAGGTCCCGCACCAGCACCGCCAGCAGCCGGTAGGGGTCGCCGTCGGGCACCCCCATCGGTCGCAGGTCGCCGGCGATGTAGGCGCGCACCAACCCCAGCTCCCCCGGCGCGGTCGCCAGATACGTCAACCCACGCGGATTGGCCAGATGCAGCCCGATCGAGGAGTCGGCGGGTCCGGTCGCTGACCCGTCGTAGGCGGTGATCCGCACCGGGAGCGGCCCGGCGGTGAACCGGGTCGCGATCTGAGCCACGCTCAACCCGGCATGCCGCCCCGACCGCAGCGGCGGTGGTGGTGTCGGCGCAGTGGTGTGGGTGTGATCGAGGCTCATGAGGCCTCCGACCGGGTGGGGCTCGCGGGCTGCTGATCCGGGTGGTGGCGCCGGGTCGGGCGTGCGCGCCGCGGTGACGGCAACCACACATCCAGCATCGCTTGCGGTGCATCGCCACGGGTCAGCACCGTCCAGCGGGCCTGGACCATCATCCAGTCCGCGTCGCCGGCCCAGCGCATCCGCCAGTGGCAGCGGGCAAATTCCACGCCGCCGAGCAGCTGTGCCCGCAGCACAGCCAACCCGCCGAGGTCCTCGGGATGGATGGTCGGGACCTCCTGCAGCCAACGATCCAGCGGCGGCGGTCCTTGGGAGATCCATTCGTGCACAAGCCCGGTCCGCAGATCCAGTAAACCGATCGCGTGCTGGACGGGGATGGGCACAGTACGGATCAGCCGTGTCGTCATTCCGGGGGCCGGTGGCGGATGCGCGGCACTGATGTCGGCCACGACCGCACGGACGGCGCGGTCACGGCCGACACCTGTGCCGTACGCGGCGATCGACAACTGCCGCCGCGCCTGACTCATCACTCCAGCAGTGACCGCTGTGCCCGACCATATCCGCGGCTCGCTGCTGTCGCCGAACAGCCGGAGAAACCCGGCCCGGTCGTCGAACCGCTCGACGTGCCGCATCAGATCCGGCAACGTGCGGGTGGCCGCACGTACGGAATCGCTGTCGAGCTGCCGCTCCAGCTCGGCGGTGGTGGACACGAACCCGCCGCCTGCCGCGGTCCAGATCAGCGCACCGACTTCCGGCCGCAGCGGCACCGCGCTACCACGCGGACCCGCCCACAACTGCACCGCCCACACCTGCTGCCTGGGCCCCAGCACGGGGACAGCGAACACGCGCATCCCCGCACCGGACGGGGTGTAGATCGACCGTACTTGCGGTTCGCGGCTGCTGACGGTCTGCTCGATGATCGCCGGGAGATGCTGCGCGACCGTGGCGCTGCCCGCCAGACGGGTGCGGGAGAGGCGAGTGAACCGTTTGGGATGCGCCCCCTCGGCCACCACCCACCGCGGCGCGCTCTCACCGAGGGTCTCCACCAGCACCCACGCCGCGCTCTCCCCCGCCGGTTGGCCACGCGGCACCGAATTCGTTGTCGGGGTGACAATGTCGGCTTCTGGGGCCTGATCGGGGCCATCCGGGATGCTCATCGGCGCCGGCTCCCGTGCAGACGAACGCGGTCGCGGGCTTCGGTGCGGGGTTGATGCCCGCCGGCAACGAGCGCCACATTCACCACCACGACCGTGCTTGCCGCGATCGCGCCTGGATACAGCACGCCGGGCACGCCCATCACGTCGTCACCTCGCCTCGAGGTGCCGTCCCGCGTGTCTCCGTGGGTACGGCAGCCGGGGGTGTCGAGGCGGCGACAGCGATCGCGCAGTTGATGCTCACCGCCGCGACCGGCAACGCGGCCAGAATCAGCACATCCGCACTCACCTGTTCACCCCCATCGGCACACCCGTCTCGGGCCACAGCAGGCAACCGATTCCGCCGACGCATCCGTTGCTCTCGTCGGGGACCGTGGCGGGCATGAGCATCACCGTGTCGGTTCGGCACCCCACCGGCTCGGCTGCCGGCGACCAGAACGCCGCCCACCCCACTGCGACCACCGCGACGACCGAAGCGACGGCGGCGAGCACACTCAGCGCCGTCCACCGTCGCCTCAACGGTGCAGCGGCGATACTCGGATCGGTAATCTCATCAGGCATTACGCTCTCCTGCTCTGGCTGGCGTTGCGGCGCGCACCGAGGATCGCGGTGAGCCGACCCCAGCGTCGCGGCGTTGTGCGGCGTGCCGGGGGCATGAGCCGATCACGGGCGTGGGTCAGACCCACCACGGCGGCGCCGTCGTCGAGGCTGGAAATGTGGACGGCCATCAGGTCGGTGATCCCGGCGGCCGACAGCTGCGCCTGTAGCGCGTCCAAGTGGGTCAGGATCGGACCCAGAGCCCGCGGGGTCCCGACCACGATCACCACCGCCGTGCTCGCCTGCCGCGCGGCCGCGGTGATCGCGGAGAACTCCAGCTCGCCACCGGCCTGCCACAGCACCGCCACCGAGCGACCCTCACGCAACAGAACGATCACAACACCACCGGCGCTGGCCTGCGCGGCGTCGATCACCGCGCGCGCGGAGTGCACCGCGGCTGCGATCGTGTCGGTCCCGTGGTAGCCGGACATCGCACTACCCGACCGAACCGTCGTCCTCGCGCGGCAGCGAATCGAGCTGCTCGTGCAGTTGGCGTTCGACGTCGTGCAGCGGCGTCAGCGCTTTCTCCGTCAGTCTTATCGCGCCGCCCAGCCAGCCGCGACGGCGATAGCTCTTCGCGATACTCATCACCGATGCGGTGAGCTTCCCGGCCAGCAGCGCCTCGCACTCCACATCGCGCGCGCGACTGGACTGCTGGGCCAGCACATAGGCTGTGCGCGCCAAACCCGGCGCGGGAACCTCACCGTGTTGCGGGCGACGACGGGCACCTGCCATCCACGCCGAATGCGCCAGCTGCTCCGACGCGGCAGCCAACGGGCCACCGGAGCCGGGTTCGGTGCGCAACGACCAGATCGCCAGCACCCCGGCGACCCGTCCCGCTGCCCACTGCCAGCTGTGATGGTCCCAGTCATCCAGCCCCTGCAGCCAGTCGTGGAAGGCCGAGGCATCCGCGACCGCGCGCCGCCACATCACCGCAGAGGTCAACACCACCGATTCCCGCTGCCACCGGCCGAGGATGCCGACCTGCCGCCACTCGGCCGAGGCCTCCAGCCGAGCCTGATCACTGGTGTCCCATTCCAGGCGCAACTCGGCGAGCAGGCAATCCGAGCCGAGTTCGCGATCAGAGACTTCCGGGCCCATGTGCGCGGTCCGCGGATCCCGCAACCCATACCCGACGACACTGTTATCCACCGCGCTCAGCCGGGGTTGCAGCATCACCTTCGGGGTCCGCAGCCGGCGCGCGAACTCGGCCTCCGAGCAGCTGGCGGCGGCCGCGGCCCGAACGATCCGGCGGATCAGATCGAATTCACCCGCCAAGCTCTCACGGCGTTCGATCCCGGCCAGCCCGTCCTCCGCGACAGGCAGATCCGCGGCGGGCAAACCCCACGTGGGCATCCCGTACAGGTCCAGCCAACCGCGCGTCGAGCGACCCTGATTCTGGTTGTGCGGTTGATCGCCGTGGGCACTCATTGACCGGTCTCCGACAGGTCATGCGAGAGCGCGGCGAGCCAGTCCGCCGCCGCTTCGGTCTGTCCGTTGGCTGCGTATCCGGTGTGGGCGACGGGGACCGTCGCGTAATGCGCCCACGTGGCGGGGTTGAGCAGGTCCGCGTTGGCGGCAAGTTCCGCACCGATCGCAGCGCCGATCTGTCCGGCCAGACGGGGAATCTGCCCCAGCGGGTCCGCGGCGATCGCTGCGACGATTTGCGCCACCTTCTCCGCTGCGGCCTGCGTCTGCTCCGGTGACGCGGCGGGCGTGCGCGGATCGGCGGCATCGGCCAGCCGCTGCGAAACCGTCTCCGCCGGTGCGTAATTCACCTGGCCGTTTTCGACACTTACGTCCGAGAGCACCACCGTGTTGCTGGCCTCAGTCACTGTCTGGCCCCAGGCACCTGCCAGGCTCGAGGCAGCAGTCAGCGGATCACGCAGGTCCGCCTGGGCGGCGAGCCCTGCAGCGGTGCGCAGCGCAGCCGCGTGACCGGGTGCGTCACACGCCAGATCACCGGAAGCGCAGAACTCGCCTACCCTCCCTGCCAAGTCACCGAAATCAGTGCCGTTATCGGCGATGCCACCGCTGGCCGGCACCGGCGCCAGCCGCACCTGCGAAGTGTGCGCACCGTCGGTGCCCGGGGGCGCGCTCGGCGACACCTGCCCCGGCCGGCCCGGAAGCTGCTGACCCCCGGCAGGCCGGGTCGGATCACTCAGCAACGCGACCCCGGCAACCCGATCTGCAGGCACCGGACCGACACCCGCGCCGACGTCTCGTGCGAACTCCGAGATCACGGCCGCCCCACCGGAGAACCCTGCCGCGCCGATCTGCGTGTGCGGGCATTGGGCAACAACCTCGGCGGCGGTGGCATCCAAGCGGGCACGCGCCTGGTCCGTCGACGCCGCAAACGGGTCGACCCCCGGCCCGGTGCCGATCACACCACCGAAACTCGCTGGGTAGGGAATGAGGACCCGATCCACGCTCGCGCCCTCGGCGAGCATTGGGCCGAATACATGGCCGAGCATCCCGGAATCGACACTCGGGGACGCTGTCGGCGAGGACTCCGAGGTCCCCTGCACACCCAACACCAGCAGCGCCGGACAGCCCGGCAACGGCACAGGCTCTTCTGCGGCCGCCGTTCCCGCGCCGGTCGCCATGACCGCCGCAGTCGTCACCGCGACCGCACCCCATGCGCCAGCCCGGGCGCTCCTACGACGGCGCCGATGCCTGCTCACGCGCCCACCCCCACACCAACGCTGCGGGCATCGCCGACTAGCGCAGCAGCACCAGCAGAGCAATCCATCCCACGCGCCGCCGGCATCAGGCCATGAACGCCAGCCAGCATCTTCCAGCCAGATCGAGCAAACAAGCGTCGCAACACAATTCCTCTTTCGAAAGCCACAAGCATTGGTGGCGGGATCTACGCCGCATGTGTGATGACGTCTTCGCGGGTTCCCGGGCTCATCGTCGAGCCCGGAAACCCGTGAGGACGCCCGAGACCCGGACCGCAGCGGCAAACGACCAGATCCCGTCTGACCGTCAGACCGGCAAGCCGAATGACCGCAGCAGGTTCAGCCCCCCGATGAGGATCTGTATGCCGTTGTTGACGATGCTGGAAACGGTGTAGGCGAGCCCGAGAATGTCCATGAGTTAGGATTTCCTTTCTTTACTGACGCACGACCATCCGCGTATCAGTCCTGAAGGCCCGAAAGTAAAAGGCTGCGTTTCATATCGGGCCGTCTTCTATTTGTCGCCAACCGCAGGCGCGATCGAAACAGTCGGTACCCGCGCAGAACGCAACCCAGCACGACATACACGACTTCCCCACCGCCCCCGGCGAATTGGCAGCCCTACACATCCCTGCACAGATGCGATATCACGTGACCGAGGCCACTGCAATATTCGATCAGATGCTGAATGTTTGAACTACTAGCAGTCTTCGGCAGCAAGATGTGTGTGTCAACGCTGTTTTGGTACCCACTTTGTACACATTTTGTCGAATTGCACCCGCACCGTCCGCGCCGCCGACAGATCCCGGGAAAAGTCACCCACGCTGGGTACCTTTTTCATCGCAAATGGCCCACGGTCGGGTAATCGCGTAGTACGAGCACGTTCTGCACTCACCGTCACCGAAGTAGCCGCATGCGGGTAGGCAAATCGCGCGACAGCGATCATCACTGGCGTACACCAGTAGCCGGACCGGCAGGAGCAGCGCGCGGCGTACCGCTACATCGGCGCGGCGTCGGAGGAGGATTCAGGTCTTGCTGGTGCCATCGGTGGGTCGGCCCGCCTACCGTCGGCGGCCGCTACAACCTAGTCGACGACCGTACGGACCTTTGGAGACTGCCATCACGCCACAAACAGATGGATCTGCACTCGGTGAAAGTGCGCTGCCATGATCGCGTAGACGACCGACGGCCGAGGCGAACGGCCGCCATGACGGCACAGTCACCCTGACGGCGCGACTGGCACGGAAGCCCGAAGAAGGCCCACTCGCATCTGCGGCCGTACCACGAATGCAACAACTTCGCAGACTTACCCTGCTCGCCATGCCGTTGCCAACGTCCATGGGTAGCGACGCTAGTCCGCGGTGATGAGATGGGCAGTGGACAATGTCACGCCGTGCCGCAATGAACCAGGTGCGGTCCCGCATTCGATGCGGGAGCGTCTGTCGGGACACCGTAGAACGTGAGCAGCTCTGTCGCGGAGCGGTCTTCGACACGGCTGTAGCCGACGGACACCAAGCTGTCGCGGACTTCGTCCGAGGTGAAAAACGTAAGCCACGGCTCGCCTGCCTCGGCGACTCGATTGGCGCGTGCTTGTAGCTGTGCGGCCGTAGGATCGTGCGGTGTCGCGGCGATAGGGTAGAAGTAGTCGAAGACCAGCTCAGACTTGCCGTGGCTGGCGATGTAACGGAGGGTACCGTCGACTGACGCTCGAGTCAGGTACACAGCAACGCCGAGCCAGACGTACACCGCGCTGCGATTGCTGTCCAGCCCTGCACCTGCCAATCCGGCTGCCAGCGTTGTATTCTCGAAATCAGCCGGAACGAAGGTTAGCGCGTCCGGGATCGCGATCCCGGCCTGTGACAGTCGACGCCGCTTCCACTCCTGGGTAGTTGGGTGATCAACTTCGTAAAATTGCACATTCGTGTTGGAATGGCGGTAGGCGGTGGTGTCAAGCCCCGCGCCAAGGATCACGACCTGATCCGTGCCCCGAACGATTGCGGCCGCGACGGTGTCATCGGCGAATCGACTGCGCGCTGCGATGAACAATCGCCGGTGACGAACCAGTTCTGGGTCGAGACCGTGGTCGACATAGGTTTCGGTCATGACGGACTCGCCGAGGATCGGTATGGCGAACGGATCGGTGAATACCCGTGGCTCCTCGGCAATCTGATGGTATGCACGTGCGTGCGCTACCGCCATGGCAGTTCTACTCGGTCGTCCGGCCTGCATCCTTACCCTCCCAGTGCTCGATGGCCTCGCAGCTCAGCTGTTATGACACAACCGATCCGTCCTGGCCCAGACAACCAGTAGCGCCGTCGGCGCCCGGTGCAGGGAGCGAGGTCGTCACACCAACTACTTCGCGACGACCACTATCGTCCTCAGCTCAAGCGCCCAGCAACTTATCGACGCGGACCAGCGACACATTGCCATAGCCGTCGCCTCCACAGGAATAGAGAATTACCGACGGTTGTACCTACCTATTGCCGAGCACCGCCTTCATGGCTTCGCATAAACGGTCGTCGGCTGTAGTAATGGCACCGGCCGGCGGCGTGCACCGATTGCGGGGCACTATTGCCTCACGCTCAGAGTTGCGGCCGCATAGGCTACTACCTACAGAGTTACTTACCTATCTTGACCGTTCGCGAGCGCTGCGCCAGTTCCCTGCCTGGCGCCAGTCGACAGTTCGCGCAGCAGACCCGGGCGTCGATCGGCATGACAAGGCGTCCGTATCGAGACGAGCGGCACCGCTATGAGCTGTTTCTGCTCGGGTGGTGACAGCTGTTGACGACCGCCAGCTTTCGAATGCCAGCAGCGCTATAAAGACCGACCATCCTTTTTCGGGCTGTATAGTTCGGCGTATGCATGAACCAGGGGCGGGGCGTGTGGGAGGTTTACCGGCGCCGACTCAGAACTTCGTCGGCCGCAGTCGTGAGCTGGAGGAGCTCAATGACCTACTGCTGAGCACGCGGTTGATAACCCTGACCGGGCCGGGCGGTATCGGGAAAACTCGCTTGGCGGCGGAGGCGATCCGACGTGTCAAAGCCAACAACAGCGGCGTTCGCGTGCACTGGGTTCGGCTGGCGCGGCTGCCGGCCGGCTCGGATCATGCCGCAGTGGAACGGGAGACCACCCGAGTAGTAATCGAAGCCGACTTCTCCCAACGCTCCGGGTGGGAAGCTCTGCTCGACACTCTGACCAGAGTCGATGATGCAGGCCACCCGCCGCGCACCATCGTGGTATTCGACAACTGCGAACACGTGCTCGACCCTCTCCTGCAGTTCGTCACCGATCTCCTCGATGCGGTCCCGGACCTGACCGTCCTGACGACCAGCCGGACCCATCTTGGCTGGATCGATGAGCACGTGAAGAACGTTCCACCGCTTACCAAGGAACAAGCTCTGGCTCTGTTCCAGCAGCGCGTCGAACTCACCGGCCACGAGGTCACTGGCGAGGACGAAGTCCAGATCGCCGCGGAAATCTGCCGGCATGTCCATCACCACCCTCTCTATATTCAGTTGGCCGCCGCGCGGCGGCGATACCAGTCGCTGGCAGGTATTCGAGATGAACTCAGCGGCCGAGCAGACGACCAGCGGATGCACTGGTCGACCGGGCCCCGCTCGGGAGTCGATCCCCGGCACAGGAGGGTCACCCATGTCATCCGCTGGTCGTACGAATTGTGCTCCGACCAGGAACGACTCCTGTTCGACCGCCTGTCGGTCTTCGCCGCGGGGTACGACACCAATCCCGACGACAACGCCGCGAGCACCGCCGCCGCAGAGGTAGGGGCCGACCTCGCCGCGATCCAAGCCGTCTGCGGCGACGATGCAGACGACTGCGACGACAGCCAGGCGCGTACGGCTTTGCCCCGGGCTGAGATCCAGCACGTGCTCGAGCGGCTCGTCGATCAATCGCTGGTGACCGTCCACATCACCACATCAACCGTACGGTACAGCCTGCTGGAGAGTCTGCGGATGTTCGCGTGGCAACAGCTCTGCGGACGCACGAGCGACGGGGTCGATCAATCGGTCTGCCTTGCTCACCGGCATCTGCGCTACTACCGAGACCGAGTCACCGACGCCGCCGCCCGCTGGTTCAGTCCGGACGAACGAGACCTGGTGGACTGGGCCAGGGCATCCTGGGACAACATCCTCACCGCTATCGAGACCTCCCTGACGTCGCCCAGCACGGCGGAGGCGGGTCTGGAAATCTGTATGGGACTGATCGCCCTTCGCGTCCCCTTCGTGCGAGGGAGGATGCAAGATATCCGCCGCTGGACCGAGCGGTGTCTGGCCGCCACCGAGGCGGCAACCCCGCAACCTACCGCACTGCAGGTCGCTGCCAGGTCGACGACCGCGTGGATGGCCGTGCGCCAAGGACAATCCGACGACGCCAACCGCATGCTTGAGGACTGCGTCGCCGCATTCTTCCCCGATGCCGACCGCGCCGGCTGGCGAGACAAGCCGGAAACCGACTTCGGTTTTCCCCCGCAGCTGGAACTGGCTATCGGCACTGAGAAGTTCATGCACAACCGCGATCCCAGAGCGGTCACTGTGCTCGAGCGGGCCCGTGACAAGTTTCATGACCTCGGCAATCCCGGCGGAGAAATGATGGCCGGCATGTTCGCTGGCTTCGCGGCGGGCCTTCTGGGATCACCACAACAGGCGCACGAGATATCCGAGCGCTGCCTCGAACACGCCAGAGCATCGGACGCGGAGTGGGCGGCCTCCTGGGCTGAGCTGAGCCGGGCAGTCGTTCTGATCGAGCACGGCGATCCCAAAGAGGCGTTGGATCTCCTGCGTCACGCGATGAGCCATCAGCTGCTAGTTCGTGATCAGTGGGGCGCGGCATGGGCGGTTGAGTTGTGGATCTGGGCGTTGGCAGCCCTCATCACTACCCACAGCAGCGACCACCACCGGAATCGGGCTGCGGCAGTGAAAATCGCCTACCTTGTCGGAGGTGTGAGTGCCGTGCGAGCCCGCCTGGGCGTCGACATCGCGTCGATGGGCACGTTCGCTGACCAATCGCGCCGAGCTGCGGCCGTCGCCCGCAAAGAACTCGGCAGTGCGGCCTACACAGCTGCCGAAAAACGCGGTGCCCAACTCAGCTCCGCGGGCAACGAGGTGCACCGTCTCGCTCTCGGAGAGCTGATCATGGACTCTGCGCCACCCCCTGCACCCGAGACCCCCTGGCACACCCTATCGAAGCCCCAACTCGAGATCGCAATCTTGGTCGCGGCCGGGTACACGAATAGAGCAATAGCCGAGCTTCGAGGGGTATCCCGGCGAACGATCGACGCGCAAGTCGCGGCCATATTCTCGAAGCTGCGAATCTCGTCGCGCAGGGACGTAGTGGCGAAGATTCCTGCGCATCACATGCCTGAAGTCGAGGCCGCGGCACGAAAACGACCAGAGTTGCCCACCTAGAATCGTCAGCGCTGCAACGCATCACTGTAGGCGCTCGGAGAACCGCGATCGCCCGCTTCGGCTGCGATCAGAACTGCATCTGTCTGTCCAGCCATCACAGGTCGCTGCATCACCACCCACAGCAACCGCAGCCGCCTCCACCGACTCGGCAACACCGTGGGAGTCGGCATGTCCCTGTTCGACGCACGGTGGTCACCTCGTCATCACTCTTCACCTGCTCTGCTGTCATAGCCACACCCGAGGTCAGTCGTCACGAACCGGCAGTAGCGCACTTCGCCCGTGTGCGTCGTCATCGGAACCGCGGACGTGTTCGTCTCGCTGAAACCGCAGTTCTCGAAGTGCCCGACCATGCGATGTAGGTAAGTGGCTCGATAGGTACCTGCCGGTAATTTCGTATTCCATTCCCATTGGTTCCATGTGAGAGTCGTGCCCGGCGACCATGGTCTCACGAACGAGGTCTAATGCAATAGCGGCTCTCTTGTGACGGATAGGCGACGTCCGATACCGGTGAGCGGTCCATTGTCACTGGGCGCCACAGGTACCGCACGAAGGATTACCATGTCACAAGGCCTTGTTTCGCGTGATTCAATTCTCATCGTCGGCGCTGGCCCCGCGGGTTTGACCCTTGCCTACGAGCTGGTGCGCTGGGGGCTGTCGTGCCGTGTGATCGACCGAAAGCCTGGTCCTGCCACGACATCGAGGTCGTTTACGGTCCATATTCGCACACTGGAAGGGTACGACAGGGCGGGCATCGTCGCTCCCCTGGTCGATCTGGGCATTTGGTGCGGTGGCATGGTCTTCCACTTCCAGGGAGACCAGGAGGCGGAGCGGCTTGGCTTCGAGCAATTGAGTGACCGGTTTCCCGGCATCCTCCTCCTCGAGCAAGACCGTTTGGAATCCGTGCTGCGTGACCGACTTGCTTCGCGCGGTGTTGCCGTGGAATGGGACACCGAACTCCGCTCGCTTACCGGTAGCGACGCCGGTCACATCACCGCGACCCTTGTCCATTCAAATGCCGACGATGATGAAGTCGAGATCGTTCATCCTGACTGGCTAGTGGGATGCGACGGAGTACGAAGCACCGTCCGCACCCTCCTCGGGCTGGATTTCGAAGGCGACGAGTACAGCGGCAGCATGACGATGATGGACGTCCCGGTGTACGGCCTGCCGCACGAAGACACAGACATCCATTACGACGTCCATGTGGGAGAAATGCTGCTTATGGCGCAGCTTCCCACCGACGCGCAGCTTCCCACCAACTATCGGGTGCTGATCCACGACCCCACGCCCACTCGCAAGACGAAACCCGATCTCAAGGCCGCTCGCGCAGAATTTCAGGAGGCGGTAGACAGACACTTTGACGGCGCAGTCGTACTCGGTGAGCCGAAATGGAGTACCGTCTTCGAGATCTGGCGGCGGGTGAGCTCCGGCTACCGCGTCGGCAATGTCTTTCTGTGCGGCGACGCCGCCCACGTTCACTCCCCCGCCGGTGGCCAAGGCATGAACGCAGCCATCCAGGACGCGCTGAACCTCGGCTACAAGCTCGCAGGCGCAGCCACGGGGCAGGCTCCGGACGAGGTGCTGAATACCTACGAGTTGGAGCGGAGGCCGGTCGCCGAACAGGTGATCGACGGCACCCATAGGCTGCACAGCATCATGATGGCGCACGGCGAATCCATGGACGCCCGCCGCACGATCATCCGAGCGCGAGGCTTCAAGGAAGCAGCCGCCAAGCAGATTTCGGGACTGTCGTATACGTACCGCGAAGTCATCGCCCAGCCGCCCGGCCTCACACCGCTCGACGGCCTCAGAGCGGGAGACCGCGCCCCTGACGTGGCCATCACTCCGACGCTGTCGCTACACGACCAGTTGCGCTACCCCGGCTACACACTGCTGGTTCTTCAACGAGATCCGCAGTCCAGGCTAGCCGCGTGGGCCGCACACGCTGCGCAGACCTACGGTCGACGAATGCAAGTGATGGTCATCACTTCTTCAGAGGCCGGCGCGGCCGCGTCGACTGGTGCCGTGGTTGCCGAAAGCAACGATGTCCTCGACCTGTACGGCGATTCCACTACCGATTCGTTGTGCTTGGTGCGCCCCGACGGACACATCGGCCTACGGTGCGGCGGAAGCGACAAGTCCGCACTACTGGCGATGCTGGAGACAGTGCTCACGGTCTCCCACGACCCAGACGAGATCCGCATTCGCTCCCAGACACCGCTCGTCGGTCACGGCACCGAGGACATCTGACAGATCGGCCATGACGACTATCGCAACCCTCGACTGTCCAACAGCGGCCCCGCAGCGTCGCTGCGGGCATTCCGCAGCTGGCACATGCGACCACGGAGGCGTCACCAGAGCAGTGCGCAGCGGCTCGACCTCGTCACGAAACGACTACCGACCGTCGTCACATAGTCGCCCGAACCGAAGTCGGCGCGTTCTCTGTCCTCGATTGTGCGGACCAGAGCGGGGGTTGACGACGTCAAGAGGTCCCGGGTCGCGGAGCGGCCACAGACAGCAGCGAGTTGGTCGACGATCGGGTCGGAAGCGAGTTCCATTGGCTTGCAGCCTCTTACGGCAACTCCGGCACAGTCCGGGTACTGCTGATGACAATTCGGTCGCCTCTGGACCACCACAGGACATTTCGAGGGCAGCGCCACAGAAGGACGAGGGCAGCGATGAGGAAGTTGGTCGAGCGAATACAGCCACTCGGCACCGGTCCGAACCCGTCGACGCTCGGTGAATACATCAACTGGTGCCGATTGACCAGCGTCGTGCCCGAGAAGGTCCGACATCTCTCGCCCCGCGGCAACGAACAGGGACTCACCTTGACACAGCTGGGCGCACTGCTCGATTCGTCTCTCAACACAGTTCAAAAGTGGATCAGGGACGAACGGACACCCTCCGACACCTATGTTGAGCTGCTCATCGAGCAATTGCAGGTGCCGTGGTACATCGCGGAGGTCATGAGGGGCTTGGTGACCCCTGACCTGTATCCGGCCTCCACCGAAGAATGGCCCGAGGTCACCGACGACGACATCTCCTACCTCGAAAACTTCAAAGGTCCCGCGTGCTTCCAAGGGGCGCTGTACGATATCCCAGCCGGTGGCGCAAACGAGCTGTGGGGGCAGGTGTTTCCGATGCTGCGGCCAGCACCCAGAGGCTCTGGACGCGCAGTAAACATTATCGATGTGATGCTCAACGATCCCGACTCCGAAAGAATCAGAAACCGCTTCGAGCGCGTGCAGGTTCTACTCTTCGGCGTGCGTGTATGCCGCCCATTCGCCGACCCCGCGCGTTTCGCCGAAATCTACGCGGCCTGCGCGAAATCACCACATTTCGAACGACTCTGGAAAAACGACCCACCGCCGGAGATCGTCAACGATACAACCGTCGGTATCTACAATGCCACAACAGGCCAAGACGACATCTACGAAACGCGGCAAACCGACCCCCACTTCCCGCCAAGCCACCTCAAGACGTACTCACTGTACCCGCCCACGCCGCGTGTACAGGTCCACCTGCCCGACAATGCTGACTCGCGCTTGACGGCGCCCATCATTGAAATCGGAAAAAGGACCCACTCCGGGTGACCGTTCGCGGAATGCGGCGAAAGTGTCGATCCTGCACATATCTACGCTCGCTTAGTCGACCGCTTGCCAGTTGAGCCCCCTGAGGAGAACGACAGAGCTTCTGCGCTTCGACGCAACACACCGGGGCTTAAGATGCGCACGCGCCACCAGGATCGGTGAGCCTCGCATCGACCGGCATGGATTTGCGTCTACACACGAGAAGGCAGCCAATTGGTCCGCAATTACCGGCACCGCAGGATTGCGACTTCACAAGCACGAGGGACAAGCGCGGCTTCTATAAAATCCGCAAACTGAAGCGCTCTTCATGGAACGACAGTTTGATCCCGACGAACTCCTACCGAACCCAGGCGACCGAGGATTCGCATTGCCTGCGGCCTGCGATATCATCAGTTCGATATCACTGGCTGTGAAAGGGTACCCAGCGTGGGTGTCTTTCTTTGATCGGCTTCGCTGACCTAGCCGCACCGGGCTGATCTGACGTAGTGGATTGGTTAGATCGATGGGATTGTACACCCAGCCTGGGTGTATTTTGAAAAGATCACCCACGGTGTACATGCTAAAGCTATTGACTCCCTATGTACTACGCAGGAATGCTTGGTAAATCGGATCCAGGCGCCGGTCGGCAACACCTTCGTCCGCCGCTGGATTCGTCCTCAATGCCATACCGCGATGGTCCTGTACATGGCTCTGCACAGCAGATCCCGGAGACAACGAGTAGCAGCCGATGACCGAACACCTTGCGTCTGGTCCCGAAGGGGGCGCTGAGATGAAGTCGCACATCGCCGCGCCGAGGAGGTTCGTCCCGGCGGCCATTGACGGCGATGCCCCTGCCATCGAACGTTCGCAAGTATCGTCCCCTCTCGAAGACGACGAATTTTTCAGCGATTTCGCCCGGCTGTACAACGCCGGGTCTTCGCGCTCGGACGTGCCGAAGGCGTTAGCGCCCCACTTTGCTTTCCCTGAAGGCCCGGACGAGGCGCCGATCGCCGCCTTGCACTGTTCGGTGACCGCGATCAACCGGCGGGGACGTCTGTCAGCAAAGTCCCTGCTCAGCCTGCTGGGCTGGGGACCAGGACAACGCTTCTCATTCGACGTGGATCAGACGTTGGTCAAGGTTCGCCGGTCAGGTGCAGGCTGGCCGTTGGGAAACGACGGATTCCTTGTTCTTCCCGCAGACGTCCGCAATAGGAGCAATATCAATGCCGGTGATCGGATCCTGATGGCGGCATCCCTCCAACACGATCTCCTTGTCGTGTACCCACCCAAAGCACTGACCGCCGCCTTGTGGGCATGCTATCCAGACCTCTGGGAGAAGGCTTCGTGAAGGAGGCAGACGCCGCTGCGTTGCTGGAGAAGATTTCGCAGCTGGTCGGAAAGGACCAAGCGACCATTGCTGTCGAGGTGCCGACCTTTGGCGAATACCTTCCGCGCGTGACTAACGCTGTGTCGGCGTTGCAGCGAGAGTCGTATGGCACCTACTGGACCATCGTCCGACGCGAGTGGGAAGCGCGCCGACTGGACGAGCTGGAACCGGCTGACATCGTTGGGTTGATGAACCGGCACAAGGCAAATGCGGTTGTTCGCTCGAACTGGCGAGGAGGCGTCGGCGCGGCGCGGAATCTTCTGCATGCGATACGGTGTGTGTACCGGTTCGCCGTGATGGAGGACCTGATCAGGCCCTCGGCCAATCCGGCCGCGAAGGTGCCGATGCCCCGAAAGACGGCGAGCACCCGCCACGGACTCACCCCTGAGCAGGTCGCTGATCTTGGCCGCATCGCTACGCGAACCGGCAACGACGTTGAACTCGATGCGTTGATCTTGCGGCTGCACATCGAGACGGCGTGCCGACGCGACGCCGTACTGCGACTACGCATCGACGAATTGAGCGCAGACGACTGCACCGCCCTCCTGCACCACAAAGGCGGCGTCGATGCCTGGCATCCGATCAGCCCGACTCTGATGCGCAGGCTGACCGAACATTTCGAGCGCCGAGGAGGAAGCGACGCTGCAGCCGGGCATCGAGTGCTGCGGACCCGCAGCGGCAACCCGATCACCGATCGGCGCTACGACAACCTGCACGAGCGGTTCCATCGGCACTTATCCTGGGCGGAGGCAAAAGGTGTGACCGTGCACTGGCTACGTCACACGACTCTCACTTTCGTCGAGCGCGAGTTCGGCGAGGCAGTTGCGCGCCGGTATGCGGCCCACCACGACCCAGGCGCCACCGCGACGCCGATCTACACGAAGGCGTCGATAGTCGAATGCGCGGAGGCGTTGGTCGCAGTGACCGGGCAACCGCATCCACTTGCCCGAAGTGTCCGGCACCCGTTGGCTTCTCGGGGTGAAGCATCGAAAGGATTCGACAAAGGGGTATGGTGACGGCATGCACACGAAAAGTGTGCAGAAATGGGACAAACCGGGTGTCCGAGTCCCCCTCCGGACACAGACACTACGCACACGGGTGGTTGTGGAGCAGTTTCTGCCACGACCACCCGTTTTTCGTGGTCATAGGTGAGCTTCAGGCCGAGTTGCCGGTAGACCTCGAGTTTGTCGGTGGGGTCAGCTGCCTTCAGTATGTGAACCAGCCCGCCGAGTGAGGTCACAAGCTGGTGGATCTCCTCCTTGTTCAAGTGGTGATCGGACCGTTGCTCGGCTTCCAGCGCGGCGAGCTGTGCAGCGGTGGCCTGGCGTTCGCGCTGAACTTGTTGGGTCCAGCTCGCCACAAGGGCCGGGTCGGTGCCCGCTTCCAGTGCTGCTCGGTACCGGGAAAGTTTGCGGTCGTGTTCGGCAAGCGATCGTCGTGCACTCTCGATGGCGGGTGTGTTGTCGGTCTGGGCGTCTTCGAGCATGGTCAGCGAATGCTCGATCCGGTCGGGGTGGAAGATGTCGGCCAACCATGAATCGATCGGGGCGCTGAGCTGGTCTTCGCGCAGGTAGACGGTCGTCGGGTGGTCGATCTTGTTGGCGAGGGCGTACTCGGAGGGATACCGGCAGCGGTAGTGCGGCAGCCCGTGGTTCCAGTTGCCTTGCATGCGGCGTCCGCAGGCGTCGTGGAACAACAGTCCCTTGAAGGCGTACGGGTGCTGGCGGCGGGTAGTGGTCCTGCCCGTCGACTGCGGGCCTCGGGCGGCGAGCCGAAGTTGTGTCTGCTCGAAGACGTCCTTGCTGATGAGCGCGCCATGGGCAGGTTGGTCGGAGTAGACCCACTCCGTCTTCGCGTTCCACGCCAAGCGGGTGTGATGGCCCAAGGCGACGTCATCGACGTCGATAAGGGACTCCTGCTTGCGCTGTTTGTTCCACACCTCGTAGCCGGTGTAGCGCGGATTGCCCAGGATCGCGCGCACCGCGCTCTTGGACCACGCGGCGCCGGAGCGATGGCTGTTGCGCCTGCGGTCGTAGGCCGACGGGCACAAGATGTTGTCGGCGGTCAGGCGTTGCGCGATAGCGAAAATCCCTATGCCGGACAAGTACTCGCTGAAGATCCGTTGCACCACCGGCGCGGTGACAGGGTCGGGTTCAAGGGTATGTAGCCGTTTACCGTCGGCGGCTTTGCCCGGATTCGGATGAGGCCCGGCGTCTGCGAGACGATACCCGTAGGGTGGTCGGCCGCCGAGGTAGCGGCCCTCGACTTGCGCTTGCGCGGCCATGGCGGCGCGGACGCGGATCTTGATGCGGTTGCGTTCGCCTTTGGACATGCCGCCGAACACCGACATGATCAGATCGTGTGCTTCGGAGTCCGGGTCGATCGGGCCGCCGACCTCCGGCACCCACAGTTGCACGCCGTAGTGGACGAAGACCGGAAACGTCAGCCCGAACTGGTTGCCGTAGAACGCGCGCTGCGGTTCCCCGATCACGACCGCGTCGAACCCTCGCTCGGGCTCTTTGAGCAGCTCGAGCAACCGCCCGGCTGCGGGGCGGCGCTTCCACGGAATCGACCGCGACTGCCCGATGTCGAAGAACTCCGCGACGATCTGCCCGTGCTGACCGACCAGAGCGTTCGCTCGTCCGAGCTGCCAGTTGCGAGACGCTTCCGGATCTTGCTGGTCTTCGGTGGAGACCCGCCCGGCGAAAGCGAACCTGATCATTGCTGCGATTCCTCCTGCTGGTTGAGAAAGACATCGGTGTTCGGTGACGACCGCGCCGCACCGCCCCATCCTCGGGAGTTGTGGCGGAGGAAGTCGGCCGTGGATTCGATGCTGGAATCGGTCGGGGACTATCGACAGTCTCGCCACGAGTCTCGCGGACATGTCGGAGTGGCCTGTCCCCGGTGAATGAGACCACCTCGAACTAGAGTCCCGTTGGCCCCGGTGAGGGGCCGGAAGGGGACACTGAGAACCATGGCTGGACGGAAACGGCATTCCGCGGAAGAGATCGTGCGGAA
>NZ_JADLQX010000045.1 GCF_015477605.1 Nocardia amamiensis
AGCCGGAAAATTAGCTGACAAAAAATGCCCGACCCTCCACACGGGGAGCGGAAGGCCGGAACCAAAAAATATTTGGCACTGACATTCATCGACACACTATTGAGTTCTCAAAGAACACACGCACACACATTCACTCCGGATTTCACCGGACTTTCAGTGAGGCAACCTATCCAGGTTAGCCCAGCCGTTCACCCGATCAAAATCGGGGTCCCGATCAAGCTAGTGTGATCGCCAGGCGCTCCTCGTCCTACCTCGTTTCCCGGTCCCTCCACTCGGCGTTTCCGCTTCGCTTCTCGGCTCCGGGTCGGTGTCCGTGTCGCTCTGACTTGGAATAAGTTACGCGGCGGATTTCACTTCGTCAAATCGCCTGCGCAGCGCGAAATTTCGCAGGTCAGAGAGGTGCGATCGCCGGAACGACGGGCTGGATGGCACGAATGTGATCCAAGCCACCACAAGATCGTTCCGGAGCGCTCGCGGCACTCGCTCAGTTCGCGAGGGCGTGGGCGGCGCCGCGGTGCAGCGGTACGGGAGCGGTATCCCTCGCGGTCTGCCTGCTGATACCTTTCGCGGCCGAATTGGCCTGTTCCAGTTGGGTTTTGCGGTCGAACAAGGTCTTGGTCAGCACGCACGCGAGATCGGCGTCCAGGTCGTCGCGGACGAGCAGGACGTTCGGGACGACGATCGTCCTCACCTCGGCGGGCAGGCCGTACGCGGCGGCGGGAATGGTTCCCGCTTCGTAGACGGGATTGATCTTGCGCAGGCTGTTCAGCTGATCGGTGACGTCGAGGAATCGCATGCGGTCCCCCGCCACGGTGAACAGATCGGTGATTCCCGGCGTTGGCAGGCCGCCGGAGAAGAACATGGCGTCGATCGACCCGTCCTTCATGCCGTCCACGGTCTTGGTCAGATCCAGCCGCTGGGCGGAGATGTCGCGATCGGGGTCCAGACCGGCGGCTTGCAGTATCCGCTGCGCGATCACCTCGGTGCCCGACTTCGGCGAGCCCGTGGAGACCCGCTTGCCACGCAGGTCGGCCACCGAGCTGATGCCCGCGTCCCGGCGCACGACCACCTGGGTGTAGTTCGGATACAGCCGCGCGAGCGCCTGCACCGGCTGTTTCTTGCCCTCGAAACTTCCGGTGCCGAGCACGGCGTCGGCGGCGCTGTCGGCCAAGGAGAACGCCACCTGATAGCTGCCCGCGACGACCTGCTGGATGTTCTGCACCGATGCACCGGTCTCGGCGGCGGTCGCCTTCACCTTGCCGTCGGTGGCCTGGGCGACCTGGTCGGCGTAGGCGTTGCCGAGCGCGAAGTAGACCCCGGTGGCGTTGCCGGTCGCGATGCCGACCCGGGTTTCTCGCTCGAGCGCGCAGGTGACCGCCGCGCCCGAGTCCGTCTGCGGAGCGTCCCTGCGGCCACCGCAGCCCGCGAGCAGTGCCGCCGCGATCGTAATGACGGCGAATACCATTGCGGCTCTTCTCATGTCGTTCTCCTTCGCGACAGCAGAGTGATCCCGGCGGCCGCCAGCAGGGCGCACGCCCCGATGATCAGCGCGGCGGGCGCCAAGTACAGCAGCGTCAACCCGCCGAGGGCGGCCAACGCGCGGGCCGCGAGCGGCGCGGGTCCGATGCCGGGGAACCAGCCGCCGGTGGCCGCTGCCAGCGCGGCGACACCGACGCACGCGACCACCGTGGTCCAGAGGATGCCGAGGATCGGCCCGCGCCCGAGCAGGTATTCGCCCGGACCGGTGAGGACGAACACGATCGGCACCAGGAATGCGGGCAGGGCGTACTTCAGGGCCTGCCACATGGTGGGCACGGTGCGGGCTCCGGTGATCGCGGCGGCGCCCACCGCCGCGAGTGCGGTCGGCGGCGTCACCTCCGAGAGCACCGAGTAGTAGAAGACGAACATCGCGGCCGCGGGCGCGGGCACGTCGAGGGCCAGCAGCGCCGGGCCGATGATCGCCCAGCCGATGATGAACGACGCCGTGACCGGCACCGCGAGGCCGAGCAGCGCGAGCGCGACGGCGGCGAGCGCGACGGTGCACGCCAGCACGACGGTGTGGTTGTCCGACAGCGCCTTCGCTGCGCGCACCAGCAATGCCGCGAGCTGTGCGCCGAGGCCGGTCTTGGTCGTCATCGCGGTGATGACGCCCGCGGCCGCGCACACCGCGACCACCGGCAGCGCCGAACGAACGCCGCTGCCGACCGTGGCGAAAACCAGGCGCGGCGACCGGGCGGCGGCTCTGGTCCGCGCGTCGAAGAACGCCAGGACGAACGCCAGCGCGGTCGCGTAGACCACCGCTCGCGTCGCGCTCATCCCGATGAGCAGCAGCACGACAATCGCGATCAGCGAGAGGAAGTGATAGCCGAACCGCAGCAGGAGCCGACCCGCCGAAGCGCCGCCGATCTCGACCGGTTCGGTGCCCAGCCTGCGCGCATCGATCTCGACGGCGAGCAGGATGCCCAGGTAGTAGAGGAGGGTCGGGATCAGCGCCCAGCCGAGCACGGTGACATACGAGACCTCGAGGTATTCGGCGACGATGAACGCCGCGACCCCCAGCGTGGGCGGCGACAGAATCGCGCCAACGCCCGCCGCCGCGAGCATGCCGCCCGCCTGTTCCGGCGGATACCCCGCGCGCCGCAGGATCGGCCAGGTCACCGCGCCCACGCTCACCGCGGTAGCGGTTCCGGAGCCGGATACCGTGCCGAGCAGGAAACCCGAGGCCACGGCGGTGCGTCCGGCGGCACTGCGCGAGCGCCGGAACGCCGCGACCGACAGATCCACGAAGAACTGCGCCGCACCGGAGAACTCGAGCACCGCGCCGTACAGGGTGAACAGCACGATGTAGGTGGCCGCGACATCGAGCGGGGTGCCGTAGAAGCCGCTGCCGGAATTGAACAGGGCATCGATGATCTGGCCGAAGTCCAGACCGGCGTGCGCGATGCTCCATTCCTGCGGCAGCAGCCCTCCGTAATACCCGTAGGCGAGGAAGACCAGGCACACGGCAGGCAACACCCAACCCGTCGTGCGCCGGCATGCTTCCAGGACGAGCACCAGCAACACCGTGCCGACCGCGACGTCGACGGGATCGAGCAGTCCTTGCCGATCGAGGAATGCGTCGTATCCGCCGCCACCCGAACCGATCGTCATCGGGGCTACGGGATACAGACAGACCGCCAGCGCCACCATCGCCAGCAACCAGTCGACGATGCCTGGGTGGTTGCGCCGATCCAGGAAGCGAAAGCCCGACCCGTAGGCGAGAAAGACCGTGGGCAACGTGCCGGCCAGGAAGATGACCAGGTAGTACTGGCTACCCTGCGGCAACGGCCGGAACACCTGCCACAGCACGAGAATCGCGACAGCGAACGCGGCGGCGGCGACCAATCGCTCCGCCCAGCCGCTCAGTACCCGCGCGGGCCGCTCCTCGTCGTCGAACTCCACGACCGGCGGGCGCTTCTGCTCGTCCACCCGAGCGCCCAGCGTGTCCGACATGGCGAGACGATAGCAACACACGCACGCCTGTGTACCGGCTTTGACGTTGTGCTACCGATATTCTCGCGGGTCGTCCGTCGGCAGCAGCAGCGCGGCTTCGGCCTGTCCAGCGGGTGGATCGTTTGTTCGGTGATGGTCGGTCGGCTCCATCACCTTTGATCGACAGCGCCGGTTCGACGCCGTACCGGGCGGGGATTTCCGGCCGCGCGAAGTAGTTTGGCGCCGAGTGTGCTCAGCAGGTCTTTCATTTCCTGGGGTTCGACGACCTCGAACTCGAGGTCCAAGTGCGCGATGCGGAGGGCGGTCCACTCCAAAGAATCCGCCGATGTGCGCAGCAGGCAGGTCCGCGCGTCCACCGCCTCGATCTCCTCTGCACGAACCCGGAACGATTCGATGAGCATGTCGGCGGAGGCGTGGACGCGCAGGACCACGTGGCGGGCCGGGCGGGAGCGGGCCAGCTGGCTGGTGACAAAGCTTGCCGCGTCTGCGGTGGGCAATGTTCTTGGCGTGCAACGTATTCCGGTGGGATGCGGGGAGGTCACGCGGTCCACGCGGAAGGTGCGCCAGTCGGTGCGGTCCACGTCCCAAGCCACCAGATACCAGCGGCGGCCCGCGGAGACCAGGCTGTGCGGCTCGGCGAGGCGGCTGGTTTCGGCGTCGGCCTTGTCCCGGTAGCGGAAGCGGATCCGCTCGCCGTCGCGCGCGGCGGCGGCCAGGACGACGAGGATCTCGGGGTCGATCACCGGCCCGGCGGCGGGACCGGCGAGCGACACGGTGGCGGAGTCGATCGCGTCGACCCGGCGCCGTAACCGCGACGGCAGCACCTGCTGCAGTTTCACCAAGGCGCGGGCGGCCGATTCCTCGATACCCGCGACCGCGCCTTGGGCCGCCCCGCGCAGGCCGAGCGTGATCGCCACCGCCTCCTCGTCGTCGAGCAGCAGCGGAGGCAGCGCGGCACCCGCTTGCAGCCGGTATCCGCCGACCGCGCCGAGGCTCGCGACCACCGGATACTCCAGCTCGCGCAAGCGCTCGACATCGCGGCGCACCGTCCGCACCGTGACTCCGAGCCGTGCGGCCAGTTCCGGACCGCTCCATTCGCGGCGGGTCTGCAGCAGCGACAGCAGCTGCAGCAGGCGCGCGGCGGTCTGGGTCACGCGATCCAGTATGGCCGCGAACGAGGACAGAAACCGACCTCATGGCCTCCTAGCCTGGGGGCCGTGCATGCAGATCGAGACACCATCAGGATCATCGGGGCCCGCGAGAACAATCTCCGCGACGTCTCGCTGACCATTCCCAAGGGCAGGATCGTGGTCTTCACCGGCGTCTCCGGTTCGGGGAAATCGTCGGTGGTCTTCGGGACCGTCGCGGTCGAATCACAGCGGCAACTCAACGAGACCTTCACCTGGTTCATCCGCAATCGGCTGCCCAAATACGAGCGGCCCGAAGCCGACGTGATCGACAACCTGGCGCCCGCCGTCGTCGTCGACCAGAAGCCGATCGGCGGCAATTCGCGTTCCACGGTCGGGACCATGACCGACATCCAGTCGGTCATTCGCGTGCTGTTCTCCCGGCACGGTGTGCCCAGCGCGGGCGAGGCCACGCGCTATTCGTTCAACGACCCGCTGGGCATGTGCCCGGCCTGCGGCGGGCTGGGCCACGTGGTGCGTCCGGATCTGGACAAGCTCGTCGACCCCGGCAAGTCGCTCAACGAGGGCGCTATCACCTTCGCTCCCTTCGCGATCGGCACCTTCCAATGGCAGCTCTACGCCGAGTCCGGATTGTTCGATCCGGACAAGCCGCTCCGTGAGTTCACCCCGGAGGAGTGGCATTTGTTCTTGCACGGCAACGGTTTCCGGGTACCACGGCGGAACAGGAACGGGTCGGCGGGCAACAATGCCTACGAGGGACTGCTGGAGCGAGTCGAACGGCTCTACATCAAGCGCGATCTCACCGCGCTGTCGGACAAGAACCGTGCGGCCGCGCAGGCGGTGGTCACCGAGGAGATATGCCCGGACTGCGGCGGCGCGCGGCTCAACGCCGCCGCGCTCGCGAGCCGGATCGATGGGCTCGGCATCGCCGACTACGGCCGGCTGGAGATCACCGACCTCATCGAGGTGCTGGCCGCCATCGACGATCCGGTCGCCGAGCCGATCGCGAGCGCCGCGATCGCCCGGTTGCGCCGGATCGAGGAGGTCGGCCTCGGGTATCTCTCGCTCGATCGGGAGACGTCGACGCTGTCGGGCGGCGAGGCGCAGCGTCTCAAGGTCGTGCGGCACCTCGGCTCCAGCCTGACCGGGATGACCTACATCTTCGACGAACCGAGCGTCGGCATGCATCCGCGTGACGTGGGCCGATTGAACAATCTGCTGATCCGATTGCGGGACAAGGGAAATACTGTGCTGGTGGTGGAACACTCCCCCGATGTGATCGCCGTCGCCGATCACGTCATCGACATGGGTCCCGGCGCGGGCTCGCACGGCGGGCGGGTGGTATTCGAGGGCACGGTCGAGGCGTTGCGCCGCGCCGGCACGTCCACCGGCGAGCGATTGCGCCGGGTGCGCCGGGTCAAGGAGCACCCACGGCGGCCGACCGGATGGTTGACCGTCACCGATGTCGACACCCACAACCTGAAGAATCTCACCGCGCGGTTTCCCACGGGCGTGCTCACCGCGGTGACCGGCGTCGCGGGCTCCGGAAAGAGCACGCTGGTCTCCGGCGCGTTCGTCGCGGCGCATCCGCAGGTCATCGCGGTCGACCAAGCGGCGATCGCCGCTTCCCGGCGCTCCAGCCCGGCCACCTATCTCGGCATGATGGATCCGCTGCGTCAGCTGTTCGCCAAGCGGCACGGCGTGCGACCGGGCATGTTCAGCTTCAACTCCGACGGCGCGTGCGACGAATGCGGTGGCGCCGGCGTGATCTTCACCGACCTGGCCTACATGGACCCGGTCACCACCGTGTGCCAGATCTGCCACGGACGCCGGTACCGGCCGGAGGTGCTCGCATACGAGATCCGCGGCGCGTCCATCGCCGACGTGCTGGAGATGACCGCCGAGGAGGCGCTAGATTTCTGGGACGAGCGGGATGACCAGCGGATTCGCATGCCGTTGCGGTCGCTGCTCGATGTCGGGCTCGGCTATCTCACCCTCGGCAGATCGCTCAGCTCCCTTTCCGGAGGGGAGCGCCAGCGTATCAAACTGGCCGATCACCTCCATCGCCGCGGCGAAGTCTACGTCCTGGACGAACCGACCACCGGGCTGCACATGGCCGACGTGGACATCCTTGTCGCGCTGCTGGACCGGCTGGTCGACGCGGGCAACACGGTGATAGTCATCGAGCACGACCTGGACGTCGTCGCCCGCGCGGACTGGGTGATCGATCTCGGGCCGGACGGTGGAAAGCACGGTGGGGAGATAGTTTTCGCGGGAACGCCCTCGGCGTTGCTGGCGGACGGCCGATCCATCACCGCGGACTATCTGCGGCGCAGCGTGGGTGCGTGTGCTGAAATCCGCGAGACCGCAGGTCCCGCGGCGGCATCATGAAGGTATGACGACGCGCGAGGTGGTCCGGGCGGGGGCATTCGCGCGGATCTACGACCCGAGCGTCGGGGAGCCGGATGCGTGGTACATCAACGACCACACGCTGGTTCGCGACCAGGCTGGGCGATGGCACCTGTTCGGGATCACCCATCGGGAGCCTGCGGACCCGTTCGACGAAATCGAGTTCGCGCACGCCTGCGCCGACCGGTTGCACGGGCCGTGGGCCAAGCACCCGTCGGCTTTACGGGTCGATCGAGACTACGGGGAGACACATCTGTGGGCGCCGTACGTGGTCGGCGCGCACGGCCAGTACTACATGTTCTACGCCGCGGGCGGCGCCGACCGCACCGCCGCGGCCATGAACCTGGCCACCTCGACCGACCTGTTCCAGTGGACGAGACTTCCTACCGGTCCACTGTTTCACGACGGCTACGACGCTCGCGACCCGATGGTGGCGCGTGTGGGCGACCAGTGGGTGATGTACTACTGCGCCACCAGCGCCGCCACCGGCGGTCATCACGTCGTCGCCTATCGCACCAGCACCGACCTCGTGCACTGGGGTGAACGCCACATCGCCTACACCGACCCGGCCAAAGGCACCGAAGCGGGCAACACCGAGTCTCCGTACGTCCTGCGGCACGACGGCTGGTGGTATCTGTTCATCGGCCCCCGCCCGGATTACGTCGGCACCGACGTCTTCCGCAGCGACAGCCCATTTCGCTTCCGCATCGGGGACAAGGTCGGCCATATCGCCGCGCACGCGGCCGAAGTGGTCCGCGAGGACGGCCGCTGGTGGATCACGAGTGCGGGCTGGGGTCAGGGTGGTGTCCAGCTGGCGCCACTCGCCTTCCCGCAGTCGTACGTCATCAAAGCTGTTCCGCGATAGTCGCTCCGACGTACCGATCTCCTTCGGAGTCGATGTGCGTGGTATCGGTGCCGGTCCGCAGCGGCGCGAGCGCAGCGCTCCAGGCGACGAGCTGATCCAGCGTCTTGTTCAGGCCGGTGACATGGTGGTCACGTGGTGTGAAGGTGGTGTAGTTTTCGAAATCGGTGAGCAGCGAGATCGCGACCTGATAGCCCACGTCGGCCATGCCCAGCGTGCCGCATACCGTCCGCAGCTGTACTACGGCGCGGGCGCCGCCGCCAGCGCCGTAGGAGACGAATCCGACCGCCTTGTCGCTCCATTCCGCGCACAGGTGGTCGATGGCGTTCTTCAGAACTCCCGGGGCGCCGCCGTTGTATTCCGGGGTTACGATCACGAAGCCGTCGAATGGGGCGATCCGCTCGGCCCAGGCGCGGGTGTGCTCATGGATGGAGGGGCCGAACATCGGCGGCGCGGGCTCGTCCAGATGCGGTAGCGGGTGATCGCGCAGATCGATCAGTTCGAACTCGGCGTCGCCGCGCTGCGATGCCGTGGCCAGAACCCACTGGGCGACCTGCGGACCGTTACGGTTGGGCCGGGTACTGCCGAGGATGATGCCGATTCTGATCATTTTCCCAACTCCTGCTCTGCTGACAGTGTCACGACCTACCGACGACACAGCCGTCCGGAATGTCAGGCCTCCGCACAACTCGGGTCGCTGATTCTTCGATCTCGGTGAGGGACACTGCGGTGTCGAAGAGGTTCCGCGGTAAGCGGTCCGAAGCACCGGCGAGGGACTCGATTTCCGCAAACGCGCCAACGAGCCCGGCCGTGGCTGGTATCTGTTGATCGAGTCGAACTCTCCGACCATCCCCAACGGGAGGGACCGGCATGGCCCGTATCGGCGTTATCAGTGTTTCCGATGGCCGCGACTATGTGCATGCGGGCATCGCCGATTTCATCATCTCGACCGAGGACCGTCTGGTGGCCGCACTCACCGCGGCGGGACACGACGTGGTCCGCGGCGCGGCACCGATCAGCGACAATGCATCGGCGAGCTCGGTGGCGCGCACGGTCGCCGCGGCGGGCGTGGATCTGACCGTGCTGCACTACGCGGTATGGGCGTTCCCGCATTTCACCATGCTGGCGGCGGGCGCGACCCCAGGTCCGCTGCTGCTGCTGTCGAACATCGATCCCGTGCAGCCAGGCATGGTGGGGATGCTCGCGGCTGGTGGCGCACTGGACCAGATCGGGCGCAAGCACAGCAGGTTGTGGGGCGATCCGTCCGATCCGGAGCTGGTCGAAGCCATCGGCGTGCGGGCGCGGGCCGCGGCGGCCGTATCCGGTTTGCGCGGTGCGACATTCGGCCGCTTCGGTGGGCGGCCGATGGGCATGAACACCGCGGTCGCCAACACCGATCAGTGGCAGCGGCGCTTCGGCATCGATGTCGAGGAGATCGATCAGTGGGAGATCGTGCGCCGCGCCGAGCTCGCCGACGCCGGGGAGGCGAAGGCGGCGCGCGAGTGGCTGGAGCGGCACACCGCGGGCGTGCACTACGACGGCGCGAAGCTCACGCCGGAGCTGCTGGAACGCCAGATCCGGTCGTACCTGGCCGTGCGCGAGCTGATCGCGGAATGGCGACTGGATTTCTCCGGCATCAAGGGGCAACCCGAACTCACCCAGTACTTCGCCACCATGGACGTGACGGAGGCGTTCCTCAACGATCCCTACGACTGGAACGGTCCGAAAGAGCCGCACGTCTGCGCCACCGAGGCGGACATGGACGGCGCGCTGACGATGCAACTGCTCAAGCGGATCGCGGGAACCCCGGTGCTGTTCGCCGACGTCCGGCACTATCACGCGGACCGGGACATCTGGGATCTGTGCAATTCCGGTCAGCACGCCACCTGGTTCGCCGCGCGCAGCGCCGACCCCGCGGAGAACCTGGCGAAAGTGCACCTGTATCCGGAGGTGTTCTTCTTCCCGGCGGGCGGCGCCTCGGTGCACCATCTGGCCGCGCCGGGCCGGATGACCCTCGCACGACTCACCCGGCTCGACGGCGAGTACCGCATGCAGCTGATGCTCGGCGACTTCGAAGCCTACGACCAGCAGACCAACGACGCGCTGATGAAGCAGTCGACCTGGGAGTGGCCGCACGCTTTCGCCCGGCTCGACGCGCGAGCCGACGATTTCTTGAACCGCTTCGGCGCCAACCACATCCACGCGATACCCGGCGATCACCGGGCCGCGGTCCGAGCCGCCTGCGAACTGCTGGACGTCACGCTGGACGAGTTCACGCGGTGACGATGTTTCTCGGCATCGATATCGGGACCTCGAGTTCCAAGGGTGTGCTGGCCGACGCCGACGGGACGATCGTCGCCAGAGCCGAACGCGCGCACGACGTCTCCATGCCCTATCCCGGGTGGGTGGAGCACGACGCGGAGACCGTGTGGTGGGCCGACTTCGTCACGCTCGCCCGGGAGTTGGTGCGCGCGGCCGAGGGCGCTGCGCTCGACGGGCTGGCGGTGTCGGGGATCGGCCCGTGCCTGCTGGCCGCCGACGCGGAGGGCAATCCGCTGCGCCCGGCCATCCTGTACGGCGTCGACACCCGGGCCGCCGTCGAAATCGCCGAACTCGCCGAGGAATTCGGGGCGCAAGCGGTGCTCGACCGCGCGGGGTCGCCGCTGACCAGCCAGGCCGTCGGCCCCAAGGCCAGGTGGCTGGCCCGGCACGAGCCGGAAGTCGCCGCGCGCACCGCCATGCTGCTGATGGCGAGTTCCTTCCTGGTGCACCGGCTGACCGGCCGGTACGTTCTCGACCATCAGTCGGCCAGTCAATGCGTGCCCCTGTACGACCTGCGTGCGCGCGCGTGGGCGACCGACTGGGCCGAGCAGGTCGTGCCCGGATGGTCGCTGCCGGACCTGGCTTGGCCGACCGAGATCGTGGGCCGGGTAACCGCCGACGCGGCGGCGGTCACCGGACTACCGACGGGACTGCCGGTCACCGCTGGGACCATCGACGCATGGGCCGAGGCAGCCAGTGTGGGCGTTCGCGCCCCGGGCGATGCGATGATCATGTACGGCACCACGTTGTTCCTGGTGCAGGTGCTCGCCGATCCGCGCCCGCATCCCGGCCTCTGGGGCACCTGCGGCGCCTGGCCGGGCACGTACACACTCGCCGCGGGCATGGCCACCTCCGGGGCGGTCACCGACTGGCTGCGCAAGCTCGTCGGCGGCGAGTTCACCGACTTGGTCGCGGCGGCCGCCGACGTACCGGTCGGCAGCGAAGGGTTGCTCGCGCTGCCGTACTTCGCCGGCGAGCGCACTCCCCTGTTCGATCCCGACGCCCGGGGCATCATCGCCGGATTGACGCTGCGGCACGGGCGCGCCGAACTGTATCGGGCGGTGCTGGAAGGTACCGCCTACGGCGTGCGGCACAACCTGACGGCCATGACCGAGGCAGGCGGCCGGGCGGCGCGTCTGGTCGCGGTGGGCGGCGGCACCAAGGGCGGATTGTGGACGCAGATCGTCTCCGATGTCACTGGCTTGGAGCAGCAACTACCCGCCGACACCGTGGGCGCCTGTCTGGGCGACGCTTTGCTCGCGGCCGAAGCCGCCGGTGTCGACACCGCGGGGTGGAATCCTGTCGTCGATACGGTGCGGCCTCATCCCGACCGCACCGCGAAATACGAGGAGTACTACCGGCACTACCGCGAACTGTATGAATGCACGACGAATATCGCGCATTTCCTCGCGGCCGAACACCACCGCACCGGCACATCTTCCTGATCGCGAATATCCATGCGACGATGCAGGGTCAACGCGCAGAACCACTCGAGGATTCCATGCCGACAATCACCTTGACCCAGCACAATTTCGATTCCGTAGTCGCGTCCAACCCGATCGTGCTGGTCGATTGGTGGGCGGGCTGGTGTGGGCCGTGTCATCGTTTCGCGCCCGTGTACGAGGCGTCCTCGGACCGGCACCCGGAGATCGTGCACGGCAAAGTCGACACCGAGGCCGAAGTCGCGTTGAGCGCCGGCGCACAGGTCACCCAGTACCCCACGCTGATGGCGTTCCGGGAAGGGTTGCTGGTGTATTCCGAGGCGGGCGCGTTGACGCCGGACGCGCTGGAAGACCTGGTGCAGCAGATTCTCTGGCTGGACATGGACCAGATTCGCCGTCGACTGGCCGAGCAGGACGCGCGAGAACTCGCCACCACAGGAGCCTCCGCCACCGCACGCCGGGCCGGACCCGCGCCCGTCTCGCCCCGATACGGCTGGCCAGGGCTGTGACCACGCCGGGCGCGGATCTGTGGCGGCTGGACGGCGCGCGAACGCGGTCGGTCAGCGCCGAGAACCCGACCGGCGCCCGGGGCGCAGGCGCACGTGCGATCGATGGCACCGGCGCGCACGCGGCTCGATTGCTGGGCGCCGGGTGGAAGGTCTCGCCCTCGATCGCGCTCGCCGACGGCGAAAACGCCACGCTGGCCGATGTTTCCGGCCCGGGAGTGATCCGGCACTTCTGGTTGACCACCGAACGCTCCGTGTTGTGCTCGCTGACGCTGCGCATGTACTGGGACGACGAGCCGCGGCCCGCGATCGAGCTGCCGCTCGGTGATTTCTTCTGCAACGGATGGGGCGAGCTGGCGCTGCTGGCCTCGGAGATGGTAGTGGTCGCCCCCGCGGGAGGACTGAACAGTTACTGGCCCATGCCGTTTCGGCACCGGGCGCGGATCACGCTGGAGAACCGCTGCGGCCGGGAAGTTCCGGTCTACTACCAAGCGACCTACACCGAGGAGGATGTTCCGAACGCCGCCGGTTGTCTGCATACCCGGTGGTCGCGTACGGCTCGCTTGGGCAATCCGGCCGTGCACACGATTCTGGACACGGTCCCGGGGCCCGGCCGCTACGTCGGCACCTACCTCGCCATTCGCCCCAGCGCGCCGGGATGGTGGGGCGAAGGCGAAGTCAAGTTCTATCTCGACGGCGACGCCGAGCACCCCACTATTTGCGGCACAGGCACCGAGGACTATTTCGGCGGCGCCTGGAATTTCGACCTCGACGGGACATATCGGACATATTGCACCCCGTATCTGGGGTTGCATCAGATCCTGCCGCCGGACGAAATCTATCAACCGGACCAGCGCTTCGGAATGTACCGCTGGCATGTGCGCGATCCGATCTGTTTCGAGCGCGATGTGCGCGTCACCGTGCAGGCACTCGGGTGGCGGGACGCGGAAACCTATCTGCCACTGGAAGAGGCCGAGATCGCGACGACCGCGTGGTGGTATCAGTCGTGAGCCGATGATTCCGGCGGATCGGGTTCCAGCGCCAGCAGCTCGTCGGCGCGGGCCAGTGCCGCGTCCATGCCCGCGGTCAGATCGCCCATCGCGGTGAGGCCGTCCAGCAGTCCGGTGAGTTCGTCCCGCATGGCACGCAGTTCCGCGATCGCCGGATCGACCGGGTACCACGCGACCGCCTCGTGCCACCACGGATCGTCGGACAGCCAGGCCCACAGCACGTCGCGCACCAGCACCGGGTCGGAGGTGTACATCTGGAAGGACTCGGTCGCCGACCCGGCCCGGTGCTCCAGTTCGTAGAGGCCGTCGGGCAGGCGCGTGGCCCGGATGTCGTGTAGGTCGGCGCGGCTGAGCTCGAGAATGGCCTGGTCCTCGCGGGGCGGTTCGTCCAGCATGTTGCCGAGCGCGTCCTCGGTGAGTTCCGGCAGCGGTGTCCCGTCTCCCGCGCAAATGCGCACGTCGGTGGGGTCGATGCTCATCGCGACAGTCTGCACGATGGCGCGGCCGTTTCCGCGAAATGCTGCGTGGCGCGGCGATTCGGGTGCAGGGTGTGGAGATGTCTGTGCTGCGAACGGTCGGCAGGTTTCCCGTCGGGATCGGCGATATCGGCCGAAACGGATCAAGGCTGGACGCATGACGACGGTCGCGGGAGTGGACAGCTCCACCCAAGCGTGCAAAGTGGTCGTCTGCGACGCCGAAACGGGTACCATCCTGCGCCAGGCGCAGGCGCCGCACCCCGCCGGGACCGAGGTCGACCCCACCGCTTGGTGGGACGCCTTGCGCAGCGCCGGGGCTGGATTACTCGACAGCGTCGACGCGATCGCCGTCGCGGGGCAGCAGCACGGCATGGTCGCCTTGGATGCGACGGGCATCCCGGTGCGTGCCGCGTTGTTGTGGAACGATGTCCGCTCCGCCGAGGCGGCCCAGGAATTGATCGCGGAGCTGGGCGGACCGCGGGCCTGGGCAGACGCGGTCGGCAACGTACCGGTCGCGGCGTTGACCGTCGCCAAGCTGCGCTGGATGGCCGATCATGAGCCCGAACTCGCCGACCGCTCCGCGCGGGTCCTCCTGCCGCACGACTACTTGACTTGGCGGCTGCGCGGCGGGGAGCCGGGACGCATGCCGGAGCCGACCACCGACCGCGGTGACGCTTCCGGCACCGGGTACTGGTCACCCAGCGACGGCGCTTACCGCGAAGACCTGCTCGCCATGGCCTTTCGCGGACGCACGCCCGCGCTCCCCCGAGTGCTCGATCCGGCCGAACCGGCGGGCAGGACGCCATCGGGTGCGCTGGTCGCGGCGGGAACAGGGGACAACGCCGGGGCCGCACTGGGTTTGGACATCGCCGAAGGTGACGTAGTGGTCTCCCTCGGCACCAGTGGTACGGCCTACGCCCGCACCACTCGCGCGAGCGCGGACCCGAGTGGCGCGGTCGCCGGATTCGCGGACGCTACCGGCGCATTCCTCCCGCTGGTCTGCACGCTCAACGCGGCCCGCATCCTGACCTCGACCGCGGATCTGCTCGGCGTGGACCTTCCCACCCTCGAATCGCTTGCCGCACAGGCCCCGGCCGGCGCGGATGGCGCGGTCCTCGTGCCCTATCTGGCAGGTGAACGTACACCCAACTTGCCGCACGCCACGGGCAGCCTGCACGGATTGCGCCCGGACGCCATGCGTCCCGCCACCGTCGCCCGCGCCGCCTACGAAGGCATGCTCTGCCATCTCGCCGACGCGCTGGACCATCTCACCGGCATCGGCGTGACGCCACGACGCGTGCTGCTCATCGGCGGCGCGGCTCGCTCGCCACTGGTCGCTGCGATCGCCGCCCAGGTTTTCGGCGTCACGGTGACGGTGCCGGAACCGGCCGAGTACGTCGCACTCGGCGCCGCCCGGCAAGCGGCGTGGGCGCTCAGTGGTGCGCCCCGACCGCCGACCTGGAAGGCGCGCAAGGCCGCGGAGATACCCGCTCCCGCCGACGCCGCGGTCGGGCAGCGAATCCGCGCACAGTACCAGCAGGCACGCCAGGCGCTCTACGACTGACGCGCCGGCCGGATCATCGACGCCAGTCTCTGAATCTCTCGCTACACGCGGCTTTCGGCTTCCTGCGCGACGGAGGCAGTGCGAACGATCGAGGAGTGCGCCAGCCACAACGGCCACGCCGACCTGCTGCGCGAGCGGATCGATGGATTCACCGGCGACCGACGGCCCGGCCTCGTGATCGCGGCGCCATCGATGCCAGGGGCCGATTCACCAGATCCGCACGAGAGCGGCCTGGTGGTTCCGCGGCCGTCTGATTCGATGCGACAGTAGTGAACTGCACGCCACCGCCCCGGCCTCGCGTGGACATAGGAACCGCCGCCAGCTCGCGCAGATATGCCTCGGTTTTGTCGTCGGCGGGAAAGTAAGCCTCCACCGCGACCTCGTCGAGCGTGATGTCGAAGACCGCTCCGAACGTGGTGACCGTGCTGAAGAAGGACAGTTCGGCGTCGCGGTGGCACAACCGGATCGGCAGCATGATGGCGCCGGGTTCGATGTCGGCGCTGCCCGGGACGCCGTAGCACCGCAGCTCCTCGTGCAGCGCGGTGAGCTCGGGATCGCCGGTGGCCATGACTTGGCGGGCGAGCCGGGGCAGCAGGAAGCCGCGCACCTGCTCCAGGTTGCGGAGCCGGGATGCGAATCCCCTGGGGTGCAGACCGAGTCGCATCATGTTGATCGGCGGTTCGAGCAGGCCGGGATCGACGTCGTCGAAGAAGACTTGCACGCAGTCGTTGGCTTGCACGAGGTTCCAGTGCCGGTCGACAGCCAGCGCCGGATACGGCTCGTGCAGGTGCAGCACTCGCTGGACCGCGTCGCGGGCGCGCCGCAGTGCGGGAGCGGTCCAGTCGCGGCCGTGGAACTCGGGAGCGTATCCGGCGGCGATCAGTAGGCGATTGCGTTCGCGGAGTGGAACATTCATCTGCTCGGCCAGGTGCAGCACCATGGAGCGGCTGGGCGTCGTCCGCCCCGTCTCGACGAAACTGACATGCCGGGCGGACACATCCGCCTGAATAGCCAGATCCAGCTGGCTCAACTTCCGCCGATGCCGCCACTCCCGCAGCAGCTCGCCGACTCCCCGATCACCGGTCATCGGCCCAGTATCGCGGCGGTGTTGTCGCGTCCGCCATTACATGGCTGGTAATCGACGCCGCCACCGGCCGCTGCGAGTCTCGTCGCCATGACGGACAACAACCTGGCAGTACGCAACAAAGAACTGGCTCTGCGCGGATTCACGGAGTTCGCGGCCGGCGACATCGAGATGCTCCGCGACCTCCTGCACGACGACTTCATCGAGCACAGTCCCGGAAATCCCTCCGGCAAGGATGCTTTCCTCGAGTTCATCGCGCAGGCTCCCGTCGCCGGTTCGCGGCTCGAGCTGGCCAGGGTGATCGCCGACGACGAGTACGTGGTCATGCACTACCGCATGGTTCCGCCCGGCGACGTACGTGGCATGGCCGTCGCCGACATCTGGCGATTCGCCGACGGGAAGATCGTGGAGCATTGGGACGTCGTTCAGCCGGTGCCCGAACCCGCGGAGGTACCACACGGCATGTTCTGAGGCCTGTGTGCTCTGGACACGATCAGAAGCCGCACCACGGTGGTAACGCCGCTGTAATCGCCACACCGCAAACGCGTGTGAGCATGCAACGAAATCGCCTACCACCGAAGGGAATCCGGCTCCGTGTGGCAGCTCTATCGAGCGGTACTCTGCACCGAAGACCATCGCCTGCTCGGCTATGTCGAGGCGGGCGCGAAACTCATGGAACACGCCAGGATCGGTCACCATGTCGTCCAAGGAGTCGAGCGGCTGCTCGATACGCCCGCCCGGGTGGTGTGGGCGGGTCAGGCCGCGCCGCGAGGTCAACCGGACAGCGAAAACCTTTACCTAGCCGCGAATTCCGTCGCGGCACTGGCGGCACCCGAGCACGGTGCCGTCGGCCGGTACCTGCTCAATCACGACCTGCGAGTCTTCGTGGACAAGGCGACCGTGCTGGAAAACGACGCACGCCATCGCATCCATCCGCTGCCTGTGCTCACCGCGGAACCCGCACCGGACACCAGCCGCACTGCCGGCGACCACACCCTCCTCGGCTCTTGGGCGTATGCGTTGGTGTCGGTGCGCGACATCGTGCCGGATGGATTCGAACAACTGAAGTTCGACCTGGTCGAACGGCGCAACTGATCGTTCAGTGCCGAGCCGTGTCCTCCGGCGAGCTGGAGCGGTATTCGGCCTCGGCGAGCTCCTTCAGGTTCAGCAACTGCTTGCGCATCATGATGACGTCACCGAGCGCCAGCGCGACGGCGATGGGTTTCGGTCCGCCGAAGCGAATCCGCGCCACCAACCTGGTCCCCGTTCCTTCGGGACGCACCGCATAGGTGACGCAGATCTTGCCGGTGATCAGCGTGATATGCCGCCCGAGGACGAAGGAGTCCAGATCGAACTGGGACATGAACCGCTGTCCCACTGCCAATTCGGTCAGCTGCGGATCGCGCAGGCGCGGGCTGGGCTTGCCGAAATTGTCCAGCAGATCGTAGCTGTAGGGAGCGATGCGCAATTGGCACAGCCAGGCGAAAACGAGCGCGGGCGGCGCGGCGATGCTGATCGCGCGATCGGCCTGAAAGCCGCCCGGCTGCCGGTCGTCGCACGGTAGCGGGGCCTCGCGCTCGGCTTCGGTCGCGCCCCATACCGCCCCGGGAATCATGCCGCCGCCGCGATTCGGCGCAGCATCCAGCGCACGGTCATCCGGTGGCCGCCGGTGCCGATGACCAGCGCGCGATAGATCTTGCCGGGCAGCCCGGGGAACTCGGCGAAGCTACGCGCGCGGACACGCGTCCGGCTCGGACCCTCCTCGTCCAACTCGAAGACCAACTGATACTTCGAGAACCAGTGCTCGCCCCGAATCGCCAAACGATGCGGCTCCTCCGCGGATTCCAGGGCGAATCCATTTCCCACCGATGATGGATCGTGCGGATCTTTGCAGACCACTTTCAGCACCGCTTTCCACGCCCGATCCCGGTTCGCGTCGACCGATCTGGCATGCTCATCTATATAGGGCAACCGCTCCATATAGAAGGAACGTACTAGTACATGGCCCCACCACGCAAGCACGACACCGACGTGATCCTCGACGCAGCACGCTCCCTGGTGCTCGCCGACGGACCCCGCGCGGCCAGCGTGTCGGCGATCGCCGAGGCCAGCGGCGCTCCAGTGGGCACGCTGTATCACCGCTTCGGCAACCGCAACGGTGTGCTCACCGCCGCGTGGTTGCGCGCGCTGCGGCGTTTCCAGGACCGCACCCTGGCCGCGGCCGAGGAGTCCGACCCGGTCGATGCCGGTGTCGCGATGGCGCGGGCCGCCCTGCGGTTCGGGCGCGAATTGCCCCAGGACGCGCGGCTTCTGCTCAACCTGCGGCCGAGCGATCTGCTCGACGGCGGCCCCGACGTGGAGTTCAACGCCACCTTGGCCGAGATGAACGCACCCTTGATCGAGCATCTGCGTCGCATCACGGACGCGTTGTTCGGCCGCGCAGGCGAGCGCGAGATCGACGCGGTCACCCGTGCGATAGTCGACCTTCCTTACGCGGCGCTGCGTCGCCACGCCCACGCCCCGTCGCTGCCCGGCTGGCTGGAAGACGACGTGACCGCCGCCGCTCGCACCCTGCTGACCTCCTACCGGGGCTGACCCCAGCTACTCCGGCGGCTCAACCGGTGATCAGCGCGGGCGTGAGTTCGTCGAGACCGGAGATCACCCGGCAGGCCAATCGCATGGCGTCGGGGGCAGGCGGGTATTCCGGTCGCGGGGCCGCGATGACGCGCATCCCCGCCGCATGCGCCGAGCGCAGCCCGTTGCTCGAATCCTCCACGGCCACACAGTCGGTGGGCCGCTGACGCAGGAACGTCGCGACCGTCAGGTACACGTCCGGCGCGGGCTTGCCCCGATCGACCTCCTCGGTGGAGAACGTGACGGTGAAGAACTCGATCAGACCGGTGCGGCCGAGCACGCTGTCGATCAGGGCACGCGGCGACGAGCTGGCCAGCCCGAGCGGCCAGTGCTCGCTGATCCGCTGCACGGCCTCGACGGCGCCCGGCAGCAGCGGGACGGCCTCGCCGTAGCGTTCGGCCATCCGCTCGACGACCTCACGGGCGACGGTCTCCGGCGACTCCCCGACGCCGAGTTCGCCGCTGAGGTACTCCGACCATTCACCGGTGCTCATCCCCATCAGCCGCCGCTGGGTGTCGGGCAGCCACTGACCACCCTTCTCCGCGACGTACGCCCGCCGCACCCGCTCCCACACCGGCTCGGAGTCGATCAGGACGCCGTCCAAGTCGAAGACGACCGCCGTAATTCCCATGCACACAAAGCCTTTCACCAGACGAAGACGTCGATCGACGCCGAATCCCGTACTCGACCGCCGGAACCACACCGGGTCACCAGCAGGTACGCGATAGCCGATCGCGTTCCAGCCTAGGCGGCTGCCTCTCCTTCGTTCGGCTGGCACGCGGTGACGACGGACCAGGTCCTGTCTCCCAATAGCCCGAGCTGTCCGGCCCCGCCGCGTGGGGCTGGTCGCGAATCATGTTCCCCGTGGCGACGCCGGCGAGTGATCGGTATCAGGCGTTGACAGACAAGCAGCGGGCTCCTACCCGATATCGACTACTCGGGCCCATGCGGGCGGCGCGTCCGGAACGTAATCGGGATCGTGTTCGCGCCAGGAAGCGGCGTGCTGCCGACGAAACAGGCCAAACCACCGTCCGGCACGGTGGCCGTCTGGTCGGCCAAGGTGTCTGGCCGTCGGTCAGGATCACGAGCACATCGGGGCGGTGTTGGGCTCGCAACGCCTTGGCGATGTCCGTGCGCAGGTCCGTGCCGCCGCCGCCAACCAGCGGAATTCGCCCGGCGCGACACAGCGGGTGCACGATCCTGGCCGCCGCGTCGCACGGCGGCACGGTGACCAGGTCGCGGCGGCCGCCCACGGCACGGGAGCGCGACTCGACCACGCACAGGGCGTACACGGCAGTCGCCAGATAGGGCCGGGCCCTGGCGGCGTGCGATCGGGCGGCGAAGAGCTTGTCGCGGTCCAGTGTCCCCGGCACATTCGCGGTCATCGGCCTGCCTTCGCGGCGACACGCCCGGGGTGCCTGATCCGCTTCCCGAGACACCGATACCACTCCGGCGAGTTCCTCGTGGACGGCGATCGATTCGGCGCGCCGCGGGCGCATTTCCCCACACTCATCCCCCGCCCAGCGAGCATTCACCGGGCAACCGATAACGTGTTCTCATGAACGAACCGCAGACCGGCGACGCGCTGCCGAGCAAGGAGCACCACGAGGGCGGTTTCCGCCCGATGCCGGAGCTCATCGCCGCCCACGAGGCCGCCAAGGACGACATCTCCCGCGGCGGGCCGCACTACGGCCAGTTCATCGAACAGGTCCGCGGCCTGATGGACCGGGTCCGCCTGGCCAGCCCCTCCGACGACCTGGCAGTAGAGGCGATCGGCCTGCTCAAGCAGCTGAACGACAAACTCGACGACGCCCTCGTGGACGAATGGTCGACCCCGAACTGGACCCGCTTCGACCTGCCCGCCCGCGGCAACATCACCCTGCCACCGTTCGTCATCGACCATGTCGGCGAACGCGGCGTCGACGCCCGCGTCACCTTCCGCACCTACCACCTCGGCGGCAACACCGCCGCCCACGGCGGCCAGATCGCCATCGCCTTCGACGACCTGCTCGGCATGGCCGCCGCCGTCCACGCCGGCGCGGTAACCAGAACCGCCTCCCTCACCGTCGACTACCGCTCCATCACCCCGCTGAACACCGAACTGAAGGTGCGCACATGGGCCGAACGCCAAGAGGGACGCAAAGTCTACGTTCGCGCCACCTTGCACGACGGCGAGCGCCTGTGCGCCGAGGCGAACGGCCTGTTCATCGTCCTCAAACCTGGTCAACCCTGACTGGTCTCGGAGGACCATTTCGTCGGATGACCGCCGGTTAGGAGTCTCCCACCTACTTCATCAGTCTCAGCAGGCCGAGTTGCGGTTCGAGTGCGCCGTCCTGGCCGAGCGCCAGGAAATCTGCCTCTACAGCCGAGCGCTCGAGCTTCCCAGCGCGTACCGCGCCGTAGCGGACGAACGACCAGAGGAAGACATCGAGATTGTCGAAGCGGGTGCCGCCTTCGAGCACCTCCTCCTCGTGAAACCACACCGCCACTTGTCCATTGGTGAGTACGACATACAGATTGCCGCCCCCGTCCGCACCGATCGAGTAGACATCCTCGTCGGTGAGCTCTGTCGTGTAATCCGAATCGACGATGCCGCAGTCGTTTCCGGCGAAATCGAACCCATAGGACCAGTCGAAGATGTCCAAGAACTGCGGCAACCGGCCCGAGCGCACCCGGCGGTCCAGCGCGGCCAGCGCCGCAGCGTCCGCGGGAGCCAGACGCGCGAGAAACGGCGCCACCGGCCGGGTCTGCTCGGGAAGCTGGACGGGTGCGGTATCAGGGAACCAACGCGCCAGGTCGGTGTCGAGGTCGCGATCGGTGTAGCCAACCAGGTCGGCGAGGGTGAGCGTCACGCGAAGATTGTAGAAGTAGCTCAGCACATGCCGTACTGCCGATAGACGAGAACCTCCGCTGCGCAAAACATCCGGAAAGCGGTATACCACTCTGTCAGCAATGTTCACCCGGCACTGGCCGTGAGACGAGAGCCGATGCGGCCCAGGGCATCCTGTAATACCGAATACCGTGCATGGCGGTGCTTCGTTTGTCACCCGATGTTGGCGCAGTGACTGCTGGTATCGGGCAGGTTACTGGCCCTGAAGCGAGGTACGCGGGCGCATGGCCTTGGATCGACCGTGGCTGCCCAGTCTTCTGGTGATTCACTTCATGGGCCGAGACGACCTCCGTCCGGCCGCCTCGACCACCGCGTCCGCGGCTCGCTCCGCTCTCTCGCGGTGCTTCGGGCCGGCCCGGAACGCGATGATCGAGAACATGGCCAACAGGAACCCGATCAGGATGAATTCGAGCACGTACACCGTCCGATCCAGGCCAGTCCATGTGCTGGTGGCGTCCTCGTTCCACACGCCATCGATCCCTAGTCCCACGACCGCGGAGCTGAAGCCGAAAACTACCGCGGCAGCCAACACGTAATAGCCCTTCAGGAACCAGCTGTGCCATTTGTTCGCCCGGTCGGTGTTGTAGAGCAGTTCAGTGGAATGCAGCCCCAAAGCCACATGGCGCAGGTCGACGCCCTTGCCCTCGCGGAAGTGCCGGGGATCCAGCTCAGGCTTACCGCCATCGGGATGGTGGGCCGGAACGTAGGCCGACAGCGCTGGGTAGAGAAGCCGCTCCAACGTCCTGCCCGAGGTGGCGCGAAGCCCCTGGTTGTAGCCATGGATGGTGTAGGTGAGCAGCAACAGCAGCGCGGGAATCGGGAGTGCTGTGAGGATGATTGGTGCATCGACCTCGTTCTTGCCGATCAAGGTCGTCACCACACCTAGGTAAGCCATGAGTGCAACGACCTGTGCGAAACCAGAATTCATCATGGCCGCCGAATCGGAACGCTCTGCGGCATACATCCCCAGCAACACCTTCAGCGCATCCTCATCTGGTTGCGCCGCAGACGATTTCCACTCCGCCATGAGCAAAGTATTCACCGTCGTTGAGCCTGCGGGGTGGCAATCGGGTGTCGCCGGTCGAGCGAAGCCGGTCAGCAGTGAGATCAGCGATCGGTCCGCAGGGCCTCCCCCAGGCAAGTCGCTGCCCACCGAATCGATCCGGTAACGGCGCGAGGCGCGCGCCGTTCGAAGCGGCCACGGAGCACCCTCGAACCTCCACGGCGAAGTCCATCTCGGCATCGGCAACGCTCTGCAATGCCGCATAGCGCGCTGCTCGAACCAGCCGGCGCGGGGGCGACCTTCAGGTGGCTGAATCTATTCGAGGCCGACCCGAACACACCGCTGCATGACGATGACCGTGCAGCGGCCCCTTGCTCGGAGACCGACTTGGCTACTCTGCGGCTTTGTCGGTGCTCGATTGTGTAATGAGCCATCGACCAGGCGTTTCGAGGTTGTTGGCAGTCATCTCGTCGAGAGAACCACGTCCAGGATCCCGGTCGCCGACTGGCCCGCGACCTGTGGGTTCGTGCTGAAACCTGGGATCGGTAGGTGGCGCGGGCGGCATCTACTTACCCCATGACATCTTCTCAACCTCCTAGAACCAACCGCGGTCCGCCGGCTTGGACAAAAAGACCAGCGCGATCCTGTCGTACGCGCTGGGGTGGCTCACCGGAATCATCTTCCTATTTGTCGGAAAGAACGATCCCGATGTGAAATTTCATGCCTCGCAATCGATCGTCTTCTTCGGGGCGGTCTCGGTGGTCAATATTGTTCTGAGCATCGTCGGCTCGCTACTCGGAGTCCTGGGGATCATCTTCAGCCTCGCCGGACTCGCGGTAGCGGTCTTCGCAGTCGTCGTCTGGATCATGGCCATGGTCCAGGCGAATAACACCGGCGGTGTACGCACAGAGCTTCCCATTGTCGGAAAATTCACTGCCCCATATGCCGATCAGCTGGCCAACTCGGTCAAGTAGCGGCACGTTCGAAGTCCCCGGCGGGATTTCGTAATCGCGGATGCTGTCGGCACCCCAGCCGGCGGCCAGATGCGACAGTCCGAAGACCAACGGCCCGAGGCTATCTCGGGCCGTTGGCGTCCGCGCGGTACGTCCGATAATGGCGATGTGCGAGCAATACCGGGCAACCTCCGGTGACAATGTCATCAGCCGCGCTGGTTGGCAACAGGATCTGGGGCGAAATGCAATCGATGGTGGTCCCGGCCGATGATGGGGCTTTGCTGCACGTCGGTGTCACGGGGCGTGGACCGGATGTCGTCGTCTTGTCCGGTGGACCAGGCTGCGTGCACTACCTCGAGCATGAGCGGTTGGCGCCTCGCGGGATGCGGTCCTGGTATCCCGAACCCCGGGGTGTCGGACGCTCCCAGGGCGGCCCGCACGACCTCGGCCAGGCAGTGGCCGATCTCGAGGCGGTGCGGCGCGCCGCAGGTGCCGACAGTTGGGTGGTGCTGGGCCATTCCTGGGGTTCGGATCTGGCGGTGCGCTACGCGCTGGACCATCCTGACCGTGTTCGATCCGTGGTCGGCGTCGCCGGGCACGGATTGCACAAAGACCGCACTTGGTCCCAGGCATACGAGTCCGCGCGGCATCTGGAAGCCGACCTCGGGATCCACTGGGAGCCAGGCGTTCACGCGGCACTGAACGAGTCGTTCGTGCAGTGGATCCACGAACCCGACCTGCTCCGGCGACTGGCCGACACCACCGTCCCCATGACATTCATCGCCGCGCAGCACGACATCCGCCCCTCATGGCCGCTGCGGCAACTCGCCACCCTGGTCCCACACGGCGAGTTCGACGAGCTGCCCGGCGTCGCCCACAACTTTTGGTCAACCGATCCACATCTATGGGTCGACGTCGTCACCGACACCTGTGTGGCACCGAGCGCAACCTCCGCGGCACCGCCGAGGTCTTAATCTCTGTGTCTCTTCGCAGGGAAGCCGCGTCCGCTCATGCCGCTGGTCGAAGCGGCCAGCACGGGGTGCCGGAAGATCGACGGGCAGAGCGCCGGACAGCCGCCTGGCAGTGCACGCTGATGCCAAGGAGCGGGCACCAGCTCACCGCTGTTGCGCTGAGCTCGGGCACGGTCGGCATCGGCGCATGGTACGAGTCAGCTCGTGATCGCCTCGTACGCGGCCAGCAGCACGCCGAGCGACCGGTCGTAGCCGCGGTTCCAGAGCATCTGGTTCGTCACATACGACACCGTCATTCGATGGTCGAAGTCGACGAGCACCAGCGAGCCGCCCCATCCACCCCACGAACACGTGCGGTTCTCCAACCGGTACCCCAGACCCCACCGGATCGGATAGTCCAGGATGCAGTCGGTGCCGCGGAACTGTTCGTCGAACACGCGCTCGCACCCGTCCGCTGACAGCAGCCGCACCCCGCCGACGGTGCCACCGCAGGCCAGCAGCGACTGCACAGCGGCGACCGAGCGGGCATTGCCGTGACCGTTCACGGCGGGGATCTCGGCGCGCCGCCAATGCACCGTGTTCGCGTCGGACACCCCGACCGTGAATCCCGGCGGTTTGTCCCCTTCGGGCGCGGGGAGCAGCGTGGCGACGCGCCGGTCGTGCTCGGCGGCGAGCCCGATATGGAAGTCGGCGCCCAGCGGCCCGGCCACCTCATCGGCGAAGAACGTGCCGACACTGCGCCCGGTCACCCGGGCGATGACCTCACCAACCAGGAACCCGAAGGTGACCGCGTGATATCCGCCCGCGGCGCCCGGTGCCCACCGCGGTGGCTGCGCGGCCAGCCGTGCAGTGACCATCGGCCACTCGTACAAGTCAGCGGCCGTCACCGGATCGTCCCAGACCGCCAGGCCCGCCGTATGACCCAGCAAATGCCGAACCCGCACATCCTGTTTTCCTGCGGCCGCGAACTCCGGCCAGTAGACCGCGACCGGCGCGTCCAGATCGATGTCGCCGCGATCGGCCAGGATCAGCGCACACAGCGCCACCATCGTCTTGGTCGTCGACCACACGGTGACGATGGTGTCGCGCTCCCACGCGACGGTGCCGGCGGCGTCGGCGTATCCGCCCCAGATATCGACCACCGGCGCACCGTCCACGAACACCGCCGCCGCCGCGCCGCCAGCGTCGGAGTCCAGCGAGGCCGCCAGCGCCTCGGCGACCGCGCCGAATCGGTCATCACACCAGCCTTCGATCTGCGCCACCGACGTAACCTAGCCGGACCACGAACATCCGAACCACCCATTTTCCGGCCGAATAGGTTGGCTACCGCAGCGTGCCGTGCTCACGGCCCTGAGTGCCTGTGACGCAACGGATGCAGACCCCATACGTCAGCCGATGTCTTCGGGAACCAGCCGCGGCGACGTCCACATCGGCGAGATCACCTGTGATCGCACGTATTTCCGGAAGCCGAGTTCATCGACGATGCGGATAGGCAATCTGCAGGTTTGCTCACTCGCCGCCAACGACCTTGTCCGACCATGGGACGCGGTCCTCCGCCACCTGTCGAGCGAGTCAGTCGACGTGCGACGGATTGGTTCGGCCTTATCGAATGGATCAGCGGAACAACCTGGCACTGTTGCGTGTTGTGCCTAGTGCCGCTACCGTAGGTGCGGTCTCCATCTTGTGGATGTAGGTGACAATTCCCTCCCACAAGACTCCACCTTCGCCACGACGGTCTCATATGCCGTGCACCGTGTTCGGAGTGGACGGATTCCAGCCACACATCACATCGGCGCGTGCAGCGAGCGTCATTCCAGCAGGCGGCATTCACGGCGACCCGCCGCGTCCACCAACGCATCCCAGGAGAAAAACCATGCAGAACAACACTATTCACCCACGAGACAACGCGACTGGAAAGAGTGCGACGACGTCGGTCACCGGCATTCTCGACTTCAACCACAACCACGCCTCACTGCACGTCGACGGCTATCTGCCCGGACCGCGAGACGCACATGTGCCGACGCGTTTGGTCCGCGAGCACGGACTCCGCCGCGGCGATACCCTCACCGGTGCAGTCGGACCCAAACGTGACGGCGTCGAACTCGCACCACTGGTCCGAGTCGACCGCATCAACGGCCTGCCACCTGGCAATGCCAGGCAGCGACCGCACTTCCCCGACTTGGTCCCGATCTATCCGCAGGACCGCCTGCGGCTGGAGACCGAGCCGCATGAGCTGACCACACGCGCCACTGACCTGCTCATGCCGATCGGCAAAGGCCAGCGCGCCTTGATCGTCGCACCGCCCAAGGCTGGCAAAACATCTGTGCTGCAATCCATTGCACACGGCATCGCCAAGAATCATCCCGAATGCCAGCTGATGCTGGTACTGGTCGGCGAACGCCCGGAAGAAGTGACCGACCTGTCCCGCGCGGTGCCGGCAGAGGTCGCCGCCGCGACCTTCGACCAGCCCGCCCACGAACACATCGCCCTCGCCGAATTGGCCATCGAACATGCCAAACGTCTCGTCGAAACGGGCCACGACGTGGTCGTTCTGCTGGACTCGCTGACCCGGCTTGCCCGCGCCTACAACCTGGCGGCCGCCGGGTCCGGCCGCATCCTCTCCGGTGGCGTCGACGCCGGCGCACTCGCGCCACCGAAGAAATTCCTCGGCGCCGCTCGCAATATCGAGAACGGCGGCTCGCTCACCATCATCGCCACGGCCCTGGTCGAGACCGGCTCACTCGCGGACACCCTGATCTTCGAGGAGTACAAGGGAACCGGAAACGCCGAACTGAAGCTCGATCGGCACCTCGCCGACCGCCGCCTGTTCCCCGCGATCGACATCAACCGATCGAGCACGCGCAAAGAGGAACTGCTGCTCTCCGCCGATGAGCTGACCGCCACTCGATCCCTGCGAAAGACCCTCTCGGGCCGCAACCCGCAGCAAGCGCTCGAGCTGCTGTTGACCGGCCTCGGACAAACCCGAACCAACCCCGAATTCCTGACCCAGATCCGCACCGCAGGCTGAGACGGTGCCCTGTTCGGCACGGCGGGACCAGCTCGCCCACCGCACGTACAAGTCGGCTCGGGCCGACCCACAACCAACGTCCAGCTCATCGCGGATGCAGTCATCCAGCCCGGTGGCGTGTCACGCCTCCAGTCCGGCCGCGGTCAGGGTGAGGTGCCGAGCCAGCGTTTCGGCCGCGACATCGGCGTCGCGGGCCAGTGCCGCCTCTTCCAGGCGCCGGTGTTCCTCGGAGAAGTCGCGGCCGGGGTTGCGGTGGGCCGACCAGCGGCGGGCCAGCTCGCTTGCGGTCCACAGTCGGTCGCAGGTCTCCAGTAGGACCGCGTTGCCGCAGCCCTCGAGCAGGGCGCGGTGGAAGAGCCGGTGGGCTTCGGACCATGCGTCGCTGTAGTACTCGCTCTCCTCGGGCACCCACGCCGGGGTACGGGCCAGACGGTGATGGGCGGCTCGTACACGGGCCTCCCAGTCGACGTCCCCACGCTGGATGGACATGCGCAGCAGGACCGGTTCGATGGTCCGGCGGGCCTCCGCGATTTCCTGCCAGCGGCGATCGGTGAAGGCTGGCACGGCAAAGCCGCGGTTGGGCAGCCGGTCGGCCAAGCCCTCGCCGACCACCCGCACGAGCGCCTCGCGGACGACGGCCAAGCTCACGCCGTGTTCCTTGGCGAGGTCTTGCGGTTTGAGGGCGTCGCCGGGGGCATAGCCCCCGCGCATGATCGCGTCCCGCAGGTGGGTGTAGACCTGCTCGGAGAGCATCTGCTTTCCCGACGAGGGCGAGATAGGAGCGGTCCGGATCATGACCGAAGCATAGACGATCGGAACAATAATCGATTATTCTCGTTATCATCGATTAATGGCGGTGATGTTCGAAGTCATGCCCCCTCCGCGGCGGCATCACCTGCAACCCTCACAGCACGGCCTGAAAGGAACGACGACGAGATGAGCGCCAACGACCCCTTCGCTCGCCTCCCCGAGGCGGCCTCCTTCACCGTCACCAGCACCACCGTCACCGACGGCGCCGCGTGGTCGCCAGAGCAGTTCTCCTCCGGCGTCCCTGGCGGGAAGGACGTGTCTCCACAGCTGTCCTGGAGCGGCGCGCCGGAAGGCACCAAGAGCTACGCCGTCACCGTCTACGATCCCGACGCCCCCACCGGGTCGGGGTTCTGGCACTGGGCGGTCGCCGACATCCCCGCCACCGTCACCGAACTGCCCGAAGGCGCTGGCGACGACACCGGCTCGGGCCTGCCCGAGGGCGCCTTCCAGCTGCCCAACGACGCCCGCGCAGCCCGCTTCCTCGGCGCCGCACCACCAGCCGGACACGGCCGGCACCGCTACTTCATCGTGGTGCACGCCTTGGACATCGAGTCCATCGGTGTCCCGGCCGACGCCACCCCGGCCGTTCTCGGCTTCACCATGGCCGGCCACACCCTCGGCCGCGCGGTCCTGACCGCCACGGCGGAAACGCCGCACGTGGGCGAGCACCCTGCGGGCGAGGGCATCGAACGGATCGAGGTCTCCCGGCTCATCCCCGCGTCCGCCAGCGCGATCTTCGCGGTGCTGACCGACCCGATGGGCCACGTCGACATCGACGCGTCCGGAATGCTGCTCGACGCCGAAGGCGAACCGGTCGAACGGCCCGGCGACCGGTTCCTGGTTCATATGGACCGGGAAGCCCTCGGGGATCTTCCGCTGGGTAAATACGACGTCGAGGTTGTCATCACCAAGCTCACCCCGGACAAGGAAATCGCCTGGACCGTCGAAGGACGGACCCGGCCTCATGTCCGCCACATCTACGGCTACCGGTTGGAACCGACCGCAAGCGGCACCCTCGTCACCTCGTATTACGACTGGTCGGAGATTGATGAGGAGTGGAAGAAGCGCCTTACCTTCCCGGTGGTTCCCGAGTCCGCACTCAAGGCGACCCTCGGGATCCTCGAGCGCACCGTCCGCCGGAGAGCCGCGGCCTGACCAGCCGCCGAGGTCGATTGGGGATTCACGTGCGGGCCCCGCTGCCGACTTCGCCTGCAAGCGCTCCACCCCGTCAAGCGTCGAAGCGGCGACGGGAGGCTTCGATGTGGCCCAGGTGTTCATGGGTCCAATCGCACATGCGGTGGACCGTCTCGCGAAGGGCTTGACCCGGCTCGGTGAGGGTGTAGTCGACTCGCGGCGGCACGGTGGGGTGCACGGTTCGCTCGACCAGCCCGTTGCGCTCGAGCATGCGCAGGTTCTGGGTGAGCATCTTGTGGCTGATGCCCTCGATTTCGTTCCGCAATTCGCCGAAGCGCAAGGTGCGTTCGCCCAAGGCCTCGATGATCAGGAGCGCCCACTTGTTGGCGACGTCGGAGAAGATTTCTCGCGCCAAAGAGTCCGCGCGTGTGAGGTCGGCTTCGTTGAGCGAGCCGCTGAACTGCTTGGTCACCATGTGGTTCCCCAGTCACTGAAAAGTGCGTTCTTCCATGTCATCGAACACTCTCCTACGGTTCCCGAGTAACCACAAGAGAGCGTCAGCGCGCTCTCGCGACAAAGGAGGCAGGCAATGGCCATCACCCTGGTGAACCCGCGCGGATTGCCGCAGATCGATGCGTACCGGCAGGTGTCGATCGCGACCGGGTCGAAGCTGGTCTTCGTCGCCGGCCAGGTTGCCTGGGATGCCGATGGCGTCACGGTCGGCGTGGGTGACCTCGCCGCTCAGGTCGAGCAGTGCTACCTCAACATCGCCACGGCCCTGGCCGAGGTCGGTGGTTCATTCGATGACGTGGCCAAGCTGACCGTCTACGTCGTCGACTGGAATCCCGGCAGAATGCCCCTGCTCCTCGAAGGAATCACTCGCGCGGCCGCGAAGCTGGGGGTCACCCCGGTACCGCCGGGCACGCTGCTGGGCGTTGCGGCCCTGGACATTCCCGAACATCTGGTCGAGATCGAAGCTACCGCGATCATCGACTGAACAATGTTCGTCGCGTCGAGCTTGCGCTCGGCTGCCCCGTCAATTGTCTTTCGAGCGGGTCAGTGGCATGCCGAAAGCGGCGAATAGCGTCGGTTCGAGAAAGACGGTGATGGCGGCGACCCCGTCCACGGCCGTGGTGATGACGTGTATCGAATGGGCTTCCAGGATGCCGTCTGCGCCCCGGCGGTATTCGGCGACAGCGGGTTGTCCGTTCGCAGCCGTCGGGATCAGCATGAGATCGCCCGGCTTGGTGAAGGCGCGCTTGGCAAGGAACCGAGTCACCGCGTCGCGTCCGGTGAACCACAATGGCACCGGCGGCATTTCGAGCCTGACGTCGGCCGCCAGTAGCTCGGTGAGGGCTGCGAGGTCGGCGTTCTCGAATGCCGCGCAGTAGCGGTCGAGCAGTTCGCGACGTTCGGCGTCTTCCGGTTCGGCCACGTTTTCGTCCGTTGGGGCGGCCTCGGCGAGATGGGCACGTGCCCGGTGCAAAGCGCTGTTGACCGCGGCGGGGGTGGTCTCCAGCAGTTCCGCCACTTCGGCGGCGCTGAACTGTGCGACGTCGCGCAGGATCAACACAGCCCGCTGACGCGCGGGCAGCTCCTGCATGGCCGTCACCACCGCCAGCCGGACGCTTTCCCTGGCGACAAGTACCGTTTCCGGTGTCAACGCGTCGGGCAGCGGCTGCATCCATCGGTAAGCACCGGCGTCGCCGTCGAGACCCGAATCGGGATCATCCGAGCCTGCGCCCAGCCCAGCCGGCAGTACCCGGCGAGCGCGGTTCTCCAGTGCGCGCAGGCACGCGGTCGTCGCGATGCGGTACAGCCAGGTACGCAGCGCCGCGCGTTCCTCGAACGCCGCATAGCCTCGCCAACCACGCAGGTAGGTCTCCTGGACCAGATCCTCGGCGTCATGCACCGAACCGAGCATCCGATAACAGTGCGCGATCAGTTCGGCACGGAACGGCGCCGCCTGCTCGATGAAATCCTCCTGGACCGGCACGGTCGTACTCCTAGGTCTCGACGTGGCGGGGATGGGCACCCCTACCAGTACAGATACGTCCGGCGGCGGAAATTCATCGGTCGGTTCGCCAGGGAAAGCGATCGGCTGGCGCCGCACCGATGAATCACGGCGGCGCGACGTATCTGAATTGGTGGGGCCTCGAGCACATCACCAACGAAAGCGAATACGACCGTGAACGAACTACTCGAGCCAAGCGGCCTCGAAGGCACGACCTCGATCGTGACCGGAGCCGGCCGCGGATTCGGCCGCGCCATCGCCAGGGCGCTGTCCGCTGCCGGTGCACATGTCGTCGGCGTCGCCCGGACCAGCGCGCAGCTCGACGCTGTGCGCGACGAACTCGGCGCTACCTTCACCGCGGTGGCCGCCGACGCCGCCGATCCCGCGACGGCCAGGCGACTCCTCGACGAGCATCGACCGCGCACGGTGGTCCTGTGCGCGGGAGCGACTCCGCAGATGAGCCCGTTGCAGGATCAGACGTGGGAGACCTTCAGCCGGAACTGGAATGTCGACGTAGCCCAGGCGTTCCACTGGATTCGCGAAGCGCTGCGGCGCCCGCTGGCACCGGGTAGCTCGGTGATCGCGATCTCCAGCGGCGCCGCGATCAACGGATCGCCGCTGAGCGGAGGCTACGCAGGGGCAAAGGCCACCGTCAGGCTCATCACGAGCTATGCCGCCGTCGAGTCGGAGCGGGCCGGGCTGGGGATCAGGTTCGTGTCCGTCCTCCCCCAGTTGACACCCGCCACCGACCTCGGGGCCGCGGCGGTGGCAGCCTACGCGCAGCGGCAAGGTGTCGATGTCGACACGTTCGTGCGCTCCATGGGACCTGCGCTTACCCCGGAGCAGGTGGGTAAATCGGTGCTCGGGATCGCGACTGCCGAACACCCGGTCCACCACGCGAACACGCTCACCTCCGCGGGCATATCACCGCTGGCCTGAGCGACCGAAACCGAAAGGATAGGACAGCACAATGCAGACACCGTCGATCGTCTCGGCACAAGAGTGGCAGGCAGCGTGGCAACAGCTGCTCGTGAAAGAGAAGGAGCTGACCCGCGCACGTGACGCGCTGGCCGCCTTGCGACGGCGGATGCCGTGGCAGGCCGTGGACAAGCAGTACGTGTTCGAGGGACCGGAGGGCAAGGCGAGCCTGCTCGACCTGTTCCAGGGCCGCCGTCAGCTGATCGTCTACCGTGCCTTCTTCGAGCCCGGCGTGCACGGCTGGCCCGACCATGCCTGCCGCGGATGCTCCATGATGGCCGATCATGTCCCCAACCTCGCCCACCTCGACGCCCGCGACACCAGACTCGTGTACGCCTCCCGCGCGCCGCAGGCGGACATCGAGCGTGTGAAGGCGCGCATGGGCTGGGAGATGCCGTGGTACACGATCACCGACGACTTCGACGCCGACTTCGGCGTGGACGAATGGCACGGCACGAACGCATTCATCCGCGACGGCGATCGCGTGTTCCGCACCTACTTCATCAACAACCGCGGCGACGAGGCACTGGGGACCACGTGGAGCTACCTCGACATGACGGCGCTGGGACGCCAGGAGCAGTGGGAGGACTCCCCAGAGGGCTACCCGCAGACCCCGCCCTACGAATGGTGGGACTGGCACGACGCATACGGCCAGCACACGCCGTCGCGGTGGTTCGGCGACCCGGAGCCGGACAACCCAGATGACCCGCGGCCGCCGCGAACCGACTCGAAGGGCGGCGCCGCCACATAATCGACGACACGGCCCTTCGGTTGGCGTTTTTCGAAGCAGTCGCTGTCACGACCACGTACTGCCCCGTGCAGGTCGTGACAGCGATACCGGCGACCCCTTCGACGGCGTCACCGAAGTCTGGTTTCCCTCGGAGCGAGCGCTGATCACAGCGCTCGCCACACCAGCAGGGATACAGGCCAACCAACGGCTCGCCGAAGACGAGAAGAACTTCATCGACCTGCCACGGTCCTCGTACTTCCTGACCGAAGAGCATGTGATGCTCGGCTAGACGATCGTGCCGATAGATGAACTGACGTCATCGTCGACAGGTGACGACAGCGGTTGCGAAGGGGTCGAGTGTCACGACTGGATCGGCGATCGGCGTCGCATGCAGACCTCGTGTTCCGATCTGCTCCAGGACGGATCCGGAATCGACGGCGATCGCTATCGGAAGGTCGGTCTTGTTGATCAACACGAGCTTTCGTTCACCGGCCGCGGTGACGAAGGCTTGCGCGTGCATCCGCGGGTCCGGGAATCCGGTGGTGGTGACGGCGAGCGAGTCTCCCGGGCGGAAGTGTCGCAGCAGTAGATCCAGTGCCTGGTATCGGGGGTTCGGTACGCCGGTTTCCCAGTCGATGAGCGATGTGCCGGGGATCATGCCGGGGTAGTCCATGAACTCGGCGATCCCGACCAGATCGATTCCCAATGCGACGAGTTCGGCCCACAGGTAGGACTGGACCGAGGCACTCAATGCCCAGTATTCGTCAGGAATCTCAGGGGTCGGATTCATCACATCCGGGGGGAAGGTACCGAGTTCGTTGATGAACGTTTTGGTGTTCGGGGCCAGTCTGCGCCGGATCGAGTCGATGAACCGCACCTGTTCCAGGAACGCGTCGGCTCGCGCGAAGAAGATGTCGCGCCAGTGCGCGGACGGCGCGTTGCCCTCCGGACCGAACGGGTTGACAATCTCCGGTGACGCGTAGAAGTGGTATGAGAATGCGTCGACCGGCACACCAGCCCGATGGTTGGCCGGATCCAGGAAATCCCAGTAGTACTCGGGTTCGCGGTGCATGTGGCTCAGCGACAGCCCGATGAACTTCATATCCGGGTCCAGCGGGCGGAGGCGCTCGACGATCGCGTCGTAGAGCCTGGTGTAGAGCTCCGGCGCGATCCGGTGCCCCAGATCCGGTTCGCACAGCACTTCCCAGTAGGCGAAGCGATAGTGATGGCCGGACTCGTGCCTGCGCCCCAGTTCGTCGGTGAACCCACCGGCGATATACCAGCTGGCGACCCGATAGAAATAGTCCGCGACCTCGGCAAGTGTCAAATCGCGGAATTCGGTGCCCTGCTCGTACTCCCAATGGATCTGATCGGGGTCCTCCGCTACGGCAACCGGTTCGTCGGTGCGGAACATCCAGGCCGGGATTGTCGCGAAGTTCGCGACGACTCGCCGACCACCCGCGGCGTCCATGAAGTCCTCGACCAGGGGATCGAGCAACTCGAAGTTCCACGACGTCTCGGTCGCAGTGGGCGCAGTCAGCTCCGCGACCGCGATACGCGGGTGGGAATACCAGGGCAGGAACCGAACGAGGTCGGCGTCGAGCGCGCGCAAGGCGTCGAATGCCTTGTCGTGGATTGGTGAACCGCGCCGCAGTGGGGGCGCGGTCCATAGGTGCGTGGTCAGGGTAGTGCGCGAGATGCCGGTGGTCGCAGTCCAGTCCACATGGACAGAACTAGGTGGGGCGCTTGTCATTTCGCTTTTCCTTTAGTTGTCGAAGGCGGGAATCCGAGTGCCGGCAACAGGGCTTCGTCGACGATGGCCGACCTGATGCGCTCGTCGGGCCACTGCCCGGTGTCGATGTGATGCTTGATCACCAACGCCTCACCGATGTCGCTCACAATCGGCGTGACCAGTGCGGCGTCGATTTCACCGAGCGCCGCGTAATGATCGAGAACCGTCCGGGTGAACCGTCCGCCGCGCAGGTCGAATACGTTGCGATACAACGACTCGACCAACTCCGGCCGCCGCTGCCGCTCGCTCAATATCGCGGCGGTCGCAGATCCGGTCGGGCCGGACAGCCACTCCGTCAATTGCTCGAGCGCCCGTAGCAGGTCACCGCGCAGATTGCCGCCCGCGGGGGACGGCACTTCGACGGGATACGCCTGCGCCAGCGCCTCGATCAGCAGTTCCTCAACCGTCGACCAGTGCCGATAGAGCGAGGTCTTGGCGACACCCGCCCGGCGTGCTACACCCTCCATCGCCAGTCGGCCGATGCCGGTCTCGGCCGCCTCCGCGATCACGGCCCCATGACAGTCGGCGCGTAATTGGAGCTGGGTGCGACGGCCTTTCTCCGGGTTGTTCAACGCGTTCACAGGGACAAATATAGCTACTACACCGTAGCTAATCAACCGTAGCTACAAGTTAGTAGCGACAGGCGCGACTTCCTGACCCATCGGTGGGGCCGCCCTCGTCGATCGGCCGGATTCGGCCATCCAGCCGCGCCTCGAGGTACGGCGGTCGCCGACCTCGCCTTCCTTCGACGGAGGGTCAGCGCCCTGGGAAGTGCGCCTCCCGATATCCCCCGAACCGAGCGTCCACCTGCTCGGCGGTCAGCCCGAAATGGTCGAGGGTGTAGCGGTGGGCCGGACGTGCGGCGCCCGAGGTGCTTTCGGCGTGCAGCGCGGTCATCGCGGCGGTCGCTTCCTCTGTCAGCGGCAGATCGAAATGACGATAGATCGACTCGACCGTGCCGATCGGGTCGGCGACGAACTCGCCGTAATCGACATCGCAGAACTGTGCCGCGTCGTGCCGCTTGCGGTCGGTGAGAAAACGTTCCGCGCCTCGCGCCCAGAGATCCAGTTGCGCCGCGCCGACCACCGGCCCGCGGAATTTCTCCGACCAGCCCGCGGACGCTTGTTCGTTGAGGCTGCACACCGACGCGATGATCGTGCGCGGGTCACGGTGCATTTGGATGATGAGCGCATCCGGATAGACCTCGAAAATGGCGTCCAGGGCGAACAGATGGCTGGGATTCTTGAGCACCCAGCGCTTTTCGGCGTCCGGCAGCCCGATCAGCTGGAGGTTGCGCCGGTGCCTGCGGTATGCGGTGGTCCAATCGCGGTCCCGCAGCCATTCGGAGTAGCGAGGCAGGTAGGCCAGGCACTCGTAGGACACCGACATGGCCGATTGCCGCAACAGCTGCCAGCACTCCTCGACCTGGTCGGCGGAAATGTGGTGCACGCCCATGAATTCCGGGTGCTCCACGTGGTGCTTCTCATAGGCCGCCGCGAGGCGCTGGTACACCGGGTTGCTCGCCCACGTCTCCCGCGGCGGGCGTGGCTGCGGCATCTCGGTCAGCCACATCTCCAGACCCTGGTGCGCCGGGTCGGCGTTGAGCAAGCGGTGCACCGCCGTCGTGCCCGAGCGCGGCAGCCCGGTGACGAAGATCGGCCGCTCGATCGCCACCTCCGCGTGTTCGGGAAAACGGTGCCAGGCCGCCTCGCTGAGCAGCCGGGCGATCAATGCGCCGCGCAGGAAAGCGCGATTGACCTTGTTGCCGAACGGGGTTAGCTCGGCGTCCTTGGCATAGGACTCGAGCAGCACCTCGAGCCCTTCGCGATAGTCGTCGGTACCGAAATCATCCAGCCCGACCACCTTGGTGGCCGAGGCGTGCAGATCGTCGATGGTCCCGACGTCGTCCCTACCGATCACGGTCATCTCCTAGTGGTGGTATTCGCCGCCGTTGACGTCCAGGCACGCGCCGGTTATCGCGCGCGACAGAGCGGACGCGAAGAACACGACCGCGTCGGCGATCTCGTCGGGTTCGGGTAGCTTGCGCAGGTCGATGGTCTTCGCGGTCTCGGCGTAGACCTCCTCGGCGGTGATCCCCCGCTGCTGCGCCAGGTAATTGAAGTACCACTTCAGGTTGTCAGCCCAGATATAGCCCGGCGCAACGGAATTCACCCGGATACCCCGCGGGCCGAGTTCGGTGGCCAAGCTCTGCGCCAGCGCGAGCAGGCTGGACTTCGCCATCTTGTACGGTCCGAAGGTGCGCCGCGAATGGCGCAGCACCGCCGAGTTGATCATCACCACCGAACCCTTGGTCTCGGTGAGCGCGGGCACGAAGAGCCTGGTCAGCCGCAGGGCAGCCAGCACGTTGGTCTCGAAGCCCGCCCGCACCTGGTCCAGGTCGACGTCGAGGAGGTCGACGATCGGCGGGATGGCGAAAGCATTGTTGACCAGCGTGTCGACCTTGCCGAACGCGCTGAGCGTGGTCTCGACCAGGTTCGACGCCGCGGCCTCGTCGTTGATATCCGTCGGCACGACCACGGCGCGCCTGCCGAGTTCGGTGATCTCTTTGGCCACCTCGGTCAGGCGGGACTCCGTCCGCGAGGCGAGCACCACGTCCGCGCCCGCCTTCGCGCTCTGCACGGCGATGGCGCGGCCCAGTCCAGGCCCGACACCCGAGACCACAACAACCTTGTCTTGCAACAACATCAGCCGAGCATCCTCTCCGCGACGGCCACCTGCCGCGCCGCGATCCGCTCGCGCCACTGCTCCGGCGTGACGCGCGCCCGGTCGTAGAAGGGCAGCCGTTCGGGCAGGTCAGCGACCGAAACGACCTCCACGGTCGGCCCGTCGTCGGGTTTCATATCCCTGGACAGCCGCTGCCAGCGGAACTGCAGATATCCCCGGGCGTGGCCGGTGCGTTCGATCCAGTTGGCCAGGCCGGGATCGCGCTCGCTGACCACCAGCCGGATCATCCCGTCCGGGTCCACGCGCGCCTGATCGGCGGTGAGGCTGGTCTGGTGGTTGATGTAGTCCAGCGACAGGTACCACATGCTGCCGAGCTGGAATCCCTGATACGGCGCGTCCGATTTCGGCACCGTGATGATCATGGCCTGGTCGTCGTCCAGGTCGTAGTGGCCGACCGAGGAGAACTGAGTGGTGAGCCCGCCGGGCGTCGAGCGCGGCTCCGTCAAGGTGTTCACCGGAAGGTTCAAATAGAACCACTCCGGGAAGGCGAGGAAGGTCTTCAGTCGCGACACCAGCATCTTGCCCGCCACGCCGTACCGCTTGGTCAGCACGTCCCTGGTCAGCGGCGGCGGAGCGTCGCCGATCCGGTCGACCCGCTGGATGCGGATCGTTCCCGCCGTCTCGCTCGACCAATCGCTGTAGACCTCGCGCACCACCAGCATCGCCGCGTCGGGGCTCAGGTGCACGTAGCCGGGGCGCGCCTCGGCCGGACCGAACCGGATCTCGTAGGACCCGTCCGCGCCGATCTCGAGCTCGCGGTCATCGAAAGCGGTGAGGCTGTCGGGCACGTCCACGGGCGAATAGTCGCCGTTGAGGACCTGGAAGCTCAGGTCGCAGGTGGTTCCGCGGGAGCCGGTCACCACGTATTCCGCCTCCGGCCGCAAGTAGGAGTGGAAGTAGAGGGTGTCCGGGTTGTCCAAGCCCATCTTGGTGTACGGCCCGGTGGACTGCACGAAGAACGGGAAGTCCCGCTCGTAGGCCCACGCCATCTGCAGCGACGCGCGGATGCTGCCCGCCAGATAGTCGTAGCCCTCCACGAGGTCCTGTTCGGTTCGGATGTGCGCGGCTCCGGTGATGATCTGCTCGGCGGCGGCGATGGCGTCCGCGAACGGCTGGGTCAGCAAGAGGCTCTCTCCAGTGTTCCAAATATGTACCACTCTGGTACATTTCGATACGAGAAAGATTAGAACGTGTTCTAGGAGTGGTCAATGGTCGGCCGTCGGTCCGCGCCCACCGCACGGGTGGTTCAGGTGCTGGATTTCTTCGTCGAGCAGCGCGGCAAACGCTTCGGGCTCTCCGAACTCGCCCGCGAGCTCGACTTGGCCAAGCCGACCTGCCTGGGCATCCTCACCGAACTGACCGCAGGCGGCTACCTGATGCGCGACGGGGACACCCGCACGTACGGACTCGGACCAGCGCTGATCGCCGCAGGCCGGGTGGCGCAGGACAGTTTCGCGATCTCCGCGCTGGCTCGCGTCGAGCTGGAGAAACTCACCGCGCGCTATCGCACGACCTGCACCGCGTCGGCCATTGTCGGCGAGCAGATCATGGTGCTGGAAAGCACCGGACCCGGCCTGGTCAAGGTGGGCGCGGCCTACCATTTCGCGCCGCCGGTCGGCCTGATGTACGTGCTGTGGGACACCGACGCCGCCTTCGACGCCTGGCTCGCCAAGCCGCCGGCGGTGCCGCTACGGCAGGACGAGGCGCGCCTGCGCCAGGTGGTCGCCGAGTGCCGCGAGCGCGGGTTCCTGGTGGAGAGCATGACCGCCGCGGGTCGGCGGCTGTACTCGCTCCTGGCCGGGGTCGCCGATCGCGATCTGCCTCCTGAACTGCGCGAACTGGTCGCCGAGCTGGTGACGAGTCTCGGTGAGCGGGTCTATCTGGGGTCGGATCTGCGGCCGCGCAAGGAGCACGCGGTCAGCCTGCTCGCCGCACCCACCTACGACGGCGACGGCAGGCAGAACATGGTGCTCACGATGTACGTCGGCGCCTCGATCACCGGCGCCGAGATCACCCGGCGCGGCGCGGCGCTGATTGCCGCCGCCGACGCGGTGACCGCCAGCTCCGGTGGTCGCAAACCATTGACCGATAACCGAAACGTGTTCTAGTTTTGCGATGTGAGCCAGTACGCGAAGTCGACGGCGAGCACCTACGAGCTGCCTCATCTGGACGCGCTCGAGGCCGAGTCGGCGCACATATTCCGTGAAGTGGCAGCGACATTCGAACGCCCGGTGTTGCTGTTCTCCGGCGGCAAGGATTCGGTGGTGATGCTGCACCTGGCGGCCAAGGCCTTCTGGCCCGCGCCGCTGCCGTTCCCGGTGCTGCATATCGACACCGGGCACAACTTCGACGAGGTGATCGCCTACCGCGATGCCACGGTGGCGCGCTTGGGGCTGCGCCTGGTGGTCGGGCGGGTCCAGGACGACATCAATGCGGGGCGCGTGGTCGAGGAGACGGGTCCGCGCGCCTCGCGCAATCGGTTGCAGACCACGACGTTGCTGCGCGCGATCCAGGAGGGATCTTTCGACGCCGTGTTCGGCGGCGCGCGCCGCGACGAGGAGAAGGCCCGCGCCAAGGAGCGGGTGTTCAGCTTCCGCGACGAGTACGGGCAGTGGGATCCGCGCAGGCAGCGCCCCGAGCTGTGGAACCTCTACAACGGCAGGCACCGGCCGGGCGAGCACATCCGGGTGTTTCCGCTGTCGAACTGGACCGAGCTGGACATCTGGAGCTACATCGCCGCCGAGGGCATCGAGCTGCCCGCGCTGTACTACGCGCACCGCAGGCCAGTTGTGCAACGCGACGGAATGTTGTTGGCGCACACCCGTTTCATCGAACTCCTCGACGGCGAGCAGCCCTACGAGGCCACCGTGCGATTCCGCACCGTCGGCGACGCCACCTGCACCGGCTGCGTCGAATCGACCGCGGTCACCCCGGCGCAAGTGGTGGCCGAAGTCGCCGCCGCGCGGGTCACCGAGCGCGGCGCCACCCGCGCCGACGACCGCATCTCCGAGGCAGGCATGGAAGACCGCAAACGCGAAGGCTACTTCTGATGACGACCACCACCTTGTTGCGCCTCGCGACCGCGGGCAGCGTCGACGACGGCAAGTCGACCCTGATCGGACGACTGCTGTTCGACTCCAAGACCCTCTTCACCGATCAGCTCGCCGCGGTGGAGCGCACCAGCCGCGACCGCGGCGACGACTACCCGAACCTGGCCCTGCTCACCGACGGCCTGCGCGCCGAACGGGAGCAGGGCATCACCATCGACGTGGCGCACCGCTATTTCGCCACGCCCAGAAGGAAATTCATCATCGCCGACACCCCAGGGCACGTGCAGTACACCCGCAATATGGTGACCGGCGCCTCCACCGCCGATTTGGCGTTGATCCTGGTGGACGCTCGTAAAGGCGTGGTGGAGCAGACCCGCCGCCACGCCTTCCTCGCCAGCCTGCTCGGCATCCCGCACCTGGTGCTGTGCGTGAACAAGATGGATCTGGTCGGCTGGTCCCAGGATCGGTTCGAGGAGATCCGCGAGGACTTCGCGCGGTTCGCCTCCAAACTCGACGTCTCCGACCTCACGTTCGTGCCGGTGTCGGCGCTGCACGGCGACAATATCGTGCACCGCGGCGCCAGCATGCCGTGGTACGAGGGCACTCCCCTGCTGCACCACCTCGAAGAGGTGCACATCGCATCGGACCGCAACCTGATCGACGCGCGGTTCCCCGTGCAGTACGTCACGCGCAGGCACGCGGAAGATTTTCGCGGCTACGCGGGCACGGTGGCAGGCGGGGTGTTCAAGCCGGGCGACGAAGTCGCGGTGCTGCCTTCCGGATTCACCACCACGGTCACCGCGATCTGGGGCCCGGGCGGCACACCGGTCGCGGAAGCCTTTCCGCCGCAAGCGGTCACCATCCAGTTCGCCGACGAGCTGGACATCTCCCGCGGCGACCTGATCTGCCGTCCCAACAACCGCCCACACGCGGGCCGTGATCTGGACGCGATGGTGTGCTGGTTCGCCGAGGACACTCAGCTCACCCCCGGCGCCACCTATACGATCCGGCACACCACCCGCGCCGCCACCGCCGAGGTCCGCTCCCTGGACTACCGGCTGGACGTCAACACGCTGCATCGCGACGAGGACGCGCAGTCGCTGTCGCTCAACGAGATCGGCCGCGTCCAGCTGCGCACCCGCCATCCCTTGCTGTTCGACCCGTATCGGCGCAACCGCGCCACCGGCAGCTTCATCCTGGTCGACGAAACCACCAACAACACCGTCGCTGCGGGCATGATCACCGGCCCGACCCTGCCGTCGGCCAGGGTGGTCTGGCATTCCACCGCGGTCGGGCGCGACGAGCGCGCCACCCGCGGCCTCACCGTCTGGTTGACCGGCCTGTCCGGCTCCGGAAAGTCCACCGTCGCGGTGGAACTGGAACGCCGGTTGGTGGCCGCGGGCCGCCCGGCATTCCTCCTCGACGGCGACAACCTGCGCCACGGGCTCAACTCCGACCTCGGATTCAGCGCGGCCGACCGCGTGGAGAACGTCCGCCGCGTCGGTGAGGTGGCCAGGCTGTTCGCCGAAGCGGGAGTGGTAGCGGTCGTTTCGCTGATCAGCCCGTACCGTGCCGACCGCGACCAGGTGCGGGCCATGCACGAGGCGGCAGGCATTCCGTTCCTCGAGGTGTTCGTCGACACGCCGCTCGCGGTCTGCGAAGCGCGCGACCCCAAGGGAATGTACGCCAAGGCACGAGCAGGCGAGATCCGCGGCTTCACCGGCATCGACGATCCCTATGAGGCGCCGGTGAACGCGGACATCGTCCTGCGACCCGACCACGGCGATCCCGCAGCGATGGCCGCGACCATCATCGCGCGACTGACCCGGATGGATTGAACTCGGCCTGGCCGGCCGACGATGGACGCACCCGCAACCAGACGAGCACAACAAAACGTTCGGCCGCGGCGCCGGACGACACGCGCTCGCTGACTACGGTGCGACTTCGCGAATCCGGCGAGACGACCCGCGCCGGTTGCAGCCGCGCGTGCGGAGCTCGCCGTCGCGCTCGGATATGCGCGGGCCTCCGTCCGGGGCGCATTCGCTTGCCGGTCAGCCGCACCCGCGGTCGTCCCGCAGCTGCCGCGCACCGGGGATCCGGTGCGCGGCAGTTCCACCCCGGATCAGCTCGTGAGGTCGTCGACCGATGCGGATTCGTTGCGGGACAGCGTGATTCCGAGATTTGCGGCAGTGCGATCGAGTTCGTCCTCATCGCCCCGGTGCAATTCGATGGCGGAGCCTGCGGAGAGGACCTCGACGTTGAGGCACAGCGACTGGAGTTCCTTGAGCAAGACCTTGAACGACTCCGGAATGCCCGGCTCCGGAATGTTCTCGCCCTTGACGATCGCCTCGTAGACCTTCACCCGACCGACCACGTCGTCGGACTTGATGGTCAGCAGCTCCTGCAGCGTGTACGCCGCACCGTAGGCCTGCATGGCCCAGCACTCCATCTCACCGAAACGCTGACCACCGAACTGCGCCTTACCACCCAGCGGCTGCTGGGTGATCATCGAGTACGGACCGGTCGAACGCGCGTGGATCTTGTCGTCGACCAAGTGGTGCAGCTTCAGGATGTACATGTAGCCGACCGCCACCGGGTACGGGAACGGTTCACCGGTGCGGCCGTCGAACAATGTCGCCTTACCGTCCGCCCCGACCATGACATCACCGTCGCGGTTGGGCAGCGTGGACGCCAGCAATCCGGCGAGTTCTTCCTCGCGGGCACCGTCGAAGACCGGTGTCGCGAGATCGGTATCCGGGCTCGCCGACAACAACTCCTCGGGCAATCGCTTCGCCCAGTCCGGACGGATACCGTCGGCGAGCTGAATATTCCAGCCTGCCTTGCCGACCCAGCCCAGGTGGGTCTCCAGGATCTGGCCGATGTTCATACGACGCGGCACACCATGGGTGTTCAGGATGATGTCGACCGGAGTGCCGTCCGGCAGGAACGGCATGTCCTCGGTCGGCAGGATCTTGCCGATCACACCCTTGTTCCCGTGCCGGCCGGCCA
>NZ_JADLQX010000046.1 GCF_015477605.1 Nocardia amamiensis
CGTCATAGAAGTACGTCAGGACCATCGCCTGCGTAAAGAAGATGGCGTTGTACAGGAATGCCTGCGTGACCATCATCGTGAATCCGAGAAAGGAACGAGAAGGATAACGGCCGAAGAAGATCCGGGCCATTTGGAAGTAGGAGAGTCGATTCGAGTCGACGATCTCCAGGGCTTTGCGGTCGTCGACCGGAGGAAGCTCGACTCCTTGGCTGCGCAGGCGCGCTTCGATCTCGTCGACGGTCCGCTCGGCTTCGGCAGCGCGCCCGTGCGTGAGCAGCCAGCGCGGGCTTTCCGGGATGTGCCTGCGCAGGAAGATGATGACGAGCCCGAGGACCGGCCCGATGAAGAAGCCGATCCGCCATCCCCAGTGGGTCGGGATGAAGTTCTCGTTGTACAGGAACAGACTGGCCACCGCGCCCAACGCCGCGCCGCCCCAGTAGGTGCCGTTGATCGCTATGTCGACCCGGCCTCGATATTTCGACGGCATGATCTCGTCTATCGCCGAGTTGATCGCCGTGTACTCGCCGCCGATTCCGGTTCCGGCGATGAAGCGGAACAGGTACAGCGACCAGCTGTTCCAGGAGAAACCGGCTAATCCGCTGCCGATGAGATAAATCGCCAGGGTCAGGATGAACAGCTTCTTACGGCCGAGTCTGTCGGTGAGTCGACCGAAGAAGAGTGCGCCGACGACCTGGCCGGCCAGGTACCACGAGGCCGCCGCGCCTACCTGGCCGCTGGTCAGATTCAGGGCTTCAATGCTCTGCAGCGGGCCGCTCATGCTGCTGACGATCTGGATCTCGATCCCGTCGAGGATCCAGGACACACCCAGCCCCACCACGATGAGCCAATGGAATCTGGTCCACGGAAGCCGGTCCATCCGGGCCGGAACCAGGCTTCGAATGGTTTCTCTTTGCGCCGTCGACACCCTCGATCACCTCGTTTTCGAGAAGGCACGTGTGCCTGAAGTCGTGCTGCCTGCCGCCGCTGGTTCACCGGCCATCGCTGCCGGCCGCGACCACGACGAACCGCGGCCCCGGAACCGTGGGATGACCGTCGTCAGACGTAATCGGCGTCGACCAGGTCGCGGCGCGCTGCACGACGCAGGGCGCCCGGCCAGCTGGGTCGCAGGCCTTGGAGCAGCGTGGACATGAGCATGATCGCGCCTGGACAGGTGCACTGCGGTCGCTCCTCACCGCCCAAGCGGAACTGGGTTGCGCTCGGGTTACGTAGACGTTGACTCGCTGTGAATTGTGCCACTATTCAACGGCTCAATAAAGTGTGGCGCACATGTCAACTACGTCCGGCTCCGGCGAAAGTCACACTGTGCCAATCGAGTTGACCACGCCCGGACCTTGGCGGCGCGTCGCTGACCTGGAGTTCGGAGACGAGGGGAGGTCGCGTGAGCTGTGGAGCGCGGCCCGAAATCCGCGCTCCACTTGTCATTTCAGCGCTCGCTGTCGAGCATCGCCATCTGTGCGGTTGCGTAGCGCTCTCCGGCGACTCGCTCGGCCGGCACGGCCGACTCGATGGCGGACAGTTCGCCAGCGGTGAGTGAGATGTCCAGCGCGCTTGCGGTTTCCGACCAGCGTGTGCGTTTGCGAGCGCCGATGACCGGCACGATGTCGTCGCCGCGGGTCAGCGCCCAGGCGATGGCCAGTTGCGCGACCGAGACGTCCCTGCGTGAGGCGATCTCGCCCAGCGCGCGGACCAGTTCGAGATTGCGGTCCAGGTTCTCGCCTTGGAAGCGCGGGCTGTGCGCGCGGAAATCGTTGGCTTCGAAGGTGGTACCGGGCCGGATCGAGTCGCTGAGCAGGCCGCGGGATAGCACGCCGTAGGCGGTGATGCCGATGCCGAGTTCTCGGCAGACCGGAAGAATCTCCGCCTCGATGCCGCGCGAGATCAGCGAGTATTCGATCTGCAGATCCGAGATCGGGTGGACGGCGGCGGCGCGGCGGATGGTTTCCACCCCGACCTCGGACAATCCGATATGGCGGACATATCCCGCCTCGATCAGCTCGGCGATGGCGCCGACGGTGTCCTCGATCGGGACGTTCGGGTCGAGCCGGGCGGGCCGGTAGATGTCGACGTAGTCGACGCCGAGCCGTTGCAAGCTGTAGCCCAGGAAGTTGCGCAGCGCTTCCGGACGGTTGTCCACACCGCCCCAGGTGCCGCCGGGACCGCGCAGCGCGCCGAATTTCACGCTCAGCACCACGTCCTCGCGTGGGCGTTCGGTGATGGCCCTGCCGATCAGCATCTCGTTGTGTCCGGCGCCGTAGAAATCGCCGGTATCGATCAGGTTGACGCCGGAATCCAGCGCCGCGTGGATGGTCGCGGTGGACTCGGCGTCGTCGGCGGCGCCGTACATGCCGGACATGCCCATCGCGCCGAGGCCGATGCGGCGCACCGTGGGGCCGGTCGCCCCGAGTCGTACTTCTTTGCTCGTCTTTGTCGTCATAGGACCAGCGTGAGATCCGCGGACCCGGTGCGGGAGAGATCGTTTATCGGGGGAGCGGCGATCCCTGGCTGAGGCAGGCGTTCGGGAGGACAGTGGTGGCATGGACCGCGCCGAGCTCGCCGATTTCCTGCGCCGCCGCCGTGAGCAGCTCACGCCCGCCGACGTGGGGTTGCCGCCGGGCGTGCGCCGCCGCACGCCCGGCCTGCGCCGCGACGAGGTCGCGCTGCTGGCGGGCATGTCGACCGACTACTACACGCGTTTGGAGCAATCACGCGGCCCGCGTCCGTCCACTCAGGTGCTGGCCGCGCTCGCGCGGGCTCTGCGCTTCACCAGCGACGAACGCGACTACCTCTACCATCTGTGCGACCACGCGCCGTCGGGACGCGAGCCGGCCGACAAACATGTCGGTCCCGGTCTGATGCACCTGCTGGCGAAGCTCGACGACACCGCCGCCACCGTCGTCACCGATCTGGGCGAGGTGCTGGTGCAGAACCGGATGCACACCCTGCTCGTGGGCGATCATGCCGAGCGGCGGGGCTGGGACCGGTACTACGCCTACCGCTGGTTCACCGACATCCCGTCCCGCGCGATCTTCCCGGTGGAGGACTGGGATCGGCTCGGCCGCCAGCACGTCGCCGATCTGCGTGCCACGGCCGCGCGCCGTGCGGGCGACCCCGACGTCGCCGAGTTCATCGCCAAATTGCGTTCCGTGAGTGCGGATTTCGATCGGCTCTGGGACGAACACGAAGTGGCGGTGCGCCTTTCGGATACCAAGCGCATCCTGCATCCGCAGGTCGGCCTGATCGACACCGTGTGCGAAACGCTGCTCACTCCGAACGCCGCGCAGCGCCTGCTGGTCTACCTTCCGCGTCCCGGCACCGACGCGGCCGAGAAACTGGACCTGCTGCGCGTGATCGGGACACAGAAGCTGACCTCCGTCGATCAGCTCGACTAGGGCGCGGTCACGTACTCCAGCGCCGCGTCGACGGCGGGCTGTCCGCCGCCAACGACGAATCCGGCCATCGCGCCGATCGCGGCGCCCGCGACCGCGGCGGCGGGCACCGTGATGAAGTCGAGCACGAACAGCCCGAGCGGGAATCCGAGGACGAAGCCGATGGCCGCACCGATTCCCGCGCCGGCGAGAATCGAAGGCATCGCTTTCTCCGCCTCGGCGTAGAACCGCTCCTGCGCGCTGACGTCGCGCAGCGGTGCGTCGGTCAGGCCGGTCGGTGCGAGGGTGAGCCGATGGCCTGCGTCCTCGACCACCGGGCGCAGTGCCACGCGCTGCTCTCCGATCCGCAGTGCCATCGGCAGCGCGGCGACGATCTTGCCGTCCCGGTCGGCCACCGTCACCACGCGATCGTCGTGGGTGAGCTCGAACGTTCCGTCCTGGAGGGTGGCCACGGCCGCGCGCCGGTCGTCGGTGGCGGCGACCTGGTAGGCGACCTGGTGGAACGAGCCGTTCAAGCCGAGCGGAGCGTCGTCGGGCGCGGGCTGCGCGTGCGCGACAGTTGTCGTGATAGCGGTGGCCGCCAACGCAATCAACGTCGTCGCGGTGAAGTAGGAGATCCTCATCGTGCTCTTTCCGTGTGCCGCCCCCGTGTCCGGTTCGTCCGAAGAACATACCGTCCGGTGGGCATCATCAGAAAGCGGTTCGGGCGCAGCGTTCTTCGATGCGCCCACGCGGAATTGGATGTTGCGCTACCCAACCGGGTTGCCTTATCGGTGCGCCTACTCCTGCCGTGGGTCGGTTCCAGCAGGCTATGCCGTTGACGGGCGCGTGAGGCGGCCTCTTCGCGGTGTGTGTTCGTGCTGGGCTCGAGCACGTAGCCATCGACCTCGGCCACGCATTCCCCTCTTGACGTATCGGCAGCGGCGCGCAACACTGAACTAGATGGTTCAGTATGACTTCCTGGATACCTCCTTCGGGGCGCTCGCGGATCCCACCAGGCGCGGGATCCTGGAGCGACTCGGGGTTGGGCCCGCGACCGTCAGTGAGCTGGCCGAGCGCTTCGACATGACGCTGACCGGCGTCAAGAAGCACATCCAGCTGCTGGAGGCGGCGGGCATGGTGGTCACGGAGAAGCGTGGCCGGGTGCGGTACTGCCGGCTCGGCGAGAACGTCTTCGACCGCGAAGTGGCCTGGATGCAGGGCTACCGGCGGATGGTGGAAGCCCGGCTGGATCGTCTCGGTGAATTCCTCGAGCGAACGGAGCAGGAACCATGAGCGAGCGAACAATCAACACGGCCACGTTTGTGGTCATGACCGAGCCGAGCGCCGGCGAGGCGCAGTCATGAGCACAACCACGAACGACGCCGTTGTCACAACCGACACCGACCGCACGATCCACGTCGAGCGGATCTTCGACGCCCCGCGCGAGCGGGTGTGGGCCGCCTACAGCCGGATCGAGCTGCTCGCCCAATGGTGGGGGCGCGGCAACAAGCTCGACATCGAGCGGTGGGAATTCCGCCCGGGCGGCCACTGGCGCTTCGTCGAGCACTCCGACGAGGGCACCGACGGTTTCGAAGGACGTTTCCGCGAGATCACCCCGCAGGAGCGCATCGTGTACTCCTTCGAGTGGGACGGCATGCCGGCCTATGTCGCGATCGACCAGGTCAGCTTCGTCGATCTGGGCGACGGCCGCACCAAGGTGGTCACCGACAGCCAGTTCCACACACCTCAGGAACGGGACGGGATGCTCCAGTCCGGCATGGAGGTCGGGCTCAACCAGAGCTACCGCGCGTTGGACGCGCTGCTGGCCCGCGGCTGATCCCGAAACGCGTCCGGCCCCGGTCGTCTCCGCGAGCGGGGCCGGACCACGCGATCAGCCCCTGGCCGGGCCGATGCGGCGCTTGCGCGGCTTGAGGTGCAGCCCCGGCAGCGGCGGTGCGGGAATGCGCTGCTGTGGCGTATGGCCCGCGATGTCGGCGAATCGGCTGACGTCGTGATTCTCCCAGTCCGCGCGGGCCGCGACGATGTCCTCGTGGCTGCGGCCGACGAAGTTCCACCACATCACCAGTTCCTCGCCGAACGGCTCGCCGCCGATCAGCGCGAAGTGAGCGCCCTCCACGCTGCTGATCCGCAGCTCGTCGCGATCGGTGCCCAGGTAGAGCAGGGGGCCGGGACCGAGTTCGTTGCCCGCGATCGTCACTCGGCCCTCGATCACCAGCACCGCATGCTCGAAACGGGTTTCCAGCGGGACGGTGATGTCGGCTCCCGGCTCCACCCGCACATCGGCGCCGACAATGGGCGTGTAGGCGATCGCGGGTGAGGTCACTCCCGCCAGCGAGCCGATCAGCACGATCGCGCTGAGGCCGGGCGCTTGCAGGACGGGCAGCTCGCGATGCTGCTCGAAGTGCGGGTCGATGCCGGTGCGGTCGCCCGGCAGCGCGATCCATAGCTGCAGACCATGCCCGGCGGGCGCGCCGGGGACGGCGTACTCGGAATGGGCGATGCCGCGCCCCGAGGTCATCAGGTTCAGCTGACCCGGTTCGATCTCCACGTCCGAGCCGACCGAGTCGCGGTGCCGGATGCGTCCTTCGAACGGCCAGGTCACCGTCTGCAGGCCGATGTGCGGGTGCGGATTGATATCCGGCGGCGCGTCGGTCTTGGTGACGGTCGGCGAGCCGAAGTGATCGAGGAAGCACCATGCGCCGACCGTCGGCAGATCCCGTTGCGGCAGCACGCGCTCGACGAAGACGCCGCGGACACCGCCGAGCGGCACCTCGCGTGCCGGATACAGCTCCGCGGCCGGTCCGGGACCCGGCGCCGGCTCGCAGAGCGTTTCCGCAGGGCGAGGATCCAGGTCACTCACCGTGTGACGCCTTTGCCGATCACGTGCGTGTCGTACTGAGGATGCTTCTCCAGGTATCCCTTGATGAACGGGCACAGCGGCCGGATCACGCGCTCGCGCTCGATCGTGTCCTCGATCGCGTTCCTCGCCAGGATGGAGCCGAGGCCCTTGCCGGAGAACGCGCCGTCGATCTCGGTGTGGGTGAACACCGTTTCGTCGCCGCGCTCCTCGTATTCGGCGAAGCCCGCCAATTCTCCGCCGTGGAACACCTCGTAGCGATGCCGCTCGTCGTTGCGGACGACTGTGGATTCCGGAGTCGATTCGGTCATGCTTGCCTTCTCCTTCCGAGCGCGGACCGGGTGCCCGCTGAGAATCGAGACGCGGTTGAACGCGCCGATCGTGGTGGCCACCCAGATGACGACGGACAGCTGATCGTCCGTCAGGTACCGGCGAGCGAAAGCGTACTCACGCTCGATGATGCTTTCGTCCGGAAGCGTCGCCGTGACCTCCGCGACCGCGAGCACCGCCCGCTCGAACGGGGTGTACGTGCCGCCGCGCCGCCACCCGGGCAGCACGGAGATCTCCTGCTCGGTCGCTCCAGCCGCGAGTGCGGCCCGGTAGTGCACGTCGAGGCAGTACGCGCAACCGTTGAGCTGGGAGACGCGCAGGTTGATCAGTTCGACGATCCGGCGATCCAGCCCGACCGCGGCGCCCGCGGCCCTGACCTCGCTCGCGACGCTGTTGAGCGCGCGGAATGCGGCCGGGGTCCGCTTGTCGATCCAGACGCGATCGTGCGTATCGGGCTTCATATTCATGGGATGTTAGCCGCTCTCGGTGAACCCGAACCGGCCGGATCGCCGATAAGTGGACTCCGGTCCGGGTGCTCCGGCGCACGGCCGCGGACCGCCGCGCCTCGATCACTCGATCTCAGTGAACCGCCGCAGCTCGAACGGCTCGGCCAGGATCTCCGCCAATGCCGCCGCGCAGGCCTCCAGATGCGGTGTCCGGAAGTGCGTCGCGAGGGCGTCCGCGTCGATCCACTCCTCCAGCAACACCATCCGGCGCGGGTCGGTGGGATGCAGATACAGCTGGTAGCCGACGCAGCCTTCCTCCGCGAGCGTCGGTTCGATCATTCCCTGCAGCACATCCTTCAGCTCGGCTTCGCGACCAGGCTTGGCGGTGAAGCGGACATTGAGCGTCAAGGTCGACATATACATCTCCCGGTCTCGGTTGCGCTGATCCCTTCGCTGTCGTGCGCGGTGCCCGCGGTCGGCTGGACCTCATGGGCTTTGCCCTCGTACAGGGTGATCTTGTAATCCAGCACGGCCAGGGTCTGACGAAGTTCATCGATCTTGGCGAGCACCTCGGCGCGCGTGTTCCGGAACATCTCCAGCCGCTGCGGGAAGGTGGATTCCCCCGCGCGCACCAGCTCGGCGTAGCGAACCATGTCCGCCACCGACATGCCCGTAGTGCGCAGCCGGCCGATCAGCGCCAGCCATTCCAGATCGCGATCACTGAACCGGCGCTTGCCCGTGTGATCCCTCCCGATGTAATCCATCAACCCGATCCGCTCGTACCAGCGCAACGTGTCCCGGCTCAGCCCGGACCGCTCGGCCACCTCGCCGATCGAATACCGCGGCTGCTCCCGATCGCTCACGCCCTCGTGCAGTGCGGTTTCACTCACGACTGCGCCTCGCTGACGCTCGGCTCCGTCGTGCGCGAGGCCGCGCTGTGTTCTCGGTTCACTCGCTGACGCTCGCTCACGACTGCGCCTCGCTGACGCTCGGCTCCGTCGTGCGCGAGGGCGCGCTGTGTTCTCGGTTCACTCGCTGACGCTCGCTCATTGTGCTCGCCTTTCCGGTTGAACACCGACGACGCTAGTCACCTGGAGTGCGCTCCAAGCAAGCTCTGTCCAATCTGCAGCGCCTGCGGCGCCGCGAACGGGCAATGCTCGGTCTGGATTCGCTCGAAATCGGGGTCGGTGTGGTTGCGTGGGCGAAATGCGCTCAGGTGAAGCAGTGGCCACCTGGAGACCGCCCTACGGTGCGGTCGGCGACATGTGCCCCAGCTGGCTCACCGCCCGGTCGGCGTGTTCCGGGCGGTGAGATGGTTGCGCTGGTCAGCTGCTGTAGTCGGGCAATTGCTGGACGGCCCACTTGTTGCCGTCCGGGTCGGAGAAGAAGGTGAACAGGCCCCAGCCGAGGTCCTCGACCGGCGTGGCGTCGACACCCGCGGCGATCAGCTGCTGATACGCCTCTTCCGCGCTGGCGACCACCATCTGCATGCCCTCGACGCTGCCGGGCGCGGCCTCGGTGATGCCCTCACCGAGGCAGATCGAGCAACCCGAACCGGGCGGGGTGAGCTGAACGAAGCGCAGATTCTCGTTCACCCGGTGGTCGTGGTCGGCGTTGAAGCCGATCTTGGTGTAGAAGTCCTTGGCGCGGTCGACGTCGGTCACCGGAATCGCGACGAGCTCGATTTTCCAATCCATTCGCCGAGCATTCCACCGCCTGCCGACAAAGTCCCGGCTTGCGGCCTACCCTGGGAACATGCCTGGAAAGGACATCGATCGCATCAGGGCCCGTTCGGCCTGGGCGACGGTCAAGGAAAGCCCCGTGATCACCGCCATCGCGGTCGCGCCGTTCGCGCTCGCGCTCGGCGTGGTGTGGTGGCTGTTCGGCGGTTTCGCCGCGTTCGTTCTGCTGGTCATTCTCGGCGTGGTCGTCGTGGCGGGCGGCAAGTTACTGCGCTGACCGCGCGTTGCCTGCGCGGTCAGCGCGGGATATGGAAGTTGATCAGCTCGCCGGTTCCCGGGTCGACGTCGGCCCACGGGCGGTCGAATCGCAATACCGCGAGTGCCGAAGTCGGGAATTTCCTGCTCAGTTCCACGGCAGGCGCGCCGTCGTGGTTGCTCGCCAATTCCCACGCCGTCCACGGCATGCCCGGCGCGTGCCCGATCACCAGCAGCGTCGCCACCTCGTCATCGCTGAGCTGGATCAGCTCGATGAGCGTCTCGGGCGCCGCCTCGTAAATCGCGGAGTCGAATACGACCGGCGCGGTGATCCTGGTGGCGGCCAGCGTCTCCCTGGTGCGCGTGGCGGTGGAGCAGCGCACGGCATCGATCGACGGCTGAGTCGCGCGCAGCCACTGACCTGCCAGTCCGGCCTCGCGCCGTCCCCGCGGCGCCAGCGGGCGCTCGTGATCGTCTACACCATCCGGATAGGCCGACTTACCGTGCCGCATGAGGATCAGAGTCCGCACCATGGGGATACCGTAAGCCCTCCGGGCGAGAGGTCTCGGCCACACTCGAGGCAAACTGAAAGCGGCATCACATCACCCCTTGGGTGGCACAGCCCACGCACATCTTCGAGGATCAGCACAATATGGCCTACGTAATCACGCAGCGTTGTTGCAACGACGCCAGCTGCGTTCCCGAGTGCCCGGTCGACTGCATCCGTCCCACCCCGGACCAGCCGGAGTTCGCGACGACCGAGATGCTCTACATCGACCCCGACACCTGTATCGACTGCGGCGCCTGTGTCGACGCGTGCCCGGTGGAGGCCATCTTCTCCGAGGACGACCTGACCGCCTCGCTGGCGCGGTTCCAGGAGATCAATGCCGCCTATTTCCAACGGCATCCGTTGGAATCGAACTTCGATCCGATCGTCAGTCCCGCGCGTCCACCGAAGGAACTGGGCACGCTGCGCGTCGCGATCGTCGGCGCCGGTCCCGCGGCCTGCTACGCGGCCGACGAACTGCTGCGCAGGGCCGACGTCGAAATCGAGATGTTCGACCGGCTGCCGACCCCCTGGGGCCTGGTCCGGGCCGGTGTCGCTCCCGACCACCCCGGCACCAAGATGGTGTCGAACATGTTCGAGTCCGCGTTCCGCCGCGAGACCCTGCAGTACTACCTGAATGTCGAAGTAGGCACGCATATCTCACACGAGGAATTGCAGCGCCACCACCACGCCGTGATCTACGCGGTCGGCGCCTCGTCCGACCGCCGGATGGGTATCCCCGGTGAGGACCTGCCTGGCAGCCATTCCGCCACCGAGTTCGTCGCCTGGTACAACGGCCACCCCGACTACGCCGACCGGACCTTCGACCTGTCCGGCGAGCGGGCCGTGATCGTCGGCAACGGCAACGTCGCGCTGGACGTGGCGCGCGTGCTGACTGTCGGCCCCGACGAGCTCGCCAAGACCGACATCGCCGACTACGCGCTGGATGCCTTGCGGCAGAGCAATATTCGCGAGGTCGTCGTGCTCGGCAGGCGCGGTCCGCTGCAGGCGGCCTACACCTCCTCGGAGTTCCTCGCCCTCGCCCACCTGAAGGGCGTCGATGTGGTCGTGGACGGGGCCGACCTGGAGCTCGACCACGTCGGCCAGGCGATCGTGGACGACCCGGAAATCGAGCCGTCGCTGGGCTTGAAGTACACGCTTGCCAAGGAATACGCGGCCGGTAGCCGTGCCGAGGGCAACAAGCGGATCGTGTTCCGCTACCTGGGCTCGCCCGCCGCGCTGACCGGCGCCGACCGGGTCGAGTCGGTCGAGATCGTGCACAACGAACTGGTCGACGTGGACGGCCGGCTGGTGGCCAGGCCGACCGACCGCACCGAGACCATCGACGCCACGCTGGTATTGCGGTCCATCGGTTATCGCGGCGAGCCGGTGGCGGGCCTGCCGTTCGACGAGCGGCGCGGCGTCGTGCCCAACGAGAACGGCCGGGTCATCGGCGACGACGGCACGCCGCTGCCCGGTGTGTACGTCAGCGGCTGGATCAAGCGCGGCCCACGCGGCGTCATCGGCTCGAACCGGACCGACTCCGAGGAGACGGTGGAACTGCTCCTCGCCGATTTCACGGCGGGCAAACTCGGTGTGCCGCAGGGCGGCCGCGCCGCGCTGAAGGCGCTGCTGTCCGAGCGCCAGGCCGACCTGGTGGACCGCGCGGGCTGGAAGGCGATCGACCAGGCCGAGAAGGCGGCGGGCAAGACCGCGGGCCGCCCCCGGGTCAAGTTCACCACCCGCGAAGATCTGCTCAAAGCCGCCCGCGGCTGATGCCTCCCAAGGCCGGTCGGATCACTGGAGATCCGACCGGCACGGGCACGTTACGGGACCACTGATTTCGCCAGTACATGGGTAACTCGGTAGGCCCAGAACCCCGCCCGGCACCTGACGCAGGATTTGAACGCAGCCCCGCGTCACCTGACTTGTACGGCTTGAAGATCAGGCGAGGCGGGGGAGCCTAAAGACCCGGAGACGCGGACGGCAGGGGCATGATGCGGACCACGGTGGTGGTGGTGGTCCCGCCGACCAGGAACCATAATCGCAGCACCGGCTGCCCGGTCCGGTCGCCCGGTTCGTATCGGCTGCGCACGGTCACGTGCTGACGTGCCAGCACTGGGGCCACATACTCGATCACCGCCCGGTGCGGTCCCGCGAGCAGTTTGGGATATTCGACCAGGAACTGTTCCACTGCCTGCCAGTAGCAGGCGTTGTTGACGTGGTTGTACTGATCGATGTCGGTGGCGCGCACCGGGAATGGCAGGTCTGTGTCCGACTCCGGCGGTGTGGCGTCGGTCAGATACGGCCGCCACCGCAGGCGGTGTTCGGTGGCGGTGCGGGCCAGGTAAGCCAGGCCTTCGTCGCTGATCCGCGAGGGCATGCCGGTGGACTCGCTGATGTTGATCCAGAAGCCCTCGGTCTCGATCAGGCCGCCGTTCCCGCTGGTGATCCGCACCCGCATATTGGTCCACCGGGTGGACATCGCCGAGCACCACCGCAGCAACCGCACCTCGTCCGGCCACAGAATCGGACGGATGACGTCGATGACCGTCCGGCGGACGATCCAGTTCGGGTCGGTCCGATGGAAGAACGTCTGATACAGGTTTTCCCAGGCGATATCTTGCAGATAGCGGGCGATGGCATCGAACCGCAACCGGTCGTAGGGATCCACATCGCCAGCCCGGACGGGCCACGCCGAAGCAAAGCCCATGCCCTCCTGGGGAAGCGGGGCGAGTGGCTGATCGAGTGACACTTGTGCTCCTCGCGCTGCACGGTGTGCCGCGTTTCTTCATGCGGTGCTGTTGTGACGACTTTACGGGGCGTACGTCACACCCTCGCGTCGAGCCGTCTGTACCTCCTTCATAGTCCGCCCGCGAACACTGGGGCCAGGAACTATCGCGATGGCCCTGTCATCGACCCGATCAATAACCCTGGTACGCGCCGCCCGAGTTCACGGCAGCCACACCGGGAACACCGGCGAGCGAGCCGTAGCGGTCGATCGAGTACCGCACACCGGCGATGATGTTGTCCACCGGGTTCCAGATGTCGTCGTGGCCGGGCGCCTTGTAGGCGTTGAACGTGCTGTCGATGGTCTGCATCAGCCCCTTGGACGGATGCCCGGCCACCCAGTTGCTGTCCCAGCGGTTCTCCGCGTACGGGTTACCCGCGGACTCGTGCTGGATGATCAGTGCGATCGCCCGCTCATCGATGTCTCTGGGGTCGTAGCCCATCGCGATGAGCTTCTGCTTGGCCTCCGCGATCCAGCGCGCGACATCGCCGCTCGGCAGCGGCCCGGTCGGCGCGGATGGGCCCGGCCCACCGTGGTGCGGCGTGCCCGACGACGTGCCGTACGGCGATCCCGAATCGCCGTGGTGTCCGGACATCAGCTGACTCGGCCGGTTCGACGACTGATCGGCGACCGGTGGACCCGAAGTACTCGCCGGTGCGGTCGCGGCGGGTGCGGGCACGTTCGAGCTGGGCTCGCCGAGGCCGGCGAACGCCGCCTCCAGCTTGCCGACCGCGCCCTCCACCTGTGTTCTCGCCTGGTCGGCCACGTCGTGCGCGGTTTTCAGCGCGTTGGTCAGCTCCCAGGTCCGGGAGGCCGCCTGCAGCGCCTCCTGGAAGACCAGGCCCTCCACGTCGGCCTTGTTCGCGTGCTCGCGGAGGTAGGCGATTCGTCCCTTGGCGTCCACAGCGCCGTTGGCCGCGACCTCGAAGGGTGGGGTCTGGTTTAGCGCGTCGTCGCGCAGACGCAGCACCTTGGCTTTTGCCTCGGTGAGGTTCTGCACCTGGGCGGTGAGGGCGGTTTTCAGCTCCAGCAGTGCGGCGCTCACCGCCGATGCGCGGGTCTTCTCGGTCTGCATCCGGGCGTTCGCGGCGTCGCCGGCGGAGCCGGACCACTGCTTCGCGTCGCCGAGCGTCCTGGTGTCGTCGACGCCCTTGCCGACCGCGGTGTCCAGACCTTGCGACATGGTTCCGGCGAGTTCACCCGCTGCCGACAGCTGTTCCGGCTGCCAGTTCGCTACGTCGGAGATGGTGAGCGTCATGGCTGCTGCACTCCGATGGCTCGGAGTTTCGCCGCGAAGTCGTCCTCGGCCAGCTCGAACTTGCCCGCCGCGTTGTGCAGGTTGTCGGCGATCGTGGTGAGGCGTGTGCCGATGCGTCCCAGGCAGCGGTGGACGGCGTCGCCCGCGCGCTGAGCCACCGGACCGAATTCGGTGCCGGGCAGCGCCGTCACGGCGGCGGCGAAACCCTCGCCCTCGCCCAGATCGGTGACGGCCGTGGCCTCGGTGCGCAAAGTCTGGGCGAACGACCGCAGCGCCGCCGGATCGACTTGCATCGTCGTCGCAGGTGGCGACTGGTTTCGCTCAACCATGAATCCCCCTTCCCTCCCGACCGACAGGTCGCGGTCAGCATAACAAAATCAGGTGTTCGGAACAGGCTCCCGCGGCAGCGGATTCGGCCCGTCGCAAGGCTGCCGACGGACGCCATCCGGCTGCGCCCGTTATGTTGTCGGTGTGGCGTCGGCGCGGAACCTGCCGTCGCGAGGACAGAGAGGTCGGCTCATGCGCGCAGCCCAGGTGAGCAAGCTGGAAGGACCCGAAGCGGTCGAGATCGTGGACATCCCGGAGCCCGCGCCCTACCCGGGCGGCGTCGTGATCGACGTGCACGCGGCGGGTGTCGCCTTCCCTGACGTGCTGATGACGCGTGGTCTCTACCAGATGAAGCCCGAATTGCCCTTCGTCGTCGGCGGCGAGGTCGCGGGCATCGTGCGGGAGGCACCGGAGGACGCGCACGTGCGGGCAGGCGACCGCGTGGTCGCGCTGACCCTGCTCGGCAACGCCATGGCCGAGACGGCCGTCGTCCCCGCGCAGATGGTTTTCCGGCTGCCGGACAATGTCTCGCTGGAGGCCGGTGCCGGCATCCTGTTCAACGACCTGACCGTGCACTTCTGCCTGCGCACACGAGGCAGGCTGGCCGAAGGGGAGACCGTACTGGTGCACGGCGCCGCAGGCGGCATCGGCACCTCGACGCTCCGGATGGCCGCCGCGCTCGGCGCGGGCCGGGTGATCGCCGTGGTGAGCACGGAAGCGAAGGCCGAAGTGGCCCGCGCGAACGGCGCCACCGACGTGGTGCTGGCCGACGGCTGGCTCGCCGCGGTGCAGGAGTTGACCGGCGGTCGCGGCGTCGACATCGTGCTCGACCCGGTCGGCGGCGACCGCTTCACCGACAGCATTCGCTCGCTCGCCTCCGCGGGCAGGTTGCTCGTGGTCGGCTTCACCGCAGGCGAGATCCCCACCGTCAAGGTCAACCGGCTGCTGCTGAAGAACGTCGAGGTGGTCGGCGCGGCGTGGGGCGAATGGGTGATGTCGCATCCGGGCTATCTGCGGGAGCAGTGGGCCGAGGTGGAGCCGCTGCTGGCCTCCGGCACGATCACGCCGCCGACGCCGGTGCTGTACCCGCTGGACAAGGCCGCCGAAGCGGTTGCCTCGCTGGACAACCGCACCGCCACCGGCAAGGTCGTGGTCACGCTGCGCTGACCGCACGAGTCATGAAGCTGTCCACCCGGGTACTGAACCGGACCCTGCTGGCCCGCCAGCATCTGCTGGAGCGCTCGCGGCTGACCGTGCACGAGATGTGCGACCATCTCGTCGGGCTCCAGGCCCAGGATTCGCCGCCGCCGTTCGTCGGATTATGGAGCCGCGTCGCGGATTTCGATCCGAAAACGGTGTCGGACGCGCTGGAGGACCGCTCGCTGGTCCGGATCACCCTGATGCGCGGCACGATTCACCTGGTCACTCCCGCCGATGCGTTGCGGATCGCGCCGCACGTGCAGCCGGAACTCGAAAAAGTTCCCTTCCGTAAGGGTTTCAATTACGGCGCCATGGTCGGTCTGGATCCCGACGAGGTGCGCAGGCATGGCGAGGCGGCACTCGGCGACGAACCGATGTCCGCGGCGGACCTGCGCGCCCGCGCCGCCGACCTGTACCCCGATCGCGACGCGGGCGCGGTGCTGCAGACCTGGCTGTATCAGCTGCCGGTCCTGCAGACTCCGCCCCGCGGGAAATGGAAGGACAGCAGCAGGCCGATCTGGTCGAGGGTGGAGCCGTGGCTCGGCGCGCCGCTCGATCCGACATATCCGCTGGCGGAACTCCTCTTCCGCTACCTGCGTGCCTTCGGCCCGGCCAGCACGATGGACATGCAGACCTGGTCGAAGCTGCTCGGCATGAAGCGCGCGGTCGAACAACTCGGCGACCGGGTGCGCACCTACACCGACGAGCGCGGCCGCACGCTCTACGACGTCGCCGACGGCGAACTGGCCGACCCGGACCTTCCCGCCCCGGTCCGTTTGCTCGGTTGGTACGACAACGCGCTTCTCTCGCACCAGGATCGCACCAGAATCGTGCCGGACGGCGCGGCTCCTCCGCTGCGCGCCTTCGCCGCGCAGGTGTCTCCGATCCTGGTCGACGGGTTCCTCGCGGGGCTGTACAAGGTCTTCGCGAACACCGGGACGGCCCGGCTCCGGATCAGTCCGACGCGGTCATGGACGAAGGCCGAGCGCGCGGCCGTCGAGGTAGAGGCACACGATCTGCTCGCCTTCCTCGAGGCGGGCAAACAGGGGAGCGTGGAAATTCTCGACCCGGACGCCGACCTGCGTCCCTGAGCGGCCGGGAGTTCGGTGGCCATCTCCGACACTGCCGGTCGTCGGCCCAGGTATCGACCCGGCCGCACCACTGAGTCGCCGGTGGCATCGATCAGCCAGCCGTGTCGAGGGCACAGTGACTTCCCGCGAGATCGCCACCTGGCCACGGGGCGTGGCAGCTGATGGGACGAGCTCGATGGCGTCTGTCGACGCAGCGGCTGCCCGTGGGTGACTTTTCAGCGGAAGGCGGGCGCCGCGGATCGCCGGCAGACGCGGTCACGGCTCGCGAGGCGGGCGGTAGGCGGGCGCCTTGGTGGTCCCGGTGGGACTCAACGTGCGTAGCAGCGGTAGCGCCCGGCGCGCCACCACGGTGGACAGCACGATGACGCTGTGCGAGCGCACCACCGACGACGTCCGGTCGATGCTCAGCAGCACGGCTTGCAACCCGGCGTGCGAGTCGGCCCCGATCCGGCACAGCACGTCGCCCGAGCCGGTGGTGGCATAGGCCTCCAGCACGCCGGGGATGGCGTCGAGTTCGGCGGCCACCGCGTCCAGCGCGCCCTGGGCGATCTCCAGCGTGACGAACGCCTGCACGTCGAATCCCGCCGCGGTGACGTCGATGTGCGGGTCGTAGGAGGCGATCACGCCGGATTCCTCCATGCGCGCGATCCGCGACTGCACCGTCGCCCTGGCGACCTTGGTGCGGCGGGAGAGTTCGAGGATGCCCGCCTTCTGGTACTCGTGCATCGCGGTGAGGATGGCGAGATCGAGTTCGTCGACTTTCGCGGGTGTGCGCGACATGACGGCCTCCGTTTCGAGCACCGGCCAGGCTTGCCGCCTGTCCTGCTTGTGCTATTCAAATTGTCCAGCATTCAGGGCTGTTTCCTAGCCGAATTCGCCACACTGCGCAGCGCGAATTCGCGCTGTTGCCTACTGGGCGGGCCCGGCGATTTCCTTGGAACATGACCATCGAGCACCTGCCGAACGCCCGGTCCGGCGCCGTTCCCAGCGAGGGCGAGTTGCGCACGCTCGTCGGGCTGGTCGACCACGACGACAGCGGCGATCCCTTTCCGGTCATCGGATGGGACGCCCTGGTCTGGGTGGTAGGCAACGCCACGCAGACCGCGCATTTCCTGGAATCCGCCTTCGGCATGCGGTTGGAGGCGTACTCCGGTCCCGAGACCGGCAACCGCGACCACAAGGCGTTCGTCTTGCGCAGCGGCGCGGCGCGCTTCGTGATCACCGGTGCGGTGGACCCGGACAGTCCGCTGGTGGCCCATCACGATCGGCACGGCGACGGCGTGGTGGACATCGCGCTGGAGGTGCCCGATGTGGACCGCTGCGTGGCGTGGGCACGCGCCCACGGCGCCACCATCCTGGTCGAACCGCACGACGAATCCGACGACTTCGGCACGGTCCGCTCGGCCGCGCTGGCGACGTACGGCGACACCAGGCACACGCTGGTCGACCGTTCCGGCTACGACGGGCCTTACCTGCCCGGTTATGTCGCCCGGCGCTCGCAGTACCAGCGGCGCGACGGTGCGCCCACCCGGCTGTTCCAGGCGATCGACCACGTCGTGGGCAACGTGGAGCTCGGGCAGATGGACGAGTGGGTCGAGTTCTACCGGCGCGTCATGGGGTTCACGAACATGGCCGAGTTCGTCGGCGACGACATCGCCACCGAGTACTCGGCGCTGATGAGCAAGGTCGTCGCCAACGGGAATCACCGGGTGAAGTTCCCGCTCAACGAACCCGCCGTGAGCAAGAAGCGCTCGCAGATCGATGAGTACCTGGAGTTCTATCGCGGTCCGGGCGTGCAGCACATCGCACTCGCCACGGGCGACATCCTCGCCTGCGTCGACGCATTGCGCCGGGAAGGCGTCGAGTTCCTCCGGACACCGGACGCCTACTACGAAGACTCCGAATTGCGCGCTCGCATCGGCCGCGTCCGGGTCCCGGTCGAGGAACTCCAGCGTCGCGGCATACTCGTCGACCGCGACGAAGACGGCTATCTGTTGCAGATATTCACCAGACCGCTCACCGACCGGCCCACCGTCTTCTTCGAACTCATCGAGCGCCACGGCTCCCTCGGCTTCGGCAAGGGAAATTTCAAGGCGCTGTTCGAAGCCATCGAGCGCGAACAAGCCGCCCGCGGCAATTTGTGACCGATCCCGGCGGACGATCGCGGCGGCGGCCGGGCCGGGTTCGTCGGACCGGTACGCCCGTCGCGTAATCGGTAGAGTTCTTCCCATGCGGATCAAGTCGGCGGTCGTCCTCGCGACAGCCTTGGTGTTCGCGCTGGCGGCCTGTGGTTCGGACGCGCAGTCGGAGGACTCCGGTCCGTCGCGTCCGGCGCCGAAGGTGGTGGCGCTCGGCCCGTTCGTCGGGGAATGTGGGCATGTGACCGACGACGAGGTGCGCGACCTCGGTGGTCTCGGCCAGATCTCCGGGGTGTTCAAGAACGCGGTCGGCTGCAACTGGCGGGCGGCCGGAGTCGGTTCCGCCAGCATCACTTTCGCGTCCTATCGGGGCAGCCCGATCGAGCGCGAGCGAGCGTGGGTCACCGTCAACGGCCGCGCTCCCGATCCGATCAAGGTGGGCGGGCGCGAGGGATTCGCCGCGCTGGATCCGAGCGGGCAGATCTGCGATCTCGCGGTGCAACTCGGCGACGACTTCTTCGAGTGGTCGACGTCCTTCGGGTTCTTCTCCAACGCATCCGGCAACCCGTGCGACCGCAGCCGCGCCCTCGCGGAGCTGACCTTGAAGCGGTTGCAGTGAGGGGGAAGGGCGTGCATTCCAGACGAGGTCTGCGCCGTCGTGGTGCGGCCGCCGCCGCTGCCGTAGTCGTCGCGTTGGCCGCCGGCGGCTGTAGCCAGACGATCTCGGGGTCGGCGCGGCCGGTCGGCGGCAGTGAGCCGGTCAACACCAGGCTCGACAAACTGCTGCGGGAATGCGAGATCCTCTCCAAGGAGGAGATCGGCAAGGCGATCGGCGAGAACATCTCGGTCGAGGATTCGTTCTTCGGCGCGGTGTGCATGTGGGATCTGGTCGGCGCGCCCGGCGGCAACGGCATGGCCACGCTCAACTGGTACGAGAACGGCACGCTGAGCAACGAGAAGCAGACGAACAACAAGCTCGGCTACGTCACCACCAATGTCACCGTCCAGAGCGCTCTCGCGCTGCTGATCCGGCGGCCGAATGATCCCGACTCCTGCGGTGTGACGGCGAGTGCGCCGGACAACGGCGTGATCGGCTGGTGGATCAACTACCGGCCCGGCTCCGCCCACCCCGATCCCTGCGAGGCCGCCAAGAAGCTGATGGAGATGACCTTGAATCTGGCCCGGTAGAGCACGGTCATCGCGACCCCGCTTTGACCCTGTGTCCCGGCCGCGGGTATCGTGGACCGCTGTGCCCGGAAGCATGCGGGCAAGTTCGTGCGTGACCGTAGGCCAGCGAGAGCGGCTGACGACTCCAGCGTGCCCGGAATCCGGGCTCCGCACCGCGTGCGACACGCCCGACCTCGGGACGCGAGAAACGTGGCCGGACGTGCGAGTGAAAGCTCGATGACAGCGGAGTGAACGTCGGGCCCGAGACGGCAATGTGCCGCCGACGGCCCCGGGAGCGCCGCGAACGACAACAGACATGAAGTCCAGACACCGCGTTAACTAATAAGGAAAGCCGGTCTATGCCAACCATCAACCAGCTGGTCCGCAAGGGTCGCCGCGACAAGGTCGCCAAGACGAAGACCGCGGCCCTGAAGGGGAGCCCGCAGCGTCGTGGCGTGTGCACCCGCGTGTACACCACGACCCCGAAGAAGCCGAACTCCGCGCTGCGCAAGGTCGCGCGTGTTCGCCTGACCAGCGCGGTCGAGGTCACGGCCTACATCCCGGGCGAGGGCCACAACCTGCAGGAGCACTCCATGGTGCTCGTCCGCGGCGGTCGTGTGAAGGACCTCCCCGGTGTTCGCTACAAGATCATCCGCGGCTCGCTCGACACCCAGGGCGTGAAGAACCGCAAGCAGGCCCGCAGCCGCTACGGCGCCAAGAAGGAGAAGAGCTGATATGCCACGCAAGGGCCCCGCACCCAAGCGTCCGCTGATCAACGATCCGGTCTACGGTTCGCCGCTGGTTACGCAGCTGGTCAACAAGATCCTGCTGGACGGCAAGAAGTCCACCGCCGAGCGCATCGTCTACGGCGCGCTGGAGCAGGCGCGCGAGAAGACCGGCACCGACCCGGTGGTCACCCTCAAGCGCGCGCTGGACAACGTGAAGCCGTCGCTGGAGGTGAAGCCCCGCCGCGTCGGTGGCGCCACCTACCAGGTTCCGGTCGAGGTCCGTCCGGGCCGCGCCAACACCCTGGCCCTGCGCTGGCTGGTCAACTTCTCCCGCGCGCGCCGGGAGAAGACCATGGTCGAGCGTCTGGCCAACGAATTGCTCGACGCCAGCAACGGTCTCGGCGCCTCGGTCAAGCGCCGCGAGGACACCCACAAGATGGCCGAGTCCAACCGGGCCTTCGCGCACTACCGCTGGTGACGTCTGCCCGGCCCGTCGTCTGGGTCGGGAGGCACAGCCGGAACGCGGCACCCACCGGCCGCGTCCGGCGTTGATATAGAGGCGACCACAGGGTCGTCCCCGATAATCCCAACTAGCTACGAGCGGGGAAGATTTCCGTGGCACAGGACGTGCTCACCGACCTGAACAAGGTCCGCAACATCGGCATCATGGCCCACATCGATGCGGGCAAGACGACCACAACTGAACGCATCCTCTTCTACACCGGCATCACCTACAAGATCGGTGAGGTCCACGACGGCGCTGCCACGATGGACTGGATGGAGCAGGAGCAGGAGCGTGGTATCACCATCACCTCCGCTGCGACCACATGCTTCTGGAAAGAAAACCAGATCAACATCATCGACACCCCCGGGCACGTCGACTTCACCGTGGAGGTGGAGCGGTCGCTGCGCGTGCTCGACGGCGCCGTCGCGGTGTTCGACGGCAAGGAAGGCGTCGAGCCGCAGTCCGAGCAGGTGTGGCGTCAGGCCGACAAGTACGACGTGCCGCGGATCTGCTTCGTCAACAAGATGGACAAGCTCGGTGCGGACTTCTACTTCACCGTGCAGACCATCAAGGACCGCCTCGGCGCCAAGCCGCTGGTCATCCAGCTGCCGATCGGCGCGGAGGACACCTTCGAGGGCATCGTCGACCTGGTCGAGAACAACGCCAAGGTCTGGCGGGGCGAGACCAAGCTCGGTGAGCAGTACGAGGTCGTCGAGATCCCCGAGGACCTGAAGGAGCGGGCCGAGCAGTACCGCCAGGAGCTGCTGGAGACCGTCGCCGAGTCCGACGAGGCGCTGCTGGAGAAGTTCTTCGGCGGCGAAGAGCTGACCATCGACGAGATCAAGGGCGCCATCCGCAAGCTGACGGTGACCTCCGAGCTCTACCCGGTGCTGTGCGGCTCGGCGTTCAAGAACAAGGGCGTGCAGCCCATGCTGGACGCGGTCATCGACTACCTGCCCTCGCCGCTGGACGTGGAGGCCACCACCGGCCACGTGCCTGGCAAGGAAGACCAGCTGCTGACCCGTAAGCCGAACGCCGACGAGCCGTTCGCCGCCCTGGCGTTCAAGATCGCCGTGCACCCGTTCTTCGGCAAGCTGACCTACGTCCGCGTGTACTCCGGCAAGGTCGACTCCGGCGCCCAGGTCGTCAACTCGACCAAGGGCAAGAAGGAGCGCCTGGGCAAGCTGTTCCAGATGCACTCCAACAAGGAGAACCCGGTCGGCGCCGCCTCGGCTGGTCACATCTACGCGGTCATCGGCCTGAAGGACACCACCACCGGCGACACCCTGTGTGATCCGCAGAACCAGATCGTGCTGGAGTCGATGACCTTCCCGGACCCGGTCATCGAGGTCTCCATCGAGCCGAAGACGAAGTCCGACCAGGAGAAGCTGGGCACCGCGATCCAGCGTCTCTCCGAAGAGGACCCGACCTTCTCGGTCAAGCTCGACCAGGAGACCGGCCAGACCGTCATCGGCGGTATGGGCGAGCTGCACCTCGACATCTTGGTCGACCGCATGAAGCGTGAGTTCAAGGTCGAGGCGAACGTCGGCAAGCCTCAGGTGGCCTACCGCGAGACGATCACCAAGCGGGTAGAGAAGCTCGAGTACACCCACAAGAAGCAGACCGGTGGTTCCGGCCAGTTCGCGAAGGTCATCATTGCCCTCGAGCCGTTCGTCGGCGAGGATGGCGCGACCTACGAGTTCGAGAACAAGGTCACCGGTGGCCGTGTGCCGAAGGAGTACATCCCTTCGGTGGACGCCGGTGCCCAGGACGCCATGCAGTACGGTGTGCTCGCTGGCTACCCGCTGGTGAACATGAAGGTCACGCTGCTCGACGGCGCCTACCACGACGTCGACTCATCGGAAATGGCGTTCAAGATCGCCGGCGCGCAGGCGCTCAAGGAAGCGGCTCGCAAGGCCGGTCCGGTGATCCTCGAGCCATTGATGGCGGTCGAGGTCACCACGCCCGAGGACTACATGGGCGACGTGATCGGCGACCTGAACTCCCGCCGTGGCCAGATCCAGGCCATGGAGGAACGCAGTGGTGCCCGTGTCGTCAAGGCGCTGGTTCCGCTCTCGGAGATGTTCGGTTACATCGGTGACCTGCGGTCGAAGACCCAGGGCCGGGCGAACTACTCCATGGTGTTCGACTCGTACGCGGAGGTTCCGGCCAACGTGTCGAAGGAGATCATCGCCAAGGCGACCGGCGAGTGACACCGTCGGGGCAGGTGTCACACTTGCCCCGACAGCCGGGCGTCAGCACGACCCCTATCAATAACCGCACTGCTGCAACTGCACGCACCAACAAGTCCAGGAGGACAAAGAAGTGGCGAAGGCGAAGTTCGAGCGGACGAAGCCGCACGTCAACATCGGCACCATCGGTCACGTCGACCACGGCAAGACCACGCTGACCGCAGCGATCACCAAGGTGCTGGCTGACAAGTACCCGGATCTGAACGAGAGCTTCGCGTTCGATCAGATCGACAAGGCGCCGGAGGAGAAGGCTCGTGGTATCACGATCAACATCTCCCACGTCGAGTACCAGACGGAGAAGCGCCACTACGCGCACGTCGACGCGCCGGGTCACGCCGACTACATCAAGAACATGATCACCGGTGCGGCGCAGATGGACGGCGCCATCCTCGTGGTCGCGGCGACCGACGGCCCGATGCCGCAGACTCGTGAGCACGTGCTGCTCGCCCGTCAGGTCGGCGTGCCCTACATCCTGGTCGCGCTGAACAAGGCCGACATGGTCGACGACGAGGAGATCCTCGAGCTCGTCGAGATGGAGGTCCGCGAGCTGCTGGCCTCGCAGGAGTTCGACGAGGACGCGCCGGTCGTGCGGGTCTCCGGTCTGAAGGCGCTCGAGGGCGACCCGAAGTGGTCGGAGTCGGTGCTGGAGCTGATGGCGGCGGTCGACGAGTCCATCCCGGACCCGGTTCGTGAGACCGACAAGCCGTTCCTGATGCCGATCGAGGACGTGTTCACCATCACCGGTCGTGGCACCGTCGTCACCGGTCGCGTCGAGCGTGGCGTGATCAACGTGAACGAGGAAGTCGAGATCGTCGGCATCCGCGAGAAGACCACCAAGACCACCGTCACCGGTGTCGAGATGTTCCGCAAGCTGCTGGACCAGGGCCAGGCGGGCGACAACGTCGGTCTGCTGGTTCGTGGTCTGAAGCGTGAGGACGTGGAGCGCGGCCAGGTCGTCGTGAAGCCGGGCACCACCACCCCGCACACCGAGTTCGAGGGCCAGGCGTACATCCTGTCGAAGGACGAGGGCGGCCGCCACACCCCGTTCTTCAACAACTACCGTCCGCAGTTCTACTTCCGTACGACTGACGTGACGGGCGTTGTGACCCTGCCCGAGGGCACCGAGATGGTCATGCCCGGTGACAACACCGAGATGTCCGTCAAGCTGATCCAGCCGGTCGCCATGGACGAGGGTCTGCGCTTCGCGATCCGCGAGGGTGGCCGCACCGTCGGCGCCGGTCGCGTCACGAAGATCATCAAGTGATTCGCTGAATCGCTGAAAACGGCGCCGCTCCTTCGGGAGCGGCGCCGTTCGCGTTTTCGGGTGCGGTGTGGGCGGTGATTCAGCAGCCGTAGGCGCGACCCACAGCGGGTTCGCGCTCTGCTTCAGGGAGTTCGCGTAGGCAGCCGAACGGGACAACGCCCTCGTCGCTCATCTGTATACCGCTGCGTGCGGTGGGATTGACGCAGGTGAGGCCGGTCGTCGCGAGGCGGCAGGTGTAGTCGCCGAAGGTGAAGGTGCTGTCGTAGGGCAGGGTCTGTCCCTGGCCGTGGATGAAAAGCCCTGGATCGCCCCGGAATTGGCCGACGGTCATGCGCTGCGCGGAGTAGGTGACGTACCCGCCGAACCACTGTCCATACCCCTCGCTGGGCGCGGGCGCCGGTTGTTTCAGTTCGACCATGCAATCGAACCCATCCATGCCGAACGCGGTTCCGGTAATGCAGCTGATCTTGCGGGTCGGGCTGACGAAAGCGATATCCGCCTGCAAGTCGGTCACCTGGCCGCCATCGAGACTCGCCGAATGGTAAGGGCCGAGATCAATTGCGGAACCTTGGCGGACCCAATTGATCCGGTCCTGCAACTCGCTATCCCGGGACGCCGACGGGCCGGTTTCCGGCGAACCCGCGACCGGCTGCGGTTTTCCCGTCGTGCTGTGCGAACACGCACTCAACACCATCGCCACGCCGACCAGCACTGCCCACCGCATACAGCAGACACTAGCCCCTTGCGCGCCAATGTATTTCCCACGCCGGCGGAAGAACGGTCGATGACTGCACGACCCGGTACGCACCGCCCGACAAGTGGCAACGCCTTCTTGTTCGACTGTGCGGATTCTCGGCGGCACCTACCTGAGATCGACCTGCCACGATCAGAGTCGAGGCGACTTGACCACCACGCACGGACTGGTCAGCAGGGAGGTATCGGTCGCCAGCCCGGAAGCGAGCAGTGCCGCTGCGACGAGATTGAGAACCTGGGTAGCCGCGATGTCCGACCGGACATGGCCCGTAGCGGCGCGGCGCTGGAACTCCTCTGCCGCCGCTCTCGCATCCGAGATGTGCGGATCGGCGGCGGCGCGATCCTTGGAACCGGCGGACACGAACGCTTCCCAGATCAGCAGATCGAGCGAGCCGTCGAGCAGGCTTTCCGCGTCGACTCCGGCCCGGATCGGGCGGTGCAGCGTCCCCGCGATCCGGTGTGCCACGTACGACGCCTGTTGGACGCCGAACGCCAGTGTGATGGTTCCGGCCCCCGCGCACCACGGGCGTCCTGCCTCGCCTTCTCGTTGCCGCCCGAGCCCACCCGTGGAGGAAGGGTTGGGGATGAACAGCGGCGCTTCGAAACCGAGGGCGACCGGGCGCCCTTCGTTGAGGTCGGCCGCGAGCGAGGTCACGAGGTCATCCAAGTCGCGACCGCCACTCGCTTCGACCTCCGCTATTCGCCACCATCCGACATTCGCGAGTTTGCCGACGTCGACCGCGGCGATAACGAGCTGGTTGGGCGGCATACCAGCAACATATCCCCGTTCGCCTAGCTCCGTGTGGTCGGCCGCGTCCGAAGTAATGACGCGTTCTGGGTCACCGCGACCCATGGCTGTGCTTGATTCAGTCCCACGCCCAGAGCTGCCAGTACGGCAGGGGTGGCACGTTACCCTCGGGATCATCGACCGGCTCGACCTCGACCGTGTACTCGGGATTCCACGCCTTCAGCGCCACAACGAATCGCGCGATCACATCCGCTGGTGCTGTGTACGTGACAGCGGGGTCGCGCGGACCCTTGCCGAAGTCGACACGGGCCACTCGACGCGGCAGTTCGTCACTCATCGTTCGCGCACCCGCCTTCCCATTGGTGAGCACCCGGAACCGAGGTCTGGACCGCACCACCCAGCAACAGTCGCTCCTCGACCGTGCCGGATGTCCCAATGGCACAGGGCAGCTGCCACCGGGCTTTCCCGGTTCCGGGTGCGGCACCAGTAGACCGCCGAAACATCTAGGTGGATGGTCGATTTGGACGGTCCATTGGAATTCATCCGTTTCGCCAGCAACCCGTCCGTGCTGTGGGCACAATGGCATCCAGTACCACGCGAGAGACCATCCGTGAATCCGTCAGGTGCCACCCACGACAAGGGGGACGAATGGGGAAGATCCCGACCACGATTCCGCGCCGCCAGCTCGGCCGACGTCTCCGGGACATGAGACTCGAAGCGGGACTGTCGATCCAGGACGCCGCCCGGCTGATCGAACGCGGCGCGGGCACCCTGCAACGACTGGAGAAGGGCGAGGCGAACCGCATCCGGCTACTGGACATCCAGGCGCTGTGTCAGATCTACGACCGGATAGACCAGCTGCCTGGGCTGCTCGAGCTGGCAAAGGTGGCCGCGAGCGGGGACGGCGAGCAAGGACTGTGGTGGCACGAGTACGGCGACGCGATCCGGGCCGACTTCGAGTTGTACGTCAGCCTGGAGGCATCGGCATCGAAATTGACCGTCTATCGACCCGACATCATCTCCGGCCTGTTCCAAACCCCTGCCTACGCGAGGGCATTGGATACTCTCTACTTTCCGGACGCCTCACCGGACGACCTCGACCAGCGCGTGCGCGTCCGGCTGAACCGACAGCGGATCATCACCCGGCGGCGCAATCCGGTCGAGGTCGACGTGCTGCTCGATGAGAACGCTCTCCGCCGAATCGTGGGCGACCCGGACGTCATGGCAGGGGCATTGCGCCATCTCGCGAACCTGCCCGAGAACGTGACCATCCGGGTGTTGCCCTTCTCGGTCGGCTTCCCGCTCGGAGTTGCCTGCGGACCGTTCACCGTGCTGGACTTCGACCGCGCGACAGGCGAGCCGCCCACGGTGTACGTGGAAGGGTATCGGGGCAACATGTACTACGACAGGGCTGAGGCGGTTACCCAATATCGGGACACGTTCCAGACGCTGCAACGGGTAGCGTTGTCTCCGGCAGAGAGCACACACCTGCTGCGGCGGGTAGCGAAGGAGTACCAAGGTGAACGTTGACCTGTCCGGAGCGAAGTGGTTCAAGAGCAGCCACAGCGGCGGGGGCAACGATTGTGTAGAGGTGGCGCATCTGGCCGAGGGCATGGTCGGCGTGCGGGACTCCAAGAATCCGGCCGGTCCGGCGCTGGTGTTCACCCCTGGGGAATGGGATGCGTTCACCGCCGGTGTAGCCGATGGGGAGTTCAACCGGGCGTAGATCACGGAGGACCGATTACGAGAGCCTTGGAGGGCACGCCTTCCGGGGCTCTCGCTGTGTCTGGAGCGTCGAAACTGAATGCCAAAAGGAAACGGTAGAAGAACGACTCATGCCGATACCCACACTTTGCCTGTGGCCCTGCTGGGTGTGGGTTGCGCCAAACGGCGGGCTGGCTGCGCCTGCCCCATAAGGCCTGCCCGCTCGCGTAGAGGCTCCGAGTCAAGAGTGGGCGAAGCCCATCCCGCAGGGACGCCATCGGCGCTCTTGACGCCGAAGGGCGCGGGAACAATTGGGAGTATCTGTTCAACGGTTGCGTTGTGGCACTCCGGCATCCGGGTGTCGATCGGGAGTGCGCAGAGGAGCGCCGACGTGGTGCAGGTGTCTCAGCGCCTCGCGGTACGAGGCGATCAGCCCGGTTTCGTGGTAGGGCACGCCGATTTCGATGCAGTAATCGCGGACGATCACCTGGGCGTGACGCAGGTTCGGCGTCGGCATGCTTGGGAACAAATGATGCTCGATCTGATAGTTGAGCCCGCCGAGGGCGAAGTCGGTCAGCGCGCCACCCCGCACGTTGCGGGAGGTCAGCACCTGGCGACGGAGGTAGTCGGGGCGTTCATCGCCGGTCAAGGTTGGCATGCCCTTGTGGTTCGGGGCGAAGATGCAGCCCATGTACAGGCCGAAGAGGCCCTGGTGGACAGCGAGGAACGCGAAGGCTTTGTCGGCGGGCAGGACCGCGAACAGTGCGGCCAGGTAGGTGGCGAAGTGGCCGAACAGCAGTGTGCCCTCCAATCCGCGGTGTTTGACCGATCGATTTCTGAGCGCACGTACGCCGGCCACATGGAGGTTCAGGCCCTCCAGCAACAGGAGGGGGAAGAACAGGAACGCCTGCGCCCTCCCGATCAGACGAGCCATACCGCGGCTGGACCGTGCCTGCTGTTGTGACCAGACCAGAATGTCGGGCGCGACATCGGGGTCGAGTTCCTCGTGGTTCGGGTTGGCGTGATGTCGGGTGTGCTTGTCCTGCCACCAGCCGTAGCCCAGGCCGATGCCGGCGTTGCCGACGAGTCGTCCCATGAGCTCCGTCGGCTGCCGTAGCCGGAAGACCTGGCGGTGCGCGACGTCATGCATGACGAGTGCGATTTGAGCGAACGTCACGGCCATGAACGCCGCGACCAGCAGCGTCCACCACGAATCGCCGATGAGGACGAACGCCGCCCAGCCGGCTGCGAACGCGACCCCGACGAGGCCGAGCCGGACGGCGTAGTAGCCGGGACGCCGGTTCATCAGCCCCGCGTCGGAGATCCGGCGCAACAGACGGGCGTAATCACCGTCGGCGCCGCGCTGCGGTGACCGTGGAGATGACTCGGGGACCGAGGCAGGTGTCGTCATAGATCTTCCTGAGAGCTGAGTCGGAGACGCCACCTCCATCCGTCGACGATGCCGGCCGGTCGACGTCGGAGCGAGGCGCGATTTTCGATGCCCCGAAGCTATCGGCCGGATTCTCGTTTCACGTAACCCTTTGGTATGACATGGAATCGGACCGCAGTGTGATATTGGGATGCCTACCGAGGACCGAGGCGGCCGACCAGTTATCGGCCGACACATCCGGGTCGCCGGACCGGACGTCCGCTCCTGCCGCTGGGCGCGCGTTCGGCGTGGCGAGAGCGGCTGCGCCACAGGCACCTGCTCATGCCGAGTTGGGTGTCCAGATCAACGAGGTCGCCGACACAGCTCCAACCCTCATGACCGCTTCACCGGGCCGACAAAGGAAACCGCTGTTCGGAACAGTCTCGCACGCCTCGTGTCGCGCGTATGTCTTGCAGGATCACCGAACTGGTCATCGACTGTGCCGACCCACAACGGCTGGCGGAGTTCTGGTGCGAAGTCCTCGGCTACGTCGAACTCGGCTGGGAGGGCGACGACCACCTGGAGATCGGCCCACCCGCAACCGGCTTCGGCGGGCCGCAGCCGACACTGGTGTTCGCTCGCAGCGCCGAGCCGAAGCGCGGGAAACTGCCGCTGCACTTCGACGTGAACCCCACCGACCGCGATCAGGACGCGGAACTGGCACGGCTGCTCGCCGCGGGTGCGCGGAAGGTCGACATCGGCCATACCGCCGCAACCTGGCATGTACTGGCCGACCCGGAAGGGAACGAATTCTGCCTGCTCCGCCGCCGGGTCGGGGCAGTGGAGAGAGGGGGCGGTTGATGATCGAAGCTGATTACCATGCCAATCGACAGATTCGACAGGGCTATTCGAGGAAATCGGATCTCGAGGCTGCCGCGACCTGGCTTCGACCAATCACTGAGTTTTGCACCACCGATTCGAGGACAACACATTTCGGGTCATGCGTGGTGAGGGCTTGCCGATTAGGTTCGGCCGTCTACCCGATACCCGAGGAGTTCGAATGTTCGCAGTACGTGGATTTGCCGCCGCCCTGATCGGTGCCGCAACCCTGACCGGTGCTGGGGCGGCCGCCGCGGCGCCGTTGCCGCTCGAACCGCAGGCGCCCGGACCGGCCGTGTCGGTCGCAGGGAGCTGTGGTGGTATCACCGACCCGTTCGTAGCGCTGGTCTGCGCGATCAGCAGCCTGTCCGGCGGAGGCGGCACGGCCATTCGATAAGCAGCCGTGAAGTCGGCTCAGCCGAATAAGCCGCGCACGAAAGGCGCCGAGTTCGGCGGTGACGCGTTCACTGCCGAACCAGCCGAGCGGAAGCGGAGCGCACACAACGAATCGCACCCACCCAGCACCGCTGGCGTTCCCATGTTCGATGTGCCCTCGGCAGGACACGCAAAACATGGGCAACTGAAAAACGCCTGGTCGTTGTAGGTACGTATCCCGTCTAAGAATGGCGCTGGTAGGTCGAGTTGGGCAGTCGGCACCAACTCTGCGGTGCCCCGGCGGGTATACGACAGATTCCAGGCAGCCGTCGGCTAATCGTTCTCCCCCCGGAGATCAATGCGAGCATGTCTCGGCCTGTCTGTCGTTCGCACGCGTGCCCTTGAGTCGCGCAGGAATCGGGTCGGCCTGCCTCGGCCTCAGTGGGCGGCCACGCCATTCCCGGCGGCCCACGCAGCGAGATCAGCGGCTCGGTCGTAGTAGATGCCATATGGCTGGATCCCGCCATCGGCTCGCAGTACGCAGGTATCGGCAATTGCGAACTGGCCGAGGATGTCTATCGCCAGACTGTGAGCGGTCTGCACGGCCACGCTCTTGGATTCGATCAGCTCGTCGAGGTTTGCTGTCGCGCGCATCGAAGCGAGCACGGACATCACCGTGATCGAGTCGGCCACCGGCTCGTATTCGTCGATTGGGCCACCCTCGAAACCCCTCGTAGGTACCATTACACCCGCTGCCTCCATCCTGTCCGGCTGCCCGTGATCACTGGGACGGAGCCGGATCTGCGCCTGAAACTCACAGTCCCCACCAGCCCCGGATGCGGCGGAATGCCCAGAGAGCAAGAGCACCAAGGCCAGCAGATACACCTCGAAGAGGTCTTGCGCGATCGTCCCGGGCCACCCCGTTCCACCGCGCTGGATCGGGTATGGACACGGCACAGCGGCTAATCCTGCACCGTTGAAATGCAGCTCCGCAAAGGCGCGGTCCAGGCTGCTCAAATGGAAACCGAGGCCGCCGGGTCTGGTCACTACTGTCCGACGTACCGCGGGGTAGCCGGTCGTGTGGTCGAACAATTTCGCCCCGGGCAGCGGTTGGGTGGCCTTCGCCCATTCCTGGACTTCCGTTGCAGTCTGCCTGATGGTCGGTGAACCGACGCGGCGTTGCGTTCCAGGGGCGCTCGGATACAGCGAGAGCATCAGCCACACAGGGCGAGCAGCGGTACGGGCAACGCCTTCGTGCTGAACGGCATCGAGTGCGGCGGCCCGCTCGGTCTGTGAGGTGAACCGGTCACGGTAACGACACGCGATTTCCGGTTCGCGCAGGTAGCGGGTCGTCTGGCCATCCCGCAGGGGCCAGCTCAGAATGGTGCCGTCTCCGCCTCGGGCCACCGCATGTGGCGCATCTGGGCTGCGGGGAACTTCGATGACGTAGTAGCCCGTGGTCGCGCCAGTGCTGAGCGGAACCTGTTTTATATGAACTCCGGGAAGGAACGGACGGATCCCGTAGTGGCAGATCTTCTGCATGCGTTCGGTCTCGTCCGCGCTCAACGCTACCGGTTTCGAAGCATGGGCGGCCGAGTCCTGCTCCGCGACGCCGAGCACCAGGATTCCGCCGCTCGCATTGGCAAGTGCTGATACGTCTTTGGCGAGCTCTTGCCGCCCCTCGCCTTGTCACTGTAGAGCTCAGATTTCCGTCGAGATCCTCGGCCTCGGGAACCTGCGCGGCGATCGCGTCGGCGATCCGCTCAGCAGTGAGAGCATGAACCGGGACTCCGAACACGGCCGTCAATCGCGGGAAACTGCGCACGGCAGGCCATTATGCTCCCGGCCAGCCCTGCCTCAGGTGGCGGCGCGTGTGATCGGCGGGGCTATCGGCGCTATGGCCTCGCTTCACGCCAACGGGTGATTTCCTCGTATCGTTTGTCGAGGAGCGTGGCGATTTCTCCGCATCGTTCGAAGGTCTCCTCAACGGTGTCGTCGTCGAAGTCGTACCGCTGGCTGTTCGGGTCGTCGTCCCAGTGGCCGCCTTCGTCGGTCAGTCGGTGGGCGAACGAGTTGCGTTGTTTCGCGAGCCAGTCGTCGTGCTCGACGATCGCGTCCGCCTCCTCCCGGTCTGCCAGGAGGTTGGCCACAGCTTGAGCCTTCGGACGGAGTCCGCGTCGTGAGCCGGTGGGGAGCATGTCGGTCAGCAGCGATTCGAGTGCGCTGCAACACGATGCAATGATGGTGCCCGCGCCCACGGGTGCGGCCTCGCCATTGAGTATGCCTTGGACTTCGCTGAGCACCAGGTCCAATTCGCCCTGCCATCCCGGTACCCGATGCGACCCGGTCTCCTCCATCTCCGCAAGTCGCGCGAGTTCTGTGTCGATCGCTGCGCTTGTGGTCCTGTGCAGCCAGATCAGCGCACAGAGTCGGTACTGGAAGACCAGGACGTCGACATCCCCCTGGCCCAACGCCATGTACGGATCGGCCAGTTCGGGGTAGTTCATTGGATCCTGGGGGGAGGCCTGGAGTCGATGACACTCGATCGCAATGGCATGTAACGCCCTCAGTTTGCAGGCGGTTTTCGGTGGTGACGCGAGGGTGCTGAACCAGAGGCTTGGCGACTAGGTGTCAGTGTGCGAGGTGCTGGGTGGCGAACCGATCACCGAGGTCGCGCTCGATATGGGACGTCGAGGCAGTCGCTGGATATGTGGCATCGCCTGATCAAATAGGTCACTGGTATTGAGGTTAACCTAAGGCAGTCAAGGCGCGGTCGGAAAAGCATGATTCAGCAATCCGACGAGTATTTCTTCCAATGTATAGAATACGCCAGACGAAAAGCGATTGATGACATCAATAGACGACTCTTTTCGTAAGCTGCACTAAAATCAAGATCGTCAGGATCCCAATTCTCGGCAGCCCCTTCGTGAACAAGTGAATTTCTCATTTCTCTGACTTTAGTGAGATCATTGAACGATGCTGGCATTTTAATTCCCCTGTAAGTGTAACTAACCTTATATGGGTCATGGTGAAAGCGATACTCTTTCTTCAGGTAGTTGATTAGACCATGGACAGACATGCCGCCAGCCCGTAGTGAATCTATCTCCCTTTCAATCAATGCTTCCTTCAATGAATCGATCGATGCGAACCCGCCGGACAAGCTTATTAGATCGTTGTATCCTAACTCTTTCTTGCTGTCTGCAAGCTTTTCGGGAAAGCGCCTCAAGGTGTCAGCAACGGTATCTCGGAGGAATGCCTCGAATGCAGTCCACTGAAGAATTATTCCGCTCTGATGCACTGCTCGCCGAGCGTGATCATATGATTCTTCACTGGGTCCTACGGTGTGGGCTGCGCGAAGCAGATTTGATTGGAAATTTGGGTCGTCAAGGTTCATCTTCTGACTGTAAGAAACAGTTCGCTCGACTCTTATCTCAAATCTCTTCCGATCGACAGGTAGATCGCCAGCGGCTGGGTCTTTCTGGTATTCGGGCGGCCAAATAATCATTGACTCACCGGAGTTAGGATTTACTTTAATGTGACCCAGTGCCCCGCTTTCAGCCATGTCGGCCACCGTTGTGAGTGGCACTCCTTCATTCTTGGAATACCACTCAAGGCTGACCCAGCGGAATTTTTCAACAACTTCCTTGATGACTTGATCGGCCCCACCCATGGACATCTCCGGATGCGTATCGCCCACGATATTAATCGGGGGGAGGGTGGCTTCAGGATTCTGCTCAAGAAGTCCCCACATCAATGCATACGACAAACCAGTCAGTTGAGTAAACCGACTAATCGATCGGTAGTTGATCATATAGTTCGCAAAGGGTGCAAAACCATCTTCGAGCTCAGATGTCATGTACGGATGATACCCGTCAATGGGGCCCCGGCTCGAGCTGCAGATGAATAGCTACATAGAACGCACCGCTACCAGCCGTCGTACACTGCAATCTGCACACGCCGGTCAACTGGACTTATAGGTAGTCGCTATACCTCTTGCTAAAGACCATGCTCAGCGCATGTATCTGCAAGTATTCCGAATCAATCGGTGCAGTAAAGAGGCTCATCACAGATGAGGGTGTAGCGGTCGGCGGGGCGTCCGACAGCGACAGCGAGCGATCCGCGCTCGTTGGGCAAGAGATTGTCGCATGCAGCACTCGTCGATCCCTGCAAACAGAGTCGTGCCGTTGCTGTTCTCGATTACCCGCTAGGTGCGCCCGGCGCTGGGTTGCGTAGCTGGGCCACGGCCGTGATGTGCAAGGACCCGGTTGATCTTGCGGTTCCCCGCGCGGGAGAGCCGATGCCGATTCTGGTCTCCGGCGGAGGCGTCCAGGGGCGCGGTGCCGTTCCAGGAGGCGAATCGGTCTCGGTTGACGAACCGGCCGACGTCGCCGGTGTCGGCGAGAAGCCTTGCCGCACGGGGGTCCGATGCCGTACAGGTTCGTCAACGTGGATATGCCGTCTGAGGGATCGTGATCCTCTGCGGACCATCTCGCCTCCACGGCTTGACAGAGGAGCAAGCCAGTCTCACCAAGGTTCTCCGGGTGGCCAAGGTTCGGAGAGGTTAAGTAGACTCGCGGATGTAATGGGTGCCGCCTTCTCCGTCAACTCCATCCTGTCGAATTCGATTGTGACCCATGGAAGCCCATGATCAGCCGGGAGAGGGTGGCGTGGTGCCGGATGGCGCCAAAGTGTAGCTTCGGCCTCATTTATCTGCCAGGGCATCAGCTGGTTCACCAGAAGGACTGCGGAAACGTTGTGATTTCGCCAGTCGGGTCCAGCCCCGAAATAACCGTCGGGCTCCCTGATGCAGCGATCGATAATAATATCATTCTCAGGGGTCTCGGTTAACAACATCGCCTCATGTCCGTACAGTGCATTCGTGCTATGCCATCGATCAGAGTCAAAGATGTAGACGCCAACCGCGATGACGAACCCGGCATCCAAGCCACGGTAGGCGTGGTGTTTCTCAGCAAGTGCTGCCTGAATCGTGCCGACATCGTCTACGCGAGAAACCTCCGCTGGGTAGATGCCGATAGCTCGTCCGGGAGAGCCGTTCGCCCGCGCTCCAGGACTCTTTGGAATAACCCTGAATGTTGCAGCCCAACCGTTATCCTCCCAACGCCATTTCCGTGAGCGCTCAAGGTCAATATCATCCGGATTCAGACCCTCAAGCCAACGTTCCAACTGACTGCGTAGCCTGCTCGCCCGCGGCGGGTTCGGGCCCTCTCGGAGATCAACCAGATGCAGGAAGAAGTTGGGGCTCTCGGCCTGATTGACTATATCCAGCAGCACCGCCCTTCGGTTAGCCGCTGCCTTTGCCGCTGGGCTACTACTAGGTGAGATTGCTTCCACGTAGAACCCAGAACCATCACGCTCAGCGTAGAAATCGGGATGTCGGGTCGTGCCAGGCAAGTCTGGATGAACAGTCACGTGATACCCGGCCCGTATCAGGCATTCGTGCAGGTAAAGCTCCAGGAACCCGCTTCTAAACTGGTCATCCTGGCCCGAGCGGAGTCGGTTCCGCAGGTCCGAGTACTCCACGTCATCACCGATATGGTCCGCCCAGTCCTGCATGAGGTGCCGCGGGTGACCCCAGTACGCGCCTGATACCCGATTGAGGAAAGTGAAGCTCGGCTCTCCGTGGCGACAGGGCGAGGGATCGGTACGTTCGACCAAATCGAAGATTGGTTGTCTCTCGGAGATCATGTCAGCATCCACGGTCGATATGTCACCCTCCAAATTCTACTTCCACAACGCCGCCGAGTCCCCACAATCTAATCGCATTTCTGATCAACAGATTGGGAGAATTCCGCCGGGCACCGCCTTACGACCAATCATCGGCAGGACGCTGAGTCAAGTTCACGACCTCGGCCCTCACTTGTCGACAGAAGTAGAACGTTCGTGACGTGCACACTTCGTTCGTTACCATTCCTGGGGCAATGGCTGCCGGGTGCGAGGACCTGCTGGCGTGCAGTGAATCACCGTCGTGCCCGGTGCCATTCGACTCCGGACACGACGTCACCCCGGCCGGGACTGGGCGCAGACGCAAGTTGAGGGATAGGTTGCCGCGTCGGCTGGGGCCTCCCCTGTCGCTAATCGAGGAAGTAGGCGTCGACCTTTTCATCGGAATCCAGGATCTCGTCCGAAGCCACGCCGAGTTCCACCGCTAGCTCGACCGATCCGACGAGCGCGACCTGCACGTCAGGCGAGAAGGCTCGTTCGAGCAGCCCGAGGTAGTCCGACATGCTCTGGTCCAGCTTTTCCAGTATGGCCTGGTATTCCGCGGCGAGTTGCTCGTCGAGCGTGTGCTGCTCGTCGAGGTAACGCTCGATCAGCGCCGCCTCTCGCTTCGTCAACGACGATGCGGCGGCCTTGTACATCACAGCGCCGACCGTGGTGCCGATGACGGCGCCGAGGACGGGGATGGGGATGGTCGCCTGGCCGACGCAAGCGCCCAGCGCGCGTACTGCGGCCTGCAAGGCGATGAGCTCGGAGTTCTCGATGAACGCGAGTTCATCGATCTGGCCCCGGCGCAGCTTGTTCGCTTGTTCTGCGATGCTGAAGGATGTGGTGACGATCGAGCTGGCGACGGCTGCGGAGGTCGCGGTGAAATTTGTGAGCGCGTAGATGCTCAGTCCTCGGACGCCGCCCTTGCCGAAACCTGAGCCGGTCTCGCCTGCGAGGTCGAGCCAGTCGCGCTCGCTGAACTCACTGAGCCTCTTGCCTTCCCGACGCTTGGCGATCACGGCCAGTACGAACGCGGTCGCGCCCGCGGTCGCGGCGGCGGTGAGTGCGGCCGTGTTTCCTTCTTGCAGCGTCGGGCGGCTGCGCTGGTAGGCATCGTGGCGCAGGGACCGGTCCGTGGCGTGGAGCGAGCCCTTTTCGGCCGCCATGGTCGAGGTGTAGACATCGCGCTGCACTTCGTTGTACTCGAGCGTCGAGGGCTCGAGCGATTCGAAGCCGACCGATCTGGTTTGGAAGAACGTCTGGACCCGCTGCCAGTCTCTGAGGGAAGGTCCGTCGCCGCTGCGTGACAGTAGCTTGCTCGCTTCCTCGGGTGACAAGGCATGTAGCCGCTGGATCACCTCGAAGTGATCACGGGGGATCTGGTATTTCCCACCGTTGCGCACGTATTCGGGATACTTCTGGAGGTGCTCGGTGATCGCGCCCAGTGAGAAGCGGCCACCCGCTGCGACGAATTTCTGCTGGATCTCGACACTTCCGCGCATCAGGTCGACGGGTCCGTTGTCGTTGACCCACTGGTAGACGGCCTCGTGGCCGAGGATCTGCTTTCGGGCGTTGCCAATCCCGACCTCGGCGATCTCGGCGATGAAGCCGTGCATGCCATGCTGTCCGCCGCGGTTGGCGGCGACCACCTCGAGGTCGATCTTCCGGATGGCTTCATCGACGCTGGTGAGCGCGTCGCGAAGGTGCTCGTCCTGCTGGCTGAGCGCGCTCAGAAGGTTGTCTATGCGGAGCTGGTTGAGATAGCTCACCCAGGAAGCAACTGCCTGCTCCTGGGTGCCCGTGACGAACTCGGCAGCGTCACTCACTCTCGGCATCCTGTTCGATGCGCATGCTCAGCATGCTCGCGCACGACTTCGTGTTGTTCACCAACGTAGCGAGTGTCGACCGCTCGGCAGGGGCGAGCGCGTGGAAATCGGCGCGGAAGTGCACCAAGGCTTCGCCGTAACTCTGTACCAGCCCTTCGCGCAGCGAGGTCGTCCGCTGGAGGAGGTCGTCGAGCCGAGCATCCATGCCTTCGACGAGGGCGGTGTTGTGCTTTATCGCAGTCAGCGCTTCGTGCTTCGCCTCTCGATTCTCGAACCTCTTCTTCGCGAACAGGGCGATCGACGCGAGTAGGGTTGCGCCCGCGATGGTCCAGCCGATCGGGCCGGCAAGCGCGAGCAATGTGGTGCCTGCCGCAGTGCCGCCGCCACCGGCGGCCAGCGCGCCGCCACCGAGCCACGCCAGTGCTGCCTGGCTGGCTGCCGCCCCGGAAAGGGTCGAGATCGCGGTGCCGGTCGACGCTGTCCCGAAGGTGGTGGCGACCCACATCGCCGCCGACGGCGCCAGGCCCGCTACCGCGGTGCCCGCCGCGAACCCGGCGCCGGCGCCGGCAGCCGACAACCGCGCCGCTTCCAGCTCTTTCTGAGCGAAATCCTCCGCGTTCCAGAACCGTTTCCGATGTACCTCGATCTCGTCGAAGTCGGTATCGAATGATTTCGGGGTGTTGGCGATGCTGTTCACCAACTGCTCGACCAGCTCGATCAGGTCCGTCGAACGTTCGCGCTGACGCAACAGAGACAGGCCCCTGTCGGCCATCGCCGTGAAGACACCGTTGTATTCCGCTACGGCCATCTCGTAGGGGTCCGGCCCCTTCGTAGTCAGCTTCTCGACCCTGCCCCTGGCAGCGTCCTTGATGTTGCCGACCTGCCCGGCGAACTGCGATGAAGCGGTTCGCGCCGCCTTGCCGATACCGTCGACGGTCCTGCCGATGCCCTCCTTGGCGTTGCCTACGTTGAGCTTGGCATTGTCTACGTCGATCTGTTCTACCATCGCACCCCTCCAACACCATTGCGGCTCAAGAACATAACGGAGAATATCAACCACATGTTGTCGCGTCTGGCTGAATACTGACTCTGGCAGGCACTTCGTGATTGACACAGCTTGAGATCTATTGAGGTGCAGAGGTTGGTTCATCGCCGGTGTTGCGATCGTGGGATGTTGAGGGTTCTGTTTCCGCACCTGGACCGGATGGTCATAGGTGCGGTCCGCGCTCAACCTGTTAGAAGCCAACCTAGCGCAAATCGATGTTGTCGAAGGACATGTCACCTCCGGAACGCACCCTGCGCGCTCTGACCCTCCACCAGGAGAACGGATCATCCTGTGCCGTGGAGTGGATCAGCTACCGGGAATCTTGTGCAGCGTTTGGGTAGGGGCTTTGCGGTAGTTGGAGAGTGTTCCGTCCCCGGCGGCGGTGTCTTGGCGATGAACTTTCCCCAGCCGGACTGCGTTGACGGCTTGGTCGATCATTTCCTCGAAATCCTGTCGGGCAATATGAGCGTTGGCCTGTATCTGACTTGCAGCTAATTTGGTGTGTGCCTTACTAGCAGGCATGTTGTCGAGCGATGCGATCGGTGGAGGAAAAATTCGTGTATCTGGGCAGTGCTGCTGTGTCAGCGTCGCCCCACCGTAATGTCGGGCTATCCATCAGAATTACCTCGTATGCTGCGGATATTTCTTCTCGTCAATTAGATCGAGCACAAGAGCATGCAGGGTAGACATGTCGATGATGGGCAAAGCCGATACCGGGATCTCCCACCTGGAGATTGACCATGCGCGCGCCAGCAAGTGTTTGCTCCATCTCCTGCGTTCACGTAGTCCCGAGTGCGCTTGCCTGTTGGTCCGCACCCCCGAACTCTCTGAGTTGACCGCAAATGCCACGGCCCGTTCTTCGGCACTGCCAACGACCTCAGCGATCGTGGTGAGCGCGGCGGCCTGCTCGGGCGGTTCCATGATGGTGCAGGCGATGGTTTCGGCGCGTTCGGGATCGGTCTGGGCCACCACTCGGGCGATTCTGACGAGTGCGTTGGCCTGCTCGTGCGGGCTGGTGATGGTGTGGGCGATGGTTTCGGCGCGTTCGGTGAGCCGAGCAGCGCGTTCAGGATCGGTGCCAGCTACTACCTCGATGATCCTGATGAGTGCGGCACCTTGCCAAGACGGGTCGGTGATGGTGTGCGCGATGGTTTCGGCGCGTTCGGGATCGGTGTGGGCCACCACCTGGGCGATTGCGGCGAGTGCGTTGGCCTGTAGGTAAGGGTCAGCGGTGCAGGCGATGGTTTCGGCGCGTTCGGGATCGGTGTGGGCCACCACCCGGGCGACTGTGGCGAGTGCGATGGCCTGCGCGTACAGGTTGGTGATTGTGTGGGCGATGGCTTCGGCGCGTTCAGTGAGACGGGCCGCACGCCCGGGATCGATGGCGGCCGCCACATCAATGATTCTGACGAGCGCGATGGCCCGAGAGTCCGGGTCGGTGATGGTGTGGGCGATGGCTTCGATGTGTTCGGTGAGTCGGGCCGCGCGTTCGGGATCACTCCGGGTCACCGCAAGGGCGATTTCGGTGAGCGCTTCGGTCTGTAAGTAACTGTCGGCGATTCTATGGGCGATGGTTTCGGCGCGTTCGGGATCGGTTCGGGCCACCACCACAGAAATGTTGGCGAGCGAACCGGAAAGTCGGTCCCGGTCGGTGATGGTGTGGGCGATGGTTTCGGCGCGTTCGGTGAGACGGGCGGCGTGTTCGGGATCGGTGCCAGCTACTACCGTGCTGATTTTCGCGAGCGTGTCGACTTGGTGGCCGGGGTCGGTGATGGTGTGGGCGATGGTTTCGGCATGTTCGGTGAGTCGGGCTGCGTGCTCGGGATCGGGAGGAATTGTCAAAACCTGTGGTTCGGTCTGTTTCAGGCGACCTCCGTTCGGGTGGTGTCGGCCGGGTCGGGTGAGGATGCGGGGGTGATCTCGCGGGGTCGTTCGAGCAGCTTGCCCTTGTGGAA
>NZ_JADLQX010000047.1 GCF_015477605.1 Nocardia amamiensis
ACCCCCGCCGAATACGCTGCCAGCTGCACCCACCGCCACCACCCGGTGGCCTGCACAATCAACTGAAACTGGATCGACAACAACCCGGACTCAAAGACCGGGTGGTCCCGTCATCGGGGACCGGCCAAGAGCCCGCGGGACGTCCAAGGCCGGACCGACCATGACCATACTCAAGCTGCAGACTCGTCGAGATGCCGTAGGAGCGCGCGCACATCGGCGGCGTCCATCCCCACGCCAACTGCCGGTTCCTCCTGTAGGTCGGCGAGCTGCTGGACGCCAGGGTCGTCAAGAATGCGGCCCATGAACTCCAACTTTTCCTCCAGCCGCAGACGCACCACCTCGTCAACCGTATTGCGTGTGACCAGGATGGTTACCCTTGTTTCGGTGTCGGGCGCCAGGCCAAGGCGGTGGATGCGGTCCAAGCTCTGCAGGAATCGCCCAGCCATGAAGTCCCGATCCACATAGACGGCATCGTGGCAAACCTGATGGAGACTGATGCCCTCACCGAGGGTCGCCGGATTGGAGATCAGGACGTGGCAGTCAGGATCCTGGCGGAAGCACCGGAGCTGCTCGTCTCGGTCGGAGGTTCCGCCGTAGACCACCGCTGGGTTGTAGCCTTGGAGCAACTTCTCCAGGGTGGCGAGGCTACGCACGAATGTTGTCCATACCAGGGTTTTTCGGCCATTGGATGCGTTATCCGCCACGATCTTCAGGGTCTCCTGATACTTCGGTGAAAGTTCGATGCGGGGTAGCTTTTGCAGAAGCTCGAACAGAGAATCGTCCGGGGATGGCTCCAGCGGCGGGAGTTGGTACTCCAGAGGCTCGTATCGGCTGGCTCCCTCCAAGAGCAGAGCTGGGGTGATGGCAGCCATCAGTAGCCGCAGCATGGCTCGGCCCAACGCCTCGATGCTTTTACGTGAGCCTTCCGCCCGGGCGGAGAAGTTACCTTTCATGGCTTCGTAGACCTCGGCGTGAAGCGATGGCATTTCCACATAGCGGACCTTCGGTTCGAAGGGGGGAAGACCAAGCTCATGCTTGGTTGTACGGGTGAACAGCGGGCGCAGAACCGAGCTGGCGTAAGCTAGGTCACCACCACCGACAGCCTCAGTCACCACCCGCTTTCCGTGGCCTGGCCATACAAACGAAAGCAAGTTCTCCAGATCCTTCGCCCCATTGGGTGCCGGCGTCCCGGTGAGGATCAATCGCCGGTTTGCGAGCGGGCCCAGCGCCAGGCACGCGGAGCCGTAAGTACCGCTTGCTCCAAGTTTCATACGGTGCGCCTCGTCGAGCACGACCATTGACGGTCCCGCCCGCAACCACGCGGCTAGTTGGCCCAATGATCGGTCCAGCCGCTCGTAGTTCACGATCTGCAGTTCCACGAGACCGTCCTCCGATCGCCCCATTACTGCAGTGCGCAGCGGTTGTTTGAAACATATGGAGTTCTCGTACTCCCATGACTCATAGGCAGATTTAGGTCCGACGACCAGGAGGCGCTGCGTATCTCCACGCTTGCGCATCGCAGCGTAGACCGCTAGGGCTACACGGGTTTTGCCGGCGCCCGGGACGCTGAAGTTGGCGCCGTGACGCAACGAGAGCAATCGGGCAATATCACGTTGCTGGAACGCCGTGAGATCGGCGGTCCAGTCTGAACCCAACAACTCCCAGACGTCATCCGGTTGGACGGCATCAGCGGTGCCTTCCGAGGGTGTGTCATCGAGTCTGCGCTGAACCGAGTCAGCATCATCCAGGACGCCATTGACGAGCGCCATGAGGTCTGGGTCCCAGTCGACGCCAGGGTGGGTCCAGGTAGCCAGTTCACTGAGGTTGACCAAGAAGTCGTCAATGTCGATCTCCGCGGACAGCGAGCCGCGCCAGCCGCCCATGGAAATTCGAGCGGTCAGCTGGGCGAAGTCCCGCTGGAAAATCGGCGACGTGCGGATTTCTACACGCGTGCGTGTCACGTCGAAACCCAGCCGCAACGAGGGCATGGTCTCAGGGTCGCTCACTCCTGGGGCCGCCTCACGTCCACTGCGGCAATCAGCCATGCGAGGCCGTTGCCCGGCAGCTCGATGGTGCGCTGCGCTTCGACCGCCAGCTTGCTCAGGACAGTACGGAGCAGATCAAGGGCGTCATCGAATGCTCCCTCGTCAAGACTCGCATTACCTCGAGACAGCACTAAATCCGTGATTGACTGCTCCAGGTCTTTACAGGCGTTGTTGATCCGGTCCGGGGCGGCCAACTGCTTCTTCCGCAGCCGGGCGTCGCTGCCGGCAGTCTCAATAGCGTCGTTGAACGCGTCTCTGTACGCCTCGATAACCACTGAGGCAGCAGACTGCTCGGCTAGTGTTGCGGCGCCACCGGCCGCTGTGACCGCCTTCGCCTGGAGCAAAGCGTCGGTGACCGCCCTGGCGGCGGTGACGTTCGCTCCTGCCGCCTTCACTTTCCGGTCCAAGCCCGGGATCGCAACAGCGGCAGGGGCCGCAGACTCCGTTACCTTGAACTCATCAGGCAAGGTCTTCTCCAGGTAACGACTGTGAAAGTCAGCGCCGATGTACCGGACATCGGTCTTAGAGAAATCCAGCACGATCGCCGCTAGCCGTGCCTCCTTGAGGAGGTCGGCCCGTTCCTTGCTCTTTTTTATTTCCTCGCCATATGCGCGGTGGAGTTCCTCAAGCCTTCCCTTGGCACCTTCGAGGTCCATCAGCCTGAGCGACACCCCGCCATCGGCGCTGCTCCGCTGGATCACTTCCCGCAGCTGCTCAAGGACCCAGAGATCACGCTCGCATGACTTCGTCGTGGTATGGAAGGCCTTGGCGATCAACGAAAGATCACGGTTGAGCTGAACTCTTTGTTCATCTATCGCGAGCAGCCGGTTGATGTAGGAGTAGTCGCGTCGCTTGTCCGGGCGCAGTTGCAAAGAAAGTTCAACATCATTTATGTCATCCCATGTGCATGACTCCGGCAGCACACCTACACGCATAGTGCCAGTAGATTTGAGTTCCCGAAGTGCAGCGCAACGAGTGTTGCCGTTAACGAGAATCCCGTGGCGCGTAATCAATCCGGGTTCGTTCTGCTTGTGTTCCTTGAGACTTTCTTTCAGCTCATCGAAAGCAGGGTCTCGATGGGTCGGCTCCGAGGGCCGTATCGTCAACAGATGCCGCAGGTAGTCCTGGCTCTCCGAACTCCATGGATTCGTTGCGAGAACAGCATCACGATCTGGATCGAGGCTGCGCTGAGCGCGGATACGATGAGTGCCGGGGTTGTACAACAGGGCATCCAGAGGCATGTCGATAACCTCTACATGTAAAGGTCGACCACGCCACTCCACCGTCAACGTCTCGAAAACACCGGCGTTTTCGCGCCGCTCCTTGAGCCGCTCCTCAACCAGCGAGCGGGTGGCAGCGGCATTTGGAGGGTCTTCGAATTTCGTGAACATTTCTGGAATACTCCTTTCAGGAGATTGGTATGAAGCCAAGGAGGTGCGAGACGTCGCGGACGGGGCAGGCCCGGGCCGCTCAAAGCCTGTCAAGCCAGGAGTTGCTGCAGGGCCACACGTACTTTGTCCCTGGAGTCTGCAGGCAAGGTCCGGTAGGCCGCCCACAGATCCTCTGTCTCACTAAAATTGCGGGCGTCCTCTTCAACCCACGCAGCCAGCATCTTCCGCTCGTAGGCAGGCAAGCGATCGATACGTGCCAGGACGTCACCCAAGTCCGCAGTCAACTCGCGGCCACCGATGCGGCACCTGTTGCACTCAATGATCAGCTGCATGCTGGTCTCACCATTGGGCATCCGAACTGATCGGCGGGCAACATCGAGCTGCGAGGCGACGTATGTGCCGGCATACTGCTCACCAGGACCGATTCCACAGGAACGGCATTTGTGACCATCACGCATCATCAAGGCGTGCCTCTCAGCCGCCGTCACCGTGACACCGACCTTTCGGGTCGCCTTGCCAGGCTCCCACACGGCAATACCCTGCTTGACGAATCGGTGCTCGTGTGTGCCCAAGGCAGGGTCCTCCCTGTTGGTGTCGATGCGCCATTCGAAGTCACGCAGGTCGCGCATCCGACGGTCGATCTGGGAGGTATCGGGGAAAGCCTCACGCAGCTGGGTCTTCGTGAACACCTCCCCGACACCTACCTCCTGTACCAGCCAGAGCGCTACGCGCTTCATAGTGCCGAGATTCGGGTCGTTCCAGCTGGGCATCGTCATGTGGGAGTCCACCTTTCAGGTCGAAGAGAGCAGCTTCGAGCAGCACCGCAGGTAGTGCAGCGCCGACCGCCACGGCATACCGCACTCTCTGAACTGAACAGCAGCGGCGCCCGAATCGAAAGGTGACCTCGTGTCCTGGCTTTCGGAGCTTCCAAGCCAGGACAGCAAGCGCACGCGCAAACTGCCTGCGAGACAGGAAGATGGGATGGTTCGTGTGGACAACTCTCAAGGGGGAGAACCAGCTTGCGGCAGCGCGGAACGTTCCCACAGCGTGGGGAGTTCGGAGACCTCAGTCTCGACTTGTCGGACTCGCAGAAAGAACTCGCACAGGCGGTGCGTGGCCTGATTGAACAAATCGGCCTTTCCGGCCGAGCAATCGAGGAGGCCATCGCAGCAAGGCTGCGGGAACGGGACAGATCGGAGGGGTACTTGAGCAAGTCGGTGTTGTTTTACCTAGCCAATGGCCGACACAAGCGCCCACCCCGGGAGGCACCTCTCCGGGAACTACACACACTCGCGCTGGACAGCTGCGACACCGAGGGGATGGTCATCACCTGGGACGAGCTGAACAGCCTTCGACTAGCGCTATCACTCCCCTCGACCGAGGATGAGCATCAGCCAACTGTCCTTTGTCCGACCTGTGGTGCGGCTATGACGCTTGAAGAGGCCAGGGCGCTCGAACAGGTCAGCGCAGCGACTAAGCCGGCTGAAATCTCCCCCGTCATAACGACGGATGTTGTGCCGGTCCCCCACCACGTGGGGGACCGGCACAACACCGGAACCATCGACGTGGCGTGGCCGCCAGCCAAGGACTTGGCTGTATACATCTCGGCCGGCAATTTCGAGCGCGTCAACGGCCTCATCCGGTATGTCGGCACTGAAGCCGCCCCCGATGAGACGGCGGACGCCGTCGTTTCGTGCCGGAAACTGGGCTTGGATGAAGCGACTGACACGATCATCAACTACGCCGGAAGCCGGTCCGAGCTCGACGTGTTGCAGATTCTCCAATCACTCAATCAGCGAGACCAACGCCCTGACGCCGACACCCTCCTGGAGCGAGCGCTCGCCAGCTCGATGCGTTTGAGGTCGTCGTGACAAGACGTTTCGCTGTCGCGACCAACTGCCTCTCTGTAATCCTGCAGACAAACCCGACCCGGTGAGGTGCGATAACGACTAAACACACCACAATGTTACGTCCGCCAGTTCTAGCGGTCGGCGCGGAGCCGCCCGAAGCCTAGGAAGCGCCAAGCCCGGTAGCGAAAAATTCCAGCTATCCGGAATTATCGAATTCCGGGCCTTCCAAGGCTCGCACCACAGCTCTTACAGAGACGTCAATACCCTCATGCTCCCAGAGTCGCACGACTTTCCAACCGGCATGATTCAACGCCATGTCTGCGGCTCTATCCCGCTCGATATTACGTTTGAGCTTCGGGGCCCAGTACCACTCGTTTGTTGTTGGTTGGCGACCATGTTCCGGACACACGTGCCAGAAACATCCATCGACGAAAACCGCTACTTTGCGGGCAGTGAAGACAATGTCCGGACGGATCTTTACAGCTCCTAGATCGAGGCGAAGGTCCTTGCGGAACCGGTAGCCCAACCGGTGCAGCGCGCTCCGCAGCCGTATCTCCGGCTTGGTGTCGGTGCGGCGGTTCGCTCGCATATTACGGGAACGGCCCTCATTGAGCGGCGCCGGGTACCTACCGACCCTGGGCCTATCCGGATAACGCTCGGTCACATCTCTACCTAATTTGCGTGGGTATGCACTAAGGTGAACAGTACTCCGATCAGGAAGCGACAGTTCGGCATAGTCGATGACTACCAATCCACCAGCGACTGGGCCAAAGTCCGGTAGTCGAGTAGCCTGCCCTGCCCGGTAACTTCGTCCCATGCAGCTTTCTGAACCGAACTGCCCTCAAGACCAACTGCATATTCCAATTCATCAAACGCAATATGGTACGTCGCGTCGACCTCACCAGTCCCTCTCGCAATCGATGCGAGCCGAGTAGGAAGCGGCTCAGCCGTGACTGTCACCAAATGAGGCAACCTTCCACGCCGGTGACGAATCATGTTTCCGTTTTCGTGCCGAATGTTTTGTACCCGGTCAGATCGGATTGTCCACTTACAAGCCAGCGCTGCGTGAAGCCAGGGGTGCTTGGTCTGAGTAGGAGTTCCATTGATGCCTACCAGAACGTCGGGTTTGATCAAATAGTCGGTGCCGAGCGTGACCCGGAGATTGGGATCTTTCTCGATCGCTCTGTCGATGCCCGCCAAGTGTTGATACTGAGCATATTCGACGATACTGCGGCCTCGCTTCACCTCCCAGTCACGGCGATGGTCGAGCAAAGGTAGCGCAGTCGCCAAGTCGGTGCCGACCTGGACTTCCAGGAGCCCACCGGGGTTGGCCGGCGGCTCCTCGACGGGCTGACCGCCCAGATTCGGGTTCGGATCGCCGAGGTGATCGAGCACCAACCCCGCAAGCCTGAGACTGGTCGGGTTGTCAACATCAGCCGAGTTCGGAACCCATTGCCAGCCAAGCGCATTCTTTTTGCTGCGCTTCCACCCCAACAGTTCTGTCCTGAACGGCGCTCCCACGAACCGCAATGTACCCTGCTGCCGGGGCGTCCCGCCGGTCGGCTGCCGCTCCTTGCCCTATGATCGCTCACATGTTCGGATGGCCTATCGAGGGTGCTGCCCCCAGCGCCTACCGCGGCTTCGCCATTCTGGCACTCCCATCAGCGGAGGAACTATCAGCCGACGACGGTTTAGGCGATGTCCACTACTCGCTCCCGCTCGAACCTCCGTCGGTCTTGGGTAGCGCCACGCCGCTCGCGGGCTATGCTCCGACCACACAGCACAGAGCAGCCTCCTCCGCAATTCGCAGCGTTGATGCCAGTTTCGGGATGGCTGATGCCCCCAGCACAGTCCGCTCCGCGGGCAGGTCTGCACACGACCGACCACGACGTCGAAAGGTATCGGTGTGACCGAACTCAGTGTGATCGAGATCTGCGCCGGCGCCGGTGGACAAGCGCTGGGCCTTGAGCTGGCCGGGTTCGAGCACGAACTTGCAGTAGAACTCGACCCGACTGCTGCCGCCACGATCGAGCTCAACCGACCACATTGGAAGGTCGAGAAGGGTGATGTCGCGGACACCCGCGTCTTCAATCCCAAGGCCTTCGCACCGGAGTCTCGACCTGATGGTCGGCCGATCGATTTGTTCGCGGGTGGCGTCCCATGCCCGCCTTTCTCCGTCGCCGGCAGGCAACTGGGAGCGAACGACGAGCGCGACTTGTTCGCGTGGGCTGTCGAGCAGGTCGATGTCTTGAAACCCCGAGCCCTGCTACTTGAGAACGTTCGTGGGCTCAGCATGCCGCGTTTCGCCGGATACCGCCAGCACGTTCTGGACCGGCTACTGCAGTTCGGCTACTCGGCTGAGTGGCGACTGATCCAGGCTTCCGACTATGGGGTCCCGCAACTTCGGCCGCGATTCGTGCTGGTCGCCATGAAACCGGAAGAGTTCCAGTACTTCCACTGGCCGGAGACAACCGACCAAGTCAAGACCGTTGGCGAAACCTTGCTTCCGCTGATGGAAGCACGTCAGTGGGCTGGTGCCAAAGAGTGGGCGAAAAGAGCGGATGGCATCGCTCCAACGATCGTAGGTGGTTCGAAGAAACACGGCGGTGCAGACCTTGGGCCCACTCGCGCAAAACGCGCATGGGCTGAACTGGGCGTCGACGCATACGGCGTACACGACACCGCCCCACCATATGACAAACGCCCAATGACCGAATTCGGCCCGAAGCTCACCGTAGAGATGGTCGCGAGGCTTCAAGGCTGGCTGCTGATCAGAGACAAGGACCACGCCGCAGAAATCACATCCACACGGCCTGAGGGGCACGAGTACGCATGGTGGTTTACGGGTGGCAAGACAGCGCAGTATCGTCAGATCGGTAACGCGTTCCCACCGCCGGTTGCAAAAGCCCTCGGACTATCGATCGCCCGCGCACTGCGCCACGAGGGCGAATCGATCCAGCGAGATATCGACACATTTGCCGATCCCATATACCGGGTTCTGCGCGATCAAGATGCATTCCTCACCGCGGGCCAGATCGCGCGCAAGGCCGGGTTGGAACTCGATGATCCTGAAATCGATCGACGTATAAGCCTCCTGAGCTTAGACTTTGAGATCCTCAAGGAGGAGCGCAGCTCAGGTCTGGCTTATAAGCTCGGAGAGTTCAGGGCGTTCACGGGACAGCAAGACCACGCACGTCACGAGTTCTACCGTAAGAATTTGTCACGCGTCAGCTGAGTTCACGGGCACCCAGCTACCCGCCGATGCTGGCCGGCCACAGTTTGTCTTGGCCGCAAGTACGCCAGTCATTGCGTTGATGGCTCGGGCATTTCATAAGGTTGTGGATATCGCGCAGCCTGCGTTCCGCGTACGTCTTCGGTCAGACGATTTCGGCGCACACAGCATGACGAAGGACTCAGCTCATGCGGGCAACAACCGAGCGATGACCTCAGTCAGTTGTTTGACGTTGCGGCATTCGTGCATCGTGACGCATTCCGCGTACGCGTGGGCGGCGGAATCTCCGCTGGACCAGGAGCGAGACGGCTCCGGATTCAGCCAGTAGGTGTGTTTGGCACGGTCGGCGATCGTTTGCAGTGCAGCGAGATTCGGGTCGGTGCGGTTGGTGCGCGCATCGCCGAGGATGAGGACGGACGTGCGCGGCCCGAGGGCGTCGGCGTAGTTGTCGAGGAAGCCTTGGAATGCTTCGCCGTAGTTGGAGCTGCCGAAGCGGGCGACGTTGGTGGAGCGGATGATTCGGGCTGCGGTGCCGGGGGTGGGTGGTTCGCCGGGGGTGAAGAAGTCGGTGATTTCGTCGCAGGTGTCGATGAAGCCGAAGCTGCGGACCTTGCTGAATTGGTCTTGTAGGGATTGGATCAGGTGGAGGGTGAATTCGGCGAAGCCGGTGACCGAGCCGGAGAGGTCTGCGAGGACGACGAGGTCGGGGCGGCCGTGTTTGCGGGCGCGGAGGACCGGGTCGATGGGGACGCCGCCGGTGGACATGGAGCGGCGCAGGGTGCGGCGGAGGTCGATCTGGCCGCGCACCGATTTGCGGCGGCGGACGGCGAGGCGGGTGGCTAGTTTGCGGGCCAATGGGTGGACCAGGCGGCGCATTTCGGCGAGGTCTTGTTCGCGGGCGCCGAGGAAATCGATCTGGTCGGTGCTGGATTGGACGCCGCGGCGGGCGATGTATTCGGTGCCGCGCAGCTGCGCCGAGCGCAGGCGGGCTTCGGTTTGGACGGCGGTGCGGAATTCGGCGAGGCGGCGGTTGGCTTCGATCGTGTGGACGGTGGTGTCGAGCTGGGAGGTGCCGTTCATGCCCGCGACGATGCGGTCGATGAGGTCTTCCGGCTGTAGGGCTTTCATGGTCAGGTAGGAGGACCAGCCCGCGCCGGAGGCGGTGGTGACGGGTCCGGAGGACTGACCGGTGCCCACTCCGCCGTAGCCACCGAGTTCGGTCAGCGCCTGGCGGGCGAGTTCGGTGACTGCCTGCGAATCATCTTGGATCAGTGCGGAAACGAGTTGATCCCGCAGTGCATCGACGGATTCGGGCGTCGACGGGGCCGCGGGCTTCGGCTGTTCCGCGGTGCGGAAGTAGAGGTCGAAGAGCTGATCGAAGACGGCGCGTTGACCATTGCGGCGCAGCAAGCAGGCGGCCATGCCTGAGCGCAGCCGATTGCGATCAGCCAGCCCGAGGGCAACCATCGCCTCCGCCGCGTCGATAGTTTCGCTCGGCCCCGCGCTGATGCCGTGATCGCGCAACAACCCCACGAATTCGATGAGCCGATCGGTCATCGAGTCGGCGATTCGAGGCCTCGTCTCTCCCCCGCGTCCTTGCCCCGTACTCATAGTCTGCCGCGAGTTGTCGAAGGAAGACAAATGGTGGCCGAACCGTCCCGTTCCACCGCCATATCACTACGCTCGCCGGACCAGTCGAGGTCTAGTTCGGATGCGAGGTCAGTTTGCGCCCAGGTGCGGTGTGCGGGGGGCTTCATTGCGCACTCCCCAGTTCGGCGTCCGGGTCGAGAAGCCCCAGTCTTTCGGCCGCGGTGCGGTGGTCGGATTGGTACTTCAACAGCACGCCGAGGGTCGAGCGGACAACGTTTCCGGTCAGGTTGCGAGCGCCGAGGGCGACCAGAGTCTTTGCCCAGTCGACGGTTTCGGCGATCGATGGGGCCTTGCGCAGCGACAGCTGCCGGAGCGCGCCGACCACCCGGACCACCGGCTCGCCGAGCGCCTCATCCAGTTCGGGCACCTTCATCCGCACGATCGCCCGCTCCAACTCGGCGGTCGGGTAATCGATGTGGAGATACAGACAGCGTCGTTTCAGGGCCTCGGACAGTTCGCGGTTGGCGTTGGACGTCACGATGACGAACGGCTTGCGGACCGCGGTGACGGTGCCGAGTTCGGGGATGCTCACCTGGTAGTCGCCGAGCACCTCGAGCAGCAGGCCCTCGAGTTCCACATCGGCCTTGTCGAGTTCGTCGATGAGCAGCACGGTGGAACGCGGGTTGCGGATGGCGGCCAGCAGGGGCCGGGCGAGCAGGAACTCCTCGGTGAAGACGTGGTCGCGCGTGCTGTCCCAGTCCTCGTTGTTCGTGGCGGTGATGCGGAGCAGTTGCTTGGCGTGGTTCCACTCGTAGAGGGCGCGGGCCTCGTCGATGCCCTCGTAGCACTGCAGGCGCACGAGATCGGAGGTGGTCGCGGCGGCGATGGCCTTGGCGAGTTCGGTCTTGCCCACACCCGCAGGGCCTTCGATCAGCAGTGGCTTGCCGAGGTGGCCTGCCAGGAACACGGCGGTGGCGATGTCGAGAGACGGAAGGTATCCGGCTTCGGTGAGCCGATCGGTCACCTCGTCGACCGACGCAAAGAACTTACTCATCGGTAACTAGTGTAGACGCAGGGTTACCGTAGCGGCTCTACCTGGGCGTGGAAAGCGACCGTGGGAGGGAACCCAGTGGGAAGGGCCCTCTCCCACAAGATCATCCGCATGTGCCATGACTTGCCGCGTCAACCCGGAAGACCCGGCGACCGAGCGGCCTCAGAACGCATAGGGGATGCCCCTAATTCCGCAGATGGAATTTTCCCCCCGGGGAGCCAACCCCCGTGACCTTTCTGGACAAGTGCGCAAGAGTAGAGACGTGCAGTCGCTGCCCCGTCGGTGAGCGCGCCCGCGAAGCAGCGGCGGCCCAGTTGATCCGGACCTGTCAGTCGGGGTAGGCCGCGGACGGAAACCCGCAGCAGGGTGGGCACACGCTCACCACGGAGTGAAAGGATCCACGTTGTTCTCCACAACCAGCGCCGCACGCCGAAATCTGGCCCGCGTGGCCGTCGCCGGCGCGATCGCCGCAATTCCGCTGACCGCGTTGGCGATGCCCGCCTCCGCCACCTCAGGCGCACCTTCCGTCACCGAGGTTCGATACGACCCGTATTACAACCAGTGCGCCTTCGGTCCGTTCCAGAACTGGAGCTGCAACAACAACCCGTTGTTCGGTTGGGGCTACAACCAGTACGGCGGCCCCTTCGGCCAGGGTTACGGGCAGGGCTTCGGTTCAGGCTCGTTCGGCAGCAGTTAGAAAGTCTGCGAAGACGCCGGTGGCCCGCTTCGAGATCCGGAACGGGCCACCATACGAATCAGCCTCGAAGTGACGCGGTTTCGATGATCGGCCGGTCGACCCAGCTCATCAGGCCGCGTAGCTCGGCGCGGCTGACCTCGATCGGGTGCTCGGCGTTCTGCTTGTGCGCAGCGCCTCGAGCTCCTTGTTGCCGCCCTCGACGTTTGCGACAAGACGCTCGACGACTTATTCCCCAAGATCATCCGCCTGCGCCATGACTTGCCGCGTCAATCCGGAGGAACCAGCGGCAGCGCACCCGACACCGAGCGACACGAGAGCGTATAGGGGATATCCCCTAATTCCGCAGATCGAATTCGCCCCGGGCAGCCATTCCCCGTGACCTTTCTGGACAAGTGCGCAAGAGTAGAGACGTGCAGTCGCCGCCCATCGGTCTGCTTGCCCGCGAAGCAGCGACGACACGGTCATTGCGACCTGTTCGCGGGTCGCCGTGGCCAGAACCACAACGGGGGTTGGTGAGCCGATGGCTCACCGGAGAGTGAAAGAAGGATCCACGTTGTTCTCGACAACCAGCACCGCACGCCGCAGCCTGGCCCGGGTCGTCGTCGCCGGTGCAATCGCCGCAGTTCCGTTGACTGCTTTGGCGGTGCCCGCCTCCGCGGACCCCTCCCCGGGGATCACCGACGTCAAGAAGGACCGCGGTTGGAACGACCGCGACTGCGACTTCGGCCCGTTCCTGGACTGGAGCTGCGACAACGGACCGTTCGGATCGGGTAAGAACATCCCGTTCGGTCAGTTCCGGCGACTCGTGCCGCCCGGCACGTTCGGCAGCAGCTAGAAACCGTCCGGCACCACCGCAACGGCCCGGCGCTACCAAGTGCCGGGCTATTGCGTGTGAGAACCCACATATGCCGGTGGCCCGCTCCGAAACCCGGAGCCGGCCACCGCGCGACTCAGCCGGAAACTCAGGCGGTTTCGGTGATCGACCGGTCGACCCAGCTCATCAAGCCGCGCAGCTCGGCACCGGTGACCTCGATCGGGTGCTCGGCGTTCTGCTTGCGCAGCGCCTCGAGCTCATTGCTGCCGCCCTCGAAATCCGTGACGAGGCGTCTGACGACTTCTCCCACAAGATCATCCGCAGGTGCCATGACTTGCCGCGTCAACCCGCAGGACCAAGCGGCGGCGCACTCGAAACCGAGCGGCACGAGGGCGCATAGGGGATTCCCCCTAATTCCGCAGATGAATTCTCCCGAGGGTGCCAACCCCCGTGACCTTTCTGGGCAAGTGCGCAAGGGTGGAGATGTGCAGTCGCTGCTCCGTCGGCAAGCGCGACCGCCAAGCAGCGACCGCAGATCCAATTCGGTCTGCGGGCTTGGCCGCGGACACACCATAACGGGGGATGGTGGGCGCGACGCTCACCGCAGAGTGAAAGGATTTACGTTGTTCTCGAAAACCAGCACAGCACGCCGCACTCTGGCCCGCGTTGCCGTTGCCGGTGCGATCGCCGCAGTTCCGTTGACCGCGCTGACGATGCCCGCCTCCGCCGCGCCGGCCGCGCCGGGCGTCACCGAGGTCGACCATGACCGATCCGGCCCACACGGCCCCGGCGGGCCGCAAGGCCCCTTCGGCCCGCAAGGACCTGGCGACCCGCAAGGCCCCTTCGGCCCGCAAGGCCCCTTCGGCCCCCAGGGCCCCTTCGGCCCCCAGGGCCCCTTCGGCCCGCAAGGACCGCTCGGCCCGCAAGGACCATTCGGCCCCCAGGGTCCCTTCGGTCCGGGCATGTTCGGCAGCAGCTAGACAGCGTCCCCGAAACGCCGCTGGCCCGCTCCGAAACCGGAGCGGGCCACCGCGCGAATCAGTCTCGAACTCAGGCGGTTTCGGTGATCGGCCGGTCGACCCAGCTCATCAGGCCGCGCAGCTTGGCGCCGGTGACCTCGATCGGGTGCTCGGCGTTCTGCTTGCGCAGCGCCTCGAGCTCCTTGTTGCCGCCCTCGACGTTGGCGACGAGACGCTTGACGAAGCTGCCGTCCTGGATGTCCTTGAGGATCTCCTGCATGCGCTTCTTGGTGTCGGCGTCGATGACCCGCGGGCCGGACAGGTAGCCGCCGAACTCGGCGGTGTCGGACACCGAGTAGTTCATCCGGGCGATGCCGCCCTCGTACATCAGGTCGACGATCAGCTTCAGCTCGTGCAGCACCTCGAAGTAGGCCATCTCCGGCGCGTAACCGGCCTCGACCATGACCTCGAAACCGGTCTTGACCAGTTCTTCGGTGCCGCCGCACAGCACGGCCTGCTCACCGAACAGGTCGGTCTCGGTCTCTTCCTTGAAGGTGGTCTTGATGACGCCCGCGCGGGTGCCGCCGATGCCCTTGGCGTAGGACAGCGCCAGCGCCTGGCCCTCGCCCTTCGGGTCCTGCTCGACGGCGATCAGCGCCGGAACGCCCTTGCCGTCGACGAACTGACGACGAACCAGGTGGCCCGGGCCCTTCGGAGCGACCATGCCGATGGTGACGTTGGCCGGGGGCTTGATCAGGCCGAAGTGGATGTTGAGGCCGTGGCCGAAGAACAGCGCGTCGCCGTCCTTCAGGTTCGGCTCGATGTCATTGGTGAAGATCGACGCCTGCGCGGTGTCGGGCGCCAGCACCATGATGACGTCGGCCCAGGCCGAGACCTCGGCCGGAGTGCCGACGGTCAGGCCCGCCTCCTCGGCCTTCGGACGCGACTTCGATCCCTCCGCGAGGCCGACGCGCACCTCCACGCCCGAGTCGCGCAGGCTCAGCGAGTGCGCGTGGCCCTGGCTGCCGTAGCCGATGACAGCGACCTTGCGGCCCTGGATGATCGACAGGTCGGCGTCGTCGTCATAGAACATCTCGACTGCCACTATGGTTCCTTCCGAGGTCATCCCCGCGCGAGACGGGGCACACCGTGCTTGCGGTGCTTCTTACGTTGTTTCTGGATCGGATCACCCCCGCATGCGCGGGAGGGGATCATTCCCGCGTGCGCGGGGAGGGCGGCACACCAACCGTCGATCGCAGAAAGGTTAGCGTGTGGCCGCCGCTGACCGGTCGGCCCCTGCTTTGTGCGCCGCCCCGCCGCGTCATCGGGTGGCGGTGATGGATTTCGGTCCACGCCCCACCGCGACGACACCGGACTGCACGATCTCGCGGATGCCATACGGTTCCAGCATCCGCAGCAGCGCGTCGAGCTTGGACCGGGTTCCGGTCGCCTCGACGGTGAGCGCGTCCGGGGAGACGTCGATGACCTTGGCGCGGAAGAGCCCGACGGCCTCGATCACCTGGGTCCGCACACTGGCGTCCGCGCGGACCTTCACCAGGATCAGTTCGCGGGCCACGGAGCTGTCGGAGTCCTGTTCCACGATCTTGATGACGTTCACCAGCTTGTTGAGCTGCTTGGTGACCTGCTCGAGCGGCAGGTCCTCGACAGTGACGACGATGGTCATGCGCGAGATCTCGGGCAGCTCGGTGCCGCCGACCGCCAGCGACTCGATGTTGAAGCCGCGGCGGGAGAACAGCGCGGCGACCCGCGCGAGCACGCCCGGCTTGTCCTCGACGAGAACGCTGAGGGTGTGGGTGGTACTCATCCGTGGTTCACCTTGTCTGTTCATGCGACATCGCCGTGTGGATGACCGCAGGCTCGGCGGCCTGCTCGTCCTCGTCGAACAGCGGGCGGATGCCGCGAGCGGCCATGATCTCGTCATTGCTGGTTCCCGCGGCGACCATCGGCCACACCTGGGCGTCCTTGCCGACGATGAAGTCGATCACCACAGGGCGGTCGTTGATCGACTGCGCCTCGCGGATGGCGGCCTCCACGTCCTCTTCGCGTTCGACCCGGATGCCGTGGCAGCCGAGGGCTTCGGCGAGCTTGACGAAGTCGGGGATGCGCTTGGTGTGCGTGCCCAGATCGGTGTTGGAATAACGCTCCTGGTAGAACAGCGTCTGCCACTGGCGGACCATGCCGAGATTGCCGTTGTTGATCAGCGCGACCTTGATCGGCACGCCCTCGACGGCGCAGGTGGCCAGTTCTTGATTGGTCATCTGGAAGCAGCCGTCACCGTCGACTGCCCACACCTCTTTGTCCGGCGCGCCCATCTTGGCGCCCATGGCGGCCGGCACGGCGTAGCCCATGGTGCCCAGGCCACCGGAGTTCAGCCAGGTGCGCGGCTTCTCGTACTTGATGAACTGAGCGGCCCACATCTGGTGCTGACCGACGCCGGCGCAGTAGATCGCGTCCGGTCCGGCCAGGCGGCCGAGCGCATCGATGACGAACTCCGGCGACAGCGACCCGTCCGCGGGCGGGGTCCAGCCCAGCGGGTAGGCCTGCCGGATGCCGTCGAGGTAGGTCCACCATTCGCCGATCGGGAGCGGCAGCGCGTCGCCCGCGGCGGGGTCGGCCTTCAACGTCTCGATGAGCTCGGCGATCACCTCGCGGCAGTCGCCGACGATCGGGACGTCGGCGTGCCGGTTCTTGCCGATCTCGGCCGGGTCGATGTCGGCGTGGATGACCTTGGCGCCGGGCGCGAAGGAATCCAGCTGACCGGTGACGCGGTCGTCGAAGCGCGCACCGAGGGTGATCAGCAGGTCCGACTTCTGCAGCGCGGCGACGGCGCCAACGGTGCCGTGCATGCCGGGCATGCCCATGTTGAGCTGGTGGCTGTCAGGGAACGCGCCTCGTGCCATCAGCGTGGTGACCACCGGAATGCCGGTCAGCTCGGCCAGTTGCAGCAGCTCGGCCGACGCTTCGGCCTTGATCACGCCGCCGCCGACGTACAGCACCGGCGACTTGGCTTCCATGATCATCCTGGCGGCCTCGCGCACCTGCTTGCCGTGCGGCTTGGTGACCGGACGGTAGCCGGGCAGGCGCATCTCCGGCGGCCAGCTGAAGGTGGTCTGGGCCTGGAGCACGTCCTTCGGGATGTCGACCAGCACGGCGCCGGGGCGGCCGGAGGCGGCCAGGTAGAACGCCTCCGCGATGATGCGCGGGATGTCGACGCCCTCGGTGATCAAGAAGTTGTGCTTGGTGATCGGCATGGTGATGCCGGAGATGTCGGCTTCCTGGAACGCGTCCGTGCCGATCAGGCCGCGGCCGACCTGGCCGGTGATGGCCACGATCGGGACCGAGTCCATCTGGGCGTCGGCGATCGGGGTGACCAGGTTGGTGGCGCCGGGGCCGGATGTGGCCATACACACACCGACTTTGCCGGTGGCCTGCGCGTACCCGGTCGCCGCGTGACCCGCGCCCTGCTCGTGCCGGACGAGGACGTGACGCACCTTGGTCGAGTCGAACAGCGGGTCGTAGACGGGAAGGATCGCACCGCCCGGAATGCCGAATACGGTGTCGACGCCGAGCTCCTCGAGCGAACGCACGACCGACTGCGCGCCGGTGACCCGCTCGGGCGGGACCTGGCGGCGGCTGGCCGCGGACGTCGCGTTGGCAGCGGGCGTTGCCTGCTGATTCGCCGAAGGCGCTGGCCTGCGGGCCGAGGGCCCGGGCCGTGCGGTAGGTGCGCTCACCGTCTTCGTTCCTTACTGGTTGTCGTTTCGACCCCGGATTGTGTGCCTCATCGGTGTCTTGCGCTTCGCCATGCTGGACATTAGTCCGCACATAAAAAAGCCCCCGACAGCACAAGGCTGATCGAGGGTGGCGCGTCGCAACGCGAGCTGACGTATTCGACTCAGTTGGTCAGGCTCAACGCTGGACGCGCCGGCCGAGTACGAGCAACTCGTTTCGATTCACGCGCACGACGTTAAGCGGGTGTGAACCGAAGAGTCAAACAGATGACCTCTCGTGTCCCATTATGTGGGACAGTGCGGTTGCTTGTGTCCGTTCACCAGGATGCGAGGATGGTGGTGTGTCATCACCGCATCAGTCCGTGCCACCTTCTGAATCGTCCCATACGTCCGCCGCGACGACGGATACGGGTAGCGCCCGGAACGCCCGTGTGATCCGCATCCCACGACTGGCCTTCCTCGGTGTGTTCATCCTGCTGATGTGCGTGTTCTTCCCGTTCGTCGGCTGGCCGGCCGGACTGTGGTGGTTGCTGCTCATCCCGGTCGTGGTGCTCGTGTGGGTGCTGCGGACACAGACCACGGTGTCGGATGCCGGACTGGACCTGCGGACGCTGTTCGGCTCGCGTCATCTGGACTGGGCACAGGTGAAGGGTGTGCGGATCCCGAAGCGTGGATACGTGCGGGCCGACCTCAGCGACGGCACCGAGGTGAAGTTGCCCGCGGTGAGTTACGACCGGCTGCGCGATCTGGCGGCGGCGTCCAACGGGCGGATCCCGGATCCGTTCGCCGGGCCGGAGGAACCCGCCGCCGACAGCGCCTCCAGCGAGACCACGGACGGCGACGGAGAGACGGAAACCGCCGCGCCCGCCGACGGCGCCTCGCGCACCAACGGTGTCCACAAGACCACCGAAGCCGAGGACACCGACGGCAACAGCGCGCGGTAACTCTGACAGCACCGCAGACTCGACAACCGCCAGCAACGCAGGCACGACGCCGCCGGATCACGTTCCACTGGTGTGCGATGTCGAGCAGAGGCGCAATCCGGAGGCGACGAGGAGTACAACGCGACCACGCGCCCCCGCCAGGGAACATCCGGGGTCAGTGGCATGTTGCGGCCAAGTGATGGGATGATTTCGTCGGGAGCACCGATCCCCTACACGCCCATCACTCTCGACGGTCCGGCACCTCCGGCAACACCGTCAGCGTCGACCACACCACTGGCGGCGACGAACCGAACAACGCCGAGACCGAGACACACGGACTGACACCCAGCGACGGCCGCGCGCCCGCCATGACCGACATGCCGGCGCAACCAGCGGCGGGGGTAACGTAAAGCCGCCGCCGAGCGAGCTCTGCGCCGTCGCACGTCAGCCCCCGCGACCCGAGGACCATCGAAATGCCACCGCTTCGTTCACGAACCACGACCATCGGCCGCAATGCCGCAGGCGCCCGCGCACTCTGGCGCGCCACCGGCATGACCGACACCGACTTCGGCAAGCCGATCGTCGCCATCGCGAACTCCTACACCCAGTTCGTGCCCGGGCACGTGCATCTGAAGAACGTCGGCGAGATCGTGGCCGACGCGGTGCGCGCCGCCGGTGGCGTGCCGCGCGAATTCCACACCATCGCCGTGGACGACGGCATCGCCATGGGACACGGCGGCATGCTCTACTCGCTGCCCTCGCGCGAGATCATCGCCGACTCGGTCGAGTACATGGTGAACGCGCACACCGCCGACGCGCTGGTCTGCATCTCCAACTGCGACAAGATCACCCCGGGCATGCTGAATGCCGCCATGCGACTGAACATTCCGGCCGTGTTCGTCTCCGGCGGACCCATGGAAGCGGGCAAGGCCGTGGTCGTCGGCGGCGTCGCGCAGGCGCCGACCGACCTGATCACCGCGATCTCCGCGAGCGCGAATCAGGCCGTCTCGGAAGAGGGTTTGGCCGAGGTCGAGCGGTCCGCGTGCCCGACCTGCGGCTCGTGCTCGGGCATGTTCACCGCCAACTCGATGAACTGCCTCACCGAGGCGCTCGGCCTGGCGCTGCCCGGCAACGGCTCCACCCTCGCCACGCACGCCGCGCGCCGCGCCCTGTTCGAGAAGGCGGGCACGGTGGTGGTGGACATCGCCAACCGCTGGTACCGCGACGACGACGCGTCCGTGCTGCCACGGAATGTGGCCGACGCCAAGGCTTTCCGCAACGCGATGGCACTGGATGTCGCGATGGGCGGCTCGACCAACACCGTGCTGCACACGCTGGCCGCGGCGCAGGAGGGTGAGATCGACTTCGATCTGCACACCATCGAGGAGATCAGCCGTAGGGTGCCCACACTGTCGAAGGTGTCGCCCAACTCCGACTACCACATGGAGGATGTGCACCGCGCCGGCGGCATCCCCGCCATCCTGGGCGAGCTGCGCCGAGCCGGTCTGCTGGAGACCGACGTCACCACGGTGCACACCAAGACCCTCGACGAGTGGCTCGATACCTGGGACATCCGCTCGGGCAAGGCATCCCAGGAGGCCATCGAACTGTTCCACGCGGCGCCGGGCGGTGTGCGCACCACCGAGCCGTTCTCCACCGAGAACCGCTGGTCGTCCCTGGACACCGACGCCGAGGGAGGCTGCATCCGCGATCTGGAGCACGCCTACACCAAGGAGGGCGGTCTCGTCGTGCTGCGCGGCAATATCGCGCCCGACGGCGCGGTGCTGAAGACCGCGGGCATCGATGAGGAGCTGTTCGCCTTCCAGGGTCCCGCCGTGGTGGTGGAGTCGCAGGAGGAGGCCGTGTCGGTCATCCTGGGCAAGAAGATCAAGCCGGGCGACGTCATCGTGGTTCGCTACGAGGGCCCCGCCGGTGGCCCCGGCATGCAGGAGATGCTGCACCCCACCGCCTTCCTGAAGGGCTCGGGGCTGGGCAAGCAGTGCGCGCTGATCACCGACGGCCGGTTCTCCGGCGGCACCTCGGGCCTGTCGATCGGACACATCTCCCCCGAGGCCGCCAGCGGCGGCGTCATCGGCCTGGTCGAGAACGGCGATCAGATCCGTATCGACGTCGCCACCCGCACCCTAGAGGTGCTCGTCGACGACGCCGTGCTCGCCGAGCGCCGCGCGAAGATGGAAGCCTCCGAGCGTCCGTGGCAGCCGGTCAACCGCGATCGGCCGGTCACGACGGCTCTGCGTGCCTACGCCGCGATGGCCACCTCGGCAGACAAGGGGGCCGTCCGCCACGTGCCGTAGCCGCCTCCCCTGCGGCGCTGACCGTCTCGTATCCGCCCGCGATGGATCGGCACCGGCCACTGAGCCGAGTTGGTGCACCAAGTGCCGTTGAACAGGGACAACGGCACTTCCACCGTGGGCGGATCCGGGTTCATGTCCGAACTGCGGGGCGACCGGCGGCGCGCCATGCTGCCAGCGCTCAATGAACTGTGCCACCAGCGCTTTCGCCTTCCACATCACCACATGATGGTGACGCACGTCACGTCGTATCGTGTCACGTTTCGGCGGTCCGCGGTGTCTCGGGGGCATGACTGCACAAACGACCACAACGTTCCAGCACGCGACCCCGGATAAGTCAGCCCCCGTCGCACGAAGTGACCGGAAGTGGAGCCGGATCAAAATTATCGCCTTTTGGGCCACAACGATTGTCGTCGTCTTCGAGTTGATTGCGGGATCGGTGTGGAACCTTCTGGCGATCGAATGGATCGAAATCCAGTTGCAGCACCTGGGATAGCCGCACTTCTTGGCCTACCTTCTGGGTGCGTGGCAGGTCGGCGCCGCCGTCGCGATCATTGCGCCCGGGCTCCCGCTGATCAAGGAATGGGCATACGCGGGTGCATTTTTCCTGTGGTCGGGTGCCGTGGCGTCCCATTTGGCAGTCGGCGACCGTATCGGGTCATGGTCGGTGGCGCTGATGTTCGCGATTTGTGCCATCGCGTCGTGGATACTGCGGCCGGCCGACCGGCGGCTCCCGGGGACGCGGCTGCGTCGGGGCCGCACTGCTGACGCTGGACAGGACGGGGCCGGTCTGCCGGGAGCCCGCCCTCGCGAATGGGCCGTTGCGATCGGGCTCCTCGTTGTTCTGTACGCCGTTTCATTCCTCACGCTGCCCGCAGTCGAAGACTTCATGCACCAGAATGCAGTCGAACTCGGCTGGATCGACGAGTAGCGGCCTTGAAGGTCACGACGCAGCCCCATCCTTCCCGAAATGGCGGCTACGCCATACCCGTTTCGAACAACCGCGACCGCCGCGGCGGTTACTTCGTCGGCCTGTTCGGGACCGGGATCACCGCGGCCGAGCGCCTGGGCATCGACCGCGCTGCCTGAGCCTCACCGACGCCGTGCCCGGCCAGGCGCGACCGGCCGCGCGCGGCGACGTCATGACTGTGCGGCGATCTGGAGTGCTTCACGCTGCGCCGGGCTCAGGCGGTCCGGTCTCGTGGTGCAGGTGTACGTCTCGGGTCCGCTGGCCCGCAAGGCGAGGGGATCGGCGATCGCCGGTTGACGTTCGATCGCGTCCAAGGCGGCGGTGGCGCGGTCTCTGGGCCAATCGAGTGCGCCGGCAAGCGCGCCCAGGGTGAGCGGTCGACCGGCGTGCACGAGCGCGGCGACTACGGTCAACGCGTCGTAGACGACGGTCTCGCCGAAGGTGCTGCCGCTCATCTGCTCGCTGAGCCGGGCGAAGAACTGGCCCATCTTGCCGAGCCGCGCGCCGGCGATGGTGTCGGCGCCGAAGATCTCGATGCCCCGCTGTGCGGCGGTCGCGATCTCGCCGTGCGCGCTGGTGTCGGCTTGCCACGCGCGGAGCCAGACGTCGTCGTCGATGACGTAGCGTTCGCGGCGACCACCGAGATCCTGTTGGCGCACAACCAGTTCCATGGCTTCGAGGTAGGCGATGGACTTGGACACCGATGCCGGGCTGACCTGTAGCCGGCGCACCAAGTCGGCTGACGTCAGGCCGCTGGCGTCCGCGGTGAGCAGGCAGACGAACACCCGGGCGGTCATCCGGGGCAGGCCGGTCGCGGCCAGCAGGGTCGCGAACTGGTCCACGAAGCCGCGCACGACCTCGGTCGACTGCTCGTCGGTCACCGGCCCGGCAGGCCAGGCCGGTTTGCGTCGGCGGGCACGGTGGCCGGCGGCCTGCTGGGCGTCGTCGGCCAGGTAGGCGCCGGATGCGCGGTTGCGTGCAACCTCGCGACTGATCGTGGACGTCGGCCGGCCGAGCCGTCGTCCGATCTCGGCATACCCGAGCCCGTCTGCCAGCCACGCCGCGATCTGCCGTCGGTCCTCGTGGGTCAGCCTGCCTCCTGGCACCGGCATACCTCCTCCCTTTGCGTTCATCCACAGTACATTGCAATGCGCCGACGTAGGGCGTTGCATTCATCCACAACGTTGTTGCAATGAATGGCCTTAAGCTGCCGTTTTATGCAAGGTCTTGGTTGACGATTGGCAAAACGCAACGTTGCTTTCCTACATCTGAAAAGGAGGCAACAACGATGCACGTGATGGCCGTGTCGACCGTCTCGGACGAAGGCAAGTTCTGGAGTGGCTTGAAGAAGGCACACGCCATGCTCCCCAAGGGCGCCAAGTGGAAGCTGGCGGTCGCCAGCAAGGACGGAGCCAAAGCGGTGAACATCATCACCCATGACTCCATCGATGGCGTTCGGGACTTCTTCGAGGCACACGCAGGCGCCTACGCCACGACGGAGTACTTCGAAGCGGATGCCGCGAACGCGGTCGGTCTTCCGCGATGACGATCGACGTGCCGCGGATCCAGGCCCGGGTCACCGAACTCCTGGCGGAGTACGGAATCCCGAGCACCGCGATCGGGGTGCTCCACGACGGTGCGATCGCCGAGTTCGCGGTCGGCGTCAAGAACGTGGAAACGCGGGAACCCGCGACCACGGACACCGTCTACCAGTGCGGCTCCATGACCAAGACGTGGACCGCACTGGCGTTCATGCAGCTCGTCGACGAGGAAAAGGTCGATCTGGACGAGCCGGTGCGGACCTACCTGCCCGGATTCACGGTGGCCGATCCGGAGGCAAGCGCCAAGGTCACCCCGCGCCACCTGCTGTGCCACACCAACGGCATCGAGGAGGCTTTCGGCGATCCCGGCGAAGACGACGACGTCTACGAGCGCATGGTCGAGAACATCGCCGACGCGCCCCAGGTCTTCCCGCTGGGCCACACCCATGGTTACAGCGCGGCGCTGGGTTACGCGATCCTCGCGCGGATCCTGGAGGTGCACGACGGCAAACGCTGGGACGACGTCATGCGGGATCGCCTGTTCGACCCCATGGGGCTGACCAGCACGAACAGCTGGCGCGAGCAGGTGGACTCGACCCGTGCCGCGACCGGGCACCTGATCCGTTCCCTGGAAGAGGGCCCCATCGTCACACCAGTGGACTACCTGCCGCGCGCCTTCGGCCCCGGCGGCAACATCACCTCGACGACCCGGGAAGTGCTCGCGATGGCGCACGTCCTCCTCACCGGCGGCACGGCGCCGGGCGGACAGCGCATCGTCTCGGCCGAAAGCATCCGGAAGATGACTCAGTCGCGGGTGCCCGTACCGGATCCGTACCTGTTCGGACCGGAATGGGCACTGGGCCTCATCGCGTGTAACTGGCACGGCGAAACCGTCTACGCGACCGACGGCAGCACGATCGGCCAGAACGCTCGGCTACGACTCCTGCCGGGCTCGAACACCGCCATCGCGATGCTGACGAACGGAGGACCTCGGGAAAGCTTCTACCGCAAGGTGTTCGACGAGATACTGACCGAGCTCGGCATGGCCACCATCCCGGAGCTGCCCGCACCGGACGCGACCCTGAATCTCGACCCGTCCAGGTACGAAGGCGTCTACGAGCGCCCCGGCGCACGGTACGAGGTCTCAGCCGAACGCGGACACCTGTATCTGACGTTGGTGCTCGACCCGATGCAGGCAGAGTTCCTCCAGAAACCGGACCGCGTCGGATATGAGCTGCTCCCGGTGAGCGAAACGCATTTCCTTATGCCGCCCGCGGATTCGTCGGAGGACACCCAGACGGTCGCGATCTACGACTTCGCGAACGGCACCGCTGGATACCTGCACACCAACTGCCGGGTGAATCCACGAGTAGCGTGATCGGACGGATCTCATCGAGCTGCACGGATCCGCGAGGTCACTCGACACAACGGTGCCCTCCCGCCCTGCGGTGCGGGCACCGTTGCCGTTATCAGTGTCTGGTCAGACGGTACGAACGACGAGTTCGGTTGGGAGAGCACCACTGAACTCGGTGTCGACCGGCCCTAGTCGAACGGGCCGATGCCGGTGAGCGGGTTGCCGCCGTGCAGATACCAGTAGGTGCCGACCGCGGCCGCGATGGCCAGGAGAAGGACGGTGAAGGACCCCATGTGGGGCCGGGTGGCCCAGCCTCGCTTGACGTCGAAGGAATAACGGCCCGGGCCGGTCAGGATGATCGCGGTCGCCGCGCCGGCGAGGATGCTCTCCAACTCGACCGCGCCCTGGCCCGCCTTGTACTGGAACCCGGGGGCCATCCCCTGCTTCCATGCCCAGGCGTCGAGGACGACCGCGAGCACCGCGCCCGCCGCCAACGGGGTGGCCAGGCCGAGGATCAGCAGCGTGCCACCGCCGACTTCGCCCGCGGTGACCAGGATGGTGGACAGCGTCGGATGGTCCCAGCCGCCGCGCTCCATCATCTCGCGGGTGCCGTCCAGGCCGGGGCCGTGGAACCAGCCGGTGAGCTTCTGCAACCCGTGGTAGAGGAACGTGCCGCCGACGACCAAGCGCAACAGCAGCAAGCCGAGATCGAGTGTGCCGCGGCGGTTCTCGGCGGTGCGGCGGCGCCGCAACGTGCCGGTGTCGGACGGCGGGGCCGCCGCGGGCGGGATGCTCGCGTAATCGTAGGTGGGCACGGCCTTGGTCTCCGCCGTGGACGGGACCTCCGGGTCGAGCCCGAGTTCGTCGTCGGTACGGGGAACGTCCTTGCGCAGCCGTGGGCGCCCGGACGGATCCACTCGCTCGAACTGCTCGGTGGGCGAATCGAACGGGCTGCTCACTCCTCGACCGGTGGACGACACCGCCGACTGCACGGCCGTGGACGGCGCGGAGTCCGCCATTCTCGGGGGTTCGGGCGTGTCTTTCGTCTTGTCGGTCACGGCCCCTACCCTAAGCCGCGCCGCGCTACCGCGTGCGAGTAAGCGGTACGGCGTGTCAGTGTGCGCGCAACACCCCCACCCGGAGGCGGCGCGCGCGGCGGTATTTCCGTAACGTCTGAGCTATGAGTTTGGTTGTCGTTGGCCGCGTCGCGGCGAGCTTGGCGCTCGGTGCCGCGCTGCTGGCCGGTTGCGCCCGGTTCGATGATTCGGCGTCCAGTCCGTTCACCCCGGAGCCGAGCCTGCGCGGCGCCAACATCGACCCGAAGAAACCGAACCAGCCGCCGACCTCGACCACCCGGCCGAGCGGGCCATGCATCGATCCGGACCCGGCGGTGGTCGCGACCTGCCTGGACACGACCGGCGGGCTGGTCACGCTCGGCGACGGCGCATTGGTCGCCGAGCGCCGGACCGGGCGGATTCTCAAGGTGGCCCCGGAGCAGCCGCCGGTCGAGATCGCCCGGCTCGACGTGGACGGCTCCACCGACGGCGGCCTGAGTGACATCGCGCTGTCCCCGACTTATCGCGAAGACGGCCTGATGTACGCCTACATCACCACCTCCAGCGACAATCGGGTGGTCCGCATCGCCGAGGGCGGCGCGCCGAAGGACATCCTCACCGGCATTCCCAAGGGCGCCAGCGGAAATCGCGGCGCGATCGATTTCGCCGCGCCCGACCAGATGCTGGTGTTGACCGGCGACGCGGGCAACCCGTCGGCGGCGGCCTCCGCCGGTTCGCTCGCCGGCAAGCTGCTGCGGGTGAACTCGCTGGTCCCCGGCCGCACATCGCCGCCGGAAATCGCCGTCTCGGGCATCGGCACCGCGGGGGACGTGTGCCGGGACACCAAGGACAGCATCTGGATCACCGACCGCACCGCGGCCGAGGACCGGTTGCAGCGCCTCAGTAGCGACGGTGCGGTCACGATCGCGTGGACCTGGCCCGACCGCCCCGGCGTCGCCGGTTGCGCCGCGGCCATCGACGGTGTCGCGATCTCGCTGACGCGCGCGAAGGCCCTCGCCATCACCGCCGCCGACCCGAACACCCACGCGGTCACCGCAGCGCCGACGCTGGTCGCCCAGGACAAGTACGGCCAGCTCGGCGGCGCCGCGGTCGGCGCCGACGGCACCATCTGGGTGACCACCGTGAACAAGACCGACGGCCAACCGGGGCCGTTCGACGACCGCGTCGTCCGCATCCCGCCGCCGCAGGCCGGGGGCGGCGGACCGGACTGATCCGGGACGACGAAGGGGCCGACTCCATGGGGTTCGGCCCTTCACGTCATATGCCTCACGGAGACCGTTCCCGGCCCGGCTCACGTCGGAGTGGCCGCCGCGTACTCGACCAAGTCACGAGCGGCGGTCGCTAGCCCTGGCTGCGGACGATCCGAAAACACCAAGCTGATTGGGCTACGGCTCTGCGCGACCACTCGGCCTCACGCTTGTTTTCGAGCGCGGAGAGACCGAGCATGTTCCGTTCGCGGCCCCGCAGGCGCTGCGAATTAAACAATTAAACACAGGCGGCGAGCACCAGTTCCCGCACCCGCGCCGCGTCGGCCTGGCCGCGGGTGGCCTTCATGACGTCACCGACGATCTTGCCCGCGGCCTGGACCTTGCCGGAGCGGATCTTGTCGGCGATGTCGGGGTTGGCGGCGAGCGCTTTCTCCACCTCGGCCTGCAGGGCGCTGTCGTCGCTGACCATGCCGAGGCCCTTGGCCTCGACGATCTGCGCCGGGTCGCCCTCGCCGGCCAGCACATAGTCGACGACCTGCTTGGCGACCTTGTTGTTGATGCTCTTCGCGTCGACCAGCTTGATCACCTCGGCCACCTGGGCGGGGGTGATCGGCAGCTCGTCCAGCGGGACCTCGCGCTCCTTGGCCTTCTCGGTGAGGTAGGCGACCCACCAGGAGCGCGCCTCGTTGGCCGGGGCGCCCGCGTCGACGGTGGCGATGATCAGGTCGAGCGCGCCCGCGTTGACCAGGTCGCGCATCACCTCATGGGACAGGCCCCAATCGGACTGGATGCGCGCGCGGCGCAGCCAGGGGTACTCGGGGATGGTGCCGCGCAGCTGCTCGACCCACTCGGCGTCGGGCGCGACGGGCTCCAGGTCGGGCTCGGGGAAGTAGCGGTAGTCCTCGGCGGTCTCCTTGCGGCGGCCGGGCGAGGTGGTGCCGTCGGTCTCGTGGAAGTGGCGGGTCTCCTGCACGATCGTGCCGCCGCCCGCCAGCACCGCGGCCTGCCTGCGCATCTCGAAGCGCACCGCGACCTCGACACTGCGCAGCGAGTTGACGTTCTTGGTCTCGGTGCGGGTCCCGAACTCGGTGGCGCCGATCGGCATCAGGGAGACGTTCGCGTCGCAGCGCAACGAGCCCTGCTCCATCTTCACGTCGGAGACGCCGAGCGCCTTCAGCAGATCGCGCAGCGCCGTCACGTACGCCCGCGCCACCTCCGGCGCGCGCTCGCCCGCGCCGGTGATCGGCTTGGTGACGATCTCGATCAGGGGAACGCCCGCCCGGTTGTAGTCCAGCAGGGAGTGGCTCGCACCGTGGATGCGGCCGGTCGCGCCGCCGATGTGCACCGACTTGCCGGTGTCCTCCTCCATGTGCGCGCGCTCGATCTCGACCCGGAAGGTGCTGCCGTCGTCGAGCAGCACGTCCAGGTGACCGTTCGTGGCGATCGGCTCGTCGTACTGGCTGATCTGGTAGTTCTTCGGCTGGTCGGGGTAGAAGTAGTTCTTGCGCGCGAACCGGCCCCACGGCGTGATCGTGCAGTTCAGCGCCAGCCCGATCCGGATCGCGGACTCGACGGCCTTCTGATTCACCACGGGAAGCGAGCCGGGCAGACCGAGGCACACCGGGCACACCTGCGTATTGGGCTGCGCGCCGAACTCGGTCGGGCAACCGCAGAACATCTTCGTCGCGGTGTTCAGCTCGACGTGGACCTCCATGCCGAGCACCGGCTCGAACCGGGCGATGACATCCGAGTAATCCATCAGGTCGACCGTGGGTGCGCTCATGGCCATAAGTCTAAGTAAGCGTTCCGGCCGCAGCGCAGCGGCTCTCGCGGCGCGCTGCTACTTCGCCGGGACCCGCTGTCGCAGCCAGCCGGTGACGTAGTCGAGCACCTCGGGCGCGATGGTCGTGTGGATCGAGCTGTACTCGCTGGGGCGGCCGGTCTCCGTGGGCTGCATCAGGTGGTTGAGTCCCGGGAAGACGTGAACGGTCGCGTCCGGGTCGGCGGCGAGGTGGGCGCGCATGGGTTGCTCGCTCTGGGCGGCAGGAACCTGGAGGTCCTTGCCGCCGAAGAACGCCAGCACCGGGATGCGCAGGGCCGCGAGGGCGGGCGCGGGGTCGTAGGCGACCAGGGCGGCCAGATTGGGCGTGATCCCCGCGGCCGCCTGCTCGTCGGGCACACGTTGATCGGGGGGCAGCGCCTGGTTCTGGCGCCGCGCCAGGTCCTTGGCGCCCGCCAAGTCGCCCGCTTTCAGCAGAGCGGCCATCTCGCTGATTTCGCGCACCCGAGCGTCCACCTGGGCCGGGGGTGCGCCGTTCGCGGTCGCGATCAGGCGGGTCTGTTCGACGAGGATGTCCGAACCCGGCACGCCCGGTCCGGCCATGAGGATGGCGAACGCGACGCCGCCGTCGGGGCGCGCTGCGACCAGCGGCGCGAGGTAACCGCCCTCGCTGTGACCGAAGAGCCCGACGCGGGCCGGGTCGATCTCGGGGCGGGCGCGGAGGAACCGGACGCCTGCCGCCGCGTCCTCGGCCAGGTCGGTGTAGTTCGCGTCGTCCAGCTTGCCGGTGGTGGCGCCCACGCCGCGATCGTCGGTGCGCAACACGGCGTAGCCCGCCCTGGTGAAGGTGTCGGCCAGCAGCAGGAAGGGCTTGTGGCCCATGAGTTCTTCGTCGCGGTCCTGCGGGCCGCTTCCGGTGATCAGCAGAATGGCAGGGAACGGGCCCGCACCCTGCGGCTCGGTCAGCGTGCCCGCGATGGTGATGTCGCCATTGCGATAGGTGACGTTCTCGGACTTGTACGGGAACGGCGGCTTCGGCTCCTGCGGACGGGCCAGCGGTTCGACTTCACCTCGGCTCAGCGCGAGCCGGAAGCTCTGCCCCGCCTGCGTGAAATCGCCGGTGATCTGGTCGGATCCGGACTCGTACCGGCCGCGGAACACCGGGTCGCCCGGGATGTCCGGGATCGCGAACGACACTGCGTTGCGATCGGAGCTGACGTCCTTCAACTGCACGTCGGCCACACCCTGCTCCGGGATGTCGATCGTGGCCGTCCGGTCGTCGCGGAAACTCACCCCGACCTGCAGCGGCTGACCGGGCACCTCGATAGAGCCGTGCCAGTCACCGGTGGTCGGCTCGGGCGGATTCGACTCCGAACACCCGGCCACCAGCGCGGCGATCACGAACAGAACCAACGCGATCAGTCGCCCACTGCGCATGCAATTCACAGTACCGACGATCCGGACCGCCCCGGGCTATTCGCCGCGCGCGTACCGCACCGCCGCAGCGGCACGCTCAGCCGAAGAACGCCTCTGCCTCGCCGTAGCGCTCCGGGGGAACGCGCTTGAGCTGCTTGGTGGCCTCCGAGAGCGGGACCAGGTCGATGGTGGTGCCGTGCAGGGCGACCATTTGGCCGAATTGGCCGGCATGGACTGCTTCGGCCGCATGCAGGCCGAAACGGGTGGCCAGGACTCGGTCGTAGGGGGTGGGGCTGCCGCCGCGCTGGACGTGGCCCAGCACCGTGGTGCGGACCTCCTTGCCGATGCGGCGTTCGATCTCGACACCGAGTTGCTGGGCGACGCCGGTGAAACGCTCGTGGCCGAACTCGTCGATACCGCCCTCACGCAAGGTGAAGCCGGAATCCGGGGCTGGATGCGAGCCCTCGGCGACGACGCAGATGAAATGCTTGTCGCCGCGCTGGAACCGGCGCTTGATCATGGTGCACACCTCGGCCACGTCGAACGGCACCTCTGGCACCAGGGTCAGGTGCGCGCCCGCCGCCATGCCCGCGTGGATCGCGATCCAGCCCGCGTGACGGCCCATCACCTCGATGAGCATGACGCGCTGATGCGACTCGGCGGTGGTGTGCAACCGATCGATCGCCTCGCTGGCGATGCTCAGCGCCGTGTCGTGGCCGAAAGTGACGTCGGTGCAATCGATGTCGTTGTCGATGGTCTTGGGGACGCCGACGACCGGGACGCCCTCTTCGGACAGCCAGCTCGCCGCCGTGAGGGTGCCCTCGCCGCCGATCGGGATGAGCGCCTCGATGCCGTTGTCGTCCAGGGTCTGTTTGATCCGGCCGAGACCGGCGCGCAACACGTCGGGATTCGTGCGCGCGGTCCCGAGAATGGTGCCGCCCTTGGTCAGGATACGGTCGGTGCGGTCGTCGTTGTGGATCTGGATCTTCCGGTCTTCCAATAGGCCGCGCCAGCCGTCCTCGAAGCCGACGATCGCGTCGCCGTAGCGGCCGTTCGCGGTGCGAACGACGGCCCGGATGACCGCGTTCAGTCCTGGGCAGTCTCCGCCTCCGGTCAAGACTCCGATGCGCATGGCCGCTATCTTGCCCCTCATGTCCGATCTCGGCAGCTCCGACCCCGTGAACGATGAGTAACAGTGACCTGGACGGATGTCCTTACGCCGCCGGGCAGCGACCGCCGGGCAACTCGTCGAGATGCTCGGAGACCACCGCGGCCAGCCGGTCCGAGATGTTCGTGCCGTCGCTGAGCGACCCCGAATCCGGCTGCACCGCCACAGCGATGGCGATCTGGCCGGAAGGAACCGTGATGAGCCCGAACTGGCGTACCAGGTAAGCGCCCGAGAGGTCCGGACCCCAGCCGCCCTTGAATTCAGCCCCGCTGAACTCGCCGAGACCCCAGCGCTGGCTGGCGACGACCTGTTCCATCAGCGCGGTCACGCGGCCGGACTCGGACAGGCAGGGCAGCCGCGAGGCGAACCGCACCTGGTCGACCAGCGACCACTCGGCTTGCCCGAAGGCCGAGTGCTCGGAACGGGAACGGGTGGGGGGCACGACGGTCTTGGTGTCGCCCCCTTCGCGCAGCACCGCCTGCACGGCCTGGGCCGCCTCCTGCGGGCTGCCGAGCGATTGCCACAACGTCTCGGCGGCGGAGTTGTCGGAGGCGGTGATCGCCGCCGACGCGGCATAGTTCGAGCCCGGACTCCGGCGCAGCGCGGCGAGGGTCAGGGGAACCTTCATCGTCGACCACGCCGGACCGCTGGTCCAGTCGCCGAAGGTCACCGGCTGCGTGCCGCCGACCGGCATGACCGCCATCCCGATCTTCCCGCGCACGCCTGCGGCCAGGTCGGCGAAGCTCGCGGCCAACGTGCCGGGCACGATGATGGAGAGGCCCTTTTGATCGGTCCGCGCGGCGGCCTCGGTGATGGTGGGCTCGCTCGCCGCTGGATCCTCGGCGCGGTCGGTCCCGCACCCGGCGACAACACATGCGACAAGCGCCGCGCAGCCCAGGACTTTTCGAGCTTTGCGGAATTGATCAATAAGCATTCTTCGACACATTCTCGTTGTGAACTCCCCCGGATCTGCGTGCCGGTACGGCGTCCCGACACCGTGCCGGGTCATCTCGCCGACTGCCTCCGCCACCGACAGGGAGGGCGCCATGGGTAATGACGTACCGGGAGTTCTGATTCCGCGCGTTGCCCGACTTGCGGTGGGCTCCACCTGTCACGATCAGCGGATTCCCGCGCGCCCCACCTTGTCGCCGGCGTCGGCCGCCGGACCGCATCCGCCCACCACGAGCCATGGGATTCGCGCGGTCGACGCCGGAGGATGAGCCGTCGACGAAACCGTGCCGAACGCACCGGATCGAGCTACCGGCCAGTAGATCCGCGCACACGATCGGTTGATCCTTGTCTCCCAGCCAGGTGACGACGGCGTGGTCAACAAGCATGGACACCTCCACTTATCCGCCCGGCATCGCCGGGCGGCCGGGATCAGCACAGGCGGCCGAGCACTGCCGGACGCCGCCCTCTCCCGAGTACCGCTTCTCGTTATCCCAGAGAACGTACTAGATGAATTGACCGCACCCCACTTTTCCGAATACATCGAAGAGAAGCCAGATCCACGACAGCGACTGTCTGGCAAATCAATTACACCTGCGCATTCTCGATAGCTTTGATACATCGCCGCAGGATTTGTCCGGCTCTTCGCCCAATGGGCAGTCGGCGGCAACCTTCGCGAGCATATGCCGCAGGTTCGCCATGGTGCTGAACTCTCACATTCCCGGGATTACTACATCGGTTATCGGAACAGCCTTCTCCATCTCGAGGATGGGGCCGACCGACGCCTCATCGAGCCGACGATCCGGCGAATTCGAGGTCGTCGTCGAGCAGATCCGGTCCAGCTCGCGAGGTCCGCCGCACCCGGTCCGCAGGGCACCGACGCGGTCCAGCGAGTCGTTTCATGTGGTCAGCTGATCCAAGAGCCACGGAATCATGACTTCCCAGGCGGCGGGGATGTGGTCGGCCTGACAATGGGCCGAGCCCGGCCGACCGGAAGGGACGATATGCAGGGCCTTCGGCGCTCGGACGGCATCGTAGAGCTGTTGGGCTTGCGACACCGGCACCAGAACGTCGTCGGCGCCGTGAATGATGAGGATCGGATTGCGGATGAGATGGGCCACCGGGGCGATGGTGAACCGGCGCGCGTCGAGGAAAGCCCGGACGGGGTCGCCGCCGCCGAACACCCAGGTCCCGTACTGGGCAAGGAAGAATTTCGTCTCGAGATCACTTCGGGTGGCAAGGATTTCGGACTCGTCCCAGATGGCGCCCCAGACCACGGTTGCCCGCACGCGATGCTCGAAGGCCGCTGACCGGGCCGCGTAGTAACCGCCGAGGCTGATTCCGATCAGGCCGATCCGGTCCGCATCCACTTCCGGATCGCGGCCGAGAAAATCGACGGCCGCGGCGGTGGCTGCCTCGTAGTCGTACCGCGACAGAATGCCCCGGAAGCGCAGCGAGGCGCCATTTCCGGGACCATCCACGAGAAGAGCGCCGATACCGTTGCGCGCCAATTCTTTTCCGGCCCAGAGGTAGAGTTCCTCGCCGACGCTGTCGAGGCCACCGAAGAAGACCACGGCCGGATGGGTTGCGTGGGCCGCGCCGTCCGGACGGACGTAATAGGCGTCGAGCACAGTGTTTTCGTAAGGGATCTGGACCGCCTCGATCCGCTGCCCCCGCGTGCCGATCGCGAAGGACTGGCGCATCTCGCGATACAGCGCGATCTTCGCATCCAGCGAGGAGCCGAGGGGTTCGATGAAGAACTCGGCCGCGCGGAGGTAGTTGGCCGCGCGCAGCGCGATGGTGGCGGCGCCATTCGGATCGGCCGCGGTTATGTCGGCAGCCTGTCGCGCCAAACCGCGCCCCAGTGCAGCGAACGCGCGTACCCACGCCCGGGCGCTCGGGGACGGCCCGATTTCCTGGACCGCGGCCGCCACCTCCGCTACGTCCGCGCCTCCCAGCGGCGCCTCACCGAGCAGTCTGCGCAATTGGAAGTCGAAGAACGGGCGGTCGAGCCAGCGCGGGACAGCGGGTTCGGCGCCGGCCGGCATCGGCGGGGCGAGGGCCAGCGCACCGGCGGCCACCACGCCGCTCACCAGAAATCGCCTTCGACCGAATGCGCATCGTGAATGGATCGGGCGGCTGCTCATTGGATCTCCTTAACGCACTCAGAAGTGCTTTAAGCGAGTTTGGCGGTGGGCACGCCGGATGTCAAGCTGTGGTCGTGGGCCAGCGCGAAAGGGTGGAACGGCGGACGCGGCCGGGCGGGCGCAGCGCACGCGTCGTCGCGGCCGTGCGGCAGGCGACCCTCGATCTGCTGCTACGACAGGGCTACGACGGCTTCGAAATTCCCGATGTCGCCCGGCTCGCCGGCGTCCATCCGACGACGATTCGCCGCCGCTGGCCGGACAAACAGGATCTGGTCGCCGACGCGGCGATGACGCATATGAACGAACAGATCCCCATCCCGGACACCGGCTCACTGCGCGCGGACCTGATCCAACTGGTGAACGAGGTCGTAGCGGTGCTCGCCCGGCCGCCGCTGCTCGCGCTGCTGCGCACCCAGGTCGCGCTGGCCGACTCCGCGCAGATACGGCTCGTGAGTCGCCGGTTCTGGACGGCGCGTTTCCAAGGCTCGGCCGCCATCGTCGAGCGCGCGATCGCGCGCGGCGAACTCCCGGACGACACCGATCCGCTGGAGTTCAACGAGACGGCGATCGCACCGGTCTATCTGCGCATCCTGGTCACCGGCGAGCCGGTCGACGACGGCTTCATCCACAGGTGCGTCGAGCGGACCTTACGTGCTTTCGCAAGTGCCGCGAGCGGTCCCGCAAACCCGTAGACCCCCGCGACACGTCGTTGCCTGCGCATCCCGATGCCGGACACGGTCGGCATCGGCACCGCGCGTCTACGCATAGTCCCGAGTGACATCCGCACTCCCTCGGTCTTCCGGTTCGATCTCACCGGACCCTCGACGCGACCTACGCAGGTCGGTGTCCCGCGATGTCGACCGGTACCAGCAACGGCGACGTGTGGATGGCGTGGTTCCGAACGGTAAGAAACGCCGGAAATTATTGCGGGCCAACAGCTCCTGGCAGGATGTGGTCATGGCCGATCAGAGCCTGCGGCGCTCGCCGCGGATCAAGGTTTCCTCGACCTATGTCCTGGCCGCACTGGTGGGCTCGGGTGTGGTCGTGCAGTCACAGCTGGTCTCGGTGGTCGGCGCGTCCGCGCGTCTGCAGACCGCGATGACGGTCTTCGTCGGCGTCTTCATCCAGGCGGTGCCTTTTCTCGTGCTCGGGGTCATGGTCAGCGGGTGTATCGCGGCGTTCGTCTCGCCTGCTGTGCTGCGGAAGGTGCTACCGCGCAATGAGCCTGCCGCGATTGGTGTGGCGGGGTTGGCCGGGATGGCGCTGCCCGGTTGTGAGTGCGGTGTGGTGCCGGTGGCTCGTCGGCTGATCGATCAGGGTGCGCCGAGTGCGGTGGCGTTGGCGTTTCTGCTGTCGGCTCCGGCGATCAACCCGGTCGTGCTGGTCGCCACGGCGGTCGCGTTTCCCGGCGAGCCGGGGATGGTCGCGGCCCGGTTCACCGGCTCGCTGGCGACCGCTGTCGTGATGGGTCTGGTGTGGTCGCGGATCGGGCGTCCGGACTGGATGCTGCCGCACGGCGGGCATGATCACTGCGGGACCGGCCGAAGCCGTTGGGAGGTCTTCACCGAGGCGGCGCGGCATGATCTGTTGCAGGCGAGTGCGTTTCTCGTGCTCGGCGCCGCGGCGGCAGCGGCACTGCGGGTGCTGGTTCCTCCCGTCTGGTACGAGCGGTTGGCCGGGCAGATGGTGATCGCGATCGTGGTGCTGGCGGTGCTGGCCCTCGTACTCGCCCTGTGCTCGGAGGCCGACGCGTTCGTCGCCGCGAGCATGTCGAGCTTGCCGCTGCTGCCGCGGCTGGTGTTCCTCGTCGTCGGCCCGGCGGTCGATGTGAAGCTCTTCGCCATGCAGACCGGGAGTTTCGGACGACGGTTCGCAATCCGATTTGCGCCGTTGACCTTTGGCGCTGCCATAGTGTGCGGCACGCTCGCCGGCTACCTTTTTCTCGGGGGTGCGCGATGAATCGAGAGACGCAGAATCTGTTGTTGCTGCTGATCGGTGGCGCGGTGCTGTGGACCGCGCTCGACGGCAGTTACCTGCGCTACGTGAAGCCCGGTTTGTTTCCCTTCTTGGTGATCAGCGGCGTCGGCTTCGTCCTGCTCGGGCTCATCGCGATCGTTCGCGATGTCCGGCGCGGCGAGGGTTCCGCCGACCATGAGCACGGCACCGGCCGAGCACAGTGGCTGCTGCTGGCACCGGCCGCCGCGCTGCTGCTCATCGCCCCACCGGCGCTGGGCGCCGGTGCGGCGACCACCGCATCCCCGGTCCGGGTGGTGTCGCACACCTCGGCAAACGAGCCGAAAGTCCGTCCGTTCCCGCCGCTTCCTGACGAGCCCGCACCGACCTTGACGATCTATGAGCTGGTGAATCGGGCATTGCTCGACTCCAACCATTCACTCGACGGCCGCGAGGTGACCATCAGCGGTTTCGCCCTCGGGGTCGAGGACAGCGGACAACCGCGGCCGCCCGGTATCGATCTCGACCTGGCGCGCGTCCTGATCACCTGCTGCGTCGCCGACGCCCGGTACATCTACGTCCACCTGTCCGGAATAGCCGAACCGATCGAGAGCGACACTTGGCTCGAGGTTCGCGGCGTCGTCACCCCGGGCAGCGCGCAACACGACCCCGTCCAGACACCCACCCTGGTCGTCACCGATTTCCGCCGGATCCCTGCTCCTGATCGCCGATACGAGCACTCCCGGTGAGAACTGCCAGGTCCATCGGCAACCGTCCCAGCGGCTCGGAAACGTGCGGCTTCCTGGGCGTACGTCTTCCACGCCACGGCCGATCGGCTGGGACTCAGGCGCCGACCGAGCCTCTGCCCGCTCTGGCCGACGCCTGCGAAGCGATCGCGTCAGCCTGCTTCCCGTGCTCGATCAGTAGACGTACACCACCGCGTTCTCGCCGCCGCTGCAGGTGACGACCTGGCCTTCGGACTGGCAGTTCATCGTGTAGCTCCGGCCGGTGACCGGACTGGTCGCGACCACTGTGCGCGGGGCGTCGCGGGCCGTGTTCTGCGCAGTGCCGAGTTCGGCATAGGCCCTGCGCACCTCTTCGGCGAACGCGCAGCTGGTGACGGCGGTACCCGCCGCCGACTGGGTGAATGTCCCGGCGACGGCTTGGCCCTGACCGCAGGGCTTCGCGCCCGCTGGCAGTGCGACCGGTGTCGGCTTGGCCGAGGCGGACGCGGCGGACGACGTCGAGGGGCTGGCCGGCGACCGGGTGGGACTCGCCCCTGGAGTCGGCGTGTCTGACTGTCTTCCCGCGGAGGTCGTCTCGACGCCACCGGAGCCGAGCGACTGCCAGGCGATCGCACCGCCGACGGTCACCGCCACGATGGCGAGCACCGCGACCATGATGGGCAGCGCGATGGAACGTCCGGAACGCGAAGAGTCATCGGCGTCGTCGTAATCGTACGAACCGTACTCGGAGTCGTCACGGCGCGACGGGTAGTCGGCACGAGTCGGATAGTCGCCCTGTGGTTCGTAATACGCCTGCGACTGGTCGTCGTCTTGCGGCTGGCCGCCGGAGTGCGCCGGATTATCGCCCTGCGCTGGATAGTCGCCATTCGGCGGAAAGTCGACCCGTTCCGGGTAGTCGGCACGCGCTGGATAGTCGTCCCGCGGCAGGTGATCACCACGCGCGGAATGGTCACCCATCGGCGGGTAGTCGGTACGGGCCGGATAGTCACCCTGCGGCGGGAAGTCGGTGCGGGCCGCGTGACCGTCCGGCCTGGCTTGGGCTGGGGCCAGGTATTGGGTCGGTGCTGCGGAGTCCGGTGCGACTGGATATCCGGATGCGTCTTCCAAGCCGCGCGGGCCGGTCGGCTCGGTTTCCGGATAGTTCTCGGCTCCCGGATGCGGAGGAGTGTCAGCGAACGCGGAAAAGGCCGGTGCCTGCGAGGACATCTCGGAATACGCCTGAACCGTGGTCATTTCCGGGTACGGCTGCGCGGACTCGGGGTGCGTCCCCACGCCTGCAATCGGGTTCTCCGCCGATGAGTACTCCGCATACGCCTGCGTGGCGGGTTCATGCGGTGCATAACCTGCATAACTGCCCGGATACGCCTGCGTCGGAGGGGTCGAATAGTCCTGTGCCTGCGGGAATCCCGCCGACTCGAGATATGCCTCGGTCTCCGGATACAGGTGCGCGTCCGGGAAGGGACGCATCGGAGGCAGTCCCCCCTTTGGCGGGGACGGCGCGCTCGCCACCAACGGCGTCGGCGGCGGTTCGTCCGCCGACGGAAGCGGCGTGAACTGGGTTTCCGTCGGCCGCACCACCGTCGGCGCACTGGGGTGGATCACGGCGGCGACCGACAGCTCACCCGTGGATTCCGGCGAAACCGCCGCACCGCTCGCGGTCGGCTCACCTGGCCGCTGCGCTCGGTCGGGTGCGCGCACCACGAGCATCGGGCCGGTGGACGGCGCTAGGGCGAGAGCGGCTCGGGCGGCCTGGGCCAATGCGCTCGCGGTCGGGAAGCGGTCGGCCGGGTCCTTGGCCATGCCGCGAGTGATCACCTCGTCCAACGCGGGTGGGATACCGCGTGCCTGCGCGCTCGGTCGCGGCGGCGGATCGGAAAGATGCGCCTTGATCAGCACATTCATGCTGTTCGCCGGAAACGGCGTTGCTCCGGTCAGGCATTCGTGCAGCACACATGCCAGCGAGTACACGTCGGCGCGGCCGGTCACCGGCCCGACGTCGAAACGCTCCGGGGCCATGTAGATATAGGAGCCGACCGCCATGCCGACCAGGGTCACCGCGCTGTCGCCCTCGGTGTGCGCGATCCCGAAGTCGGCGAGATACGCGAAATCCGCGTCGGCGACCAGGATGTTCGCCGGCTTCACGTCACGGTGCACCAAGTTGGCCGCGTGCGCGGCGTCCAGCGCCGAGGCGATCTGTTCGACGATGCCCACCGCGCGAGCAGGACTCAGCGGCCCCTGGCCGCGCAGGAGAGTGCGCAGGTCGACACCCCGCACCAGCTGCATGTCGATGAACAGGACACCGTCGATCACGCCCCAGTCGTGGATGGGTACGACGTGCGGATCGGCTATCCGAGCAGCCGCCTGCGACTCGCGCCGGAAACGCACTTGGTACATAGGGTCTTTGGCCAGTTCTTCCGACAGCAGCTTGACCGCGACCAACCGGTCCTTCAGCGTGTCATAGGCCTCATAGACCTCCCCCATTCCCCCTTTGCCCAGCAACGACCGCAGTTCATACGGCCCGAACCGCGTCCCGGTTCTCGGCCCGGACTCCTGCACCCGTCATCCTCCACATCCCGAGCAAGGAACGCACACCAGGATCACGCGGTCCGCGACTGGAGCCCACCCGTCAACGATTGGATTCTCCGGGTGTCACTACTCCGTGGTCAAACGCGAACACGATCGCCGCGGCCCGATCCCGGAGTTCGAGCTTACCGAAAATATGTCCCACATGGCTTTTCACGGTCACTTCCGAGATGCCGAGATCGCGAGCGATTTCCGCGTTCACCCGGCCGCGACCGATCAATTCGAGCACCTCGTACTCGCGGGCGGTCAGTTCGGACAGGCGCGCGTCGGATCGCGTGTTCACCGGTCGCACCATGCGGTAGGCCGAGAGCACGCGACCGGTGACCGACGGGTCGAGCCAGGCTCCGCCGCCCGCGACCGTCCGCACGGCGCGGATGAGGTCCTCGGCGGGTGAATCCTTGAGGATGAATCCGGCGGCACCCGCCCGCAGCGCGCCGGACAGCAACTGGTCGTCGTCGAAAGTGGTGAGCACCAGCACCGGCGGGGCGCTGTCGCGCGCCCGCAGCAAGCGCGTGGCGTCGATGCCGCCGACACGCTTCATGCGCAGATCCATGAGCACGACGTCGGGCTGGAACTCCGCGACGGCAGCGGGCACCTCGTCCCCATCGGCGCATTCGGTCACCACGAATCCATCACGCCGGCGCAGGATGCGCCGCAGGCCGCCGCGCACGAGTTCCTGATCGTCCACCACCAGCACCGTCACGGCGGCTTCCCCGCTCGCAGGCGATGTGAGGCTCACGACTCCGCCTCGCTGGCGCTCGGCTCCGTCGTGCGCCACAGCGCACTGTGCCCTCGGTTCACTCGCTGACGCTCCCTCACAACTCCGCCTCGCTGGCGCTCGGCTCCGTCGTGCGCCACAGCGCACTG
>NZ_JADLQX010000048.1 GCF_015477605.1 Nocardia amamiensis
TGCCGGTGTTCGCCCCGGTGGTGTTCCGGGCGCCGGTGACTGCGGTGGAGCAGGTGGTGGCGGGGGTGTTCGCGGAGGTGTTGGGGGTGGAGCGGGTGGGGCTCGACGACGATTTCTTCGCATTGGGCGGGAACTCGTTGCTCGCGGTCACTGTGGTGACTGCGCTGCAGGAACGACTCGGTAGCCGGATTCCGTTACCACTGATTTTCCTGGATCCGACAGTCACAGGGGTTGCCGGTCGCATCGGGGATCCACTGGGCCTCATCAGAGTGTCGATCGACGATGCTTTCGGTGCGGTGATTCCGCTGCGTTCGACCGGAAGTCATCCGGCTCTGTTCTGCGTACATCCGGGACTCGGACTCTCGTGGGCGTATTCGGGGCTGGTTCGATACCTCTCACCTGACCGCCCGGTATATGGTCTGCAATCGCCGGTCATCAGCGGTGAACCGAACTTCGAATCGGTTGGTCAGCTGGCCCATCGGTATGTCGACGAGATGCGCGCAGTCCAGCCGCACGGACCCTACCATCTGCTGGGGTGGTCCTTGGGTGGCGCAATTGCACATGCCATGGCCGTCGAGTTGCGCAGAGCCGGTGACGCCGTTGCCACGCTCGCAATGATGGATTCTGTCCTTTACGAAGAAGATACGGCCGCGGTCTACGGGGACGATCCACTCGGGGGGAGGGTAAGCGCCGAGAAGTTGGTCCACGCCATAAGTTCGGACCTCGCCGACAGCCACGTCGAAGGTCTCGAAACTGTAGGTAGGACGCTCGCCGACTCCCACACCGATGGCGAGTTTTCCTTCGAGGATGCCGCCGCGCTGTTGAACAGGTTGTTCGGTCCGGAGACCGGTCTCACCTCCACGCACCTAGAACGACTTGCCGCCTCGGTTGAGAACTCCAGACGGATATGGCGCGAATACCGGCCGGGTGTCTTCGACGGGGACTTGCTCTACTTCAGCGCGGCGGGCTCGGCGAGCGTGATGGACCATGCCGGCAAGCAACGCCCGGCGCAGGCATGGCGGTCCGCTGTTACCGGCACCGTGCACGAGAACACGGTGGACTGCGAGCATACTCAGATGACGTCACCGGAGGCATTGGCGGTCATTGGTCCCATCCTCGAGAACCACATTGTCGATCCTGCGCGGCAGTCCTAGACGCCGCCATGGCAGTAGTGCGACACGGCACTGGGATGTCTGAAGGGGCGGTGTCCTGTCAGGCTTGTTTTCGGTTGTGGTCGCCCGGTTTTGGGTGGCGCCGAGTAGGCGCCTGTTTGTCCCGTTCTCGGATGATCCGGTCGGCGAGACGGTACACCGCGCCACCTCGTCGGAAATCGCGAACCTATCGGCGGCCTCGCGGGCCGCGATGAACGCCCGACACTCCTCGCCGGGGCGACCGCGATCGCGGTACAGGAAGTTGTGGCTGGCCGAGCCACCGACGACCAGCAGGGCGCCGAGCCAGAGAGTTTAGGTGGTCACGGTGTCGCGGGTCCTTCCGAGTCGGCGGGCCGAGGTCTCGGGGGACAGGGTGTCATGATTGTCGGCGCCGAGCAGGTCGGCGGGTGCGGAGCGACCCGCGCACTGCCGGCTGCGAGAACCGGCAAAGGCCGTCGGAGCTGCGCGAAAGGGGCGCACAATCGGCCCCATGAGCCGGCTGATCGCGCCGGCGCACCCGCGGACAACGCGGAACAGCGTTGGTCGTTCGAAATGAAGTACGACGGGTGCCGGGTGTTGGCCTCCGTCGGCGGCGGCCGCGAGCCGGAGCTGTGGACCGCAACCTCAACCCGGTCACCTCGTCCTACCCCGAAATCGCCGAGGCATTGTCGACAGCGTTCGGCGACCGCGGGCGCCTCGTCCTCGACGGCGAGATCGTGGCCCTCGATCGTGGGCGGCCGTCCTTCGGCCTGCTCCAGCGCCGCATGGGAGTCGTTCATGCGACGAAGCCCCTGCAACGGCGAATAGCCGTGACCTACTTGCCTTTTGATGTGCCCGTACTCGAGGACAACGACATCATGAGTGCGCCGTACCTGGATCGGCGGGGAGAATCGGCCGAGCTGGGGTCGATCGCCCAGGACGTCGGCGGGCTACCGATCACCGTGCTGCCGCACTGGGAATCCCAGAACGGTCGGATCATGTTGAACGCCGCCAGATCGGCCGGGATGGAGGGGATAGCCGGGAAGCGGTCGACCTCGATTTACGACATGATCGCGCGTCATACGACACCAGCCTCGAAACGTACAGCGTGTCGACATGCGGCCACCTCCTCGCAGAAGAGTCGTTGCGGATCATGATCCGGGTCACTGCGATCGCTTATCCGCCCGGGCCTGAGGTGCGCGCCAGTGGTAGTGCAGAGCAAGCAGCCTGAGGGCCACAGCACCGAGGGCGGCGAGTGATCCGGTGAGATCGGTGAGACGGTCGAAGTAGACCAGCACGGCGGTGACAGCGGCGCCGAGTAGAGCGGGGATGGCGTAGATCTCCTGGTCGGGGCGAAGGACGCGGGGAACCTGTCCGGCGAGGAGGTCGCGCAGCGCGCCGCCGCCGACGGCGGTCACCACGCCGATCAGGGTGGCCGAGGGGGCGCCGAATCCGAATTGGAAGGCGGTGAGGGTTCCAGTGACGCAGAAGGTTCCGAGACCCAGCGCGTCGGCGATGTCGAGCGGTCGGCCGGTCAGCTTCCGGGGCGGGTGCCAAAAGAAGATGGTCGCTGCGGCGGCGAGCGCGACGCCCAGATACCAGAGGTCGGTGAAGGCGACCGGCGGGTGACGGCCGACGATGAGGTCACGGGTGATGCCGCCGCCGACGGCGGTAACGGCGGCGAGGGTGCCGATACCGATGATGTAGAAGTTCTTTCGCACCGCGAGCAGCGCCCCGGACACGGCGAAGGCGAAGGTGCCGAGACCGTCGCCGATCTGCTGGGCGAGTGAGACCGCGGAGTGGATTGCGGCGAAGCTGGTCAACGGGTTGGACATGTCGGGTCGGATGCCTGTCTGGAGTCGGTCACAATTGGCATGCGAATGTAGCTGGTCATGCATAGCAGGGCGAAGGCTGGCGCAGTCTGCGCAGGGCGTCACACCTCTCTTCGGGCAAAGCGTTTCGACAGCTTGTGTGCACCGCAGCCGAAGCCGTACTGCCAAGCGCTTGCTGGACTACCGCAACCCGATGGTGGGGATGGCTACCCCGTTGACTTCTTCGGCAATGCCGACCCCGGCGTAAACCGCTGCGGTGTCAGCGGATCAGCATGCGGCGTTGTCCGGAGCGGCGTCGTTCCGCAACTCGTGCATGCCGCCTGGTAGCCGCCCCGCTCCTCCGGTCGCACCGCTGCCGCAGCGTGATCGTCGTGCGGCAGGGCCACTTGAAATAATCAGTAGACTGGTCTATTTTCCCCCTATGAGCGTTACAACCAAAGGAGCTGAGACAAGCGGCCGAATGGTGCAGTCGATGCTGGAGTTGATCCAGACGCACGGCTACAGCGGTGTCGGACTCAATGCGGTCTTGACGCATGCGGGGGCCCCCAAAGGATCGCTGTACTTCCACTTCCCGGAGGGGAAGGAGGAGCTCGGCGAGAGGGCGATCGAACTTGCGGCCGAACGGTTCCGAGCATTGATGGCCGAGCAGCCGACGACGATCGCCACTGCGGATCTGATCCGGCAGGTGTTGGATGTGTTGGTTGACCTGCTCGTGGGCAGTGACTTTCGAATCGGCTGTCCGGTGTCGGTGGTCACGCTCGAGATGGGTGCCCACAGTGAACGGTTGCGCTCGGCTTGTGCGGCCGCGTTCGAGTCCTGGATCGCTTTGGTTGGCGAGCATCTAACCGCAGCCGGTCACCCGCCTTCCACTGCTCGCGCCCTGGCGACGGCGATGGTCAGCATGGTCGAGGGTGCCGTGATCGTGGCACGAGCAACGCGCGATGTCGAACCGCTACGCAGCGCGGCAACAGTCCTGGACAGCCTGCTCGGCCGAACCCCATCCATTCCGAAGGAGAAGTCGTCATGAGCGACACCCGTCACGCGCTGGTTTTCGGGGCCAGCGGATTCCTGGGGCGCCATCTCATACTTGCCTTGGACGAGGCCGGTATCCGTGTCACCGCCGCCGCGCGTAGTAGCGAGTCCTTTGCGCGGCTGGCGTCCTGGTTGGCTGACCACGGGTGCAGGGCAGCTCCGATTGATCTTCGAGTCGACTTCGATACGCCGAGCCTGGTCCAAGGCGATAACCGGGAACTGGATGACGTCACCGAGGTCTACGGTTGCGCGGGCGCCTACCGGTGGGGGATGACCACGGCAGAGGCGCGGCAAGCCAATGTGGACAACGTCCGGGCGATCGTGTCTTTGGCAGCCCAGTTGCCGAAGTTGGCCAGGGTGGTGCATGTTTCCGGCTACCGCGTGGGCGGGCAGGACCCGGCCGGTGTGCCGTGGAGTAAGGAGCGCGTCGATCGGACCTATCGTCGTCTCGGTGCCTACGAGGCTTCGAAAGTCGAGGGGGACGCGGTCTTTCAGGCAGTGGCCAACGAGTTGGGTGTCCCGTGGTCGATCGTGAACCCCTCCAGCGTCATTGGCGTCAGTACCACCGGAGAGTCCGACCAGCAGCTTGGTCTTGCAGCCAATCTGAAGGAGATCTGGCAGGGAACCATGGCTGCCCGGCCAGGGAATTCGAGCACATTCGTCCCCATCGTGCCGGTCGATTACCTGGCCCGCTTCATGGCTCTGCTTCCCAGCGATCCCGGCACTGCCGGAAAGTCCTTCTGGTTGCTCGACGATGGCACTCCAGGACTTCCAGACCTGCTCTCCCTGGTTGGTCGGCACTATCGGGTCAAGGTACCGCGGGCGCGCGTTCCCGTCGGGCTGGTGAAGCGGCTTCCCCCGAGCATAACCAAAGCCGATCCCGAGACCCTGACCTTCCTCGCCTCCGATCGTTACCCCACCGGCCCGGCCCAGAGGTTTGCCGAGCGCCACAATTTGCCTTTCCCGGACACCGCATCATCGATCCTGCGCTGGGCCGATCACCTTGCTGCCCATCGATTCGGGGCCGCAACCGCTGATAAATCTCCGCGGGCCTTCGAGGAGCAGGCGGGTGTGCGGACATTCAGGATCGGAGTAGCGGATTCGCCTACTGTTGTGCTTCCAGGTCTGCCCGTGAATGCCGATACCTGGGGCCCGGTCGCGACAGCTTTGGGCGACGCGCGTGTCGTCGACTTGCCGGGTCTTGGGATGTCTTCGGGTAGTGGGCGAGAGTGGTCGGCGTGGCTCGATGCACTACTCGCACCGACACGTAATGCGCATCTGGTGGGTCATTCGATCGGCTCTGCCGCCGTGCTCGAGTACGCCGCTGCGAATCCAGAGCGGGTCGCACTGATCACGCTGGTCGCGCCATTCTTTCTGCAGCCGAGCGCCGAGCGCTCGACACGTCTGACACCGTTGACCCGTTGGTACCTTCGGCGTGTCGGTGCAGCCGAGCTGTCTCGGAAGCTCACCGGCACTATCGATTACGCCGCCGCATTGGAATCGAGCGTGCTCGACATTCGCCGCTCGCCTGTCGCAGCCAACGTCGCAAAATTGCTGGCCGCCGCGGCGAACGAAAGGTGGCGCGCCGAACTGCGGTCCACCCTCGAACAGTATCCGGGCCAGGTCCACGTGGTCATCGGGTCCGAGGATGGGCTGACCAACCAGGCACACGCGCTGTTGAATTCGCTCAGGACACGCGTCGAGCTCACGACGATCCGCGGCGCCGGACACCATCCTCAGCTGACCCACCCCGAGGTCCTTGCCAACGTCATCGGCCACCCTGTCCCCGCGACGTCGATTACCGAGCCGGCTCACCGATGACGCCCACCATACTCCGAGACCAAGTCGACCAGGCCCTCCGGGATCTCGAACCCGAATTGATCCGGCACCGGCACCACTTGCATCGCAATCCTGAACTGTCCAACCGCGAAATTGCCACTGCGGCCTACCTAGCAGAGCAGCTCAGGCGGTTCGGCGTCGACGAGATCCGCACCGACCTCGCCGGGCATGGCGTTATCGGGGTGATCCGCGGTGGGAAGCCAGGCGACAAGACGATCGCGCTGCGCGCTGATATGGACGCACTCCCGGTGCGAGAGACCTCAGGTGTGAGTTTCGCGTCCGACCGAGAGGTAGAAGGACCGAACGGCACGAGCATCCCGGTCGCGCACGCCTGCGGCCATGACTGCCATATGGCGACGGTGCTGATCGCCACCAAAGTGCTCGCAATGTTTCGAAGTGAGCTCCCCGGCACAGTCTTGTGCGTATTTCAGCCCGCTGAGGAAGGCGCACCTATAGGTGAGCAGGGCGGCGCTCAGGTCATGATCGACGAAGGCGCGTTCGCCGGTGTCGAGCCGACGATGGTGTTCGGCATGCACGTCTCACCATTGCCCAGCGGCACCGTGGCATACCGGTCGGGTAGCCAATTCGCAGCCTCGACCCGGGTCGAGGTGATCATCCAAGGTCGGCAGACACACGCCGCGATGCCATGGCTCGGCATCGACCCCATGCCCGCCGCCGCAGGTGTCATCGTGGGTGCCGCGCATCTAGTCCGCCGGATCCCCGTGTGGCAACCGGCGACCGTGACATTCGGGCACGTCGAAGATCAGGGCCGCTTCAATATCATCGGCGACCGGATCAGGCTCGAAGGCACAATCCGATGCGCGGAAGATGCCGATATGGAGCGGCTGAAGACCGGCCTCCACGATCTCGCTATTGGTCAGGCGCAAAGCCACGACTGCTCCGCCGAGGTCCGGTTCGATCACGAGGTGCCCGCGGTCGTGAATCAGACAGGGTGGATCGAATCCACGCTGCCGACTCTGCGTCGTCTGGTCGGCCAGGAGCGACTTCTCGTTTCGCCGCCCACACTCGGCTATGACGATGTGTCTGCCCTGATTCGCCGCTTCGGTGGCCTGTATGTGCTGTATGGCGCACAAGACACTCGGTGGGTGACGGACGGTTCCGGTGCCCCTACGTTCGAACCCATCGCGGGCGGTCGCGGCCTGGTACCGAACCATCATCCATCGTTCTACGCGAACGACGAGGCCCTGAGATGTGGTGCAGCCATACATGCCCATATTGCCCTGGACCATCTGTATGGCCTGATCGATCCGTCTGCGACGCCAACGATTCGGGTTGAGGCAGGGAGTTGACCACAGAGTTCAGAGCAGACTCGTCTGGGGTAGCAAGGCCGATACCCATGACCCGGCTGTGGCCCAGTTGTGGCCTCGATGCGCAGGGCCGGACGACCTGCTGGAGGTCGAGCAGGTCCCGCTGGCGGCACGCGGTCTGCCAGCAAGCACGTTCTAGATGGTGACTCGCGCTGCCGAACTGGCGCCAGACCGGCTCGCGACGACCTTTCTGCCCGACGCCGAACACGCCTCACCGGCAACCAGCGAGAGGCCCACAGACATCGCCGCGAGTGACCCGGTAACGAAGGCGCTAGCTCGACCGGAGTGATCCGCGTTTCGACTGCCGCACCGATCCGCGACCACCGAACCCCTCACTCACCGGTGTCGCCGTTTACGCCTTTAACGGGCCACCTGCGCAAATTTGCAGATCGACGGTGTCCGGACCCCCTCCGGACACCGTCCAGATCCCAAAAAGAATGCATCCTCTGCAAATTCGCGGAGGATGCATGACAGAACGGTGTCCGGAGGGGGAGTCGACCACTACGCACACGGGCTTCATCGACGACAGGTACTGGCCGTGGGTGTGAGTGGCTGACTGCCGTGTCCGTCCGGTCGGGTTGGCGCGCCATCGATAGCCGCCCCGGCACCGAAGATGTTCAGAGCCGACGACCGGATCGAAGTGTCCTACCCAAAGACTATCCTCGAACGGCTACAGCAGCCCGACGGAGCTGACGCCAGAGACAGAGCTGCCCGACAGGCGTGGCTCACTAGGCTGGCTGGGTGGAGTTCACAACGGATTTCGAGCGTGGTGGGTGGCTGCTGGCGCGCGTCGGCGAACACGGGGTCGGCGGCGTCGCTGGTACCGGCTTCGAGGCTTATGCGCGGATCCTGCACCCGGTCGAGGCGACCCGCCGCGACGTCACGGTCACCGACGAGTGGGGCAATCCCGAGATCGTGGAGGAGGCGATGTGGCCGTGGGCCGAGGTCGCCGTGCGCAACGGCAGAGTGATGCATCCGCTGGTGCAGTGGCGCAACCTCACCGACGGTGAGGACGAAGCGGCTATGTCGTTCGACGACGGCTGGCAAGTCGGCCAGACCGTCGAGGGGTGGTTCGACCCATGCCTGCTGGCCGCGCTCACTGTCCACCTCCGTGCAGCCACCGAGGCACCGGAAGAGGTGACGGCTGGAGTTTGGAATGGATTCGGCGAGCTGAACACATCCTCGGGTGCGGTGTTCGTCGCGTCCACCGACGGCGATCCGCAGAACCTTGAGCGCGAGCGAGCTCGAATCGACGCCGAGCTGGCTGCCTCTGTCGCGCCGCAGGTCAGACGGGCGGTCGAGGCAGGGCCTTTCCTGCGGTGGCCGGGACGCGATTTCATGCTGTTCGACACCAGTCTCTCCGAACTCGCCGACCCCAGCTGGGTGCATGCGGCGGGCCTGGGCTGGACGACCGACTTCCCCGGAGTGATGCCCCAGCTGCTCTGGCCCGCCGACCACGCATGGGTTGTGGCCAGCGAGATCGACTTCGACTCCACGATCGTCGCCGGCTCACGGGCTCTGATCGACGCGGTTGTGGCCGACGATCGTTTCGAGGCCTTCGAGATCACCGAGGAATCGGATCTGAGCTGGGACGGCGACACAATCAACCCCGCGCCGCAGGACTGAGATGCCGGCGCGAGCTCGACCAGGGCGTGCAACCGAGGTCCACGACGATCTCACGAACAGGGCGGCAGTACTCATGGAGTCGGCGGCCGCACGCCCCGAGACGGCTCAGTAATCCGCGCGAGGAGCAGTGGTCGGACGGCGACCGATGATTGCACCCACGCCGACACCCGCGGTCCGGCCTTGGTCACGTCGAAAACCCCGGCGTACACACTGTGCCGCCATATCCTATTTTTCCGAGCCGGAGCCAATTCCCCATGCTCCCAGGGCAACGGGCGTCCGTGGTAGATCGCACGAATCCCCTTCTTGGGATCGACCGGATCAACCTTCGGCGGGCTGAAGTACTCTACTGCCCGCCAGTACCGCACGATTCGCGCCTGCCGCTCGCACTCTTCGCTTCTGCGCTCCATCAAGCCCCGCCAGATTAAATCGGCTGTCGCACTTGATAGAAAGGATTCGCCGGCGATGCTCAGCGCCTCGGAGATCTCGGCACAGGCTGGTCTGGGTGAGCGACCGAAAAACGGGACCTATGCGGCCGTTCCGCGCGCGGAGTGAGCGCGCGGCTTGGCGCGCGACTGCCCTTGCGCCGCACTGCCGTTGCGACGGCCGCTGCCTTGGCGCGGTCCGCCACTGCCCCTGCGCGGGCGGCCATTGCCTTGGCGCAGTCCGCCACTGCTGCGGTACGGTCCGCCGCTGCTGCGGCGGTCGTCTTCACGTGCCGCCCGCTCGCTGTAGGAGGGCGCGACGAATGGGGCAGTCGTGCCGACGAGCTCGGCCACCACGGGCGAATCGGCGGTGACCCGTTGCGGGGTCACGGTGATCTTGGCCTTGCGCATGAGGTCGGCCAGGCCGCGTCGTTCGCCGGGCAGCACCAGGGTGATCACTTCACCGGAGTTGCCGGCCCGCGCGGTACGGCCTGAACGGTGCAGGTAGGCCTTGTGTTCGGCGGGCGGGTCCACGTGCACGACCAGCTCGACATCGTCGACGTGCACGCCGCGCGCGGCCACATCGGTGGCCACCAGCACCAGGGCATCACCGGCGGCGAAGACCGCGAGGTTGCGGTCGCGGGCACCCTGCGAGAGGTTGCCGTGCAGATCGACGGCCGGGATTCCGGCGAGGGTCAGCTGCCTGGCCAGTTTGCGAGCCTGATGTTTGGTGCGCATGAACAGGATTCGCCGACCCGAGCCCGAAGCGAGCCGGTGTACGACCTCGCGCTTGGCTTCGACGCTCGCGGTTTCGAAAACGTGATGGGTCATGGCGGCGACCGGGGAGTTCGCCTCATCGACCGAATGCAGCTCGGCATCCGGCAGGAAGCGGCTGACCAGCTTGTTGACGCCGTTATCCAGGGTGGCCGAGAACAGCAGGCGCTGACCGTCATTCGGGGTGGCCGCGAGAATGCGGGTCACGCCTGGCAGGAACCCGAGGTCGGCCATGTGGTCGGCCTCGTCGATAACTGTGACCTCGACGGCATCCAGGGAGATCAGACGTTGGTTCATCAGATCCTCGAGCCGGCCGGGGCAGGCGACGACAATGTCGACACCGGCGCGCAGCGCCCGGACCTGCCGGTTCTGCGGGACCCCACCGAAAATCGTGGTGACGGTCATGCGATAGGCCGCGGCGAGGGGTTCCAGCGCCGCCGTGATCTGGGTGGCCAACTCCCGAGTCGGCGCCAGCACCAGGCCGGTCGGGCGGCTCGGTGCGCGCCTACCGGCGAGACCGCCGCCGAGACGGTTGACCATAGGAATGGCGAAGGCCAGCGTCTTGCCGCTGCCGGTCCGGCCACGGCCCAGCACGTCGCGTCCGGCCAGCGAATCGGGCAGGGTGTCGGTCTGGATCGGAAAAGGCTCGGTGATCCCGGCGCGAGTCAACGCCTTCACCAGCGGTGCGCTCACGCCGAGCGCGGCAAAAGAGATGTCAGCAGAACTCATAGGTGTTGCGGTGCCTTTCAGGCATCAGGTGGTGCCCGAGCCGTCTACGGACCTTCCGGGTCCGCGCCGGGGGCACGAAATGGCGAGATTGCCGATGGGCAAAATCGATCGCCGTAAGAAGAGCGGATGCGGCAAGCGCTGGTTGCGAAGCGAATGCGATCTACGACGCTTGGCGTGACATGTCACGCACTCGATCCACACTAGCCTGTGATGGGCGGTTCGTACTCATCGGGTGATGTTTCTCGCTTCTGGCCAGGGCTGGGCCGCCAGGCTCGCGTTCGCCCGCCCTGTGACAGCGGATCCTCGGACACGCCGTCGCCCTGGCAGCCGAAGCTCGACCCATCGCACTCACTCCGGCGGCCGGAACCCAGCCAGTTGTCGCCAGCGGGGGCTCGCCCAGCGTCGCGCCGAACAGCAAGCCCTCGCCCGGCTGCTGGAAGCCTCGCCGGCCGACTCCGGCCGCGCCGTTCAGTGCGGCGGCTCCGCGACAACGCATCGGGTCCCGTCTCGCTCACCCTCGGCCCCGCCCCAGGAAGGACACGACCGTGACCAGCCAGATACAGCCATCCTTCCCAGGTGCGGACGTAGGTGATGTCACCGGCGAGTGTGCGTGAACGCCAGGCATTGCTGCCGGGTCTGCGCACTCTGGAACGTTTTGGTCACCGATGGGCGGCAGGCCGCTGATCGGCGGTTGTGGGGTCAGCTGACCGATCAGCTGAGCGCCGGTTCAGCGTCGGCGCTGCTGGCGTTGCTGGTCAAGCACCAGATTTGAGGCGCGATCGCGCGAGTCGATAACGTTCGCAGAACCTCCCTGGAGATGTCGGCAATGACAACGCGGTCCCGCGCGAATCCGGAACGTGGGCAGCCGAATAGGTCGATCGACCGATGCCGGTGTGCCGTTGTGGGATCAGCATGGGAAGCGACTGATACTGGCCCGATCCGTAAGGGGTGCGATGATTCCCGCCGCCGAGCGGCCCGCCGGATGGCTCGCGCTCGACCAGCACCCGGGGGAACCGTCTTGAGCAGGCGAATGAGCGATTTGACGCCGCATGTCTCCGCACGGCACAGGTTCGGTGCCGAGGTGCGCCGACAACGCATCCAGCATGGATTGTCGCAGGCCGAGCTGGGCCGGAGGATCTTGCACAGTGCCTCGACGGTCGCCAAAGTCGAGACCGCCCAGCGCTGGCCGAGCCAGGACTTCGCCGAGCACAGCGATTCGGTTCTCGAGACCGGCGGGGAACTCCTGCAGCTATGGCACGAGGCGCAACTCGAACGCACCGACCAGCAGGTCGCCCCGCCGAGGTCGGTCGTGGAGCAGCATCTTGTGGAAAACCACCCGGAAATAGAACCGTTCACCGAGTTGCTGTCCAGGCTGGTCATAATCTGGATGGACCTGCGCGGCACCGAAACCTGGCCGAGGGTCCGGACTCTGATAATCGCCCGGCTCGATGCCGCCCTGTGCCTCGAAGCGGAATGTTAACAGCCATTCGAAAAGGTCCAAATCGTGTACAGCAGCGCATTGTTGGACAGACATCCGGTCCAATTCCGAATATTGCAGCGGGACAGCCGAACCATGTTGAATCGAATATGTGACATCACCAGAACTCATCCGCGACCGCCAAGATCGAGCAGTGCAACCACCTGGCAGTGCGAAGCTGCGGAACACACCATTTGTCGTCAAGGAAGCGGCCGCCAACTACGAGCGTGCGATCAAGGCCAACCTGATGCAAGTGACCGTGCAGGGAAGAAACGGAAAACACGTTCTACTCCCCGACAATTCCGACGTCGTAGAGTTCGTCAACTGCTCGTACCTCGGGCTTGATCTGCACCCCAAGGTGATCGAAGCCTCGAAATCCGTCGACGAGCAGTGGGGAATGAATTTCTGCTGTGCACGCTCACGGTTTTCCATCGAGCCGCAGCGTCTCCTCGAGGAGGAACTGTCGGAATTGTATCGGGGCCGGGTGATCACCTTTCCGTCGACGACGACCGCGCATATCTCGCTGATGCCGCTACTGGCAAGCGGTGTGCTTATCGACCAGTACGAACCCCGCAAGACCTGCCTGATCTTCGACCAGTTCGCGCATTCATCCATGCAGTACCTGAAGCCGGTGCTGGCCGTCGAGGCGAGGGTTGAGACCATTTCGCATAATTCCCTCGAGGCGCTGCGCGAACAGGTACTGCAGGCGAAAGCCCGGGATGAGGTGGCGGTCTATATCGCCGATGGCATCTATTCGATGGGTGGCCTCTGCCCGGCCCGCGAACTCCTGGACCTGGCCGAGGAACTCGACTTCTTCCTCTACATCGATGACGCGCACGGCATGACGGTTTTCGGTGAGCGCGGCGAAGGCATCTTGCTCAGCGAGATCGCGGGTGATGTCCCGGACCGGGTGATCCTCACCTTCTCGCTGTCCAAGGGTTTCGGCGCCTACGGCGGCGGGCTGGTGGTCGCCGGTGAATGGCGTGAGCGTCTGATCCGGTCCTACGGGCAGGTCTACTCCTTCTCCGCGGCGCAGACCTTCCAAGCGGTACATGCCTGCCGGGCCGTCGTCGACCTGCACAAGGACGGCACGATCGCCCGGCTGCAACAGACGCTGCGGGAACGCGTCACGCTGTTCGACGAGCTGATGGGCGAGCCACTGCCGTTCAGCCCGATCCGCATGGTGATGATCGGCGACGAGCAGGACGCCATTTCGGCCGGCGAAGAGATGCTGCGGCAAGGGTATTACGTCTCCGTTGTCTTCTTCCCAATCGTGCGCAGGCGATCCGCGCAGTTGCGTGTGTGCATTGCCGCGAACCACACCGAGGCCGATATCCGCGGTCTCGCGGCCGCGCTCAAACACGTTCAGGCGAAATATGCCAAGGCCCCGGCGATTTCGAGGGGCTGACGATGAAGCGCACGGAGTTGCATGTCGTCGTCGGCGCGGGGGTCGCCGGTTGCCTCGCCGCGATCACGCGCAGCCGCGCGGGCTATGCCGTCGTCGTTCTCGAGAAGGAACGGGCGCGGTTCGCCGGAACGTACCCGGTGTGCACGCAGACCAGCAATATCGTCAGCGAAAACCACAGTGGCGCAGAGTATCCGTTCGACCCGCAGAGCGCCAGGGACTGTCTCGACGGCCGGATCGTGAACGATCGGTTCTTCCCCGAACTGATCTACAGCGGCAAGACCTACAGCCGCATCATCGCCTCGCAGAGCATGATGACCGACGGGCACGACATCGTCGGCCAGTGCCGAGCCAATATGGATGTCATCCGCTCGCATTACGCACAGCGGTGCCAGGAGGACCCGGCGAACGCGGTGTTCGGCGAGCCGTCCGCTATCTGCCGGGAGATCCCGGACGTCCCCGGCGTTCTGGACGTCGCGGCCGGATTCCTTACGCCGCAACGAGGAATGAACCCCGTGCTGGTGTCGACCGTCCTGGACTGGGAACTTCGGGAGTGCGGGGTCGACTTTCGCGAAGGCAGCACCGTCACCACCATCGACCGCCGCGCTGACGGACGGTACCTCGTCGAATACACCTCGGCGGACGGCTCCGCGGAATCCCTGATCGCCGACCAGGTGAGCCTGTGCGCGGCGACCGCCGCCTTCGGGATGGCCAGGAAGCTGAACCCGGCACTGAACTTCCCTCGGCTTTTCATGGCGCTGCGGGGAATCCTCTATGTGGATCTGCCCGACGGCACGGACAAGAACTTCACCTGCCTGAAGCTCGAGGATTCCTACGGTGGCATGCTCAGCCCGCTCAACGAGCACTGCGCAATGATCTACCATCCGCCTGCCGCGCACATCATGAACGTCGTGATGAATCCGGAAACCTGCGAATTCCCGGTCGAATACAGGCAGTATCTCACCGCGGGCCACCCGGAAATGGAGGAGCGAGCCGAGCGGACCCTGACCAGGCTACGTGACTTCTATCCGGAGCTCGCCCGGTCGGAAATTCTTGGCACCTACCTGAAGGTTGCCATCAATACGGTCTCGGATTCGCGCATACGTCGCAACATCGGCGTGTTCGGTGTGCAGCCGGGCGCCACGATGACCGTTCTTCCCAAATGGACGATGTGTGTGGTGAATGCCAGGACCGAACTGCGCCTCGCGCTCGAGCACTCGGTCGTGAACGGAAACATCGAGGCCGGGGAGGTGGCCGAGTTGCTCGCCGCGTCGATCAGGAGCTGCTGGGAAACGAGTCCCGCCTGGGCGGATTCCGTCGAGGCGTGCACTGATCAGGCGCGGAAGCACGCGATCAATATGCGGGTTCCAGAGGTGCTGGCCCTGCGGTTCGGGAACCGCGCCGACTCGATCACCGCCGGGGGTTCCGGCTCGCCGGACGGAAATAGGGATATCAGTGAATAAGACGATTCTGATCACCGGCGCTGGAACAGGCATCGGCGCGGCGACCGCGCGCGAGCTGGCACCGGGAAACCGAATGATCTTGCACTACAACACATCCAAGGCCGACGCCGTCGCATTGCGCGAAGAGTTGGCGCCATTGTGCGAGAGCGTCGATCTTGTCGGCGCCGATCTCACCACCGATATCGGCTGCGAGAACCTTGTCGATGAAATCGCCGGGCTGTTGCCGGCCCTCGACGTCCTGGTCAACAACGCCGGCGGAATGCTCGAGCGGCAGTCGGTCAAGGACCTTACGTGGTCCCACCTCGCCGACACCTTCGTGCTCAACGCCGTGTCCGCCATGCGGCTCACCAGCTTGTGCACTGGTTTGCTCGAGCGGGGCACGAATCCGTGCGTGGTGAACGTGACGTCGATCGCGATGCGGCACGGCGCCCCGACCGCGACTGCGTACGGCGCTTCGAAGGCGGCTGTCGATTCCTTCACCAGGGGCGCCGCGAAGGAGCTGGCACCGAAGATCCGTGTCAACGCCGTCGCTCCCGGAATGATCGACACGCGATTCCACGCACGGGTCACGCCGCAGGACATGTTGCGCCAATTCATCGAGAACACGCCACTCGGCCGTATCGGTGACGTCACCGATGTCGCCCGCACGATCAGATTCCTGGTGGAGAGCGAATTCATCACCGGCGAAACAATCGACTGCAACGGCGGATTCTCGATGCGCTGACGATGGGCCGGTACCACCGACTGTGGTCGGGCCGTCATGAAAGGGAACACATTCGATGCATTCGAAACGAATCGTCATCACCGGCGGCGCCGGTTTCATAGGCTCACACCTTTGCGAACGACTGCTCGGAGAAGGCCACGCAATCGTGTGCCTCGACAACCTTTACACCGGGTCGCGGCACAATATCGAGCATATGCTCGGCCACCCTCGATTCGAATTCGTACGGCACGATGTCTGCGAGCCGTTCCATTTCGAGGCGGACCAGATCTTCCATCTGGCTTGCCCGGCTTCTCCAATCCACTACCAGCGCAATCCGGTTCGGACCATCACGACCTGTGTCGTGGGCACCCTGCATGCGCTCGAGGCGGCGCGGGCGGTTGGGGCACGGTTGTTCGTCGCGTCCACCTCGGAGATATATGGTGATCCCGCCGTGCACCCGCAGTCGGAGGATTACTGGGGTCAGGTGAACCCGATCGGCATTCGCGCCTGCTACGACGAGGGAAAGCGCTGCGCGGAGGCGCTCGCGTTCAACTTCTCGCAGCAATACGACGTCCCGATCCGGGTCGCGCGCATTTTCAACACCTACGGACCGCGGATGGACGAGAACGACGGCAGGGTGATATCGAATTTCACCGTCCAGGCGCTGCGCGGCGAGCCTATGACAATCTACGGCGACGGCACCCAGACCCGATCGTTCTGCTACGTCGACGACCTCGTCGAGGGGGCGGTCCGCCTGATGAACGCCGAGCACGTCACGGGCCCGGTGAACCTCGGGAACCCCGTCGAGGTGACCATCGAGCAGATCGCTCGGGCGATTCGGGATCTTACCGAGTCACGGTCCGAATTCGCTTTCGCGCCCTTGCCACAGGATGATCCGACGCACCGGCGACCCGACGTCGCCAAGGCCCGCGGACTGTTCGACTGGAACCCCGGCATCGGCCTCGTCGAGGGACTTCGCCGCACCATCGCGGACTTCTCGCGTCGCTTAGGTCTCCCTGACTCGACGAGCGCCGAGGTCCCTGATGTGCACTGGCAGGTCAGCCGATGACAGCGCCCGAATGTCGCACGCCTCGGTTTCTGGCCGAACGCCTGTACGGTCTGGCGTTGTCGGACATCCGGCGGATGAGCCGGGAGAGCGACCGCGTCGGAGCAATCAATCTCGGGCAGGGTATTTGCGATCTGCCGACACCACCCGTGGTCGCCGGGGCCGCGAAAGCGGCGATCGAGGCGAACCACAGCACGTACACCTACCCCGAGGGAAACCGCGCGCTTCGCGATGCGATCGCAGGTAAGCTGTTGCGTGACAACGGCATTCACGCCAATCCCGAGACCGAGATCGTGGTGACGCTCGGCGCGACGGGCGCGTTCGCGACCACGGTGAACGCACTGCTGAACCCGGGCGACGGCATCCTGGTAATGGAGCCGTACTACGGTTACCACCTCAATTGCTCGATCGTGGCCGGCCTCGAGCCACAATTCTTGACCCTCACGCCGCCGAGGTTCACCTTGACCGAGGAGACGCTGCGGGCCGCGCTACAGCCCAACACCCGGGCGCTGGTCATTTGTACGCCATCGAACCCGAGCGGCAAGATGTTCGACCGCGCCGAGCTCGAGGTGGTTGCGCGAGTGGCGCACGAGCGCGATCTGCTCATCATCAGCGACGAGATCTACGAGTACATTCGCTTCGACGGCAGGTCGCACATCTCACCGGCGACCGTGGGAGGCCTCGCCCCCCGCACGGTCAGCGTCATGGGTCTGTCCAAGACCTTCAGCATCACCGGATGGCGCCTCGGTTACGCGGTGGCGCCCGAGCCGATGGCACAGGCGATTGCGCTGGTCAACGACCTGTACTACATCTGCGCGCCGAACCCGCTGCAATATGGCGTGACAGCCGGTTTCGCGTTGCCCGAAAGCTACTTCGCCGGGCTCGCGTCGGACTACCAGCGCAAACGCGACACGCTGTGCGACGCGTTGCAGGCGGCCGGTACGGTGCCGATCGTCCCGCAGGGGGCGTACTACGTGCTCGCCGACATATCGGCCTGGGGGTTCACCAGCTCGACCGGAGCCGCGATGGATCTCCTCGAGCGTGGGCGGGTGGCATCGGTGCCCGGCAGCGCCTTCTATCGCGGGACGACCGGCGAGTCCCTGCTGCGCTTCTGTTTCGCCAAAGACGACGAATCGCTGGCCGAAGGGTGCGACCGGATTCGTCGATTCGATCCACGGCCGCGAGGAACGATCCGATGAGGATTACCGTGATCGGTTGCGGCTACCTCGGCGCGACACACGCGGCGTGCATGGCCGAGCTGGGGCACGACGTGCTCGGGGTCGACACCGATCTCGAGAAGATCGGCATGCTCGCACAGGGCCGACCTCCGTTCTTCGAACAGAACCTCGACTCCATCATGCGCCGCAACGTCGAATCCGGCCGGCTGAGATTTACCGGCTCGTATGCCGAGGCGGGCGAATTCGGCGAAGTGCACTTCCTGACCGTCGGCACGCCACAGCGTGCCGACGGCGGTGCGGACCTCGGCCAGATAGAGTCGGCCGTCGCGACGCTGGCGCCGCAGCTGGCCGGGCCGTGCGTCCTGGTCGGCAAATCGACCGTGCCGGTCGGCACGGCTGACCGGATCACCGCCGGAATCCGGCGTCTCGCACCAGCGGGAAACAGCGTGCGGGTGGCGTGGAGTCCGGAATTCCTCCGCGAGAGCCACGCCGTTGCCGACACCCTGCGCCCGGACCGCCTCGTCTTCGGCTTCGCGGCCGGAGACGAACCGGCCAAACTCGCGCTACGTGGCGTCTACGCACCGTTGCTGACGGCGGGCGTGCCGGTGGTGGAAACCGACCTGCCGACCGCGGAACTGATCAAGACGGCCGCGAACTCGTTTCTGGCAACCAAGATCTCGTTCGTCAATGCCATGGCGGAACTGTGCGAAGCGGCTGGTGGCGACGTACATCAGCTGGCCGAGGCGCTGTCGTATGACACCCGCATCGGCGGGCAATTCCTCCAGCCAGGGGTCGGCTTCGGTGGCGGCTGTCTGCCAAAAGACATCCGTGCGTTTGTCGTCAGGGCCGAGGAGCTCGGGGCTGGTCAGGCTCTCGGCTTCCTGCGTGAAGTCGACGCTGTCAACGGCCGACGCCGCTCGCGGATGGTCGAGCTGGCCAGCCAGGCGTGCGGCGGATCGCTCGATGGCCGGCGGATCGGTGTCTGGGGCGCGGCTTTCAAACCCGGCACCGACGACGTCCGCGATTCTCCGGCGCTCGCCGTCGCGGCGGCACTGCACGAACGTGGCGCGAATGTCGTGGTCTATGACCCGCACCCACAGGCGAGAGCCAACGCGCTCAAGGCGCACCCGCAACTCGACTACGTAGACAACGTCGCCGATGCCGTGATCGGCACGCATGCCGTGCTGCACCTGACCGAGTGGGGCGAGTTCGCCGATCTCGACCCCGCGCGGCTCACCGCCCTCGCGCACACACCCCAGTTGGTAGACGGCCGCAGCGGCCTCGACGCAGTCCGGTGGCGAGCCGCCGGCTGGACCTACCTCACCCTCGGCCGCTCCTCCACCCAGACATAGCGAAAGGTCAATCATGAAATTCTGTCAGCGCCACCAATTCCGGTCGGAAATGGGGCCGGTCCGTCGCCGATGGAGGCAGACCATGACCGGTGAGGCGATCGGCACGTGGCTGCGGACCGCCGAGTTGACCGAGCTGCAAAACCGGTTGCAGGCCAACATCAGTCTGTTCGACAGCCTGATCGAGACCGCCGAGCGTGGTGACGGCCTGCCGATCCGGTTCGTGCGGATCGGTTCCGAGGAGGCGACCGTGCCGTTGGCGCGGGAACTGCTGCGCTCCGGCTTCTTCGCCCCGCCGATCTTCTTACCGATCATTGCCCGCGGCGCGGCGGGCTTGCGGGTGATGTTGCGCGCGAACATGTCAGCCGCGGAGGTCGAAGAGTTCTGCGGCCTGATCAAGACGTTGCGTCAGCGCGGTCCAGTCGCGGCGGGGGTCGGGAAATGAAACCGACCCTGCTGCTCGTCGGCGGTGCCCGCGAGCTGCCGTTCAGTGTGGATCAGGGCGAGGCGGCACTGGCGCAGGCCGCCGCCCGGGGGATCCGCACGCTGGTCACCTCACCGGCCCTCGCGGCCACGCCCTCGATCGCGGCCGCGGCCGATGAGACCGCGGTCATGGGGTTCACCGATCCGGAGGCAACCGCGCAATGGGCGCGTCGGCGGGTCGCGGCGGGCGAGCCCATCGCGGCGGTGTACGCCCTGCTGGAAATGGCTCAGGTCGCGGCGGCCGACACCGCTGCGGCGATCGGCGTGCCGGGCAACCCGCCCGAGGCGATCCGCCGGATCCGCACCAAGGACGCGTGCCGGGCGGCGCTGGCCGCAGCCGGATTCGTCCAGCCCGCCGTCCGGCTCTGTACGAGCGCGGCAGACGCGCAGGACTTTCTGCGGGCGCACGCCGGGCCGTGCATCGTCAAACCACGCGATGACATGGGCAGCACCGGGGTCAGCCAGATCTCCTCGGTTGTCGACCTGTCCGCGGCGATGGCGCTGCTGCCCGACGCGCGGGCCTTCCTGGTCGAGGAGTTCGTGTCCGGGCCGGAGTTCAGTGTCGAGGGGATCTTCCAGGGCGGCCAGCCCATGGTCTTGGCCATCACCGCGAAAGAGACCGTCCCGCCGCCGTTCTTCGTCGAGATCGCGCACACCCTGCCCGCGGACCTGCCCGAGCCTCGCCGCCAGGAGATCTGCGAAACGGTATCGGCGGCACTGCTCTCCCTCGGATTGCGAGTCGGGGCCTTCCATGTCGAAGTCTGGCTGACGCCACGCGGCGTCGTGCTGGGCGAGGTGCACGGCCGCTTCGGCGGCGACCGGATCCACACGATGCTCGAGTACACCATCCCCGGTATCGAACTGTTCGGGCTGATCATCGACGACATGCTCGGCAGACCACCCGCACCCGGCCCGTTCGAGCCCACCCGCGGCGCGGCTGTGCGCTACCTGACTCCGCCGCCGGGCACGGTCGTCGCGGTCGAGGGCTGGGACGCGGTCCGCGCCCACCCGGCGGTGCTGCACGCGGAACTCATGATCGAGCCCGGCGCCGTGATACGCCCGCTGCGGGACTCCCTCGATCGGGTCGCGATGATCGTCGTCGGTGCGGAGACCTCGGCGCGGGCGCGGGAACTCGCCGAAGAACTGGCCGCATCCGTTCGGTTCGTGACCGCGGCCGACACCAGGCGGACCAAGGATTCGGCAACTGGATGAGCCACACCGCCAGCCTGCATCGCTGGACCACACAGGTACTTCCGAACGGTGGCCGTCCGGCCCGGCTCCTCGCGTCCGCCACGTTGGTGAGCACCATCGGCTATGGCGTCTACCTCACCACCGGGGTGCTGTACTTCACGCGGGCGGTGCACCTGTCTGCGACCCAGGTGGGTGCCGGTCTGACCGTGGCGGGGGCGGTGGCGCTGGCAGCCGGGATACCGTTCGGTCACCTGGCCGACCGGCGGGGTGCGCGGTCGGTCTATGCGCTGACGCTAGGGTTCGGCGCGGTAGCAATGGCAGGTCTGTGCTTCGTGCGCGACTTCTGGATGTTCGTGGTGTTCGCGAGCCTCGTTACTATCGGACAATCGGCGGGGCAGGCCGCGCGCGGTCCGCTCGTGCAGGAGTACGGCGGGGAGCGCCCCGCCGAGTTCCGCGGGTACCTGCGCTCGGTCACCAACCTCGGTATCTCGGTGGGTGCGGTGCTCGCCGGCTGGGGAATCACCGTCGACACCCGCTCGGCGTACATGGTGCTGATCGCGGGCAGCGGTGTGACGTACGCGGTCTCGGCGCTGCTCGTGGGCTTGCTGCCCTACCTCGCGCCGACATCTCAGGGGACCGGGCGGCGATGGGTGGCGCTGCGGGACCGCCCCTACCTCGTGCTGACCCTGCTGGATGGCGTGATGGCGATCCAGTACTCCGTACTGACGACGGCCGTGCCGCTGTGGCTGGTGGACCGGATCCTGGCACCGCATTGGTCGGTGTCGATGGTGATACTGATCAACACCGTCGTCGTCGTCGCTTTCCAGGTCCGGGTCAGTCGCGGCATCACCACCCTCGCCGCCGGCGGGCGCGCGTTTCGCCGCGCGGGCTTCGCCTTCCTGGGCGCCGCCGTGCTGATCTCGCTACTGGTCGATGCCCCCGTGTGGCTCGCCGTGGCGTTGCTGCCGATCGGGGTCATCATCCACACGATCGGCGAGATCTATCACGCCGCAGGCGGTTTCGAGCTGTCGTTCGCTTTGGCTCCACGAAATGCCGTCGGCCAGTACCAGGGCATGTTCGGTATGGGCCTCGGCTACGGAATCACGCTCGGCCCCGCTCTGCTGATCACGTTGTGCATCGGGTGGGGGGTACCGGGATGGTGGATCGTCGGCGCCGTCTTCGCCTTGGCCGGTCTGGTTGTGCCGGCGATCGTCCGCTGGGCCGAACGCCACCGCCCCTACCAGCAGGTTGGTCCAGCAGATGCCGAACCGAGCGAGTTATAGGCACGACATCACCGCGCCGGAGCGGTTCAAATCGGGGGTTGAGACTGGTGACGTGGCGTATTCAACTATCGCGGGTTCGTGATGTTCGTGCGGGGAGGTAATGGTCGGAGGCAGTGCGGCGGTGCTTAGCGGATGTTCCACGTGGCTATGACCGTGCTGGCCGGCACGGTGCTGCTCGGTCGGCCACCCGTCCTCCAGCACGACATCGACCTGCGGTGCATCGTGGCCGGCCAGGCGGCGGCGACCGCGCTGCCCGGCGACCCCTAGGAGCACATCTGGTAGGCGGCGGTCCAGAAGTCCTGGTGCAGTCGCGGTGTGTCGGCCGAGTCCATGGCGGTCTGGGTCAGCAGGATGCCGACCAAGTCCTCCGCCGGGTCCGCGTACGCGGTCGTGCCGAGGCCGCCGTCCCAGCCGAACTGGCCGGGGGAGGCCAGGTCGCGGCGGTGTGTGCGCACGGCCATGCCGAACCCGAAACCGCCGTGGCGGCCGAAGTGGTCGCCGAACTGGTCCTTCTCGACCTTTTGCGCGGGCGTTAGGTGGTCCATGGTCATCAGCGCGACCGAGCCCCGCGACAGCACCCGCCCGCCCTTGCCCAACAGCATGCGGAAGAACGCGTGATAGTCGTCCACTGTGGACACCAGGCCGTCGCCGCCCGCCTCGAATGCTGGTGGTCGGCTGTACTTGCCGGCCGGCCGGTCCCATACGGTCAGCTCGCCGGTCGTCGGGTCGTGGGCGTAGCTCGTAGTCAGCCGATCGAGCTTGGCAGCCGGCACGTAGAAGCCTGTGTCGACCATGCCGAGCGGCGCGAACAGGCGCTCGGCCAGGAACGCCGCGAACGGCTGGCCGGCCACCCGCGACACGAGCACACCGAGCACGTCGGAGCCGACGTGGTACTGCCACCGGTCCCCCGGCTGGTACACGAGTGGAAGCGTGCCCAGCCGACGCAGCCACTCGTCCTGGCCGATGGCCGGCCAGTTCGCGGTGCCGTCGCCGACGACGCCGAGCTCCACCATCGCCGCCTGGATCGGGCTCGGCGCGAACACCAGCCCGAAGCCGAAAGTCAGCGTCAACAGGTCCCGCACGGTGATGGGCCGGACCGCGGGGGCGGTGTCGTCGAGTTCGGCGTCGACGCGGCTGAGCACCCGGCGGTTGGCCAGTTCCGGCAGCCAGGTCTCCACCGGGTCGTCCAATCTCAGCCGGCACTCCTCGACGAGGATCATCACGGCGGCGGCCGTGACCGGCTTGGTCAGCGACGCCATGCGGAAGATCGTGTCGCGGCGCATGGGAACGGTCACGTCGTCGTGGAGGCTGCCGAGCGCTTCGACGTACACATCGTCGCCTCTGCTGACCAGCGCTACCAGCCCGGGGACGGTGCCGACCTCGACGTGCCGGGACAGCACGTCCCGCAGCCGACCGGCGTTCGCCAGCCCCCTGCCGCCGGCCATCGTCGAGTTGCCCTGCCGGTCCCAGCTCACGGTCTGTGACATCTCATGTACTCCTTGCCTTCCGGTTTGTGATTAAGCTTTGGCCCGCACCGCGTCCGAAACAACAAGAGTTCTCGTATCGCGGCGATAACACGGCGGTTATGGATCAAGGAACACGTTGGAGCTACGGGACATCGAGATCTTCCTAACGCTGGCCGAGGAACTCCATTTCGGAAGGACAGCACAGCGGCTGCACGTGACCCAGGCGCGGGTCAGCCAGGCGATCAAGAAGCAGGAACGCGGCGTCGGCGCGGCGCTGTTCGACCGCACGAACCGGTCGGTCCGGCTGACCTCGGTCGGTGAGCAGCTGCGCGCGGACCTGCTGCCCGCATACCGCGGTCTGCGTGAGGGCATGGCGCGGGCGAGGCTGGCGGCCGAAGGCAAGACGGGTGTGCTGCGGGTCGGGATGCTGCCCGGCAACGCTCACGACCTGCGCCCGGTCTGGGAGGCGTTCCGCGCGAGGAACCCCCAGTGGGGCCTGAAGATCCGGCACAACCCATTCGTGAACGCGTTCGGCCCCATCCGCAGCGGCGACGTCGACGTGCTGGTCGCGTGGCTGCCATTGGAGGAGCCAGACCTGACCGTGGGCCCGATGATCTACACCGAGCACAGCGTGCTGCTGGTGGCAGCCGACCATGAGTTGGCGGAGGAGAAGTCGGTGTCGATCGAGGTGTTCGCAGGCCGGGGCATCATGCAGGGTCCGGAAGGCCCCGAATACTGGGGCGACGCGTTCACCCCGTTCCACACCCCCAGCGGCCGGCCGATCGAACGCCATCAGCCGAACATCGCGAGTCTGGACGACATCTTCCTCCACGTGGCCAACGGCGAGGGCATCCACAACCTGGGCGCGCACGTGGCGCGGTACAACACCCGCCCGGACATCGTGTACCTGCCGATCCACGACTGGAGCCTGCGCTGGGCCCTGGTCTGGCGCGAGGAGACGGAGATGGTCCGCGCGCTGGCCGACGTGGTCCGGGACCTGGGCACCGCGACAAACCTGTACACGTAACGCGAGGTGGTGTAAGCCTTTGTCGCAATTCGGAAACCTCGACGAGACGGACCACTCAGCCTGACCTGCCCCCGCAACCCCATCAGCCGGGCGATTCAAGCGCGCCGCGAGTTCGACGACGCCATGATTCGGGAGATGGCACGCTGCAGGCGGACGTTGCTGGAGGCCGAGCAGCCCGGATCGGATCCTATACACTCCCGCCGCTCATTCGTGTCGACCGGAACCGCCCTGGCCGTCACCGATACCTCGCAGGCCGATCGAATACCGTTAAGCTGAAACGAGATACGACACGACCCCGCTACGTCGCCAGTGGCTGACCGGCCTGATTCGTGAGGTTCACATCGCCTCTCGAGGCACATACGGCTACCGAAGGGTCCACGCCGGACTCACCCTCGGCATGGGCAACCAGGTCTGTCCACGCACCGTCTCGGTACTCCTGACCCTGGCTGGCACCCGGGGACTGCCAGGTCCGGTCCCGGTGAACGCCTGCGCAGCACCGCGAACCGGTGCGGGACGCGACGCTGCCGCCGTCGATGGGGGCGAGGGCGACAGCGTCGCGGTCATCTCTGCCGGAACGCGGCCAGCGCGGCCTCCAGCCGAACGGTCATCCCGGCTGGTCGACCTCGACCGCTGAACTCGGCTCAGGATGCCTTGCGGTTCTCGTCGTTCTCGTGCTGAGCGATCACGGCCATGAGTTCGCGCACCCAAGCCGGTCGCTGCTCGCCGGTTCCGGCCTCGGCCACGTCGCGCTCGATCAACGAGCGGATGTAGGCCGATTGTGACATGCCGAGGTTCGCGGCGCGGCGCTTGCACGCCTGATCGAGGTCACGGGTCAGCTTCACCGATCGGGGGATGAGGACGGGTTCCGCGCCCGGGCCGGTCTCGATCGGCGGGGTGGCCGGTTCATCGGTGAACTCGAGGCGCTCGGTCATCGCCGCCATCTCGGCGGGGCTCATGTTCAAGAACGGATCAGTCATTGCGGGTCGCCTCCCACTTCTCGAAGTCCGCGGCCTGGTCTGCCGTGAGGTATGCGGCGTTGTACACCTCGATGTCGCGACCGAGGCGACGGGCGAACACCGATATCGGTGTGCCGTCGTCGCCGCGACCCCAGATCGCCAGGGATACCAGCCCGGTTGCCGGGGCGGCAGCCGATCGTAGCCAGACCGGCCGCTTCCCCCTCATCCACGCATCCACGCATCCACGAAGTCGACGTCCAGGTGGACGGCGCCAATGCCTCGTCGGTGAAGTCCTTGCGCAAGTGGCCGCTGGCGCGAGCGGGCATGGAGCCGTGACTCCCGGTGCTCCCGTGACTACACTGTGTGGCGTAGTTGGCTTCCTACTTTCGACTTGCTGGGACCTTGTCACACCGCTCAGCAGTCCCGATCTTTCGTATCGGAGTTCTACTCGTGGAAGCACCGGGGTAGTGGCTGATGCCCGGAGTGCGCGCACCGGCCGCCTCGAGCGGGTTCCGGCACTCCTATGCCCCAGTCGGGGTGTGGACGCCACCGCCTCCCCGTTCTGTCGCCGCCTACAGGCGGATGAAGAACTTTCAGCGGTTGAGCCGTCCGTGAGTTCAAGCGGTTGACCGACCGGCCGGACGCCGAACTGGTTCGCACCGGCTCGGCGAACACCGAATCATCGACGCCCAGGGGGCGTGATGTCAGAGTCCAATCGTGGAACCTCGCCGATACGTCCGAACCAACCTGCGCGCCAGGCAACGGCACCGTCCGAGAACTACCCCGACGCTGAAAGCGCCGTCGACTACCTCTCCGACCAGCATTTCACGGTCGACAAACCGGCCGTCGTCGGACGCGACATCGAGCTGGTCGAGCAGGTCGTCGGCCGATGGAACCACGGCTGGGCCGCTCTGCGAGGCGCCGCCGCGGGCGCGCTGACGGCACACTGTTCGGCTGGATCCGCGGATTACTCGACTGGGTCCAGCCGCTGCACGCAGGCCTCATGCTCGCCTGCTACGGGCTGGTGTTCGGCGCTGTTGTCGGCGTCCTGGCTCGGCTTACTCATGTACGCGCTGCAGGGCGGCCGGCGCGACTTCACCTCAATCCAGTCATTACAACCACGTCACTGCGAAGTCCTCGCCGACGTCGAGGATGCGGACGAAGCCGTTCGCCTGCTCACCGGCCGGACCGATCGAAAGGAATGAGTCATGGCGACCGCTGTAGGTATCGACCTGGGCACCACGAACTCGGTCATCGCAAGCTGGCAAGGCGGCGAGCCGGTGGTGATCTCCAATGCCGAGGGAGCGCGGACGACGCCGTCGGTGGTGGCGTTCACCGAGAGCGGGGAGCGGCTGGTGGGTCAGCTCGCCCGACGGCAGGCGATCTTGAATCCGAAGGGCACAATATATTCGGCCAAACGCTTCATCGGACGTCATTACGACGAGGTCTCCGAGGAGGCCAAAGCGGTCAGTTTCGACGTCGTACCGGGTGACAACGGTGAGGCTCGATTCGACGTGCGGGGCAAGAAGTACGCGCCGGAGGAGATCAGTGCCCTGGTGCTACGCAAGCTCGTCGACGACGCGAGCAAGTTCCTCGGTGAGAAGGTCAAGGAAGCGGTCATCACCGTTCCCGCGTACTTCAACGACGCGCAGCGCAACGCCACCAAGGACGCCGGCCGGATCGCAGGCCTCGAGGTTTTGCGGATCATCAACGAGCCGACCGCCGCGGCACTGGCGTACGGCATGGACAAGCAGACCCACGAGACCGTATTGGTCTTCGACCTCGGCGGCGGCACCTTCGACGTGAGCCTGCTCGACGTCGGCGAGGGAGTGGTCGAGGTTCGTTCCACGGCCGGCGACTCCCATCTCGGCGGCGACGACTTCGACCGACGTCTGGTGGACTACCTCGCCGACGAATTCCAACGGGCGGAGAACATCGATCTGCGCAAGGATGCGCAGGCGTTGCAGCGCCTCTTCGAGGCAGCAGAGAAAGCCAAGGTCGAGTTGTCCTCGGTGACACAGGCCCAGGTCAACTTGCCCTTCGTCACCGCTGACGCGAACGGTCCCAAGCACCTGACCACCACGATCATGCGATCGAAGTTCGAGGATCTGACGGCGGATCTGGTGGAACGCTGCCTCGGCCCGGTGAAGCAGGCGATGAGTGACGCCAAGGTCACCGCTAACGACATCGACGAGGTGATTCTGGTCGGTGGTTCGACACGTATTCCGGCGGTGCAGGCGCTGGTTCGCCGGCTCACCGGCGGCAAGGACCCCAACATGAGCGTCAACCCGGACGAGGTCGTGGCGCTCGGTGCCGCAGTCCAGGCGGGCGTGCTCAAGGGCGAGGTCTCCGATGTGCTGTTGCTCGATGTCACCCCGCTGTCCCTCGGCGTCGAGACCCAGGGCGGGGTGATGACCAAGATCATCGAGCGCAACACGACGATCCCGGTCCGGCGCAGTGAAGTGTTCGCCACCGCGGAAGACAATCAGCCCGCAGTGGATGTCGTGGTCCTGCAGGGCGAACGCGAACGGGCCGCCGACAACCGGGTGCTCGGTCGGTTCCGGCTGGAAGACATCCGCCCCGCACCCCGTGGCGAGGCCCAAGTCGAAGTCACGTTCGACATCGATGCCAACGGCATCCTCCACGTCACCGCCCGCGACAAGGACACCGGTAAGGAGCAGAGCATCACGATCAGTGAGCAGGGCAACCTGGACCAGAGTGAGGTCGAGCGCATGCTGGCGGAGGCCGAACGGAACCGGGCCGAGGATGAGGCGCTGCGAAAGGCGGTCGATGCGCGCAACGCGCTCGATTCGGTTGCCTATCAAGTGGAACGGCGACTCGCCGAACTCGGTGACAGTGCCCCACCGCACGACAGGGCACGCGCCGAGATGCTGATCGCCGATGCCAGGAAAGCCGTGAAAGACAGTGCTCCACCCGCGGAAGTAGAGCCACTCACCTCCGAGCTGCAGCAGCTGCTCTACGGGCTCGCACCGGTCCAGGCCGGCGGCGGAGACGGACACCGGGCAGGCGGAGACGTTGCGTCGTCGGATGACGACGACGTGATCGACGCCGAATTCGATCGAAGCTGAGGCACACGATGGAAAGGTCTGCAGATCATTCGACGACCGAGTCGACTACCGAGTCGGCGACCGACGGGGATCAGACCGAGACGGCGCCCGATCGCACCCACACAGGAGCCGAACTGGCTCAACTCGAGGACCGCTGGCGCAGGGCCCTCGCAGATCTGGACAACCTGCGCAAGCGGTTTGCCAAGGATCTGGACCGTGCACGCGCCGCGGAGGTGGCGAAGGTTTCCGCTGCGTGGCTCCCGGTGCTGGACAATTTGGAGCTCGCTCTGGCCCATGCGGGCAGCGATCCCCAGGCCGTCGTCGAGGGCGTGAAGGCGATCCGGGAGCAGGCGGTGCAGGTGCTGGCGCAGTTCGGCTTCGAGCGCCACGACGAGGTCGGTGTGCCGTTCTCCCCGGAGCTACACGAAGTGGTCAGCGTGGTGGCCCAACCCGACGTTCCCTCCGGGACCGTGATCGAGGTCTTGCGCCCGGGCTATGGAGAGGACGGTCGGCAGTTGCGTCCCGCCTCGGTGGTCGTCAGCCGACCCGAGGGGTGAGCACCGATGGCGCGTGACTACTACGAAGCGCTCGGTGTCCCGCGCGGCGCCGGCGCCGACGAAATCCAGCAGGCGTACCGCAAGCTGGCGCGCAAGTATCACCCCGACGTGAACAAGGACCCTACTGCGGAGGACAAGTTCAAGGAGGCCAACGAGGCCTACCAAGTGTTATCCGACCCGGACACCCGGAAACGCTACGACCGATTCGGTGAGGACTTCCGGCGTGTGCCCGAGGACTACGACGAACGGGTCCGGGCAAGCGCCGGTGGGTACGGCGGCGCGGGCAGAAGGGTGCACTTCGGTCAAGGTTTCGGTGGCGAGGGCGCGGTCGACTTCGAGGACCTCTTCGGGCAGATGTTCGGCGGCGCCGGCGGGTACGGGCCGATTCCCGGCGCCGATCAGGAAGCGGAACTGGAACTGACTCTGGAACAGGCGTATCGGGGCGGCAAACGCACACTCAGACTGGACGGACGTCAGTACGACGTCGACATTCCTGCCGGTGTCCTGGACGGCCAGAGAATCCGGCTGGCCGGGCAAGGCGGGCGGAGCAACGGTGACGCGCCGCCCGGGGATCTGTACCTCGTGGTGCGGATCAAGCCGCATTCCCGGTTCCGGGTACAGGGCCGGGACATCTACGTGGACCTGCCCGTATCGCCATGGGAGGCGGTGCTCGGGTCGACCGTCGTCGTTCCCACCCCGGGTGGCGAGGCGAAAGTCAAAGTGGCGCCGGGCTCGTCGACGGGAAGGAAGCTACGGCTGCGCGGAGAAGGAATGCCCAATCCGCGTGGCGCCAACGGCAACCTCTACGCCGAGATCAAGGTGATGGTGCCGTCGAAACCGACAGCACGCGAACGCGAGCTGTTCGAGCAGTTGGCCACCGAATCGAACTTCGATCCGAGGAAAGAGACATGAGCACCCCGACCCCGGTCACCCGGTACGTATTGGTTCGCCGTCCCGGATTGTCGCCAGATGCCTTCGCCGAACGTACCGGGCTGCACCCGGACCTGGCACGAAGGCTTGTGGCGCTCGGCCTGCTCGACGCCCACCGAGACGCCGGCGGCGAGATGTGGTTCGAACCATCCGAAGTGGCCCATGCCGCCCGCATCCAACGGCTGCGGACCGGTCTGGGCCTGAACTACTCGGCAATCGGGCTCGTGCTCGATCTGCTGGATCGAATCGAGAAACTCGAAGCAGCTTCCCGCGGAAGGAGGGCACCCCATGGACACCGGCAGCCTGACTGAAAGGTCACGAGAAGCCCTGCAGGAAGCCCAGAATATTGCGACCAGAATGAGTCACACCGAGGTCGACGGAGAACACCTGCTGCTCGCGTTGGTCGATCAGCGGGAAGGGCTGGTACCCCGACTGCTCGAGCAGGCCGGCGCCAACGTCGATGCCCTGCGATCCGATCTGGAACGTGAACTGTCGCGTAGGCCGAAGGTCAGCGGCCCCGGCGCGACGCCCGGTCAGGTGATGATCACTCAGCGCCTGGCCAAGCTGCTCGACGCCGCGGAACGGGAGGCGAAGCGACTCAAGGATTCCTACGTGTCAGTGGAGCATCTCGTGATGGCCCTCTCCGAGGAGGGGTCGGCTACTGCGGCAGGCAGGGTCCTCGCCAGTCATGGGGTCACGCGAGAGTCCTTCCTCACCGCCTTGACCACCGTGCGCGGCCACCAGCGTGTCACATCGGCGACCCCGGAGGGGGCCTACGAGGCGCTGGAGAAGTACGGACGCGATCTCGTCTCCGAGGCCCGGGCAGGCAACCTCGATCCGGTCATCGGCCGAGATGCCGAGATCCGCAGGGTAACGCAGATCCTGAGCCGGAAGACGAAGAACAATCCGGTGCTGATCGGCGACCCCGGCGTCGGTAAGACCGCGATCGTCGAGGGCCTCGCCCAGCGGATAGTCCGCGGCGACGTGCCCGAGGGCCTGCGCGACAAGACGATCTTCTCGCTCGACATGGGTTCCCTGGTGGCCGGCGCGAAGTACCGCGGCGAGTTCGAGGAGCGACTGCAGGCGGTGCTGTCGGAGGTGAAGGCGGCAGAGGGGCGCATCCTGTTGTTCGTCGACGAGCTACATACCGTTGTGGGCGCGGGATCAGTCGGCGGCGACGGGTCTCTCGACGCCGGCAACATGCTCAAGCCGATGCTCGCCCGCGGCGAACTACACATGATCGGCGCCACCACTCTCGACGAATATCGCAAGCACATCGAATCCGATGCGGCACTGGAGCGTCGCTTCCAGACCGTTCTCGTCGACGAGCCCAGCATCGAGGATGCGATCTCGATTCTGCGCGGACTTCGGGAACGCCTCGAGGTGTTTCACGGCGTGAAGATCAAGGACGGCGCCCTGGTTGCCGCCGTGACCCTCTCGCACCGGTACATCACCGACCGCTTCCTTCCGGACAAGGCGATCGACCTGGTCGATGAGGCATGCGCTCGGCAACGCACCGAAATCGACTCGCTGCCCGCCGAACTCGACGAGCTCACCCGGAAAGTGACCCGGCTGGAGATCGAAGAGGCCGCGCTGTCCAAAGAAACGGACGCGGCCAGCAAGGCGCGCCTCGAAGAGCTGCGCAAGGAGCTGGCCGACCTACGGGCCGAGGCCGACTCCAGGCACGCTCAGTGGGAGGCCGAGCGGCAGGCGATCCGGCGAGTGCAGGAGCTGCGGGGAGAGCTGGAACGGTTGCGCCACGAGGCCGAGGAGGCCGAGCGCAACTACGACCTCAACCGGGCCGCCGAGTTGCGATACGGCGAGATCACCGAGCTGGAACGCAGACTCAAGGCGGCGGAGGAGCAACTGGCCACCAGGCAGGGCCGAAATCCGTTGCTGCGTGAAGTGGTCACCGAAGACGAGATCGCAGAGATCGTGGCCGCATGGACGGGTATCCCGGTCGCCCGGCTGCAGGAAGGCGAGCGGGAGAAGCTGTTGAAGCTCGACGAGATTTTGCACGAGAGGGTCGTCGGTCAGGACGAGGCGGTGCAACTGGTCGCAGACGCGGTGATCCGGGCGAGGTCGGGTATCCGTGACCCGCGCCGGCCGATCGGTTCGTTCATCTTCCTGGGCCCTACGGGCGTGGGAAAGACCGAGCTCGCAAAGACACTGGCCAGTGCCCTCTTCGACAGCGAAGACAACATGGTGCGCCTGGACATGAGCGAGTACCAGGAGCGGCACACGGTGAGCAGGCTCATCGGTGCGCCCCCCGGGTACGTCGGATACGACGAGGGCGGCCAGCTCACCGAGGCGGTGCGCCGCAAGCCGTACTCCGTGGTGCTCTTCGACGAGATCGAGAAGGCCCACGCCGACGTCTTCAATACCCTGCTGCAGGTGCTCGATGACGGCCGGATCACCGATTCTCAAGGCAGGCAGGTCGATTTCCGGAACACGGTGATCATCATGACCTCCAACATCGGATCCCAGTATCTCCTCGAGGGAGTCACAGCCGACGGCGAGATCAAACCGGATGCCCGGGAGAGAGTGCTGGCGGAACTGCGCGGGCACTTCCGCCCCGAATTCCTCAATCGGGTCGACGACATCGTGATGTTCACCCCGCTCACGCTGCCCCAGATCGAGCACATCGTCGAGCTACAACTCACCGATCTTCGCAACAGATTGTCGGAGCGGCAGATACATCTGGATATCACGCCGGAAGCGCGCCGGCTCATCGCCGAGCACGGTTTCGACCCGGTCTACGGTGCGCGGCCGCTGCGGCGGTACATCGCCCACGAGGTCGAAACCAAGATAGGTCGTGCGCTGTTGCGCGGCGAGATCGAACCGGGTAGCACCATCCGTGTCACGGTGGACCGCGGCGAGCTCGCCGTCGCGTATGCCGAACCCGCGGTCGCGGCGGCCTGAGAAGAGGTGCTGTCATGGGATCCGAAAAGGTGAAGTGCCCGAACTGCGGAAAGGTCAACAAGGTAGCGGCGGCCGGGGAAGGAAAACCGCGCTGCGGGAATTGCCACGAGCCGCTGCCCTGGATCGCCTCGGCAGGGGACGACGACTTCGCGGAGGTCGCCGAGAAATCCTCGGTGCCTGTGCTCGTCGACCTCTGGGCGACGTGGTGTGGCCCGTGCCGCATGGTCAGTCCGGCGCTCGAGCAGCTCGCCAAGGAACGCGCGGGTCGAATCAAGCTGGTGAAGATCGACGTGGATGCTGCGCCCAGGACGGCCGAACGGTTCACCATCCGCGCCGTACCGACTCTGCTGGTGATGGACCGGGGCGAGGTCCTGGCTCGTCAGGCGGGCGCCGCTCCGGTACCACAACTGCGCACATGGCTCGATCAGGCGCTCTCGGAAAATGCAGGCAAGGAGACGAAGCCATGACTTCTGTCCATGTTGACCCACACGTGACCGCGATCCGGCCCGTCGTACCCCGGACTCCGCGGGGCTGCGAGGAATGTCTTCGCCTCGGCACCCCGTGGGTACATCTGAGGCTGTGCCTGACGTGCGGACACGTCGGTTGCTGCGACTCCTCGCCGGGCAAGCACGCGAGCGCGCACGCTCACGCCATCGGCCATCCGATCGTCCAGTCGATGGAGCCAGGTGAAGATTGGCGCTGGTGCTATGTCGACCAGAACTTCGTCTGAGGACGCCGCTCCCGCACCCGACATTCCGCCGCTCGACGAGACTCCGGATGAACTCGGAGCATTCCCGCGGCTGACGGACGACCAGGTCGCGACACTCGAGGTCGGTGGCACGCGTCGATCGGTTCGCGCCGGTGAGGTGCTGATCCGAGAGGGCGAACCCAGCAACGACTTCTTCGTCATCCTCTCGGGCAAGGTCGCGATCATCGACGAGGGCGACGGAGACGGTGAACGCTGGATACTGCGCGTGCATGGTCCCGGCCGATTCCTGGGCGAGCTCGGTTTGCTGGAAGGCCAGGTGGCGTTCTTCACCGCCGAGGCGATCGAGGACGGCGAGATACTCGTTGTCCCGGCCGACCGGGTGCGCGAGCTGGTTTCCCACGATCCCGTGCTCAGCGATCTGATCCTGCGCGCCTACCTGGTGCGGCGGCACCTGCTGATCGGGCTCGGTTCGGGATTCCGGATCATCGGCTCCTGCTATTCACCGGATACGTTGCGGCTTCGGCAGTTCGCCATGCGAAACCGATTGCCCCACAGGTGGATCGATGTGGAGCAGGACGAACGGGCGGAGCAGCTGCTGCGCAGCCTGGACGTCGCCCCCGAGGACACCCCCGTCGTGATCTGGCACGGCGAGAAGGTGCTGCGCAATCCCACGAATGCGGAACTCGCCCGCATCGTCGGCCTTCCGGTCCCTGACTCGGTCCGGGACGCAGCCCAGGACGTGTGCGACCTCGTCGTGGTGGGAGCGGGACCGGCCGGTCTGGCCGCGTCCGTGTACGGCGCCTCGGACGGGTTGAACACGGTGACACTGGAGTCGTTCGCCGCAGGCGGCCAGGCCAGTACCTCCTCCCGGATCGAGAACTACCTCGGCTTCCCGGCAGGGATCTCCGGCGCCGAATTGGCGGAGCGAGCCGTGATCCAGGCCGGGAAGTTCGGCGCCCGCATCCTGGTGTCGGCGGAGGTGACCGGTGTGGGGTCCGAGGACGGGCACCACGTGCTCCGGCTGGCGGACGGCGGCACGGTTCGTGGCCGGACCGTCGTGCTCGCCACCGGGGCGCGATACCGCAAGCTGGCGGTTCCGGGGATCGAGGTACTGGAGGGGACGAGCGTGTACTACGCCGCAACCCATCAGGAAGCGCGGATGTGCGGCACCGACCCGGTGGCCATCGTCGGCGGCGGTAACTCCGCCGGACAGGCCACTGTTTTTCTCGCGGACCGTGTTTCCCACGTTCACCTGCTCATCCGCGGCGGTGACCTCGGAAAGAGCATGTCCCGGTACCTCGTCGAGCAGATCGAGCGCCATCCGCGCGTGTCCGTCCACCGGAATACCGAGATTCGCGAGGTCCACGGTGAGAAGTACCTCGACCAGATTGTGGTCGAGAACAATCACACGGGCGAACAGGCCACTCTCCGGGTACACGCCCTGTTCGTCTTCATCGGGGCGGTGCCGCACACCGGGTGGCTGGCCGACACGATCGCACTCGACGACCACGGCTTCGTCCTCACGGGCGTGGACGCGGTCCACGCCCGTGAGGACGGCAACCAGTGGATCGGCGACCGGCCGTCGAGGACGCTCGAAACAAGCCTGCCCGGCCTGTTCGCTGTCGGCGACGTCCGCACCGGCTCCGTGAAACGGGTCGCCTCCGCTGTCGGTGAGGGAGCGATGGCGGTTCGCCAAATCCATGAATACTTCGACAGGAGCTGACGACATGCCAGTGATGGGTACCGTGAAATTCCAGCAATTCTTCCGGGCAGTGGCCGGCCTGCAGGTCGACCGGAACGACCTCAAGCGCTACACGGATTTCATCGACGACAAGATCTACGATCTGGTCCTCATCGGCAAGGCCTCGGCAAAGGCAAACCTGAGGGACGTGATCGAACCGTGGGACCTGCCGATCACCAAGGGACTGCAGGAGAGCATCCACCGGTTCGAAAAGCTGGATGAGGAGATCGAGCTGCAGTCTGTGCTCGATCAACTGGCGGCCCGGCCGCCGTTGGACGTGGCCCTTTCCGAGGCGACCGAGCAGCGACTGCCGCTGATTGTCGGGGGCTTGAGCGTGGCGCTGGCGCACACATTCGTCACGATCGAACCGGACCGTAAAAACCCCGGGACCGCCGAATGGAACGTCGCCTTCGACATCTTCCATCTCCTGCTCTGACCACGGCCCGGGGCCCGGCGAACCAGTAGATCGCCGCTGGCCGCGACGGCTCATCCACTGCGAATAGCCTGCGCGGCAATGTATCCCTCGAGCGTGCGTTGGTAGAGCAAACAAACTCGAGCAGATCGAGTTCCGGGTATGCCAACCCGAGACGAGCGGTTAGCGACGGGCACCTCGGCAACGCGAATCTCTCGTCGGCAGGCGCCTGTCACGCCGCGACGAGCGATCGACAGTTCGGCATGCCTTCCCAGCGCGGCCATGAGACGGGGAGAAACCGGATCCCAGTGAAACCCACCACCCCGCGTCCGCAACCGCACCAGGCAGTTGTCGCGGTCGAGATCGTGAAGCGCCAAATCGATGACAGCTTGCCGGTCGCCAGCGGTTTGGATGTGCAGCATGACGATCAGCTCGTCCAGCTCGGGGTCATCACCGGTGCCGGACGCAACGCGAAGAACTTCCCGCGACTGCTCGCTGCTCTCAGAACATCGCCTTTGCCAGCACGCCGGCCCGGAAGCCTTGCTGCCGATGCTGAGTTGCTGGAGGGATCGATGAGCCTGTCGCCCTCGGCGTGCTTGTAAATGCGTAGCGCACGCTCATGCCGTTACGTGAGCCCCGGATCGCTTGTTGCGTGCACATGGTCGGACTGGCGCCGTGACTTCGGCTGGTTCATGACCTCGGATGGGCATCGATGCGTGCCGATGTCGTCAGCTTACGGCTGGTGATTCTGGTTATGAGGTGTTGGGCGTCGCGGCCGACTCCGCGCAGAGAGTTGGAGGAGGGGGTGCGTTGCCATTCCAGCCCGAGGTAGCCCAGGCCGGGGTGGGTGAGGGAGAGTCCCTGCCGGTGGCGAGGGGTGTGGTTGACGGTGAGTGCGCCGAGATCTTTCAGGTAGGGCAGATGCGGTCGGTAGCCGGTGGCGAGGATGACGGTGTCTGCGGGCTGGCGTGTGCCGTCAGGCCAGATGGCGGTGGTGCGGTCGAGACGGGTGAACATGGGTCGGGTGGTGGGGTTGTCGGTGGCGAGGGCGGTGCAGTAGCGGCCGGTGTCGAGGACGGGTTGGGTTGGTGGGTGGGTGACGAATCGGCCGAGTGGGAGGGTGTCGAATCCGGTGATCCGGAACCAGAAGTGCAGGTCTCGCCCGAGGGGTCGCTGTGGGACGAACTTCACCGGGTGTCGGCTGGCGAGTGTGACGGTGGCGTGCTGGGCGAGTTCGGCGGCGATTTGCACGGCGGTGTTGCCTGCGCCGATGACGATCACGTTCTGTCCGGTGAAGACGTGTGGGGAACGGTATCGGCTGGCGTGCAGGAGTTTCCCGGTGAAGCTGTCCTGGCCGGGGAGAACGGGGATGTTCGGGGAGGCGAACCCGCCGGTGGCCGCAATCAGGCGGGGCGCGCCGAACGCGGCGCCGGTGTTGGTGTGGGCGGTGAAGGTGCGTCCGTCGTGGGTGACGGTGTCCACACGGTGCTCGAGATGGATGTCGGCATCGAGGCTGCTGGCGTAGCGACGGAGATAGTCGACGACTTCGTCGCGGTGGGGGTAGTGGTCGGGGTCGCCGGGGAAGGGCATGCCGGGTAGGGAGCTGTATCGGGCGGGTGAGAACAGGGTGAGGCTGTCGTAGTAGTGCGGCCAGGAGCCGACGGGTTCGCTGCCGGCTTCGATCAGGGTGACCGTCAGGCCACGGCGGCGCAGGTGGTAGGTGGCGGCCAGGCCGGATTGGCCAGCCCCGATGACGATGGCGTCGCTCATGAGTCCTCGAAATCGTCGGCGAGGTGCTCGGCCAGCGGCAGCAGGCTGATCGCGCTGCCGAGCCCACCGCGCACACCGAGCACGACGGGGCCCTTGCCGCGGGCGAGGTAGGTGATTGTGGTTCGGTCCGAGGATTTCACTCGACCGCCGCGCACCAGCGTCCGCGGGGACGGTGATCGGCCGGGTGACGGTGCGGGCTGCAGAGTGCTGGTCATGGGTGGGGTTCTTTCACAGGCGTGGTGGGGATGCTCGCGGCGGCCAGTAGCGCGGCAGCGGCGGCGAGGGCGCCGAGGATGAGGAACGCGGTGGCGTACCCGCCGACCGCGGCGGACAGGGCGGTGGCGCCGAAGGGGGCCAGGGCCATGGTGATGGTCAGGGGCGCGGACAGCAGGCCGGTGAGCTGGCCGTAGTGGGCGCTGCCCCAGCGGTCGGTGACTGCGGTGGCTTGCAGCAGGGTGAACACGCCGCGTGCCATACCGGCGGCGATCGCGGCCGCGATCAGCGCGGCAGCGGTGGTGAACACCCCGAGCAGGGCGGTAGTGGCGGCGATGGCGAGCAGAATTGCGACGGTGCGGGTGCGGACGCTGGTGCGGGCGGCAAGGGTCGCGTAGCCCAGGCGGCTGGCGACCTGCCCCGCGCCACCCAACCCGAGCGCGACCGCGGCGACGGTGGTGTCGAGACCGCGTTCGGTCAGCAACGGCACCAGGGTGACCACCACGGCGAAGGAGGCGAACCCGCTGACGCTCAACGAGATCGCCAGCACCAGGAACGCGCGGCTGCGCGCCACCGGTCCGGGGTGGGTGAGGTGGGCGTGTTCGGGTTCGGCGGCCGGGCGCGGCGGCCACGGCAGCCGCAGCCCGAACCAGTGCCCCGGCACGGTCACGACCGCGAGAATCACCGTCAGCACCAGATATGTCGTCCGCCAATCCATGTGCGCGACCAGGGCCGCGGTCAACGGAGCGAAGACGGTGGAGGCCAAACCCGCGGCCAAGGTCAGCACTGTCAGCGCGCGGATCCGGTTCGGGCCGTACCAGCGGGTGAGGGCGGCGAACGCCGGGGGATACAGCACCGCCCCCATCGCGATCCCTGCCAGCAGCCAGCCCGCGACGAACCACACCAGGGTGGGTGCGGTCGCCACCAGGATCAAGGCGGGTATGGACAGCAGCGATCCGGTGGTCATGATGCCGCGGGGGCCGTGGCGGTCGAGCCAGCGGCCCACGGGGATGCCGGTGAGGGCGGCAAGCAGTTGCCCGGCGGAGAACGCGGCGGTCAGCGCGGTCGCCGGCCAGCCGGTGTCGGTGGTGATGTGCCCGAGCAGCACGGGGAAGGCGTAGAACAGGATTCCCCAGCTGGTGATCTCGGTGACGCACAGCACCACCAACACCCACCGCAACCCGGCCCCGGTGGCCACCGGCTGTGGTGGCGCGGAAACAGCCTCCATCACAACCGGCCGCCTCAGCGCGCGGGCACAGCGGTCAACGGCAGCTCCTGCAACGCCACCGGACCCGACGACAACACGTCCTGCCCCGTCGGTGCACCACCACAGCAGCCACCACCAGCTGTGGTTTCAGCGGGTTCCTCGGCCGGGGCGTCGAAGACTCCGGAGCCGCCGCAGACACCGGTGTCGGGCAGGACGAGTTCGACGCGTTCGGCGGCTTCGTGGTCCCCGGCCAGCGCGGCGGCCAGCGAGCGGACCTGTTCGTAGCCGGTCATCGCCAGGAACGTCGGGGCGCGGCCGTAGCTTTTCATCCCGGCCAGGAACACGCCCGGCTCCGGATGCGAGAGTTCTTTCACCCCGTGCGGGTAGACGGTGCCGCAGGAGTGCACGTTCGGGTCGATCAAGGGCGCCAGCTCCACCGGTGCCTGCAACA